>NZ_CP016464.1:1350000-2550000 GCF_001713455.1 Bosea sp. RAC05
TTCCCAGCGCTCCGCGTCGCCCAACCGAATCTGCGCCCGGGTCCGGCTTAGCGAGATGATCCGGTCGGTGCGGGTCTGGGCGGGGTTGATCCCGAAGACCCGGACGCCCCACTCGACCGAGCGTCCACCGACTGCGCCGGTGAAGGCCATCAGCGCGGCATTGCCCGTCCCGCCGCAGATGTAGTCATAGCGCGGGCTGCGCCCGGCGCCGCCGATGATGTTGACGATCGCGCCCGTTCCCCGGTCCTTCATGGCGGCGAGGTAGAGCTGCGTCAGGTGGATATAGCCCATCACCTTCAGCGCCCAGGCCTGCTCCCAGGTCTCCATCGAGAGGTCGAGCAGGCCGCCGGCGGGGATGGCGCCGGCATTGTTCACGAGGATGTCGATCTCGGGAAAGGCTGCGGCCAGGGCCGTCCGTTCCGCCGCCGCCGACAGATCCGCCGCATGCGTCGTGACCCGGTTGGCCGAGCCCAGCGAGGATGCCGTCGCGGCCAGGCGCGCGGCGTCGCGCGCAACCAGCACGACCGAGCAACCCTCGGCCAGGAAGACGCGCGCGCAGGCCGCGCCGATTCCCTTCGATCCCCCGGTGATCAGCACGCGCCGCCCGGACAGTTTCAGATCCATCGGTCTCTCCCTCTCGCCCAGCGGGGGGCACGCGAAGGCTAGCCGATTCGGCGCGCGCGCAGGATCGATCGACGGGCCCGTTGAACCGCGCCGTGCCCCGCCGCGACCAATGATGGAAGCCCAACCAGACGGAATGCCATGGTGGATCCCAACCTGCTGTTCCCCAGGAGACCGCGCCGATGCTCGCATTCGGGGATGCTCCTCGCATGTCAATGATCTTCAGCCTCCCCTCCGCCGCGGCGCTGCAGCCGCTCCCGCCGCCTGCCGAACTCGGGCAGGATCATGCGCCGGGCAGCGCCAAGCCGCTCTTCATCATCGACGCCGATCTGCGCGTCCATTTCAGCAATCCAAGCGCGGCGGCTCTGGCGCGCGAAGGCCTCGGCGGCAATGGGCGCCTGATCTGCTCGGACAAGCTCTTCGCGGCGCGGCTGCAGACCTGGCTGAAGCGTCGCTGCTCCGGGGCGGCTTCGGAAGAGATCCGCCTGCCGCTCGTCCTGCGCTGCGGCCGCCAGACCATCGTCGATGCCGTTCATCTCGCCGGCGCCGGCATGGATGTGTTCGTGCTGACCGTCGACGACCCGCAGCGCATGATCGACCGCAAGGTCGACGAGGTCGCCGAGGCCTGCGGGCTGACCCCGACAGAGGCGCGCATGCTCGGCCTCGTCGTCAAGGGCCTCGACACCGTCGTCGCCGCCAAGAAGCTCGGCATCGCCCGGACGACCGCCCGCACCCATCTCCAGCGCCTCTTCGCCAAGACCGGGACGGCGCGTCAGAGCGAACTCGTGCGCTTCGTCGCGACCTTCATCGAAGAGGCCGCCTGAGGAGCGGAGGCGCGCCCGTTCAGCCGGGCCGCCGCGCGTCGATCCAGCCGCCGACGAGGTTCCGGCCGAGCAGGAATTCGGAGCTGAACCGGTCCCGCCTGAGCGGCTCGATCGCGATCGGCGCATCGAGGAACGCCCGCTGCTCCGCCAGGGCGCGGACCGCCTCGCCATGCGACACGGCCCTGAAGGCGATCTCGGTTCCCGGACGCGCCTGGGCGAGGCGGCCGAGATCGGCGCCGATCACGGTCGCGATCTTGGGGTAGCCCCCGGTCGACTGGCGGTCCGCCATCAGCACGATGGGCTGGCCTTCGCCGGGAACCTGGATAGCGCCCATGGCGACGCCGTCGGAGGGGATGTTGAAGCCCCCCGCATGGCGCAGGACCGGGCCTTCGAGAAAACACGCCATGCGGTCACCGCGCGGCGAGATTCGCCAGGGCCCGGCCAGGAAGGCCGCCACCTGGTCTTCGGCGAAGTAGTCCTGCTGCGGGCCGGGCAGCACCCTGACGATGTCGGCCGGCCGGTCGAGCAGCGGTGCGACGATCGCCCCGCCATCCGCTGCGCCCCGGCCCGGCGGCGAGACCGCAATCCGGTCGCCGACCTGTAGCATCCGCCCGTCGAGGCCACCCATGCCCGTGCGCGCATGCGTCGCGCGCGAGCCGAGAACGGCGGGGAGATCGAGGTCGCCTGCGACGGCCAGATAGCACCACATGCCCGCCGCGCCGGCGCGCAGCCGCAGCTTCGCACCGGGTTCGAGCGTGGCGACCACCGCCGCCGGCAGGGGCTGGTCGTCGAGTGTCGTCTGGAAGGCCCCCCCTGCGACAGCGATCGTCAGCGGGCCTTCCTCGGCAGTGAGCTCGATGCCGCCGAGCGAGACCTCGAGGGCCGCGGCGTCCTCCCGGTTCCCCAAGGCGCGGTTGGCGACGGCATGAGCAAGCGCGTCCATCGGGCCGGCCACCGTCACGCCATAGCGGAGATAGCCGTGCCGGCCGCCATCCTGCACCGTGATGCCGGGCCCGCAGGAGAGAATGCGCAGGGCCGTCATGCGGGCGTCCGCCGGGCCACGACCTCGCCCGCCTCCGCGCGCGCCTCCAGCGCCGCGAAGGTGGCGGGATCGATCGCCTCGAAGCGCAGGCTGTCCCCCGGCTCGAACAGGAAGGCGCTCGCCCGCTCCGGAGCATAGAGCCGCTCCGGCGTGCGGCCGACGACATACCAGCCCGTCGGCATCGCAAAGCTGGCAATGGCGCTCAGGCCGCCTCCCACCAGCACCACCTTGCTGTCATGCGGTGGGCGAGGCCGGGCCCGCCGCGAGATCGCCAGCGGTTCCGGCAGCCCCCCGAGATAGGTGAAGCCCGGCGAGAACCCGTACATGTAGATGCGGTAGCGCGCCGCGGCGTGCAGATCGGCGGCCCGCTCAGGCGGCATCCCCAGCAGCGCCGCCATCTCGGCGAGGTCTTCGCCATGCGGCGGCGCATAGCAGCACGGGATGGTCCAGAGCGCGCCCGGCCGGAGGTCGGCCGACGCCGCTCCCAGCCGCTCCTCGACCAGGCCGACGAGCCGGGCGCGATCGAGCCGGAGCGGATCGTAATGGATCATCAGCGAGCGATAGGTCGGCACCAGCTCGCGCAGGCCCTCGGGAGGCGCGGCCGCCAGCGCCGCATCGAGCGCCAGGACGCGGTCGCTGAGCGCGGGATCGACGCTGCGGCCGAACTCGACGACGAGCGCCGATTCGCCCGCATCGAGGAAGACGGGGCCGGCGGCCACCATGTCGCTCATCTGAAGGCGGCGATGCGGATGCCGGCCTGCTCCAGCGCCGCCCGGACCGCGCGCGCCGTCGCGACCGCATGGTCGGAATCGCCATGGACGCAGATGGAGTCGATCCCCGTCGGCAGCCGTCGCCCGGAAAGCGTGATCAGCGCCCCCTCCTGCACCATCGCGACGACGCGCTCGGCGGCTTCCCGTGCATCCGTGATCATCGCGCCCGGCAGGTGGCGCCCGACCAGTTGCCCCTCCTCGGTGTAGCCCCGGTCAGCGAAAATCTCCTGATGGACCCGCAGCCCGGCCGCCTCGCCGGCCGCGACCTGGGCGGTCAGCGCCGTGCCCAGCAGGGCGAGGCCGGGATCGACCGCCTTGATCGCCCGCGCGATCGCATCGGCCACCGGCCGCTCCTCGCAGGAGATGTTCCCGAGCGCGCCATGCGGTTTCACATAGGTGATGCGATGGCCGGCATAGCTGGCGAGTGCCGCCGCCGCGCCGATCTGATAGGCGACGAGCCGCTCGATCTCGCCCGTCGAGAAGGGAATCCGCCGCCGGCCGAAGCCCCAGAGATCCGGAAAACCCGGATGCGCCCCGACCGCGACCCCGCGCTCCCTGGCGATCGAGAAGGCCTGCGCCATGATCTCGGGATCGCCGGCATGCAGCCCGCAGGCAACATTGGCCGAGGTCACGATCTGGAGCATGGCGGCGTCGTCGCCGCAGCGATAGGCGCCGAAGCCTTCGGCGAGGTCCGCATTGAGATCGACGGTCGTCATGGCAGCATCCACCCGGGTCCCTTGACCGGGGACCATAAGCGCATCGCATCGGCCGGAGAAGGCGCGATCGCCGCTGGGGGGAGCATCGCTGGCTGGGACGCCACTGGAAACACGCGATCCACCAGAGGAAGCACGACACGCGCGCCCTTCGCCCCGTCCATGGCCAAAGGGAAGTGGCGCTGCGCGTTGTTCGGTCGATCGCGTTCCACTTTATGGACCCGCATCGAGTTCTTGTCTGACTCAGCGTCAGTAACAGGTGATCGCGAACAACATGGTTTATCGTTCTTTAAGTCCTCTGGAATATCCAAGCCTGTCCGTAGCGACACGTGTCGCTTCAAGACATGCCTTTCGTTGTGGCCGTCGGGAGCGGGGACTCGCGATCACGACCTGCCTCGGAGTCGCACCATGTTCAAGAAGATCACCATCCGCAGCTCGCTCATCGGGATCGTGGCGGCGCTTCGCCGCCGTGCTGGCCCTGACGGTTGCGAAATCGCTCAACACCATGAGCGACATGAGGGACGACACGACGATCCTCGGTCCATCAGATCCTGCCCACCGTCCAGATGAGCAACGACATCGAGGCCGAACTGCTCCGCCGACATCTGCGCCTGAACATGCATGTCAATTCGACCGATGCCGCTGTACTGGCGGGATACGAGGACGACATCCGCAAAGAAACCGCAGAGATCGAGGCGATGCGGGTGAAGCTCGCACCGGTATTGGTGCAGGCGCAGAGCCGGGAGGCATTGAAGCGCTATGAAGCCCTCGTGCCGACCTACCGGACTGGCATGGAGCAGGTGCTCGAACTCTCCCGCAAGGGCGACAAGGCCGCAGCGGCTGTCCGCTTGCGCGAGCTGCGACCGGTGCTCGCTTCAATGGAGAAGGCGATCGCAGACCTGACGGGCCACATCGCCGGTCGTGCGAATAGCGTCATCGTCTCGGCCGAAAGCGAATACCGCAGCAGCCTTTACCTGCTGATCGCGTTGGCCAGTCTCGCAGCCCTCGTCAGCGTCGGCGCCATCCTGATCGTCATCCGGCGCATCGCCAGCCCGATCGTCGCCACCACCGCGGCCATGAACGAACTCGCCAAGGGCAATCTCGACACGACCATTCGCCACGCCGACCGCGAGGACGAGATCGGCACGATGGCCAAGGCCCTCGAGATCTTCCGCGAGAGCCTGGTCAAGGTTCGCGCGCTCGAGGAGCAGGAGCGCGCCGCAGCCGAGCGGCGCCTGGCCCGGGCCCAGTCGATGGAAGCGGTCGTCAGCGATGTCGGCGAGGTCGTGGCGGCAGCGGCGGCGGGCGATTTCTCGGCGCGGCTGCAGATCGACCAGGCCGACGAGCAGATGCAGAAGCTCGTCGCCGGCATCAACGAGATCAACGCGGTGGTGGATTCCGCCACCAGCGAGTTCGCCCGCACGCTTTCGGCGGTCGCCGCCGGCGATCTGACGGTGCGGGTCGATGCCGCCTATCGCGGCAAGTTCGCCGAGCTCAAGGGCGCGATCAACGAGACGGTCGAGCGGCTCTCCTCGACGGTCAAGACGATCCAGGTCACCTCGGCCGATGTCGGTCTCGCCGCCCGCGAGATCAACATGGGCGCTGACGACCTGTCGAAGCGCACGGAGGAGCAGGCCTCCTCCCTGGAGGAGACCGCGGCGACGACCGAAGAGCTCGCGGCCTCGGTGAAGGCCTCGGCCCAGGCGTCGCGCGAGGCGGCCTCGATCGCCGACGAGGCGATGAAGGCGGCGCAGACCGGCGGCGCCATCGCTGGCAAGGCCGTCGACGCGATGGCCCGGATCGAGGACGCCTCGACCAAGATCTCGGACATCATCCGCGTCATCGACGATATCGCCTTCCAGACCAACCTGCTGGCGCTGAACGCAGCCGTGGAAGCGGCCCGCGCCGGCGATGCCGGCAAGGGCTTCGCGGTCGTCGCCTCCGAGGTCCGCACGCTCGCGCAGCGCTCTGGCGAGGCGGCCAAGGACATCTCGGCCCTGATCTCCTCCTCCAACACCGAGGTCGGCGAGGGCGTGAAGCTCGTCCGCCAGGCCGGCGAGGCGCTGGAGCAGATCCTCAGCGCCTCCCGCAAGGTCGCCGCCACCATCGCCGACATCTCGGCGGCGTCGGGCGAGCAGGCCAATGGCATCGACGAGATGAGCCAGGCCGTCGCCCATCTCGACGAGATGACCCAGCAAAACGCCGCGCTCGCCGAACAGAGCGCCGCCTCCGCCGGTTCGCTCTCCAACCGCATCGGACAGCTCAACGACCTCGTCGCCGCGTTCAGGACCGAGGGTGGATCCGCGGTTCGCTCCGCGCCCCTGTCGAGCGAGCCCGCGCGCCTGCGCCAGCTCGCCGAATCGGCCTTCTCCGCGGCGAAGTCGGCCCCGCGCAGCCGGCCCGCTCCGGCCCCGGCCAAGAAGGTCGCCAACAGCCGTGGCGGCGATGCGGGTTGGGCCGAGTTCTGAGCCCGTCGCTGGCCTGACGACATCAACAAACGGCCGGGGCGAGACATCGCCCCGGCCGTTGCTGTCTTGAAGCCGAGCGCAGACCTCGATGCCGGCGCAGATCCTGAAGCGCGGGGAGCGGCCGGCCCCCGGTCCAGTATGCCTCTCCCCGGCTAGAAATTGACCTTGTCGGCGCCCTTGAGCTGCAGCACTTCGCGAGCGTCCTCGGGGGTCGCGACTTCGAGGCCGAGCCCCTCGATGATCATGCGGGCCGCCCTGACCTGGTCGGCGTTGGATTTGGCGAACTGGCCCGGGCCGAGCCAGAGCGAATCCTCGAGACCGACCCGCAGATTGCCGCCCATCGAGACCGCCATGGCGGCGATCGGCAGCTGATGGCGCCCGCGCCCAGCACCGACCACTGGTACTGGTCGCCGAACAGCCGGTCGGCCGTGCGCTTCATGTGAATGACGTCCTCCGGATGCGGCCCGATGCCGCCGAGGATGCCGAACACCGACTGCACGAAGAAGGGCGGCTTCACCAGCCCGCGGTCGACGAAATGGGCCAGCGTGTAGAGATGGCCGATGTCGTAGCACTCGATCTCGAAGCGCGTGTTGTTCTCCGCGCAGGTGGTGAGGATGTTCTCGATGTCCTGGAAGGTGTTCTTGAAGATCCGGTCCTTCGAGCCTTCGAGATAGGGCCTCTCCCAGTCGTGCTTGAAGTCCTTGAACCGGGCCAGCATCGGGTAGAGCCCGAAATTCATCGAGCCCATGTTGAGCGAGGCGACCTCGGGCTTGAAATGCGCGCAGGGGCCCAGCCGCTCCTCGACGCCCATCGTCGGGGCGCCGCCGGTGGTGATGTTGATGACGCAGTTCGAGCGCTGCTTGATCACCTTCAGGAACGGCTCGAAGGCCTCCGGCGACTGGTCGGGCTGGCCGGTCACGGGGTTGCGCGCATGGACATGCACCAAAGCCGCGCCGGCTTCGGCCGCCCCCACCGCCGCGTCGATGATCTCTTCGGCCGTCACCGGAAGATGCGGCGACATCGACGGCGTATGGATCGCGCCGGTGACCGCGCAGGTGATGATGACTTTGCGGTTCTTCGCCATGGCGGAGGTGTCCTTTCGGCTGTTCGTATCGTCTGTCGGCTCATCGTCATTGCGAGCGCAGCGAAGCAATCCAGGAGGACGTCGAGCGCGGCCGCCCCTGGATTGCTTCGCTGCGCTCGCAATGACGGCTGAGGCTTTTCATTCCGGCTTGGCGACCGAGGCGCGCTTGTGCGCCTGCAGCGCCGCCAGCCGCGTGTCGCGCCAGTCGCTGAGGCGCTTCACCCGCTCGGGCGACTGCGCGCCGCGCCACTCGCTCATCACGGTCTCGACCGTCGCGGTGTCGAACGGATTGCCGAGCCCCTCGGACGACTTCACCATCCGATCGAGCGAGGCCGAATAGCGCGCGCAGTAATCGGGGATGCCGCCGGGCGCGTTGAGCTCGATCGTCTCGAACGGCCCCATGAAGGACCAGCGCAGGCCCAGGCCATCGCGGATCGTCTTGTCGACATCCTCGGCGCTGGCGACGCCCTCGCCGACGATGCGGAAGGCCTCCGCCAGCAGCACGGCCTGCAGGCGGTTCAAAACGAAGCCGGGCTTTTCCTTGCGCAGCACGATCGGCACCTGGCCGGCCTGCTCGTAGATCGCCTTGGCCCGCTCGACCACCGCCGGGTCGGTCCAGAGCGCCGGCGCCAGCTCGACGATCGGCACGAGATGGGGCGGGTTGACCGGATGCGCGACGAGGCAGCGCGCCCGGCCCACCAGGGTCTCGCTGAACACCGAGGCCATGATGAAGGAGGTCGAGGACGCCAGGATGGTCGAGGGCGGGCAGAGCGCATCCATCTCCGCGAAGAGCTGCTGCTTGGCCGCGACGGTCTCCGGCCCGTTCTCCTGCACGAGGTCGGCGCCGGTCAGGACATCGGCGAGGTCGCGGGCGACGCGGATGCGCGACAGCGAGCCCTTGGGGTCTTCGACCAGCCCATGGCCCGCGAGTTCCTCGAGATTGGTGCCGATATGGGCGCGCGCCGCCTCCGCCGCGCCGGGCGCGACGTCATGCAGCGCGACGGAACAGCCATGGCTGGCGAAGACGGTGGCCCAGGCGCGGCCGATCAGGCCCGAACCGACGATGGCGATGCTGGTCATGTAATGAAGTCCTTGGCGAAGCGCTTATCGTCATCGCGAGCGCAGCGAAGCAATCCAGACGGTGTGGAGCGCGCGGGCTGGATTGCTTCGCTGCGCTCGCCATGACGGACAGGCTGAGTTGCCATCACAGCCACAACACCTGCCGGCGCAGCGCGAGATCCTGGCTCAGCGCCCGCGACGGGCCGGTATGGACGACGCTGCCGCGCTCGAGCACGACGGTGCGGTCCGAGAGCGCCAGCGCGAGGTCGAGATGGTGGTCGACGATGACGATGCCGATCTCCTGGCGGAGCTTGTCGAAGGCCTCGAACAACTCCTCGACGACGGCCGGCGCCAGCCCCTCGAAAGGCTCGTCGAGCAGGAGGATGCGGGTGTCGCCCGAGAGCGCGCGCGCCACCGCCACCATCTGCTGCTCGCCACCCGACAGGTAGTCGGCCGGCGAATGCCAGCGCTGCTTGATGCGCGGGAAGAAGGCGAAGATCTTGTCGTCGTCCCAATGCGTGCCGTTGCCGGTGACGCGCTTGAGCCGGCCGAGCTCCATATTGTCCTTGACGCTCATGCCCGCGAACAGCCCGCGGCCCTGCGGCACATAGGCGATGCCGGCGCGCGCGATTGAGGCTGGCGGCTGGCCGGCGATGTCGCGGCCCGCCAGCGTGATCGTGCCGCTCGCCGGCGGGGCGATGCCGGTGATGGTCTTGAGCAGGGTCGACTTGCCGGCGCCGTTGCGGCCGAGCAGCGCGACGATCTCGTTCTCATGCACGTCGAGCGTGACCTGCCTGAGGATGTGGCTCTTGCCGTAGAAGGTGTCGACCTTGTCGAGGCCGAGCAGCACGGGGCTGCGCGCGGCGCTCTGGCGCGGTTTCTCGGCCAGCGCATGCGCGCCCGAGCCGATATAGATTTCCTGCACGCGCGGCGACGAGCGCGCATCCTCGACCGTGCCGTCGACCAGCACCGAGCCCTCGTTCATCACCGTCACATGGTCGGCAATGGCGAAGACACGGTCGATGTCGTGCTCGACGAGCAGCACCGGCAGGTCGGTCGAGATCGACTTGATCAGATTGCCGACGCGCTCGCGCTCGGCCGCCGCCAGGCCCGCCAGCGGCTCGTCGAGCAGCAGCACGCGCGGCTTCGTGGCGAGCGCCAGACTCATGTCGAGCAGGCGCTGGCCGCCATAGCTCAGCGATCCGGCCTCCGCCGTCTCGATGCCGCGCAGGCCCATCGTGTCGATCACGGTCGCGGTCTGGTCGTTGACCTCGTCGAGCGCGCCGGCCGGCCGCCAGAAGCCGAAGCGCGCCTCGGCGCGGGCCTGGACGGCGAGCCGCACATTCTCCTCGACCGACAGCGTCGGGAACAGATTGGTGATCTGGAAGGCGCGCCCGATGCCGGCCTGCGTGATCGCCTCGGGCGACATCCCGCCGATCGCGCGCTCGCGCAGCCGCACCTCGCCGCGATCGGGCGGGAACAGGCCGGAGATCAGGTTGAACGCCGTGGTCTTGCCGGCGCCGTTGGGGCCGATCAGCGCATGCAGCCGGCGATCGGCCATGGTGATGTCGACGCCCTCGACCGCCTTGATGCCGCCGAAGCTCTTGGCGAGCCCCCGCGCGGTCAGGATCGGCCCGTCGGTCGGATCGCTCGGCTTCATGAAGGCCGGCAGCGTCACGGTGCCCGCCTTGCGCTCCGACATCGCCGCATCGCCCACGACCGACTTGCGGAAGGGCCGCAGGAGGCGCTCGCCGAAGCCGACGATGCCGGTCGGCGAGAACACGATGAAGCCGACGAAGAGCAGGCCGAACCAGAACAGCCAGTTCGGCGTGATGCTGGAGAGGTAGTCGCGGAAGATCACGAAGAACAGCGCGCCCAACGCCGGCCCCAGGAAGGAGCGCATGCCGCCGATCACCACCATCGCCAGCAATTCGCCGGAGAAGGCGACCGAGATCGGCTCGGCCGAGGTCATCCGGTTGTTGAACAGCAGCAGCGAGCCGGCGAGACCCGTCAGCGCCGCCGAGAGCGTGAAGGCGATCAGCTTGTAGCGGTCGGTGGCATAGCCGAGGAAGCGGGCCCGCTGCTCGTTCTCGCGGATCGCGACCAGCACGGTGCCGACGGGCGAGCGATGGAAGCGCCAGAGGCCGTAGACCACCGCCATGCCGATCAGCGCCACGAGGACGTAGAACGACGAGGCCTGCTCGAAATCGATGCCGAGGAAGAGCGGCCGCTTGATGCCGCCGAGCCCGTCCTCGCCGCCCGTTACCGCCGTCCAGCGGAAGGCGACCGAATAGGTCATGGCCGCCAGCGCCAGCGTCAGGAGCGAGAAGTAGACCCCTTTGCGGCGCAGGATCAGCGCCCCGAACGCAAACGCGATCAGGCCGACGAACAGCACAGCCAGGAGGATCGGCAGGGCGAACTGGCCCGGCAGCCAGTTGCGCTGGATCAGCCCGGCGGCATAGGCGGCGAGCCCGAACCAGGCGCCATGGCCGAAGGAGACAAGGCCCGTGGTGCCGACGAGGATGTTCAGCGCCATGCAGGCGATGGCGAAGACGACGATCTCCGTCGCCGAGGTCGTGCCGAGCCCGATGACATCCATCAGGAAGGGCAGGGCGAGCAGGCCGGCGGCGGCGATGAAGAGCGGCGCGTGGTCGCGCTGTGCGGGTGTCATCGCGGCCTCACTCGAAACGCTGGATGCGTTCGCCGAACAGGCCGCGGGGCCGGAACAGCAGGACGAGCAGCATCATCAGGTAGATCACGGCGGTGGACCATTGCGTGTAGCCAAGCCCGATCGTGATGCCCTTCACCAGCCCGACCATCAGCGCGGCCACCACCACGCCCCAGAACGAGCCCAGGCCTCCGATGACGACGACGACGAAGGCCGGCGTGATGATCTCCTGCCCCATGGCGGGATGGATCGAATAGATCGGCGCCAGCAGCACGCCGGCCAGCCCCGCCAGCCCGATGCCGATGCCGGCGACCGCGACCATGTAGGGCTGCAAGGAGATGCCGAGCGCGCCGACCATGTCGGGGTTCTGCACGCCGGCGCGCACGACGCGGCCGAAGGCGGTGCGCTGCAGCAGGAACCAGAGGCCCAGCACGCAGGCCGCCGCGATCAGGAGCAGCATCGCCCGGTAGCGCGAATAGATGAAGTCGCCGATGAAGATCTGGCCGCGCAGCGCCGGCGGGATCGAGAAGGAGAGCGGCGGCGCGCCGAAGATCATCCGCAGCGACTGCTCGGCGACCATGGCGAGCCCGAAGGTCAAAAGCAGCGAGAGGATCGGGTCCGAGCGGTAGAAGCGCTGGAACAGCCCGCGCTCGACGACGATGCCGATCAGCGCGACCAGCACGGGCGAGGCCACCATGGCACCGCCGAAGCCGATATGCGGGGCGAGCACGATCGTGAGATAGGCGCCGATCGCATAGAAGGCGCCATGCGCCAGGTTGACGATGCCGCCCAGCGAGAAGATCAGCGACAGGCCGAGCGCGATCAGGAGGTAATAGACCCCGTCGAGCAGCCCGTTCAGCACCTGCTGGATGAAGAGGGTGAGCAAGGATTGGCCTTTATCGGAATGCGCGCTGCAGGAAGAGGCCTTCAGCGTGGTGCGTCATGGTCGGGCTTGACCCGACCATCTCGGAAACCAGAGCTCTCTCGTCATGAGATTCCCGGGTCGGCGCTACGCGCCGCCCGAGAATGACGGATGGACCCTCAGCTCATCTTGCAGACGGCCTCGTCGCCGCTGGTGGCGATGACCTCCATGTCCTCGTTCGGGCCGGGCACGGCCGGCGAGGAGGTGAAGAGATCCCACGGGTTCTTGACCTGCGCGGCCGGCAGCGCCGTGATCGTGTACATCTCGCTGATGAGCTGGTGGTCGGAGGCGCGGAAATAGCCCGGCCGACCCTTGAGCACATCGAACTTGGCGCCCTTTTCCCAGTATTCGAGGATCTTGGCCGTCTCGGTCGATTTCAGCTCGCTCATCGACTGCGCCATGATCTTCACGGCCATGTAGTCGCCCCAGGCCTGGTTCTCCGGCGGCTTGCCGTACTTCTTGGTGAAGGCGGCCACAAAAGCCTTGGTGCCGGGGGTGTCGATCAGATGGTGCCAGACGCAGGGCCAGATGCCGGCGAAATTGTCCTTGCCGGCCGCCCAGGCCAGCGCCGTGTCGAAGCCGAAGCCGGCGACCGGGAAGGTCAGGCCGAACTCCGAATACTGCTTCAGGAAGTTGGTGATCTGGTTGCCGGCGAGGTTCGAGATCACGAGGTCGGGCTTGGCGGCGCGGATTTCGAGCAGCAGCGCCGAGAAGTCGGTCGCATCGGTCGGCACCAGCTTGTCGGCGGCGAACTGGCCGCCATTGGCCTCCATGAAGCGCTTGGCGACCTTGAGCAGGTCATGGCCGAAGGCGTAGTCGGCGGTCAGCGAGAACCACTTCTTGCCCTTCACCAGCCCCTGCGCCATCAGCGAGCGGCCGCAGCTCTTCACATACATCGAGTTCTGGTGCTCGACATGGAACATGTAGCGGTTGCAGCTCTCGCCGCGCAGCGCGTCGGAATTGCCGCCGGTGTTGACGAAGAGCGTCTTGTTGCGCGCCGCGACCTGCGAGATCGTCAGGCAGGAGGCCGAGGAGATTTCGCCGAGGATGCAGGTGACCTTGTCGCGCTCGATCATGCGCTCGGCCTTGGTCGAGGCCGTCTGCGGATTGACCGAATCCTCCTTCAGCGCCTCGAGCTTGCGGCCGTTGACGCCGCCCGCCGCGTTGATCTCCTCGACCGCGAGATCGACCGCCATCACGCCGTATTCGCCGAGCGGGCCGAGGAAGCCCGTCCGCGGCGTCAGATGGCCGAACCGGATCGCGTCGGGCGTCTGTGCGAGGATGATCGAGGGGCTGGCGATCAGGCCGGCGGCCGTGCCGGCACCGAGACCCACCAGCGCCTGCCGGCGCGAGAGTCGGGTCGTCTTCAACAGGTCTGACATGAGCGTTCCTCCCAGAACGAGCGCCGCGCCGTTGTGGCGTCGGCGGATGTTGATCAGCGGTCTGACGCCGCTTGTCGTGATCTGTGATCACAGTTAGGTTGGCAGACATGACCGCCGCTGTCCAGCCCTCGCGCACCGCCTTCGAGCAGTCGGCTCCCCTGGGGGAGACCGACGCCTCGGCGCTCGACGCCATCGGCGCGCTGCAGCGCGAGACGCTTGGCGAGCGGGTCACGGGCGAGTTGCGCTCGCTTCTCGTCGCGGGCCGCCTTGCGCCGGGCGAGAAGCTGTCGCTGCGCCGCGTCGCCGAGGCGCTCGGGGTCTCGATGATGCCGGTGCGCGAGGCGGTCAGCCGGCTCGCCGCCGACGGCGCGCTCGAGGTGCTGCCGGGGCGGGCGGTGCGCGTGCCCGTGCTCTCGCTGGCGCAGTTTCGCGAGCTGACGCGGCTGCGCCTCGTCGTCGAGGGCTTCGCGGCGGAGGAGGCGGCACGCCAGGCGACGCCCGCCGACATCGACCGGATCGTGGCCTTCGACGCGGCCTTTCGCCAGGCGGCGAGTGCCGAGCCGCCCGACAGCGCCGCGGCCGTTGCGGCCAATCGCGATCTGCATTTCGCTCTCTACGAGGCGGCCGCCATGCCGAGCCTCATCGAAATGATCGAGCGGCTCTGGCTGAAGGCCGGGCCGATCCTCAATCTCGACATGCGCCACGACCCGCGGAGGCTCGAGGGCGGCAGCGCCATGCAGGCCCATGCCCGCCTGCTGGAGGCCGTGCGCCGCCGGGACGCGCCGGCCGCCCGCGCGGCGCTGGAAGACGACATCGCGGCCGCCGCCGCGCATATCGAG
The DNA here is from genome assembly GCF_001713455.1 of Bosea sp. RAC05. Taxonomy (NCBI): domain Bacteria; kingdom Pseudomonadati; phylum Pseudomonadota; class Alphaproteobacteria; order Hyphomicrobiales; family Alloboseaceae; genus Allobosea; species Allobosea sp. RAC05. Next base: position 1,364,393 of record NZ_CP016464.1, read on the forward strand.
GAAACGGGCCAGCTTCGGGCCTGACGGGGAGAGACGGGATGGATCTGCAGATCGAGGGGCTGCGCGTGCTGGTGACGGCCGGCGCCAACGGCATTGGCCGCGCCACGGCGCGTGCCTTCGCGGCCGAGGGCGCGAAGGTCCATATCTGCGACGTGGATCGCGCCGCGCTCGCCGACATGGCCAGGAGCGACCCGGCAATGACGCAGTCGGTCTGCGACGTCTCCGACCGGGCCGCCGTCGCGCGGCTGATGGAGGAGGCGCTGTCGGCGCTGGGCGGGCTCGACTGCCTCGTCAACAATGCCGGCATCGCCGGCCCGACGGGCCGCGTCGACGAGATCGCGCCGGAGGACTGGGACTCCTGCGTTGCGATCGACCTGACCGGGCAGTTCAACTGCACGCGGCTCGCGGTCCCGCATCTCAAGCAGTCGAAGAACGCCTCGATCGTCAATCTCTCCAGCCAGGCCGGCAAGCACGGCTTCCCGCTGCGCTCGCCCTATGCCGCGGCGAAATGGGGCGTCATCGGCTTCACCAAGGCGCTCTCCGCCGAGCTCGGCGAATTCGGCATCCGCGCCAACGCGATCTGCCCAGGCCTCGTCGAGGGGCCGCGCATCCAGAGCGTCATCGCCAACAAGGCGCGCAGCTTCAACGTCTCGCATGAGGAGATGACGCAGCGCCTCTTCGCCGGCGTCTCGATCAAGCAGTTCGTCGACCCCGCCGACATCGCCAAACAGATCGTCTTCCTTGCCTCGCCCTTCGCCAGGACGATCTCGGGACAGGAGATCTCGGTCTGCGGTGACACGCGCATGCTGGCCTGAGCGGGACGGCGTCCCTCCCGGCTCCGCCTCAATGGGGCGGGAGTGTCTGGGAGGAGCGCCGCACCACCAGTTCGACGGGCAGTAGCGTCTCCCGCTCCACGGGCCGACGCGCCACCATGGCGATCAGGGTCTGTGCGGCGAGGTTGCCGATCCGCGCTGTGGGGACATGGACGGTCGTCAGGCCCGGTGAGACATGGGCCGACATGTCCAGCCCGTCGATCCCGACGACGCTGAGATCATCGGGAACGGCCATGCCGCGCGCATGCGCCTCCTCGAGGCAGCCGATCGCGAAGAGGTCGATGCCACCGATCAGCGCTGTCGGACGGTCGTCGAGGTCGAGCAGCATCGCGCATCCGGCCCGCCCGCCGGCGAGAGTCAGCGACTGCTCGACGACGAGCGAGTCAGGGAGCGACAGGCCGGCCTCCTCGAGGGCCAGGCGTGCGCCGGCGAGCCGCGCCCTCTGCCGATCATTGAACTGCAGATGGCCGACGATCATGCCGATGCGGCGGTGGCCGAGGCTGATCAGGTGCTGCGCGGCCAGGCGGCCGGCCATGGCGTTGTCGATGGTCACGGCCGTGAAATGGCCATCGCCGCACCAGGTCAGCACCACCGGCAGGCCGGAGGTACGCAGCAGGGCCGTCGTCTCCGGCGCCCGTTCGGCCCCGACCAGCATCAGCCCGTCGACGCCGCGCCCCAGCAGGGCGCGCACAGCCTGCGTCTCGGCGGCGGGACTCGCCTCGTGCGAGGCGACCAGCAGCAGATAGCCCGATTGCGCCAGGGTCGCCTGCATCGCCTGGAGGGCACGGGCGAAGATGGCGCTGTCGAGTGTTGGAACGATCGCGCCGATGGTCATGGACCGGCCGGATGCGAGCGCCCGTGCAGCCCCGTCGGGCAGATAGCCGAGGCGCTGGGCACTGGCCCTGACGCGGGCGAGCGTTTCTGGCGAGAGAAGCTCGGGCTGGGCGATGGCACGCGACACGGTCGCGGCGGACACGCCTGCATCCCGGGCCACATCGCTCAGCTTGACGCGCGCTGCGCTCACCATCGTCCCCATGAAAAATCTTTCATTCGATCTAGTCTCATATCGCCATGAACGGCAAGCTGAGCCACCAAAATCGTACTCTTATACGAGAACGTTGACACGGGTGCGATGTTCTGGAACGTTGAGTGAAAGCGCTTTCATCAGAAGAGCGCGCCGGGGAACGCCATGATTGGAAGACGGGGATGGGTCGGCCTGGGCTCGGTGGCGGCTGTGCTGCTGCTGTGGTTCGGCCTGACCACGGCGACGGGCTTCGTGTCGCCCGGTCGTTTCCCCTCGCCTGCCGATTTCTGGCTTTCGCTGAAGCAGATTAGCACGCGCGGCTATGCCGGTGGCGGGTTGGCGGCCCATGCGCTGCAGAGCGTCAAGCTGGTCGTGATGGGCTTTGCCGTGGCGGTCGCCACCGGCGTGCCGCTCGGCCTGTGGATGGGCTGGGACCGGCGCGCCGAGGCCGCAATCAACCCGATCTTCCTGATCATCCGGCCAATGCCGCCTTTGGCCTGGATCCCGCTCGCGATCCTCTGGCTCGGCCTCGGCGACGGCGCCAAGATCATGGTGATCTGGTTTGCCGCCTTCGTGCCCTCGGTGATCAACTCCTTCGCCGGCGTGCGCAACATCGATCGCCCGATCATCGAGGCGGCGCAGATGCTGGGCACGCCGCGCTGGCGGATGGTCACGGAGGTGATCGCGCCGGCCGCCGCCCCGATGATCTTCACGGGCCTGCGCCTGTCGCTCCAGGCCTCCTGGACGACGTTGGTCGCGGCCGAACTCGTCGGCGCGCTCGCCGGCATCGGCTTCGTGCTCAACATGGCCCAGCAGGACATCTACCCGGGCATGATCCTGGTGGGGATGGTGACGGTCGGCGTGCTCGGCTGGGCGACGACCTATGCGCTCGGCCGGGTAGAGCGCCGCGCGCTCGCCTGGAATGTGGCGGGGAGGGATTGATGCAGACGATCCCGCTTCGCCTGAGCGAGAAATGCGTCTGGGGCGCGCTGGGTCTCGTCGGCTTCATCGGGCTCTGGGCGGCGCTGTCGGCCTTCGGCATCGTGCCACGCCAGTTCCTGCCTTCGCCGCTCGATGTCCTCACCCGCTTCGTCCATCTGCTGACCAACCCCTTCGCCGGGGCGACGCTGCCGCAGCATCTTGCCTCGAGCTTCCAGCGCTATGCCTATGGCGTGCTGCTGGCGGCCTTCATCGGCGTGCCGCTCGGCCTGCTGATGGGCTGGTTCCGCTGGCTCGACGACGTCGTCACCCCGCTCTTCGACGGCTTGCGCTTCATCGCGCCGATCGCCTGGGTGCCCTTCGCCGCTTTGTGGTTCGGCGTCGGCATCGGCGGGCCGATCCTGATCATCTTCGCGGGCGCCTTCCCGCCCTGCCTGATCAACGCCTATCGCGGCGCCCGCTTCGTCGAGCCCCGCCTCATTGAGGCGGCGCGCATGCTCGGCACCGGGCATCTGCGGATGATCCTCGAAATCCTGCTGCCGGCGGCGACGCCCTCGATCGTCTCGGGCCTGCGCGTCTCGGCGGGGCTGGGCTGGCAGTCGCTGGTCGGGGCGGAGCTGATCGTCGCGGCGGCCGGGGTCGGATTCATGATGGTGCAGGCGCAGGCCAATGTCGCGACCCCGACCGTGATGGCCGGCATGGTCGCGATCGGCCTCGTCGGCATGGCGATCGACGTGATGCTGCGGCAGGGCGAAGCCTGGCTTCGCCGCCGCCGCGGCCTCCAGGCGTAAGGGAACGAAGGCGATGGGTTCGATCCGTTTCGACAAGGTCGACAAGGTCTTCGGTCCGGTGTCGGGCGGCGTGAAGGCGCTCGACGACATCAATCTGGAGATTGCCGACAAGGAGTTCGTCGCGATCGTCGGCCCCTCCGGCTGCGGCAAGACGACCTGCCTGCGCATGGTCGCCGGCTTCGAGCCGCCCAGCGCCGGCATCGTCAGCGTCAACGGCAAGGCGGTGACGGAGCCGGGCCCCGATCGTGCCGTGGTCTTCCAGCAATTCGCGCTGTTTCCGTGGAAGACGGTGCGCGAGAACATCGAGCTCGGCCTGCGCAACAAGAACCTGCCGAGGGCTGAGCGCGACGGGCTGGTTGCCGGCGCGCTCAAGCTCATGAACCTCGAGAGCCATGCCGATGCCTTCCCGCATCAACTCTCGGGCGGCATGCAGCAGCGCGTCGCCATCGCCCGCGCCTATGTGCTCGATCCCGAAGTGCTGCTGATGGACGAGCCCTTCGGCGCGCTCGACGCGCAGACCCGCGTCGTCATGCAGGAGGAACTGGTGCGGCTGGCGCGGGTCAATCCGCGCACCGTGCTGTTCATCACCCATGCGGTGGAGGAGGCGGTCTATCTCGCCGACCGGGTCGCGATCATGACCCGCCGCCCGGGCCGCATCAAGGAGGTGCTCGACATCCGCTCGGTGCGGCAGGCCGAGAACTGGGACCGCCATGAGCGCATCGAGGATGTGATGGATCTCGAATCCTTCGTCCATCTGCGCACCCAGATCTGGAAGTCGCTGCGCGAGGAGAAGGGCGCCCATGGGGTCTGACCTCGCCACACTGCCGCGCCTCGCGCGCGACCTGACCGAACCGGAGCCGATTCCCGAGGCGGGCATCGCGCGCGCCTGCGAACTGATGCGCTCGGGCCGGCTGTTCCGCTATGGCGAGATGGGCGCCGACCAGAACGACGTCGCCCTCTTGGAGCAGGAATTCGCCGCCTTCGTCGGCCGGCGCTATTGCGTCGCCGTCAACTCCGGTGGCGCCGCTTTGTGCCTGGCGCTGAAGGTGCTGGACCTGCAGCCGGGCGAACCGGTGCTGGTCAATGGCTTCACGCTGGCGCCGGTGCCCGGCGCCATCCTGCATGCCGGCGGCCGGCCGGTGCTGGTCGAGGTCGGCCCGGACTACGTCATCGACTGCGAGGATCTGCGGGCCAAGGCCCGCGCCTCGGGCGCCCGCATCCTGATGCTGTCTCACATGCGCGGGCACATCGCCGACATGGATGCGGTGATGGCCGCCTGCGACGAACTCGGGCTGCTCCTGGTCGAGGATTGCGCCCATGCGCTCTGCGCCGCCTGGGACGGCCGCGCCATCGGCACCTTCGGCGCAGCGGCCGCCTTCAGCGCCCAGACCTACAAGCATCTCAACGCCGGCGAGGGCGGTTTCCTCCTGCTGGACGATGACGACCGCATCGCCCGGGCCATCCTGCATTCGGGCAGCTACATGCTGCACGCCCAGCATCGCAGCGCGCCACCCGCCGAGGTCATCGCCGCCTGGGAGGAACGGACCCCCAATTTCAGCATGCGGATGACGGCGCTCGCCGCCGCGCTGCTGCGGCCGCAACTGCACGACCTGCCGCGCCGTGCAGCGCGCTGGAACGCCATCCATGACCGGATCGGCGCGGCCATCGCGCGCTCGCAGCATGTCCGGCTGCCACCACGTTCGCCCAAGGACCGCTATGGCGCGACCTCGGTCCAGTTCTCGCTGCTGGGCTTCGACGATTCCGAGATCGCTGCGGTCCTCGAGCGCTGCGCCGCCCGCGGCCTGCCGATCAAATGGTTCGGCGCCGGCCGGCAGCGCGGCTTCACCAGCGCGCCGCGCCATTGGCGCTATGCGGGCGAGCAGGGGCCGATGGCGCAGACCCACGCCATCCTGGCCGGGCTCTGCGACATTCGCACGCCGCTCTCGCTGACCGATGAAGATTGCGACCTCGTCGCCGACATTCTGCGCGAGGCCATCGAGACCGTCGTCTCCGCCCGGGCGGAGACAGGGAAAACCGGGCGGGCTGCAACAGGCTGAGACCGGGCTAACGACAACAGGGAGAAAACGAAGATGAAACGCATCGTTGCCGGATTGGGGATCGCCGCCGCGCTGGCCTTTGCCGCGCCTTCGCCGGGCCAGGCACAGACCGCCATCGGCGTCAGCTACCAGCCCTCGCTCTACTGGGCGCTGCCGTTCCACTACGCCACCGTGAAGGGCTGGTGGAAGGATGTCGGCCTGACGCCGAACTTCTCGACCTTCCCGGCCGGCGCGCCGCAGATTGCGGCCTCCGCCGCCAAATCCTGGGATGTCGGCGGCACCGGCTCGGTTCCTGCCGTGCTCGGCGCGGTGCGCTTCAACATCCTGACCATCGGCATCACCAACGACGAGTCGAAGACCAATGCGATGATGGTGCGCGGCGACAAGTTCGACGCGATCAAGGCCGATCCGAAGCTGCTGAAGGGCCAGAAGCTGCTCCTCACCACCAACTCCACGGTGGATTACGCGGCACGCAAATGCCTGACCAAGTTCGGCCTGCAGCAGAGCGATATGCAGTTCGTCAATCTCGGCCAGGCCCAGATTATCACCGCGATCACCTCCAACAATGGCGATGTCGCCGGCGTCTGGGCGCCCAACACCTACACGCTCGAGGAGCGCGCCAACGCCAAATATCTCTGCTCTGGCGCCGATGCCGGCGCGATCGTGCCCGGCGCGCTGATCGTGCGCGGCGATTTCGCCAAGGAGCGGCCCGAGGACGTCGCGAAGTTCCTGGCCGTCTTCCTGCGCGGCTGGTCCTGGGCCAAGGCCAACCCGGCCGAGGCGCGCACGCTGGCGCTCGATTTCTACAAGCAGGGCGGGCTCGAGGTGACGCCCAAGGCGATGGACCAGGAGTTCGCGCTGCGGCCGACCTTCGGCCTCGACGAGCAGCTCAAGCTGATGGCGCGGGGCTCAGGCGCCTCGACGGTGGATGGCTGGTTCTCCGAGATCGGCAAGTTCATCACCGAGGTCGGGACGATTCCCTCCAACCCCGACGCCAAGAGCTACGTCACCGACGACTTCCTGAAGCGCGTCGCGGCCGACCCCAAGCTCAAGGCCTTCGCGACCGAGTTCGACAAGAAGTAACCGGGCTCACGATCGACCGACCGCTGCGGTGACGCCCCCCGGCGTCACCGCCACCACCCTTTGCGCTCCGAAGCGGACCTAAAGCCATGGCCATCACCCATCTCAAGACCGCGACCAAGACGCCGGAAACGGAAACCGACACCGCGCGCGCGGTGGTCACCGAGATGCTCGCCGCGATCGAGGCCGGGGGCGAGCAGGCGGTGAAGGACTACGCCCTCAAGCTCGACAAATGGGACGGGCCGATCGTCCTCGACCAGGCCGCCATCGCCGAGCGCATCCGCGACGTGCCGCAAGCGGTGAAGGACGACATCAGCTTCGCCGCAGGGCAGGTGCGTCGCTTTGCCGAGGCGCAGCGCGCCTCCTGCCAGGACTTCTCGCTGGAGATCTCGCCCGGCCTGCATCTCGGGCAGAAGCTCGTGCCGGTGAACACGGCCGGCTGCTATGTGCCGACCGGCCGCTACGCCCATATCGCCTCGGCCTATATGTCCGTCGCCACGGCCAAGGCCGCCGGCGTCAAGACCGTCGTCGCCTGCTCGGCGCCGTTCCGCGGCCAGGGCATCCACCCGCATGTGCTCTATGCGCTGACGGTGGCAGGCGCCGACATCATCATGTGCCTGGGCGGCGTCCAGGCGATCGCGGCGATGACCTTCGGCCTGTTCACCGGCAAGCCGGCCGACATCATCGTCGGGCCCGGCAACAAATTCGTCGCCGAGGCCAAGCGCATGCTGTTCGGCAAGGTCGGGATCGACGTCTTCGCCGGCCCCTCCGAGGTCGCCGTGATCGCCGACGACAGCGCCGACCCGCTGATCGTCGCGACCGATCTCGTCGGCCAGGCCGAGCACGGCCATGAGAGCCCGGCCTGGCTGATCACCTCCTCGCGCCGCATTGCCGACGAGGTCGCCAGGCTGATGCCGGAGCTGATCGCCACCCTGCCGCCCACGGCCCGCGATGCCGCCGGCGCCGCCTGGCGCGACTATGGCGAGATCGTCCTCTGCGACACCCGCGAGGAGATGGTCGCGGTCTCCGACGCTTATGCCTGCGAGCATCTCGAGGTGCACTGCGGCGATCTCGACTGGTGGCACGCCCATCTCAGCAATTACGGCTCGCTCTTCCTCGGCGAGGAGACCAATGTCGCCTTCGGCGACAAGGTCTCGGGCCCCAACCACATCCTCCCGACCAAATTCGCCGCCCGCTACTCGGCGGGTCTGTCGGTCCACAAATTCCTGAAGCCCCTGACCTGGCAGCGCATGGACCGCGCCGCCTGCCAGCGCATCGCCCCCGTCTCGGCCCGGATCTCGCGGCTGGAGGGCATGGAGGCCCATGCCCGCACCAGCGATGCGCGCATGGCCAAATACGCGCCGGGCTCGAATGTCGATCTCGGCAAACCGGTCGAGGTCTGAGCGATGTTCCGGCTGACCTCGCTCTTCGACCTCACCGGCAAGACGGCGCTGGTCACCGGCGGCAACAGCGGCATCGGGCTCGCCATGGCCCGCGCGCTGGGGCTGGCGGGCGCGCATCTCGTCATCGTCGCAAGACGGGAAGACGCACTGCGCGAGGCGGCCGAAGGGCTGCGGGCGGACGGCATCGCGGCCGACATCATCGCCGCCGATCTCGCCTCGCCGGAGGCGGGCACCACTCTGGCGGCGGCCTGCGAGCGGCTGGGGCGGACCATCGACATCCTCGTCAATGTCGCCGGGCTCAATCTGCGCCAGCCCTTCATGCAGGTTTCGGCCGAGGCTTTCGACCTGCATATGGCGGTGCATCTGCGCGCGCCCTTCCTGCTGACCCAGGCTTTCGCACCGGGGATGGCGCAGCGCGGCTATGGCCGCATCGTCAACATCGCCTCGCTACAGAGCTACCGCGCCTTCCCCGACTGCGCGCCCTATGGCGCGGCGAAGGGCGGCGTCGTCCAGCTGACGCGGGCCATCGCCGAGGAATGGTCGCGCCATGGCGTCACCTGCAACGCGATCGCGCCGGGTTTCTTCCCGACGCCGCTGACGGCCCCCGTCTTCGCCGATCCCGCGCGCGCCGCCAAGAACGCGGCGCAGACCGCCATCGGCCGCAATGGCGAACTCGACGATCTCGCCGGCGCCACGGTCTTCCTGGCCTCGCCGGCCTCGGCCTATGTCACCGGCCAGACCCTGGCCGTCGATGGCGGCTTCACCGCCAAATGAGGAGGGTCGCCGCATGAAGGCGCTGGTCTATACCGGTCCCAACGGCCTCGTCTTCCGCGACGAGCCGGACCCCGTGCCGCAGGCCGACGAGGTTCTGGTCAGGGTCGAGGCGGTCGGCATCTGCGGCTCGGACATGCATGCCTATCACGGCTTCGATGCGCGCCGCCCGCCGCCGCTGATCCTCGGCCACGAGGCGGCGGGGCGCATCGCGACGGGGCCGCGTGCGGGCGAGCGCGTCACCATCAACCCGCTCGTGGTCGACCCGGCCTGCCCCTATGCGATCGAGGGGCGCTGGCATCTCTCGCCGACGCGGCAGATCATCTCGATGCCGCCACGGCCCGGCGCCTTCGCGGAGCTGGTTCGAATTCCCCAGCGCAACCTGACGCCGGTTCCCGACGCCATGCCGATCGCCCATGCGGCGCTGGCCGAACCCGTCGCCGTCTCCTGGCATGCGGTGCGGACCGGCTTGCAGCGGCTGCACCAGCCGCTCGCGGCCTGCCGGGTCGTGGTGCTCGGCGGCGGCGCGATCGGGCTGGCCGCCGGGCTGGTCGCGCGGCTGTTCGGCGCCCGCGACCTCGTCATCGGCGAAACCAACCCGCAGCGCCGCGCGACGGTGGCGGCGGAAGGCATCGCGGTCTATCGGCCCGGCGAGGACGAGCCGGAGGACAACAGCGCCGATCTCGTCATCGACGCGGTCGGCGCCGATGCGACCCGGGCGGCCGCCTGCCGCATGGCGCGTCCCGGCGGCGTCATCGTCCATGTCGGCCTGCTGCCCGGGCAGGGCGGCCTCGACATCCGCAAGATCACCCTCCAGGAGATCACGCTGGCCGGCGTCTACTGCTACACGCCCGCCGATTTCGGCCAGACCGTCGAGGCGCTGGCTCAAGGCCGCCTCGGCGCCCTCGGCTGGACGGAGCACCGTCCGCTCCATGAGGGCGCCCGGGCCTTCGCCGACATCGACGCCGGCCGCGTCGGCGCCGCCAAGATCATCTTCGAGACCTGAAGCACCGTCCCGATGGTGAGGATGGGCCGCGGCCCCCGCTGAAGGGGATCACGGTCCCGGACATCGGCTTGGCGACGGTCTGGTTCGTGACACGAATTGGACGTCGTAATGCTCGGCAGCCCCGACCCGCCAGAACCGTCAGCCGCATCGAGGAGATGGGCTGGTGCTGCGAGAGGGGATTGAGCTGGCCTGCAAACTAATGAAAACAACGGATTAAGGCGTTGTTTGTGACGCTGCGACGCGCCAGAAGACGTTACGCTCTCGACTGACGGGGGCTTTGGAGAAGGCAGCCTGTGGGCAAGCGGGAACAGGAACGGCTGGGTCGGCAGGGTCCGGAGTGAGATGTGAGCCGACGGACGATCCGCGTCGCCTGCTCGTTTGTGGCGGGTCTCATCAACGGGCGGGGCACACCGAGAGCAGTCAATAGGTCGCCCGGCCGCCTGACAGGTCGAAGATCCCGCCAGTCGAGAACGAGCACTCGTCGGATGACAGCCAGAGCACCATTCGCGCCACTTCCTCGACCTCGACAAAGCGCGCCATCGGGATGCGTCCGAGGATATCGGCGCGGCGTTCCGCCGAGATTTCGCGCGCCATCGCCGTCTCGGCCGCTGCCGGGGTGATCGCTGTGACGATGATGCCGTCCCGAGCCGTCTCCTTGGCAACGCTTTTGGTCAGCGCGATCAGCCCGGCCTTCGAGGCGCTGTAGGCGACGGCGCTGGCCATGCCCTCCTTGCCCTGGATCGAGGCGATGTTGACGACATGGCCGCGCAACGGATGCGGTGTCACGCGCGATGGTCGCGATGCCTGCTGGCGCATGCGCCCGACGACGGCACGCGTCACCAGATAGGCGCCGAAGAGGTTGACCTGCAGAACGCGCTGGAAGTCCTCGGGCGAGGTCTCCCAGATCGGCTTCACTTCTCCGAGCACACCGGCATTGTTGATCAGGATGTCGATCCGGCCATGTGCGGAGAAAGCCGCCGCCGTGGCCCGATCGACCGCTGACCGGTCGGTGATGTCGACGGTGCGGATGCTGGCGCCCAGCTCGGTTGCCGCCTCGGCGAGGCCGGCCGCATTGGCGTCCCAGAGCTCGACCCCTGCGCCGGCGTCGAGAAGGGCGCGAGCGATACCGAGCCCCAGCCCGCCGGCGCCGCCGGTGACGATCGCGAACCGACCGGACAGGTTATAGATCGCGCCCATCAGCCGGCACTCCAGGCCGTCTTGGTCCGGGTGATCTGATGGCGATAAAGCCCGAGCGAATAGGGGGCCTGGCCACCGATCGCATCGAGCTTGCCTGCCGAAAGTTCGGCTTTCGCCATCGCGACGAAGGCGGCTTCGTCGCCCCAGCCCTCGAGCAGGAGCACCCAGCGCGGCACGGTATTGGCAACGCCACGCGCCTTCTGCTCGGCGGTGGCAACACCGCTCGCCTCGGCGTCGGCTGTCAGGAGATGCACTGCCGCGACGCCAGGCCGGGCGAGCAGATCGGGAATGGTCCGGCGTTGCAAGGTCGCCATATGACCTGTCGCATCCGCCTCGGCCACATCGTAGCGCAAGGTCGCGATCAGGCCGCCCTGAGCCGGCCCCGTGCTGAGGGCGACGCGGCAGATCGAGCGTGCCACCGAGCGGAAGTGCTTCACGGCCGAAAGGGTCCAGGGTGTCGGCGCGTTGACCCGCGCCGTGTAGTCCTGGCCCTTGAGCACCTCGACGCTCAGGGCCTCGTAAAGATTGAAGAACTCGAGATCGGCCTCGATGGCAACGAAGCGCCGGCCCCGCTGGAATCCGGGGATGCCGACCCGCTCGGGCATGTGCTCCCGGCCGTGCCAAGCGTAGAATTCGTCGCGCCCTTCTGCCGCGATGTCATGCCAGATCGCGACTGCGCCTTCTCCCGACAAACTCACCTGCGATCCCTCCGCCCAAGATGCAGGCGCGTTGACACCGCCTGTCGGCACCCATATACGAAATCCAATTCCGAAATGGAAACAATTTCCATTTCATGAAGTCGGAGGGCGGTGCGTGACGATCGCAGCGGTGGAGCGTGCGCTGAAGGTGCTGGAATCCCTATCGGGCGAGCCTGACGGGGTGGATCTCAGCATCCTGGCGAGCCGCCTCGATCTGCCTGTCAGCGCGACGCACCGACTTCTGGCGACGCTCGTCGAGCGCGGCTTCGTCAGCCAGGATGCCGCAACAGGCGCCTATGGCTTGTCCCTCAAGCTGGCGCAGCTCGCCTTCCGTGATTTGGACCTTCGCGGCCTTCCGGATGTCGGCCAGATCGTTCTCGACGCATTCGCACGGCGGACCCGCGAATACTGCCGGCTTGCCGTGGTCGAAGACGAGGATCTCGTCTGGATCGCCCGTGCCCAGGGCGCCACGGCGGGACTGCGCTACGACCCGCCGATGGGGGCCGGGATCGTGCTGCACGCGACTGCGACCGGGAAGGCCTGGCTCGCATCCCTGCCAGAGGCGGAGGCCCTTCGGATCGTCTGCTCGCGCGGGTTCGCGGCGAGCGAGCGCGCTGGCCCCAATGTCATCATGGATGTCGACATGCTGCGGAAGCATCTCGTGGAAACCCGCCGTCGAGGCTGGGCGCTCGCCGTCGAGGAGGGCGAGATCGGCACAGTCGCGATGGCGGTAGTCTTTCGCGCCGGTCCCGCGGAGGATGCGCCCGTTGCCGGCACGCTCAGTGTCGCGGGCCCATCCTCGCGCATGAGCGAGCCGCGGCGCGAGGAGATGGCTTTGGCCCTGCAGGAGGCGGCCCGCGAGATGGCCGAGATCTGGCCGCTGCGGCGCCGGCAGATGCAGGTGCCGGCGAAGCCTGTCGCCAGACAGCAGGCCGACGCCGCCCATCCCGTGGGAACCAGCGCATGACGAACGACGTCGCACCCGCCCCCACGGCGCGCGCAGCCGGCCACGCCGATGCCGCCCCCGGCCGGCTGGCCACGCTGGCATCCGCCATCGCCTGGCCGCTGGCGAGCTTCGCCGTGCTGCTGCTCGCCTGGGAGTGGCTCGTCCCGTTGGCCGGCGTGCCTGAATACATCCTGCCCGTGCCGAGCGCTTTCTTCGAGCGGCTGTGGACCGATCGCGCCCTGATCTTCCAGCACACATTGGTCACCGCCAACGAGATCGTGCTCGGCTTCCTGATGGCGGCGGTGATCTCGATCCCGCTCGGTTACATCATCGTTTCGGTCAGGCTGTTGGAGAAGGCGGTCTATCCGGTGATCGTCTTCTTCCAGCTGGTGCCAAAAATCGCGATCGCGCCGCTCTTCGTCGTCTGGTTCGGTTTTGGCCTGTTTCCGAAGGTGCTGTTGACCTTCCTGCTCTGCTTCTTCCCGACGCTGGTCGCCAGCATGACCGGCTTCCGCGCACTCGACGAGCGCGTGCTTTATCTGACCCGCTCGATGGGCGCGACGCGCTGGGACACCTTCCGCAAGGTGCGGGTGCCGGCCGCGCTCAACTACATCTTCTCCGGGCTCAAGGTCTCGGCCGTCTTCGCTGCCACGGGCGCGATCGTCGGCGAGTTCGTCGGCGCCAATTCGGGGCTCGGCTACCTTCTGCTGCGCGGCACGAGTTTCCTCGACATGCCGTTGATCTTCGCCTGCCTCGTTGCGCTCAGCCTCGTCGGCATCCTGTTCAGCTACCTCGTCGACGGGCTCGAGGTGCTGCTGATGCCTTGGCAGCGCAAGACCTGAACCACCGCAATCATCACAACCCGGGCTCAACCGGGACATCCGGGAGGATCACGACCATGAACAGACGCACACTGATCGCCACCGTCGCCATGCTCGCGCTGGGCACGAGCCAGGGCTTCGCCCAGGCTGGCGGAAAGCCGATGAAGATCACCCTGAACTTCCTGGCGGCCGCGCCCAATGCCGGGTTCATGATGGCCAAGCAGATGGGGCTCTACGAGAAGGCGGGCATCAACCTCACCATCGAGGAAGGCAAGGGCTCCGGCACCACGGCGCAGATGGTCGCAACCGGCCAGGCCGATGTCGGCTTCGCCGACGCGCCGGCTGCGATGCAGCTGCGCAGCAAGGGGGCCCCGGTGAAGATCATTGCGCCCATCCTGCAGACCAACGGCTTCGCCATCATTTCGCTGGCAGAGAGCGGCATCGCTACGCCGAAGGATCTCGCCGGCAAGAAGGTCGCCGTGCAGCCCGGCACGGCGCAGACGATCCTGCTCGAGGCCATCCTGGCGAGCAACCAGATCGACAAGTCGAAGGTCGACGTGATCGCGATCGACCCCGCAGCCTTCGTCGGCGCGCTTCTCGAAAAGAAGGTCGATGCGATCCTGGGCGGCGCCGATTTCCACTCGATCCAGATCCGCGAGCGTGGCTTCAAGGTGACCGACATCTTCTACCGCGACGTTGGTGTGCCGACGGTCGGCCTTTCGATCATCGCCCGCGACGACCGGATCAAGGCCGATGCCGAGCTGTACAAGAAGTTCGTCGAGGCGAGCCTGCAGGGGTGGGATGCGGCGCGGAAGAACCCCGATGCCGCGGCCGACGCCGTCGTGGCGCAGTTCCCGGCGGTGAAGAAGGCGCAGGTGCTCGCCCAGTTCGACGTCGTCAACAAGCTGCTCTGCGCGCCGGGGGCGACGTCGCTCGGCAAAGTGCCTGAGAAGAACTGGACGGTCAGCTATGACCTGCTGACCCAGTTCCTCGGGCTGCCCAAGGACAAGCCGATCACCGACTACTACAGCACTGAACTGCTGCCGGCCTCGGGCCCGTCCTGCTCGTGAGGATGGCATGACTGTCGCTGCCGGCACTGGCACGGCTGCGTCCATAACGGGGCGCGGCATCGTCAAGACCTTCGGCGGCTTTACAGCCGTCGATGGTCTGAACCTCGACATCAGGAGCGGTGAGTTCGTCAGCCTGATCGGACCGTCCGGCTGCGGCAAGAGCACCTTCATGTTGATGGCGGCAGGGCTGATCCCGGTGAGCGGCGGCGAACTGCTCGTCGACGGCAAGGTGCTAACCGCGCCGCTGACCGATATCGGCATCGTCTTCCAGGACCATCTGTTGCTCGATTTCCGGACTGCGTTGGACAATGTGATGCTGCAGGCCGAGTTTCGAGGCCTGCCGATCGGCCCGGCCAAGACACGCGCGCTCGAACTCTTCGCCAAACTTGGCATCAGTCACGCGGTGGACCGCTATCCCAAGCAGCTTTCAGGCGGGATGCGCCAACGCGTTTCGATTGCACGGGCTCTGATCCATGATCCGTCGGTTCTGATGATGGACGAGCCCTTCGGCGCGCTGGATGCGATCACCCGGACGCAGATCCGGCACGACCTCGAGATGCTCTGGCTGGAAACGGGCAAGACCGTGGTCTTCATCACCCATTCGATTGAGGAAGCGATCGGACTGTCGGACCGTGTGCTGGTCATGTCGCCCACGCCCGGACGCGTGGTCGACGAGATCGCCATCGACCTGCCGCGGCCCCGGCCGGCCCATCTCGGCGATTATCCCAGCTTCAATACCTATTCCGACCGCATACACGACGCGTTCCGGCGCTTTGGCGTCATCAAATACTAGAGCGTTGGTGGCCATGCGCATCGCCATCACCGGAGGAGCGGGGTTTCTCGGCCTTGCGTGCGGGCTGAGGCTCTCTGCCGACGGCCACCGGATCATGGCACTTGATCGAGGCGAGCATGTGCTTCCGGCAGGAATAGACTTTCGAAGTTGCGATATCGCAGATGATAATGATGTTGACTCGGCTTTTGCAGAATTCGAACCCGATGTCGTTATTCATTTTGCTGCGTTGCTGACCCTGGACTCCAAGGCTGATATCGTAGCGGCCACACGGGTCAATGCGCTGGGCACGGCTGTTGTTTTCTCCGCCGCGCAGACTTGCGGCGCGCGACGCGTTGTTTATGCGAGCTCCGTTGCGGCCTTAGGCGATGCCGACACCCGTGCGGGCGACGCGACCACGCCGCGTCCGGCCAGCGTCTATGGCGCGACGAAGGCATTCTGCGAGCATCTCGCTCGCGCTTGCGTCGCCGATACGCCCGAGATGACGCTGATTGGGCTTCGCTACGGCTCCGTCTATGGCCCGGGACGTGCGCGCGGATGGCGGGCGATCCAGACCTTGGTCGAACAGGCGGTCAGTGGGGTGCCGCGCCTCTTCTACCCGGATTTTCCTCAACCGATTGATTGGACGTGGATAGGAGACGCTGCTGAGGTCGCGGCGCGTGCCGTCACGGCTCCACTCTCTGGTCACCACGTCTTCAATGTCGTTGGCGACAAGCGGTTCATGAGAGAAGCGGCGGACCATCTGAAGCAGCGATATCCTTCACTGACGACGATCCCTCAAAGTGCACAGACACCACCGTCAGCTTGGGATTTCGCGAACGATGGATTGGAAGCGGCACTGGGTTACACGCCTCATACAAAGATGGAGGGCGGTATCGATCAAATGATCGACGGCCTCGTCTAGGCCGTCGACTCATTGCCATGGCGCGAAGCACAACCTCAGGACATGCCGTCCGTGCCGGCTCCACAAACCAGGGCGCAGACCCGGGACCCCGGCGCGATGGTCACCCGTCCCGAGTTCAGCGCGGCGAGGGCCGCCGCGCCCGAAAGATCGGCGCCGATGCCAAACTCGAACCAGAGCTGGCGGGCCGCACTTTCCATCTCTTCGTCGCTGACCAGGATGATCTCATCCACCTTGTCGCGCACGACCTCGAAGATCGCCTGGTCCGTCTGTCGGCACGACATCGTCGCGACGCGCGTTTCCAGCCGGTCCAGCGCCACCAGCCTGCCGGCCTGGATGCAGGCATGCAAAGTCGGCGATCCGACCGGTTCGATGCCGATGATGCGCGTTGCGGGCCGTCTGGCCTTCACCGCCGTCGAGAGGCCGCTGATGAGTCCGCCGCCGCCGATGGCGACCAGAATGACGTCGACATCCGGCATGTCGTCGAGAACGTCGAGGCCGAGCGTGCCTTGCCCGGCCACGACGACCGGGTCGCTGAACGGATGCGCATAGGTCGCGCCGGTCTTTTCGGCAAACGCCAGGGCGGCCGCATTGGCGTCGTCCCAGACAGCGCCGACGATCTCGACGGATGCGCCCCATTGCTTCAGCTTCGCCACCTTGTCGGGAACGACGTTCGACGGCAGGAAGATCTGTGCCCGGGCGCCGAGAACATGCGCCGAGCGGGCGATGGCGAGCCCGTGATTGCCGCCCGAGGCGGTGACGATGCCGCGGTCCCGCTGGCCTTCGCTCAGGGTCATCAGGCGGTTCATCGCGCCGCGCGCCTTGAACGACCCGGCCGCCTGCAGCAGCTCGAGCTTCAGGGTCACCGACATGCCGCCCGCGCCACCGTCCTTGAGCTGCGTGTAAGCCAGCGTCGGCGTCTTGCGGATATGGGGTGCGATCCGCAGGCGTGCGGCTTCGATGTCGGCCAGGTCGATCACGACAGGGCTCCTCGATAGGGAGCTGCCACGATCAGGCAGCAGTTGCCCGGCCTGACCCGGCCGGGCTGCCGACGACCGTAGAGGATGCCGTCAGCGGCATAGTGCAGCAGATCGGGAGGGCGGGTCGGATCCCAGGTGCAATGGATGCGGCCAGCCGGCTGGCCGGCGCTGACTTTGTCCCCGTTGGCATGGAAGGGTTCGAAAACGCCGTCCGCGGAGGCATAGACATAGGCCGCCGTGCCAGGCAGCTCGAGGACAACGCCGTCACCGCGCCGCGGCTCCGGCGCGTCGCGCGAGACGATCCCGAGATGATCGAGCACATTGGCGACCCCGCGCCGGCAGACCCGCAAGGCATCGAGTGAGACCGTGCCGCCACCAGCCATCTCGGTGCCGACCGTGACGAGCCCCGCACGGCATGCGGTGGCCGTCGCGGTTCGGGGTTCGCCGAGATTGCTGATCACCACGGTCATGGGCGCGTCGAACGCCTGCACCGCTGCGACATTGCGCTTGTGCAGCGCCGGGTCGTCGGTCGGCTCGACGATCGCGCTGGGGATGATGTCGAGCGAGGATCCACCGGAATGCAGATCGAGGAAGGCGTCGCCGAGCGGCAGGATATGGTCGCTGACGAAGGCCGAGATCTGCTGGGTGATGGTGCCGCGCGGATCGCCCGGGAAGGTGCGGTTGAAATTCAGCCCATCGATCGGCGAGGTGCGCTTACCGGCGATGACGGCATGAACGTTGTTGGCCGGCATCAGGATCAGCCGGCCCTGGACACGACCGGGATCGAGATCGCGGATCATGTCGCAGATGGTGATCGGGCCCTCATACTCGTCGCCATGATTGCCACCTTCGAGGATGGCGGTCGGACCCGAGCCGTTCTTGATGACAGCGATGGGAACACGCGTCGCGCCCCAGGCGTCGTCGTCGGGCGAATGGGGGATCATCAGGAAGCCGGTTTGCTTGCCCTCGCGCTCCGGATCCACCGTCAGGAAGGCGCTGGAGGGTCGCGGCGTGGGCTTTGGGCGTGTGGGGCTCATGGCGGGCTCGCGGGCATGACAAAGGGTACGGAGCCGGGACTCCGGTCACCTGTGTTCGAAAGGGAGAAAGCCGGGCGCTTTCGCGCCCGGCCGGCGTTGGTTCAATTCAAAGCGTCGGCAGCGGATCCATCGGCATGTCCAGGTATTTCCGGTGCAGGCGGTCGAGCTCGCCGTTCATCGTGTTGAAGAAGATGAAGCCGTCGAGCCAGCGCACGAGGTTATGCTGGTCCATCTGCACGCCCATATGGGCCGGGCTGCGTCGGATGGTGAACTTGCGCTCAAACTCCTTGCCCGGGTTCTGCTTGGCGAGCGCCTGCGCGACGATGCTGTTGGTGGCGAGAAGATCGGCCTGGCCGGTGATGTAGGCGGCTGCGGCGGTCGCGTCGTCCTCGGTGCGCATCAGGTTCGCTTTCGGCGCGGAAGCGCTGATCGCCAGTTCCTGGGTCGTGCCCTTGGCGGCGGCAATCCGGGCCGAGCCGATCGTCTCCGGGCTGCTGACGGTCGAGGACTTCGCCCCATAAACGGCCAGGAACGTGTTGGCATAGGGCGCGGTGAACTGGATCTGCTTGGCCCGTTCCGGCGTCAGCCCCATCACCGAGATCACGATATCGACCTTGTCTGTGAGCAGGAACGGGATGCGGTTGGCGCCTGTGATCTGCTGCATCTCGAGCTTCACGCCGAGGCCCTTTGCCACCATCTCGGCCATCTCGATGTCGAAGCCGATCGCCTTGCGGTTCGCGTCCTGCGAGCCGAAGGGCGGTGCGTCGAGCGGCACACCGATGCGGACGACACCCTTGGACAGGATGTCCTGGAGCTTGTCGGCTCGGGCTTCCGCGGAGCCGACGACGGCGATGGCCAGCGCGGCCAGGCCCGTGAAGAATGAACGCATGTTTGTCTCCCCTCGTTGAGCAGCAGGTTGGTGGCTTCCTCAGTGCAGGACCGCACTGAGGAAGGTCTGCAGTTCCGGCGTCTTGGGCTCGGCGAGCACCGCCGCAGCCTGACCCTCTTCGTGAATTCGGCCTTCATGCATGAAGACGACGCGCGAGCCGAAACGACGCGCGAAGCCCATCTCGTGGGTGACGAGGATCATGGTCATGCCCTCTTGCGCCACGGATTCGAGCACCTTCAGAACCTCCCCGGTCAGCTCGGGGTCGAGCGCGGAGGTGACCTCGTCGAACAGCATGAGCTTGGGCCGCATCGCCAGCGACCGGGCGATCGCGACACGTTGTTGCTGGCCGCCAGAGAGCTGCGCGGGGAAGGCGTCGAGCTTGTCCTCGAGGCCGACGCGCCGCAACACTTCACGCGCGAGCTCACGGGCTTCCTCGGGCGGCTGCTTCTTCACCACGCGCGGCGCCAGGGTGATGTTCTCGCTGACGGACAGATGCGGGAACAGGTTGAAGCTCTGGAAGACGATGCCGACCTCCTGCCGGAGCTTGCGCAGGTTGGTTTTGGGATCGTTGACCCGCACCCCGTCGACGCTGATGGTTCCGGCCTGGATCGGCTCCAGCCCGTTGATGCAGCGCAGCAGCGTGCTCTTGCCCGAGCCCGAGCGCCCGATGACCGCCACGACCTCGCCCTTGGCGATGTCGAGCGAGACATCCTTGAGCACGGGCACTGCACCGTAACTCTTGTTGATCCCCTGGATTTCAACGAGCGACATCGAGCCTCCGCTCGAGCGAGCGGCTCCATTGGGTCAGAGGGAAGCAGAGGGCGAAATAGATGCAGGCGACGGTGATGAAGACCGCAAAGGGTTGATAGGTGCCGGCCGCGGTGAGCTGGCCTTCACGCGTCAGCTCGACCAGCCCGATCGTCGCAGCCAGCGAGGTGTTCTTGATGAGCTGGACCAGGAAACCGACCGTCGGCGGGATGGCGATCCGGATCGATTGGGGCACGATCACGTAGCGCAGCTGCTGGGCCGTCGACAGGCCGAGTGAGGCGCCTGCCTCCCATTGCGTCCTGGCGATCGAGACCAGCGCACCGCGCCAGATCTCGCCCAGGAAGGCGCTGCCATAGATCGAGAAGGCGACGGCCGCGGCGAGCCAGGGGTTCACCGAGATCCCGATCAGCGGCAGGCCGAAAAAGATCAGGAAGAGCCAGACCAGCAGCGGCGTGCCCTGCACGATCCAGATATAGGTCGCGACCAGCCAGCGCAGCGGCGCGATCGGCGAGATGCGGGCGATGGCGAGGATCAAGCCGAGCAGGGCCGAGCCGGCGAAGGCCGTTGCGGTCAGGGCCAGCGTCCAGCGGGCCGCAGCGACCAGATACATCACGTCGATGTAGGAGAAGGTCCGGATCATCGCCTGACGAACGCCCAGTAATAGACCCCGGCAAACAGACCGCGGAAGGCGAAGGCGAGCCCGAGATAGAGCACGCCGATCACGGTGTAGACCTCGAAGTCGCGGAACGTGCGGGACTGCACGATCGAGGCCGCGTGGAACAGATCCTCCACCGAAATCTGCGAGACGACACTCGTCGCCAGCATCAGCAGGACAAACTGGCTGGCGAGCGCCGGAAACATCGCCTTGAGCGCCGGGAACACCACGACATAGCGAAAGACCTGCAGCCCCGAGAGACCAAGCGAATGACCGGCCTCGACCTGCGCCTTGGGCACGGCCTCGAAGCCTGCGCGGACGATCTCGGTCGTGTAGGCGCCAAGGTTGATGACCAGCGCGATGATCGCCGCCGTCAGGCCGTCGAGCCGGATGCCGAAGCTCGGCAGGCCGAAGAAGATCAGGAAGAGCTGGACCAGCAGCGGTGTGTTGCGGATGACCTCGACATAAGCGGTCACGATGCGCTTCAGCCAGGCCGGCCCGTAGACCCGCGCCGCTGCACAGGAGACGCCGATGACGAGGCCGCCAAGCATGGCGCAGGCCGAGAGCAGCAGCGTGATCCAGACGCCGTCGAGAAGGGACTCCCAGGCCGCAAAGACGTCGCGAAACTGGAGCCCATATTTCATCGTGCGCCGCCCTGTGGGGTTCGCGGCGGCGCGGCAGGCGGCCTGAGATGCCTGGACTGGACGGTCGGAAGCAGTGCCATTAGCCCCTCTTTACGGCAAGGCTAGATTGGCTTCTTATTTGATGTCAAGCTTCATATATGAAACAGGGTGACATGACTGAGTTTCTCGAACCGCCCGGCGAGGACAAAACCACCTACGCCGCACCGGCACTGGAGAAGGGCCTGGATATCCTCGAGCTGTTGGCAGAGGCCGGCGAGCCCCTGTCGACGCGCGCCATTGCCGAGCGTCTCGAGCGTTCCAAGGGCGAGATCTTTCGCATGGTCTTCGTCCTGCAGCAGCGCGGCTATCTCGTGCGCGAGGCGGGCACCGATCGGCTGGCGCTGTCGCGCCGTCTCTTCGATCTCGGCATCAGGACGCCGCGCGGACGACAACTGACCTCGATCGTGCTGCCTCTGATGGAGCGCTTCAGTGAGGAAAGCGGCCAGGCGGCGCATCTGGTCGTGCTGAGCCGCGGGCAGACCGTCATCATCGCCACGACGTCGGGCCATCTCGATGCGACGGTGACCGTCCGACCAGGCTATGGCCGCCCCGCTCTGGAAGCCAATTCCGGCCTGCTCATTCTGGCCTTCCAGTCGCAAACCCGTCGGCGGGCGCTGATGCGGGACGGCAGCCCCGCCGACCACGAGCGGCTCGACGATCCCGCGCTGGAGCAAGTCCTGGGCGAGATCAGAGCGCTCGGTCACCGCATCGCCCCAAGCCGTGACATCATGGCGGTCACCGATATCGCCTGCCCGGTCATCGGGCCGGCCGGGCATGCCGAAGCGGCGATCCTGGTGCCCTCGCTCCAGCGGCACGGCTGGGTCACGGACGAAGTGGCAATTCTCGAAACGCTGAAGGCGGTTTGCAGTGAGGCGGGCGCGCAACTCGCCTTGTGATTCCACCAGATCGGGCCCCGCGCAGATAAAATCGCCGGGTTCTCATGGGCGCATCCAGCGTGTTGCGATCGGCAAGCGCCATCGCTCGAGCCCGCCTCGGATTGTTCCGGTGGATCTTTTTGCCGCGGGGCGGCAGGTCGGTTGGGGCAGATCAAAGCGCCCGGATCTGCTCCTCGAACTCCTCGGGGATCAGGCCGTGCCGCGCCAGCACATCCAGCGCGCTGACCTCGCCGGTCTCGTCGTCTGCGGAAACGTGGATGACCGCCAACCCCTCCGCCGTTCGCCCCAGGCGCTCGCCGTCTCGCAGGGCATGATGCTTCGTCTTGGCGAGCACCCGCTGCCCCGGCACGAGCCGCTTCCGGTGCGTCCTGAACGGCTGGATGAAGAACGTATCGACGGTGGCCACGGCTTGACTCTCCTGCATTGATGTTCTTATTACGTTCTCATTTTGAGAGGCGCAAGCGATGTCAGCAGAACGGCAGGAAGACACCGATCCGGCCACGGAAATCGAGTGCGAGATCGATGATCTGATCGCCGAACACGGCAGCGAGCGCGCTGCGATTCGGGCGCTGCTTCACGATCTCACTGTGCTCATGGTCGATGCCGATCGATCTGTGTCGCGCGGCTATCTTCGCGGCCTGTTTTCTCACGGCGCGCGGCCCATGGCGACCGATGAGGAGCCTTGAGCGAGCTGCTGTCGCACCGCCGCTCATGGCATCCCCGATCGCGCTTCAACGGCGCTGAGAGCCGAGCGGACGATCCAGCCGGGAAACGATCAATCGGATCCGTCGGCGTGGCGCGCGCCGCATCACTTTACGCAAACCTTACGTCTCGCCCTCTCATTCGACATGGCGGCCTTACGGGCGTCGCCCCTAGCTCGGATCGACCGCACGATCGGAGCATCGCCATGATCATCGACTTCCTCTTCCTTCTGGGCGGCCTTGCGCTGTTCGGGCTGGCGGGCCTCGCGGTTTCCGCCACTGAGCGGCTGTGAGGCGCGTCATGCCGCTCGACATCATCCTGGGGCTGACGGTGGCGGTGCTGCTGCTGGCCTATCTGCTCAAGGCGCTGCTGCGCCCCGAATCCTTCTGAACGGGGGACCGGCTGATGACCCTCGACCTCGTCCAGTTCGTGATCCTCTGTGCCCTGCTGCTGGCCCTCGCCTTGCCGCTCGGCCACTACATGGCCCGCGTCTTCACCGGAGAGGCGCAGTTCCTGGCGCCGCTCGAAAACGCCATCCTTGGCCTCACCGGCGAGACCAGGCCGCAGCCGCAGCGCTGGCAGGCCTATGCGCTGTCGCTCCTCGCCTTCAACGCGGCGGGCTTTGCGCTGCTGTTCCTGATGCTGCGCTACCAGAACCTGCTGCCGCTCAACCCGCAGGGCTTCGACGGGATGCCGGCGCATCTCGCCTTCAACACGGCGATCTCGTTCGTCACCAACACCAACTGGCAGTCCTATGGTGGCGAGACGACGCTCTCGAACCTCAGCCAGATGCTCGGCCTGACGACGCAGAACTTCGTCTCCGCCGCCAGCGGCGCGGCGGTCGCGGCGGCCGTCGCGCGCGGCTTCGCCGCGAAGCAGACCCGCGTGCTCGGCAATTTCTGGGTCGATCTGACCCGCACCACGCTCTACATCCTGCTGCCGGCCGCGCTCGTCCTGGCGCTCGTGCTCGTCGCGCTCGGCCTGCCGCAGACACTTGCCGGTTCGTTCGACGCCACGACGCTGGAAGGCGCCAAGCAGAGCCTCGCGATCGGCCCGGTCGCCAGCCAGATCGCAATCAAGCAGCTTGGCACCAATGGCGGCGGCTTCTTCAACGTCAATTCGGCGCATCCCTTCGAGAACCCGAATGCGCTGTCGAACCTGCTGACGACGATCTCGATCCTGCTGATCCCGGTCGCGTTCTGCTTCACCTATGGCCGGCTGGTCGGGGATCGCCGACAGGGCCGCGCGCTGTTTGCCGCCATGGCGGTGCTGTTCCTCGCCGGCTTTGCCGCGATCTATGGCGCCGAGCGGCTGGGTAACCCGCTGCATGCCGGGCTCATTGATCCGACCGCCGGCAACATGGAGGGCAAGGAGGTCCGCTTCGGCATCCTCGCCTCGACGCTCTGGGCGGCGGCGACGACGGCGGCCTCGAACGGCTCCGTCAATGCGATGCTCGATTCCTTCACGCCGCTCGGCGGGCTCGTCGCGATGCTCAACATCCAGCTCGGCGAGGTCGTGTTCGGCGGCGTCGGCGTCGGCCTGACCGGCATGCTGCTCTTCGTCATCATCACGGTCTTCCTCTCCGGGCTGATGGTCGGGCGCACGCCGGAATATCTCGGCAAGAAGATCGAGGCGAAGGAGATCAAGCTGGCGGCGCTGACCCTGCTGGTCATGCCGCTGGGCATCCTGGTCTTCGCCTCGCTGGCGATCGCGACCGGCCAGGCTCAAGGCGCGGTGCAGGACGCCGGCCCGCACGGGCTCTCGGAGCTGCTCTACGCCTACACCTCGGCGACGGGCAACAACGGCTCGGCCTTCGCCGGCTTTACCGCCAACACGCCCTGGCACAACAGCTTCCTCGGCATCGCCATGATGCTCGGTCGCTTCGGTTACATCATCCCAATCCTGGCGATCGCCGGCAGCCTCGCGGCCAAGCGCCCCGCGGCCGAGACGGCCGGCACCTTCCCCACCCATGGGCCGCTCTTCGTCACGCTGCTGGTGGCGACGATCCTGATCGTCGGCGCGCTCACCTTCCTCCCCGTCCTCGCTCTGGGCCCGATCGCGGAACACGTCTCGATCCGGGCCGGGCAGAGCTTCTAGAGGTCCCCATGAGCAAGCATGCTCCCACCGAGATGGGCCTGTTCTCGCCCGTCATCCTCAGGCCTGCGATCCTGCAGGCCTTCCGCAAGCTCGATCCGCGCAGCCTGGCGCGCAACCCGGTCATCTTCTCGACGGCGCTGGTCTGCGTGCTCGCCACGGTCCTCGTCATCCGCGAGGGACTGACCGGGGGGCCTGTCTTCTGGATCGGCCTGCAGATCGCGATCTGGCTGTGGTTCACCGTGCTCTTCGCGAACTTCGCCGAGGCCGTCGCGGAAGGGCGCGGCAAGGCGCGGGCCGACGCCTTCCGCTCGACCCGCTCCTCGGCGCTGGCCAAAGTGCTGGTCGATCCGGCCAACCGCGTCGTCTACGGCACCAAGGAGGTCGAGCTCGTCGAGCCCGGCGAGGTCATCCTGATCGAGGCCGGCGACATCGTGCCGACCGATGGCGAGATCATCGAGGGCGTCGCCTCGGTCGACGAAAGCGCCATCACCGGCGAATCCGCCCCGGTCATCCGTGAATCGGGCGGCGACCGCTCCTCGCTCACCGGTGGTACGCGGCTGGTGTCGGACTGGCTCGTGGTGCGCGTCACCGCCCGCCAGGGCGAGACCTTCCTCGACCGGATGATCGCGCTGGTCGAGGGCGCCAAGCGCCAGAAGACCCCCAACGAGATCGCGCTCGACATCCTGCTGGCGGCGCTGACGCTGGTCTTCCTCTTCGTCGTGGTGACGTTGCCCTTCTTCGCCTCCTGGTCGGGGACGACGCTGCCGGTGATCTATCTCGCGGCGCTGTTCGTTACGCTGATCCCGACCACGATCGGCGGGCTGCTCTCGGCCATCGGCATCGCCGGCATGGACCGGCTGGTGAAGGCCAATGTCATCGCCAAATCCGGCCGCGCGGTCGAGGCCGCCGGCGACATCGACGTGCTGCTTCTCGACAAGACCGGCACGATCACCTTCGGCAACCGCATGGCCCATGCCTTCGAGCCGGCGGCCAACATCAGCGAGCGCGATCTCGCCGAGGCCGCCTTCCTGGCCTCGCTGTCGGACGACACGCCGGAGGGCAAGTCGATCGTCGAACTCGCCGCCAGGCGCTTCGGCTTCGATGCCTCAGCCGGGCAGGGCGCCGTCTTCGTGCCCTTCACCGCCCAGACCCGCATGTCCGGCGTCGATCTCCCCGACGGCCGCGCCCTGCGCAAGGGCGCCTCCGACACGATGGCGAAGCTCACCGGCGGCGCGCTCACGGCCACCGTCGAGCAGGCGGTGCGCAAGATCGCCTCCTCGGGCGGTACGCCGCTGGTGGTGGCGCGCGACAACGACGTGCTCGGCGTCGTCCATCTCAAGGATGTGGTGAAGCCCGGCATCCGCGAGCGCTTCGCGGAACTCCGCCGCATGGGCATTCGCACGGTGATGATCACCGGCGACAATCCGCTGACGGCGGCGGCCATCGCGGCGGAAGCCGGTGTCGACGACTTCCTGGCGGAGGCGACGCCGGAGGCCAAGCTCGCGCTGATCCGCAAGGAGCAGGCGGACGGCCGGCTGGTGGCGATGTGCGGCGACGGTTCCAACGACGCGCCTGCTCTGGCGCAGGCCGATGTCGGCGTCGCCATGAACTCCGGCACGCCCGCCGCCAAGGAGGCCGGCAACCTGATCGACCTCGACAGCGACCCGACGAAGCTGATCGAGATCGTCATGGTCGGCAAGCAACTCCTGATCTCGCGTGGCGCGCTGACGACCTTCTCGATCGCCAACGACGTCGCCAAGTATTTCGCCATCCTGCCGGCGCTGTTCGTCACCGCCTATCCGGGCCTGGCGGTGCTCGACGTCATGGGGTTGGGCACCCCGCAATCGGCGATCCTGTCGGCCATCATCTTCAACGCGCTCGTCATCGTCGCGCTGATCCCGATCGCGCTGAAGGGCGTGCGCTATGCCCCGGCCTCCGCGGCCTCGCTGCTCGGCCGCAACCTGCTCGTCTACGGGCTTGGCGGGCTGATTGTGCCCTTCATCGGCATCAAGGCGATCGACCTGATCGTCGACCTGCTCCACCTCGCCTGAGGAGAGAGATCATGACCTCCTATCTGCGTCCCTCGCTCGTCCTGCTCGGCCTGTTCAGCGTCCTGACGGGCGCCGCCTATCCCCTCGCCGTCACCGGGGTCGCCCAGGCCGTGTTTCCGGCCAAGGCAAACGGCTCGCCGGTGATGAAGGACGGCGCCGTGATCGGCTCGGCGCTGATCGGCCAGTCCTTCACATCGGATCGCTATTTCCATGGCCGCCCCTCGGCGACCTCCGCGCCCGATCCGCAGGATGCATCCAAGACCGTGGACAGCCCCTACAACGCTGCGAACTCGACCGGCTCCAATCTCGGGCCGGGCTCCGCAACGCTGAAGACAGCGATCATCGACCGGGTCGCCGCATTGGGTGGCGGTCCGCAGCCGGCCGATCTGGTGACGGCGTCGGGCTCGGGCCTCGATCCCGACCTCTCGCCGCAGGCGGCGCTCGCCCAGGTGGCGCGCGTCGCGAAGGCCCGCGGCCTGCCGGAGGACAGCCTGCGCCGCCTCGTTCAGGAGCAGGTCGAGCCGCCGCTGCTTGGTGTCCTCGGCGAGCCGCGGGTCAATGTGCTGGCCCTCAATCTCGCGCTCGACAGGCTCGCGCGCTGATGCTCTGGTTGCCCGCGCATGCCCAGCCCGCAAGACGATAGGCCCCCGCCCGAATCCTTCCTCGCCGGGGCGCGCGGCGAGGAGGAGGCGGGCGCCGGCCGGCTCAAGATCTTCCTCGGCGCCTCGCCGGGGGTGGGCAAGACCTTCGCGATGATCGAGGAAGCCCGCCTGCGCCAGCGCGCGGGCCGCGATGTCGTCGTGGCACTGGTCGAGACGCATGGCCGGGCCGAGACGGCGGCGCTGCTCGACACCCTCGAGCAATTGCCGCGGCGGCAGGTCGAGTATCGTGGCCAGGTCCTGAGCGAGCTCGATCTCGACGCCCTGCTCGCGCGCCGGCCGGCGATCGCCCTGATCGACGAACTGGCCCACACCAACGCGCCGGGCTCGCGCCATCCCAAGCGCTGGCAGGATGTCGTCGAGGTGCTCGACGCCGGCATCGACGTCGTCACCACGCTGAACATCCAGCATGTCGAGAGCCTCAACGATGTCGTCGCCCGCATCACCGGCGTGCGCGTGCAGGAGACGGTGCCGGACCAGATCCTGCAGCGGGCCGATCAGATCGAGCTGATCGACCTGCCGCCCGAGGAGCTGATCAAGCGGCTCGAGGACGGCAAGGTCTATGTGCCCCAGCAGATCGGCCGGGCGCTCGACAACTTCTTCGGCAAGGGCAAGCTGACGGCGCTGCGCGAGCTCGCCTTGCGCACGGCCGCCAGCCGCGTCGATGCCGAGATGCTCGACTGGATGCAGGCCCATGCCGTCAAAGGTCCGTGGCCGGCGGAGGAGCGGCTGCTGGTCTGCATCAACGAGGCGCCCGTCGCCCGCAGTCTCGTGCGCGCCGGCAAGCGCATGGCCGAGCGCGCCCGCCTGCCCTGGATCGTCGCGACGGTCCTGACCCCCCGGCACGAGGCGCTTCCCTCGGATGCGCGCGCCGTCACGGTCGAGGCGCTGCGCCTGGCGGAATCGCTCGGCGCCGAGACGGTGGTGCTGCGGGCGGAGACGGATGCCGCCGGCGAGATCCTGCGCTATGCTCGCCAGCGCAATGTCTCGCGGCTGGTGATCGGGCGCCCGCGCTCGCAGCGCTCCTGGTGGCAGCGGCTGGCCGGCGCCTTCCGCGAGCCCGTCGCGGACCGTCTCCTCGACGACGCCACCGATTTCGAGATCACCGTCGTGACGCCGCATGCGCGGATCGAGCGGCGCAAGGCGGTCGCCGGCCCCTGGCTGCATGGACCCTGGCAGGCTTACGCGACGGCCTTCGGGGCGATCGCCGTGGCGACCATCCTGGCCCTGCCGATCTCGATCTGGGAGGCGGTGCCGGGCGGCGCGATCTCGGCGATCTACCTGATCGCGGTTCTGATGGTCGGAGCCCGCTGGGGGCTGGGGCCTTCGCTGGCGGCGGGCGCGCTGGGGTCGCTGGCCTACAACTTCTTCTACACGCCCCCCTATTACTCGCTGCACATCAGCCGCTCCGAGGATGTGGTGTCGATCCTGGTGTATCTGCTGGGCGCGCTCTTCACCGGCACGCTGGCCGGGCGCCTCAAGGCCCAGGTCGAGGCGATGCGCGCCGCGCAGCGGCGCACCGAAACCCTCTACGATTTCGCCCGCAAGATCGCCTCGGCCACGCAGACCGACGACGTTCTCTGGGCGGCGGCCTTCCACATCGCCGCGACGCTGGACTGCCAGTCGCTGATCCTGATGCCGGATGCGGCGGGGGCGCTGCAGCAGGTGCAGGGCCACCCCACGATCGAGGATCTCGATGCCCGCGCCGAGGGCGCCGCGCGCTGGGCCTTCGAGAAGAACGAGCCGGCCGGAGCCGGCACTGCGACGTTGCCCATGGCCGAATGGCTGTTCGTGCCGCTCGCCACCGCCAGCAGCATTCTGGGTGTGATCGGCGTGCGCTTCCGCGACCGGCAGCGCGGGCTCGACCCCGAGACGCGGCGCCTGCTGCTGGCGGTCGAGGATCAGGTCGCCGTGGCGGTGGAGCGGACGCGGCTCGCCGGCGAACTGGCGAATGCCCGCGTCTCGGCCGAGGGCGAGAAGCTGCGCGGCGCGCTCCTGAACTCCGTCAGCCACGATCTGCGCACGCCGCTGGTGACGGTGATCGGCGCCGTGTCGAGCCTGGCCGAGACCGATGGCGTCCTCGGCGCGGCCGACCGCCGCGAGCTGACGCTGACGGCCCTCGACGAGGCGCGCCGGCTCGACCGCTATGTCCAGAATCTGCTCGACATGACCCGGCTCGGCCATGGCGTGCTGGCGCCCAAGCGCGCGGCGGTCGATCTGCGCGAGATCCTCGGCGTCGTCCGCAATGATCTCAAGCGCGTGCTCGCCAGCCACGGCCTCGTCATCGAGACGCCACGCGACCTGCCGCCGCTCCATGTCGACCCGGTGCTGATCGGCCAGGCCATCGCCAACATCGTCGAGAACGCCGCCAAATACGCGCCGGCGGGAACGTCGATCACGATCACCGCGCGGGCCGACGGCGCCATGGCCGAGATTGCCGTGACCGACGAGGGGCCGGGCATCCCCGAGGCCGAGCGCGAGCGCGTCTTCGACCTGTTCCACCGCGTCGCGGAGGGGGATTCGCGTCCGGCCGGCACAGGGCTCGGCCTGTCCATCGTGCGCGGACTGGTCGAGGCCCATGGAGGGACGGCTCGGGCCGAGGCGGGGTCCGGTGGACGCGGCGCCGCGATCGTGATCAGGCTGCCCTTCGCCCCTGCCTGCAGCGACCTCTCCGAATGACCGAGCCCAAGCCCGCCCGCATCCTGGTGATCGACGACGAGGCGCCGATCCGGCGCTTTCTCGCGATCGTGCTCGGCGCCGGCGGCTTCGAGATGCTGGAGGCCGATCGCGGCCGTCTCGGCGTCGAGCGGGCCGCGACGATGGCGCCCGATGCAGTGCTGCTCGATCTCGGCCTGCCCGACATGGACGGCAAGGCGGTGATCCAGGCGATCCGCGAATGGTCGAGCGTGCCGATCCTCGTGCTGTCCGTGCGCGATGCCGAGACCGAGAAGATCGCGGCGCTCGATGCCGGCGCCGACGACTATGTGACCAAGCCGTTCTCGACCGGCGAGTTGCTGGCGCGGCTGCGGGCGCTGCTGCGCAGCCGCGGCGAGCGCAGCGCCGAACCGGCGGCGATCCGCATCGGCGGGCTCGAGATCGATCTGGCAAGCCGCACGGTCAGCGTCGACGGCCTGGCCGTCAAGCTGACGCGCAAGGAGTTCGACGTCGTCGCGCTGCTGGCGCGCAATGCCGGCAAGCTGGTCGGTCACAAGCAGTTGCTGACGACCATCTGGGGGGCGGCCCATGCGGCCGACACCCATTATCTGCGCATCGCTGTCGGCCATATCCGCGAGAAGATCGGCGACGATGCCGCCGATCCGCGCTTCATCGTCACCGAACCCGGTGTTGGCTACCGGCTCGTCGATACCCGCAGCCCCGTCGGCTGACTTGATCTCAATTGTCTTGGGAAACCAGCAAAAATGCTGGTGCTGCGAGAGAGGATTGAACTCTCGACCTCACCATTACCAATGGTGTGCTCTACCACTGAGCTACCGCAGCAGGATCGTCGGCCGGGGTGTCCTGCGGTCGCCGGGGCGAGGGGCAGGGCGGGCGTCGTTCCGAAGCGGCGTCCTGATGCCACAAGCGCCGGGTGGACGCAACCCACATCGTCGCAGCGCACACGAGATGGTCCCGGCCCTGCGGTCCGCCGTCGGCGCGAGGCCGGGCCGCCTGTGTTCAATCCGGCAGCAGCCGCCGCGGGTCGATGCGGAAGAGGCGGGCGTCGCCCAGGAGATGGGCGCTGAAGCCCGGCCCCAGCAGCGGGCGAAAGGCTTCGTCGCGCAGGTTCAGGCCGCCGGCATAGGCGCCCATCGCCGGCATGACGCAGCGCCGGGACGACAGCGCAAAACAGCGCCGCCGCAGCGCCCGCCCACGCATCCTGATTTTGGCCGCCGGGTGGAGATGGCCGGCGATCTCGAAGCCCGTCTCCTGGGCGTCGGGCTCATGGCGCAGGGTGACGCCGCGCAGATCGACCGTTGCGGCGCTGTCGCCCCCCATCGCCGCGCCGATCTGCGGGTCGTGATTGCCGGTCACCCAGAGCCAGTCGCGGCCCGCCTGCAGCCGCTGCAGCGTCGCGCGGTTGTCCTCGCCGAGGCGGATGTCCGCCTCGCGGTCGTGGAAGCTGTCGCCGAGCGCGATGACGCGGGCCGGCGCATGGCGGGCGATCGCGGCCGACAGCGTGGCCAGCGTCGCCGCCGAATCATAGGGCGGCAGGAAGACGCCGCGCCGCGCATAGGAGGAGCCTTTTTCGAGATGCAGGTCGGCGACGACGAGCGTGCGCTCGTCGGGCAGCCAGAGCGCGCCCGAATGGTCGGGCACGACCACGAGCCGGCCGAGCAGGAAGACCGCCTCGGTCGCTCCTTGGTCGCTCGCCGCCACTGCGTTCACGCCATCGCCTCTTCGGTCAGCATCGCCTCGGCCTCCGCCAGGATCTCGTCGGCCGCCTCGCCATAGACCGCTTCGCGGCCGATCTCGAGCATGACGGAGACGCCCAGCGGCGACACATGATCCAGCGGCTGATGCACGATTCGCCCGCTGATCCGTGTCAGCATCTGGCCCAGGCGCTTGATGTCGAGCAAGCCCGTCGCGGCATCTGCGCGTGCGGCCTTGAGCAGCACATGCTCGGGCTCGTGCCGGCGCAGCACGTCGTAGACCAGGTCGGTCGACATGGTGACCTGCCGGCCGTTCTTCTCCTGGCCCGGAAAGCGCCGCTCGATCAGGCCGGCGATCACGGCGCATTGCCGGAAGGTGCGCTTCATCAGCGCCGATTCCGCCAGCCACTCCTCGAGATCGTCGCCCAGCATATCCTGCGAGAACAGCTCGTCGAGGCTCAAGGCCCCGCGCGCGATCGCCGCGGACATGTCGCCGAGCCCCCAGCAGGCCATGCCGTAGTCGTTGCAGACGAAGCCGAGCGGCCGCATCCGCGCGCGTTCCAGCCGCCGCGTCAGCAGCATGCCGAGCGTCTGGTGAGCCAGCCGCCCCTCGAAGGGATAGGCGACGAGGTAGAACCGCCCGCCGCGCGGGAAGGTCTCGACGAGCAGCTCGCCGGGCTGGGGCAGGCGCGATTTCAGCCGCTGCGCATGCAGCCAGGAGGAAACCTCATCGGGCAGGCTGTCCCACTCCTTCGGGTTGGCCAGCATGGCCCGCACGCGCGCGGCGAGAAAGGTCGAGAGCGGGAACTTGCCGCCATTGTAGGAGGGGATCTTCGGGTCGGTGCCGGGCGGGGCGCGCGAGCAGACCGCCTCATTGCCGGTGATGCCCTCGAAGCGCAGCACCTCGCCGGCGAAGATGAAGGTGTCGCCCGGCGTCATCGTCTCCGCGAAATACTCCTCGACCTCGCCGAGCACGCGCCCGCCGCGCGTCACCTGCGATGGCTGGCCGGGCTTCCCGGCGCGCGCCCGTCCGAGCCGCACCTTGAGCATGGTCGATTCGACGATGGTGCCGACATTCATGCGGTATTGCTGGATGATTTGGGCGTTGCTGGCGCGCCAATGCCCGGCCTTGTCCTGCCGCAGCTTGGCGAAACGCTCATAGCTCTTCAGCGCGTAGCCGCCGGTGGCGACGAAGTTCACCACCGCGTCGAAATCGGCCCGCTCCAGCCCGGCATAGGGCGAGGCGGTGCAGACCTCGCGATAGAGCGCCTCGGAGTCGAACCCGTCCGAGCAGGCGACGCCGAGAACATGCTGGGCGAGCACGTCGAGCGCCCCGATGCGGGCATCCGCCGTGTCCTGCGCGGCCTCCGCCACGGCGTCGAGCGCCGCGCGGCACTCCAGCAGCTCGAAGCGGTTGGAAGGGACGAGCAGCGCCTGGGAGGGCTCGTCCATGCGGTGGTTGGAGCGGCCGATGCGCTGCATCAGCCGGCTTGCGCCCTTCGGCGCACCGACATTGACGACGAGGTCGACATCGCCCCAATCGATGCCGAGATCGAGCGTCGCCGTGCAGACCACCGCCTTCAGCCGCCCCTCGGCCATCGCCGCCTCGACCTTGCGACGCTGGGTGGCGTCGAGCGAGCCGTGATGCAGCGCGATCGGCAGATTGTCGTCGTTGATCGTCCACAGCGCCTGGAAGGCGAATTCTGCCTGCATGCGCGTGTTGACGAAGACCAGCGTCAGCTTGTGAGCCTTGATGGCCGCGTAGATCGCCCCCATCGCATGGCCGGTGGTGTGGCCGGCCATCGGCAGGCGGGTCGGCGTCTGCAGGATGCCGATGCGGGCCGCCGCCCCGCCTTTCACCGTCACCAGCCCGGCCGGCGTCTCGCTGCCGCCGAGGAAGCGCTGCAGATCGGCCGGCTCGCGCACGGTGGCGGAGAGCCCGACCGCGCTGACCTGCGGGGCGAGGCTGCGCAGCCGCGCCAGATCGAGCGAAAGCAGGTCGCCGCGCTTGGAGGTGACCAGCGCATGCAGCTCGTCCAGCACGATCCGGCGCAGGCTGGCGAAGAACGGCGCGGCGTCGCGATGCGAGACCAGCAGCGCGAGCTGCTCGGGCGTCGTCAGCAGGATGTCCGGCGGCGTGCGGAGCTGGCGCGTGCGCTTGGCGGCCGAGGTGTCGCCGGTGCGGGTCTCGACCGTGATGGGCAAGGCCATCTCGCGGATCGGGGCATCGAGGTTACGCGCGATGTCGACGGCGAGTGCCTTCAGCGGCGAGATGTAGAGCGTGTGCAGCCCCTCGCGCTTCCCCTCACGCTGGGACAGCTCGACCAGCGAGGGCAGGAAGCCGGCGAGCGTCTTGCCGGCGCCCGTCGGCGCCACCAGCAGCGTCGAGCGGCCCGCGCGGGCCTCTCCCAGCAGGGCCAGCTGATGCGGTCGCGCGCTCCAGCCGCGGCTGGCGAACCAGCCCGTGAAGGCGGGCGGAAGAGCGGGGAGGGTGGCCATGCAGGCCAAAGATAGGGGGTGGTGAGGGAGAACGAAAGGGGAATAAGGCGGGTGGGCCCGCTATGGGTCGCAAAGTCGAGAGCGGCATCGCCGGGCGACGTCGAGATGGCCGCGATCGACCCAAGGCGGGCATTTGATTGATGCGGTGCGGGTAGCTAATTTCCGGACGCCAAGTCATTGGGCCGGGTCAAGATGATGCAGCTTCTGATCGAAGAGATGCGAGTTCGACTGCGCAAGTTGGAGCGAGGAGAAATCGATAGCTCTGCAGCCGCTCTGTCCGAGGCCGACGTTCAACGCTGGAGCGCTTCGTTCACTGCCGGCGACGTGGATGAACTCTTTCGACGCATCGCCGACGCCCTGGCTCGCGGCTTTCATCGCGGAGAGATCGAGTTCGAGTTGGGCGACTTTATCGCCAATGGTCTCCATTGGCCGATGGTGGACCGCGCGAGCGAAGGGGTACCCGTGCATCCGCTACTTTGGGACGTATTCCTCGCGTTCGACGCGGGGGAATTCTCCTCATGTGGCGAGGATCCGATTGAAGCTAAAACAGCACCGATGATTGCAGAGATTGTCGCCCGATTGGACGCGCAGGCACCCAGCGCGGCATGACCGCTTTCGACCCTTTGCGGACATCACAGCAATTCGATCCGTTCGCCGTTCGTGACCAAGATAATGGATTGGCAGCGCCATAGAACGCTATCGTCAATGTGGTCGGCTATCTGGTAGCTGGCCAGATCATGCTGGTCGGCTCGGACATCAGCTATGAACAGCGACATTTGATGGGTGTTCAAGGCTTCGAAATTCGTTGCGCTGAGCCGGTGCATTCTCAGGGCGATAAGGCCGGATCCGCTCAGCCTCAATCTGGCATCAATGCTGTCTCCGACCCTGGCGAAGGTGAGCGACGCGACATCCGTGTGGCGCCGCAGGACCGCGTTGACGCGATCGATCAATATCTGCCGTTCGCTCACTATCGTCACTCTCCACCGGCCGGCCAACGGCAAACGACCTATTCTAGTACCGCTTGCGCCCCCAAGCGGACCCCCCTCACCGCTTCTCGGCCACCACCAGCAGGCCGGGCACGGCCACGCCGCGATCCTGCCGTGTGCTGACGGCCTCGGTCGCCAGGACGGTGAAGCCGGCCGCCTCGAGCCGCAGCCGCAGCCAGGTCTCCGCATGCGCGAACCGCCGATCCGCCCCGACGACGACGCCCTCGCCCTCATGGCTCTGCACGGTGAAGGCGAACAGGCCGCCGCCGCTCAGCACGCGCGCGCTCTGGGCGAAGGCGGGCGCGAGTTCGCCGAGATAGACGAAGACATCCGCCGCGAGCACGAGATCGGCGCCGGCATCCGGCCGACTGGCCAGGAAGGCGGTCAGGCCGGCCACGGCGAGCTTGTCGTAGAGCGGCGAGCCATCGCCTTTCGTCTTGGCCCGCGCCCGCTCGATCATGCGGGGCGAGACGTCGCAGCCCGCGAGAAAACCGCAGGCGTCGCGGATCGCCTCGCCCATCAGCCCCGTGCCGCAGCCGAGGTCGAAGGCGGTCGCGAACCGCATCGGCCGGCCGGCGTTGTCGCAGAGGCGAGCCAGCGCGGCCCGCATCAGATCGGGAGCGTTGTAATGCAGGGCCTGGGTGAGGTGGCTGTCGAAGCGCTCGGCATAGCCGTCGAAGAGCGTGCCGGAGAAATTCTCGGAGGTGGCGTCCTCCGCCGGCATCGCGCCGATGCGGGCGAGGTCGAGCCGCGCGCCGAAATGGTCGTTGGGGTCCAGCGTCAGGCATTGCCGCCAGGCGGTCGCCGCCTCTTCCCTGTGGCCGAGCGCCTCCTGCGCGAGGCCGTAGAGATGCCAGGCGGCGGTGAAGTGGTAGGCTTGCGCCAGGGTCTGGTCGAGGATCTCGACACAGGCCTGCGCGTCTCCCTCCTTGAAGGCGGCTTCGGCCCAGCCATAGCGGCGGTCCAGCGTCGGATCGCCGGAACTGGCAGAATGCGCGGTCGGGGCCTTTTCGATCATGCGCGCGGGTCTATCTGAGGAGTATGACGCTGGCCAGACGCAACGCGCCGGGGACGATGCGCCCCTCCGATATGCTGATCCCGACGCCGGCCGGCCTCTGGTGCCCTCCGGCCGATGTCTACATCGACCCGGTGCGGCCGGTGGCGCGGGCGCTGATCACCCACGGCCATTCCGACCATGCCCGCGCCGGTCATGGCGCCGTGCTGGCGACGCGCGAGACGCTCGCGATCATGGCGCTGCGCTACGGCGAGGGCTTCACCGGCCAGCGGCAGGAGGCCGTGCCGGGCGAGACGATCCGCATCGGCGCGGTGAACTTCACCTTCGTGCCGGCCGGGCATGTGCTGGGATCGGCCCAGATCGTCGTCGAATCCGGCGGCCTGAGGATCGTCGCCTCGGGCGACTACAAGCGCGAGCGCGACCCGACCTGCGCCGGCTTCGAGCCCGTCCCCTGCGACATCTTCATCACCGAGGCGACCTTCGGCCTGCCGGTCTTCCGCCACCCGCCGGCCCATGCCGAGGTCGGCAAGCTCCTGGAATCGGTCCGGGTCTTTCCCGAGCGGACCCACATCGTCGGCGCCTATTCGCTGGGGAAGGCGCAGCGCGTCATGGCCCTGATCCGCGAGGCCGGATACGACCGCCCGCTCTATCTCCATGGCGCGATGGAGAAGCTGACCGAGTTCTATCTGTCGGAGGGCGCGCAGCTGGGCGAGGTCCGCAAGGTCGTCGCCGCGGAGCGCAAGACGCTGGGCGGCGAGATCGTCATCTGCCCGCCGAGCGCGATCCAGGACCTCTGGGCCCGCAAATTCCCCGACCCCGTCACGAGCTTCGCCTCCGGCTGGATGCGCATTCGCGCCCGCGCCCGCCAGAAGGGCGTCGAGCTGCCTCTGATCGTTTCCGATCATGCGGATTGGGACGACCTCCAGGCCACCATCCGCGAGACCGGTGCGGGAGAGATCTGGGTCACCCATGGCGAGGCGGACGCGCTCGTCCACTGGTGCACGAGCGTCGGCCTGCGCGCCAAGCCGCTGCATCTGGTGGGCTATGGCGACGAGGGCGAGGTGGATGCCGTCGCGGAGGGCGCCGATGCAGTCGCCGTCTGAGGCCGGGGCCCTACTTCGTCTGCGCGACGACAGGGCGGCCCGACGCCGTGAGCGAAACCAGCCCCGCGGCCATGTCGCGGGCGAGGCAGTCATAGCCCGCATCGCTCATGTGGAAGCTGTCCGCCGCGAGCGCGGCCCGGAAGGCCTGGGCATCGGCCTCGTGCCATTCCCGCATCGTCTCGTAGCGCGTGAAGACGGGCACGCTTTCGCGCTTGGCGACCTCGGCGATCGCCTCGACATAGCTCTGGTAGCGCGCCGGCTCCCGGATGCCGGGGAAATACTGCGGGTCGAGCAAGGCGAGGCTGACGCCGGCCTGCTTCACCACGGCGATGCCGTCGGCGATCATCGCCCGGAACGCCGCCATGTCGCCGCCGCGCACCGCGTCATTGGTGCCGACCTGCCAGATCACGAGGTCGTAGCGGCGCTCGGTGAGGGCCTTCTTCAGCCGCGCCAGCGTCTCGGGGGCGATCTCGCCGCCGATTCCGGCATTGGCGACCGTCACCTGCATGCGCGGCCAAGCCGTCGACAGCAGGGTCTGCAGCCGCGCGGGATAGCTCCTGTCGCGGCTGGTGGCGCCGACGCCCTCGGTCGAGGACGAGCCGATCGCGAGAATCTCGAGCTTGCCGCCGACGGCGACGCGCGGCGCAAGCGCCGTCAGCTTGTGGTTCGGCGCGACGATCGGCGTTTCGCGGCAGATGAAGGAGCCGGCCTGGGCGGCGCCCGCAAGCGCCGTCGCCATGGCGATGGCGAGGCCCGTGACCCGGATGGCGATACGCATCGGCAGCAGTTCCCCCTCAGCGGAGAGCAGCGTGCCGCCCCGTTCATGAATGGAAACTGAATGATGCGCCGCACCGACCGTCGCGTTCTCGAACAGGCCTCACAGCGCCGGCGGCGGGCCTCGTGAACCGTTTCGCCTGGCTCCTCGACCGGCTGGCCTATGAGCCGCGCCGCAATGCCAAGCTCGCGCTGATCGCGGATTACCTGCGCAGCACGCCCGATCCCGACCGCGGTCTCGCCCTGGCGGCGATGACGGGCGGGCTCGTCTTTCCCAACGCCAAGGCCGGGCTCGTCCGGGCGCTGATCGCCGAGCGGACGGACCCGGTGCTGTTTGCACTCTCCTACGACTATGTCGGCGATCTCTCGGAGACGGTGGCGCTGATGTGGCCGGCGCGTCGGGGGGCGAACGACGTGCCCCATTTGCCGGACGTCGTCGAGGGCCTGCGTAGCGTCGGCAAGACCGAGTTGCCGCGCCTCGTCGCCTCCTGGCTCGACGCGCTCGACGAGACCGGCCGCTGGGCGCTGCTGAAGCTGATCACCGGCTCGCTGCGCATCGGCGTCTCCGCGCGCCTCGCGAAGACGGCGGCCGCCAGCCTCGGCGGCATCCCGGCCGACGAGGTCGAGCAGGTCTGGCACGGGCTGGAGCCGCCCTATGCCACGCTCTTCGCCTGGCTGGAGGGCAGGGGCCCGCGGCCCGAGGCGACCGATCCTGCCCCCTTCCGGCCGGTGATGCTGTCGCACCCGATCGAGGACGGCGATTTCGAGAAGATGAACCCGGCCGAATTCCAGGCCGAGTGGAAATGGGACGGCATCCGCGTCCAGGCCGTCACCGGTACGCGGCCCGATGGCGAGCGCGTCACGCGTTTGTTCTCGCGGACCGGCGAGGACATCGCGGCCGCCTTCCCGGACGTGGTCGAGGCGCTGACGCTGGATGGCACGCTCGACGGCGAACTGCTGGTGCGGCGCGAGGCGGCAGTCCAGAGTTTCAACAGCCTGCAGCAGCGGCTCAACCGCAAGAGCGTGACGTCCAAGATGCTGCTCGAGCACCCCGCGCATATCCGCGCCTATGACCTGCTCGTCGATGGTGAGGACGATCTGCGCGAGCTGCCGCTCTCGGCGCGCCGGACGCGGCTGGAGGCTTTCGTGGCCCGCCTCGCCAGCCCGGTCGTCGACCTCTCCCCGCCGATCGCCTTCAGCGACTGGGAGTCGCTGGCCGCCGCGCGCGCCGACCCTGCGGCTGCGGGCGCCGGCGCCGATGCGGAAGCCGTCGAGGGCTGCATGATCAAGCGCCTCGATTCGCCTTATCTGCCGGGCCGCCCCAAGGGCCATTGGTGGAAGTGGAAACGCGAGGCCAGGCTCGTCGACTGCGTGCTGATGTATGCCCAGCGCGGCCACGGCAAGCGCTCGTCCTTCTATTCGGATTTCACCTTCGGGGTCTGGCGCGCCGGTGAAGGCGGGGCGGACGAGCTGGTGCCGGTCGGCAAGGCCTATTTCGGCTTCACCGACGAGGAACTCGTCGAACTCGACCGTTATGTCCGCAAGCACACGCTCAACCGCTTCGGTCCCGTGCGCGAGGTCACGCATACGCGCGACAGCGGGCTCGTCTTCGAGGTCGCCTTCGAGGGGCTGCAGCGCTCGACGCGGCACAAGTCCGGCGTCGCCATGCGCTTTCCCCGCATCAGCCGGATTCGCTGGGACAAGCCCCCGCTCGAGGCCGACCGGATCGAGGCGCTGGAGGCGCTGCTGCCGCCGAATGGCTGATTGCGCACCGGCACGCGATGGTTCACAGCCTGCCGGGTCGGCGGCCGCTCGCGCCGATGGCTTGAACCGGTGTCCGATTGAGGCACAATGCGGACCGGGCATGAGGATGGGATCCCATGAAACGACAGCCGTCGACACGGATCGTCATCGCGGATGATCATCCGCTCTTTCGTGGCGCGCTCCGGCAGGCGGTCTCGACCGCCCTCGAAGGCGCTGATGTCAGCGAGGTTGGCTCGCTGGAGGCGCTGACCGAAGCGCTGGACAGCGGCGGCGACGCCGATCTTGTCCTGCTCGATCTCACCATGCCGGGCGTGCAGGGCTTTTCCGGCCTGCTCTTCCTGCGGGCCGACCATCCCGAGATCCCGGTCATCGTGGTCTCCGCCAATGACGACCCGGCCGTGATCCGCCGCTGCATCGAGTTCGGCGCGCTCGGATTCCTGCCCAAGACGGCCGATGTCGAGCAGATGGGCGAAGCGATCCGGGCCGTGCTCGACGGCGGCGTCTGGACGCCGCCGGGGGTCGATCTGACGGCGCCCGTCGATGCCGAGACCGCGACGATGGTGCGCAACCTCTCGACGCTGACGCCGCAGCAGGTGCGCGTGCTGATGATGCT
Source organism: Bosea sp. RAC05 (assembly GCF_001713455.1). Lineage (NCBI taxonomy): Bacteria > Pseudomonadati > Pseudomonadota > Alphaproteobacteria > Hyphomicrobiales > Alloboseaceae > Allobosea > Allobosea sp. RAC05. Next base: position 1,405,261 of record NZ_CP016464.1, read on the forward strand.
GTCCGAAGGGCTGCTGAACAAGCAGATCGCCTATGAGCTCGGCGTCTCCGAAGCGACGGTGAAAGCCCATGTCTCGGCGATCCTGACCAAGCTCGACGTCGACAGCCGCACCCAGGCCGTCATCGCCGCCGCCAAGATCGCCGGAACCGCCTGGGCCACGGCCGGGGCCTCCGCGACCTCCTGATCCGCGAGCGGGTTGACAGCCCGTTCAGCCGGGGTTCAACCATCCGGGCGCGTGATGGGCGCGGATCGGGGACTTGCTTGACCATGGCCAATGGCAGGATCGAACGCTTTCTCGGCGGCTCGCCGCTCGGCGTGCTCGTGCGGCTGCTCTTCATCTCGCTGCTGGTCGGGGCCGCCATGGCCTTTCTCGGCCTCTCGCCACGCGCCCTGTTCGAGGCCGCGGCGCGCTTCGTGCGCGCTCTCGGCGATCTCGGCTTCGGCGCCCTGAGCGAGGTCGGCCAGTGGATCATCGGCGGCGCGCTCCTCGTCGTGCCGCTCTGGCTGCTGTCGCGCCTGTTCGCCGCGCGCCGCTGAGGTCAGCCCGGCAGCGCCCGTAGCGCGGCCCCGAGGCACACGATCAGCATGATGGCCGGCAGGGCCCAGCGCAGATGCAGGCGCAAGGCCGCCGCCTCGCCGCTCCAGCGGCCCTGCGGGCGGGCGATGGCCACCGCCAGCACGATCTCGAACATCAGCACGGCGACGAGATAGAGGTAGCCGAGCGAGATCATCTCGGCGATCGGGGTGTTCAGCGAGATCGAGCCCGGAAAGCTCGATTCGAAGGTGAAGCTGATCGCCGCCAGCGCGAGCAGCGACGAGAAGATCAGCCCACCCTTGTCCTGCTCCTTGAGCCCGGGCGACCACAGCACGAAGAGCGACACCGCCAGCACCGCCATGATCGGCACGAAGACGCGCAGGATGTAGCGCTGGGCGTCGCGCGCCATGGTGACGGTGGCGTTCAGGCGCGAATAGGAACGCGCGTTCCAGCCCATCGCCAGGTCGTTGGAAAAGCGCAGGCCGAGCGGGCGCCAGTCGACGACCGACGGCGTGGCGTCGACGCCCGAGAACTGCCGGTCGGCCTCGGTGGTGACGATCACCGCCTCCTGCTGCGGATAGCGCGGCAGGGACAGCGACAGCGTCAGCCGCTGCTGGTCGAAGGGAAAGGCGTCCATGTTCATGCGGAAGCGGAAGTCGCTCTCGAACCGCTCGATCAGCATGACCTCGCCATGGGCGTGGACCGACAGCGCGACGCTGCGCGAATCCTTGTCGCCGATCTGGTTGTCGAGCGTCAGCCCGGGCGTCCAGATCGTCTTCAGATACTCGTCCGCCTCGTCCCCGACCCGGTCGTCGCGGGCGAGGCCACGCGCGATCGCGTCGAAGGCCAGGCGAGGGTCCTGCCAGCGCTGCGTCAGTTCGACCTGGAGGCGCCCCTGGCCGGCGACCTCCTTGATCTCGAGCACGTTGAGCACGCGCAGCGCGACCCGCACCCGCACCGGCAACTCCACTCCCTGCGGCAGCGTCGTGCGGGCGCCGGGCGCGGCGTCTTCGGCGGGGGCCATCCCCGCTGAGGCGAGCAGCAGCAGGGCGATCAGGACGAGCCGTCGCATCACGCCTCGCGCCGCCGGCGGGCCAGGACGAGGAAGCCGACGAAGGCCAGGATGCCGCCGCAGAGCGCGATGACCCAGAGTTCCGTCATCAGCCGCCGCCAGTCCGAGCCGGGCTCCTGCTTGAGCATGATCGCCATGCCGATCAGCCGGCCGGAGAAGTCCACCAGCGGCTGGGCCATGACACCGTAGGACTGGCCGTCGATGCGCCGCGTGCCGATCTCGACATCGCGCACGGGCCGGGTCGGAAAGGCCCGCAGGAAACGGCCGAAGAGCATCTCGTCGGTCGCCGCCATCAGGGTGAGATCGCCGACCGAGGGCAGCTTCGGGTCCAGCGCGACGCCGCTCAGCGACGAGGCCGCCACCACCGCGATGTCCGTATTGGTCGCGGTCTTCACCAGATCGAGCAGCGGCCGGATGTCGAGCCCGGCCTCGACGCTGCCGGTGAGGGTGCCGTCCTGCTCGACGGGCGCGACGCCGCGGATGCCGATGCCCGCGATCCCGATCTCGACCCCGGTCTGCGCCCGTCGCAACCGATTGGCGGCGACGACCATGGCGCGGAAGCCGGAGATGTCGTCGCCATGCTGCTCCGGCCGGTGCATGCGCAGCAGGTAGCGCAGATCCGGCGAGTGATAGCCGAAGATCTGCACGCTCGCCTGGCGGCTGAGATATTGGTAGGCGTCCTTCGAGAGGGCTTGCAGGCGGGCCCGGTCGCCGGCCGCCAGCGCCTCGCGGATCTGCGGATTGCGCGCGAAGGTTTCCGCCAGCGCCAGTGAGAACTTCGCGGCCTGGTCGAAATTGGTGTCGAGCAGCGACCCGACGAGACGCATCTGTGCCGCACGGTCGCGGTCCGCCACCCGCTCGACGCTGTCGTGCTGGTGCCAGAGCATGGCCCCGAGAATGAGCGTGATCAGCAGGGCGGGCGCGAACGCGCTCGCCGCGAGCGTCTTCCAGTCGAGTTTCGGCAAGGCCAGGCCCTTCGCTATCCAGCCGCTCCGAGGCGGCGATGACGGCGGCAGGCATCTCGCGGCACAGGGTGCGTCAGGCCCGATAGGCCAGGTCGGCGGCGGCGGCAAGAGGCCGCAGCCGGGATCGCCGCCTCGGAGCAGCTAGAGTCCCTTTCCGGCCGCGATGGCGGCGGCATCGCGCCCGACCAGGGCGGCGAGCTTCGGCAGCCCGGCCCGACGTGCCTCAGCCGCGAGGCCGGCCTTGACCGTCTTCACCAGCCCCGGCCCCTGGAAGACCATCGCGGAATAGAACTGCACGAGATCGGCCCCGGCGCGGATCTTGGCGAAGGCGGTTTCCGCCGAGTCGATGCCGCCGACGCCGATGAGCGGGAACTGGCGTTCGACCCGCAGGAAGGCCTCGGCGAGCAGGCGCGTCGAGGCCTCGAAGAGCGGCTTGCCGGAGAGGCCGCCGGTCTCCGTCTTCGCCGGGCTGCGCAGGCTGGCTGGGCGCGCGATGGTGGTGTTGGAGACGATCAGCCCGTCGATATGGCGGCGCCGGGCCACCGCGATCATGCCGTCGAGTTCCGGCAGGGTGAGGTCGGGCGCGATCTTCAAGAGCATCGGCGTCGGTCGCCCGCCCGCCGCCGCCTCGTCGCGCGCCTCGATCGCCCGGGCGATCAGGTCGTCGAGCGCCGCTTCCGCCTGCAGGTCGCGCAGGCCCGGCGTATTGGGCGAGGAGACGTTGACGGTGACGAAATCGGTGAGCGGCGCGAGCCTGCGCGTCAGCACCGCATAATCCGCCGCGCGGTCGGCTGATTCCTTGTTGGCGCCGAGATTGACGCCGACGATGCCGCCGCGCGCACGCCGGGCCGCCAGCCGCTGCGCCACGGCCTCCATACCGTCGCTGTTGAGACCGTAGCGGTTGATCACGGCGGCGTCCTCGACCAGTCGAAACACGCGCGGCCTGGGGTTGCCGGGCTGGGGCAGGGGCGTGACGCCGCCGACCTCGACGAAGCCGAAGCCCAGGCCGAGTGCCCCGTCCACCGCCTCGGCATGCTTGTCGAAGCCCGCCGCGAGACCGACCGGATTGGAGAAGGACAGCCCGAAGGCTTCGGTGGCGAGCACCGGATCATCCGGGGCCGGCCGAAGCGAGGGCGCGGCCGCCAGCGCCGCGACCGTCAGCCGGTGGGCGGTCTCGGCATCCATCTTGTGGATCAGCGGCCGGGCGAGGTTGAACAGGGAGCCGATCACGCGACGTCCTCCGGAATGAGGTGGGCGCCATTCGGCCTCAGGGCGAGCGGCGCCACCCAGCGCACGTCCCGCGTCCCGAGCGGCGCGTAGAGATGCGGGAACAAGTCGCCGCCCCGCGAGGGCTCGTAGCGCAGCGCCGCGCCGAGCTTGTCATCCTCGACCGCGATCAGGAGCAGATCCTGCTGACCGGCGAAATGCTTCGCCACGGTCTCGCGGAGCTGGGCGCCGGTCGAGAAGTGGATGTAGCCGTCGCTGAGATCGATGGCGGCGCCGTCGAAGCGCCCTTCGGCTTCGGCCGCGCGCCACAGGCTGTCGGGGCAGATCTTGTAGATGAGCGGCACGGGCGACCTCGGCGGATGGTGGCTGCGGGACGGCTTAGCGGCTGTCAGGAGGCTTCGCCAATTTTTATCGCTGCCCGGGTCAAAATCAGATTGAAGTCTCATGGATTAGGGGATATTTCCTATCGTTATCCCCGGCTGACGGCAACATCCCTGCGAGGCGCACGCGGTGCTCTCCCACGATCAGATCTGGACCGCGATCGACGCGCTCGCCCAGCGCTATGGCTTCACCGCCTCGGGCCTGGCCCGCAAGGCCGGCCTCGACGCCACGACCTTCAACCGCTCCAAGCGCATCGGGCCCGACGGGCGCGAGCGCTGGCCCTCGACCGAATCGATCGCCAAGATCCTGGCCGCCACGGGCGCCTCGCTCGAGGAGTTCATGAGCGTGGTGATGCGGCGCGGCGCGGCGCCCTCGCGCACGATCCCGCTGATCGGCTTCGCCCAGGCGGGCTCCGGCGGTTTCTTCGACGATGGCGGCTTTCCGGTGGGCACGGGCTGGGAGGAGGTCGCCTTCCCGGGCGTCGCCGACGAGAAGGCCTATGCGCTGGAGATCTCCGGCGATTCGATGCTGCCGCTCTACCGCGACGGCGACACCATCATCGTCTCGCCGACGGCGACCGTGCGGCGCGGCGACCGCGTCGTCGTCAAGACCGTCGAGGGTGAGGTCCTCGCCAAGCAGCTCAAGCGCCAGACCGCGAAGACCGTCGAGCTCGCCTCGCTCAACCCCGAGCATGGCGACCGCGTGCTGCCCCTTGCGGAGATCGCCTTCATGGCGCGGGTGATCTGGGCGAGCCAGTAGTTCGGGCTGGGTCTCTCAGGCGCTGGCCGACCGGGGCGCCGGCAGCGTCACCTTGAACACGGCGCCTGTCTCGGACGGCTCCAGCGCGATCATGCCGCCATGCAGCCGCACCAGCTCGGCCGCGATGGCGAGCCCGAGCCCCGTTCCCCCCGGCGTCACCGAGCCACGGAAGGCCTGGAAAAGGTTGGCCCGTGCCCGCTCGGGCACGCCCGGGCCGTTATCGGCGACGCGCAGGACGACCGAGCCGTTGTCGCGCTCGGCCCGCACGGCCAGCATCGGCCTCAGCCCGGCTTCCGCGCCGGCCTGTGTCAGCGCCTGAACCGAATTGCGCATCAGGTTGAGCAGGACGCGCGCCATCTGGTCGGGATCGCAGGGGGCGACCAGATCGCTCGGGACCTCGTTGGCGAAGCTGACCAGCGCCGCCTCGGCGAGGCCCAGCATCTCGGCCTGCTCGGCCACGAGCTGGCGCAGGGCCACGTCCTTCAGCACGGGAGTGGCCTCGGCCGCCCGGCCATAGGCCAGCGTCGCCTGGCAGAAGTCGATCGCGCGCCCGAGTGTCGCGATCAGCCGCGGCGCGAAGCTCTTGATCTTGGCGTCGCGGGTCTCGGTCAGCCGGTCCGACATGAGTTGGGCGGCAGCCAGCATGTTGCGCAGGTCGTGGTTGATCTTGCTGACCGCGAGCCCGAGCTCGGCCAGATGTTTCTTGGTCCGCAACTCGCCCGCCAGCGTCATCTGCATCCGCGCCAGTGCGCGCTGCGCCTCGCCGATCTCGTCGGCCCGTTGCGTCGGCTCGATGATCCGGTGCGGATTCTCCGGGTCGATCTCGAATTCCATGACGTTGGCGGCGAGCTGGCGGATCGGGCCGACGATCATCCAGTTGAGCGCGAGATAGACGGCGACCGCCGTCAGCCCCGAGATGATCAGCGAGATCACCAGCAGATTGCCCGAGAATTTCAGCAGCGCGTGCCGCAGTGGTGCTTCGTCGATAACGATCTCGACGAAATCGGCCCCGCCGACCGCCTCGCCGATGACGCGGATCGGCATCTGCGCCGGCGGCATCACCAGCGTTTCCAGCGCGTCGCCGATCGCCTCGGCCCAGCCCATGCTGCGCAGGTCGACCGTGCGGGAGACCGCCGCGGGCGGCATCGAATCGAGGCTGAGCAGCCGCCTCGCACCGCCGACGCGCGCCGCGATCGCGCGGGCGCCGACGCCCATCAGCAGGCGGTTCTCGCTGCCCTCCGGCAGGCCGTCCTGCGGCGCCCCCTCCAGCACCAGCACGGCGATCTGCGCCGCCGCGAGCCGGTCGTTGAGCCAGTTGCGCCGGAAATTGGCGACGGAGGGCAGGTAGATCAGCACCTCCGCCAGCATGACGAACAGCACCGTCAGGACGAGCAGCTTGGCGGACAGGCCGAGCCGCGTCAGCCCGCGCGGCAGGCTGATCGAGATCTGTTCCCTGTCGGGCAACTGAGGCTGCATCGATCCCGAACCTACCCGAAACGGCGCAGGATGCCGATGATCCGGCGCAGGAGCGGCTTGGTGGCGAGGGGGACCAGGAAGGAGGCCGCCGCGCGCTTCGAGACCTCCGACAGCGACGGCCAGGGCGCCAGCAGCTCCGCCAGTTCGGCGGCGCTCATCTCGCGCTTCAGCGCCAGACCGATGGTCGCGATCAGCTCGTCCGCCTGGGCGCCGACGATGCTCGCACCCAAAAGCTTGCCCTTCGCGTCGGTAACGAGCTTCACGAAGCCATCCGTCGTCCGCTCCGCCTGGGCCCGCGCGCTCTCGGCATAGGGCCAGCGCAGGATGCGGACGGGGCCATTCGCGAGGGCGTCCGCTTCCGACAGGCCGACACGGGCGATCGCCGGAAAGGTGCGCGTCGCCTGGGGCGCCGCCAGGGGCGTGAAGGCGCCCGGCTGCCGGAACAGGGCGTTGCGCAGCACGAGCCGGGCCTGCTCCTCGGCGACATGACCGCCCCCGACCGAGCCGGGAGCGCCGCCGGCACAGTCGCCGATCGCATAGACGCGGCGGTTCGTGCAGCGCAGGCCGCGATCGACCTGGATCCCGTCCGGCCCGCGGCGAATGCCGGCGAGCTCGAGGTCGAGCCCGTCGATGGCGGGCTGGGCGGGACCGGCAAGCAGAAGATGCGTGCCCTCGATCGTGCGTTCGGAGCCGCTGGCGCCATCGCCGATCACGAGTCGCACGCCGCCCTTCGCGCGCTCTGCGCGCTTGATCGTGGCGCGCTCGTGCAGCGCCACCCCTTCGCGCAGGAGGGTCCGGCGCAGGATGGCGACCGCCTCCGGATCCTCGCGCCGCAGCAGATCGCCCTCGTCGACCAGCGCCACCTGGCTGCCGAGGCGCCGCATCGCCTGCGCGATCGCGACGCCGCTGGCCTGGCCGCCGAGCACGATCAGCCGCTCCGGCCGGCGCGTCAGGGAGGCCAGATCTGAAACCGAGAGATGCGGGATGCCATCGAGGCCGGGAAGGGCCGGCACGGCCGTACGGGCGCCGGTGGCGATGACGAAGCGCCTCGCCTTGATGGCCTGGTCGGCCACCATCACCGTGCTGCGGCTGACGAAGCGCGCGTCCCCCCGGAGCACGGTCGCGCCCAGCGCGGTCAGGCGCTCGGCCGAGACGTTGGGGGCCTGTGCCGTCAGCACGCGCTGGATGTGGTCATGCAGTTGCGCGTCGTCGATCTCGGGCTCCGCCGCGACGATGCCGAACCGCCTCGCCTCGCGGACGGCCTGGGCCCGCGCTCCGGCGGCCGCCAGCGCCTCGATGACGGTGTCGCCGACATCGCCGCCCATCCGGCCTCGCTCGACGACGACGATGGCGACACCGAAGGCCGCGGCAGCGGTCGCGAAGGCGAGGCCGCCGGTCCCGGCGCCGATCACGCAGAGGTCCGGCGTCAGGGGCGCGGACCGAGGGGGGGGCGTCGCAGGGTCGCTCAAGCAGACGCTCCCATGCGCAGCCAAATCATGCGCGGCGCGCGCTCGGGCAGCGATGCGAAGGGGGCGTCGGATGCGATCATGCCGTCTCCCTGGCTGGCAGATGAAAGGCCATTGTCGCTGATGCGTCGTCGCTGGAGCAGAATCAAGGCGGCTCTGTCGCGCGGGCCGCTTTCTGCGCTGTGGCGAAGGGTCGGGGAACCGTGCCCATTCGTCACGCCCTGACCGTTCAGGCCACGTGACGGCCCTTTTCCATCAGGGCGGCCAGCGGCGCGGGCTTGCCGAAGAGATACCCTTGCGCCCGCTGGGCCCCGAGAAGCTGGACGGCGATGCGCTGCTGCTCGGTCTCGATGCCCTCGACCACGACATTCATCGAGAGCCGGCGTGCCAGCTGGCACACGGCCTCGATGATCGCCTTGGACGCCTCGCTGGAGTGGACTGTCCGCGTGAAGCTCTGATCGATCTTCACCTGGGCGAAGGGATAGGTCGAGAGATAGGCGAGCGAGGAATAGCCGGTGCCGAAATCGTCGAGCGCGAAGGTCACGCCGAGCGTGCGCAACTCGTCGATGACGCTGAGCGTCGTCTTGTTGTCCTCGATCAGGAGTGATTCGGTCACTTCCAGCGTCAGCCTGTGCGATGGCAGGCTGGATGTGATCAGGGCCAGCTTCACCGCTTCGATGATGCGGCGCGGCTCGCGGAACTGCAGGGGCGAGATGTTGACGGAGACGCCGACATGCTTCTCCCAGGAGGCGGCGTCCTTGCAGGCCTGCCGGATCGCCCAGTCGCCGATCGTGGCGATCAGGCCGGACTGTTCGGCGATCGGGATGAACTGGCCGGCGGGAACCATGCCGCGCGTCGGATGGCGCCAGCGCATCAGCGCCTCGCGTGAGACCACCTCGCCCGTGCGCAGGTCGATGATCGGCTGGTAGAACAGCTCCAGCGAGCCCTCCTCACAGGCCTTGCGCAAGTCGACCTCGAGTTCGTGGCGCTCCAGCATCTCCTCGGCCATCGCCGGATTGAAGAACATCAGCGTGTTGCGGCCGGCGGCCTTGGCCTTGTAGAGCGCGGTGTCGGCGTGGCGCAGCAGATCCGCCGGATTGGCGCCATCGGCTGGCGCCATCGCGATGCCGATGCTCGCCGTGACGTAGACCGTCTTGTTGTCGAGGGTGAACGCGCCCGTCATCGAATCGATCATGCGCTGGGCGATCGCGGTGACGATGCTGTGGTTCGCGGCCGGCAGGATCAGCAGGAACTCGTCGCCTCCGAAACGCGCCAGCTGGTCGCTGCTGCGGACGGCGCCGCGCAGCCGCTCGGCCGTTTCCATCAGCACGCGGTCGCCGATGTCGTGACCGAGGCTGTCATTGACCTGCTTGAAGCCGTCGAGATCGACATAGAGCAGGGCGAAGGGCTCGCCGGTCCGCTCCAGCCGCCCGAAGGCATCGGTGATGGTGCGGTTGTACTCGAAGCGGTTGGCGAGGCCCGTCAACTCGTCGAAGCGGGCCATCTGCTCGATCCGCGCCTCGGTCGCCTTTCGCTCGGTGGCATCCTCCGTCGACATCAGCACGCCACCTTCGGCGGCCGGCGCGAAGGTCACGACCAGAACCCGGCCGTTGCGCGTCTGGATTTCCCGGCTCGTCGTCTGCTGCGTCGCCTGGATTTCCGCCAGCGCCTCGCGCAGATCGCGCAGTTGGCCGGCGGCGACCACCTGCCGCTCGACCAGGAAGCGCGCGATGGCGGAGATCGGCGTGCCCGGCAGGGCGAGGGTTTCCGGCAGGCCGTAGAGCGCGAGATGCGGCGCGTTGCTGACGGCGAGCTTGAGATCGCGGTCGAACATCGCCAGCCCGTGAATCATGGTGTTGAGGGCGGCGTCGAGCGTCAGGTTCTGCGAATGCAGCGCCGAGGCCAGGGCCTTGGACTGCTTGGTCGCATCGCTCAGCGCAAGCAGGTTGCGGTGGAGCGAATTGGTGATGGCGATGTTGGCCGCCACGTACAGGAAGGCGAAATAGCCGATGTACTGATAATAGGGGTTGTGGGCCTGGATCAGGCCGAAGGCCATCGGCACGCAGAAGGTCAGCAACTGGACGGCGACGAATTTCGGCCGGCCGGCATTGCGCGAGACGTAGCCCGAGGCGATGGCGATGGTCGAGGCGACCGAGGTGATGTGGGCCGCGGGGTCGTCCGTATGCGTCAGCGCGGCGTAGCAGCTGTAGCCGAGCACGGCGCTGAAGGCGGTGGCTCCGAGAAAATAATCGCGGTCCCAGCGACGGGTTTCCTCATAGCCGTCCCGGGAATGGTCGCTTTTGCGATAGGCGACGAAGTTGGCCAGACGCAGCAGCACGATCAGCGCGACCACGATCGTGAGCGTTTCGAACAGGGGCAGGCCGGTGGAAATCCAGCACAGGAACGGGGTCAGGATTCCCGCGACGCCGCCGGGAATGATCGAGGCCGGCGACGAGAACAGGGAGCTGACCAGCAGGGCGTAGCTGGGCTGATCGAAGCCCTCGCCCGGGCGCCGCTGCCTGGCATTCCACCAATCCCTCAGCCCGAGCGCCATCTCATCCCGCCTAGGTGGCCGCCGCAAGCGCTGCTGCAGCGCCTACAATAACTCCCCGATTAAAAGCTTTTAAAGGCCGAGAGGTAAATGTTTGGTGTTGCTGCGCGAGCCCGTCGCCATGACGGCAGCCCGGCTCAAAGCCCGAGCTGAAGGCCTCCGGCCGCCGGTCGCTGATACATCCGAGCCAGCATCCGGTCTTGCGTCTGGGCGATCCGCTGCAGCTTCGAGATCGCGCTCGGTGTCAGGCGCAGCATGCAGTCGGTCCAGATCCGGCCGAGCTCGTCGAGCTCCTGCTGCAGGTCCCCCGCACGCCGGTTGAAGGCCGAAAACAGCGCCGTCTTGGCCGCGTGCATGGGCAGCAAATCCTGGGCGTATTTCCGGATCCAGGCCTCGCCCGTGCCGGTCGGCACCACCGCTTCCAGCCCGCCGGCCTCGAAGAAGGCCTGCGCGCTCATCTCCTCGCCCGACATCAGCATCCGTTCCGCCGCTCGCGCGCCCATCCGCCGCGACAGGATGGCGACGGCGGTGATCGGGAAGTGGTTGAACTTGATCTCGGGGTAGACGAACGAGGCCTGCTCTTCGGCAATCATCACGTTGCAGGAACGCGGCGCGTCGATGCCACCGCCGATCGCCTTGGCGTGGATCGTCGAGAGCGTGACGACCAGGCCGTTGAGGCCGCTCGCATTCAGCACCGCGCCGGCCGCCGAAAGCCTGGCATACTCGGCCAGCGCCGCGCGGTCGTTCTTGGCCAGGCAGTCCAGATAGAAATCGAGATCACCGCCGAGCGTGAAGAACGGGCCCCGGCCGCGGAAGGCCAGGAACCGGACCGGCGCCCGGTGATACTGGTCCGGCGCGCCCCAGAGCGCGACGATCGCCGACTGGATCTTCACCAGGCTGTCGAGCAGCTGCAGCGTGAAGACCGGCTTCAGCTCCGGCCGGATCGTGACCCACAGCGTCTGGATCGCGGGCTCGTAGGCCAGTTGCGTCTCCGGCAGGAAGCCGGCCCGGCGGCGGATCGCGTCGATGACCTCGCAGCTGTCGAGCTGGGCTGCGGGAGGGAAGTCCATGACCGAAGCAACTGGCTGAAACATGCTGCTCATCCCGTATCGCCGAGCGTCTGGTGCGATGCCGACAACGTACGTGAAGTTAACAAACTGTAAATGAAATCTCGGTCGAATGGTTAATTACGTTAATCTTTATTACCTAACGTCAGGTTCTGATCTTCCAGGCGTCCCGGGACGGGGCACGCGACGCCGCCGTGAGCGAGGCCGAGCAATCGGCATGCCGCGCCGCCGTCCTGCTTGTCCAAAGCGGCGCGGGCGGCTAACGATGCGCCGCGAATTCGCCGCGATATGAGCGTTCAACCCCGGTACCGAGTTGTTGCCGTGAACCGCCAGACAGCCGCAGATGAGGAGAAGAGGGCGCGCCTCGCCGCCGCCCTCCGGGAGAACCTGAAGCGCCGCAAGGCTCAGGCCCGGGCTCGTCGCGCGGAGGAGGCGCCCGCGCAGGACGAGGCGCCACGAGCCCAGGCCGACTCCAACCGGTCCTGAACACAGACATTCCTCGCCACCGGTGATCGCCGGGCGGCTCAGCAGGACTTCATGATGGACAAGATCCGCATCACCGGCGGCCAGCGCCTCGACGGCGCCATTCCGATCTCCGGCGCCAAGAACGCCGCCTTGCCGCTGATGATCGCGAGCCTGCTCACCGACGAGACGCTGACCCTGGCCAACGTGCCGCGCCTGTCGGATGTCAGCGCGCTGTCGCGCATCCTCTCGAATCACGGCGTCGACCGCTCGATCGCCGGCAAGCGTATCGGCCAGTCCGCCGAGACGGGCCAGACGATCGCGCTGACAGCGCGCCAGATCGTCGACACCTGCGCGCCTTACGAACTCGTCTCCACGATGCGCGCCAGCTTCTGGGTGATCGCGCCGATCCTCGCCCGCATGGGGGAGGCCAAGGTCTCGCTGCCGGGCGGCTGTGCCATCGGCACGCGCCCGGTCGATCTGCTTCTGATGGCGCTCGAGAGGCTCGGCGCCGAGATCGAGATCGAGAACGGCTATGCCATCGCCCGCGCCCCCCGCGGGCTGAAGGGAGCCGAGATCGTCTTCCCGAAGGTCACCGTCGGCGGCACGCATACGGCCCTGATGGCCGCCGTCCTGGCTCAGGGCACCACGGTCATCGAGAACGCGGCCCGCGAGCCCGAGGTCACCGATCTCGCCGCCTGCCTCACCAAGATGGGCGCGAAGATCGAGGGCGCCGGGACGAGCCGCATCGTCGTGACCGGCGTCGCGCGCCTGGGCGGCGCGCATCACGCCGTCCTGCCCGACCGGATCGAGACCGGGACCTATGCCATGGCCGTCGCCATGACCGGCGGCGACGTCTTGCTCGAAGGGGCGCGGGCGGACCTGCTGCAGTCGGCGCTCGACGTGCTGGTCAAGGCCGGCGTCGAGGTGTCCTCGACCAACGAGGGCATCCGGGTGCGCCGCAACGGCCAGCCGCTCGAGGCGGTCGATGTCGAGACCGACCCCTTCCCTGGCTTCCCGACCGATCTGCAGGCCCAGTTCATGGCGCTGATGACCAAGGCCAGGGGAACCTCCCGGATCCGGGAGACGATCTTCGAGAACCGCTTCATGCACGTGCAGGAACTCGCCCGCCTCGGCGCGAAGATCCGGCTCGAAGGCGATTGCGCCCATGTCGAGGGCGTCGCCAAGCTCACCGGCGCGCCCGTGATGGCGACCGACCTGCGCGCCTCGGTGTCGCTCGTGATCGCCGGTCTGGCGGCCGAGGGCGAGACCACGATCAACCGGGTCTACCATCTCGACCGCGGCTTCGAGGCCCTCGAGGCCAAGCTGACGCGCTGTGGCGCCCTGGTCGAGCGTCTCAGCGGTTGACGTCAGGGGATGCCACGGCCAAGAACACCGCCATGTCGGATGACGCCGCAGACCCGTTGAAGCTGATCGCGCTCGATGCCGATGATCTCGCGATCCTCTCGGCCCACCTCCAGGATGCCGTCCTGAAGGTGGCGGATATCGTTTGGCTGCCTGCGGATAGGCGCTTCGCCCTCGCCGCGAGGCGGTTCGACTGGGAAGGTGCGGCGCGGGGTCAGCACCGGCGGCGGCTGGCGGCCCTGCATTTCGACCGTGTGATGTCGGTGCGCAGCACGGGGATCGACAAGGCGATGAGCGACCGGGTGCTCAGCCTGCTGGCGATGGGCTTCACCGCGGGCGAGGCGCCGACGGGCGAGATCACCCTGCACTTCTCGGAAGGCGCGGCGATCAGGCTCACGGTCGAGTGCATCGAGGCGCAGATGAAGGATCTCGGCCCGGTCTGGGAAGCGCTCGGCAAGCCGGAGCATCCCGAGGACGCCTGAGGCGCTTCGCCGCGGACGCGTCGACCACCAGCCACCACCAGCCGAACAGCACCAGCCGGGGACAGCGATGCCGATCAGGCTCGACGACAGCAAGACCGCCTTCGAAGCGGCGTTTCGCGATCTGCTCTCGGCCAAGCGGGAAGTCTCCGAAGAGGTCGACCGCATCGTCGCCGACATCATCGCCGAGGTGCGCGAGCGGGGGGATGCCGCCGTCATCGACTACACCCGCCGCTTCGACGCTCTCGACGTCACGGCCGCCACCCTGCGCGTCTCGGCCGAAGAGATCGACGCCGCCGTCGCCGCCTGCACACCGGCACAGATCGCGGCGCTGGAGACCGCTAGGGCGCGCATCGAGGCCTATCATCTCCGCCAGAAGCCACAGGACGCCTGGTTCACCGACGAAGCCGGCGTCAGCAGCGGCTGGCGCTGGAGCGCGATCGAAGCGGTGGGCCTTTACGTGCCCGGCGGCACGGCGAGCTACCCGTCCTCGGTTCTGATGAACGCCGTCCCCGCCAAGGTCGCCGGCGTCCCGCGCGTGGTCATGGTGGCGCCGACGCCGCGGGGAGAGAGCAACCCCCTCGTCCTCGCCGCGGCGCGGCTGGCCGGCGTGGACGAGATCTATCGCATCGGCGGGGCTCAGGCCGTGGCGGCGCTGGCCTATGGAACGCAAACGATCGCGCCCGTCGCCAAGATCGTCGGCCCGGGCAATGCCTATGTCGCCGCGGCCAAGCGCCGGGTCTTCGGCCAGGTCGGCATCGACATGATCGCCGGCCCCTCCGAAGTGTTGGTCATCGCCGACGGGACAGCCAATGCCGACTGGATCGCCGCCGATCTGCTGGCCCAGGCGGAGCATGACGTCTCGGCCCAGTCGATCCTGATGACGGACGATGCCGATCTGGCGGAGCGGGTCGAGCGTGCGGTCGAAGCGCAGCTGCGGACGCTGCCGCGCGCCGTGATCGCCGGCCGCAGCTGGGAGGATTTCGGTGCGATCCTGCTGGTGGCCGATCTCGAGGCGGCGGTGCCGCTTGTCGATCGGCTGGCGCCCGAGCATCTCGAGATCATGACGGCCGATCCGCACCGCCTGTCTGGGATGATCCGCAATGCCGGCGCGATCTTCCTCGGCGGCCATACGCCGGAGGCGATCGGCGATTATGTCGGCGGCCCCAACCACGTCCTGCCGACCGCGCGCTCGGCCCGGTTTTCCTCGGGGCTGGGCGTGCTCGATTTCATGAAGCGGACATCGCTGCTGCAATGCGGGCCCGAGGCGCTGCGCGCGCTGGCGCCGGCCGCGACGGAACTCGCGCAGGCCGAGGGCTTGCAGGCGCACGGCCGTTCCGTGACCATCAGGCTGAACCTCTGAGGGCCCGTGCCCAGGGAGGCATGGCCGCCCCCGTTGCAACCGGAGGAACGATGCCCCAGTCCGACACGACCGCGACCCAGTGCCTGGTCGGCGTGACGCTCGATCCGTCCTCGCTCGGAGGCGGGTCGCCCGATCAGGAGCATGAGCGCGCCGTCGCCATCTACGATCTGATCGAGCGCAACCGATTCGTGCTGCCGGGGCATGCTGGCGGCCCCTATCTCGCCCATCTCGCCATGGTCGAGCGCCGCCTGGTCTTCGAGATCCGGGAGGCGGATGGAGCCCCGGTGATCACGCATCACCTGTCGCTCACGCCCTTTCGCGGCATCGTCAAGGACTATGCGATGGTCTGCGAGAGCTATTACGCTGCCATCCGCACCGCGACGCCGTCGCAGATCGAGGCGATCGACATGGGCCGCCGGGGGCTTCACGACGAGGCGGCGGGAATCCTGGTCGAGCGGCTCGCCGGCAAGGTCGAGATCGATTTCGACACCGCCCGGCGTCTCTTCACCCTGATCTATGCGCTGCATTGGAAGGGGTGAGCTTGGAGCCGCCATCCTCGCGCAAGGTCCAGAGCGTGCTCTTCATGTGCGCACAGAACGCCGTGCGCTCGCCGATGGCGGAGGCTATGGCGAAGCATTTCTTCGGCAAATCGGTCTATGTCCAGTCGGCCGGGGCACGGCGCGGCGAGGTCGATGCCTTCGCGCTGGCGGTGCTCGACGAGATCGGCATCGATGCGCACAAGCACAAGCCGAAATCGATCCAGGAACTGGAGGAGTGGGAGGGCCTCAACTTCGACCTCATCGTCTCGCTCTCCCCGGAAGCGCATCACAAGGCGCTGGATCTCACCCGGACCGTTGCGGCGGATGTCGAATACTGGCCGACGGTGGACCCCACGGCCGTGCAGGGATCGCGCGACCAGGTCCTGGATGCCTACCGCGCTGTCCGGGATGGCCTGATGCGTCGCATCAAGGACCGCCTGACGACCTGAGCGGCGATGCGACAGGCTGTCACGCCGAGGCATCGGGGTCCGGTTGTGGGAGGGCTGTCGTCTCACGCCAGAGGTTGTGGGGATGCCCCGAACCGGTCGTGATCAGCGTTGCGGCGATAAACTCAGTCCTGATTCTGCAACTCTAAATAGAGTGCGGCCACGGTACGGCGCGCCACCCGCTCGCGTCGAGCGATCGCGCTGAGGTGGCTGGCGTTCGCCAGTGTAGCGAAGCCTTAACCCGAGCCGGCCCATCGTCACGCGTCTGCTGGGGGGCTTGCGGGCGGTCGTCTAACCTTCGGGTCATCCATGCATTCGACTACGGTGTCTCCCCCGGCGCGCCGAGGCCTGCTGCCTGCTGGTGACGGGATTGCCCTGTCGCTGATCGCGCTCGCCAGCCCTCTCGTCGGCCTGCTGGCCGCCGCAGGCGGCGGCGAAGCGGTGCGCGCCGCACCCACGGCCATCGTCTTTTCCCCCTGGACCTCGGCCGAACAGGCCTTCGATCGCAGCCTCGCGGCGGGGCACCGCGTGGTTCGGTCCGGGCCCCTGGACTTCGTCGTCATCGTCGCTCCGCGTGACGAAGGGGAGGCGCCTGCGCAACGGCCCGAAGGCGCGCTCCTGCTGGCGACGCTGGCCGGCCTGGCCGGCTGCTTCGACATCGCCGGCGAGCGGGAGGCGCGGTCGTGACCTGGACCCTCGACGCCATCCGCCAGCGCGTGGCCTGGGTCCTGCTGGGGCTCGGTTTCATGCACGTGCCGCTGCTGGCCCTGATCTACTGGCTGCGGGGGGATGACGGGCTGCTGCCGGTCACGCTGGCCTTCTTCATGGCGGCCGCCGCCATGCTGCTCCATGCGCGCCGGGGCGCGACCGTCGTCACGCAGATCGGCATCGCCATCGTCCTGATCGCCCAGGTGTCGATCATGGTCGCCAGCCTTGCCGGCCACCCGTGGCAGCCCGACATGCACATGTACTATTTCGCGGTGCTGGCCCTGCTCGCCGGCTTCTGCGACTGGCGCCCGATCGTGATGGGGGCGGCCCTCACCGCGGCCCATCATCTCGTTCTGCAGGTCCTCCTGCCATCCGCCGTGTTCTTCCAGGGTGGCAGCGTGCTGCGCGTCCTGCTGCATGCGGTCATCGTGGTCGTGGAGACGACGTTTCTGGCCATCATCGCCGTCATCATGGAGCGGATGTTCCGGATGAACGCGGACAGCCTCGCCCGGGCCCGGGAGATCGCCGAGCGGGAGCGGGCCGCGGGCGAGCGCGAGAAGCGCCTGGCCGACGAGATTCGTCAGCGCTCGGAGGCGCTGCGCGAGATCGTCGCCGGCTTCCACATCCGCATGGAGCAGGAGATGGCGGTGCTCGACCGCTCCGCCGATGACATGCACGGCGAAGCCATGGCACTGACCGACACCTCCGATCAGGCGAGGCGGAAGACCATTCTGGTCTCGGACGCGTCCTCGGAGACGATGCTGAGCATCGACCATCTCTCAGCGGCGAGCGACGAACTGGCCCTGTCCATTTCGGAGATCGGCCGCAGCGTGACGCATTCCGCCCAGGGCTCGACGACGGCCGCCGAACTCGCCCGCAAGGCCAGCAGCGAGATCGAGGTCCTGGCGCGCAACAGCGAGACGGTCGGGACCGTGGTGGAGCTGATCCGCAGCATCGCCGCACAGACCAGCCTGCTCGCGCTCAACGCGACGATCGAGGCGGCGCGCGCCGGCGAGATGGGGCGCGGATTTGCAGTCGTCGCCAGCGAGGTGAAGACGCTGTCAGCCCAGACGGCGAAGGCGACCGACGACGTCTCGGCCCAGATCGGCGCGATGCAGGATGCCACACAGCGATCCCTGAAGGCGATCCGAGACATTGTCACGGCGATCGGCGATGTCGAGCGCGTCGCCGAGACGATCTCGGTCTCGGTCCAGCAGCAGGGGCAGGCGACCTCGGAAATCGCACATCAGGTCCGGATGTCGTTCGAGGGCGCCAGGCGCAGCGCCGACATCGTGGCCAGCTTCGAGGCGATGACCGAGGGCGCCCACCATGCCGCACAGCAGGTGCAGGGCTCCGCCGAGGCGCTGGCCGGGCAGGCACGCGAGATCCGGGCCGAGGTCGCCGCTTTCTGCGAGCGGGTCGCGGCCGCCTGAGCTACCAGCCGCGGCCGGGCCCGACCGGGCCTATTCCGAGCCAGTGCCCGAGCGTCGCGGCGATGTCGGCGAAGCTCTCGCGCCGGCCGATCGGCTCCGGCGCGATGCCGGGGCCGAAGGCGAGGATCGGCACGTGCTCGCGCGTGTGGTCGGTGCCCGGCCAGGTCGGGTCGTTGCCGTGATCGGCAGTGAGGATGGCGAGATCGCCGGGGCGCAGCGCCGCTTCGAGCCGCGGCAGCATCGCGTCGAAGGCTTCGAGGGCCGCCGCATAGCCCGGCACGTCGCGGCGGTGCCCGAACTCGGTGTCGAAATCGACGAGATTGACGAAGCAGAACCCGCCATCGGGCAATCGCTCCCAGGCGGCGAGCGCGGCCTCGAACATGGCCGCGTTGCCGAACGGCTTGATCTCCTCGCCCGTGGCGCGATGGGCAAAAATGTCGCCGATCTTGCCGACGGTGACGAGCGGGCGGCCCTGTGCCGCGAGGCGGTCCAGGATCGTCTCCTCCGGCGGCGGAATCGCGAAGTCCTTGCGGTTGCCCGTGCGCGTAAAGCCCGTCTCCGGCGTCCCGACGAAGGGGCGGGCGATGACGCGCCCGATCCGCAGCGGATCGACCAGCACGCGCACCTTTCGACACAGGTCGTAGAGGCGTTCGAGCCCGAAATGCTGTTCGTGCGCGGCGATCTGCAGCACGGAGTCGACGGAGGTGTAGCAGATCGGCTTGCCGGTCGCGATGTGCTCAGCCGCGAGCTCGTCGATGATCGCGGTGCCCGAGGCGTGCCGGTTGCCGAGGACGCCGGGCAGGGCGCCGGCACGGATGATCGCGTCGACCAGCTCCGGCGGGAACGACTGCTCGAGAGCGGTGAAGTACCCCCATGGGAACGAGACCGGGCAGCCAGCGATCTCCCAGTGTCCCGATGGCGTGTCCTTGCCCTGGCTGCGCTCGACGCCGTAGCCGTACCGGCCCTCGGGCCTTGTCGGCTTTGCGATCCCCGCCAGCGGGGTCCCCGTGGAGGCCTCGCATGCATGGGCGAGCCCGAGTCGCACGAGATTCGGCAGGGCCAGCGCGCCGCTGCGCAGACCGGCGCGGTCGCCTCGCCCCTCCGCGCAGGCCAGGGCGATGTGGCCGAGCGTATCGGCGCCGTGATCGCCGTAGAGATGCGCGTCCTCGGCGCCGCCGCAGCCGACCGAATCGAGCACGATCAGGATCGCCCGGGCCATCGTCAGTCCCGGACCGCGGCGCTCGACGCCGGTTCGAGGTTCAGCGCGGCGGCGAGCAGCGCCTGGGTATAGGCCTCGCGGGGCTGCGAGAAGATCGTCTCGGCGGGACCTTCCTCGACCACCCGGCCGTTCTGCATCACCACCACGCGATGAGCCATCGCCCTGACGACCTTGAGGTCGTGGCTGATGAAGAGATAACCGAGCTGGCGCCGGGCCTGCAGATCGCGCAGCAATTCGACGATCTGCACCTGCACCGACATGTCGAGCGCCGAGGTCGGTTCGTCCAGCACGATGAAGCGGGGATCGAGCGCCATGGCGCGCGCGATCGCGATGCGCTGGCGCTGCCCGCCCGAGAACTCGTGCGGGTAGCGGTCCATCGCCGAGGGATCGAGGCCGACATCGGTCAGGGCCTGCGCCACCACCTCGCGACGCTGCGCATAGCTCTGCTGCTTCGCCTGGACCGTCAGACCCTCGGCGACGATCTCCGCAACCGACATGCGCGGCGACAGCGAGCCATAGGGGTCCTGGAAGACGACCTGCAGGTCCTTGCGCTTGGGCCTGACCTGGGCACTCGACAGTCCGTCGATCCGGTCGCCGAGAAAGACGATCGGTCCCTCCGACGAGATCAACCTGAGAATGGCTAGCCCGAGCGTCGTCTTGCCGGAGCCCGATTCGCCGACCACGCCGAGCGTCTCTCCCGCGCGGACCTTGACCGAAATGCCGTCGACCGCCTTCACATGGCCGGTCGTCTTGCGCAGGAAGCCCGTCTTGATCGGGAACCAGACCTTGATCGGCCCCGCCTCGACCAGCGTCGCGGCATCGTCAGGCACCGGGGCAGGGCGGCCCTTGGGCTCGGCCGCCAGGAGGCGCTGGGTGTAGGCATGCTGCGGGCTGCCGAAGATCTCCGCCACGGGCCCCTGCTCGACGATCTGGCCCTTCAGCATCACGCAGACCCGGTCGGCGATGCGCCGGACGATGCCGAGATCATGGGTGATGAACAGCATCGCCATGCCGAGCCGCTCCTGCAGTTCCTTGAGCAGCTTCAGGATCTGCGCCTGCACGGTGACGTCGAGCGCCGTGGTCGGCTCGTCGGCGATCAGGAGATGCGGCTCGTTGGCGAGCGCCATGGCGATCATCACACGCTGGCGCTGGCCGCCGGAGAGCTGGTGCGGATAGGCGTCGAGCCGGCTGGCGGCGTCGCGGATGCCGACCAGTTCCAGCAGTTCGAGCGTGCGGGCCCGCGCGGCCTCGCCCCGCAGACCCTTGTGAAGCTCGAGGATCTCGCCGATCTGCCGCTGGATCGTGTGCAGCGGGTTGAGCGAGGTCATCGGCTCCTGGAACACCATGGTGATGTCGTTGCCGCGCACCTTGCGCATCGCGTCCTCATCGGCCGCGATCAGGTCCTGCCCCTCGAACAGCACCTTCCCGGAGGGATGATGCGCGGACGGATAGTTCAGCAGCTTGAGGATCGACAGCGCCGTGACCGACTTGCCCGAGCCCGACTCGCCGACGATGGCGAGCGTCTCGCCCCGGGCGAGGTCGAAGGACACCCGATCGACGGCCAGCGTCTCGCGCCCGCCCTGGCGGAAGGCGACGGAGAGATCCTGGACGGAGAGGAGGGGGAGTGAGGTCATGCGAACGTCTTCCGCGGGTCGAACGCATCCCGCACCGCCTCGCCGATGAAGATCAGCAGCGACAGCATCAGCGCGATCACGACGAAGCCCGAGAGGCCGAGCCAGGGGGCCTGCAGGTTGGATTTGCCCTGCGCCAGAAGCTCGCCCAGCGAGGGCGAGCCCGGCGGCAAGCCGAAGCCGAGGAAGTCGAGCGAGGTCAGGGTCGTGATCGAGCCGTTGAGGATGAAGGGCAGGAAGGTCAGGGTCGCCACCATCGCATTGGGCAGCAGGTGCTTGACCATGATGGCGCGGTCGGAGAGCCCGAGCGCCCGCGCCGCCCGGACATATTCGAAGTTGCGCGCCCTCAGGAACTCGGCCCGGACCACGCCGACCAGCGCGACCCAGGAGAACAAGAGCAGGATGCCGAGCAGCACGAAGAAGCTCGGCGTGATGATCGCCGCGACGATGATCAGCAGGTAGAGCGCCGGGATCGACGTCCAGATCTCGATCACGCGCTGGAAGATCAGGTCGGTCCAGCCGCCGAAATAGCCCTGGATGGCGCCGGCCGCGATGCCGATCACAGAGGAGATCCCGCACAGGATCAGCCCGAACAGGATCGAGATGCGGAAGCCGTAGATCAGCCGGGCGACGACGTCGCGGCCCTGGTCGTCGGTGCCGAGCCAGTTCCATTCGAGGTCGCGGCAGCCCGTCCCACCGGTCCGCTGCGCGATGCCCTTGCACTGCTCGTCCTTGAGCATCCAGGTCGGCGGCGCCGGCGCGGGCACCGGCAGGTCGAGGTTGTGCGTGCGGTAGCTGTAGCGGATCGGCGGCCAGACCGCGAAACCGTTGGCGCCGATCTCCTTGGCGATGACGGGGTCGCGATAGTCGGTGGTCGCGAGGAAGCCGCCGAACTTCTCCTCCGGATAGTTCACCGCGACCGGGAACAGCCACTCGCCCTTGTAACGGACGATCAGCGGCCGGTCGTTGGCCAGGAACTCGGCGAAGAGCGACAGGACGAACAGCGTCAGGAAGATCCAGAGCGACCACCAGCCGCGCCGGTTGGCCTTGAAGTTGTCGAGCCGGCGCCGGTTGATCGGCGAGAGCTTGAGCCAGCCCTGGGCAGCCTCGGCCGGGGCGAGCGGGGCCTCGCCACGCAGGGCGGCGGTTGGCGGGGCGGTCAGCGTGTCGCTCATCTCAGGTCTCCCGCGTCTCGAAATCGATGCGGGGATCGACCCAGGTATAGGTCAGGTCGGTGAGGAGATGCACGACGAGGCCGATCAGCGAGAAGATGTAGAGGTTGGCAAAGACCACCGGGTAGTCGCGGTTGACGATCGCCTCGAAGGAGAGGAGCCCCAGCCCGTCGAGCGAGAAGATCGTCTCGATCAGCAGCGAGCCGGCGAAGAGCGCGCCGACGAAGGCGCCGGGAAAACCCGCGATCACGATCAGCATCGCGTTGCGGAAGACGTGGCCGTAGAGCACGCCGCGCTCGGACAGCCCCTTCATCCGCGCCGTCAGGACGTATTGCTTGCGGATCTCGTCGAGGAAGGAGTTCTTGGTCAGGAGCGTCGAGGTCGCGAAGGCCCCGAGCGCCATCGCCGTGACCGGCAGGGCGATGTGCCAGAGATAATCCGCGATTTTGCCGAAGAAGCTGAGCTGCGAGAAATTGTCGGAGTGCAGCCCGCGCAGCGGGAAGATCTGCCAGAACGACCCGCCGGCAAACAGCACGATCAGCAGGATCGCGAACAGGAAGCCGGGAATGGCGTAGCCGACGATGACCACGGCGCTCGTCCAGGTGTCGAAGCGCGAGCCGTCCTTCACCGCCT
This sequence comes from Bosea sp. RAC05, assembly GCF_001713455.1. Lineage (NCBI taxonomy): Bacteria > Pseudomonadati > Pseudomonadota > Alphaproteobacteria > Hyphomicrobiales > Alloboseaceae > Allobosea > Allobosea sp. RAC05. The sequence continues at coordinate 1,428,210 of NZ_CP016464.1, forward strand.
TGCGGATGCCGAGCGGAATCGAGATCGCATAGGACAGGAGCGTCATCCAAAGCCCGAGCGAGATCGAGACCGGCAGCTTCTCCTTGATCAGCTGAAGCACCGGGGCGTCGCGGAAATAGCTGCGGCCGAAATCGAAGCGGATGTAGTCGCCGAGCATCTTGAGGAAGCGCTCATGCGCCGGCTTGTCGAAGCCGAACTGCTTTTCCAGCTCCTTGATGAAGGCCGGGTCCAGGCCCTGCGCCCCGCGATAGGCCGAGCCGGCGTCGCCAGCCGCCTGCGCGCCGGCATCGCCGCCGGAGCCGCCGCCGACGCGGTCCGCCGCGCCGCCGCTATTGGGGTTCTGAAGCTGCGAGATGACCCGTTCCACCGGCCCGCCCGGGGCGAACTGCACGATCACGAAGGAGATCAGCAGGATGCCGAACAGGGTCGGCACCATCAGAGCGAGGCGGCGCGCGATATAGCTCAGCATGCCGGCTCAAGCCTTCCCGATCCGCTTCGCCTTGTCGGCGTCGTACCACCAGATCGACGGCGCGCCCGAGCCGAACTTGGGCTTGGTCTGCGGCCGGTCGAACATGTCCCAATAGGCGAGCCACTCGGTCGGGTTCCACCACATCGGAATCCAGTAGCGCCCCGCGCGCAGCACGCGGTCGAGGCATTTGGCCGCGATGACGACCTCGGCATAGCTGTCGGCCTGGCCGATCGCGGCGATCATCGCATCGACGGCCGGATGGCTGACGCCGCCGACATTGCGCGAGCCGCGGGTCTTGGCCGCCTCCGAGCCATAGACGATGCGCAGGCTGTCGCTGGGGATGGAACTGCCACCCAGCGCCCGGCTGATGATGTCGAAGTCGAACTCGTCGAGGCGGCGCTGATACTGCGCGCCGTCGACGATACGCGAGGTCGCGGTGATGCCCAGCCGCTTCAGATTGGCCTGGAAGGGCTGCGTGTGGGGCTGCAGCGCGCCCTGCGAATCGAGGAACTCGATCTCGAAGGGCTGGCCGTTCGGCAGCTTGAGGACATTGCCGTCGCGCTTGCAGCCGGCGGCGCGGAACATCTCGTCGGCGCGGCGCAACAGGGCGCGGTCGCTGCCCGATCCGTCGGAGACCGGCGGCAGGAAGGGCTCGCCGAAGACCTCGTCGGGCACCTGGCCGCGGAAGGGCTCGAGCAGCTTGAACTCGGCGGCAGACGGCAGGCCGACGGCCTTGGAATCCGAATTCTCGAAATAGGACGTCATCCGCGCGAAGGACGAGAACATGATGTTCTTGTTCGTCCATTCGAAATCGAAGCACAGGCCGAGCGCCTCGCGAATGCGCGGATCGGCGAATTTCTCGCGGCGCAGGTTGAAGATCCAGCCCTGCGAGCCTGTCGGGTCGGTCTTCGGCAGGCTCTCCTTCTTGACCTTGCCGTCATGCAGCGCAGGGAAGTCGTAGCCCGTCGCCCAGATGCGGGAGGTGAACTCCTCCTGGAAGGTGATGACGCCGCTCTTGAAGGCCTCGAACGCCACCTGCCGGTCGCGGAAATACTCCCAGCGCACCCGGTCGAAATTGTTGACGCCGATGTTCACCGGCAGGTCGCGGCCCCAATAGGTCGCCACGCGCTCGAACTCGATGAAGCGGCCCTGCTCGAATCGCCCGACGCGATAGGGGCCCGAGCCGAGCGGCGGCTCGAGCGTCGAGGCCTCGAAGTTGCGGGTCGACCAGAAGGCTTCCGAAAACACCGGCAGCCCGGCGACGATCAGGTGCAGGTCGCGGCTGCGCTTGGGCGAGAGTTGCGCGACGAAGATGTCGTCGCTCTCGGCCGTGGCGGAGACGAGCTCGTTCAGCATCAGCCGGTAGGACGGGTGCCCCTTGCTCTTCAGCAGGTTCATGCTGAAGGCGACGTCGCGGGCGGTGACGCGGCTGCCGTCATGGAAGCGCGCCTCCGGCCGCAGGCGGAACCGATAGGTCAGCTTGTCAGGGGAAATCGCGACACTCTTGGCCAGCAGCCCGTAGAGCGTGCCCGGTTCGTCGCCCGAGCCCGACATCAGGCTGTCGAAGCAGGAATCCATGCCCGCCGCGCCGTCGCCCTGCAGGACGAAGGTGTTCAGCGTGTTGAAGGTGTCGAAGCTCTGGTTGCCGCTGGCGCGCTTGATCTGGACGGTCAGCGTGCCGCCCTTGGGCGCCTTCGGGTTCACATAAGGGAAATGCGGAAAATCGGCGGGCAGGCCGAGTTCGCCGAAGGTCGAGAGACCATGCGTCTCGACGCCTTGCGCGACCGCGCGCCCTCCCAGGCCCGGCAGCGCCGTGCCGCCCGCGAGGAGAGCAGCCCCCTCCAGAACCCGACGGCGCGTCATGCGGATCGTCATCGTGTCGCGTCTCCTCGTCGATGGCGGGGCGTCCGAATCGCCCGGTTTCATCTGGCCCGCCCTGTCGGCAGGCGCAACATCGCACATCATCGTGGCGGCAACACCGTGACCGGCGCAAGCGCCGGGCCGGCAAAGAAAAAGCCGGGCGGTGCGCCCGGCTTCAAAGAAGCGTGACCGTCGAGACGCTGCGGTTCAGGGCTTGGGCAGCGGCTTGGGCGCGTCGGCAAGCGAGTTGAGATAGGCGACCATGTCGGCGCGGGTGTCGGGGCGTCCGACGCCGGCATAGGCCATGATCGTGCCGGGCATGTAGGCCTTCGGGTTCTTCAGGAAGCCATCGAGCTGCTCGGCCTCCCACTTCTCGGCCGACTTGCCCTTCATCGCCGCCGAATAGGCGAAGCCGTCCACCGCGCCCTTGTTGCGGGCATAGACGTCATAGAGATGCGGGCCGATCTTGTTGGCGCCGCCCTTCTCGAAGGTGTGGCAGGCCTTGCAGGCGCCCATGGCCTTTTCGCCGCGGGCCACGTCGGCCTTGGCGAGGCGCACCGCGATCGGCTCCTCGGCCGCAGCGGCGGGCCCTGCCGCGGCGGCCACCGGCTGGTCGCTCGGCAGGTCGAAGCCCGGCACGGCGGGCTTCTTCGGCGCGAACACGATGCCGGCCGTCATGTTGAGGCCCATCACGACCAGCAGCGTCGAGAGAACGGCACCGGCGATCTTGTTGGTTTCGATATCCATCGTATCCGAACCCTCGGCCGCCGGCGCATCTGGCGCAGGAAGCAAGACAGCTTTGCGCGGACCCCGCAGGGGCCGACACCCGCGCGTTGCTTAACCGCTTTGCGCGCCTCATTGCAACTCGTATAAGCACGCTCCGCTTTGAGACCTTTTGACGCCTCACGGCGCGCCCACGCGCCGCTGCCACCGAGCTTCGCCCAGCCACCATGTCGGACCCACTGATCCTGATTCCCGCCCGCATGAGCGCGACGCGCCTGCCGGGCAAGCCGCTGGCCGACATCCACGGCGAGCCGATGATCGTCCGCGTCTGGCGCCGGGCCGTGGCGGCCGGCATCGGCCCGGTCGCGGTGGCGACCGACTCGGCCGAGATCCTCGCCGCCGTCGAGGCCGTCGGCGGCGTCGCGGTGATGACCAGCGTCGATCACCCCTCGGGCTCCGATCGCATCAAGGAAGCCGCCGACATCCTCGACCCCAATGGCCTCCACGATGTCATCGTCAACGTCCAGGGCGACTTCCCGACACTCGAGCCCGTCGCCATCGCCGCCGCGATCACGCCGCTCGCCGACCCCGCGGTGCAGATCGCGACACTGGTCGGCCTGATCACCGATGACGAGGAGAAGACCGCGCCGAGCGTCGTCAAGATGGTCGGCAGCCCCGTGGCGCCGGGCCGCCTGCGGGCGCTCTATTTCACCCGCGCGACGGCGCCCTATGGCGAAGGCCCGCTCTACCACCATGTCGGCATCTACGCTTATCGCCGCCGCGCGCTCGACCGATTCGTCAGCCTGCCGCAGTCGACGCTGGAGAGGCGCGAGAGCCTCGAGCAGCTGCGCGCGCTCGAGGACGGCATGCGCATCGACGCCATGATCATCGACCACGTCCCGCGCGGTGTCGACACCCCCCCCGACCTCGACCGCGCCCGCGCGGTCCTGAAGACCAGCGCCTGAAGTCTGAGAGCCGCATTCATGACCATCATCGTTTCCTACCAGGGCGAACCCGGCGCCTTCTCCTCCCAGGCCGCCCTGCAGGTCTTTCCCGATTGCGAGCTTCTGCCCTGCGCCACCTTCGAGGATGCGCTGGCGGCGGTCTCCGACGGCACCGCGCGCTACGGCATGATCCCGATCGAGAACTCGATCGCCGGCCGCGTCGCCGACATCCATCACCTGCTGCCGCGCTCGGGGCTGCACATCATCGGCGAGCATTTCCTGCCGATCCGCTTCCATCTGATGGCGGTCAAGGGCGCGACCCTGGCGACGCTGACGCGGGTGCAGAGCCACATCCACGCGCTCGGCCAGTGCCGCAAGATCATCCGCAAGCTCGGCCTCAAGGCCGAGGTCGCGGCCGACACCGCCGGCTCGGCCCGGCAGGTGGCGGAGGCGGCGGACGTCACCCGTGCCGCGATCGCGCCGCGCATCGCGGCCGAGGTCTACGGCCTCGAGATCCTGATGGAGGACATCGAGGACGAGAAGCACAACACGACGCGCTTCGTCATCCTCTCGAAATACCCCGAATTCACCCGCCAGGGCGCCGCGAAGACGGTGACGACGCTGATCTTCCAGGTCCGCAACCTGCCGGCCGCGCTCTACAAGGCGATGGGCGGCTTTGCCACCAACGGCATCAACATGACCAAGCTCGAGAGCTACATGGTCGACGGCCAGTTCTCGGCGACGATGTTCTATGCCGATGTCGAGGGGCATCCGGACGACCCGGGCCTGCGCCGCGCGCTCGACGAACTCGCCTTCTTCTCGAAGGAGGTGAAGATTCTCGGCGTCTACCCGGCGAGCCCACTGCGCGAGAACTTCGCCGAGGCCGCGGAGTAGGGACCTTGGACGGGGCGGGTCAGGCGCGCTCGCCCTCGACCGCCCAGGCCCGCAGCAGCGTGTTGGCGATGGCGAGATGCTGCGGGCTGGTGAAGCCCTCGGGATGGGTGCCGTCCAGCATCGCCAGCGCCTCGTCGCGGGTGAACCAGCGCCCGGCCTCGAGCTCGGTCATGTCGAGCACGATCTCGTCGTTCAGCGCGTCTGCGATGCAGCCGATCATCAGCGACCCGGGGAAGGGCCAGGGCTGCGAGGCGATGTAGCGGACGGTGCCGACGCGCAGGCCGGCTTCCTCCCAGCTTTCGCGGCGCACCGCGTCCTCGAAGGTCTCGCCGGGTTCGACGAAGCCGGCGATGCAGGAATACATCCCCGGTGCGAAACGCGCCTGGCGCGCCAGCAGGCAGGTCTCGCCGCGCGTCACCAGCATGATCACGACCGGGTCGGTGCGTGGGAAATGCTGGGCGCCGCAGGCGCTGCATTCGCGCTTCCAGCCCGACGCGCCGAGTTGGGTCGGCCCGCCGCACTGGGCGCAGCAGCGGTGGCGCGCATGCCAGTCGAGCAGCGCCTTGGCCTGGCCGAGCGGGCCGACCTCGTCCTCCGGAACCAGCCGCTTCAGCGCGACCGAACGCAGATCGCTGACCACGAGCTCCGGTCGCGCCCGCAGCACCTCCGCCTGGGCCCGGTCCAGCAGCCGCCCGAAGCGCGGGGCGCCATCGGGCGCGAGACCGAGGAAGGCCTCCTCCAGCCCGTCGCCGAGGGACTGCGTCTCGCCATGGGTGAACCAGATCGAGAGCGCCTCGCCATCGAGCCGCTTGAGAATCGGCGTCTCGCCGGCGACGACCGCGATGCGCGTATCGGAGCGGTGGCGCAGCGCGTTCACGGCATCGGTCTTGTCGCGCAGGTCCTCGCGACGGTCGAGCGTGTTGACGGCGAAACCCGTGAGGGCCGAGCGTTCGCGGGGACGTGAGGCGTCGTTCATGCCCTCCGTCCTAAACCCCGCTCCCGCCCCCACGCAAGCACGGTTATGTGGCGCTGCGGCCGCGCAGCAGATGGACGATGGCGGAGAAGTCCGCTCCGCCTTCGCCCCAGGCGTTGTGGAGCCCGTAGAGCTGCGTCGCCGCCGCGCCGAGCGGCGTCGAGGCGCCGGCCGCCTGGGCGGCCTCCTGCGAGAGCTTGAGGTCCTTCAGCATCAGGGCCGAGGCGAAGCCGGGCTTGTAGTCGTTGTTGGCCGGCGAGGTCGGCACGGGGCCGGGCACCGGGCAATAGGTCGTCAGCGACCAGCACTGGCCCGACGAGGTCGAGGCGACGTCGAACAGCGCCTGATGCGAAAGACCGAGCTTCTCCGCCAGGACGAAGGCTTCGGATACGCCGATCATCGAGATGCCCAGGATCATGTTGTTGCAGATCTTGGCAGCCTGGCCGTTGCCGGCGGCGCCGCAATGCACGATGCGCCGGCCCATCGCCTTGAGGATCGGCTCGCCCAGCGCGAAGGCCGCCTCCGTGCCGCCGACCATGAAGGTCAGCGTGCCGCCCTTGGCCCCGCCCGTGCCGCCGGAGACCGGCGCGTCGAGGGAGAGGCAGCCGTGCTCGCCGGCCAGCCCATGCGCCTTGCGCGCGCTTTCGACATCGACGGTCGAGCAGTCGATCAAGAGGGCGCCGCTCTTCACGCGAGGCAGCACGTCGCCCCAGACGGCGAGCACATGCTTGCCGGCCGGCAGCATGGTGACGACGATATCGGCGCCCGCGACGGCCTCCTGCGCCGAGCCAGCGATCGCCACGCCGAGTTCGGCCGCGGCGTCCTTCGACGCCTGAACCAGATCGAAGGCGCGGACCTCATGCCCCGCCTTGACGAGGTTCCCGGCCATCGGGCCGCCCATATTGCCGAGGCCGATGAAGGCGATGCTGGTCATGGTCGTTTCTCCTGTTGGTTGCGACGTCATGGTCGGCCTTGAGCCGACCATCTCCTGGCAGAGATTCTCGGGTCTGCGCTTCGCTCCGCCCGAGAACGACGCCGAATCTCAATTCCCCTTCGCCCGGCCGACCAGCCCGCGCGCGACGATCATCCGCATCACCTCGTTGGTGCCTTCGAGGATCTGGTGGACGCGCAGGTCGCGGACGATTTTCTCGATGCCGTAATCGGCGAGATAGCCATAGCCGCCATGGATCTGGAGGGCGTCGTTGGCGACGGTGAAGCCAGTATCGGTCGCGACGCGCTTGGCCATGGCGCAGAGCTTCGTGGCGTCCGGCGTCTTGGCATCCAGTGCCGCCGCGGCCCGCCAGAGCAGGCTGCGCGCTGCCTCCAGTTCCGTGGCCATGTCGGCGAGCTTGAACTGCAACGCCTGGAAATCCGCGATGCGTGAGCCGAAGGCTTTCCGCTCCTGGGCATAGGCCAGCGCCTTGTCGAGCGCGCTTTGCGCGCCGCCGAGCGAGCAGGCGCCGATGTTCAGCCGGCCGCCATCGAGCCCCGCCATCGCGATCTTGAAGCCGATGCCCTCGGGTCCCAGCCGGTTGGCGACGGGGACGCGACAGTTCTCGAAGATCACGGCGCGCGTCGGCTGCGCGTTCCAGCCCATTTTCTTCTCATTGGCGCCGAACGACAGCCCGGGCGTGCCCTTCTCGACGACAACAGTCGAGATGCCAGAGGGGCCGGCCTCGCCGGTGCGCACCATCACAACATAGAGGTCGGAGACGCCGGCGCCCGAGATGAACTGCTTCTGGCCGTCGAGGATGTAGTGGTCGCCGTCGCGCACGGCTTTCGTCTTGAGCGCGGCGGCGTCCGAGCCGGCGCCGGGCTCGGTCAGGCAATAGCTCGCCAGATGCTCCATCGAGCAGAGCTTCGGCAGGAAGGCCGCCCGCTGCTCGGCCGAGCCGTAGCGGTCGATCATCCAGGCGCACATGTTGTGGATCGAGATATAGGCCGCCACCGTCGGGCAGCCGGTCGAGAGCGCCTCGAAGATCAGCGCCGCATCGAGTCGCGACAGGCCCGAGCCCCCGACATCCTCGGCAATGTAGATGCCGCCCATGCCGAGCGCCGCCGCCTGGCGCATTTCCGCGACCGGGAAATGCTTCTCCTCGTCCCAGCGCATTGCGTTGGGCGCGAGCGTATCGGTGGCGAAGGCGGTGGCCATCTCCTGGATGGCGAGTTGGTCCTCGCTCAGCGCGAACATGGCCACCTCCTCCTTGCTGGCCTCAACCCATCGTCGGGATGACGAAGCTCGCGCCGTCCTTGATGCCGCTCGGCCAGCGCGCCGTCACCGTCTTGGTCTTGGTATAGAAGCGGATCGAGTCGGGACCATGCTGGTTCAGGTCGCCGAAGGAAGAGCGCTTCCAGCCGCCGAAGGTGTAGTAGGCCAGCGGCACCGGGATCGGCACGTTGATGCCGACCATGCCGACCTGGACTTTCGAGGCGAAATCGCGTGCCGCATCGCCGTCGCGGGTGAAGATCGCGGTGCCGTTGCCGTATTCGTGGTCGTTGGTGAGCTTCAGCGCCTCGTCATAGCTCTCGGCGCGCAGCACGGAGAGGACGGGCCCGAAGATCTCCTCCTTATAGATCCGCATGTCCTTGGTGACGTTGTCGAACAGGCAGCCGCCGACATAAAAGCCGTTCTCATAGCCCTGCATGGTGAAGCCGCGTCCGTCGACAAGCAGGCTGGCGCCTTCCTGCACGCCGATATCGACGTAAGACTTGATCTTCTCCATGGCGGCCTTGGTGACGACCGGGCCGTAATCGGCGGTCACGTCCGTGGAGGGGCCGACCTTGAGGCTCTCGACCCGCGGGATCAGGCGCTTGACCAGTTCGTCGGCGGTGGCCTTGCCGACGGGCACCGCCACCGAGATCGCCATGCAGCGCTCGCCGGCCGAGCCATAGCCGGCGCCGATCAGCGCATCGACCGCCTGGTCCATGTCGGCGTCGGGCATGATGATCATGTGGTTCTTGGCGCCGCCGAAGCACTGCACGCGCTTACCGGCCGCGCAGCCGCGGGCGTAGATGTATTCGGCGATCGGGGTCGAGCCGACGAAGCCGATGGCCTTGATGTCGGGGTCGTCGAGGATGGCGTCGACCGCCTCCTTGTCGCCGTTGACGACATTGAGGATGCCGGGAGGGCCGCCCGCCTCGATGAACAGCTCGGCGAGGCGCATCGGCACGCCCGGATCGCGCTCGGAGGGCTTCAGGATGAAGGCGTTGCCGCAGGCGATCGCAGGGCCGAGCTTCCAGAGCGGGATCATCGCCGGGAAGTTGAACGGGGTGATGCCGGCGCAGACGCCGAGCGGCTGCCGCAGCGAATAGATGTCGATGCCGGGGCCGGCGCCGTCGGTGAACTCGCCCTTCATCAGGTTGGGCACGCCGAGCGAGAACTCGACCACCTCGACGCCGCGCTGGATGTCGCCCTTGGCGTCGGGAATCGTCTTGCCGTGCTCGCGGGCGAGCAGTTCGGCCAGTTCGTCGTTGTTCTGCGCGATCAGGTCGAGGAACTTCATCAGCACGCGGGCGCGGCGCTGCGGGTTGACCGCGGCCCATTTCGGCTGCGCCTCGGCGGCGTTCTCGACGGCGGCGCGCAGCTCGGCGGCCGAGGCCAGCGCGACCTTGCCGATGACCGTCCCGTCCATCGGCTGGTAGATGTCGGCGCTGCGCCCCGAGGTGCCGGCGACATGCTTGCCGCCGATGAAGTGCCCAACCTGACGCATCGCGTCCTCCCCTACCAATGGTGATGTCTCGAACCGGTGGTCTCCCCTACCATTCACGTTTGTGCACGGCTATAGCGACGTTGGACGAAGCGGCGTGCGGAAAAGCAAATACCGGGGAGCGTGGCGATGGAGCGGTTCGACTGGGACGATCTGCGGTTCTTCCTCGCGGTCGCGCGGTCCGGGCGCCTGACGGCCGCTGCCCGCCGGCTCGGGGCCGATCATGCCACGGTCTCTCGCCGGATCACCTCGCTGGAGGACTCCCTCAAGGCCAAGCTCTTCGAGCGCCGGCCACAGGGCTACACGCTGACGGCGCATGGCGAGCGCCTGCTGGCCCGCGCCGAAAGCATGGAGACCGATGCGCTCGCGATCCAGAGCGACATCGGCGGTGCCGACATGGTGCTGGCCGGCACCGTTCGCATCGGCGCGCCCGACGGCTTCGGCACGGCCTTCCTGGCGCCGCGTCTCGCCAAGCTCGCCAGCGCCTATCCGGGCCTCGAACTCCAGCTCATCGCCATGCCGCGCCTGCTCTCGCTGTCGAAGCGCGAGGCCGATGTCGCGATCACGCTCGCGCCGCCCAAGGAGGGCAAGGTCGTGGCGCGCAAGCTCTCGGACTATCGCCTCGGTCTCTACGCCAGCCGCGATTATCTCGAGGCGATGCCCCCTGTGACGGCTCCGGAGGACCTCTTCGCCCATCGCATCGTCGGCTATATCGACGACCTGATCTTCACGCCCGAGCTGGATTATCTCGACGAGATCGCCAAGGGCCTGCGCGCCCAGGTCCAGAGTTCGAGCGTGCTCGCGCAGATGAACGCCGTGATCGCGGGGGCCGGTATCGGCGTCATCCACCATTTCATGGCGGAGGGCGAGCCGCGCCTCGTGCCGGTGCTGCCCGAGAGCGTTTCGATCACGCGCTCCTTCTGGCTTCTCGTCCATGCCGATCTGAAGGACGTGGCCCGCGTCCGCGCAATCGTCGATTTCCTCGTGCGCGAGGCCAAGGCGAGCCGCGCCCTGCTGATGGGCGAGGTGCAGGCCGCACCCGTCGTTCAGCCCTGAATGCGGTTACGCCCGGCCTGCTTGGCGGCGTAGAGCGCCCGGTCGGCGTTGCGCAGCGCGACATCGAGGCTGTCGCGAGCCGAGATCTCGGCCAGTCCGATCGAGACCGTGAGACCGAGCGTGAGCGGACCGACCGCCATGGGGCGCTGGGCGATGCCGGCCCGGATGGCGTCGGTCAGGGAGCCGGCTTCGCTCTTGTCCAGGCCGGGCAGGAGCAGGGCGAATTCCTCGCCGCCGAGCCTCGCCAGCAGATGGGGCCGGCCGGCTAGCGCCTCACCGAGCCCGGAGGCGAACACGCGCAAGGCCTCGTCGCCCGCATCATGGCCATGCTCGTCGTTGAGCCGCTTGAAGTGATCGATGTCGAGGATGGCGACGCAGGTCGGCTGCTCGGCCCGTCTCGCCTCGGCCATCATCTTCGGGCCGCGCTCGAAGAAATAGCGCCGGTTGAACAGGCCGGTCAGATAGTCGCGCCAGGCGAGGTCGTGAAGCTGACGCATCCGCAGCAGCGTCTCGGCATTCGACGCGATGCGGCATTGCAGCTCCTCGAGAATGAAGGGCCGCGAAATGAAATCATGCGCGCCGGCCTTGAGGAATCCGGCTGAAATCGCCCGGTCGGTCGAGGAGGAGATGCCGATGACCCGGACCTGCTCGGCGGAATAGCGCCTGCGGATGCGGCGCGCGAGTTCGAAGCCGTCCATGTCCGGCATGTTGTAGTCGGACACGACCAGCCTGATGTCCTGGTCCTTCTCCAGCATCGTCAGCGCATCGGCGCCCGAGCCGACCTCGACCACCGTGTATTGCTGGCTCGTCAGCATCTGGGCCAGCAGCCGGCGCGTGGTGGTCATGTCGTCGACCACGAGGATGCGCGTCTCGCGATTGGTCAGCGCACGCTTGACGGAGCCGACGAGATTGCCGAGCGCGAACTCGGAATCCTTCAGGACATAGTCGAACACCTCGCGTTCCATGATGCGTGCGCGCGTCGCCGCATTGAAGGTTCCGGTGAACACGATGGTGGGAATGCCGTGGCTGACCGTCCAGTCCAGCGCCTCGCCATCGGGGGCGTCGGGCAGATTGAGGTCCACGACCGCGATCGCGTAGCCCTCCTGATCCTTCAGGATCGCGTTGCTCAGGTCCTTGAGGCAGGCGCAACTCGTGACCTTGAGGCCCGTCTCGGCCTCGATCATCTGGCGCAGCGCGATCGCGAACGTCTTTGAATCCTCGACGACCAGAACCCTGCGCCGGTCTTGCGGACGGAAGAGAGGCTGCCGTTCCGCGGTACGCTCGTTCATAGGCTAGTCCTGGCAGGCATGGGCCCGCGCAGCTGCCGTAACGTCATGGCCGGCTTGGGGATTTCAGCAGATGCGCGCCTCCAAGCTCTACCCGTGACAGGGTTAACGAGATGTTGCTGCCTTCTGCGGCACGCGCAGGGCGGTGCTGTCAGATTCGCCAGGGCAGGACGTTGTCGGGAAGCCGCTTCGCCAGCAGGTCGAGAACCAGCATCGCAGCCAGGATCACGCCGGAGGCACTGATCGCCACGGCCGCAGCCTCGCCCGCCAGGCCCGCCTCCTTCAGCGAGAACAGCACGACGCCCAGCGTCTCCGTACCCGAGGACCACAGCAGCGCCGAAACCGTCAGTTCGTTGAAGGCGACCAGAAACACCATCAGCGCGCTGACCATCGCCGCGGGCGCCAGGATCGGCGCGACGATGAAGCGCAGCATCTGCCAGAGCGTCACGCCGTCGAGCTTTGCGGCCTCCTCGTGATGCGCCTCGATCTGGGCCATCGCCGCCAGCGGGGCCTTCAGGGCGAGCGGCAGGAAGCGCGCCAGATAGGCGAAGAGGATGATGAAGGGCGTCGCGTAGATGCTGACGCCCAGCAGCGGCAGCGGCTTCAGGAACATCAGGATGCAGGCGATGGCGAGCACGACGCCGGGCAGTGCGTAGGGAAGCTCGATCACCGCCTCCACGACGCGCCTCGCGCGACCCATCCGCCGCTCCAGCGCATAGGCGAAGGCGATCGCCGCGAGGGCGAGGATCACCGCGGCGCTGCCGGCGAAGAGGAAGGAGTTGCGGAACGCCCTGACCGTCACATCCTGCCGCAGCAGCACTTCCGCGAACTTGTCGAAGGTCAGGCTCTGCCAGCTGAGCGCGACGCCGAGCGCGGGCGTCAGAGCCTCCGCCAGCAGGGCGAGGAAAGGCAGGCCGAGCTTGATCGTCAGCAGCAGGAGAAGCCCGCCCAGCACGATCGGACGAGCCCGCCCGAGCGTCCAGAACGGCTCCAGGGGGCGCTCGATCTCGACCTTGCCGCCGGCCCGGCGCGTCGCCAGCATGCCGGCCGCGATGCCCACGGCCGCCACCAGCGCGACGAGGATCGACAGCGCCGCCGCATCGGGCAGGCCGGCGGGCCCGAAGCTCGACAGCCGGCGATAGATCAGTGTCGGCAGCGTCAGATAGTTGACCGGCAGGCCGAGCAGCGCCGGGATGCCGAAATTGCCGACGCCCGCCACGAAGGCCAGCAGCGCGGCTGCGATGATCTGTGGCCGCAGCACCGGCAGCAGGATGCGTCCGATGATGGTCGCGGGGCCCGCGCCCTCCATCTGGGCAGCTTCGATCAGCGAATGCGGCACGCTGCGCAGGCCGGTCCAGAGCGTGATCGCCACCAGAGGGGCGTGATGCAGCGCCATCACCAGCGCGATGCCGCCGCGCCCGAGCAGCGGGTTGGGCGTGCCGGGCGCCGGCGAGAGCCCGATGAAGGCGAGGATCGGGGAATGCGGCGCGAGCAGGCTGAGGAAGGCCAGCGCCGCCACCTGCGGCGCGATCATCATCGAGAAGACGAGCGCAAACGCGATCATCCGCTTGCCGCGCACATCGGTGACGGCGAGCAGGATGGCGGCCGAGCCGCCGATCAGCAACGCGCCGATCGCCGAGAGGCCTGCGGTCTCCAGCGTGTGCAGCGTCGCGTTGACGGCGGCCCGGCTGCCGATCTCCGCCAGTGCCGCCTCGGGCGAGAACTGCCAGCCCGGCGCAAAGGCCGCGGCCGCCAGCCGCAGGAAGGGCAGCCCACCCAGCAGGATCGCGCAGAGAGTAACCAGCAGCGGCAGGCCGAGACCGCCCGGCAGAGCGAGGCCTCGCCAGGAGGGGCGGGGCCGCGCCGCCTGCCAGCCGGGATGGGCGGCGAGCGTCACTCGAAGATCGCGCTGAAGCGCTTGCGCGCGGCCGCCTCATCGGCGAGCGCCTTGGCAGCGTCGAACGGCATCAGCTTGATCGCGCTGCGGGCGGGGTAACCGGCCGGCAGGGCGACGTCGGGATGGGCCGCGACATAGCCCTGCTTGAGTGCCAGTTCCTGGCCGTCCTTGGACAGCAGGAAATCGACGAAGGCTTTGGCGGCTTCGGGGTTCTTGCTGGTCTTCAGGATCGCGACCGGCTCGCTGACGGCCGAGACGCCCTCGCTCGGGAAGACGAACTCGACGGGAGCGCCCTTGGCCTTCTCGCGGATCGGCATGAAGTCGACGATCATGCCGTAGAGCTTCTCGCCGGTCGCGACCTGGCGCAGGATGTCGCCGTTTGAGCCGGCGGCGAGCGCGCCATTGGCCTTCAGCGCCTCGTAGAAGGCCCAGCCGGTCGGCAGGTTGCCGGCCAGCGTGATCGTGTGGATCATCGCGGCGCCGGAGTTCAGCGGGCTCGGCATCGCTAGCAGGCTCTTGGCCTCCGGCTTGGTCAGATCGAGCCAGCTCGCCGGCTTCATCGGCGCCTTGGTATTGTAGACGATGCCGGTGGTGATCAGCTTGGTCGCGAACCAGAACCTGGCGGGGTCGTGGATGCCGGCCGGATAGGCCGAGATGTCGGCCTTCTCATGGGCCAGCAGCCGGTTCTCCTTCTTGAGCCCCTCCATCGTCACGGCGTCGGCGATCAGGAGCAGGTCGGGCTGCGGGGCGCCGGCTTCGAACTCGGCGCGCAGCTTGGCCATCACGCGCGGCGTTCCGTCGCGCACGAAGCTGATATCGACCTTGGGGTACTTCGCCTTGAACGCGTCGATCGTCTGCTGGGCGTCAGTGTTGGGCTGGCTGGTGTAGAGAACGAGCTTGCCTTCGACCGCCGCGGCCGGGCCGCTCAGCAGAAGGCCGGCGACGAGGCCGGCGCTCAGCACGGAAAAGGACGCCTTGAAGCGCATGGTGGTCTCCTGGTGAGATGTCCTGGGCGGGTCTGCGCTGGCGGTAGTCTGCGCATATGACATATCCATGAAGCTCCCGTCATGATGGGGATGTCCGGGCGGATTGTCGCTTTGCACGGCTCCCCTGTGCCGGAGCGGGTTGACCCTCCCGTCCGGGCATCCCACCTTCCGGTCTCAAGCCTCCGCCTGCGACGGGACCGCCATGACCGCCTCCAAGCTCGACCAACTCCGCCAGATGACCACCGTGGTCGCCGATACCGGCGACATCGAAGCGGTGCGCCGGCTCGCCCCGGTCGATTGCACGACGAATCCGACCCTGATCCTGAAGGCGGTCGAGACGCCGGCCTATGCCGATCTGGTCGACGAGGCGATCGTCTGGGGCAGGAAGGCCGGCCGGGGCGCCGACACGGTCCATGCCGTCTGCGACCGTCTCGCCGTCACCTTCGGGGCCGAACTGACCAAGATCGTGCCCGGCCGGGTCTCGACCGAGGTCGATGCCGACCTGTCCTTCGACACCAAGGCCACGATCGACAAGGCGCGCGCGCTCATCGCCGCCTATCGGGAGCGCGGGATCGAGAAGGATCGCATCCTCGTCAAGATCGCCTCGACCTGGGAGGGCATCCAAGCGGCCAAGGTGCTGCAGGCCGAGGGCATCGACTGCAACCTGACCCTGCTGTTTTCCCTGCCGCAGGCGGTGGCCTGCGCGGATGCCGGCGCCTTCCTGATCTCCCCCTTCGTCGGCCGCATCCTCGACTGGCACGTCAAGGCCGGAGGCGGCCCCTACACCGCCGAGACCGACCCGGGCGTCGTCTCGGTGAAGAGCATCTACGCCTACTACAAGACCTTCGGCATTCAGACCGTGGTGATGGGGGCCTCGTTCCGCAACACGGGCGAGATCGAGGCGCTGGCCGGCTGCGACCGCCTGACCATCGGCCCCTCGCTGCTCGACGAGCTGGCGGCGGCCAAGGGCGATCTGCCGCGCAGATTGTCTCCGGATTCGGTGGGTGCGGCGCCCGCCAGGCTCGTTCTGGACGAAAACGCGTTCCGCTTCGCGCTGAACGAAGACGCCATGGCGACGGAGAAGCTCGCCGAAGGCATCCGTGGTTTCGTCAAGGACCTCAGGAGCCTGCGCAAGCTGGTCGCCGCGCGGCTGGCGTGAGCCGAGAGCGGCCGGGCAGGCTGCGGATCAGTTCGTCTTCGCCGCGGCCTGGGCGGTGACTGCCGGCTTCGGCGGCGCGGTGACGCTGTCGAAGAAGCTGCGGCCGCCGGCCGCAGCCATCTCGAGCTGCTGCTTCCAGCCCTTGCTGTCCTTGCCACCGCCGAGCGCGGTGAAGTCGGCACGGCGATTGTCGTCGCCTCCGCGCGCGCCCTGATAGACCATGACGCCCTGGGCCGTGACGACGATGTCGCCGCGGCGCAGAGTCGGGTCCTTCAGGTACCAGTTCGGGTCGGTGGCCGGGTCGAGCTGGACCACGGGCGGCTTCGGCTTCGACGAGACCTCCGGCGCCTTCGCCTTGGGCAGGCGCTGCTGCGGTTCGTCATACTCGTAGATCGGGGTCGCCCGCAGGCGCGGGCCGCCGCCGAAAATGGCCCGGCCGAGCTCTTCGAACAGGTTCGCCGCCTGGACCGACGGCGCGCCCGAGACGGCCATCGCCGCCGCGAGCCCCAACATCGTTATCCGCCGCGCCGTCATCGTCGTCATCCTCTGCCAATCGGCTGATCAACGAGGAATGGTCGCAAAAGGTTCAGCGCAGGTTCACCGATGCGGTTAACATTTTTTTCGCGATGCGGCGGCTGCCGCCATCACCCTTTGGCCGCCAGCGCCTCCGCGCGGATCGTCGAGAGCGACTTGGCCGGCGTGATCACCTCCGGATCGAGCAGGCAGTGAATGATCGAGGGCTTGCCCGAGGCGACCGCACGCTCGAAGGCCGGGCCGAACTGCTCGGTCGTCTCGACGCGCTCGCCATGCCCGCCAAACGCACGCGCATACGCCGCGAAGTCCGGATTCTTCAGCGTCGTCGCCGAGATGCGGCCCGGATACTCCCGCTCCTGATGCATCCGGATCGTCCCATACATGCCGTTGTCGACGACGATGACGATGACCGGGAGGTCATACTGGACGGCCGTGGCGAAATCCTGCCCGTTCATCAGGAAGCAGCCATCGCCGGCGAAGGCCACGACGGTGCGCTCCGGATAGAGCCGCTTGGCGCCGATCGCAGCCGGCACGCCATAGCCCATCGAGCCCGAGGTCGGGGCCAACTGCGTCGCGAATTTCGTGAAGCGGTGGAAGCGGTGCACCCAGGTCGCGTAATTGCCCGCGCCATTGCACAGGATCGCATCGTCCGGCAGGTGGTTGCGCAGCCAGCGCACCATTTCGCCCGGGTGGAAGGTGCCGGCGACAGGGGCCGGCTGCTCGCTCCAGCCGAGATAGGCTTCATGCGCCGACGCGGCGGCACCGGCCCAGGCGATCTGCTGCGGCGGATGCACCGTCTCCAGCGCGGCGCAGAAGGCGGTCGGCGAGGCATTGATCGCCAGCGTCGGCCGGTAGACCCGCCCCAGTTCTTCCGGGTCGGGATGGACATGCACCAGCGGCCGGCCCGGATTGGGAATGCCGAACAGCGAGTAGGACTGGCTCGGCATCTCCGAGAGCCGCCCGCCGACAAGGATGACGAGGTCGCTTTCCTTGATCCGCGCCAGCAGCTTGGGATTGGGGCCAATGCCGAGATCGCCGGCGAAGTTCGGGTGGTCGGCCGGAAACAGCATCTGCCGCCGGAAGGAGACGGCGACGGGCAGGTCGAAGCGCTCGGCGAAGCGCTGGAAGCGCGCGATCGCCTGCGGGTCCCAGCGCGAGCCGCCGAGGATCGCGACCGGCGACTTGGCCGCCCAGAGCCGCTTCTGCAGGTCGATCGTCTGCAGCAGGGAGGGGTGGGTTTCGGTGACCTGATAGGGCTCGGCGTCGACCGCTTCGACGACGTCGGTCAGCATGTCCTCCGGCAGCGCGATCACCACCGGGCCGGGCCGGCCCGAGGTGGCGACATGGAAGGCGCGGCTGATGATCTCGGGGATGCGCTCGGCCTGGTCGATCTCGGTCGCCCATTTCGTCATGGTGCCGAAGACGGCGCGGTAGTCGAGTTCCTGGAAGGCCTCGCGCTCGCGCATCGAGCGGTCGATCTGGCCGACGAACAAGATCAGCGGCGTCGAATCCTGATGCGCGATATGGACGCCGGGCGAGGCGTTCGTGGCGCCAGGCCCGCGCGTGACGAAGCAGATGCCGGGCTTTCCCGTCAGCTTGCCGGCGGCCTCGGCCATCATGCAGGCGCCGCCCTCGGCCCGGCAGATCGTGACCTTCAGCTTGGCGTCGTGCAGCGCGTCGAGCACGGCGAGATAACTCTCGCCCGGTACGCAGAACGCGTCGGTCGCGCCGTGGATCAGGAGTTGGTCGACGAGGATCTGCCCGCCGGTGCGCTTGGTCGTCGTCATTGCGGCGTTTCCGTTACTTGACTAAGTTGGTCATGTTGAATGAGGAGGCGGCCATGACGCGCGTCACCGTCCACGAAGCTAAGACCCATCTTTCCCGCCTGCTCGAGGAGGTCGAGAAGGGCGGCGAAGTCGTGATCTCGCGACGCGACAAGCCGATTGCGCGGTTGGTGCCGATTGAAACGGTGCAGCCGGAGGTCAGGCCGGCGCGCCGGCCAGGTCGTATGCAGGGCCTGATCGATATCGGGCCGGAGTTTTTCGACCCGCTGCCGGACGATGAACTACGGCTTTGGGAAGGCCACGGCGATTGAGGCTTCTGCTCGATACCTCGACGCTCATCTGGTGGGCGAATGACAGCGCGAGCCTGAGTCGCGCCGCACGGACAGCCATCACCCGCGCTGAAATCGTGTTCGTCAGCGCGATCACGGCCATGGAGCTTTCGACGAAGCTGCGGATCGGCAAATTGCCCGAGGCCGCTTTGCTGGTGGAGGAGTTCGACCGCCGCTGCGCCGATGAGAACTTCGTGCTGCTGCCGCTGTCCCATCGCCATGCGCTGTTCGCGGGCTCGATCCGAGGAGAGCCGCGTGATCCCTTTGACCGCATGCTGGCGGCGCAAGCGATCATCGAGGACCTGACAGTCGTCGCCTCCGACACCGCCTTCGACGCCCTCGGCGCGCGCCGCCTCTGGTGACGCGCTCACCGAGCGGCTCCGCCCCAGGCCGGATCGTTCAAAACCTCGTCGGCATGCTCGCCGAGACGCGGGCTTGGACGCGGCGAGACCTGCCGGACACCGTCCATGACGATCGGGGAGGCGACGGTCGGGATCGCCCCGCCCTTCGCTTCGGTGCTGGCGAGATCGACCCGGACGCCGCGGGCAATCACTTGCGGATCGGCGAAGACCTCATCGACGGCGTTGATCGGGCCGGCCGGGACACTGACCTTCTCCAGCGCGGCCAGCAGGTCGGCCTTGGTGTAGCGCTGGCAAAGGATGTTCAGCTGCTCGGTGAGCGCGACGCGGTTCTTCACCCGCGAGCGGTTGTCGAGAAAAGCGGGGTCGTCCGCCAGTGCCGGCTCGCCCAGCACCTGGCAGAGCTTGCGCCACTGCCCGTCATTGCCGGTTGCGATGATGATGTGCCCGTCTGTAACGGGGAACACGTCGTAGGGCACGATGTTGGGGTGCGCGTTGCCCAGCCGCGGCGGCAGTTGGCCCGAGACGAGATAGTTCAGCGCCTGGTTGCCGAGCACGGCGATCTGGCTGTCGAGCAGCGCCATGTCGAGCGTCGCGCCTTCGCCGGTGGCGTCGCGCCGGCGCAGTGCCGAGAGGATGCCGATCGTGGCGTAAAGGCCAGTATAGATGTCCGCCGTCGCATAGGCTGCCTTCATCGGCGCGCCCTCGGGCTCGCCGGTGAGCGACATCACGCCGCCCATGCCCTGGACCAGGAAGTCGTAGCCGGCGCGCGGCGCATAGGGACCGGTCTGGCCGAAGCCCGTGACCGAGCAATAGATCAGCCGCGGATAGGCGGCCCGCAGCGAGGCGGCGTCGAGCCCGTATTTCTCCAGTCCGCCGACCTTGAAGTTCTCGACCACGACATCGGCATGGGCAGCGAGCTTTCGCACCAGCGCCTGGCCTTCGGCTGTGCGGAAATCGGCGGTGATCGAACGCTTGCCGCGGTTGGCGGAGTGGAAATAGGCCGCAGACAGATGTTCATCGCCCGCGCCCTCGACGAAGGGCGGCCCCCATTTGCGGGTGTCGTCGCCCTCGGGCGCCTCGACCTTGACGACATCGGCGCCGAGATCGGCCAGGACCTGGCCGATCCAGGGCCCGGCGAGGATGCGCGCGAGTTCGAGGACGCGCAGGCCGGCGAGGGGAGGTGTGACGGTCATGGCGCCTTTGGCTCGACGTCATGGTCGGGCTTGACCCGACCATCTCCGGGGAAGTTCACGCGGGACGAGATGCCCGGGTCAAGCCCGGGCATGACGGCTGCCGGATACGCTCAGAAGAACGCCTGCAGCCCGGTGACGGCCCGGCCGAGGATCAGCGCGTGGACGTCATGCGTGCCCTCGTAGGTGTTCACCGTCTCGAGGTTCGCGGCGTGGCGCATCACATGATACTCGATCGAGATGCCGTTGCCGCCATGCATGTCGCGGGCCTGCCGGGCGATGTCGAGCGCCTTGCCGCAATTGTTGCGCTTCACGAGCGAGATCATCTCGGGGGCCATCTTGCCCTCGTCCATCAGCCGGCCGACGCGAAGCGAGCCCTGCAGGCCGAGCGAAATCTCGGTGAGCATGTCCGCCAGCTTCTTCTGGAAGAGCTGCGTCTGGGCGAGCGGCTTGTTGAACTGCTTGCGGTCGAGCCCGTACTGGCGCGCGCGGTGGAAGCAATCCTCGGCCGCGCCCATCACGCCCCAGGAAATGCCGTAGCGCGCGCGGTTAAGGCAGCCGAACGGACCCTTCAGGCCGGAGACGTTGGGAAGCAGGTTCTCTTCCGGCACGATCACGCCATCCATGACGATCTCGCCGGTGATCGAGGCGCGAAGGGAAAGCTTGCCGCCGATCTTCGGCGCCGAAAGGCCCTTCATGCCCTTCTCGAGGATGAAGCCGCGGATCTGGTTGTCATGCGCGGCCGACTTCGCCCAGACGACGAAGACATCGGCGATCGGCGAGTTCGAGATCCACATCTTCGAGCCGGTCAGGCGATAGCCGTCGGCGACCTTCTCAGCGCGGGTCTTCATGCCCGCCGGGTCGGAGCCGGCATCGGGCTCGGTCAGGCCGAAGCAGCCGACCCACTCGCCTGAGCCCAGCTTGGGCAGGTACTTCTTGCGCTGGGTCTCGTCGCCATAGGCGTAGATCGGGTACATCACCAGCGAGGACTGGACCGACATCATCGAGCGATAGCCGGAATCGACGCGCTCGACCTCGCGGGCCACGAGCCCGTAGGACACGTAATTGGCGCCGGCGCAGCCATACTCTTCCGGGACGGTCACGCCGAGCAGGCCGAGTTCGCCCATCTCGTTGAAGATCGAGCGGTCGGTCTTCTCGTCGAGATAGGCCTCCGAGATCCGGGGCTGCAGCTTCTCCTGCGCATAGGCACGCGCCGTGTCGCGGATCAGGCGCTCGTCCTCGGTCAACTGCTCGTCAAGCAGGAAGGCATCGTCCCAGGTGAACTCGGCCAGCTTGTGGCTGGTGCTGTGGCTGCGGGCGGCTTCGGCCATGGTCGTCTCCCTCGTCATTCCTGCTCACCGTCATTGCGAGGAGCGTAGCGACGAAGCAATCCAGGGGGGCGTCGAGCGCGGCCGCTCCTGGATTGCTTCGCGATGCTCGCAATGACGGTGTGGTTCCTCGGCTTGGTTCGTCACGCACCCACATCGAAGCTGACGCCCTGCGCCAGCGGCAATGTCGTGCCGTAATTGAGCGTATTCGTGGCCCGGCGCATATAGGCCTTCCAGGCGTCGGAGCCGGCCTCGCGGCCGCCGCCGGTTTCCTTCTCGCCGCCGAAGGCCCCGCCGATCTCGGCGCCGGACGGGCCGATATTGACGTTGGCGATGCCGCAGTCCGAGCCTTCGCCCGAGATGAAGGTCTCGGCCTCGCGCATGTCGAGCGTGAAGATCGAGGAGGACAACCCGGCGCCCACCGCGTTCTGGATCGCGATCGCCTCGTCCAGCGTCTTGTACTTCATGACGTAGAGGATCGGCGCGAAGGTCTCGCGGGCGACCGGGCCGGTCTGCGCGGGCATCTCGACGATCGCCGGGCGGACATAGAAGCCCCCCGTCCCGACCGTGACGCGCTCGCCGCCATGGACGGTGCCGCCGGCCGCCTTGGCTTCCGACAGCGCCGCCTGCATGCCCTTGAAGGCGGCCTCGTCGACCAGCGGGCCGACCAGCACGCCGGCTTCGCGCGGATCACCGATTGTCACCGAGCCATAGACCTTGATGAGCTTGGGGATCAGCGCGTCATAGACGCTCTCATGCACGATCAGGCGGCGCAGCGTGGTGCAGCGCTGGCCGGCGGTGCCCATGGCCGCAAAGGCGATGCCGCGCAGCGCGAGGTCGAGATCGGCCGACGGCGCCACGATCGCGGCATTGTTGCCGCCGAGTTCGAGGATGGCGCGGGCGAAGCGGGCGGCGAGCTTCTGGCCGACCTCCTGGCCCATCCGGGTCGAGCCCGTAGCCGAGACGACCGGCACGCGGTGATCCTGCACGAGAATGTCGCCGATCTCGCGACCGCCGATCAGTACTTCCGACAGGCCGGCGGGCGCCTCGGGGCCGAAGCGCTTCATCGTCTTCTGGACGATCGCCTGGACGGCGAGCGCGGTCAGCGGGGTCTTCTCCGAGGGCTTCCAGACCACGCTGTCTCCGCAGACGAAGGCGAGCGCGGCGTTCCAGGACCAGACCGCGACGGGGAAGTTGAAGGCCGAGATCACGCCGCAGACGCCGAGCGGATGCCAGGTCTCCATCATGCGGTGGTTGGGCCGCTCGGTCGCGATCGTCAGGCCGTAGAGCTGGCGCGACAGGCCGACGGCGAAGTCGCAGATGTCGATCATCTCCTGGACCTCGCCGAGGCCCTCGGACGTCACCTTGCCGGCTTCCATTGTCACCAGCAGGCCGAGATCGTTCTTGGCCGCGCGCAGTTCCTCGCCGAGCAGGCGCACGAACTCGCCACGGCGCGGCGCCGGCACCTTGCGCCAGGCCAGGAAGGCGGCGTGCGCCCGGCCGATCGCGGCCGAGGCCTCGGCGGCGCTCGTCTCCCGCAGCGTCGCGACGCTCTCGCCCGTGATGGGCGAGCGGGCGGCGAGACCGGCGGCGGCGAAGGCGGCATCCGTGACGCCGAGGCGCTTCAATAGCGCGAGCACGTCCTGGGGGAGGGGAGAGGTCATGATGCGTCCTGGGCGAGGCTCGGCCGGATGGATGTCAGGCCAGCGAGAATGCCCTCTTACGCCCTGCGCGGGCAACCGATATGTTCTCACGACTTGATGAGAAGGGCTCATGAACCTCGAGATCGTGCCAGGGCGCCTCACCGTGCCGTCGCTGTCGGCTTTGGCGGCCTTCGAGGCCGCGGCGCGCCATGGCAGTTTCACCCGTGCGGCGGAGGAGCTGAGCCTGACCCAGGGCGCCGTCAGCCGGCAGGTCGCGCATCTCGAGACGGTGCTGGGTGTCGCCCTGTTCCAGCGCGCGAGACAGCGCGTTGCGCTGACGCCGGCGGGCGCCGCCTACGCCGCCGAGATCCGCGACGGACTTTCGCGGCTGGCGGCGGCCACCGTCTCGACCATGGCCTTCCGGGGCGCGGGCGGTGTGCTGAACCTCGCCATTCTCCCGACCTTCGGCACGCGCTGGCTGATCCCGCGCCTGCCGCGCTTCACCGAGGCGCATCCCGGCATCACCATCAACTTCACCACGAAGCTCGTGCCCTTCGACTTCGCGCGCGAGCCGCTCGATGCGGCGATCCATTTCGGCGATCCGGTCTGGCCCGGCGCGCGGCTGCACCGCCTGATGGGCGAGGAGATCGTGCCCGTCGCGGCGCCCGGCCTGGTGGCGCGCCTGGGCTTGACGGAACCCGCCGACATGCTCAGGGGCTCCCTCCTGCAGCAATCGACGCGGCCCCGCGCCTGGGCGAACTGGCTGGAGCAGCAGGGGCTGCCGCCACAGCGGGCGCTGATGGGGCCGCGCTTCGAGCAGTTCGCCATGGTGTCCCAAGCGGCCGTCGCCGGTCTCGGGCTGGCCATCGTGCCGCGTTTCCTGGTCGAGGAGGAACTCCGCTCCGGCTCGCTGGTCATTCCCTTCGATCGGCCTGTCACCGGCACGGAAGGCTACTACCTGGTCTATCCCGAGACCCGCGCGGAACTGCCGGCGGTCGCGGCCTTCCGCGACTGGCTGCTGGCCGAATGCGAGATGGCAAGCTGACTCGACAAGTTTCGCCGGCCACGCCATTCATGCGCAGCGTTCATCAACCGGGTCGCAGCGCGCACCCGTCTCTGGCTTGGGACCCGCCATGTCGTCTTCGTCCGAATCCGCCGACGTCGTCATCTGCGGCGGAGGTGCCCTCGGCTCCTCGGTCGCCTATCACCTCGCCGCCGATCCGGGTTTCAGGGGCAGGATCGTCGTCGTCGAGAAGGACCCGACCTATCGCTACGCCGCCTCGGCGCTGTCGGCCGCGTCGATCCGCCAGCAATATTCGAGCGCGGTGAACATTCGCATCTCGCTGCACGGCATCGATTTCCTGCGCAACATCGGCACCCGGCTCGCCGTCGAAGGCGAGGCGCCGGTCATCGATCTGCACGAGGGCGGCTATCTCTATCTGGCGGGCGAGGAGGGGGCTCCCGTGCTCGCCGCCAACCAGGCGCTGCAGGCCGCTGAGGGCGCCGATATTGCACTTTATGCTGCACCCATGCTGCGCAGCAAATTTCCCTGGATGAACACCGAGGACATCGCCTGCGGCAGCTTCGGCGTCAGCGGCGAGGGCTGGTTCGACGGCTGGGCCTTGTTGCAAGCGTTTCGCAAGAAGGCGCGGTCGCTCGGCGTCGAATACCGCCAGGGCGAGGTGGCCCGGTACATGGTCGAGGACGGCCGTGTCACCGGCGTCGCACTCGCCGATGGCAGCCGCATCGCCTGCGGCGCGGCGGTCAATGCGTCGGGCACGCATGGCGCCCGCCTCGCCGCCACGGCCGGCGTGACGATCCCCGTGCGGTCGATGAAGCGCTATGTCTTCTCCTTCCTCTGCAAGGGCGAGGTCGACAACTGCCCGCTGCTGATCGACCGCAGCGGCTCCTGGTGCCGGCCCGAGGGCAAGCGCGGCAGCGACGGCCAGCTCTTCATCGGCAGCTGCTCGCCGCTGACGCCCGAGCAGGACCGGGAGTGGATCGAGACCGACGTGGATGTCGAGGATGTCGACTGGGGCTTCTTCGAGGAGGTCGTCTGGCCGGCGCTCGCCCACCGTGTCCCGGCCTTCGAGCAGATCCGGCCCGGCCGGGCCTGGGCGGGCCCCTATGACATGAACGAGCTCGACCACAACGCCATCGTCGGCCCGGCGGTCGGCCTCTCGGGTCTCTACCTCGCCAACGGCTTTTCCGGCCATGGCCTGCAGCAGGCGCCGGCGGTGGGGCGCGGTCTCGCCGAGCACATCCTGCATGGCGGCTATCGCAGCCTCGACCTGTCCGATCTCGGTCATGAGCGTATCGTCGCCGGGCAGCCGCTGCTGGAAACCAACATTATTTGATCGGGCCTGCCATGATCGACACGAGCTATGTCCGCACCATGGCGCGCTACAACGCCTGGCAGAACCGCAGCCTCTTCACGGCGGCAGCGACGCTCGACGACGCGGCGCGGCGGCAGGATCGCGGCGCCTTCTTCGGTTCGATCCACGGCACGTTCTGCCATCTGCTCTGGGGCGACCGGATGTGGCTTTCGCGCTTTGCCGGCACGCCCAAGCCGACCCAGCGCATCCATGAATCCGCCGACCTCGTCGCCGACTGGGACGATCTCGTCGCCCAGCGGCAGGCCTTCGACGGTACGATCGCTGAATGGGCGCGTGACCTGTCGGCCGAATGGCTGGCCGGCGATCTCGTCTGGTTTTCCGGCGCGATGCAGCGCGAGATGCGCAAGCCCCGCGCGCTGCTGGTCGTCCAGCTGTTCAACCACCAGACCCATCATCGCGGCCAGGTCCATGCCATGCTGACGGCGGCCGGCGCGAAGCCGGACGACACCGATCTGATGCTGCTGGAGCCGGAAGCCTGAGCGGCGGCCGGGCTGGGCGCGCGCGCCGCGACGGCCGCTTGCAGCCAGGTGCCACCTGCCGCGCAAAGCAGCATGACGGCATGATCGACCTTTGCTACGATCCCGCAGCGTCAACCAGCGATGGTCGGCAGGGGAGGGTGGTCGATGGCCTGCTCGTTCTCAAAGATCGCATCGCTCGCCGCGCTGCCGCTGGTCGCGGCCCTGTCCGTCTCTCCCACACAGGCCTTGGCCCAGAAGGCCGAGACCGTTACGCTCTGCAGGGCCGAGAAGACCGAGCGGGCGATCGCCGCCTGCACCACGATCATCAAGGGGCGTGGGGACCGCAAGGTAAAGGCCTCGGCGCTGCTCAGCCGCGCCCAGGCCTACTGGGCCCTCAACCGCCTGGCCGAGGCCGAGAAGGATTACAGCGAGACGATCAAGCTCGCTCCCAGCGCGATGGCCCTCTATCGCGACCGCGCCCAGATCCGCTTCGGCTTGGGCAACACGGCAGGCGCGATGGCGGACTTCACCACAGCGCTCGAGATGGCGCCCTTCGACGCCGACAACTACGCCAATCGCGGCTATCTGAAGATGCTGCAGTATGACTTCGCCGGAGCGGGCGCCGATCTCCGGCAGGGCCTGTTCTGGCAGAAGGACCATCCCCGCAGCGCCTATACGCTTGGGCTGCTGCATTATTCGACCGGTCGCTATGGCGATGCCGTCGAGCAGATCGACAGGGCCCGCGCCGCCGGCTTTCGCGGCCCCGAGGCCTTCATCACCAAAGCGCGCAGCCTGTTTTATCTCGGCACCTTCGATCCAGCGATCCGCGAAGCGACGGAGGGGCTGCAGGCCTTTCCGACCCAGTCCAGCCTCACCGAAATCCGCGCCCGGGCGCGTCTGGCCCGGCGGGATCTCGAGGGGGCGCTGGCGGACGCCGACGCCGTCATTCAGGCCGCCCCGCGCTTTGGCCGTGCCTATGCCACGCGCGCCGCGATCCGGCTGGCGATGAAGGATGTCGCCGCGGCGACCGCCGACGCCGACAAGGCGATCGAACTCGATCCGTCGCTGTTCGACGCCCATGAGCTCAAGGCCGACATCCTGCTGACGTCGGGCAACGAGGCGGCGGCCCGAGCGGTCCTTGCCGCCTCGGCCGCGCGTACCGATGCGAAGATGGGCTACGACATCGCCTCGCGTGCCCGCCACGCCGCCCGTGTCGCGGAACTCGACAAGCCCAAACCGATCCTCGTTACCGATCTGGGCGAGGCCGAACTGAAGGCGCGCTGTGACAAGCGCGACGATCCGCTGCGGCTCCAGAGTTGCAACCGGCTGGTCGAGACCGCGACGACGCCGCAGGAGCGGGCCGACCGGCTGATCCTGCGCTCGCGGGCGCGCCCTTTCGCCGAGCAGCTGGGCGATCTCGATCTCGCCGTCGCCGCGGCGCCGGATCACCTCCCGGCGACGATCGCCCGCGCCTACGCACACATGGCGACCTATCGCTACGATGCCGATCTGAAACCCTATGAGCGGGCCTGGGCGGACGCCGACAGCGCCGTGCGTCGTGCGTCCCCCGGGGCACCGGCGTACGAGGAAGCCCTGCTGACGCGTGCGACGGCGGCTCAGGGCAAGGGCGATTACGAGGCGGCCATCGCGGACCTGACCGAGATCCTGAAGCGCGAGGGGGCGGCTCCCTATGCCCTCGAAATGCGCGGGACCATGCAGCTGATGGCCGGCCGCGCCGCAGCGGCGCTGGCCGACCTGAGAGAAATCCGGCGGGTGGTGCCCGATGACCGCCGCCGGTTTCTCAATGACGATGATCTCGTCATCGCCCTCATCGAAACCGGCAACACCGATGAAGCGTTGGCCATGCTCGATGGCCAGCCGCAGGGCCATCTTGGCAACGAGACGACGCGTCAGGCGCTGCGCGCGCGGGCCCTGCTCGCTCGTGGCGATGCGGCTGCGGCACGTGAAGTCGCTTCGGCTGCCCTCACGGCCAATCGCGCCCACAGCGGCGCCAGCGCCGTCCGCGGGATCGCCTCCGCCCAACTTGGGAATGCCCTCGAAGCGGTTGCCGACCTGACCGCCGCAATCGACGAGACGGTCGCGATCCCTCTCAAAGCTGCGAGCATGGGCATCACGCCTGGGCACATGGCGAATCTGTTCCTGTATCGCGGGCTCGCGCGTGTTCAGCTGAACCAGTCCCGGGCCGCCCATGCCGATTTCGGCGAGGCGATCCGGCGCATGCCCGATCGCGCGCGCGCCTATGGCGAACGCGCCAGACTGTCCCTCGCCGCCGACAATCCTGCCGCACTGACCGATATCGCGATGGCGCTGCGCATCGAGCCCAATGAGCCGCGCTGGCTGGCGCTCGCCGCGCGCATCCATCTCGCGACGGGCGATCTCGCCGCGACCGAGCGGTTCGCCGGCCTGGCCCTGGCGGCTCCCGCCCCGGAGCCGGGCCTGCTTGTGCTGCGCGCGAAAGCCCGGCTCGGGCTGCGCAATTTCGGCGGCGCAGCGGAGGACACGACGGCGCATCTGGCTTTGCGCGCGACGGATACAGAAGCGCTGCTGATCCGGATCGAGGCACGGACGGGGCAGGGCGATCTGAAGGCGGCGCTGGCCGATGCGGAGGCGGCTCGCAATGTTCGCAGCGACGACGCCCGGATTCTGCTGGCGCTGGCCGAACTGAGACGCCGCAACGGTGACGCGCCGGGCGCCATCGGCGCGTTCGAGGATGCGGCAGGGAGGCCCGACGCCGCCCTGCTCGCCAACAAGCGGCTGGGCGATCTCTATGCCGAGATCGCCTCGGACCAACTGGCGCTGGGCTATTACGCCAAGGCGCTCGAACAGCCGGTCCGAACACCCGACGACGAGGCATTGCGTGCCCAGGCTCGCGCCGCGCGGGACGCGCTCATCCGGAAAATGGCGGCACCGAAATAGGCGCTCCGCGCTTTTTGCGCAGCCCCGCTGGCAGCGATGCGCTTCCGATCTGCTGGCACGTTGTCTAAGGTCCAGACTAGTCCCGTCCGGAACCATGAGAACGAGCGATGAGCGCGATGACGCCCGAGGAAGCCAAGGTCACAGCCTGGCTCGCCGACCGCAAGGACGCGATGGTCGCGCTGCTGCGCGAGATGGTCGATACCGATTCCGGCTCCTACGACAAGGAGGGCGTCGATCGCGCCGGGCAGGTGCTCGCCCGTTTCCATGAGCGCAACGGGCTCGACGTCGAGATCATTCCCGATGGCCGCTATGGCGATGCGGTGAAGGCGCGCCTGCCGAACCCCACCGCCAATGACCAGCGCCCGGTGCTGCTGCTCGGCCATCGCGACACCGTCTTCCCCAAGGGCGAGCCGAGGCGACGGCCGTTCTCGATCAAGGATGGCCGGGCCTATGGGCCGGGCGTCGCCGACATGAAGGCGGGTCTCGTCATCGAGGCCTTCGTCGCTGCGGCCTTCGCCGAGTGCGGCGGCCTCTCCGCACCGCTGACGATGCTGACGACGAGCGACGAAGAGATCGGCTCGCCCTCCTCGCGCCCGGTGATCGAGGCGGCGGCGCGCGAATCACGCTGCGTCTTCAACGCTGAGCCCAGCCGCCTGCCGGTCGGCAGTGATTTCGCCCGCGACCGGCGCCAGTCGGTCACCAGCGGCCGCAAGGGCGGCGTCTTCATGCGGGCCGAGTTTACCGGCAAGCCCGCCCATTCCGGCGCGAATTACGAGAAGGGCGCCTCGGCCATCGTCGATCTCGGCCACAAGATTCCCAAGCTCCAGGGCCTCACCGATCTGGAGAAGGGCATCACGGTCAATGTCGGGCTGATCGGCGGCGGCCAGACGGTCAACACGGTCGCGCCCCATGCCTGGTGCGAGATCGACCTGCGCTATGTCACGGCTGCCCAGCGCAGCGCGCTGGTGGAGGCCATCCGCAGCATCGTCGAGACGCCGATCGTTCCGGGCACGGGCGCCGTGCTCTCGATCAAGGGCGAGTTCCTGCCGCTGGAAGGAACATCGGAGTCGCAGAAGCTGTTCGAGACCTATCGTGCGGCGTCGGCCGGCCTCGGCATCGCGACGATCGCCGAGTTCACCGGCGGCTGCGCCGATTCCGGCTTCACCGCGGCGCAGGGCTGCCCGACGCTGTGCAGCGTCGGCCCCATCGGCGGCATGGCCCATACGCCCGACGAGTTCCTCGAGGTCGAGAGCATCGTGCCCGCGGCGCAGGTGCTGGCGCTGTCGGTGATGCGCGCGGCCAAGCTGATGGAGTGAGGCCGTTCGGGCACCTCTTCGTCGTCATGGTCGCCTTTGTGGCGACCATCCACGTCTTCGCTGGTCGAGCGCCGAGTTCAAGATGTGGATGCTCGGGACAAGCCCGAGCATGACGGCGGTGGGCTGTGGGCTGACGGTCGTCAGAACGCCTCTTCCCAGTTGCGGCTCAGCCGCATCGCCGAGTTGATCAGCCCGACATGGGAGTAGGTCTGGGGAAAATTCCCCCAGAGTTCGCCGGTCTCCAGATCGGCGTCCTCCGACAGCAGGCCGAAGCTGTTGCGTCGCTTCAGGATTCGGCCAAACAGCGCCTTGGCTTCCTCGGTCTTGCCGATGGCATGCAGTGCATCGACATACCAGAAGGCGCAGATCAGGAAGCCGGTGTGCATGAAGCCGAAATCGTCCTGCGTCGCGTAGCGCAGCAGCAGGTCGCCGCGCGTCAGGTCGCGGCCGATCGCCTCGACGGTGGCGACGAAGCGCGGATCGTCGGGCTTCAGGAAGCCGAGCTCGGAAAACAGCAGGAGCGTGGCGTCGAGTTCGGTCCCGCCGAAGGTCGAGACCAGATGGCCCTTGTCCTCGTTCCAGATGCGCTCGAGGATGACGGCCTTGACCCGCTTGGCCTCGCCCTTCCAGTAATCCCTGCGGTCGGCGCGGCCGAGCGTGCCGGCGATGCGGGCGAGACGGTCGCATGCCGCCCAGCACATCACGCTGGAGAAGGAATGCACCGCCTCCTTCTCGCGCAGTTCCCAGGGGCCGGCGTCGGGCTTGTCGAAATAGGCGATCGCCAGTTCGCCCATGCGTTCGAGCTGGCCGAACAGCGCTTCCTTCCCGGGCTTGATGAGGCGCTGGTCGAAGAAGGCATGCGTCGCCGCGAGCACGACGGCGCCATAGCCGTCGTTCTGGACCTGGATCGCCGCTCCATTGCCGAAGCGCACCGGCTGGTGGCCGCGATAGCCTGCGAGGTTGCCGGCCTCGAATTCGTCGAGCGTGCCGCCCCGCGTGATCGGATAGAGCGGCGGCAGATGCTCGGCGCCGCTTTCGGTGAAGCTGTCGACGATGTTGGTGATGAAGCCGAGATAATCCTCCATCGTTCGCGTTGTGCCGAGCCGGTTCAGGGCATGCACCACGAAATAGGCATCGCGCAGCCAGCAGAAGCGGTAATCCCAGTTGCGCTGCGTGCCCGGCGCCTCGGGGATCGACGTCGTCAGAGCGGCGACAATGGCGCCGGTCTCCTCGAAGGCGCACATCTTGAGCGTGATCGCGGCCCGGATGACCTCGCGCTGGTACTCGAAGGGCAAGGACAGCGAGCGCACCCAGTCGCGCCAGTAGTCGGTGGTCTTGTCGAGGAAGGCGCGCGAGGTTTCCTCGATCTCGGCCCGCAGCGCCTCGTCGGAGCCGATGAAGAACGAGAATGGCCGGTCGACCGCGAAGGCCACCCCATCGACGACATAGGAGATCGGCGCGTCCGTGGTCAGGCGGATGGTCTGGTCGGCGCCGACGAAGCGGACATGGTTGGAGCCGCGTGTGATCTCGGCGGGCTCCTCGCCGATGCCGAGGGAGGGCTTCACGACGACGCGGATCCGTGGCCGCCCGGAGATTCGGCGGACGCGACGGACGATCTGTGGCGGCCGGAAAAAGCGCTCATAGCGCACGAAGCGTGGCGCGAAATCGAGGACCTCGATGGCGTTGCCATGGTCGTCGGATAGTACCGAGGACAGGATCGCGGTGTTGTCGAGGTAAGACTGCTCGCAGCGCGTCATGCCGACCAGTTCGATCGCGAAGACGCCCTTGCGCGGCATCGCATCACCGTCGCCGGGCTGGTTGTCGATCAGCGCGCAGAAGACCGGGTCGCGGTCGAAGCGCGGGAAGCAACCCCAGACGATCCGGGCGCGCCGGTCGATGAGCGCCGCGATCGAGCAGTTGCCGATCACGCCGAGGTCGAGCGAGGCCGAATGCGGCCCCGCAGGCATCGTCGAAACAGTCATGGGGTCATCCCTGGTGGAAATGTGAAGCCGTCAGGCTGCCGCGATCGGCGGCGTCGAGCAGGATCGCACGCAGCGCCGTGGGAGAGGCGATCCGCAGCCTGGCCCGCGTCTCGCCGTCGCCGATGCGGATCGACAGTCCTCCGAGCGCGTTGACCGCCTCGAAGCCGTGCTCGTCGGTGATGTCGTCGCCGATGAAGACCGGCAGCCGGCCGGCATAGGGGGGCTCCTGCATGAGCTGCGCGATCGCCGCGCCCTTGCTGGCCGAAGCCGGAACCAGCTCGGCGACCGCCTTGCCCTCCTGCAGGCGGACCGTGGGGCCCAGGCGCTCGGCCAAGGCACTCATCAGGGCGAGTGCCTCGTCCTTGAGCTGCGGTGCCAGGCGCCAATGCAGCGCGATCGAAAGGTCCTTGTTCTCGACGATGACGCCGACATGGCTGTTGGCGAAGCGCACCAGATTGCGCAGCGCGTCCCGCATCGGCGCCGATGCTTCCGTGTGGCTGTGAATCCGACCGCCGAGCCGGATCTCCGCCCCATGCAGCGCGGCCACATCGAACCGGTAGGGATCGAGCACGCCGTCGATGAACGAGACCGGCCGTCCCGAGACGAGCGCGAGCGCACCCGACAGGCTGCCGCGCAGGGCCTCCAGCGCCGCCGGCACGCGCCGGTCGAGGCGCACATCGGCGGGCGAGGGGGCGATCTCCACCAGCGTGCCGTCGAAATCGAGAAACAGCGCGATCGCGCGCCGGTCATCCGAAAGGGGGGCGCCGTTCGCTGGTTCGGGATGCGTCAGGGTCATCGGGACAGTCCGGGTCGAATCCTGGTTCTGCTTCGGGTGAATGGCCTCTCTCCCCGCCTCGATCCTGGCATGGCGGCCCGGTGGCGCCGCCATGCGTCCGCCCGCCGCCGGGTGAGCGGCTGCCGGCCTGCGGAAACAATACGCCCCGCCGGGCGTTCTGTTCCTGCCCCTGTCGAATTTCGGGCGGCTGCGGCCGTCGGGCCGCGACAAAGGAGGGTTGTTCGGCCATGCGCCTCGTCGTCGTTTCGAACCGCGTCACGATTCCCGAGCGAAACGAAAAGGCGGCTGCGGGCGGGTTGGCGGTGGCGCTGCGCGAGGCGCTGGAGAAACGGGGCGGCCTCTGGTTCGGCTGGAGCGGCGAGGTGGCGGAGGCCAGCGCGCCGCCGCGCATCGCCGAGCGCGGCAACGTCACCTATGCCGTCACCGATCTGACCGAGGCCGAGCGCCAATCCTATTATCTCGGCTTCTCCAACCGCGCGCTCTGGCCGCTGATGCATTACCGGCTCGGGCTCACCGAGTTCTCGCGGGTCGATTATGCCGGCTATCTCGCGGTCAATCGCCGCTTCGCCAAGGCGCTGGTCGGCCTGCTCCGGCCCGACGACGTCATCTGGATCCACGACTACCACCTGATTCCGCTGGCGGCCGAATTGCGTCGCCGCGGCGTGACCAACCGGATCGGCTATTTCCACCACATCCCCTGGCCGCCGGCCGAGATGTTCGGGGCGCTGCCCTTCGCCGCCACCCTCGCGAGCACGATCATGGCCTACGACCTCGTCGGCCTGCAGACGGCGACCGACGTCTCGAACCTGATCGGCTGTCTCTCGGCGATGAGCGGCGCCCGCAGCGACGGACGCAAGGTCCGGGTCGGACGGCGCGAAACCATCATCCAGCCCTTCCCGATCGGCATTGATGTCGAGGCCTTCCGCAAGCTCGCCGCGGCCTCGGTCCGGTCCGCGACGACGCCACTGAAGACGACGCGCCAGTCGCTGGGCGAGCGCAAGCTGGTGATCGGGGTCGACCGCCTCGATTACTCGAAGGGCATCGTCCAGAGGCTGGAGGCCTTCGGTCACTTCCTGCGCAGCCATCCCGACCAGCGCGGCCGCGTCGGCCTGCTGCAGATCGCACCGCCCTCGCGCTCGGACGTGCCCGAATATGCCGAGCTCGACCGGCAGTCCGACGAGGTCGCGGGGCGCCTCAACGCGGCGCTGGGCGAGTTCGACTGGACGCCGATCCGCGTCGTGAAGAAGGCCTATTCGCGCAACGCTCTGGCCGGCTTCTACCGTCGCGCCCAGGTCGGCCTCGTCACGCCGATGCGGGACGGGATGAACCTCGTCGCGAAGGAGTACATCGCGGCGCAGGACCCGGCCGATCCCGGCGTTCTGGTGCTGTCGCGCTTCGCCGGCGCCGCCCACCAGATGGGCGAGGCATTGATCGTCAACCCTTACGACCTGCATGAGGTCGCCGAGGCCATCCGCACCGCACTCGCCATGCCGAAATCGGAACGGATCCGACGCTTCGAGCGCCTCTATGCGACGATCGAGGCGACCGACATCGGCTGGTGGACGCAGCGCTATCTCGATGCGCTGTCGGACATCGAGGTCACGCCGTCCGATAGCCCGTCGCCGCGCAACGAGACCAGCACCGTCGTGACGTCGCGCCCTGCCGTGACCCCGGCTGCGAAAAGCGGCCGGCCCAAGCCGCCGCGCCGCAAGGCCGGCGCCCTTGATGACGCCCCAAAACCCGGCCAGGGGCGGGCCAGCCGGACTCCGGCGAAGACCGGTCGGGCACCCGCTTCCCGGCGGCCTGCGTCACCGTCCGGCTGAGGCTGCCGCCCCGGCCCTTGCCGAACCCCGCGCGCGGTGGCTAGAACGCCCGCAAGGCAGGAGAGCTTGCGACTCGGCCATGACAGGTGTCAGGTCTGCGATGCATAGCGGCCGTGACGGCCAGGCTGGCGGAGGACGATAGATCGATGCGAGGTGCTCTCGGAGGATCGGGCGTTCTGCTGCGCCGCCTTCGTGAGGTGATGGCGGCCTCGATCAGCCCGCAGGAGCGGCTCGACCGGCTCGTCGTCCTGATCGCCGGCAATCTCGTCGCCGAAGTCTGCTCCGTTTATGTGCTGCGTGAGGACGGCTCGCTCGAGCTCTACGCCACCGAAGGCCTGAACCGCGAGGCGGTCCATCTTACCACCATGCGTGCCGGCGAGGGCCTCGTCGGCCTGATCGCGCGAGAAGCCGCGCCGCTGGCGCTGTCAGACGCGCAGAACCACCCCGCCTTCTCCTACCGGCCCGAGACGGGCGAAGAGGTCTATCGCTCCTTCCTCGGCGTGCCGATCCTGCGCGGCGGTGCGGTGATGGGCGTGCTCGTCATCCAGAACCGCGCCTCGCGCCTCTACAGCGACGAGGAGATCGAGTCGCTGCAGACCACCGCCATGATCATGGCGGAGATGATCGCGGCCGGCGGGCTGAAATCCCTGGCGCGGCCGGGCGCCTCGATCGGCCTCGACCGTCCGATCCATGGCGTCGGCGTCTCGCTCGCCGACGGCGTCGGCCTCGGCCATGCCGTACTGCACGAGCCGCGCGTCGCGATCACCAATCTCATCGCCGAGAACCCGGCCGCCGAGGTCAAGCGGCTGGAGGACGCCATCGCCGAGATGCGCGCCTCGATCGACGAGCTGATCGAGCGTGGCGACGTCGCCCATATCGGCGAGCATCGCGACGTCCTCGAGACCTTCCGCATGTTCGCCCATGACCAGGGCTGGCTGCGCCGCATGCGCGAGGTGGTGCTGACCGGCCTCACCGCCGAGGCGGCGGTCGAGCGCGTCCAGTCCGACACGCGCGCCAAGATGCTGCGCCAAACGGACCCCTATCTGCGCGAGCGCCTGCACGATCTCGACGACCTGGCCAACCGGCTGCTGCGGACCCTCGTCGGCAAGGCCAATGGCGTCGCGCGCGAGGAGATGCCCGAGAACGCGATCCTGATCGCGCGCTCCATGGGCCCGGCCGCGCTGCTCGATTACGATCGCGCCCATCTGCGCGGCCTCGTTCTCGAAGAGGGCGGGCCGACCAGCCATATCGCCATCGTGGCCCGCGCGCTCGGCATTCCCGCTGTGGGCGAGATCGTCAACGCCACCGCGCTGATCCAGTCCGGCGACGCGGTCATCGTCGACGGCCAGGCCGGCGAGGTCCAGATCCGGCCCCAGCCCGACGTCGAGAACGCCTACAAGGACAAGGCGCGGCTGCGGGCCCGCAAGCAGGAGCAGTACCGCAAGCTCAAGAGCCAGCCGGGCGTCACCCGCGACGGCGTGCCGATCGTGCTCCAGATCAATGCCGGCCTGCTGGTCGACATGCCGAATCTGGAAGCGACGGCGGCGGCCGGCATCGGCCTGTTCCGCACCGAGCTGCAGTTCATGGTCGCCGAGCACATGCCGACGACGAGCGAACAGCAGGCGCTCTACACCGCCGTGCTCGACCACGCGCAGGGGCGCCCCGTGACCTTCCGCACGCTCGACATCGGAGGCGACAAGGTGCTGCCCTACATGGAGCGCGTCGAGGAGGAGAACCCCGCGCTGGGGTGGCGGGCGATCCGGATCGGCCTCGACAAGCCGCGCCTGCTGCGCGCCCAGATCCGGGCCCTGCTGCGGGCGGGATCGGGCCGCGACATGAAGATCATGCTGCCGATGATCGCCACCGTCGACGAGTTCCAGCGCGCCCGCACGATCGTGCGGCGCGAGCAGGCGATGCTCGCCAAGCAGGGGCATGTGCCGCCGCTGAGCCTGCAGCTCGGCGTCATGGTGGAGGTGCCGTCGCTCCTGTTCGAGCTGCCGGAGATCGTGCGCGAGGCCGATTTCCTCTCGATCGGCACGAATGACCTGATGCAGTTCCTGTTCGCGGCGGACCGCGAGAACAAGCGCGTCGCCGACCGCTTCGACCCCCTCGGGGCCGGCGCCCTGCGCGCGCTGCGCAGCATCGTCGAGGCGGCGTCCAAGGCGAACTGCCCCGTCACGGTGTGCGGCGAGATGGGCGGCAAGCCGCTCGAGACGATGGCCCTGATCGGCCTCGGCTATCGCGCCTTCTCGATGTCGGCGGCCTCGGTCGGACCGGTCAAGGCGATGCTGCGCGCGCTCGACGTCGCCCGGCTGACCGAGCGGGTCGACTGGATGCTGGCCTCCGGCGACGGCGCCGCCAGTCTGCGTCCGCAACTCGCGGCCTTCGCCGCCGAATGCAAGGTGCCGGTCTAGCGGGCCGTCGTCCCGCGTGCACCGAGCCCTCCGATCGTCGTTTCGAGTTCCCCCATGTCGCTTCAGCTCCCCCAGGATCGCCTCGACGCCATCGTCGCCCGCCACGCCGCGGCGTCCGCCGAGATCAACACCGCCACGGACGCGGTCCGAACGGTCGAGCTCGCCAAGGAACTCTCCGAGCTCGATCCGGTTGTGGCGGCGATCGCCGCCTGGCGCCAGGCACTGGCGAATCTGACCGAGGCCGAGGGATTGATCGCGGACCCCGCGACCGATGCCGAGTTCCGGGACCTCGCCTATGAGGAGCGCGACGCGGCCCGCACCGAGATCGACGCCCGCGCCCGCGAGATCCTGATCGCGCTGCTGCCCAAGGATGCCGCCGACGAGCGCGGCGTCATCCTCGAGATCCGGGCGGGGACGGGCGGCGACGAGGCCTCGCTTTTCGCGGGCGATCTGTTCCGGATGTACCAGCGCTATGCCGCCCAGAAGGGCTGGAGCGTCGATCTGCTCTCCGAGAGCGAGGGCACGGTCGGCGGCTTCAAGGAGGTCATCGCCGAGATCTCGGGCCGCGGCGTGTATGCGAAGCTGAAATACGAATCCGGCGTGCACCGCGTCCAGCGTGTGCCGGATACGGAGACCAGCGGCCGCATCCACACCTCGGCGGCGACCGTGGCGATGCTGCCGCTGGCCGGAGACGTCGACATCGTCCTCAACGACAGCGACATCCGCATCGACACGATGCGCGCCGGCGGTGCCGGCGGGCAGCACGTTAACAAGACCGAGTCGGCGGTGCGCCTGACCCATCTGCCGAGCGGCGTCGTCGTCGTGGTGCAGGACGAGCGCTCCCAGCACAAGAACAAGGCGCGCGCCTATGAACTGCTGCGCGCCAAGCTCTACGATCTGGAGCGCATGCGCCTCGATTCCGAGCGCTCGGCCGACCGGCGCTCGCAGGTCGGGTCCGGCGACCGCTCCGAGCGCATCCGCACCTACAACTTCCCGCAGGGGCGGATCACCGACCATCGCATCAACCTGACGCTCTACAAGCTGGACGAGATGATGCAGGGGCTGGTGCTGGACGAGGTGATCGACGCCCTCACCGCCGAGCACCAGGCCCGCCTGCTGGCCAGCGAGGGCA
Source organism: Bosea sp. RAC05 (assembly GCF_001713455.1). NCBI lineage: Bacteria > Pseudomonadati > Pseudomonadota > Alphaproteobacteria > Hyphomicrobiales > Alloboseaceae > Allobosea > Allobosea sp. RAC05. The sequence continues at coordinate 1,466,588 of NZ_CP016464.1, forward strand.
TCGCGTGACCGATGATTCGGCCGGGGCGATGAAACCTCCCGTGACCTCCCGCGTTGTCGCTGCATCGACAGTGCAACAGGGGGGAGCCTCCTATGATCAAGATTCTTTCGAGCGCGGCCATCGCGGGTCTGATGGCGACGATGCTCGTGGCGCCGGTGCAGGCCCAGGGTACGGCGGAGCGCGTCGAGCGCTCGATGGAGCGAGGCCTGAAGAGCATCACCAGCGGTCAGCCGGCGCGGATGAACAAGGCGATGACCCAGTCCCAGGCGCGCCGGGCCTGCCAGTCCGAGATGCGCGGCTCGCGCGAGAGCCGCTCCTCGATCCGGACCAAGATGCGCTTCTGCATCAACGAGAAGATGCAGGGCAACTGACGGCCTCGTCCACCTCACCAGACGCCGCGTCTTCGTCATCGGAGGCGCGGCGTCACGCTGCGCGGCGCCTGCTGCAGGCGGGCATCGACAACGCGGCCCTCGAAGCGCGATGGCTGGTCGAGCATGTCACCGGGGCCAGCGAGACGCCGGGCTGCTGGACACCGGGGATGACCGCCGCCCTCGAAGAGGCCGTCGATCGTCGGCTCGCCGGCGAGCCGTTCTGGCGCATTCTGGGCGAGCGCGAATTCTGGGGCCTGCCCTTCCGCCTGTCCCCCGCGACCCTGGAGCCGCGACCCGACAGCGAGACGCTGATCGCGACCGCTCTGGAACTTCTCGGGGCGCGGCGGCAGGACCCGCTGCGCATCCTCGATCTCGGCACCGGCACGGGTTGCCTGCTGGTCACGCTTCTGAGCGAATGCCCTGCCGCAACGGGAATCGGCATCGATCTGTTGGGCGAGGCCTGCGAGACCGCGCGCACCAACGCCGCCCTGAACGGCGTCGCCGGGCGCGCCCTGTTCCGGCAAGGATCCTGGACGGATGGCCTCGACGGGCGCTTCGATCTGATCGTCTCCAACCCCCCCTATATTCCCAGCGCCGACATCGCGACGCTCGACGCCGTGGTGCGCGATCACGATCCCCTGCTCGCGCTCGACGGGGGGCGCGACGGACTCGATCCCTACCGAATCTTCGCGGGGACGCTGCGCGGGCGGCTCGCCGATGGCGGCCATGTCCTGCTCGAGATCGGCGCCGGGCAGGAAGAGGATGTGAAGGCGATCATGCGGGAAGGCGGCTTCATCTGGCTCGAATCGCGCTGCGATCTCGGCGGCCACCCACGTGCGCTGATCTTTGCTCTGCACTGAAAAGCGAGGGCATCGGTGTGATTTTGCTTGGAGCGCCGGGTAAAATCCTCTATGCACCTGACTAGCCGACGCTGGTGTCGTCAGGCCGGAGCCGCGGGTCACGTCTGTGGCGACCGATCGTTTCTTCCGGACATGTCCGTGAATCGACGGAACTGACCAGCCAGATTGGACACCGAAGGCGCTGTGGCGCCCATCGGCTCATGGGGCCAAGAGGTCCCTTTTGGAAAGAGCGCGTGAAGACCAGGATCGGCGCTACGCCACTTCAGGTCAAATCTTCCCGGTGCAGCGCCGCAACCCGCTGTGCGCCGGCACACGCATGATGACCCCACGGTTGCCTTGAGCACAGAGCGCGAGATTCACGCGAATGAGACCAGGTCAGAACCGGCGCATGCGCGGCCGTAACAACAACAATAACAATAACAGCAACAACGGTAACCGGAAGGCGCCGAACCCGCTGCAGCGGAGCTACGAGTCGAACGGGCCGGACGTCAAGGTTCGCGGCACCGCTCAGCACGTTGCGGAAAAGTATCTGCAGCTCGCGCGTGACGCCCAGTCGTCGGGCGATCCTGTCTCGGCTGAGAACTATTTCCAGCACGCCGAACATTATTATCGCATCCTGCTGGCCGCCCAGGAGCAGATGGCCCAGCAGTTCGGCCACAGCTTCCCGCCCAATCGCGCCTTCAACGAGGATGCCGATGACGGAGAGGAAGAGGGCGACGAGGACGGCCAGGGCATGCAGCCGGGCGGGCCTCAGCCTGACGGCCGCAACGCCCAGGGCGGCGCCATGAATGGCAACGGCTATAACGGCAATGGCGGAGCGCGGCACGAGGGCGAGGGCCAGGACGGTCAGCGCTTCGACCGTCCGCCCCGCACCAACGATCGCCAGCCGAACGACCGCTCCGGCAATGACCGGCCGGGCAATGACCGAAACGGCAACCGCCGCTTCGATCGCAACGACCGGCCCGAGCGCAACGACAGGCCCGCCCGTGATGGCGAGCGTCGCTTCGATCGGCCGGAGGGCGGCCAGCCCGTGCAGGGCGGCTATGCGCCGCGTCCCGACGCGCCGCGGTCCGACATTCCCGTGGGTGGCGAGCAGCCTGATCTGGCGCCGCAGCCCGTGCAGGGCGAGCGCCGCTTCGATCGCCCCGAGCGTGGCCCGCGGCCGGAACGCCGGCCCCGCCGCGAGCGGGATGCCGAGTTCGACGCGGACCAGCCGGGCGATGTCGCCGCGGCGCTTCCGTCCTTCCTGACGACGCCGGTTCGCGTGCCGTCGGCCGAGGTGGCGCCCGCCGCCGCCGATCCGGTCGGCCCGGAGGGTGGCGATGCCGCTTCGGCCGAGGGCGGCGTCAAGCGCCCGCGTCGCCGCCGTTCGCCCCGCGAGGTCATGGATGCGCTGGGGTCCGAGACGGACGGCTCTCCCGAGTGAGCCAACCCACTGATTGTCTAGAGAAAAGGGGCCCGCGAGGGCCCCTTTTTTGTTCCAGGAAGGATGAAGCCGGGCTGCGTCAGGTGATTCCAAGCGCCGCCGGCCTCTCGACGAGGTCGAAACGCTCGCCCTCGGCCACCCGGCCGCCCGCCATGATCTGGCAGTAGATCCCGCAATCGACATGCCCGAAAGCGGTCATCAGCGCCTTGGGCACCTGCAGGTCGCGGGCCCCGCTCTGCGGATCGACATTCGTGGCCGCACAGCGTTCGATCCGCTTGATGACCTGCAGTCTCAGGCCGGACGCGGTGATCAACTCGCGGCCGACGAGATCGAGTTCGCTCCAGGGGGGCAAGCCCTCGATCATGATGTTGCCGCGGAACCGCAGCGGATCGACGGCCGAGCCGATGCGCTTCTCCAGATCGGCGACGCTGGCGAGGTTGATCAGAGAGACGAAGCCAGAGCGCGAATCGGTGAAACGGTAGCCCGCCGGCGCCCGCAGCAATCGCGGCTGGCCGCGCAGCGCCTCGGGCATGAATCCCTCGAAGAACGCGCTGATGGCGCCTTGCCCCGCGGCCGTCGTCGTGTCGGCCTGCAGCACCTCCTGGCCGTCCCGGGCGATGACGAGATCGCCGCTGGGGTCGTTAAAGCGGGTGCGCAGCGTCGCCAGCGCCTCGTGCCGCATCAGCATCAGATACTTGATCTTGGGCTGATGGACCGGTTCGGCGGGGTCGAAGCCCGAAGGCCCGTTCTCGATCGCAAACAGCCGGTCGCCGGGAAAATAGCTGTTCGCCTCGAGCTGCGCCGAGGTCAGGCGTTCGGGCGACAGGCCCTTGACGGGATAGCGGTACAGCGAGGCGATGCGCATGGGGACGGCCCTGAAGCAAGACGGATCGCGAGACTAGCGCGCCCCCGGCGTGGAGAGCGATGAATTCCTGGCATGGCTGCGATCAGCGCCGTGAGATGCGGGTCCGGATAGCCTCCTCCTCGACCTCGGGCAATTCGGCGACCGAGCGCTGGCAGCCCCAGCCGGCGAGCACGGAATCGGTCTCCTCCACGACGAAGAAGCGGGCCGCTTCGCGGTCATAACCGTCGGCCAGCAACTGCTCATAGTCGGTGTGGACATGGCGGACATGGCTCCCCAGCGCGAGCCAGAGCGCGGTCGAGGGCGGCAGGTCCTTCATGTGCCGTCGCTCGGCCAGTTCCACCACGGCCTGCGCGTCGGCGAGCGGAATGCCCGGCGCCAGAGCCCGGAGCGCCCTGCGGATCGACTGCTGTCGCTGCGTTCCTGCCATGCCCCATGGTGCCCGCGGGATTTGACCCAGGTCAATTCGGTTTCGCAGCCTCTTCCGTTGCGGGAATGCCACACTATCTAAGCCCTGAGGAGCGGCCCGCACGGGGGCTCCACCCTGACGAAAGGCGACCGGTCGACGCTGCTACGGGGCGAGCCGGTGGGCGGGAGTGACCAGATGAACATCGAGAAATACACCGATCGCGCCAAGGGCTTCCTGCAGGCCGCGCAGACCATCGCGCTCCGCGAGGGCCATCAGCAGTTCACGCCGGAGCATCTGCTCAAGGCGCTGCTGGACGACAATGAGGGCATGGCGGCCGGCCTGATCGACCGCTCGGGCGGCAATGCCAAGCTCGCACTCCAGCTCACCGATGCCGCGCTGGCTCGGCTCCCGAAGGTGAGCGGCGCCGGTGCCGGCGGGGTCAGCCTGACGCAGGGCCTGGCGCGTGTCTTCGACACCGCCGAGAAGGCGGCCGACAAGGCGGGCGATTCCTTCGTGACCGTCGAACGGCTCCTGCTCGCTCTGGCGATCGAGAAGGACAGCGAGGCCGGCAAGGCGCTCGGCAAGGCCGGAGTCACGCCGCAGGCGCTCAACGCCGCCGTCGAAGCGATCCGCAAGGGCCGCACCGCCGACTCGGCATCAGCCGAGCAGAGCTATGACGCCCTGAAGAAATACGCGCGCGACCTCACCGCCGCCGCCCGCGAGGGCAAGCTCGATCCGGTCATCGGCCGCGACGAGGAGATCCGCCGCACGATCCAGGTGCTCTCGCGCCGGACCAAGAACAACCCCGTCCTGATCGGCGAGCCCGGCGTCGGCAAGACCGCCATTGCCGAAGGGCTGGCGCTGCGCATCGTCAATGGCGACGTGCCCGAGGGCCTGAAGGACAAGGACCTGCTCTCGCTCGACATGGGCTCCCTGATCGCCGGCGCGAAGTATCGCGGCGAGTTCGAGGAGCGGCTGAAGGCGGTGCTGAACGAGGTCTCGGCGGCCGAGGGCGGCATCATCCTCTTCATCGACGAGATGCACACCCTCGTCGGCGCCGGCAAGAGCGATGGCGCGATGGACGCCTCGAACCTGCTCAAGCCCGCTCTGGCGCGCGGCGACCTGCACTGCATCGGCGCCACCACGCTCGACGAGTACCGCAAATATGTCGAGAAGGACGCGGCCCTGGCGCGGCGCTTCCAGCCCGTCTTCGTCGACGAGCCCTCGGTCGAGGACACGGTCTCGATCCTGCGCGGGCTGAAGGAGAAATACGAGCAGCACCACCGCGTCCGCATCACGGACTCGGCACTGGTCTCGGCCGCGACGTTGTCGAACCGCTACATCACCGACCGCTTCCTACCCGACAAGGCCATCGACCTCGTCGACGAGGCCTCGGCGCGGCTGCGCATGCAGGTCGATTCCAAGCCCGAGGAGCTGGACTCGATCGACCGCGAGATCGTCCGCCTCAAGATCGAGCAGGAGGCGCTCAAGAAGGAGAGCGACACCGGCTCGAAGGAGCGGCTGAAGCGGCTGGAATCCGAGCTCGCCGATCTGGAGTCGCGCTCGGCCACGATCACGGCCAAGTGGAAGGCCGAGAAGGACAAGCTCGGTGCCGCCGCCGAGCTGAAGACCAAGCTCGACAACGCCCGCACCGAACTGGCCCAGGCGCAGCGCAAGGGTGAGTATCAGCGCGCCGGCGAACTCGCCTATGGCGAGATCCCGCAGCTCGAGAAGACGCTGGCCGAGATCGAGGCCATCGGCGACAATTCGGGCATGGTCGAGGAGGCCGTGACGGCCGACCATGTCGCCCAGGTCGTCAGCCGCTGGACCGGCGTTCCCGTCGACCGGATGCTCGAGGGCGAGAAGGACAAGCTCCTGCGCATGGAGCAGGTGCTGGCGTCACGCGTGGTCGGCCAGCGCGAGGCGGTCGAGGCCGTCTCGACGGCCGTCCGCCGCGCCCGCGCCGGTCTGCAGGATCCCAACCGTCCGATCGGCTCCTTCATGTTCCTGGGGCCGACCGGCGTCGGCAAGACCGAGCTGACCAAGGCCCTGGCCTCCTTCCTGTTCGACGACGACACCGCGATGGTGCGCCTCGACATGTCCGAATACATGGAGAAGCACTCGGTCTCCCGGCTGATCGGCGCGCCTCCCGGCTATGTCGGCTATGAGGAGGGCGGGGCGCTCACCGAGGCCGTGCGCCGCCGGCCCTATCAGGTCGTGCTCTTCGACGAGGTCGAGAAGGCTCATCCGGACGTGTTCAACGTCCTGCTGCAGGTGCTCGACGATGGGCGCCTGACCGACGGCCAGGGCCGCACGGTCGACTTCCGCAACGTGCTGATCATCATGACCTCGAACCTGGGCTCCGATTATCTGGTGAACCAGCCCGAGGGGCAGGATTCGGAGGCCGTCCGCGACGAGGTGATGGGCGTGGTCCGGCAGGCTTTCCGGCCGGAGTTCCTGAACCGCATCGACGATATCATCCTGTTCCACCGGCTGCGCCGGGAGGACATGGGCGCGATCGTCGACATCCAGATGGCCCGTCTCGCCAAGCTCCTGACCGACCGCAAGATCGTGCTGGAGCTGTCGAAGGAGGCCCGCCAGTGGCTCGCCGACAAGGGCTACGACCCGGCCTATGGCGCGCGCCCGCTCAAGCGCGTCATCCAGAAGTCGGTCCAGGACCCGCTGGCCGAGATGCTGCTGGCCGGCAAGGTCCATGATGGCGAGACGGTGCCGGTCACTGTCGGCCCCGCCAGCCTGATGCTGGGCGATATCGCGGCCGTGAAGGAAAAGCGCCCCGTGGGCGTGCCGTTGAACTGAATGCAAACGACGAGCGGTGCGACCTCACCAGTGGCCGCGCCGCTTGTTCCAGGCGTAGAGCAGGTCGGCGAAACGATCATAGACGAACCGAGTGACCGGCTTGACGACCCGATTGCCGGTTAGTGTCGCGAGCCAGTGCTCGCCGGGTGTGCGCCGCCAGATTTCGATCGCGACATCGGCGCCGACAACGAGCTTTCCGTTCTCGTCGATGACATGCAGCCGCCGCCTGATCTGGTCCAATGTCGCGCCGCAACTGGCGAGCGCCTCGGGTTCGTGGTTGATGTCGCGAAATTCGATCGCGCCCGCTTTCACCGCAGCGATCAGCCGGCGCTTCTGGTGCGTGATGCCGGCATCGCAGACCGGGCAGCGCGTGTTGTACCAGACAGTGAAGCTCAAGGGGCGTCTCCGGGCGGTTGCGCGCCTGCTACCTTACCCCCGCTTCAGCAGGAACACCGCCTGCGCACCGAACAGGTTCCAGAACCACCAGGGCGCGCTGACGCCGACGCGGCCGCCCGCCGCGTCGAGCGCCACCGCGCGCTCCTTTTCCGCGCCGATCGTGTCGCACAGCGTCACGAAATCGCGGATCGTGCAGAAATGGATGTTGGGCGTGTCCCACCAGGCATAGGGCAGGGACTCCGTCACCGGCATGCGGCCGAGGAAGAAGACCTGGCTGCGCATTTTCCAATGCCCGAAATTCGGGAAGGAGATGATCGCACGCCGGCCGATCCGCAGCATCTGCTCGAGTACGAAGCGCGGGTTGCGCGTCGCCTGGATGGTCTGGGACAGGATGACATAGTCGAAGGCGTCGTCGGGATATTCGGTCAGGTCCGTGTCCGCGTCGCCCTGGATCACCGAGAGCCCGCGCGCCACGCAGCCGGCCACGCCCTCGCGCGACAATTCGATGCCGCGCGCATCGACATTGCGGGTTTCGGCGAGCAGCGCCAGCAATTGCCCGTCGCCGCAGCCGACATCGAGCACGCGCGAGCCGGGCGTCACCATCTCGGCGACGAGCTTGAGATCAATGCGGCTGGTGTGGGGGTCGGTCAGCGCCATCGCTTCAGATCCCCCGCGCCCGTGCCGCCGCGCCGAGGAAGCCGCGCGTCGTCGCGAACAGGTTGGGCTCCTCCAGCAGGAAGGCGTCGTGGCCCTTGTCGCTCTCGAGCTCGACGAAGGAGACCGAGGCGCCCGCCGCGTTGAGCGCATGCACGATCGCGCGCGAATCCGCCGTCGGGAACAGCCAGTCGGAGGTGAAGGACGCCACGCAGAAGCGCGTCTTCGTGCCCGCGAAGGCCTTGGCCAGCACGCCGTCATGGTCGGCGGCGAGGTCGAAATAGTCCATCGCCCGCGTCACGTAGAGATAGGAGTTGGCGTCGAAGCGCTCGACGAAGGAGAGCCCCTGGTAGCGCAGATAGCTCTCGACCTGGAAATCCGCATCGAAGGAGAAGGTCGGCGCCTCCCGGTCCTGCAGCTTGCGGCCGAATTTGCGGTGCAGCGCCGGCTCGGAGAGATAGGTGATATGCGCGCCCATCCGCGCCACGGAGAGCCCCTTGGAGGGCCGCGTCCCCGCCTCGAGATAGCGCCCGCCGCGCCAGTCGGGATCGGCCATCACGGCCTGGCGGCCGACCTCGTGGAAGGCGATGTTCTGGGCGGAATGCTTGGCAGCGGTCGCCAGTGGCAGCGCGGCGAAGACCCGGTCGGGATAGCTCGCCGCCCATTGCAGCACCTGCATCCCGCCCATCGAGCCCCCGGCGACGCAGAACAGGGTCTCGATGCCCAGGCTGTCGATCAGGTGCCGCTGGGCCCGCACCATGTCGCGGATCGTCACCATCGGGAAGCCGAGCCCCCAGGGCTGGCCCGTCTCGGGGTTGGTCGAGGCCGGGCCGGTCGTGCCCGTGCAGCCGCCGACGACATTGGCGCAGATCACGAAGAAGCGGTCGGTGTCTACAGGCTTGCCGGGGCCGACCATGGCCGTCCACCAGCCGCCCTTGCCGGTGATCGGGTTGCGGCTCGCGACATGCTGGTCGCCGGTCAGGGCATGGCAGACCAGGATGGCGTTCGAGCGGGCCTCATTCAGAACGCCATAGGTCTGGTAGGCGATCTGCCAGTGGTCGAGGCTGACGCCGCAATCCATCGCGAGCGGCGTGTCGGGGCCGAAGCGGGCCACCGCGCTCGTCGGCTCGTTGGCTTCCTTCAGAGGGTCGGCCAGGCTCGCGGAAAAGTCGCTCATTCTTGTCCGTTTCGACGCGATAATCTGGCTTGCCGGTCAGGTCGTTCGGAAGATCGAACCCTAGCGATGCCGCGACGCGTGCGTCATGTCAACGCGGCGTTGCGCCCCCGGCTTTGCCAAGGGCGGGTTGCGGCGCTAAGAGCCTCCATCTACCCCCGGTCCTCGGGACGAGGGCCGTTCCTCGCAATCGCGCTGCCATCATGACCGAAGCCGCCCCGACCACGCTCGCTGCGCCAACGACCCTTGCCGATCTGCGCGCGGAGATCGACCGCATCGATGCGCAGATGCATGGCCTGCTGATGGAGCGCTCCGCGATCATCGAGACGCTGATCTCGGTGAAGAAGACGCAGGTGTCGGGCTCGGCCTTCCGCCCCGGGCGAGAGGCGGACATGATGAAGCGCCTCGCGCTGCGCCATCAGGGCCTCCTGCCGCTCGACACGATCGAGGGCATCTGGCGCCTCATCATCGCGACCTTCACCTATGTGCAGGCGAATTACTCGGTCCACGCCGATGTCTCGGGCGGCGATCCGGCGATGCGCGATTCCGCCCGCTTCCATTTCGGCTTCACCGTCCCCTTCGTCACCCATGCGGATGCCCGCGCCGTCATCCGCGCGGTGGCGGACTCGGCGGGCGATCTCGGCATCTTTCGCATGGACCAGGGCGCCAGCGCCGGCATCTGGTGGCGCGATCTCGTCGGCGCCGATGCCCCCAAGATCATTGCGCGCCTGCCCTTCATCGAGCGGCCAAACCACCCGGCCGGCACCCCGGTCTACTGCATCGCCAAGCCGCTGGCGGACGCCGCCGTGCGCGAGATCGTGCTCTATGCCGCCCGCGTCGAGCGCTGGTCGGAGACGCTGAGGGCCGGGCTCGCCCAGCATCTGGCCGAGGTCTCGGCCTCGGCCGCCGACGGCTCGCATCTCTCGCTCTTGGTGGCGGCCTCGGGCGAGGTCGACCAGGCCACGATCCGCGCCTCGCTGGAACCCGCGGGCCTCAGCGACTTCGCCGAGATCGGCAGCCACGCCGCCCGCTTCGCCTTCAAGCCCGTCCGTTCGTGAACCCGATTATGTCTCTCGCCTGATCCACCACCGTCATCCCGGACGACGCGAAGCGGAGCTCCGGGATCCATCGTAGAGCGCGGCGCGCTGCGATGGATTCCGGGTCTCCCTCCGGTCGCCCGGAACGACGGAGCGGGTCGCCAACGTCGAAAGCCAAGACCATGTCCGCAGCCACCCGCCCCATGCCCCGTCCCGGCGTCCTCGACATCGAGGCCTATGTCCCCGGCAAGTCGGCCGCTCCGGCCGGCGTGAAGCTGCACAAGCTCTCCTCCAACGAGACGCCGCTGGGCCCCAGCCCCAAGGCCGTCGAGGCCTATGGCAAGATCGCCGGCAAGCTGGAACTTTATCCGGACGGCTCCTCGACCAAGCTGCGCGAGGCGATCGCCGCCCGCTACGGGCTCGACGCCGGCCGCATCCTCTGCGGCACCGGCTCGGACGAACTGCTTCAGCTCATCACCAAGGCCTATCTCGGCGATGGCGACGAGGGCGTCTTCACCCAGCACGGCTTCCTCGTCTACCGCATCGCCATCCTCGCCGCGGGCGGCAAGCCCGTCGTCGTCGACGAGACGAACTTCACCGCCGATGTCGACGCCATCCTGGCGGCGGTGACGCCGCGCACGAAGATCGTCTTCCTCGCCAACCCCAACAACCCGACCGGGACCTATCTGCCCTTCGACGAGGTCAAGCGCCTGCATGCCGGGCTGCCCGCGCATGTGCTGCTTGTGCTGGACGCGGCCTATGCCGAATATGTCCGCCGCAACGACTATGCCTCGGGCCTCGAACTGGTCGCCGAGAGCGAGAACGTCGTGATGACGCGCACCTTCTCGAAGATCTATGGGCTGGCCAATCTGCGCATCGGCTGGATGTACGGGCCGGCTCACATCATCGATGCGCTCGAGCGTATCCGTGGCCCGTTCAACGTCAATGGCGCGGCGATCGAGGCCGGCGCGGCGGCTATCGCCGACGAGGCCCATGTCGCGGCCGCGATCGAGCACAACGACACATGGCTGGCCTGGACCACCGCCGAACTGGAGAAGCTCGGCCTGACGGTCACGCCCTCCGTCGGCAATTTCGTGCTGGTCCATTTCCCCGCGGCGCCGGGCCGGACGGCCAAGGAGGCCGATGCCTTCCTGACGCAGCGCGGCCTGATCCTGCGCGGCGTCGGCGCCTATGGCCTGCCCGGCGCGCTGCGCATGACCATCGGCACCGAGGAGCAGAACCGCCTCGTCGTCGCCGCCCTCAGCGAATTCCTGGCGGCGTGATGGCGCCGTCCCAGGACAGCTTCGCGCCCCGGCGGGACGCCCCGCTCTTCGGGCGGCTCGCGATCATCGGCATCGGGCTGATCGGCTCCTCCATCGCCCATGCCGCCAAGGCGCTGAACCTCGCCGGCCGCGTCGTGCTCTATGACCGTGAGCTGGAGGTGCGGCAGCGCGCCCGCGAACTCGGCCTCGGCCACGAGATCGCGGACACGGCCGCCGCTGCCGTCGCGGACGCCGACCACATCATCCTCTGCGTGCCGGTCGGGGCCTGCGGCGCGGTTGCGGCCGAGATCGCCGCGATGCTCAAGCCGGGCGCGATCCTCTCCGATGTCGGCTCGGTCAAGAAATCGGTTGTCGATGCGGTGACGCCGCATCTGCCCGAAGGCGTGCATTTCGTCCCGGCCCATCCCGTGGCGGGCACGGAGAATTCCGGCCCCGACGCCGGCTTCCCCAGCCTCTTCCTCAACCGCTGGTGCATCCTGACTCCGGCGGAGGACGCCGATCCGGCCGCCATCGCCGCCACCCGCCAGTTCTGGGAGGGCATGGGCGCGATCGTCGAGGTGATGACCGCGAGCCATCATGATCTCGTGCTCGCTGTCACCAGCCATCTGCCGCATCTGATCGCCTACAACATCGTCGGCACGGCGGAGGATTTGGCGGCGGTGACGCAGTCGGAGGTGATCAAGTTCTCGGCCGGCGGCTTCCGCGACTTCACCCGCATCGCGGCCTCGGACCCGACGATGTGGCGCGACGTCTTCCTGCACAACAAGGATGCGGTGCTGGAAATGCTCGGCCGCTTCAGCGAGGATCTGGCGGTGCTGACCCGAGCCATCCGCTTCGGCGACGGCGACACGCTGCACAAGCACTTCACCCGCACCCGCGCCATCCGCCGCGGCATCGTCGCGCTCGGCCAGGAGAAGCCCGAGACGGAAAAGCTGCGCAAGGATTGACGAAGAAGCCGGATTTTCCGGCCTGCGCCCCGCGCCGTCGCCTTGCCAAGAATCGGCCGGGCTGGTAGAGCCACCCGCGTCGCCGCTTTAGCTCAGCTGGTAGAGCACCTCATTCGTAATGAGGGGGTCGGGGGTTCGAATCCCTCAAGCGGCACCACTCCCAATCTCCCGCTTCGTCATCGGAACAGGCCTTGCTCAGCGAGCGAGGGCGCGCGATGCTGCCCATCTCTTCATCGCCGGACTGGCGCTTTTTGCTGCGCGCCCCGCGATTGCCCGGGGATTTTTTTGATGCCATGAATTGGTTCCCGGAGGAACTAATTCCATGCCTAGCCTGCCCCATGCCGATCTCGTCCTCCAGAACGGTCCGGTCTATCTCGGGCTGAAGGAGGGTTACGCCTCGGCTGTCGCGCTCTGGGCGGGCAAGGTTCTGGCGACGGGGACGCCGGCCGATATGGCACCGTTGATCGGCCCTGGCACGCAAGTGATCGACCTCGCCGGCCGCATGGCGACGCCCGGCTTCTACGAGGCGCATCTCCATCTGCTGCCGCTCGGGCTGACGATGAAGGAGCTCGACATCCGGCCGCGCTTCGTGCGCACGCTCGACGGCCTGCTGGAGATGATCGCGCAGGCGGCGGCCAAGGCCAAGCCCGGCGAATGGATCCTGGCGCGCGGCTACGACCATTTCGAACTCGACGTGAAGCGCCATCCGCACCGCACGGAGCTGGACCGCGCCGCGCCGAACAACCCCGTCTATATCGTGCGCGCCTGCGGCCATCTCTCGGTCGCCAATTCGCTGGCGCTGAAGCTCGCCGGTGTCGACGAGACAACTCCCGTTCCCGCCGGCGGCGCGATCGAGCAGGTCAATGGCGTGCTGACCGGGCTGATGGCCGAGAACGGCCGCGATCCGGTCAAGAAGGTCATCCCCGATCCGACCGACGAGGAACTCGTCGCCGCGATCGAGCGGGCCGGGCGCTACTGCAACTCCTTCGGCATCACCTCGGTCATGGACGCTGCCGTGGGCATGCGCTCGCGCTATCGCGAGGTCGCGGCCTATCGCACGGCGCAGCGCACCGGCCGCCTGCCGGTGCGCACCAACATGTGCCTGCTCGGCGGGCATAACGGCATCGTCGAGCAGTGCTTCGCCGACGGGCTGGTGACGGGGGCGGGCGACGACTGGCTCAGCGTCGGCCCGGTCAAGATCTTCACCGACGGCTCGGCCGGCGGGCGTACCGCGGCGATGAGCCTGCCCTATCTCGGCGAGCCCGAGACCAAGGGCATCTTCTGCCTCACCGATGCCGAGATGGACGCGCTGACCCGCGACTATCACGCCAAGGGCTATCAGCTCGCGGTGCATGCCATCGGCGATGCCGCCATCGAGCAGACGCTGAACGCGATGGAAAACGGGCTGAACGATCATCCCGATCCCGACCGCCGCCACCGCATCGAGCATTGCGGCTTCAACTCGCAGGAGCAGATCGCCCGCATGGTCCGGCTCGGCATCGAGCCCGTGCCGCAGCCGGTCTTCATCTATGATTTCGGCGATCTCTATCTCTCGGTGCTGGAAGCCGACCGCGTCGAGGCCTGCTACCCGATGCGGGACTGGATCAGCGCCGGCCTGAAGCCCGCCGCCTCCTCGGATGCGCCGGTCTGCGACGCGAACATCTGGCCCAACATCTACACGATGCTGACCCGCAAGACGGCGCGCGGCACCGTCATCTCGCCGGACCAGACCCTGACCATCGACGAGGTCATCTCCGCCTACACCGAGTTCGGCGCCTATGTGAACCGCTGCGAGGACAGCCGCGGCCGCCTCCTGCCGGGCATGGCCGCGGATGTCGCGATCTTCTCGCGCGACCTGTCCAACGCCACGCCGGAACAGCTCTTGCACGAGACCCGCTGCGACATGACGATCATCGCGGGCAAGGTCGTGTACGGGGCGGAAGCGTGATGGATTCGTCATTGCGAGCGGAGCGAAGCAATCCAGGAGTTGCAGAGCACGCGGCGCTGGATTGCTTCGCTGCGCTCGCAATGACGGGGGTGGAGCGCCCATGCTGAACCACATCGCCCAGCGTGTCGCCATGTCGGTGCCGGTGCTGTTCGGCGTGCTGCTGTTCGGCTTCCTGCTGCTGCAACTCGTCCCCGCCGACCCCGCCGCCATCGTCGCCGGCCCGACCGCGAGCCCCGAGCTGGTCGAGCAGATCCGCAAGGATCTCGGGCTCGATCGGCCGGTCATCGTCCAGTTCGGCATCTATCTCGCCCGCGTCCTGCAGGGCGATCTCGGCGTCTCGCTGATCTCCAACACCAGCGTTGTCGCCGAGCTCGGCGAGGCGATCGGGCCCACCGCCGAGCTGATGTTCGCCTGCCTGGTCTGGGCCGTGCCGCTCGGCATCGCGCTCGGCACCATCGCGGCGGTCTATCGCGGCCGCCTGCTCGACCGCATCGTCATCGCGATCTCGGTCGCCGGCGTCTCGACCCCGGTTTTCTTCATCGGCCTGATCCTGATGCAGTATATCGGCTACCATTGGGGCCTTCTGCCCTTCATCGGGCGCGGCGGCCCGCTCTGGAGCCTGGAGGGGCTCGCCGCGATCGCGCTGCCGGCGCTGACGCTCGGCCTCGTCTTCGTCGGCCCGATCGCCCGCATGACGCGCACCGCCGCGCTCGAGGTGCTGAGTGCCGACCATGTCCGCACCGCCCGCGCCAAGGGGCTCTCGGAGCGCGCCGTGGTGCTGCGCCATGTCCTGCGCAACGCCCTGATCCCGGTCGTGACGCTGATCGGCCTGCAGGCCGGCTACCTGCTCGGCGGCGCCGTCGTCACCGAGACGATCTACTCCTGGCCCGGCGTCGGCCGGCTCGCCGTCGGCGCCATTCTCGCCAGCGACTTCCCGCTGGCGCAGGGCGCCATCCTGATCCTCGCGCTGGCCTTCCTGGTGATCAATCTGATCGTCGACATGCTCTATGCCGTGCTCGATCCGCGGGTGGAAAAACATGGCTGACATCGCCGTCACCGCCCCCGTCGCGAGCCGGCCGCTCAGGGCCTTCGGCCGCCGCATCCTGCGCGACAAGCTCGCCTTGCTCGCGGCGGTGCTGCTGGTGCTGATCGTGCTGGCGGCGGTGTTTGCGCCCTGGCTCGCGCCCTTCGACCCCTACAACACCACGCGCCGCCCCTTCGTGCCGCCGGTCTGGAGCGACGGCTCGCTGCCGCAGCACTGGCTCGGCACGGACGGGCAGGGCCGCGACATGCTCTCGCGCCTGCTCTACGGCACGCGGCTGACACTGGTGATGGGCCTGGCCTCGATCATCATCGGCGGGGGGCTGGGCGCTCTGGTCGCCCTGCTCGGCGTCTATTACCGCCGGCTCGACCCCTACATCATGCGCGCCGCCGACATCCTTCTGTCCTTCCCGGCGATTCTGCTCGGGCTGGCGCTCGCCGCCGTCGTCGGGCCCGGCCTGACGGCCATCGTGATCGCGCTCTCGATCGCGACCATTCCCGACGTCGCCCGCATCACCCGCAGCGCCGCCATCGTCATCATGGGGCAGGACTACATGGAGGCCGGCCGCGCCATGGGCCTGCCGGACCGGACGCTGATCTGGCGCTACCTCGCGCTGAACTGCCTGTCGCCGGTCTTCGTCTTCATGACCCTGCGCTTCGGCCAGATCATCCTGATCGGCGCGGCGCTGTCCTTCCTCGGGCTCGGGGTGCGCCCGCCGGAGGCGGAGCTCGGCATGATGGCCTCGCTCGGCCGCGACGCGCTGTTCTTCGCGCCGCATATCTCGCTTTTGCCGAGCCTCGTGATCATCGCCATCGTGCTCTGCGTCAATCTGCTGGGCGATGCGCTGCGCGACCTGCTCGATCCGCGCATGCGGAACCAGTGAGGCACCGAATTCAACCGCTCGTTTCAAAACAAAAGGGGAGACCGATCGTGAAGCATCTCACATCCATCGCCACGGGCGCCCTGCTGGGCCTGGCGGCTCTGGCCGGCCCAGCGGCCGCGCAGGGGTCCAACGCCAGCCTGACCATCGTGCGCGAGGTCGACAGCGACCGCTACGATCCCCACCGCTCGACCGCCCGCGCGGCCTCCGAGGTCATCTTCATGATGGCCGACACGCTGGTCTCGCTCGACCACGACATGTCGACGATCAAGCCCGGCCTCGCCACCTCCTGGACGGTGTCGCCGGACGGCAAGACCTACACCTTCAAGCTGCGCAACGACGTCTCCTTCTGCGACGGCAAGAAGATGACGGCGCAGGACGTGGTCTACTCGATGAAGCGCTGGATCGACCCCGCCACGCGCTCGCCGGTGCGTTGGCGCGCCGGCAAGGTCGATGACATCGTCGCCGTCGACGACACCACGGTCGAGTACAAGCTGACCGACCCCTTCTCCGAGCTGCTCTACCAGCTCACCCAGAGCTTCGCCGTCATCATGGACAAGGCGAATGTCGAGGCGCTCGGCGCCGATTTCGGCGTGAAGGGCTTCAACGGCACCGGCCCCTATTGCTGGGGCGACTGGAAGCCGCGCAATGAATTCCGCCTGAAGAAGCACGCCGCCTACAAGTGGGGCCCGCCGATCTACGAGAACAAGGGCGCCGCCCAGATCGACGAGATCGTCTGGCGCATCGTGCCCGAGGAGAACACCCGCCTCGCCGCCGTCATGACCGGCCAGAGCCAGGTCACGCAATACGTGCCCTATTCCGGCCTGTCGCAGATCCGCGCCAACCGCAATCTCAAGCTCGTCGACTCCAAGGAAGCCTTCTGGACCTATTTCGTCGGCTTCAAGATAGACAAGGACGGCGTCAACGATCCCGCCGTGCGCAAGGCCATGGTGATGGCGGTCGATCAGAAGGCGATCGCCGAGAACCTCTATTTCGGCGAGGTCGAGCCGGCCTACAGCTACATCTCCACCGAAGCGCTCGACTGGAACAAGTCGGTCACGCCGATCAGGACCAATGTCGCCGAGGCCAACAAGATCCTCGATGCTGCCGGCTGGGTGAAGGGCGCCGACGGCTTCCGCGCCAAGGACGGCAAGAAGCTCGCGCCGGTGGTCTATGGCTTCACGGGCTCGACCTGGCAGAAGCTGATGGAGGCGATCCAGGGCGACCTGCGCAAGATCGGCGTCGATCTCAAGGTCCAGCTCTTCGACGCCACCATCGCCTGGGGCAAGCTGGCGACGCAGGAGTTCGACATGTTCGGGATGAGCTTCCCCTACATCTCGGCCGGCGACGCGCTGAATCTCTACTTCCCCTCCGCCAACGCGCCGACGCCCAACCGGATGAACTGGAAGGACGCCGAGACGGATGCGCTGCTGAGCAAGGGCATGACGGCGCTGAACGATGCCGACCGCGCCGCCGCCTATGGCGAGGTGCTGAAGAAGGTGCATGAGGCGGCGGTCTGGCTGCCGCTCTATCACGAGCCGATGAAGATCGCGGCCTCGGCGCGGCTGGCTCCCTTCAAGGCCCACAACATCTACGGTTGCGGCCTCTACAAGGGGCTGGATCTGAAGTTCGTGCGTTGATTTGCCATTCCCCTCCCCCTTGTGGGGAGGGGCCAGGGGTGGGGGGCGCAAAGCTAGAGCGAGCCCTCTGCAGCGTCCGCCGGGACACTCTTGCAACGTCGTCTGGCGATCGATCGCCAGTCGGGGCCACCCCCATCCCTCTCCCTTCCCCACAAGGGGGAAGGGAAGCACCATCTCCCTTATGGGCCGCCCAAGCCGGAGACTGCCATGCCGATCACCCTCATCGCCAACGCCAGCTGGATCGTCGCCTACGACGCCAAGGCCAAGGGGCATGTCTATCTGCGCGACGGCGATGTCGCCTATGACGGCGACCGGATTGTCCATGTCGGCGGGACGTTCAAGGGCAAGGCGGACGTGACGGTCGACGGGCGCGGCAAAATGGTGATGCCGGGTCTCGTCAACATCCATTCCCATCCCTCGTCCGAGGCGATGACCAAGGGCTGGAACGACGAGCTCGGCTCACCGAAGATGTACGGCACGGCGCTCTACGAGTTCATGCCGCTGTTCCGCTGCGACGCGCAGGGGATCAAGTCCTGCGCGCAGGTGACCTATTCCGAGCTCTTGATGTCGGGCGTCACCACACTGGTCGACATGTCGGTCGCCTGGGATGGCTGGCTCGAGACCTTCAAGGCCTCGGGCCTGCGCGGCGTCTTCTCGCCGATGTACCGTTCGGCCCGCTGGTACACCGACAACGGCCATCTCGCGAAATACGAATGGGACGAGAAGGCGGGCGAAGCCGCCATGGCCGCCGCCATGAAGCTGCTCGACCAGGTCGCGGCCGACGATTCGGGACGCCTCTCCGGCATGGTCTCGCCCTCGCAGATCGACACCTGCACGCCCGAGCTGATCCAGGCGAGCTATGCCGAGGCCGAGAAGCGCAAAGTTCCCTTCCAGATCCACGCCGCTCAGAGCGTCGTCGAGTTCCACGAGATCACCCGCCGCCACGGCATGACGCCGGTCGAATGGCTGGAATCGCTCGATGTGCTCGGGCCGTTCTCGATCATCGGCCACGGCATCTTCCTCGACCACCACTCCTCGGTGAAATGGCCGGCGACGGACGATCTCGGCTGCCTCGTCGAGACCGGCACCAGCGTCGCCCATTGCCCGATCGTGTTCCAGCGCCGCGGTATCGCAATGCAGAGCTTCGGGCAGTATGTCGCCGCCGGCGTGAATGTCGGCATCGGCACCGACACCTATCCCCACCACATGCTCGAGGAGCTGCGGGCCGTCTGCATCGGCTCGCGCATGATGGCGGAGGATGTGTTCGATCTGCGCACCTCGGATGCCTTCAACGCCGCGACGCTGGGCAGCGCCAAGGCGCTCGGCCGCGACGACATCGGCCGCCTCGCCAAGGGCGCCAAGGCCGACATCGTGCTGGTCGATGTCACCCATCCGATGATGCGGCCGCTGCGCGATCCCGTGCGCAGCCTGATCTATGCCGCCGGCGAGCGCGCCGTGACGACGGTCATCGTCGACGGCGTCACCGTCGTCGAC
The DNA here is from genome assembly GCF_001713455.1 of Bosea sp. RAC05. NCBI lineage: Bacteria > Pseudomonadati > Pseudomonadota > Alphaproteobacteria > Hyphomicrobiales > Alloboseaceae > Allobosea > Allobosea sp. RAC05. Next base: position 1,485,828 of record NZ_CP016464.1, read on the forward strand.
AACGGCAAGGTCCTGACGATGGACTACGCCGCCGCCGCCGCCGAACTCGAGGAGGCCCAGCGCCGCGCCGAGCCCAAGGTCAAGGACCTCGACTGGGCCAAGCGCGACCATCTCGAAATCTCGCCGCTGACCTTCCCGACACGCGGCTGATCGCGTCCCGCTGCGTCGGCAAAGGCGGAACCCGCGCGGGACGCCGCCGGCGCTCGAGGCCGGGGCAGGGGTCGCCTGCGTCAGCCCGCCGCTTGATCTCGCGGTGCAGCCAGCCTACCGTCCGGTAGGTTGGTGCATCGTGACGGGAGGCCGGCATGTCCGCAGTCGAGAAGATCGGAGCCGAGGGAACGCTCGCGCGATCGCCCTATTTCACCGAGGAGCATGAGGCGCTGCGCGACCAGGTCCGCCGCTTCGTCGAGACCGAGATCAAGCCCCATGCCCTGGCCTGGGAGGAGGCGGGCTTCGTCCCCCGCGAGGTCCTTCGGAAGATGGGCTCACTCGGCTTCCTCGGCATCCGCTATCCGGCCGAGTACGGCGGCTCCGAGATGGACACGATGGCGACCGTCGTCTTCGCCGAGGAACTCGGCCGCTCGACCTTCTCGGGCGTGGCGATCACCGCGCTCGTCCACACCGACATGGCCTCCGTCCACATCGCCAATGCCGGCAGCAAGGCCCAGCGCGACCGGCTGATGCCGGCCATCATCGCCGGTGAGAAGATCGTCGCTGTCGCCGTGACCGAACCCGACGCCGGCTCCGACGTGAAGGGCATCCGCACCACGGCCCGGCGCGAGGGCGACAGCTATGTGCTGAACGGCGCCAAGGTCTACATCACCAACGGCGTCCATGCCGATCTCTACTGCGTCGCCGCCAAGACGGACCTTGCGGCCAAGCCCTCGCAATCGGTCTCGATCTTCCTGGTCGAGAAGGGCACGCCCGGTTTCCGCGTCGCGCGCGAGCTGGACAAGCATGGCTGGCGCTCCTCGGACACAGCCGAGCTCGTCTTCGAGGATTGCCGCATTCCCGCCGAGAACCTCCTCGGGCAGGAGGGCCGCGGTTTCTACGCGATCATGAGCAACTTCCAGAACGAGCGCACCGTGATCGGCGCCATGGCGATGGGCGAGGCCCAGGCCGCGATCGACCTGACGCTGGACTATGTGAAGACCCGGAAAGCCTTCGGCGCCCCGCTCTGGGACAAGCAGGCCATCCGCCAGAAGCTCGCCATGCTGGCGGCGAAGGTGGAGGCCGGCCGGCAGCTCGTCTACCACGCCGCCTGGCTCGACGCGCAGGGCGTCGATGCGACGCGCGAGGTCTCGATGGTCAAGGCCTACTGCGGCGAACTCGTCAACGAGGTCATGTACGCCTGCCTGCAGTTTCATGGCGGCATGGGCTATATGCGCGAGAGCACGATCGAGCGCATGACGCGCGACGCCCGGGTGCAGGCCATCGGCGGCGGCGCCACCGAGGTCATGCTGGAAGAGGTCGCCAAGCGGCTGTGAGCGCGGCGACCGACAGTCTCGCGCGGGAGGCCGCCCCCGGCGGGTCGCGCCGCCTGATCCTCGACACGGCGGCGCGGCTGCTGCGTTCGGGCGGCTATCACCAGACCACGCTGCGAGAGATCGCCGAGGCGGTCGGCATCCGCAAGGCGAGCCTCTATCACCACTTCGCCTCCAAGGAGGAGATCGTCGAGGCGGTGGTCAATGACGGAGTGCGCTTCGTACACGACGCGGTCGTGGCTGCACTGGCGGAGACGGCGGGGGCACAGCCCGATCGAAGGCTCGATGCGGCGATCACGGCCCATCTGACCGCCCTCCATGGCCAGCGCGACTACACCACCGCGAGCTTCCGCGTCTTCACCTTCGGCGCGACGCCGGTGCCCGAGAGCGTGCGGGCGGCGAGGCGGGCCTATGAGGACGTCTGGCGCGCCCTCATCGCGGAGCTGCAGGCCGCCGGAGCCTTGCCGAAGGAGCGCTCGCCCGACCTGATCCGCTACCTCATCCTGGGGGCGATGAACGGCTCGATCGACTGGTTTCGTCCCGGGCGCTTCGCCACCGCGGATGTGGCCCGGGAGTTCTCGGCCCTCATCCTCGCGCGCTGACGCAAATCGGCATCGCATCGGAAGCGATCGGTCAATTTAACTCGCTTTTGAGGGGTTATCGCCGACAAGCGCCGCATGGTTGGGGATAAATTGACGTTCGGCGGCGAGTTTCGCGATTCCGCGATCGAGCAGGCCTTCACGGTCGCGCGTCACGAAGAGACGCTCAGGCAGTGCCGGCTGCTGTTCCTGCTCTCGGCCGCGCTCAACACGCTCTTCCTGTTGAGCGACTGGCGCTTTGCCGGAACGCCGCATTTCTTCATCGCCGTCCCGGCCCGGCTTTCGGTCGTCATGTTCTCGCTGCTCTGCTTCCTGATGGTCCGGCGGGCGACCGGTATCGGACGCGCTCTGGCCGCGACACTGCTCTGGGAGGCGACGACCGCCGTGGCGGTCGCCTTCCTGGTCAGTTCACGCAGCGATCTGGCGCTCTTCGTGGTGTTGCTGCTGCCGTCGATCTTCTACCTCGTTGCCCCCACCCCCTTCCGCTTCACCCTGCTCATGGGCATCGGTGTCAGCGTGCTGATGCTGGCGGGCTATCTTGGCCGAGGCCCCTATCCCTCGACGCTGCTCGGGCTGGTGCTGGTGCTGGCCATGCTGAACTTCGCACTCAGCCTGGTCGTCATCCATGCCAATCGGCTACGCCGGCTGGAATGGCTGGCGACCCGATCGGAGCGAACGGCACGCGAGGCGCTCGAAGCGAGCCAGGCCCTGCTCGAACGCGTCTTCATGGCGGTCCCGATCCCGCTCGTGGTCACGGCGGTCGCCGATGGCAGCTATCTGCGCGCCAATGAGGCGGCTGTGCGTTATCTGGCGGCGCCCGGCGCAACGGGCCTCGCCGACCGCACGATCGCCGACAGCATCGGGATCGACGATCGACGCCGCGCGATCGCCGAGTTGCGGGATCGCGGACGCATCGAGGCGCTGGAGGTGCCCCTCCGGGACGGGCAGGGCCGGATGCGGGAGGCCGTCATCACCGCGGCCTCTGTCCCGATCGGGCAGAGCCAGGCCTTCGCGGCCGGCATCGTCGATGTCACCGAGCGCAATGCGGCCGCCGCGCAGATGCGCTGGCAGGCCACTCATGACGCGCTTACCGGCCTGCCCAACCGCCTGTTGTTCCAAGAGCGGCTAAGCGAGGCGCTCGGTCGCGACATTCCGGGTGTCGTCGCCCTGTTCCTGATCGATCTCGATGATTTCAAGGCGGTCAACGACACGCTCGGCCATGATGTCGGCGACCAGCTGCTGGTCGCCGTCGGCGACCGGCTGAGCGCCGTCCTCCAGCCCGGCGATGTGGTGGCGCGGCTGGGCGGCGACGAGTTCGTGGTCATCGCCGAGCTGCCGGACGGCTTCGATGCCGCCGCCAAGGCGCAGCGGCTTCTGCAGGCCGTGCGTCAGCCGCTGGCCGGCGTGGAGATCGCCGGCCCCATGCGGGCCAGCATCGGCTTCGCCCTCGCGCCGCAGCACGATGACGAGGCCGGCGAACTGCTCAAGGATGCCGATCTCGCCCTGTATCGGGCCAAAGCGCTCGGCCGCAACATGGCGATTGTCTACGATCCGGCCATGCGCGAGGCGATGAACGCACGCGTCGAGATCTGCAGCGCGATCTGCGAGGCGGTCACACAGGGGCGGATCCTGCCGTTCTACCAGCCGCAGATCGATCTGCGCAGCGGGGCGGTCGACGGTCTCGAGGTGCTGGCGCGCTGGGATCATCCCGACCGCGGCATCGTGCCTGCCGGTTCTTTCCTGCTCGCCCTGCAGGACCCCGAGACGGCGCGCCAGATCGGCGAGGCGGTGCTGACGCGCGTTCTCGCGGACCGGTGCCGCTGGCGCGACGAAGGCCTGGCGGTGCCGCGGCTCTGGATCAATCTCGCGCCCGGCGTGTTCCGCGATCCGCTGTTTGCGGAGGGGCTGCTCGACAGGCTCCGCACCGCGGGACTGGCGGCGGAGCAGTTCGGCGTCGAGGTCACGGAGAACGTGCTGCTGACCCGCAAGGGCGACCAGGCCGGACCGGCCCTGCACCGGCTGCGGGCCGCCGGGATCAGTGTCGCGCTCGACGATTTCGGCACGGGCTATGCCTCGTTGACCCATCTGCGGCGTTTCCCCGTCGATGTCGTGAAGATCGACCGCTCCTTCGTCGCGCGGATCGGCGAGCAGGGCGAGGATGCGGCGATCGTGCGCGCCGTCGTGGCGCTCACGACCGAACTCGGCCTCGATGTGGTCGCCGAGGGCATCGAGGCGGTGTCGCAGCAGGAGTTCCTGCACGCCCATGGCTGCCGCTACGGCCAGGGCTATCTCTACGCGCCGGCCGTGGCGGCCGACGACGTGCCGCGCCTGCTCGCGCGAAAGGACCTGCGGCCCGCCATCGACGCAGGGCAGGGCGGCGTCGTCCCCGCCTGACGCCAGGGCGCAGGCTTTGCTAGCCTCGCCTGATGCGGGCTGTGACCGGTCCGTCCCTGGAGACCTGTCGACCCATGCGCGCCTTCTATCATCCCGACCAGTCGATGCACGATCCGCAGCAATACCTGCGCTATGGCCGGGTGGTCGCGCCGAAGGACCTGCCGGAGCGCACCGCACGCCTGCTCGCGGCGCTGGAGCGGCACGGCATCGCGCCCGAGCGGCCGGCCTCGCACGGCACGGGCCCGGTGCTGGAGATCCATGATGCCGGCTTCGTCCGGTTTCTCGAGACGGCCTGGGCGCACTGGCAGGACCTGCCGGCCGAGCGCGGGCCGGAGGTCTGGCCGAGCACCTTCCCCTATTGGAGCGGCCGCCCTGAAGAGGCCGTCCGTGCGCCCTGCCGACCGACCGGCTTCATCGGCCAGCTCGGCTGGTATCTCGGCGACATGTCGGTGCCGATCGGCGAGCATTGCTGGCGCTCGACCCTGCTCTCCGCCCAGACGGCGGTGACCGCGGCCGATGCCGTTATCGCGGGCGAGCGCGCCGTCTATTCGCTCTGCCGCCCCTCCGGCCATCATGCCCGTGCGGATCGCGCGACGGGCTTCTGCTACCTGAACAACACCGCGATCGCCGCCCAGCGCCTGCGGTCCAAGTTCGGTAAGGTCGCGATCCTCGATGTCGATGCCCATCACGGCGACGGCACGCAGCAAATCTTTTATCGCCGCGACGATGTGCTGACGATCTCTGTTCATGCCGACCCGTCGAACTACTATCCGTTCTACACGGGCTATGAGGATGAACGCGGCAATGGGCCAGGCGAGGGCTTCAACCTCAACCTGCCGCTTCCGCATGGCGCCGGCGGCGCCGAGATGGCGGCCGCCGTCGACAGGGCCGGCGAGGCGATCAAGGCCTTCGGCGCCGACGTCGTCATCGTGGCGCTCGGCTATGACGCCCACAGGGACGATCCCATCGGCGTCTTGAAGCTCGACGCCGCGGATTTCGGCACCATCGCCACGAAGGTGAAGTCCTTCGGCCTGCCGACGCTGGTGGTGCAGGAGGGTGGCTACGCGATCGAGGCGATCGGCGAGTGCCTCGACGCGTTCCTCGGTGGATTCAAGGCGTAGCCAGATGCGTCATGGTCGGGCTTGACCCGACCATCTCGTAACAAGGGGAGCCTGCCAGTCTAAGGGGCTCACGCGGCAAGAGATTCTCGGGTCGCCCATCGGGCGCCCGAGAATGACGAGCCCGCGTCAGATCACCGCCTCGATCAGGAACGGCCCCTTGCGGCCGAGAGCGCCCTTGAACAGCTTGGTGAATTCCTCGGCGGTGGTGGCGCGTGCCGCCTCCACGCCCATGCCGCGGGCCATCGCAACCCAGTCCAGCGCCGGCTCGTCGAGGTTGAGCATCAGCGTGGCGTTGCGGCCGAAATCATTGACGCCGACGGCGCGCATCTCGCCATGCAGGATCGCATAGGTCCGGTTGGCGAAGATCACGGTGACGATGTCGAGGTTCTCGCGCGCCTGCGTCCACAGGCCCTGGACGGTGTACATGCCGGACCCGTCGGCCTGCATGCCGATGACCTTGCGATCAGGACAGGCCACCGCCGCGCCGACGCACATCGGGATGCCCTCGCCGATCGCGCCGCCGGTCAGCTGCAGATAATCGTGCTGCGGTGCATTGTGGCACTGCTGGTAGAAGACGCGGCCCGACGAGACCGACTCGTCGCAGATGATCGCGTTCTCGGGCAAAAGGCGCGCCACGATGGTGCAGACCTTGTCGGCGTCGAGGGTGCCCGTGGGCAGCGCCGTCTCGGTCTGCGCCTTGGCGATGAAGGCGGGCTCGACCTTGGTGGCGCCCGTCTCTTCCGCCAGCGCATCGAGCGCGCCGACGAGGTCGTCGCCCATCTTGCCGAGCGTGGTCACGGTGCAGCCGTCATGAATGAGCCGGCCGGGCTTTCCGGGATAGGCGAAGAAGCCGACCGGGATCTGCGCGCCGACCAGCACGAGCAGGTCGACGTCCTTCAACTGTTCCAGCGCCATGTCGACGGGGTAGAACACCTTGGGGATCGCGACGCGCCCGGCGCCACGCTCGATGCGCCCGTTCGACATCTGCCCGTACATCTTGCAACCGGTCGCCGCGCAGATGCGCGCCGCCGTTTCCAGCGCCCCGGCGCGCAGGGACGCGCCCGTCATCATCAGCGCCGCGCGTGAGCCATGCTGGCGCAGCGCGGCGGCGACCTCGCGGATGGTCTCGGCCGCGACCGTCCGGAAGGCCGGAACGGGCGTCGCCTTGACCTCGGCCGGCTCGACCGAGCCCCAGGCGCAGTCGCCGGGCAGGATCACGGTCGCGACGCCCGGCAGCGACATCGCCGCCGCATAGGCCTCGCCGATCGCGGGCCCGACATCCTCCGGCGTCGCGATCCGGTGCACGTAATGCGACATCGGCCGCGCCAGGCTCTCGATGTCGCTGGTCAGCGGCGCGTCGTTGACGAGATGATAGGTCGCGTGGTCGCCGACGACGTTGAGCATCGGTGTCCAGGCGCGCCGGGCGTTGTGCATGTTCGCGAGCGCGTTCGCCATGCCCGGCCCGCAATGCAGCAGCGTCGCCGCCGGCTTGTCGGCCATGCGGGCATAGCCGTCGGCCGCGCCCGTCACCACGCCCTCGAACAGGCCGAGCACGCAGCGCATCTCCGGCTTGCGGTCGAGCGCCGCGACGAAATGCATCTCGGAGGTGCCGGGATTGGCGAAGCAGACATCCACGCCATTGACGAGCAGCGTGTCGCAGAGGCGGTCGGCACCGTTCATTCGGAATATCCCACGGAAGAGAATGGAAGGGTCGTCAAAGGGACGCACAGGGGAGGGGATGTTCCCGATCCTGTCAAACGAGAGAATGTCATCGCTGTCCCCAACCCTGGTGATCGACGGCTTGACGGATTTGCATATGCATTTAACCTCCGATGGAACGAAGGTTGCATCCGGCTGCGCCATACGCTGCGATGGGCTCCAGCCCTCGGGCAGCGGGTTGGACATCACAACAGGGGAGTTTCGTCATGACGGGTTTGAAGCGTTGGAGAACGGCGGCGGGTCTCGGTCTCGCGGCGGCGCTGGTCGCCGGCGGCGCGCAGGCGCAGACCAAGGTCAACATCGGCATTTCCGGCTGGACCGGCTTCGCGCCGCTGACGCTGGCCAAGGAGGCCGGCATCTTCGCCAAGAACGGGCTCGACGTCACCATCAAGAAAATCCCGCAGAAGGACCGCCATCTCGCCATCGCGTCGGGCGACATCCAGTGCGCGGCGACCACGGTCGAGACCTGGATCGTCTGGGACGCCGCCGGCGTGAAGACCAAGCAGATCTTCCAGCTCGACAAGAGCTATGGCGCCGACGGCATGGTGACGCGCAACGCCACCGCGTCGATCAAGGATCTCAAGGGCAAGACGGTCGCGGCCTCGGCGCCGGGCACCTCGCCCTATTTCGCGCTCGCCTGGTTCCTGAAGGAGAACGGCATGTCCGTGAAGGACGTGACCGTGGTCAACATGGAGCCCGGCCCCGCGGCGCAGGCCTTCATCGCCGGCCAGAACGACGCAGCCATGACCTATGAGCCCTTTCTCTCGGCCGTGCGCGAGCGGCCCGATGCCGGAAAGATCATCGCCACCACGCTCGACTACCCGATGGTGATGGACACCTTCGGCTGCACCCCGGCCTTCCTCGCCGCCAATGACGCGGCCGCTGCTGCGCTCACCAAGAGCTATTTCGAGGCGCTCGAGATGATCGCCAAGGAGAAGGACAAGGCCTTCGGCATCATGGGCGCCGACGTCAAGCAGTCCGCAGAGCAGTTCGGCAAGTCGGCCGCCTTCCTGAAATGGTCTGACGCCGCCGGCAACAAGGCCTTCTTCTCGGGCGAGTGGCAGGCCTTCTCGGCCAAGGCCGCCGACCTGCTGCTGGAGATCGGCCTGATCAAGGCCAAGCCCGATCTCGCCAGCCTCGTCGAGACGAAATACGTCGCCGGCAAGTGAGCTGACCTCGGTCACCGCCGAGCAAGGCGCGGGGAACCCTCTCCCCACAAAAGTCGGCAGTAGCCGACTTTGACACTCCGGACGCTGATCTCGGGCAGGCCCGAGATCAGGGAGAGGGCAGGGTGAGGGGTCGGCCGATTGACGCTTCGGTCGTGAGCTCACCGCTGCTTCGTTTCGTATTCGGCGCTTCACTGGTCCAGGGGCCGACACCTCACCCCTACCCCTCTCCTTACAGGAGAGGGGATCCCGCGCTTCCTCTCGTCAGCGACGTCATCATGAAACCCCTCCAGCCGGTCTCCGCGTCCTCTCGCGTCGCCTATGGCGTCGCCTTTTTCGCGCTGTTCGTGGCGCTGTGGTCGGTCGCGACCTTCGGCGGCTATGTCCAGAAGCTGTTCCTGGCCGACCCGCTCACCATGGTCCGCGAGGGCTACAACCTTCTCTTCCAGTATGGCTTCGCCTTCGACATCGGCATGACGATCTGGCGCGTCGTCGGTGGCTTCGTGCTGGCGGCACTCGTCGCCCTGCCGATCGGCATCGCCATGGGCGCCTACAAGCCGGTCGAGGCCTTCCTCGAGCCGTTCGTCTCCTTCGCTCGCTATCTGCCGGCCTCCGCCTTCATCCCCCTGCTGATCCTCTGGGCCGGCATCGGCGAGGCGCAGAAGCTGCTCGTCATCTTCATCGGCTCGGTCTTCCAGCTGATCCTGATGATCGCGGTGGCGGTCGGCTCGATCCGGCGCGATCTCGTCGATGCCGCCTATACGCTGGGCGCCACCGACACCTCGGTGGTCAGGCGCGTGCTGTTGCCCAATGCGGCGCCCGAGATCGCCGAGATCTTCCGCCTCGTGCTCGGCTGGGCCTGGACCTATGTCATCGTCGCCGAGCTGATCGGCTCGTCCTCTGGCATCGGCCACATGATCACCGACAGCCAGGCGCTGCTGAACACCGGCCAGATCATCTTCGGCATCATCGTCATCGGCCTGATCGGCCTGGTCTCGGATTTCCTGTTCAAGGCGGTCAACCAGCGCCTGTTTCCCTGGGCGCAGAGATAGTCGGTCGCAAGATGAGCAAGCTCCTGGTCGAGAACGTCGGGAAGATCTTCCCGGCCCAGCGCGGCGGCCAGCCGACGCGCGCCCTGATGCCGACCTCTCTCAGCGTCGACGACAACGACTTCATCGCCATCCTCGGGCCCTCGGGCTGCGGCAAATCCACCTTGCTGCGGATCATCGGCGGGCTGGAGACGGCGAGCGAAGGCCAGATCATGCTCGATGGCGCCCCGGTCTCCGGGCCTGGCGCCGATCGCGGCTTCGTCTTCCAGAGCTATACGCTCTTCCCCTGGCTGACGGTCGTCCAGAACATCGCCTTCGGCCTGCGCGAGAAGGGCATCGGCGAGCGCGAGCGGATTGACATCGCCCGTGGCTGGGCTGAGCGGGTCGGGCTGGCGAGCTTCGTCGACCATTTTCCCAAGCAGCTCTCCGGCGGCATGCAGCAGCGCACCGCGATCGCCCGCGCGCTGGCCAACGACCCCAAGATTCTGCTGCTCGACGAGCCCTTCGGGGCCCTCGACAATCAGACGCGCGCGCTGATGCAGGAAATGCTGCTCGGGATCTGGGAGCGCGAGCGCAAGACCGTTCTCTTCGTCACCCATGACATCGAGGAGGCGATCTTCGTCGGCTCGCGCGTCGTGGTGATGAGCGCCAGGCCCGGCCGCATCAAGGCCGACATCGCGGTCGACCTGCCCCATCCGCGGCCCTACACCATCAAGACGAGCCCTGAATTCGTGGCGCTGAAGGAACGACTCGTCGAGGAGATCCGCTCCGAGGTGATGGCGGCCGGGCATTGAGCGCGGCGCCACCCGCCGCCGAGACCCTCGCGACTCATTGACACGCCTCCGTGATGATGCTTGTTTCAATTCCAATTGGCCTGACCACATGGCCAAAGCGAGCTTCCCGAAAGAGGAAGCCGGGGATGGAAACCGGGAGCAGACTGTGCCGCTCGAAACTGTCGAGTCGCCACGCCTTTATCGTCAGATCGCCGACCAGCTCCGCCATCTCATCGATCGGCGCGAGTATCCGGTGGGCGGCCGGCTGCCGCCGGAGCGCGAGTTGGCGGAAAAGCTGGGCGTGTCCCGCCCCTCCGTACGGGAAGCCCTGATCGCGCTCGAGGTCGAGGGGCGGGTCCGGATCCGCATGGGATCGGGCGTCTACGTCATCGACAAGCCCGCCGGTCTCCCCGCTCTGGCGCCGCTGGCCGAAGAGGCGCCGGAGGGACCGTTCGAGGTGCTCAAGGCGCGCGAGCTGATCGAGAGCGCGGTCTGCGCGGAGGCCGGCTCGCAGGCCGGTCGCCACGATGTCGCAAGCCTGGACGCCATTCTCGCGCAGATGGAAAATCCGAATCTGACCGGTGACGAGCTGGTTGCGCTCGATCGGGCCTTCCATGTCGCCATCGCCGCCATCCTCGGCAATGCCGTGCTGGCGCGCTTCGTCGGGCTGCTCTTCGATCAGCGCATCAACCCCTATTTCCGGCAGCTCGCGAGCTACTTCGAGAACGCCGACTCCTGGCGCGAGGCCGTGGCGGAGCATCGCGAGATCCGTGACGCGATCGCCGAGGGGCGAGGGGAGGCGGCGCAGGCGGCGATGCGGCAGCATCTGCAGCGCTCGCAGGAGCGGTTCTCGCAGAGCTTCGGCGAAGGGCCCGCTCCGGCGGGTTCGGCGCGGCGGGACGGCGTGCAGGCCAGCACGCGGCAAGGCGGGAGGGAGAGCGTCGTGACCCGCCTCGTCAGGAAGAACTGACGCTCGCAGACCACGACAACAAGAAGCACGACAACAAGAAGACTGAGACGACCAAGGCAACGAGAGCGATCCCACGGGAGGGACCAACATGATGAAGACCTATCTGACGATGGCGGCGGTGGCCGCGAGCCTGATCGCGGTCGGCGCGCCGGCCCAGGCCCAGACCAAGCTGAAATGGGCGCATGTCTACGAGACCTCCGAGCCCTTCCACACCGAATCGGTCTGGGCGGCGGACGAGTTCAAGAAGCGCACCAATGGCCGCTACGAGATCACCGTCTATCCGGCCTCGCAGCTCGGCAAGGAAACCGACATCAACCAGGGCCTCACCCTGGGCACGGTCGACATCATCATCTCCGGTTCGAGCTTCGCCGCGCGCTCCTTCGCGCCGATCGGGGTGACCTACTACCCCTTCACCTTCCGCAGCCCGGAGCATCTGCTCGCCTACACCAAGAGCGATGTCTTCACCGACATGGCCAAGGGCTATCAGGAGAAGACCGGGCACCAGATCGTCTCGGTGACCTATTACGGCACGCGCCACACCACCTCGAACCGGCCGATCAAGAGCTGCGCCGACATGAAGGGGCTCAAGATCCGTGTGCCCGACGTGCCGGCCTACCTCGCCATGCCGCGCGCCTGTGGCGCCAACACCGCGCCGATCGCCTTCGCCGAGGTCTATCTCGCGCTGCAGAACGGCACCGTCGAGGCGCAGGAGAACCCGCTGACCACGATCGAGGCCAAGAAGTTCTACGAGGTCCAGAAGCACATCGTCCTGACCGGTCACATCGTCGACCACCTCAACACGGTCGTCGCCAAGCAGCTCTGGGACAAGCTCTCGCCCGAGGATCGCAAGATCTTCAGCGAAGTCGCGCAGGAGGCCTCCGCCCGGGCGACCAAGAAGATCCAGGCAGACGAGGTCAAGCTCGTCCAGTTCTTCAAGGACAAGGGTCTGACCGTGACCGAGGTCGACAAGGCCGACTTCCTCGCCAACGTCCAGAAGAACGTCACCTTCGAGCAGTTCGGCTATCGCAAGGCCGACTGGGAACGCATCCAGGCGATCAAGTAAGTCGCTATCTTGCCTCCTCGCGGTGACCGCTCGGTCATCGCGGGGAGGCGCAGCCGACGAAGCCATCCAGAGCCGCTGACACAGCTCACTGGATGGCTTCGCTGTGCTCGCCAAGACGATGGCCGCCGCGGCCGAGCTCCTCACGACTGGACCAGCCTATGACCACAGCCCCCGAAATCCACACGCCTGTCACCGGCGAGGAACTCGCCCACGTCTTCGACGAGGCGCCGCCGCCGGCGGACCTCTCGGTCTACGGCGTCGAGGACTGGATCACGCTGGCCGCCTTCTGGGTCATGGTGGGCTGCGTCATCCTGCAGTTCTTCACCCGCTACGTCCTCAACAACTCCTTCGCCTGGACCGAGGAGATCGCCATCAACGCGCTGGTCGTCGTGGTCTTCCTCGGCGCCTCGCTCTGCGTGCGGGCCTCCCGCCACATCCAGGTGGATTTCCTCTACCGCTACATGTCGGCGCGGACGGGCCGGATCATGGCGACCTTCGTCGATGCCGTGCGCATCGGCTTTTTCGCCTACGGGACCTGGCTGACGTACAAATACTCCTCGCTGATCCCCGATGAGATGATGACGACGGTCGACCTGCCGAAGTCCATCATCTTCAACGCCGTCGTCCTCGCCTTCGCGCTGATGACGCTGCGGGCGCTCCACGTCGCCTGGCAGAACATGCGCCGCGGCTATTCCGTGCTGGAAAAGCCGGAAGCCTTCGACGGCTCGGAGGCCTGAGAACGACCATGCTGATCCTGCTCGGTTCCTTTCTTGGCCTGATGATCCTCGGCGTGCCGGTGGCGATCGCCATGGCCGTCGCCTCGCTCGCTTTCATCATCATCTCGGGCACCGTGCCCGACGTCATCCTGGCCCAGCGCATGATCGCGGGCGTCGAGAGCTTCCCGCTGCTCGCCGTGCCGTTCTTCATCCTGGCCGGCAACCTGATGAACATCGCCGGCGTGACCGGCCGCATCTATGCCTTCGCGGTCGCGCTCGTCGGCTGGATGCGCGGCGGCCTGGCCCAGGTCAACATCATCGGTTCGGTGATCTTCTCGGGCATGTCGGGCACCGCGATCGCGGATGCCGCCGGCATCGGCACGATCGAGATCAAGGCGATGAAGGACCACGGCTATCCCACCGAGGTGGCGGTGGGCGTGACGGCGGCCTCGGCGACGCTGGGGCCGATCATCCCGCCCTCGCTGCCCTTCGTCATCTACGGGATGATGTCGAACACCTCGATCGGCGCGCTCTTCCTCGCCGGCGTGGTGCCCGGCGTGATGATGACGCTGTTCATGATGATCACCGTCGCGATCTTCGCGCGGATCTACAAATGGGGCTCCGACGCCACCTTCTCCTGGCGCGAGATCGGGTCGGCCGGCATCGAAGTCGCCGTCGTGCTCGGCTTCCCGGTCGTCGCTTATGCCCTGGTCTGGGCCGGGCTCGAGGAGAACCTCGCCATTGGGCTCGCGCTCGCGGTGCTGCTGGGGCTCGACTATTACTTCGACTTCTCGGCCGTGATGGCGCTGATGACGCCGGTCATCCTGATCGGCGGCATGACGATGGGCTGGTTCACGCCGACCGAGGCTGCCGCCGCCGCGGTGATCTGGTCGCTCTTCCTCGGCCTCGTGCGCTATCGCTCGATGACCATGCGCAGCCTGACCAAGGCGACCTTCGACACGATCGAGACCACGGCTTCCGTGCTCTTCATCGTCACGGCGGCCTCGATCTTCGCCTGGCTGCTGACGGTCTCCAACACGGCCCAGATCCTGTCGGACCTGATCCTCAGCCTGACCCAGAACAAATGGGTCTTCCTGGTGCTGGTCAATCTCCTGCTGCTGTTCATCGGCTGCTTCCTCGACACCATCGCCGCCATCACCATCGTGGTGCCGATCCTGCTGCCGATCGCGCTGAAGCTCGGCGTCGACCCGATCCATTTCGGGCTGATCATGGTGCTGAACCTGATGATCGGGCTGCTCCACCCGCCACTCGGCATGGTGCTGTTCGTGCTCTCGCGCGTCGCCAAGCTCTCGGTCGAGCGCACCACCATGGCGATCCTGCCCTGGCTGGTCCCGCTCTTCGCGGCGTTGATCGCGATCACCTTCATCCCCGAGTTGACGCTCTGGCTGCCGCGGCAGATGGGGATGGTGCGGTGAGGATGATCCCGGCCCGTGAGGGGGAGCCGGTGGAGGGATGACCGATCCGTGGACGCCCTTCCGCTTCGGCGGCGGGCACACTCTGCCCAACCGCTTCTTGCTGGCGCCGATGACGACGGATGCCTCCGATCCCGACGGAATGGTCAGTGCCGGGGAGCGCGCTTTCGTGCGGCGACGCAGCCTGTCGGGTTTCGGTGGCCTGATCAGCTCATGCGCTTACGTTCATGAGGATGGTCGCTCCTGGAACGGCATCGGAGCGGCAAAGCCCGGGCACCTGCCGAGCCTCGAGGCGCTGGCGGGGGATCTGCGTGCCGGCGGCGGTCTTGCGATCCTGCAGATCTACGACGGCGGCCGCATTGCGCGGCCCGCCCTGATCGGGGAGGGACGGATGCGGGCCCCGTCGGCTGTCGCGTCGCTACGACCCGGCGCGCCGACCCCGCGCGAGATGACCGGGGCCGAGGTCGACGATCTCGTCGGCTGCTTTGGTGCGGCAGCCGAGCGGGCGCGACAGGCCGGCTTCGACGGCGTCGAACTCCATGGCGCCAATCACTACCTGCTGCATCAGTTCTTCTCGCCGCGCGCCAACCGCAGGCGGGACCGCTGGGGCGGTGACCGCGATGCGCGGATGCGCTTTCCGCTCGCCGTGGTGCGGGCGGCCCGAGAGGCAGCGGGGCCGGGCATGGTTCTCGGCTACCGGATCACGCCGTTCGAGCCTGAACCCGATGGTTACGGGCTCGATGACGCGCTCGCGCTCGTCGATCGGCTGGCCGGTCTCGGCCTCGATTACATCCATGTGTCTCTCGATGATTTTCGCCTTCAGCGGCCGCAGCGCGAGGATCGCAACTACCTGGTTGCCTGCGCGCCCACCGGTGGTGACGGCCGCAGCCCGCTGGCAGAAATCCGTGCGGTGATCGCGGGGCGCTGCGCGGTCGTCGCCTGTGGCGGCGTGGGAACGCTCGCGGATGCCCGGGCCGCGATGGCGGCGGGCGGGGATCTCGTGGCGGTGGGCCGGGCGCCCTTGATCGACCCGGACTGGCTTCGCAAGCTCGCCGACGGTCGCGAGGCTGACATCGCTGTGCGTTTCCCCCACGCGCCCGAGGACATCGCGGCGCGCTGCGCGATCCCGCCGCGCATGGTCGACTATCTGCTGAGCCGGCCCGGCTGGATCAAACGTGAGGACGCCTGAGCGGCGCCTCAACCAATCCCCATCCCCGGCAGCTTCAGCCCCTTCTCGCGCGCGCAGTCCTGCGCGATCTCGTAGCCCGCATCGGCATGGCGCATCACGCCGGTGGCGGGGTCGTTCCAGAGAACGCGTTCGAGCCGCTTGGCCGCTTCCGGCGTGCCGTCGGCGACGATGACGACGCCCGAATGCTGCGAATAGCCCATGCCGACGCCGCCGCCATGATGCAGCGATACCCAGGTCGCGCCGCCGGCCGTGTTGAGCAGGGCGTTGAGCAGGGGCCAGTCGGAGACGGCATCCGAGCCGTCCTTCATCGCTTCCGTCTCGCGGTTGGGCGAGGCGACCGAGCCTGAATCGAGATGGTCGCGGCCGATCACGACGGGCGCCTTCAGCTCGCCCTTCGCCACCATCTCGTTGAAAGCGAGGCCGAGCCGATGCCGGTCGCCCAGCCCCACCCAGCAGATTCGCGCCGGCAGGCCCTGGAACTGGATGCGCTCGCGCGCCATGTCGAGCCAGTTGTGCAGATGCGCGTCGTTGGGCATCAGCTCCTTCACCTTGGCGTCGGTCTTGTAGATGTCCTCCGGATCGCCCGAGAGGGCCGCCCAGCGGAACGGGCCGATGCCCCGGCAGAACAGCGGGCGGATATAGGCGGGCACGAAGCCGGGGAAATCGAAGGCGTTCTCGACGCCCATATCCTTGGCCATCTGGCGGATGTTGTTGCCGTAGTCGAGCGTCGGCACGCCCATGCGCTGGAAGTCGAGCATCGCCCTGACATGCTCGGCCATGGAGCGCTTGGCGGCCTGGATTGTCCCGGCCGGGTCACGCTCCTTGCGCTCCTCCCACTCCTCCAGCGTCCAGCCGGCCGGCAGATAGCCGTTGAGCGGGTCATGCGCCGAGGTCTGGTCGGTGACGACGTCGGGGCGAATGCCGCGGCGGACCATGTCGGGGAAGATCTCGGCGGCATTGCCGAGCACGCCGACCGAGACCGCCTTGCCCTTCGCATGCGCCGCCTCGACGATCTTCAGGGCCTCGTCGATGCTGTCGGCCTTCTCGTCGAGATAGCGCGTGCGCAGGCGGAACTCGATCGAGGAGGGCTTGCACTCGACGGCGATCATCGAGGCGCCGGCCATGGTCGCGGCCAGCGGCTGCGCCCCGCCCATGCCGCCCAGCCCGCCGGTCAGGATCCATTTGCCCTTGAGCGAGCCGCCATAGTGCTGCCGGCCGACCTCGACGAAGGTCTCGTAGGTGCCCTGGACGATGCCCTGCGTGCCGATATAGATCCAGGAACCGGCCGTCATCTGGCCGTACATCATCAGCCCGAGCTTATCGAGATGGTGGAAATGCTCCCAGTTCGCATAGGCCGGGACGAGGTTGGAATTGGCGATCAGCACCCGCGGCGCATCGGGATGCGTCCGGAAGATGCCGACCGGCTTGCCAGACTGGACCAGCAGCGTCTCGTCGGCCTCCAGCGAGCGCAGCGATGCGCAGATCCGGTCGAAATCCTCCCAGGTCCGCGCGGCCCGGCCGATGCCGCCATAGACAACGAGTTCGCCGGGCTTCTCGGCGACGTCGGGGTCGAGATTGTTCATCAGCATGCGCAGCGGCGCCTCCGTCAGCCAGCTCTTGGCGGAGAGCTCCGTGCCGTGGGGGCTGCGGATGACGCGGCTGTTGTCGATGCGGGTCATGAACGGCTCCGTTCGTGCTGGGCCGCCGCGTCCAGCGCTGCGGCGATGATGGCGGAGAGGGAGGATTGCAGGGTCGCGGCGATGGCCGCGTCGAAAGTCCAGGGCGCCGCTTCCGTGGCGAGATAGGCGCTGAGCGCCTTTTCCATCTGCAGCGCATGGACGTGTTCGGCGGGCCGGCCGTAATGGCGGGTGATCCAGCCGCCTTTGAAGCGGCCGTTGACGACATGGGTCAGGGGCTGCGCGGCCATCGCCGCTGCTGCGGCGGCCTCCACGGCGGGCGCGCAGCTCTGACCCGAATTCGTCCCGAGATTGAGCGTCGGCAGCGTGCCGGGAAACAGCCGCGGGATCACCGATTTGATCGAGTGGCAGTCCCACAGCACCGCATAGCCATGGGCCGCCTTGACCCGCGCGATCTCGGCCGCGAGCGCGTCGTGATAGGGCTGGAAATAGACGGGGCGGCGCCGCTCGATCTCGGCGGCGTCGGGCAACACCGTCCAGATCGACGCTCCGTCGAAGGTCGTCGTCGGCACCAGCTCGGTCGTGGCCTGTCCGGGATAGAGCGAGACGCCCGACGGATCGCGGTTCAGGTCGATGACGAAGCGCGACAGCTTCGCCTCGACGATCGTCGGCTGGAAGCGCTCCGCGAAGGCATAGACCTCGCGCATGTGCCAGTCGGTGTCCTCGACCAGCCGCCCGCGTTCGTTCAGCGCAGCATCGACTTCTGAGGGCAGCCCGGTGCCGGGATGCGGCATCGAGAGGATGAGCGGGGATGGGCCCCGGGTGACGGTGACGATCGAGGTCATGAGCTTCTCTTCGCGAGCGTTGCGTCTTGTCCATCGAGGCGCGGGGAACCCCTCTCCTGTAAGGAGAGGAGCAGGGGTGAGGTGTAGGCCCCTGGACCAGCGAAACGCATCCCTGAGGGCGGCTGCGGGGAGTTCGCGGCCACGGTATCAAACGGCCGACCCCTCACCCCTGCCCCTCTCCCTACGGGAGAGGGGTTCCCCGCGCCTGCTCGGTTGACGAGGACCGCTCTTTGCCAACGCCTCACGCCGAAAACTCCGCAAACGAATCCAGCCCCGCCGCCGCGCCCACGGCCCCCGACAGCACCAGCTCCGTCGCCGCCGCGAGGTCCGGCGCGAGGTAGCGATCCTCTGTCAGCGGCGCGATCTGGCCGCGCAGCAGCGCCAGCACCGGCTCCAGTCGCGGGCTCGTCGTCATCGGGCGATGATGCTCGATCGCTTCTGCCGCCGCCATCAGCTCGACGCCGATGATGCTGGCGGCGTTCGCCGCCATGTCGAGCAGGCGATAGGCGCCATGCGTCGCCATCGAGACATGGTCTTCCTGGTTGGCCGAGGTCGGGATGGTATCGACCGAGGCCGGATAGGCCTTCTGCTTGTTCTCGGAGGCCAGCGCGGCCGCGGTCACCTGCGCGATCATGAAGCCGGAGTTGAGCCCCGCATCGCGCGCCAGGAACGGCGGCAGGCCGCTCATCACGGGGTCGACCAGAAGCGCGATCCGCCGCTCGGAGAGGTTGCCGATCTCGCATAGCCCCATCGCCAGCATGTCGGCGGCAAACGCCACCGGCTCGGCATGGAAGTTCCCGCCCGAGACGACCTCGCCCGGCCCCAGCACCAGCGGGTTGTCGGTGACGGCATTGGCCTCGATCGCAAGCGTCGCCGCGGCATTGGCGAGGAGGTCGCGCACCGCGCCCATCACCTGTGGCTGACAGCGCAGCGAATAGGGGTCCTGCACCTTCGAGTCGCCGAAGCGGTGGCTGTCGCGGATTTCACTGCCGGCGATCAGCTCGAGCAGCAGCGCCGCGACGCGGATCTGGCCAGGCTGGCCGCGCAAGCGTTGGATGCGCGGGTCGAACGGCGTGTCGGAGCCCTTCAGCGCATCGACCGAGAGCGCGCCGGCGACCAGTGCGGCATCGAACACCCGCGCCATGGCGGTGAGGCCAGTGAGCGCCAGCGCGGTCGAGACCTGCGTGCCGTTGATCAGCGCCAACCCCTCCTTGGGTCCGAGCGCCAGCGGCGCCTGGCCGATCCGCGCGAGCGCGTCCGCAGCCGGCATCACCTCGCCCTTCATCCTGATCTCGCCGACGCCCATCAGCGCGGCGGTGAGATGGGCGAGCGGCGCGAGATCACCCGACGCGCCGACCGAGCCCTTGGCCGGCACGACCGGAAGCGCATCGGCCTTGAGCGCGCCGAGCAGCGCCTCGACCACGACCGGCCGCACGCCGGATGCGCCACGCGCCAGGCTCGCCGCCTTCATGGCGAGGATCAGCCGCACCACGCCGTCAGGCAGGGCAGGCCCGGTGCCGACCGCATGCGACAGGATGAGATTGCGCTGCAGCGTCGCGAGGTCGCGATCCGCGATCCGCACGCTGGCGAGCTTCCCGAAGCCGGTGTTGACGCCATAGGTCACGGTGCCCGCCGCGACGATATCGTCGACGATCGCCTGGGCGGCGGTGATCGCATCCGCACTCGCCGTCGACAGCGTGATCGACGCGCCGTCGATCACCTCCCGCCACTGCGTCAGGGCGGCATGGCCGGGGTCGAGGAGAAGGGGCGTGCTCATTGTCCGTTCCAGATTCGGGCGTGAAGCGGGTTGAAGCCGATGCGGTAGGCGAGTTCGGCCGGGCGCTCGATGTCCCAGATCGCCAGGTCGCAGGCCTTGCCCGCCTCCAGCGTGCCGATCTCGTCCTGCAGACCGAGCGCCTGCGCGGCATGGCGGGTCAGCCCCGCCAGCGCCTCCTCCGGCGTCAGCCGGAACAGCGTGCAGGCCATGTTCATCACGAGCAGCGGCGAGGTCAGCGGCGAGGAGCCGGGATTGGCATCGGTCGCGAGCGCGATCGCCACGCCATGTCGGCGCAACAGGTCGATCGGCGGCTTCACCGTCTCGCGCAGGAAGTAGAAGGCCCCGGGCAGCACCACGGCGACCGTGCCGGCCTTCGCCATGGCGATCACGCCGGCGTCGTCGAGATATTCGAGATGATCCGCCGAGAGCGCGCCCATGTCGGCCGCCAGCGCCGCGCCGCCGAGATTGGAGAGCTGCTCGGCGTGGATCTTGATCGCGAGCCCCTTGGCCTGCGCGGCCTCGAAGACGGCCCGCGTCTCGTCGGGCAAGAAGGCGATGCCCTCGCAGAACACATCGACCGCGTCCGCCAGCCCCTCCGCCGCAACGGCGTCGAGCATCGGCCCGGCGACGAGGGCGGCGTAGTCCCCCGAGCGACCCTTGAATTCGGGGGGCACGGCATGGGCGCCGAGGAAGGTCGTGCGCACCCGCACCGGCCGCTCGCGCCCGATCCGGCGCGCGACCCGCAGCGTCTTGACCTCGGCCTGCGTCTCCAGCCCGTAGCCCGACTTGATCTCGACGGTGGTCACGCCTTCCGACAGCAGCGCGGAGAGCCGCCGGTCGGCGCTGGCGAACAGCGCGTCCTCGCTCGCCGCCCGCGTCGCGGTCACCGTGGAGAGGATGCCGCCGCCGGCGCGCGCGATTTCCTCATAGCTCGCGCCCTGCAGGCGCAGCTCGAATTCATGGGCGCGGTCGCCGCCATAGACGAGATGGGTGTGGCAATCGATCAGCCCCGGCGTGATCCAGCGCCCGCCGCAATCGATCGTCTCCGCCGCCGCGAAGGCCGGCGCCTGGCTGCGCGGCCCGGCATAGAGGATGCGCCCGTCGCGGGCCGCCACGACGCCATCCTCGACAGTGCCATAGGGAGCCGCCACCGAGGGCGCCATCGTCGCCAATCGGGCATTCGTCCAGAGCCGGTCGCAGGTCGGGGTCTCAGCCGACATCGTCGCCATGTCGCGTCCTCTCGACTATCCTCGAATGGAGAGTATGCTAGCTAATTGCATATGCAAATGACAAGCCCTTAATTGCATAGGCAATTGGACGCTGGAGAGACGCCGTGACCCTGACCCTGCATCTGCAGCAGGCCCTGCTGCCGGACGGTTTTGCCGAGAATGTGCGCCTGACCCATTCGGGGGGAACGATCACGGCGGTCGAGCCGGGCGTCGCGGCGCAAGCGGGCGACACCAGGCTCTCCGGGCTGGCGCTGCCCGGCATGCCGAATCTGCACAGCCACGCCTTCCAGCGCGGCATGGCCGGCCTGTCGGAGCGCCGCGGCGCGAGCGAGGATTCGTTCTGGACCTGGCGCGAGGTGATGTACCGCTTCCTCGACCGGCTCGACCCCGACGATGTCCAGGCGCTCGCCGCCCAGGCTTTCGTCGAGATGCTGGAGGGCGGCTTCACAGCGCTCGCCGAGTTCCACTATCTGCATCACGACAAGGACGGTCGCCCCTATGCCGACATCGCCGCGATGGGGGCCGCCATCGCCGCCGCCGCGGAGGAAACCGGGCTCGGCCTGACGCTGCTGCCGGTCCTCTATCGTTTCGGCAATTTCGGCCAGGCGCCCTCGGTCCACGGCCAGCGCCGCTTCGTCAATGATCGCGATTCCTATCTGAGGCTGATCGAGGCGAGCGAGTCCGCGCTTCGCCCTCTGCCCGACGCCAGGCTCGGCCTCGCGCCGCATTCGCTGCGCGCGGTCGCGCTGGAGGATCTGGACTGGCTCGCCAGTCTTCGCCCCGGCACGCCCCTGCACATCCATGTCGCCGAGCAGATGCGCGAGGTCGAGGATTCGATCGCGATCATGGGACGCCGGCCCGTCGCCCTGCTGGCGGACACGGTCGCGCTCGACGCGCGCTGGTGCCTGATCCACGCCACCCATCTCGACGATGCCGAGCGCGACGCCATCGCCACCAGCGGCGCCGTCGCAGGCCTCTGCCCCATCACCGAGGCGAGCCTCGGCGACGGCATCTACGACGGCGTGCGCTACCGGGCGTCGGGCGGGCGCTACGGGGTCGGCAGCGATTCCAACATCCAGATCGACGCGGCTTCCGAACTGCGCCTGCTCGAGTATTCGCAGCGCCTGCGCGACCGCCGCCGCGCGCTGCTGGCGGAGGAGGATGCCTCGACCGGCGTCGCGCTGTGGAGTGCCGCCGCCACCGGCGGGGCCCAGGCCTGCGGCCGGTCGTTGGGCTCACTCGCGCCGGGCATGAGAGCCGATCTCGTGATGCTCGATCCCGACCATCCGGCCCTCATCGGCAAGAGCGGCGAGGCGGTCCTCGACAGCGCGATCTTCGCCACCAACGCGCTGCCCGTTCGGGATGTCGTCGTCGGCGGCCGGCATCTCGTGGCGGAGGGGCAGCATCGCGCCCGCGTCGCGGTGAAGACGCGCTTCGGCACCGTGATGCGCAAGCTGCTGGCGGCGCTGTGACGACGATGGCTCATGACCGGCTCGATGCGGTGAAGCTGGATGGCACCGGTCCGATCTATGATCAGATCCGCCGGTCGATCCGCGATCTCATCCTCGGCGGCACCTGGCCGCCGGGCACACCGGTCCCGCCCGAGCACGCGCTGATGGAGCAGCTCGGCGCCTCCCGCATGACCGTCCACCGCGCGCTCGTACAGCTGGCGCGCGAGGGGCTCATCACCCGCCGGCGCCGCTCGGGCACCGTGGTGGCGAGCCCGCCGACGACCCATGCCATGCTCGACATCCTGTCGATCCCCGCCGAGGTGGAGCGGCTCGGGCAGCGCTATGCCTATGAGGTTCTGGCGCGGCATGACGGGCGGCCCTCGCCGGAACTGGCGCTGCGCTTCGGGCTGAAGCGAGGCGAGAAGATCGCCCATCTGGTCACGCTGCACCGGGCCGACGACCGGCCGCATGTGCTGGAGGAACGCATCATCCACCTTGCAACCGTACCGGCCGCAGCCGCGGAGGATTTCGCGACGACCCCACCGGGCGACTGGTTGCTGCAGCACAGTCTCTGGTCGCAGGCGGAGCACGCCATCAGCGCCATTCCGGCCGAACCGGACGATGCCGCGCTGCTCGACATCGCAGCCGGGGAAGCCTGCCTGCTGATCGAACGCCGGACCTGGAACCAAGCCGCTCCGGTCACGGCGGTGCGGCTGCTGTACCCTGGAAATCGCCACCGTTTCGTCGGCCGTTTCGGGCCTTATGGAGCGGTCTGACGCCGGCACGAAAAAGCCCGGCCGGCGCGATGCGCCAGCCGGGCCTCGAACTCACCGCAACAGCGGTCGGGTCACTCAGCAATCGTAGGTGAAGCGGCGACCCCACTCGTCACGGCCGACGCATGTCCGGGTCGGGCTGGTCGCGGAGCCGATGATGGCGCCGCTGGCACCGCCGATGGCCGCACCGGCCAGAGCGCCGCCGGCTCGGCCCGTCGCGATGCCGCCGATCACGGCTCCGGCGCCGGCACCGATCAGCGCGCCGCCCGCTGTACGCTCCTGTTGAGCCGTACAGGCGCCCAGCGTCGCGGCGATTGCAGCGATGATCAGGATTTTCTTCATGGTTTCGTTTCCTCGGCGCTCTCGTTGGAAGGCGATGGCTTCGCAGCTGCTAGATTAAGACAGATATCGTGGCACGGCCATGGCCGATCGTCCCAGCTGAACGTCCGCGCGTCCCAAAAGGTTCCTCCACGCCGCGCCCGTCAGCCTCGATCGCGCGGGCGGCCATCTCCGCCGACGCCGGCCTCGCTCTTCGCGCGCCACAATGGCGGCGGAACCTTTCTGCCGAACGCCGCGTTGTCTCGGCAATCGGCAGCCGAAGCGGCTGCTGCAGGCGGAGGAACCTTTCATGACCCTGATCGACACCGCTTCGCCGTCCATGCCCAGGTCGTCGAACCCGCTGATCGCAGGTGCGCGCGTCGCCGGCACCGCGGTCTACAACAGCGCGGGCGAGCATCTCGGCGAGATCTACGACGTCATGCTGGACAAGAGGACCGGCAAGGTCGCCTACGCGATCATGTCCTTCGGCGGCTTCCTGGGGCTGGGTGAGAAGTACCACCCGATTCCCTGGAGCGTGCTCGACTTCGATCCCGGACGCGGCGGCTATGTCGTCCCGATGACGAAGGACAAGCTCGAGGCAGCCCCGATGTACGACAGCCAGGGTGAGCCCGACTGGGACGACCGCGCCTATGGCAAGCGCGTCCACGACTATTACGGCACGATGCCCTACTGGATGATGTAGGTCACGCCAGACGCAGGTCGCGGCGGTTGCTATCCCCCCAGCCGAACCGTCGTGGCGGCGGGATGCGGGCCGAAAGGCCCGCATCTTCCGTTTTGGGTGAGGGCCCGCCCCCGGGGCTTTCAGTCAGCCGGCGGGCACACGCGAGCCGCCGGCTCCCCACTGGGGCGCCATGAAGCCTTTCACACCCTCCACGCCATGCACCACACCGTCATCGTCAACGCCCGGGCCGGTACCGTTCTCGAGGCGGGGGCGGATGCGTTCGAGGCCCGCATCATGGCCGCCTTCGCGGCCGCCGGCTGCTCGGCGAGCGTGCGCATGGTTCACCCCCGCGAGCTCGACGACGCGCTGGCCCTGGTGGTTGAGGATCGCGGGACAATCCCGGTGATTGCGGGCGGCGACGGCACGCTGAATGGCGTGCTGCCCGTGCTCATGCATGCAGACCGGCCGGTCGGGGTTCTCCCGCTGGGGACGGTCAACGTGCTGGGCCGCGATCTGGGGCTGACCGGTACCCTGGAGGAGCAGATCGCCGCCCTCTGCTCGGGGCAGCCGCTGTCGCTCGATGTCGGCAGCGTCAATGATCGCCTGTTCCACTCGCTCTCGGGCATGGGGTTCTTCAGCCTGATGGCCCGCGAGCGCGAATACGCGCGGCGGCGCTTCCCCTTCAGCCGTGCCATCGCTTTTCTCGTGGCCGCCACGCGCTCCATCCTGTTCACGCGGTCGATCACGGTCGCCATCGACATGGGGCGCGGCGACGAACGCCGCCTCGTCGAGGCCGATGCGGTGCTCGTCACCGTCAACGCCTTCGAGGGCAGCGAATGGCGTCGGCCGCGGCTCGATGGCGGCGTCTTCGAGGTCCACATCCTCAACGCCGGCGGGCTCTATTCCCGCTGCAAGGCGGCGCTGTCGGTGGTTTCCGGCCACTGGCGCACATCGCCGAATCTGATCTCCTTCACCGGGTCGCAGGTCACCCTGACACGCCGGGACAAGCGGCGTGGCCACATCACCTTCGACGGTGAGGTCGAGCGCAAGGCGGGTCCGCTCGTCTACAGGCTCCTGCCCAGGGCCATCCGGCTGATCGCGGCCCGCGACAGGCTCGTCTGAACCCCCGGGCCGTTGCACTCGGGGCCGGGCCCCCCATTTCCCAGGCGACAGGTCTTGACCGGAGGTGATGTCTTCTTGCTTCAGCCGCGCATTCTGATCCCCGTCGCCGCCGCCTGCGTCTTTCTGGCCCTGGCGCTGTTCATCGCGTCCGGTCGCAGCTTCGCCTTCGACCGCAGCATCGTCCTGCTGTTCCGCGAGGCCGGCGACCCCTCCATGCCGATCGGCCCGGCCTGGCTGCGGGAAGCCGTGCGGGACGTCACCGCCTTCGGCAGCACCGTCGGACTCGGCATGATGACGATCGCGGCCGGCCTGACCCTGTGGTTCTGCCGCCATCGGCACCTCGCCGTCGGCCTCGCCCTGACCGTGATCGGAGCGACCGCCGTCTCCACCGTTCTGAAGATCCTGATCGGCCGCGACCGGCCGGACATCGTCGAGCACGCGGCCCTGACCTTCACGGCCAGCTTCCCGAGCGGCCACGCCTTCCTCTCGGCCGTCACCCTGCTCAGCATCGCCGGCTTCGTCGGCCTCGCGGCGCGGCGGGACGACATCACCCGCCTGTGCCTCGGCCTCGCCTGGGCGATGATCGTGATGATCGGCGTGAGCCGCATCTATCTCGGGGTCCACTGGCCCACCGACGTCATCGGCGGCTGGTGTCTCGGCATCGCCTGGTCGAGCCTGTCGGTCGCACTGCTCGGCCGCTGGATGGCGCGGGCCGAAGGGCTCGAGCCCGCCCGGGACGACCGCGCCCGTTGAAGGGCCTCGGCAGGTGACGGGCGAGGCAGGAAGCCTCGACGGCTCCGCTGCGGTTCCGCCGCCAACGGGTGGGGCCAAGGTCCCAGGATAAAGCCACGTTTTTGCGCGGGTGCGGGAACATCGACGCCGGTTGCGGGTTTGAAGCGCGCCGCAGCCGATGCGGTTCAACATTCGGATCGCTCCATGCTCGCCTCGCGCCAGGTTCTCGTCGCCGTCGTCGCCGCCCTCGTGATCGGCCTCGCCGCCACTGGTTACGCCCTCTATCAGGAGAAGAAGCAGCCGGAGGGCGTCGAGATCTCGGTCGGCAAGAACGGGCTGTCGATCAAGGAGAAGTAGGGAACTGGCCGCTCAGCTGTTGGCGAGGATCATGTTGCGGACGATCGGGTAGATCTGCCCGTCCCATTTGC
The DNA here is from genome assembly GCF_001713455.1 of Bosea sp. RAC05. Classification (NCBI taxonomy): domain Bacteria; kingdom Pseudomonadati; phylum Pseudomonadota; class Alphaproteobacteria; order Hyphomicrobiales; family Alloboseaceae; genus Allobosea; species Allobosea sp. RAC05. Next base: position 1,512,498 of record NZ_CP016464.1, read on the forward strand.
GGCCCGAGAAGACGCCGTAGTGCCCGACGCCGGCCTGCATGTGGTGGCGCTTGCGGAAGGGCTTCAGCCCCGAGCAGAGATCATGCGCCGCCGAGGTCTGGCCGAGCGCGCAGATGTCGTCGCGCTCGCCCTCGACGGTGAGCAGCGCGGTGCGCCTTATGGCGCGGCAATCGACCGGCTCGCCCCGATAGGTCAGGGTCCGGGCCGCCAGACGCGCCTCCTGGAAGATCCACTGCACGGTCTCGAGGTAGAACTCCGCCGGCAGGTCGAGCACGGCGAAGTACTCGTCGTAGAACGCCTTGATCTTCTGCGCCTCCTCGGTCTCGCCGGTGGCGAGGTGGAGGAACATGTCGATATGCGCGTTGACATGGCGCTGCAGGTTCATCGCGACGAAGGCGCCGAGCTGGACGAAGCCGGGATAGACCTTCCGTCCGCCACCGGGATAGCGGGACGGCACCGTCGCGATCAGGTTGCGCCCGAACCAGTCGATCGGTTTCTCCATCGCCAGCTTGTTGACCGCCGTCGGGTTGATGCGGGTGTCGACCGGCCCCGCCATCAGGGTCATGCTGCGCGGCTGGAACGGGCTGCCTGCCTGCGCCATCACCGCTGCCGCGGTCAGCACCTGCACGCAGGGCTGGCACACGGCGACGATATGCGTCTCGGAACCCAGCGTCTCGACGAAGCGGATCAGCGTGTCGACATAGTCGTCGTAGCCGAAGGGTCCGGCCGCCAGCGGCACGTCGCGGGCATTGTGCCAGTCGGTGATGTAGACGTCGTGGTCGCGCAGCAGCGTCGCCACCGTGTTGCGCAGTAGGGTTGCGAAATGGCCGGACATCGGCGCGACCACCAGCACCTTCGCCTGCGGCGCCTCGCTGTCCTTGCGGAAACGCAGCAGGCTGCCGAAGGGCAGGCTCAGCACGATCTCCTCGGTCACCGGCACGTCGCGATTGCCTTCGCGGACGCTGTCGATGTGGTAGGGCGGCCGTTCATGGGTGAGCCCGGCCCGCGTCACCATCTCATAGGCGGCGGCCGTCGCGCGCCAGTCCATCGGCTGGCCGCTCATCGCCCGGGCTCCGATCACAGCCAGCGCCGACTGCGACAGCATCCGCGCCGGGTTCATCAGATCCGACTGGGCCTGGTAGGCGAGATAGAGCATCGGAATGCGCCTTCGGTGAACAGCCCGGCGGGCCGCCGCCGGTTTCACCCGGCGGCGGCCCGCGCCCCGATTGATGTTGCACTGCAAAAGGTGATTTCCGCAAGATTGTTCTAATCCGCATTCCGGAGTGGAATGCCTCTTGCTAGATTCCGGGCTGCCGCAGAGGATGCCTGCCATGACCAGCGCGACACTGACCATCAGCAGCAAGAACTACTCGTCCTGGTCGCTGCGTGGTTGGCTGCTCTGCATGATGGCTGACCTCGAGGTGGAGGAGCACATGCTCTCCGCCGACGACCCCTCGACGCGGGCCGAACTGCTGCTGCTCTCGCCGTCCTTCCTGGTGCCCTGCCTGACGCATGACGGCATCAAGGTCTGGGACACGCTCGCCATCGCCGCCTATCTCGACGAGATCAGGCCCGGTGCCGGCCTCGTGCCGAAGGACGCTGCCGCCCGCGCGCATTGCCGCGCGATCTGCGGCGAGATGCATTCCGGCTTCGCCAATCTGCGCTCGGCCCTGCCGATGAACCTCAAGGCGCATTATCCCGGCTTCAAGGTCTGGGCCGGCGCCCAGGCCGATATCGACCGCGTCACCGAGATCTGGCGCAACTGCCTGTCGACCTATGGCGGGCCCTATCTCTTCGGCAAGACGCTGACCATGGCGGATGCGATGTATGCCCCCGTCTGCCTGCGGTTCCTGACCTATGACGTGGCGCTCGATCCCGCCTGCCAGGCCTATTGCCGCACGATCTCGGCCTGGCCCGCCCTGCGGCGCTGGATCGAGGCCGCCAAGGCCGAGCCCGACGACGTCGAAGAACTCGACGCCGAGTTCTGAACGCTGCCCTCATGCATGGCGGGACAGGGCCGATGCCCGGGCCCGCATTGGCCATCGCGCCTCAAAGCGGCTAAACCCCGGCGAACACAAAACGCCGTGGGAGGCCATTGATGACCGAGATGTTCAAGAACCTGATTGCCGGCGAATGGGCCGGCGGCACGAATGCTTCGCGCAACATCAACCCCTCCAACACCAACGACATCGTCGGCGAATATGCGCAGGGCACGGTCGAGCAGCTCAACGACGCCGTCGCCGCCGCCAAGGCCGCCTTTCCAGCCTGGAGCCGCTCCGGCCCGCAGGAGCGCTACGAGATCCTGAAGAAGGCCTCCGACGAGATCCTCGCCCGCAAGGAGGAACTCGGTCGCCTGCTCTCGCGCGAGGAGGGCAAGACCCTGGCCGAGGGCATCGGCGAGGCCGGCCGCGCCGGCCAGATCTTCGCCTTCTTCGCCGGCGAATGCCTGCGCCTGACCGGCGAGGCGCTGCCCTCGGTGCGTCCGGGTGTTGGCGTCGAGATCACCCGCGAGCCGGTCGGCATCGTCGGCATGATCACGCCCTGGAACTTCCCGATCGCGATCCCCGCCTGGAAGATCGCTCCCGCGCTCGCCTACGGCAACTGCGTCGTGATCAAGCCGGCCGATCTGGTGCCGGGCTCGGCCTGGGCGCTGGTCGACATCCTCCAGCGCGCCGGCCTGCCCAAGGGCGTGCTCAACCTCGTCATGGGCCGCGGCTCGGTCGTCGGCCAGGCGCTGCTGCAGCACAAGGACGTCCACGCCATCTCCTTCACCGGCTCGGTTTCGACCGGCCGCAAGGTCGCCGAGGCCTGCATCGCCTCCTCGCCGATGAAGAAGGTCCAGCTCGAGATGGGCGGCAAGAACCCGCTCGTCGTGCTCGACGACGCTGACCTCAAGGTCGCGGTGGAGGCCGCCGTCACCGGCGCCTTCTTCTCCACCGGCCAGCGCTGCACGGCGTCCTCGCGCCTGATCGTCCAGTCCGGCATCCATGACCGCTTCGTCGAGGCCTGCATCGAGCGGCTGAAGGGCGTCGTCGTCGACGATGCGCTCAAGGCCGGCACCCATATCGGCCCGGTCGTCGACCAGAGCCAGCTCGACCAGGACCTGAAATACATCCAGATCGCCAAGGACGAGGGCGGCAAGCTGGTCTGGGGCGGCGAACTGCTGAACCGCGAGACCCCCGGCTTCTACCTCCAGCCGGCGCTGTTCACGCAGACGACGAACGCGATGCGGATCTCGCGCGAGGAGGTCTTCGGCCCCGTCGCCAACATCATCCGCGTCAAGGACTATGAGGAGGCGCTCAGCGTCGCCAACGACACCGAGTTCGGCCTGTCCTCGGGCATCTGCACGACCTCGCTGAAGCACGCGGCGCATTTCCGGCGCAATGCCGAGGCCGGCATGGTGATGGTCAACCTCGCCACCGCGGGCGTCGACTACCACGTGCCCTTCGGCGGCCGGAAGGGCTCGAGCTACGGCCCCCGCGAGCAGGGCGCCTACGCCAAGGAGTTCTACACCACGGTGAAGACGGCCTACACGCTGGCCTGAGGCGACATCGGCACGGACGGCCGCCAGGGCCGTCCGTGCCATCGACATTGCGTTACGGAACGGCTCGGTCTTTGCTTCCGGCAGATAACAACCGGAGGGACCCCACCACGATGACCCTGCTTCGTCCGAACCGCCGCACCGCGCTCGCCCTGATTGCGGCCACGTCCCTGCCGACTCTCGGGCGGGCGCAGGCTCCGAAAAAGATCGCCGCGCTCTTTGCCGGGCGCATCGACGACCGGGGCTTCATGCAGGCGGGCTATGACGGGCTGAAGCTGGCCGAAGCGCGCCTCGGCGTCTCGATCGCCTTCAAACAGGGCGTCCAGCCAAAACTGGAGGATCTCAGCGCCGCCTTGCGCGAACTCGCCGCCGCCGGGCCCGATCTCGTCATCGCCCATGGCGGCCAGAACAACGCGGCCGCCAAGGCGGTCGCGGCCGAGTTTCCGGCGGTGCGTTTCGCCGTGACCCAGGGCAACGTCACCGGAACCAACCTCGCGAGCTACGAGGTGCTGCAGGAGCAGTCGGCCTTCCTCGCCGGCATGCTCGCCGCTTTGACGACCCGCACCGGCGTCGTCGGCCACATGTCCGGCATCCGCGTGACGCCGGGCCTGAAGGGCCGCGCCGCCTATGCCGCCGGTGTCGCCCATGCCGATCCCAAGGTGATCCTGCTCACCAATTTCTCCGGCAACCAGGACGACAACGCCCTGTCGGAAAAGGTCGCCCGCGCCATGATCGCCAAGGACGCGCAGGTGATCTTCACCATGCTGAATGCCGGGCGCGACGGCGTGACCGTGGCCTGCCGCGAGCGTGGCATCAAGCAGATCGGCAATGTCGGCGACTGGACCGCAATCGCGCCGGACGTCTTCATCGCCTCCGCCTTCGCCGATTCCGGCCGCGCCCTGTTCGATGCGGTCAGCGACTTCACCGCCGGCAAGTTCGCCGCCGGCGAGATCAAGCATCTCGGCCTGCAGGCGCCCGAGGCCGTGCGCCTCGTCATGGCACCGTCGGTCCCGGGCGAGATCCGCGGCCGGATCGAGGCGGCGGCCAGCGCCATCGTCGCCGGCTCGCTGAAGGTCCCCGTCGAATGGGCGGGCTCGGAGTTCCCGACGCCCGCCTGAGGCTCAATACGGCAGCCCGACATAGTTCTCCGCCAGCGCCGCCATCGCGTGCTGCGAGGAGACGAGGTAGTCGAGTTCGGCCTGCTGCATGCGCTGCTCGAACGGGCTCTGCTCGGGGAAGAGGTGCATCAGCGAGGTCAGCCACCAGGAGAAGCGCTCGGCCTTCCAGACCCGCGCCAGCGCTGTCTGCGAATAGGCGTCGATGCCGGCCTCCGAGCGGTCGAGGAAGAACTCGCGCAGCGCCTCGAACAGGTAATGCACGTCGCTGGCGGCGAGGTTGAGGCCCTTCGCGCCCGTCGGCGGCACGATGTGGGCGGCGTCGCCGGCCAGGAACAGCCGGCCGAAGCGCAGCGGCTCGGCCACGAAGGAGCGCAGCGGCGCGATCGACTTCTCGATCGAGGGGCCGGTCGTCAGGGATTCCGCCGTTTCGGGGTCGAGCCTTCGGCGCAGCTCGTCCCAGAAGCGCTGGTCCGACCAGGAATCGACCCGCTCGTCGGTCCCGCACTGGACATAGTAGCGGCTGCGCGTGGCCGAGCGCATCGAGCACAGCGCGAAGCCGCGCGCCCCGCGGGCATAGATCAGTTCGTCGGAGACCGGCGGCACGTCGGCGAGGATGCCGAGCCAGCCGAACGGGTAGACCCGCTCGAAGATGCGCAGCGCGCTGGCCGGGATGCTGGCGCGCGAGACCCCGTGATAGCCGTCGCAGCCGACGATGACATCGCAGTCGATCCGCCGCGGGATGCCGTTCTCGAGATAGGTGACATAGGGACTGGTGCCGTCGAAGCCGTGCAGGGTCACGTCGTCGGCCTCGTAGACGGTGACGCCGTTCTGCGCCAGACGCTGCTCCATCAGGTCGCGCGTCACCTCGGTCTGCCCGTACACGGTAACATGCTTGCCGCCGGTCAGCGCATCGAGCGCGATGCGGTGGCGCTGCTCCCCGAAGAGCAGGTCGAAGCCGTCATGCACCAACCCCTCGGCATGCAGCCGCGCGCTCGCGCCGGCCTGGTCGAGCAGGCCGACCGTCCCCTGTTCGAGGACGCCGGCCCTGATTCGGGAGAGAACGTAATCGGGGCTCTTGCGTTCGAGGATGACGCTGTCGACGCCGGCCTGATGGAGAAGCTGGCCGAGCAGCAGCCCCGATGGGCCGGCTCCGATGATGGCGACCTGGGTTCGCACGAAAATCCTCCCTGCGCCGACCCTGCTGGCGGCTGCGCGGGAAACAAGTTGCCATGGCAACTAACAAAAGAAAAGTGTCTCTGACCTGGGCCGGATGGCCGCAGCCGGTCAGCCGATGGGGATGACGTCCACCGCCACGCCGATCTTCTGCGAGCCGGGCCCGATCACGACCCCATCGAGCGGGGAGACGTCGGCATAGTCGCGGCCGAAGGCGGTGACGATATGGTCGTCGGCGACGATCAGGTCGTTGGTCGGGTCGAGGCCGATCCAGCCTGTCTCCGGCCCGCACCAGAGCATCACCCAGGCATGGCTGGCGTCGGCGCCCTCGAGCCGCTTCTCGCCGGGCGGCGGCACGGTGCGGATGTACCCGCTGACATAGGCCGCCGGCAGGCCGAGCCCGCGCAGCCCGGCGATCATCACATGCGCGAAATCCTGGCAGACGCCGTGCCGCTGGCGAAAGGCTTCCTCCAGCGGCGTCGAGACCTCGGTCGCCTCCGGATCATAGGTGAAGTCGGCACGGATGCGTCTCATCAGCTCGGTCGCGGCCTCCAGCACCGGCCGCAGCGCCGGAAAGCTGGCCCGCGCATAGTCGGTCACGGCGGCGACCGGCGGCACCAGCCGGCTCGGATAGAGGTGATGTGCGGGCGAGTCCGGGGCCAGGCTGGCGGAGGCCAGCGCCAGGGCGCCGACATTCTCCCAGTTGCGGGTCAGGCCGGGGAAGGGGGGCGGCGTGCGCCTCACCTCGACGCGCGCCCGCATCTCGACCTTCAGCTCGCGATGCGGCTTCGAGATCGTCAGCGTCGTCATCCGGTTGCCGAAGAAGCAGATGCCGTCGTCGCGCTCGGCCGGACGCGGGGTCACGCCGAGTTCGCTGCTGTGGACGCTCTGCCCGCCATCGTCGCGCGGCTGCAGCCGCAGGATGCAGCGGGCGAAGGGGACCGAGCGGCTATAGGCGTAGGTCGTGATGTGGCGGACGTCGTAGATCACGCGATGCCTGTCAGGCGGGAGCCTTCCGGACCGCTGTTCTGGAGGAAGTAGCGGTCGGCGATGGCGTTGGAGACGCCCATCAGCAATTGCTCGAACAGCAGGATGCCGGCCCGGTCGAGGCGCGCGGCCTCCGCCGTCCGGCATTCGGCGGCGAGCTTGAGGATCAGGCGGCGCGGCGCTTCCAGCATCCCGTCCTCGGTCAGCGACGGCAGATCCCGGATCTCGGTGTCGAGCCGGTCGATCTGGAAGGCGACGGAGCGGGGATTGTAGGGATCGAGCATCACCAGATCGAGCACCGGCTGCAGGCTGGCGCCGAGCAGATAGCGCGAGCGGTAGGTGATCTGCGAATCCGTCAGGTCGAGCAGCGCGTCGAGCGCGTCGCTGGGCGCGTTGGTCTCGGCGAAATGGCGGGCGAAGCGGCAGGTCGCGATGCCGCGCTCGAGCCGTCGCCCGATGTCGAGGAAGCGCCACCCGGGCCCGCGCACCATGTTCTCCTGGCTGAGCCCCGAGAAGGCGGCGAGCGACTTCAGCGCCCGGTCGGCGATCTCGTAGGCCTCGCCCTCGCTGGGCTTTCGCCCCTCCGCGAGGGTGAGCTGGTCCTGCATGTCGCCGAACAGCCGCCAGGCGTCGACCGAGAGCCGCTCGCGGATGACGGAGGCGGTTCGCCGCGCCTCGCGCACCGTCGCGATCGCGGAGCCATACTCGTCCAGCGCATGCAGGGCGGCCGAGGCCTGGCCGGCCGGGGTCTGGCCGCGCCCGCCGGGTGACGCGCCCCAGGCCACCAGCAGATTGGCGAGGCGCTTCAGTGTTTCGTTGCGGCCCTGCGCGGCGTCGGTGTCGATCAGCCGGCCGAGCAGCGCGCGCACCAGGCGCAGCGTCGCCTCCGTCCGCTCCAGATAGCGCCCGAGCCAGAACAGGTTGTCGGCCGCGCGGCTCGGCAGCGTTCCCGTGACGCGGCGGATGGTGATGCGGTCCGGGGCCGGCAGCAGCGAGACCTGGTCGACCGGCGCGTCGGACGTCACCCAGACGTCGCTGGAGCGCACGCCGCTGCGCATGCTCACCGCCCGCGCGTCACGCTCGTCGGAGATGCGGCAGAAGCCGCCGGGCATGACCTTCCAGCCATCCGGCGTCGCGGCGGCAAAGACACGCAGCGTCATCGGTCGCGGCTGCAGCCGGCCGTTCTGGAAGACCGGCGTGGTCGAGAGCCGCACCACCTCCTGCCCGACATAATCCATGCCGCGCGCCTCGATCCGGCGGCGCAGTGCCGCCTTCTCGGCGGCCGGCAGATCGGCCACGACGACGGGGCCGGCATCGAGCCCGCCGCCGGCGCTGCGGAAGGCCGGCGCGATGCTCATCTCGTCGAAGCGCTCGAGCACCACCGCCCGTTCGCGCGGCTGGCCGCACCACCAGGTCGCGACATTCGGCAGGATCATGGCCTCGCCGAGAAGCCGCTCGCCCAGCGCAGGCAGGAAACCCATCAGCGCGCGCGCCTCGACGACGCCCGAGCCCAGCCCGTTGGCGACATGCACGGAACCCTTGCGCACCGCCTGGACCAGCCCGGCGACACCGAGCGCAGAGGAGGCGTTGAGCTCGAGCGGGTCGGCGAAATCCCCGTCGATGCGCCGCCAGACGACGTCGGCCCGCTTCAGCCCGGCGATCGTGCGCACATGCACGCGCCCCTCGCGCATGACGAGGTCGCCGCCCTCGACCAGCAGGAAGCCGAGATAGCGCGCCAGATAGGTTTGCTCGAAATAGCTCTCGTTCAGCGGCCCCGGCGTCAGCAGGCAGATGCGCGGCTCGACGCGCTTGGAGCGGGCGACGAGCCCGGCGCGGAACCCCTGGAAGAAGGCGGCGAGCCGCTCGATGTTCATCGTCCGGAACATGTCGGGGAAGGCGCGCGAGAGGGCGAGCCGGTTTTCCAGCGCATAGCCCGTGCCCGAAGGCGCCTGGGTGCGGTCCTGCAGGACCCACCAGCGTCCGTCCGGTCCACGCCCGAGATCGGCGGCGTAGAGCTGCAGCATCCCACCGCCGGGCGCACCCTGCAGCGGCCGCAGATAGTCCGGGCTGCCGGTGACCACGGAGGCCGGCAGCAGGCCGTTGGCGATCATGTCGCCCGGGCCGTAGATGTCGTCGAGCAGCGTGCTTAGGAGCTGCGCCCGCTGGGCCACGCCGGCCGCGATCGTCTGCCACTCAGCCCCGGTGATCACCAGCGGCACATGGCTGAGCGGCCAGGCCCGCTCGCCCGCGGTCGGGTCGCGCGGGTCGATGTCGCCATGCACCCGGTAGGACACGCCGGTGTCGTGGACATGCCGGTCGGCCAGGCCGAAGCGCTGGTTCAGCTCGTCCGGCGACAGGGCGCACCACTCGCTGAGGAAGGGCTCCCATTGCGGGCGCACCTGCCCGTCCGCACCGACGATCTCGTCATAGACGCCGGGCAGAGGGCGATATTCCGCCAGCAGAGCGTTGCGCCGCTCTGTCCTCACGCGCGCGGAGGGGGATCGGCGCTGCAATGCCATCGCTTGGGTCTACACTCCGGCCGGGCGCCGCAAATCCAGGGTCAGCGGGAATTCGGCGTTGCGCTCTTCGGGCGGAATCGCCAGCGCGCCGGGAGTATGGCCGATCGCTTCGAAACGTGCGAGCCGCCGCGCCTCCGCCTCGTAGGAATTCACAGGCGGAGTCTCATAATTGCGACCGCCGGGATGGGCGACGTGATAGACGCAGCCGCCGAGCGAGCGCCCGACCCAGGTGTCGACGATGTCGAAGGTCAGTGGCGCGTGGACGGGAATCGTCGGGTGCAGGCCGGACGCCGGCTGCCAGGCCTTGAAGCGCACGGCCGCGACGCTGTCGCCAGCCGGGCCGGCGGGCGTCATCGGCAGGCGGCGGCCATTGCAGGTGACGAGGTGCCGCCCGGGCACCAGCCCCTTCGCCTTGACCTGGAGCCGCTCGACCGAGGAATCGACATAGCGCACGGTGCCGCCGATCGCGCCCTCCTCGCCCATGACGTGCCAGGGTTCCAGCGCCTGGCGGATCTCGATCTCGACGCCGCCATGCTCGACCTTGCCAAAGAAGGGAAAGCGGAACTCGGCCTGCGCCTCGAACCAGACCGGGTCGAAGGCGTAGCCGGCGCGACCGAGATCGGCGAGCACCTCGCGGAAATCCTGCCAGACCATCTCGGGCAGCATGAAGCGGTCGTGCAGCGCCGTGCCCCAGCGCACCAGCGGACCGGTCTGCGGCTCGCGCCAGAACCACGCGATCAGCGCCCGCACCAGCAGTTGCTGCGCCAGGCTCATCCGCGCATCCGGCGGCATCTCGAAGCCGCGGAACTCGATCAGCCCGAGCCGCCCCGTCGGCCCGTCCGGCGAATAGAGCTTGTCGATGCAGATCTCGCTGCGATGGGTGTTGCCGGAGACGTCGACCAGGAGATTGCGCAGCAGCCGGTCGACCAGCCAGAGCGGGATCGCGGGCGCACCGGGGCCGGGGATGTTCGCCAGTGCGATCTCGAGCTCGTAGAGCGCGTCGTGCCGCGCCTCGTCGATGCGCGGTGCCTGGCTCGTCGGGCCGATGAACAGGCCCGAGAACAGGTAGGACAGGGACGGGTGCCGGTTCCAGTAGAGCACGAGGCTCTTGAGCAGGTCCGGCCGCCGCAGGAAGGGTGAATCCGGCGGGGTGACGCCGCCGAGCACGACATGGTTGCCGCCGCCGGTGCCGGTGTGGCGCCCGTCGACCATGAACTTCTCGGCGCAGAGCCGCGACTGCCGCGCCTCCTCATAGACCCCGCGGGTGATCTCGACCGCCTCGCGCCAGTTGCGGGCCGGGTGGATGTTGACCTCGATGACGCCCGGGTCGGGCGTGACCTTGACGACGTTCAGTCGCGGATCATGCGGCGGCGCGTAACCCTCGATATGGACAGGCTGGTTGCGCTCGCGCGCCACGGCCTCGACGCTGGCGACGAGGTCGAGATAGTCCTCCAGCCGCTCCACCGGCGGCAGGAAGACACACAGCACCTTGTCGCGAATCTCCAGGCTGATGGCGGTGCGCACATGCTCGCCGCCGATCTCCTGCTCGGTGCGGTCCTGGGCGCTGGCGCCGCTGGCCTCGACCGAGCGCGACATCTGGTGGGGGAAGGGCGCCTCCACCTGGATCGGCGCCTCGGGCGCCGGCGGGTCCGCGGCCGGGCCGAAGCCTCCGGCCGCGCGCGGCAGCGGCGGGCGGGCCTCCATCGGGTCCTGCGGGTGGATGTGCGGATATGCGGCCTTCGGCACCACGGGCAGGGAGCCGAGCGGCAGGCGATAGCCCACCGGCGAATCGCCCGGGACCAGGAAGAGCCTGCCCCGGCGCAGCTTCCATTTCTCCGAGCGCCAGCGCTTGTCGCCCGCCTGACTCTGCCAGCGCTGGACGGGAATGACATAGCCGCGCGGCTTGCCCAGGCCGAGCTGGAAGACCTGCTGCATCCGCGCGCGCTCCTCCGGATCGGCGAGTCGCGGGTCGAGCGGATCGACATTGTCGGGAAGCTGCGCCTCCTTCAGGAGCCAGTATCCGGTGTCCTCATAGGCCGGCACGACATAGTCGGCGCCCAGCCCGAGCTTGTCCGACAGTCCCTCCGCCAGCGCTTCCGCCTCGGCCATCGTCGCGCTGGCCTCCAGCTCGCGGTCCTGCCCCGTCGGCGCGCCCGGCTCGCGGGCGATCAGCGATGCATCGCGCCAGATCGGCTCGCCATCGGCTCGCCAGTAGAGCGCGAAGGCCCAGCGCGGCAGGCTCTCGCCCGGATACCATTTGCCCTGGCCGTAATGCAGCATCCCACCCGGCGCGAAGCGCTCGCGCAGGCGCCGGATCAGCACGTCCGCCCGCTGCCGCTTGGTCGGCCCGACGGCGGCGATGTTCCACTCCTCGCCGGTCTGGTCGTCGACGGAAACGAAGGTCGGCTCGCCACCCATGGTGAGCCGCACATCGCCGGCCTGGAGATCGGCCTCGACCTGCTCGCCCAGCGCATCGAGCCGCTGCCAGGATTCATCCGAGAAGGGCAGGGTGATCCGCGGCACCTCGTGCACGCGCGCCACGCTCATCTCGAAGTCGAAACTCGTCTCGGCATAGCTCGCCAGGCCCGAGACCGGGGCCGCCGAACGGTAATGCGGCGTCGCCGCCAGCGGCAGATGGCCCTCGCCGGTCAGCAGGCCCGAGGTCGGGTCGAGCCCGATCCAGCCGGCGCCGGGAATGTAGACCTCGGCCCAGGCATGCAGGTCGGTGAAGTCCTTGTCCGTGCCGCGCGGGCCCTCGAGCGGGTCGATATCCGCCTTCATCTGGATCAGGTAGCCGGAGACGAACCGGGCCGCGAGCCCGAGATGCCGCAGGATCTGCACCAGGAGCCAGCTCGTGTCGCGGCAGGAGCCGGACTTGATGCCGAGCGTGTGCTCCGGCTCCTGGACGCCGGGCTCCATGCGGATGCCATAGGCGATGGCACCGGCGAGGCGCGCGTTCAGGTCGACGACGAAATTGACGGTGTTGGTGGGCTCCCGCGAAATCGTGGCGAGGAACTCGGTGAGCAGCGGGCCGGCCGGCTCCGTCACCAGATAGGGCGCGAGCTCGGCTCGCAATTCCTCCGGATAGGCGAAGGGGAAGGTCTCGGCATCGGTCTCGACGAAGAAGTCGAAGGGATTGATGATCGACAGCTCGGTGACGAGATCGACCTCGATGCGGAACTCCCGCACCGGCTCCGGGAAGACATAGCGCGCCAGCCAGTTGCCGCTGGGGTCCTGCTGCCAGTTCACGAAATGCTCGGCAGGGGTGACCTTCAGCGCATAGCTGTTGATCGCCGCCCGGCAATGCGGCGCGGGGCGCAGGCGGATGATCTGGGGTCCGAGCGTGACCGGCCGATCATAGCGGTAATGCGTGACGTGGTGGAGCGCGGCGATGATGGCCAAGGGCTGGGCACCTGCTTGTCATGGGCCGGCTGGCGCCGGAGCACTTCACGTTAGCGAGGCGGGGAGGGCGCGCAAAGCCGCAACTCGCGACGCATTGCCCGATCCTGTCCAGATCGATGCACAAGAACTGTGCAGTCACATCTGGACACGGGCCTCGTCCTGCTGGACAGAAGCCGCCAACTGGTTCCACATTCATACCAATGGCCGCAGGGCGGCCGCCAATCCGAACCGATGGGGAATGCGATGCGTCACGTTGCGAAATTGATGATGGCGTCGGCCTTCACAGCCTTGCTGGCGACGACCGCCCAGACCACCGTGGCCCTGGCCCAGACCCCGAAGGACACGGTGGTGATGGCCAAGCAGATCGACGACATCATCTCGCTCGATCCCGCCGAGGCCTTCGAATTCTCCGGCGTCGAGGTCGTCACCAACCTCTACGACAAGCTGATGGGCGTCGACCTCGCCAAGAACAACGAGCTCGTTCCCGAACTCGCCCAGAGCTGGAGCGTTACGCCCGACAACCTGACCTATACCTTCAAGCTGCGCCCCGGCGTGAAGTTTCACTCCGGCAACGCGCTGACGGCGGCCGACGTGGTCTATTCCTTCCAGCGCGCCGTGACGCTGAACAAGTCGCCCGGCTTCATCCTGGCCCAGTTCGGCTTCACCAAGGACAACGTCACCGAGAAGGTGAAGGCGACCGACGACTCCACCCTCGTCATCACCGTCTCCAAGCCCTTCGCGCCGACCTTCTTCCTCAACTGCCTGACCTCGGGCGTCGCCTCGATCGTCGACAGCAAGCTGGTCAAGGCCAATGAGAAGGACGGCGACTGGGGCAATGGCTGGCTGAAGCAGAACTCGGCCGGCTCCGGCGCCTACAAGGTCCGCGCCTATCGTCCCAACGAGCAGTACACGCTCGACGCCAACGAGGCCTGGTACAAGGGCGCGCCGAAGAACAAGCGCATCGTCGTGCGCCATGTCGCCGAGCCGGCCTCGCAGCGCCTGCTGCTTGAGAAGGGCGACATCGACATCGCCCGCAACCTCTCGAAGGACCAGCTTACGGCGGTCAAGGCCAACAAGGACGTCGAGCTCGTCCAGGGCGACAAGGGATACATCCTCTATCTCGGCCTGAACACGAAGAACCCGAACTTCGCCAAGCCGGAGGTGCGCGAGGCGCTGAAGTATCTGGTCGACTACGCCTCGATCGAGCGCAACATCGTCGAGGGCACCTACAAGTCGCACCAGTCCTTCCTGCCCAAGGGCTTCCTCGGCGCGATCGACGACAAGCCCTATACCTTCGATCCCGCCAAGGCCAAGGAACTGCTCGCCAAGGCCGGCCTGCCCAACGGCTTCACGGTCACGATGGACGTCCGCTCGGTCAGCCCGATCACCGACATCGCCCAGGCGATCCAGGCGAACTGGGCCCAGGCCGGCATCAAGCTCGAGCTGCTCCCCGGCGACGGCAAGCAGACCCTGACCAAGTATCGTGCCCGCACCCACGACATCTATATCGGCCAGTGGGGCCCGGACTATCTCGACCCGCACACCAATGCCGAGACCTTCGCCATCAACGAGAACAATGGCGAGGACGCGAAGTCGAAGACGCTGGCCTGGCGCAACGCCTGGGACATCCCCGAGATGACCAAGACCACGCAGGCCAACGTGCTGGAGACGGAGGCCGCCAAGCGCGCGGCCGTCTATGGCACCCTGCAGCGCGAGCACCAGAAGGTCTCGCCCTTCGTCATCATGTTCCAGCAGGTCGAGGTTTCGGCGGACCGCAAGGGCGTCAAGGGCTGGGTCATCGGCCCGAGCTCGGACACCAACTTCTACGCGCCGATCTCGAAGAACTGAGTTTCGCGGCAACGAGCCCCGCCCCGGCCTATCCCGGCCGCGGCGGGGCTTTTGCTTCCGGACGGCCCGGCAGGGCCGGTCCCGGTCCCAGAGATGGAATGAAGCTGGCATGACGAGCGTGGTGGAAAGCCCGGTTCGCAGGCGCTCATGGGGCGAAACGGCAGGGCGCTGGGCGAAGATCGCCTCGCGCGAACTCGTCACCGTGGCCATCACCATCTTCGGCCTCTTGCTGATCACCTTCTTCATCGCCCGCGTCATCCCGATCGACCCGGTGCTGGCGGTCGTCGGCGACAATGCCCGGCCCGAAACCTACGAGGCCGCCCGCATCGAGCTCGGCCTCGACAAGCCGCTCTGGCAGCAGTTCGCGATTTATGTCGGCAAGGTCTTCACCGGCGATCTCGGCCGCTCTGTTCTGACCTCCAACACCGTCGTCGACGACATCAAGCGCGTCTTTCCGGCGACGCTGGAACTGGCGACGCTCGGCACGCTGATCGGCTGCCTGCTCGGCATTCCGCTCGGCGTCGTCGCCGCCGTCTATCAGGGCCGCTGGCCCGACCAGGTCGCCCGCATCATCGGCCTGTTCGGCTATTCGATTCCCGTCTTCTGGCTCGGCCTTATGGGGCTGCTGCTGTTTTACGCCAAGCTCGGCTGGGTCGGCGGGCCCGGCCGCGCCGGCGTCGCCTTCCAGGACCTGATCACGCCGGTCACCGGCATCCTGATGATCGACGCGGCCCTCGAGGGCGACTGGGAGGCGGTGCGCGACGCCTGGTCCCATCTCGTCCTGCCGGCTTCCGTGCTCGGCATCCTCAGCGTGGCCTATATCAGCCGCATGACCCGCAGCTTCATGATCACCGAGCTGCAGCAGCAATACGTCATCGCCGCGCGGGTGAAGGGGCTGTCCGAGTTCCGCGTGGTCTGGCGCCACGCCATGCACAACGCCTTCGTGCCGCTGGTGACGGTCATCGCCGTCTCCTACATGCACCTGCTCGAGGGCTCGGTGCTGACCGAGACGATCTTCGCCTGGCCCGGCCTCGGCCGCTACCTCACCAACTCGCTCCTCAACGCCGACATGAACGCGGTGCTGGGCGGCACGCTGGTGATCGGGGCGGTCTTCATCGGCGTCAACCTGCTGTCCGACATCCTCGGCCGGCTGGTCGATCCGCGCACGCGCTGAGGCCGCCATGACCACCTGGACCGACTATCTCCTCACGGATTCCCCGTCCTCCCGCCGCCAGGCGCGGCTCGGGCAGATGTACAGGAAATGGCTCGCCTTCCGGCGCAACCCGCTCGCCATGGTCGGGCTGTGCATCATCGTCGCGCTGCTGCTGGTCGCGGCCTTCGCGCCGCTGATCGCCACCGCCGATCCGCTGGCGCAGAATCTCGACCGCCGGCTGCTGCCGCCCTCGGGCACCAATGTCTTCGGCACGGATTCGCTCGGCCGCGACATCTTCAGCCGCATCGTCTACGGCACCCGCGTCACGCTGGTGATCGTGCTGCTCGTCGTCGTCTCGGTCGGGCCGATCGGCCTGCTGATCGGCGCGACATCGGGCTATCTCGGCGGCTGGGTCGACCGGGCGCTGATGCGCATGACCGACGTCTTCCTGGCCTTTCCCCGGCTGGTGCTGGCGCTGGCCTTCGTCGCGGCGCTCGGCCCCGGCCTGGAGAACGCGGTCATCGCCATCGCCATCACCGCCTGGCCGCCTTATGCCCGCGTCGCCCGCGCCGAGACGCTGATCATCCGCCAGCAGGACTACATCGCCGCGATCCGCCTGCAGGGCGCCTCGCAATGGCGCATCGTCTTGAAGCATGTCGTGCCGCTCTGCCTGCCCTCGCTGATCGTGCGCACCACGCTCGACATGGCGGGCGTCATCCTCATCGCCGCCGGACTCGGCTTCCTCGGGCTGGGTGCGCAGCCGCCGATCCCCGAATGGGGCGCGATGATCTCGGCCGGCCGCGAGCAGATCTTCGACCAGTGGTGGGTCGCGACCTTCCCCGGCATCGCCATCTGCATCGTCGCGCTCGGCTTCAACCTGCTCGGCGACGGCCTGCGCGACGTCATGGATGCGAGGTGAGCGCCATGAACGAGAGCATCAAGGATCAACCCCTCCTCGAACTCGACAATCTGCGCGTCGATTTCCACACGCCGACCGGCATCGTCCACGCCGTGCGCGGCCTGTCCTTCACGCTCGGCCGCGAGCGGCTCGGCATCGTCGGCGAATCCGGCTCGGGCAAGTCGATGACCGGCCGCGCCATCCTCGACCTGATCCCGCCGCCCGGCATCGTCACGGCCGACCGCATGATCTTCCGCGGGCAGGATCTCCTGGCCATGGACAAGCGCGAGCGCCGCAAGCTGCGCGGCCGCCGCATCTCGATGGTGATGCAGGACCCGAAATTCTCGCTCAACCCGGTCCGTACCGTCGGCGACCAGATAGCCGAAGCCTATCGCGTCCATCACAAGGCGAGCGCCCGCGAGGCCAGGGAACGCTCGCTGTCCATGCTGGAGCAGGTGCAGATCCGCGAGCCGGCGCGCGTCTACGAACTCTATCCGCACGAGGTCTCGGGCGGCATGGGCCAGCGCGTGATGATCGCGATGATGCTGATCGCCGAGCCCGACATCCTGATCGCCGACGAGCCGACTTCGGCGCTCGACGTCACCGTTCAGCTGCAGATCCTGAAGATCCTCGACGATCTGGTCACCCAGCGCGGCATGGGGCTGATCTTCATCAGCCACGACCTGCATCTGGTGCAGTCCTTCTGCGACCGCGTCATCGTCATGTATGGCGGCAAGGCGATGGAGACGCTGCCGGCCGCCGAACTCGCCGACGAATCCGCCCGCGCCCGGCGCCATCCCTACACGCTCGGCCTGCTCGGCTGCCTGCCCGATCTCGACCATCCCAAGGCCGAACTCGCCACGCTCACCCGCGACCCGGCATGGCTGGCATGAGGGCTTTGCAATTGAGCTCTGTCCGTCATTGCGAGCGCAGCGAAGCAATCCAGCTTCGTAGAGCCCGACGCCCCCTGGATTGCTTCGCTGCGCTCGCAATGACGACGAGGCATCTGTCATGACCCCTCAACCCGCCATCCGCGTCGAAAACCTCAACGTCTCCTTCGGCGATTCCCATGTCGTGAAGGACCTCTCTTTCTCGGTCGCCTCCGGCGAGAGCTATGGCATCGTCGGCGAGTCCGGCTCGGGCAAGTCGACCGTGCTGCGCGTGCTCTCGGGGTTGAACCGCGACTGGAGCGGCACCGTCGAGATCACCGGGCATGCCCAGCCGAAGATCCGCGACAAGGCCTTCTATCGCGCCGTGCAGATGGTCTTCCAGGACCCCTACGGCTCGCTCCATCCCAAGAAGACGGTCGACGACACGCTGGCCGAGCCGCTCGCCATCCATGGCATCGGCGACGCCGAAAGGCGGATCGGGCGGGCGATGTCGGAGGTCGGCCTGCCCGCCTCCTTCCGTTTCCGCTATCCGCACCAGCTCTCCGGCGGCCAGCGCCAGCGCGTCGCCATCGCGCGCGCGCTCGTGCTTGAGCCCTCGATCCTGCTGCTCGACGAGCCGACCTCGGCGCTCGACGTCTCGATCCAGGCCGAGGTGCTGAACCTGCTGCAGGCACTGCGCCACGAGCGCAAGCTGACCTACATCCTCGTCAGCCACGATCTCGCGGTCGTCGCGCATATGTGCGAGCGGCTGCTCGTCATGCAGTTCGGCCGCGGCGTCGAGGAGATGACGGCGCAGACGCTCGCCGCCCGCAGCCCGCAGACGGACTATGCCCGGCAATTGCTGACCGCCAGCGAGGGCTTCCGCCGCGATTGACGGCCGGCCGCGTTGTGATCTGAGCGTTTGGCAATCGCCGCGCTTGGTCTCATTCTCGTCGCAAGCCCGCCGTCCAGATGGACCCTGCGCCGGATTCGCGGACGGGCACGGAGATGACTGAACGATGGACGATATTGCCGGCCGCATCCTGCGGCCTGAAACCATTCCCGAGCGCACGCCGGTTCCGGCTTTCGACCTGGTGATCTTCGGCGCGGGCGGCGATCTCGCCATGCGCAAGCTGTTCCCGGCTTTGGCGCAGCGCAGCCGCGAAGGTGTCCTGCCGGGTGAGAGCCGCATCCTCTGCATCGTCCGAAAGCAGGAGGATGTCGATGGGCTGCCCAAGCAGATCGCCAAGCGGCTGAAGGAGGAGGGGCTCACCCCGGACCATATCCACGCCTTTCAGCAGCGCCTGACCATCGTGCTGCTCGATGCGGTGAAGCCGGAGACCTACAAGGCGCTCAAGACGGCGCTCGGCGACGATGGTCGCGTGCGCTCGTTCTACCTCTCGACACCGCCGGACCTCTTCATCCCGATCTGCGAGAATCTCGCCGCCGCCGACATCCTGACGCCGACCTCGCGCGTCATTCTCGAGAAGCCGCTGGGCCGCGACCTCGCCTCGGCGCGCGAGATCAACGACGCCGTCGCGCGCATCCTGCCGGAGGACCGCACCTACCGGATCGACCATTACCTCGGCAAGGAAACGGTCCAGAACCTCCTGGTGCTTCGCTTCGCCAACACGCTGTTCGAGCGCTCCTGGACCGGCCGCGACATCGACCATGTCCAGATCACGGTGGCCGAAACGGTCGGCCTGGAAGCCCGCGCCGGCTATTACGACAAGGCCGGGCAGATGCGCGACATGGTCCAGAACCATCTCATGCAGCTGCTCACCCTCTTCGCGATCGAGCCGCCCAATCTGCTCGAGGCCGGCGCCGTGCGCGACGAGAAGATCAAGGTGCTCAAGGCGCTGCGGCCGATCGTCGGGCCCGATGTCGAGCGCTATACGGTGCGCGGCCAGTATGGCACCGGCCAGATCGACGGCCAGCGCGTGCGCGCCTATGCCGACGAACTCGGCCATCTCAGCAACACCGAGACCTTCGTCGCCATCCGCTGCGAACTCGACAACTGGCGCTGGGCCGGCGTGCCGATCTATCTGCGCACCGGCAAGCGCATGGCGCAGCGCTATTCGGAGATCGTCGTCACCTTCAAGCCGGTGCCGCATTCGATCTTCGGCGGCGGCTCCTGCGACAAGCTCTACGCCAACCGCCTGCTGATCCGCCTGCAGCCCAATGACGGCGTCCAACTCCAGCTGATGATGAAGGTGCCGGGCTCGGGCCGGCTCAAGATCGTGCCGCGCCAGCTCGACCTGCGCTATTCCACCGCCTTCGACGAGCGCACGCCCGATGCCTATGAGCGCCTGCTGACGGACGTCATCCGTGGCGACCAGACGCTGTTCATGCATCGCGACGAGGTCGAGCAGGCCTGGCGCTGGGTCGATCCGATCATCGCCGGCTGGCAGGAATACGCTCCCCACCCGCATCGCTACGCCGCCGGCTCCTGGGGGCCCTCGCAGGCGATCGGGCTGATCGAGCGCGAAGGCCGCTCCTGGGCCGATCCGGACTTCGAGTGATGCAGCCAAGCCTACCTCCCCTTGGTCCCGTCGCCTGGCACCGCTTCGCGACCCTGGCCGACGCCTCGGAGGCGCTGGCGGAGGCCGTCGCCATCCGGTTGCGCGCGCTGCTGGCGGGGCAGGGCAGGGCTTCGCTCGCTGTCCCCGGCGGCACGACGCCGGCCCGCTTCCTCGCGGCGCTCGGCACCCGCGATCTGGCCTGGGACAAGGTCACGCTGCTGCCGACCGACGAGCGCTTCGTCACCGCCGACGATCCGGCCTCGAACGAGCACATGATCCGCGGGCAATTCGCGCCGTTGCGCGAGGGGCGGGTCGGGTTCCTGTCCTTCCATGGCCGTGGCCAAGACATCGAGGCGGCCGCCGCCGCGCTCGCCTCCGAACTCGCGAGCCAGCCGCCGCTGGATCTCGTCGTCAGCGGCATGGGCACCGACGGCCACATCGCCTCGCTGTTTCCCGGCAAGGAGGAACGTTTCTCCGCCATGCCCGACAGCGGCATCTGCATCGCCACGCCGCCCGGCCTGCCGCCGCGTCTCTCCCTGTCGCCCGCGCGTCTCGCAGGCGCGGGCTGGGCGAGCCTGCTGGTCTCGGGCCGCGAGAAGGAGGCCGTGCTGAAGGCCGCCCTGGGCCGCCCCGCTCCGCTGCCCGTCGACATCCTCCTCGACCGCCCGCAGGGCCTCGACGTCTACTGGGCGAAAGAGTAGACCGCGCGCAGCCGTTCAAACGATTGAAAGACGCCGACCATGGACGAGACCGCCGCGATTGCCCGCCTCGAAGCCTGTGGCGTGATTCCCGTCGTGGTGATCGAGGACGCCTCGCGCGCCATCGACCTGGCGCATGCGCTCGTCGCCGGCGGCATCGACGTCGTCGAGGTCACGCTGCGCCGCCCGGCCGGGCTGGCCGCGCTGGAGGCCATCGCCAGATCGGTGCCGGGCGCGCTGCCGGTCGCCGGCACGGTCGTCACGCCGGCGCAGGTCCAGCAGGTCAAGGATGCCGGCGCGAAAGCCGTGGTCAGCCCCGGCTTCAGCGAGGCGGTCGACGAGGCGCTGAAGGCGGCCGGGCTGCCCTGGCTGCCGGGCGTCGCCACCGCGTCGGACTGCATGCGCGCGGTCGCCGCCGGCCGCACTGTCGCGAAGTTCTTCCCTGCGGAAACAGCGGGCGGCCCGCCCGCGCTCAAGGCGCTCTCGGGCCCGTTCCCGCAGATGCGTTTCTGCCCGACCGGTGGCGTCGGCCTGAACAACCTCGGGAGCTACCTCGCCCTGCCGCAGGTCATCTGCGTCGGCGGCTCCTGGCTGGTGCCGGCGGACGCCATCGCATCGGGCGACTGGACGCGCGTGACGCAGCTGGCGAAAGAGGCCAGCGCGGCCTTCAGGGCGTTGCGGGGCTGAGTCTTCCCGTCATTGCGAGCGGAGCGAAGCAATCCAGGGGGCGTCGAGCGAGCCTTTCTGGATTGCTTCGCTTCGCTTCGCTCGCAATGACGGTCAACCTGCCGCCAGCCGCTCCACCACCATCTCCGCGATCGCCAGCGAACTCGTCAGCCCCGGGCTCTCGATGCCCAGCAGATTGACCAGGTCCGGCACCCCATGGATCTGCGGCCCGTCGATGCGGAAATCGGGCATCGGCTGCGTCGAATCATGCAGCTTCGGGCGGATGCCGGCATAATCGGCGACGAGCGCGCCGTCAGGCAGGGCCGGCCAATAGGTCCGGATCGCGGCGTAGAACTTCTCGGCCCGCTGCGGATCGACGACGAGGTCCTGATCGTGCTGGACCCATTCGACATCGGGGCCGAACTTGACCCGCCCGCCCATGTCGATCGTGGCGTGGATGCCCAGGCCCGCCGCCTCGGGCACGGGATAGACCAGATGCGAGAAGGGCTGCTTGCCGAGCAGCGCGAAATAATTGCCCTTGGCGTAGTGCTGAACCGGCACATGTTCGGGCGGGAACCCCTCCAGCGTGCCGAGCAGTTTCGGCGCGCCATGGCCGGCCGAATTGACGATGGTCTTCACCGAATAGGTCGCAGGCTCCTCGCCGCCGAAATCGACGCTGAAGCCCTCGGCCTCGCGACGCCATCCGGCGATCGGCGTGTTGAGCGCCAGCGAACCACCCGCCGCCTCGCATTCGCCGAGCAGCGACAGCATGAAGGCATGGCTGTCGACCACGCCGGTCTCCGGCGAGAGTAGCGCGATCTCGCAGCGCACCTCCGGTTCCCTCGCCTTGGCCTCCGCGGCGTCGAGCCAGCGCAGGCTGTCGACGCCGGAGGCCTGGGCGCGGGCCATGATCGTCTCCAGCGCCGGCTTCTGCGCGGCACTGGTGGCGACGATCAGCTTGCCGCAGGCCTTGTGGGGCAGGCCGCGCTCGCGGAGATAGGCGTAAAGCCGCTTGCGGCCCTCGACGCAGACCTTCGCCTTCAGCGAGCCCGGCGGATAATAGATTCCCGCATGGATGACCTCGCTGTTGCGCGCCGAGGTCTGCGTGCCGATGCCCTCGGCGGCTTCCGCGATGACGACCTCGCGCCCGGCGAGCGCCAGCGCCCGCGCTGTCGCGAGGCCGACGACGCCGGCCCCGATCACCAGACAGTCGATGTCATGCATGGGAGATCCGTCCCTCAGGCCCGGTTCGGCATCGCGGTCTCGACGAGATTCGCCCAGTAGGTCACGCCGACCGGGATGACCTCGTCGTTGAACTCATAGGCCGGGTGGTGCAGGCCGGCCGAGTCGCCATTGCCGATGTTGATGAAGGCGCCGGGGCGCTCCTCGAGCATGTAGGAGAAATCCTCCGAGCCCATCGTCGGCGGCACGGTCGTGTCGACCTTGCCCTCGCCGAAGGCGGCCTCGATCGTGCCGACCACGAACTCGGCCTGCTCCGCATGGTTGAAGGTCACCGGGTAACCGTGGAGATAGTCGCAGACGACGCTCATGCCGAAGGCACCCATGATGCCGGCGGTCACCTCCTTGATGCGCTTCTCGGCGAGCTCGCGCATCTGCGGCGTCAGCGTCCGCACCGAGCCCTTGAGCTCGACGGTCTGCGGGATGACGTTGAAGGCCTCACCCGCATTGATCGCGGTCACGGAGACGACGATCGAGTCGAGCGGGTCGGCATTGCGCGAGGAAATCGTCTGCAGCGCCGTCACCAGCTGGCAGGCGGCGACGATCGGGTCGTTGACCCGGTGCGGGGCCGCGGCATGCCCGCCCTTGCCCTCGATCTTGATGTGGATGCGGTCGGCGGCAGCCATGGTCGGGCCCTTGCGCACGTCGAACTGGCCGACGGCCAGGCCCGGCTTGTTGTGCATGCCGTAGACTTCCTGGATGCCGAAGCGGGTCATCAGCCCGTCCTCGATCATCGCCTTGGCGCCGGCGCCGCCTTCCTCCGCAGGCTGGAAGATCACCACCGCGGTCCCGTCGAAATCGCGCGTCTCGGCGAGGTACTTGGCGGCGCCCAGCAGCATGGCGGTGTGGCCGTCATGGCCGCAGGCGTGCATCTTGCCCGGCACGGTCGAGCGGTGCTCGAGATTGGTTTCCTCGTGGATCGGCAGCGCGTCCATGTCGGCCCGCATCGCGATCACCTTGCCGGAGCCCTGGTTGCGGCCCTTGATGACGCCGACGACGCCGGTCTGGCCGATGCCGGCCACGACCTCGTCCACGCCCCATTCCGTCAGCTTCTGCGCGACGACGCCGGCCGTGCGGTGCACGTCGTACATCAGTTCGGGGTGGCGGTGCAGGTCGCGGCGGATCGCAGTGAGCTCGGGGTGAAGGGCGGCAATGAGTTCGGCTTTGGGCATCGTGACCTCGAAAAGGGCGAAACCGATCCGCCGGCGGCGGATCGCGGGATCGGCAGGGCTCTGCGGCGCTGATCAGGCGTCGGCGGGAACGTAGCGGCGCGACAATTCGTTGCGGTCGTCATAGGACGCCTCGAAGATCGCCGCCGCCAGCGTCGCGCGCACATGCAGCGTGTCGGTGCCGATGTTCTTGAAGCCGTGGCGGGCGCCCGCCGGCACCAAAACGGACTGGTTGGCGGTGACGACCATCGTCTGGTCGCGCAGATAGATCTCGGCCGTGCCGCCCATTACCTCGAGCACCTCCTCGACCGCGTGCAGATGCATCGGCGCGCCCAGGCCAGGCTCGCAGAACTGCTCGAAGATGCAGAGCTGCTTGCTCTGGACCAGGGCCGAGACCCGCATCTCGGTCATGACGCCGTCGCGCCATTTGTCCTGCGGCTGCGTCTTGTGGTCGAGGATCGTCATGGGGCATGCCTCCGCTTCTGTCCGCGCCCGCCGCTGCGGCCCCCCGCCTCATCGGTCAGGCGCGACACCTCTTTCCACAAGCCCGAACGCGGGGCAGCGTCAAGCGCGGGCGCTGCGACCCTGACGCGCGCCCGCGGCACATCCCGTCTTGCCGCCGCCGCAGAGGAGGGGCCGGGCCACAGGGCCGCGGCTTCAAACCCCGAACTGCGTCCGCCAGGCGGCGATGTCGTCGAGCGCGACATTCGAGCCGCAGAGCACGAGGCCGACGCGCTCGCCCGGCTGGAACAGCGCCTTGCGCGCCAGCGCGGCGGCGACGACGCAGGAGGCCGCCGGCTCCAGCAGCACGCGCCCGTTCTGCAGCACCCAGGTGATCTCGCGCACCGCCTCGGCGTCGGGCACGATCACGATGTCCTCCAGGAACTGCCGGGCGGCCGCCATTGTCCGCTCCGTCGCGAAGGGGGCGCCCAGCGTGCGCGCGATCGAGGTCGGGCGGATCGGCACCGGCTTGCCGGCCGCCAGCGCCTGCGTCATCGCGGTCGCGCCCTCGGTTTCGACGCCATGGATGCGCAGGGCCGGGTCGAGCCCTTTCATCGCCGCGCCGACGCCGGCCGCGAAGCCGCCGCCGCCGATCGAGATGAAGACGTGGTCGAGCCGCCCGCCGGCATCGTTGTTCATCTCAAGCCCGAGCGAGCCATGTCCGGCGATGATCGCCGGATCGTCATAGGAATGGACGTTGGTCATGCCCTGGGCGGCATAATCCTCGGCCTTCGCGAAGGCTTCGATTGAATCCGCGCAGAGCTCGATCTCGGCCCCGAGACCGCGCGCCATCTCGACATTGAAGGCGGCCGCGTTCTGCGGCATCAGCACCAGCGCGCGGCAGCCCATCGTCTTGGCGACCAGCGCCACCGCGATGGCGTGATTGCCGCCCGAGACGGTGACGACGCCACGCGCGCGCTCGGCCTCGCTCAGCCCCATCAGCTTGTTGAAGCAGCCGCGCACCTTGAAGGAGCCGCCGAGCTGCAGGCTCTCGACCTTGACGACGGTCTCGACGCCCAGCCGCGCCGAAAGCCCGGCGCTGTAGAAGGTCGGCGTACGCCGGATCTTGCCGGCGATGCGCGCGGCGGCGGCCTGGATGTCTGCCAGAGTGACGTCGAAATGCATGCGGAGCCTCTCATGTCCCGCTGCCGTTATAGGGGTGCGCGGCGATGGACGGAAACGGATCGTTGGCAGCGGCTCGCTGGAGGCTTAGGACATATATCAGGCTCGGCCTACCGGCGGGCTCGGCACGAAACCTGCCTCGCGCCGCATTTTGGAGAGACGCCGCGTGACGATGACCCCGAAGGAGATGCTGGCCCGGCTGGTTTCGTTCAACACCGAATCCCAGCGCAGCAATCTCAAGTTGATCCACTTCTGCCGCGACTATCTGGCGAGCCTCGGCGTCGAGAGCACGCTGGCGTTCAATGCCGAGGGCGACAAGGCCAATCTCTACGCCACGATCGGCCCGAAGGTGGAGGGCGGCGTCATCCTCTCCGGTCACACCGACGTCGTGCCCGTCGCTGGCCAGGACTGGAGTTCCGATCCCTGGACGCTGACCGAGCGGGACGGCAAGCTCTTCGGCCGCGGCACCTGCGACATGAAGGGCTTCGACGCCATCGCGCTGGCGCTGGTGCCGGAGATGCTGGCGGCACCGCTGAAGCGGCCGGTCCACATCGCACTCTCCTACGACGAGGAGGTCGGCTGCCAGGGCGCACGCGTCATGATCGCCGCCATGGCCAAGGAGGGTCTGAAGCCGTCGGCCGTCGTCGTTGGCGAGCCGTCGATGATGCAGGTCGTCACCGGTCACAAGGGCGGCCTGCGGATGAAGACGACGGTGCGCGGCCATGCCGTCCATTCGAGCCGCGTCGATGTCGGTGTTCCCGCCGTGATGATCGCCGGGCGCCTGATCGACTGGCACAACCAGGTGATGGCCGAGAACAAGGCCCGCACCGCGCCGGGCAACGGTTTCGAGCCGCCCTACACGACACTCCATGTCGGCGTGGTGAATGGGGGGACGGCGGTCAACATCACCGCCGAGCACTGCATGTTCACCCATGAGGTCCGCTGCATCCCTGGTGAGAGCTTCGAGACCTACGAGCAGCGCTACCGCGCCGAGGTTGCCGCGCTGGAGGCGCAGATGCAGGCGATCGCGCCGGAAACCGGCATCGACTTCGTCGTCACCTCCGACACCCCGGCGATGGGCCCCGAGGAGAACGGTGCGGCCGAGGAACTCTGCCGCCGCCTGACCGGCGACAATGGCCGCCATGTCGTCGCCTATGGCACGGAAGGCGGCCTGTTCCAGCGCGCCGGCTGGTCGACCGTGGTCTGCGGCCCTGGCGACATCGCCCAGGCCCATCAGCCCGACGAGTTCATCACGGTGGCGCAGCTCGATGCCGGCACGCAGTTCGTGCGCAAGCTGATCGCCGAGCTTTCGCGCTGAGGGGGCCAGCTCCGGTCCCCCCGCGGCGACGCGCGCGGGGAAACGCCCCGTGCCGATCTCAACGGAGTTTTTAGAGAGTCGTGCCACTGCTCTCCACCATCGGGGAGGGGCTGCGGCATGGCGGGAGACGGGTGGAGAGCGTCGCGGACGCTGTGGGCTCTCATCGGCGCGATCTCGCTGCTCAGCCTGGCGATCTGGTCTGCGACCGGCGTGGGCCTGAAGGCAGGCGACCTGCTCGTCATCCTCGGCGTGGTCGCGAGCCTTCTGGCGATCTCAGCCTTCTATTCACAGCGCCGTCCCGACGAGCGCCTCGCCCGCTTGACCCGCGCGATGGCCGAACTGCTGCTCCTGATCTTCATGGTCGGCTCGCTGTCCTACAGCGGCACATCCCTCGCCATGCCCCTGCGCGACGAGTGGTTCCAGGCGATGGACGTGGCCCTGGGCTTCGACTGGCGCTTCTGGTTGTCCGTGCTCGACGCCCATCCGTCCGTTCACGAGGTTCTGGTCCTCGCCTACCACTCGATGCTGCCGCAGACGGCGCTCCTGCCGATCGTCCTCGCCGCGATCGGAGCCTACCGTCATCTCGACCGCTTCCTGTTGAGCTATGCGCTCGCGGCCATCGTGACGGTCGCCATCGCGACTCTGCTGCCCGCGCTGAGCCCCGTGGTCCATCTCGGCATCACGCCGGCTGACCATCCCAACATCGTCCTGGCCGTGCCGCTCGAGTTCGCCCAGCATGCCCAGGCCCTGCGCGAGGGCAGCATGAAGCTCGTCGATCTGAACGGCGCCCAGGGACTCGTCACCTTCCCGAGCTTCCACACCGTGTCGGCCGTCCTCCTGATGCTCGGCTTCTGGGCGGCGCCGCCCTACTGGCGCTGGTTCGGGGTCGGGCTCAATGGGCTGATGCTGGTCGCCATTCCGATCGAGGGAAGCCACTACCTCGTCGACGTCATCGCGGGGGCCGCTCTGGCGGTCGCGGCCTGGGCGGCGGCGGCGTGGCTGCTGGCGCGTGAGCGTCAACGCACGGCCCCGTCCTGTCAGGCGCTGGCGCCCGTCACGGCCGTCTGACTCGGCGGTCCGCCGCGAACTGACCATAACTTCGGCAGGTTGCGCGGAAATGCCATGCGCCTGAGTCGCGTCACCCCCGTGACTCGCGCACAAGCTGCCCCTAACATCGCTTCTTTCGGGCGCCGACGGTGCCTGCGAGGGGAGGTGTTTTTCGATGAAAGCGCGTGTGTTCGGCCTTGCGGCCGCTTTGCTCGGGGTTTCGCTGCTGGCGCTGGGCGCCGCCGAGGCCCGACCGCTGAAATGGGCCGCCGCGGGCGACGCCCTGACGATCGATCCCCATGGTCAGAACGAAGGGCCGACGACGGCGCTCACCCAGCACATCTATGAAGCCCTGACCGAGCGCGACCATGCCGGCAAGCTGCTGCCGCTGCTGGCCTCCTCCTGGCGGGTCGTGCCCGAGGACCCGACCACCTGGGAGTTCAAGCTCCAGCCGAACGTCAAGTTCCATGACGGCAGCGCCTTCAGCGCCGATGACGTGGTGTTCTCCTATGAGCGCGCCATGCAGCCGACCTCGGACTTCAAGGGTCTGCTGACCTCCGTCGAGAAGGTCAGCAAGGTCGACGACCTGACGGTGCGCATCAAGACCAAGGGGCCCAACCCGCTCCTCGTCAACAACACCGTCTCGATCCGCATCATGAGCAAGGCCTGGGCCGAGAAGAACAACGCCACCAAGGCGCAGGACTTCAAGAACAAGGAGGAGAACTTCGCCGTCCGTAACGCCAACGGCACCGGGCCCTTCACGCTGGTCACCCGCGAGGCGGATGTGAAGACGGTGATGAAGCGCAACGACGCCTACTGGAACAAGGCCAAGGTGCCGCTCGAGATCACCGAGCTGACCTACGTCCCGATCAAGCAGGATGCCACCCGCGTCGCGGCGCTGCTCTCGGGCGAGGTCGACTTCGTCCAGGACGTGCCGGTGCAGGACATCGTCCGCCTCAAGAGCCAGCCCACGCTGCGCGTCAATTCCGGTGCCGAGAACCGCACCATCTTCTTCGGCATGGACGTCGCCTCGGCCGACCTCAAGGGCGACGACGTGCAGGGCAAGAACCCCTTCGCCGACAAGCGCGTTCGCCAGGCCCTCAACATGGCGATCAACCGGCCGGCGATCCAGCGCGTCGTGATGCGCGGCGAGTCGGTGCCGACCGGCGTCATCATGCCGCCCTTCGTCAATGGCTGGACCAAGGAGCTGGACGCGTTCCCGGCGGTCGACAACGCCAAGGCCAAGGCGCTGCTGGCGGAGGCGGGCTATCCCAACGGCTTCTCGGTGACGCTGCACTGCCCCAATGACCGCTACGTCAATGACGAGGGCATCTGCCAGGCGGCCGTGGGCATGTTCGCGCAGATCGGCGTCAAGGTGAACCTGGTCTCGCAGTCGAAGTCGATCCATTTCACCCTGATCCAGAAGAACCCGCCGGAGACGGAGTTCTACCTCGTCGGGTGGGGCGTCCCGACCTTCGACAGCGACTACATCTTCTCCTTCATGTACCACTCGCGCACCGGCTCGCAGGGCTCCTGGAACGCCACCGGCTTCAAGAATGCCGAGGTCGACTCCATGATCCAGTCGCTCTCGCAGGAGGTCGACATTCCCAAGCGCGACGCCACCATCTCCAAGCTCTGGACGCGGCTGAAGGACGAGACGATCTATCTGCCGATCCACCATCAGTCGCTGAGCTACGCGATGAAGACCAACCTCGACATTCCCGTCGACGTGTCGAACTCGCCGAAGCTGAAGATGGTGAGCTTCAAGGGCTCGTAGTCTCCCTCCGCCTCGTTCGTGAACCTCCGACGTCATCCCGGGCCTGCACTTCGCTCCGCCCGGGATGACCTGGAGACTTGTCTGTCTGACGGTGTTGGGAAAGTAACCCCGTAATGCTCGCCTACATCCTGCGCTCGCTGATGCAGGGCATCGTCGTGATGCTGGCCGTCGCCTTCATCGCCTTCTCGATGTTCCGCTTCGTCGGCGATCCCGTGGTCAACATGCTCGGCCAGGAGGCGACGCTGCAGGATCGCGCCGAGCTGACCGAGCGGCTCGGCCTCAACGACCCCGTGCCGCTGCAGTTCGCCCGCTTCGTCGCGGATGCGGCGCAGGGCGATTTCGGCATCTCCTACCGCCAGGGGCGCAAGGTCTCCTCGCTGATCCTCGAGCGGCTGCCCGCGACGGTGGAACTCGCCGTGCTCTCGGCGATCTTCGCCTTCGTCACCGGCATCGGCCTCGGGGTCTATGCCGCGATCCGGCGCGATGGCTGGATCGCCAATCTGGTGATGGCGCTCTCCCTGATCGGCGTCAGCCTGCCGACCTTCCTGATCGGCATCGGGCTGATCTACATCTTCGCCGTCGAATTGCGCTGGCTGCCCTCCTTCGGCCGCGGCGACACGGTCGCGATCGGCTGGTGGACGACCGGGCTGCTCACCACGAGCGGGCTCAAATCGCTGGTCATGCCGGTGCTGACGCTCGGCTTTCTGCAGCTGACGCTGATCATGCGCCTGGTTCGCTCCGAGATGCTGGAGGTGATGCGGGCCGATTTCATCCGCTTCGCCCGGGCGCGGGGCATTCCCGAGCGCCGCATCGAGTTCCGCCACGCGCTGCGCAACACGCTGATCCCGGTTGTCACCATCGCGGGCGTCCAGCTCGGCGGCGTGATCGCCTTCGCCATCGTCACCGAGACGGTGTTCCAGTGGCCGGGGCTGGGCGCGCTCTTCGTCAACGCCGTGCAGTTCGTCGATGTGCCGGTGATGTCGGCCTATCTCCTGTTCGTGGCCTTCGTCTTCGTGCTGACCTCGCTCCTGGTCGACCTCGTCTACGTCGCGCTCGATCCGCGCCTGCGCAGCGGCAACCCGGCCATGGCGAAGTGAGGGCGAGGTTCGCATCATGACCAGCATGCCTGCTCCCCCCAACCCGCCCGGCCGCCTCGCCCGGATCTGGGATTCCGACATCGCCTACTCCTTCCGCTCCTCCCCGGTGACGGTGGTGGCGACGCTGCTGGCGCTGCTGCTCGTGCTGGCGGCGGTCGCGGCGCCGCTGATCGCGCCCTATGATCCCTTCGACCCCGCTTCGCTCGATCTCTCCGACGGGTTCTCGCGGCCGATGGTGCCCAACGAGATCACCGGCAAGGTCTTCTGGCTGGGGTCCGACGCGCAGGGGCGCGACATCTTCTCGGCCATCCTCTACGGCTCGCGCGTCTCGCTGCTGGTCGGCGCGGCCTCCGTGCTGTTCTCGCTCGTCATCGGCGTGGGCTTGGGCCTGGTCGCCGGCTATGTCGGCGGGCGCACCGAGGCGCTGATCATGCGGGTCGCCGATGTCCAGCTCTCCTTCCCGGCGATCCTCGTCGCGCTTCTGGTCTTCGGCGTCGCCCGTGGGCTGATCCCGCCGGCGATGCAGGAGCAGATGACTCTGCTCGTTCTCGTCGTCGCCATCGGCTTGTCGAACTGGGCGCAATATGCCCGCACCGTGCGCGGCTCGACGCTGGTCGAGAAGAACAAGGTCTATGTCGACGCCGCCCGGCTGATCGGGCTGAAGGCCTGGCCGGTGATGCTCAAGCACGTCCTGCCCAATGTCGCCGGGCCCGTGCTGGTGATCGCGACGATCAACCTGGCGCTGGCCGTCATCGAGGAGGCGACGCTCTCCTTCCTCGGCGTCGGCATGCCGCCGACCCAGCCCTCGCTCGGCACGCTGATCCGCTTCGGCCAGCAGTATCTCTTCTCCGGCGAGTGGTGGATCCTGCTCTTTCCCTCGCTCGTGCTGGTCCTGCTCGCCCTGTCGATCAACCTGTTCGGCGACTGGCTGCGCGATGCGCTCAACCCGAAGCTGAGATGAGCGCGATGCCGCCTGAAGACGCCGCCCCCGTCCTCTCCGTCCGCGACCTGACGGTCGAGTTCGTCACCCGTCGCGGCACGCTGCGCGCGCTGGACCGGATTTCCTTCGATGTCGCGCGCGGCGAGGTGCTCGGCGTCGTCGGCGAATCCGGCGCCGGCAAATCCGTCACCGGATCGGCCATCATCGGCCTGATCGACCCGCCCGGTCGGATCGCCGGCGGCGAGGTCCGCCTCTCCGGTGAACGGATCGACAACCTGCCCGATGACGCGATGCGCAAGGTCCGCGGCAAGCGCATCGGCATGATCTTCCAGGATCCGCTGACCAGCCTGAACCCGCTCTACCGGATCAGCGAGCAGCTGATCGAAACGATCCAAGTCCACACCGATCTCGACGCCACCCAGGCCCGCGCCCGCGCCATCGCCCTGCTGGACGAGGTCGGCATTCCCGCGCCTGAGAAGCGGATCGACAGCTATCCGCACGAGTTCTCCGGCGGCATGCGCCAGCGCGTCGTGATCGCGCTGGCGCTCTGCGCCGAACCGGAGTTCATCATCGCCGACGAGCCGACCACCGCGCTCGACGTCTCCGTGCAGGCGCAGATCATCGCGCTGATCAAGACGCTCTGCCGGGATCGTGGCACCTCGGTCATGCTCGTCACCCACGACATGGGCGTCATCGCCGAAACCGCCGATCGGGTCGCGGTGATGTATGCCGGGCGCATCGCCGAGATCGGCCCGGTCCGCGACGTCGTGAAAGAGCCGCTCCACCCCTATGCGAAGGGGCTGATGGGGGCGATCCCCTCTCTCGAGGGCGAGACCACCCGGCTCGTCCAGATCCCGGGCTCGATGCCGCGGCTTTCGGCCATCCCGCCCGGCTGCGCCTTTAATCCGCGTTGCGGGCAGGCCTTCGCCCGCTGCCATGTCGAGCGCCCGGAGCTGGTCGCGGTGGGGGATCGCAAGGTCGCCTGCCACCTTTATGACGAACCGCGCCGCAGTGGCGCCGGGGCGGAGATCGCCGCATGAGCCGCATGACCGCCGATGAGCCCGCTTTGGTCGAGGTCCGCGATCTCAAGCGCGTCTTCGATGTCTCGAAGCCCTGGCTCAACCGCGTCATCGAGCGCGCGCCACGCCAGTTCCTCAAGGCGGTCGACGGCGTCTCCTTCGAGATCCGCAAGGGCGAGACCTTCGCGCTGGTCGGTGAATCCGGCTCGGGGAAGTCGACCGTAGCGCGCATGGTCGTCGGCCTGCTGCCGCCGTCGGCCGGTACGGTCACGATCGACGGCGTCTCGATGAGCGATGCGGCGGCGGCCGAGGAGCGTCAGCGGCTGCGCCGGCGCATCCAGATGATCTTCCAGGACCCTTACGCCTCGCTCAATCCGCGCTGGCGTGTCGGGCGCATCATCGCCGAGCCGATCCGGGCCTTCCGGCTGGTCGAGGGCGAGGCCGCGATCACCGAGCGTGTCGGCGATCTCCTGACGCTGGTCGGCCTGCACCCCGCCGACCGCACGAAATTTCCCCACGAATTCTCGGGTGGCCAGCGCCAGCGCATCGCGATTGCCCGCGCGCTCGCCTCCGATGCCGAGTTCATCGTCTGCGACGAGCCGACCTCGGCGCTCGACGTCTCGGTCCAGGCCCAGATCCTCAACCTGATGCGCGACCTGCAGGAGCGGCTGGGGCTGACCTACCTCTTCATCTCGCACAACCTCGCGGTCGTCCGGCACATGGCGACCCGCATCGGCGTGATGTATCTCGGCCGCCTCGTCGAGGTCTCCGAGGGCAAGAGCCTGTTCTCGGCGCCGCGGCACCCCTATACGCGGATGCTGCTCGATGCGGTGCCCGATGTCGCGATGGTCGGCAAGGCGCGCGAGGCGGTGAAGGGCGAGATCCCGAACCCGATCAGCCCGCCCTCGGGCTGCACCTTCCATCCCCGCTGCCCGCTGGTGTTCGACCGCTGCCGGCTCGAGAGCCCGCCGGTGATCGACGGCGTCGCCTGTCATGCGGTCCAGGCCGGGCGCGTGGCCGCGGCCTGATCGTCCCGGGCTTCAGGGGCCGGTGCCGCCGGCCTTGGGGCGCGTCGGGCTCGGGGACTTCAGCAACGGCGCGACGGGCCGGTCGGTGCGGTACTGGCCGCGCGCGATCGCGCCGAACATCAGCACGACCGACGTCAGCGTCATCAGCCACCAGGGCTGCAGGGTCGCGAAGCCGAGCGCGGAGAGCGCGAAGGCGGTTGTGAAGGCCGCGACGCCGCCGGCCGCCAGCGCGCCCGGCATGCGCCCGGCCGCCCGGACGGCGACATAGAGGCAGAAGGCGGCTGCGGCCGCCCCGACGAGGCCGAGCTCGTACCAGGTTTCGAACAAGAGTGTCGTCGGGGTCGCGGGCGGCAGGGCGCCGATCAGCCGGCCGCGCAGAACCGTGTCGAGGCCGTGGCCGGTCACGAGCTGGATCGGCGCGCTGCTGATTACATCGGCCCAGACCGCCAGCGCCGGCGCGAGCGTGCTCTCGGGCAGCCGCGAGACGATCGGGATCATCAGGAAGGGCAGGATCGGCGCCAGCAGGATCAGGCCAGCCAGCACCGCGGCGACCATGGCCGCCGCCCGCTCGCGGCTGGCGCTGACGGCGCCGAAGGCGACCGCGCCGCAGATCATCGCAACCGCCTCGCCATCCTCGAACCGCGTCAGCGACAGCAGGCCGACGATCAGCGCGAGCCCGAGCGCGCTCAGGCCCCGCTCGCGCGAGAGCAGCCAGGCGAGCGCCGGCCAGGCCATGATCAGGATGACGCTGATCCCGCGCTCGACGCCGGCATCGGTGTCCTGGTGGCGCAGGGCCGTCATCACGATCAGCGCCAGCGCGAAGGCCGCGGCGGTGCCCGCTCCCAGCGGCGCCAGGTTGAGGTTCGAGGCCCGCATGCGCTCCGGCAGCGCGGCGTTGCCCAGGAACCCGAGCGCGACGGCGAGAACGATGTTGCTGGCCTTCTCCGTCGCCGAGAGCGTGTATGGGCTCCAGACCAGCGAGAGCACCGCCCAGGCGACGAGGCCGATCAGGATCAGCCCGGGCAGGCTGAATACGCTGCGCTTGAGCCGCGAGACGAAGTCGCGCGGGTCCTCGATCAACATGGCGATGACCAGCAGCACGACGCCGATCGGCGCCAGCACCACCGCGGCGCGACGCGAGACGAGGGACGCGATCGGCAGCAGCAGCGCCAGCGTGCCGAACGCGATGCGGCGCAACAGCAGCGCGGCATCGGCGGCGGGATCGAGCGGGTGCTGGGCGTGATGACGGGGCATGGATCGCGAACCGGGGTCTGGCCTCCGCCGGAAAACGCGCCGGAGGATACTGGATTCAACCGTAGCTGGCCCCGCGAGGCGCGACTGTAGGGACAGCGCAACACTTCCGTCGCATTTCGCGGTTGCAGCGCGCGACCCGCTGCGACGAAAGCCCTCTGGTCGCCTGTCGCTTTTCATGGGATGAGGTCCCGATGCTCATGGCCGTCATTCCCTATTCGTCGGGCTTCCATATCGACCGGTTCATGGCCGATACGGCGTCGCGGCTGAAGGCGCGGGGGCTCCGGCTCGGTGGTGTCGTCCAGCACAATGACGGCGCCTGCGAGAGCGGCTGTTTCTCGATGGCGCTGGAGGACCTCGCCAGCGGCGTGCGCTATCCGATCAGCGAGAACCGCGGCGCCGGCGCCACCGGCTGCCGTCTCGACGCAGGCGGGCTCGCGGCCGCCGGTGGCGCGCTCGGCGCTGCGCTAGCTGGCGAAACCGATCTGGTCATCGTCAACAAGTTCGGCCGGCAGGAGGTGCTGGGTCAGGGGTTGCGGCAGGAGATCGCCGCAGCCCTGCTGGTGGGCGTGCCCGTGCTGATCGCCGTCCGGCAGGACGTGCTGCCCGCCTTCCGCGACTTCGCGGGGGAGGATTGGACCGAGCTGCCGGCACAGGCCGAGGCCATCGAGACCTGGGCCCTGCATCTCGCGCGGCTGGCCGCCTGACCGGGAGACCGCCATGGCGCAGGATATGAGCTTCCTCGACGATTATTTCGTTCGGCCCGATCCGCAGGCGGCCCGACTGGGCGCGACCGTCTCCGGCATCGACCAGACCGGCGCGACCGTCGAGACCCGCGTCGTCACCGAGCGCGCGCTGACGCTCTATCTCAACGCCCAGGAGATCGTCACCATGATGACGATCGGCGACCACCCCGACGCGCTGGCGCTGGGCTATCTCCTGAACCAGAACATGCTCAAGCGTGGCGATGTCGTCGATGCCGTCGATTACGACGAGGAACTCGAGGTCGTGGTCGTCCGCACACCGGAGCGCACCAATTTCGAGGAGAAGCTGAAGAAGAAGACGCTGACCTCGGGCTGCGCGCAAGGCACCGCTTTTGGGGACCTGATGGAGGCGATCGACGAGATCGAACTGCCCAAGGCGGAACTCCGCACGAGTTGGCTCTATGCGCTGACGAAGAAGATCAACACCACGCCCTCGCTCTATCTCGAGGCCGGTGCCATCCATGGCTGCGTGCTCTGCGAGGCCGACAGGCCGCTGGTCTATATGGAGGATGTCGGCCGCCACAACGCCGTCGACAAGGTCGCCGGCTGGATGTTCCGCAACAACGTCGATCCCGCCCGGATGATCTTCTACACTACCGGTCGCCTGACCTCGGAAATGGTCATCAAGACCGTCCGCATGGGCATCCCCGTGCTGGTCTCCCGCTCGGGCTTCACCGAATGGGGCGTCGAACTGGCCCGCAAGGCCGGGCTGACCCTGATCGGCCGGGCGCGGGGAAAGCGTTTCGTGGCGCTCGCCGGCGAGCAGAACATCGTCTTCGACCAGGATCCCGACTCGGTCGAGGAGGAGGGCGGCAGGAGCCGGCGCAAGGGCGCGGGGGGCGATGACTGACACGCCAACCCTCGGCCTTCTTCTCGCCGGCGGCCTCGCCCGGCGCATGGGGGGCGGTGACAAGCCGCTGCGGACCATCGCGGGCCGCAGCATCCTCGCCCATGTCATCGAGCGCCTGGCGCCCCAATGCGATCGCCTGCTGGTCAACGCCAATGGCGACCCCGCCCGCTTCGCCGCTTACGGCCTGCCGGTGGTCGCCGACAGCGTGCCGGATTTCGCCGGGCCGCTCGCCGGCATTCTCGCCGGGCTCGACTGGATGGCGGTCCATCGGCCCGAGACCGAATGGCTCGTCAGCGTCGCCGCCGACACGCCTTTCATCCCTGATGATCTCGTCGCCCGCCTGCAAGAGGCACGCGAGACGCAGGGCGTCCCACTCGCCTGCGCGGCCTCGGGCGGCTGGACGCATCCGGTGATCGGCCTCTGGCCGGTTCGCCTGCGCGCCGATCTGCGCCACGCCCTGACGGTCGAGGACGAGCGCAAGATCGACCGCTGGACCGCCCGCCATGGCTGCGCGAGCGCGGAGTGGCCGGTGACGCCGGTCGATCCCTTCTTCAACGCCAACAAGCCCGAGGATCTGGACGAGGCCGAGCGGCTTTTCGCCACTCTGCCGCCGGCTTGAACCCCCTGCGGTCCTTCGCTATCTGTCCTGATAAGAGCCGCTTATCGCTGCCGAGCTCCGGGGGAAGATCATGAAGTCGTTCGTCGCCGCCATCGCCGTTTCCGCCATCCTCGCCTTCGGCGCCAGCCTCGTGCTGAACGACTATTTCCAGAAGCCGGTCGACGTCGCTTTCTCGACGGGCGGCGTCAGGCTCTGAGCGGCTGAAGCGGCGACCGAACCAGGCCGTCATGCTCGGGCTTGACCCGAGCATCTCGTGCCGCGGCAGGCCTGGCGCTCGCCCATCCTGAGATTCTCGGGTCTGCGCTTCGCTGAGCCCGAGAATGACGTCGAGGTGGCGCCAGTGAGGCGCCGCCGCTCACTCGATGACGATACGCGGCGCGGCCCGGGCCGCCCCTCCCGCCATCGACGCCATCACCTGCCTTGCAATGCCGAGATAGGCCTTCGCATGGGCCGTGTCCGGGTCGCTCGCGACGATCGGCCGGCCTGAATCGGACGTTTCGCGGATCGGCATGGCCAGCGGCACCTCGCCGAGGAAGGGCACGCCGAGGCGTTCCGCCTCATGCCGCGCCCCGCCATGGGCGAAGATGTCCGAGCGCGTGCCGCATTCCGGGCAGATGAAATAGCTCATGTTCTCGACGATGCCGAGGATCGGCACCTCGACCTTCTTGAACATCGCGACGCCGCGGCGTGCATCGAGCAGCGCCAGATCCTGCGGCGTCGAGACGATCACGGCGCCGGCCAGCGGCGTCTGCTGGGCCATCGTCAGCTGTGCGTCGCCGGTGCCGGGCGGCATGTCGACGACGAGCACATCGAGTTCGCCCCAGGCGACCTCGCGCAGCATCTGGGTGATCGCCGAGATCACCATCGGCCCGCGCCAGATCATCGGCGTTTCCTCGTCGATCAGGAAGCCGATCGACATGATCTTCAGCCCATAGGCCTCCATCGGCGCCAGCGTCCGTCCGGACACCAGCCGCGGCTTGCCGGTGATGCCGAAGATCTTGGGCACCGAGGGGCCATAGATGTCGGCGTCGAGCACGCCGACCTTCAGCCCGAGAACGCTGAGCGCCACCGCGAGATTGGCGGTGGTGGTCGACTTGCCGACGCCGCCCTTGCCCGAGGCGACCGCGATGATCTGCTTCACGCCGGGCACACCCGCCGCCTTCGGCGTCGGGCCGCCAGGACCCGCGCCGGGGGCCGGACGCTGCGCCTGCTGGCGCGCCTGCGCGGCAGCCGACGAGGGCGCCTTGTCGGCGGTCAGCCCGACCAGAACCTGGCTCACGCCCGGCAGGCCCGACACCGCGCTTTCGGCCGCCTTGCGCACCGGCTCCATGGCGGCGGCTTCGGTGGCGTCGATGCCAATGGCGAAGATCACCTTGCCGCCGTCGATCAGGATGTCGGCGACGCGGCCGGACGCGGAGAGCGACTGGCCGCTGGCCGGCAGCTTCACCAGTTCGAGCGCGCGCAGGATGTCGGCTTGGGTGAGGGCCAAGGGCTGAACTCCTATCGGCGCGGTTCAGGCCGACGCCTTGCGGATGTGGAAGACGAGCAGATCGCCGTCGCTGCGGCTCTCCTCGATCGCATCCCCGGTTTCGCGCATCAGGTTGGGAATGTCGATGGCCGCCATCGGATCGGTGCATTCGACGAGGAACAGCGTGCCGGGTGTCGCCCCCTTCAGCGCCTTGCGGACCCGCAGCGCCGGCAGGGGGCATTTCAGGCCGCGGAGATTGAGAGGCGTGGCGGTCATCGTTGGGAACCAGCGGCAGGAGCGCAGCTTCATAGGATGCCCGGTCGCACCGGGGCAACTGGCCGCTTTGTCACGGCGCCGGGGAGGCGGCATGATGGAACGATGCGATCTGTCCTGAAGCCTCTTGTCCTTCTTCTCTGCCTCGCCCACCCCGTCTCCGCCCAGGAACTGCGCGGCCATGGCGGGCCTGTGCGCGCCATCGCGGTCGCGCCCGACGGTGCGAGCGCCATGACCGGCTCCTTCGACCAGTCGGCCATCCTCTGGAGCCTGTCGGGCGGCACGGCGGAGGCCGTGCTGCGCTTCCATGAGGGCGCGGTCAATGCGGTTGCGGCCGTGCCGGGCCTCGGCTTCGCCACCGGTGCCGAGGATGGGCGCATCGCGCTCTGGCGCGGCGCGGCGGCCGAGCCCGCCGAGGTCATCGAGGGCCACAAGGGGCCCGTAGCCGCGCTGGCGGTCTCCGCCGACAGGCGCCGCATCGCCTCCGCCTCCTGGGACGGGACGGCGCGGGTGACGACGCGCGAGGGCGGCGCAGCGGTCGCCTTCGAGGGGCACCAGGGGCCGGTCAATGGCGTCGCCTTCCTGCCCGGCGGCGGCCTCGTCACCGCCAGCTACGACGCGACGCTGCGGATCTGGCCGGCGGACGCCGGCGCGCCCCGGATCGTCACGCTGCCGGCGCCGCTGAACGGGGTCGTCGTGGCTGCTGATGGCGAGATCGCCGTCGCCGCGGCCGACGGACGGCTGCGTCTCTTCGGGCCGGATGGGGAGGCGCGCGGGGAGGTGGCCGTGGGCGAGACGCCGCTGATCGCGCTGGCGCTCTCGGCCGACGGCACGACGCTGGCCGCCGGCGGCCTGCGCGGCCAGGTGGCGCTGATCGACCGGGCCGCACGCCGCATCCGCGCGACGCTGGTCGGGCCGGGCCTGCCGGTCTGGTCGCTCGCTTTCCTGCCGGATGGCCGCCAGATCCTGTCGGGCGGTGCCGACCGTCTCGTGCGCCGCTGGAACGCCGTCTCCGGCGAGCATATCGGCACGGTGGTGCCGCGCGCCGGGGCGGATGTGCTGGCCGCCTTCAACGGCGAGCGTGGCGCGCAGGTCTTCCGCGCCTGCGCCGCCTGCCACACCCTGACCCCGTCGGACGGGAACCGCGCCGGGCCGACGCTGCACGGCATCTTCGGCCGCCGCATCGCCAGCGCGCCGGGCTACGCCTATTCCGAGGCCTTCAGGACGATGGACATCGTCTGGACCAAGGAGACGGTGGCGAAGCTCTTCGAGATTGGCCCCAACGCCTACACGCCCGGCACCAAGATGCCCGAGCAGACGATCGGTTCGGCTGAAGACCGGCAGGCGCTGGTCGACTGGCTGGAGAAGGTGACGAAATAAGGCGTCGTTCTCGGGCTTGACCCGAGAATCTCTTGAACCAGATTGCTGTTGTCAGAGATTCTCGGGTCAAGCCCGAGAATGACGTGACCTACTGCAACGGATCTTCCCCGCGCTCCGCCCGCTCGCGCAGGTAATCTTCCGTCGTGCGCACCGGCGGGCGCGGCGGCGAGAGATGCGGGTCGAAGCTCTCGTTGACCACGACCTCGACGCGGCAATCCTCGCACATCCTCAGGACCGAGATGCGCTTGGCCGCGTCGCCCGAGAACATCCAGTGCTTGTTCTCGAGCTTGGCGGTGATTTTCTCGATCGTGCTGCGCACGCCGAAAGGCTTGGCGCAGCTGATGCAGTGGAACGGCTCCTCCTGCTTCAGCACGCGCTTTCCGCCCTTCCAGGCGTCGAAATCGATGCGCGGTTCCAGCGTGATGACCTTCTCCGGGCAGGTCGCGGCGCACAGCCCGCACTGCACGCAGAGATCCTCCTGGAAGGCGAGCGTCGGCCGCTCGGGATCATCAGACAGCGCCTGCACCGGGCAGG
The DNA here is from genome assembly GCF_001713455.1 of Bosea sp. RAC05. Classification (NCBI taxonomy): domain Bacteria; kingdom Pseudomonadati; phylum Pseudomonadota; class Alphaproteobacteria; order Hyphomicrobiales; family Alloboseaceae; genus Allobosea; species Allobosea sp. RAC05. The sequence goes on from NZ_CP016464.1 coordinate 1,553,288, forward strand.
CCGAGACGCAGGCGAGGCAGAGCGTGCAGCCATCCGTGTCGACATGCACGGTGCCGAAGGGCGCGCGCGGCGGCAGCGGCACCGTGGCCACGGGCATCGGCGCCGCGGCGTGCAACTCGCCGATCGTCTGGCGCAGCAGCGGCCGGCCTTCGCCCATCGGGCGGAAGCGCGCCGGCTTGGGGGAGGCCGTGCCCGGCACAACCCGCGCCAGCGCCGCCGCCAGCTGCTCGGGGTCGTCGGTCTCGATCAGCCCGGCGCTGCCGGCACCATAGCCGAGCGCGGCGGCGAGCGTCTCGGCATAGGCGAGGTTGCGCTGTAAGCCAGAGAGATCGTGCTTCGGGCGGGCGCGGCCGAGCACCTGCACGGAGGCCGCGCCGAAGGCGAGCGCCGCCGCGAAGGCGTCGAGCCCGATCTGGGTGATCTCGTTGACGCGCAGCGGCAGCACGCGGGCCGGCAGCCCCTCGCCGAAGCGGGCGAGCGCGTCGATCAGCGGCTCGCCATGCTCCTCGTCATGCAGCAGCACGACCGGCTCGCGCCCGCCGGCCTCGGCATAGGTCGCAAGCAGCGTGCGCAGCCGGCGCAGCAGCGCGTCGGCCGGCGGCAGCGCATAGGTCACCGCCCCGGTCGGACAAACCGCGGCGCAGGCGCCGCAGCCGGCGCAGATCTCGGCCGAGATCGCGACATGGTCGCCGTTGGGCGTGATGGCCCCGGTCGGGCAGAGCTCGAGGCAGCGCGTACAGCCGGTCTTCTTCGAGCGCGAATGGGCGCAGAGATCCTCGTTCAGCCGGACATAGGTCGGCTTGTCGAACTCGCCGACGAGATGGCCGGCTTCCGCGATGAGCTTTTCGATGGCGGCAGGGCTCGCCGGGTCCGCCCGCAGATAGCCCGCCCGCAGCTCGCCGGCGGGAAACAAAGGCGTGCCGCCGGAGACGTCGATGACGATGTCGCATTGCGAGGTCGCGCCGTTGCGCGGCTCGCCGAAGACGAGCCTTGCGCGGGAGGAGGGGGCCGGCGCGGCATAGTCGTCGATGCGCAGCTCGAAGGCGCCGAGCCAGCCGGTGGCCGACACGATGGTGCCCTTCAGCACCGGCGTCTCGACCACACGCGGCGGCGTGATCTCGCCCGGCCGGCTGATCAGGATGGTGACGTCGAGATGTTCGGCCAGGCGCTGGCCGACCGAAAGCGCCGTCTCGTCGCGGCCATAGACCAGGGCGACGCCCTTGCTGGTCAGCGTCGTGAAGGAGATCGGCGGCATCGGCTCGGCGGCGGCGGCCAGCAGCGCCGCCATCTTCGGCCCCGCCGCCTTGGCCTCGCGCGCCCAGCCGCCCGTCTCGCGGATGTTGGCGAAGACCAGCTCCCCGGCATAGTCGAGATCGGCCGCGATCTCCTCAAACAGCGGCGCCTCCTGCGTGCAGGCGACGGTGACGGCGGCGCTCTCGCCGAGCGCGCGGGTGAACAGCTCGGTCTGATTCCGGCAGAGATGGCGCGCCGTGCGGATGTCGGCGCCCTTGCAGCCGCGGGCGAGCGCTGCCGCATCGAGCGGCATCGTGTCCTCGCACGAGCACACCATCAGCGTACGGGTGGTGTCAGGCATGGTGGGCTTCATCCTCGGGCCGGCGGCGTTGTGTCGCCTCTCTTGCGATAATCCATGCTTATATGGAATTGGAGCGGTTCAAAAGAAACGAAGCCTGCGTGTTTCGTCGCAGTCGCCAAGGAGGATGGTCGGATATGGCAGTCAGTGCCCAGCGCCCGGACGATCTGCGTCGCGAGCCGGTGCTGCCACCGGGATTCTCGCTCGTCACGCTGCGGGAATCCGGCGACGCCTTCGCCCATGCCTGCACGATTGCGGCCGAGGCGGGGGCGGCGACGCTGGTCTGGACCCGGCGCTTCGACGTGATCGAATTCGCCGTTGTGCTCGAGCCCGACAACCCGCTGCGCGAGGCGCGGCTGGCCCATTATCTCGCGATGACGGCGCTGGCCGATGCGCTCGCGGTCTACAGCCCGCCCGAGCGGCCGATCCTGTTCCGCTGGCCCGATGCGCTGATCTACGATCTCGGGCTGATCGGCGGCGGCCGGCTGGCCTGGCCCGAGGGCTGCGGCGAGGACGAGGTGCCCGAATGGGTCGTCTTCGGTGGCATGCTGCGCGCCACCACGATGGCGCCCTTCGCCTTCGGCCAGATCGGCGTCGGCATGGCCGAGGAGGGGTTCGAGGAGATCGATGCCGTCGACCTGATCGAAGCCTTCGCCCGCCATCTCATGCTCGCCGTCACCCGCTGGCAGAGCGCCGGGCCGAAAGCGGCCGCGCTGCGTTGGCTCGACCGGCTCGACAAGGTCGTGGGCACCCGCCACGGCATCGAGCCGAACGGCGATCTCGTCGCGACGACCCAGGCGGGCACGGAGCGCCGCAGCCTCATCGAGGCGCTGGGCCGCGTCGACTGGCTCGATCGGGACAGCGGCGGGCCGAAGCTGTGAGCGCTCTGAAACTGCCCCGTGCCATCCGGCTCGACCCATCCGACACCTTCGTCTTCCGCAAGGCGGCCGAGTCGGGGGAATGGCTGGTGACCGGCTCCTTCCTGTTCGGCCAGGCCGATCCCTCGGCGCTTGATTCGAAGGGCAAGGCCGCCTTCCGCTCCGGCTTCCTGGGCGTGGCGAGCTTCGGCTGGAGCACGCTCGCCGTGGTGACGGAGGCAACGGCGGCCGAGCGCGAGGCGGCGGTCGAAAGCCTCGCCGGCCATCTCGTCGACAAGCTCGGCGCGCCCGATCTGGCGACCGCGCGTGCCGCGGCGGCCGAGGAGATCGCCTTCGCTGCCTCTCTCTGCGATCATCCTCCGCAGACCCTGCTCGCTTTGCACCGGACGATTGAAGACGGCGAGATCCGCGAGCGCTTCCGCACCCTGACCCCACGCGATGCCAGCCAGAGCGAAGGCTTCCGCGCCTTCGAGTTCCTCGAGGTGGCGGGCGAGGAGGACGGGCCGGTCGAGCATGTCGATCTTCTCAATCTCGAAAAGACCAGGCTGACATGACGCATTTCTGGGCCAGTTCCGGCCATCTCCTGCTCGACCGCGAGCCCGGTGGCGGGCTGCGCGTGACCGACGATTTCCTCAAGGCCTATCTCGCCCGGCCGGAGCTGATGCCGCCAGAGGAGGCCTGCGAGGCCGAGCGCGCGCTTCACGCCCGGCTGATGGAGACGCCGCAGGCGGAGATTCCGGCCGCCGCGATCGAGGCGATCATCGACGAGGACGCCCGCGAGAACTGGCGCTTCATGCTCGGCTGGCGCGACCGACTGCTGGCCGCGCCGACGCTGGAGGCGGCCTATGCCGGGATCATCCGCGAGGGCGTGAGCGGGATACCGCCGCTCTTCCTCGACCAGCTGGTCCACGTGATCATGCGCGCCGCGCTCGACGAGGCGGACGATCCCTTCGTCACCCGCGCCGCCGAATGCCTGTTCCGCCCGCAGCGGGTCACCCATCACGAGAACACGATCCTGCTCGCCGACGCCGAGATGATCGAGGGGCACGAGGCCGACCGGCACGCCTCGCCGCTGCTCGCCATGCTCGGCGGGCCGGCGGCGACCGCGCTCGACATCCTCAAGCCCGCCAATGCCGACCACTACTGGCAGCGCTCCGACGGGTTCGACATGGTGCTCGACCTCGGCGGTTCTCCGTCCGGCCGGGCGGCGCTCGGCCAGGCGCTGCGCCACTGGATCCGGCAGATTCATGGTTTCGACGTCGTCGTCGAGCCGCTGGAAACGGTCACGGACGCGGACTGGCGCTGGTTCGTCGGGCTCGACGCGGAGGCGACGGCGGTCGGCAATGCGCTCTGGCAGGGCAAGACGGTCGCCGCCGACGACATGGCGCGGGTGCTCGCCCTCTTCACATTGACGCTTCCCGCCGAGGTCCCGGTCTTGCCCGCGGCCAAGGGCAAGCCGATCTATCTGATCATGGCGATGTCGGCCGACCGGGTGCTGCGGCTGAAGCCGCAGAACCTCGTAGCCGGCCTGCCGCTCGCCCGGCGCGAAATGGCGAACTGAGGAGACGGCGATGACGCAGCAGCACATCGAGGTCGGCATCGTCATCGAGCGGCGCGCGATCGATTCGCCCTGGGCCGATCATGCCTGGGCGCCGCTCGCCGTGCTGCCGGAGCCGCCGCCGCTCGCGCCCTGGACAGAACTGTCGCGCGAGCCCGGCCGGCACCAGTTCTATCTCGGCCCTGCGACGCTGACCCTGCACTCGGTCGACACCGCCCATTTCCGCGAGAACTTCCAGGCCGGCCGCGCCAAGCTCTGGGTGGCGATCCGCCCGACGGGGATCGAGCCCGAGATCGAGTTCGTCGGCGTGACCGCCGACCCCTTCGAGGGCGAGGTCTACTGCGAGAATGTCGGCGACGTCGTCGAGGCGCTGCCGATGCCGCTTTCGGTGGCCGAGGCGGTGCTGGCCTTCTTCGAGGCGCATCATGTCGAGCGCGAGTTCATCAAGCGCAAGCGCAGCGAGCACGATCCGCGCAAGGGCGGCGCGCCGCGGCCCGGGCCGGGCCTGCATCGGGACGAAGCCGGACCGGGAGAACGGCGGTGAGCGCGCGCACCCCCCAGGACGAGGGTTTCCTCAGCCGCTGGTCGCGCCGCAAGCGCGGGGCGGAGCCGGCTGAGGACAAGGGCGTCGAGACGCTGCCGGCCGAGCTGCCGGCGAGCGAGGTGTCGGCCGAGGCTGCGGCGGCGCAACCCGAGCCCGAGCTGGTCGAGCCGCCGTCTCTCGACCTGATCGACAAGGATTTCGATCTCGCCTCCTGGCTGAAGCAGAATGTGCCGGAAGCCTGGAAGCTGGCGGCGATGCGGCGCGCCTGGGAGAACGACCCCGCGATCGCGAATTTCGAGAACCCGGCGCGCGATTACGCGCTCGACTGGAACACGCCCGGCGGCGCGCCCGGCTATGGGCCGCTGACGGAATCGGATGACGTCGCCGAGCTGGTTCGCGGCATCTTCGGGGAGCCGCCGACCCCTCCGGAGGCCACGCTGGTCAATCAGGAGGCAGGGAGCGACGGCTTGCCGCACCCCCTTTCGTCTAACGACGAAAGTGAGGCGGCTCATGCTGCAGCGCAAGAAGACGCGCGCGGCGAGCCCGAGCCGGTGGCATTGCGTTTGTCTGACGAGGGTGAAAACACCCCCATGAACGAGATTGGGCGGGGGATGCCGCCTCTCTCGGTCTATGCTGCAGCGCAGCAGGAGGCGCCTCAGGAGGCTGCCGCCCCCCGTCTTCGCAAGCGTGGAGGTGGCGCAATTCCAATCTGAAGGGAGATTGGAATCGTTTTATTTTTGGGCAATAACCAGTCGTTATCACCCGCAGTTGGGGCGGCAATCTGAATGCCCCGCGCCTCGAGGACCTTGACCTGAATCAAATGCGCGATCCGGCACTCGAAAAAGCGATCGGTAGCGTTGGTGGCGTCAGGGCTCTGGCGCGCAGCCTCGGCATTTCTCAACCCGCCATCTCGAGCTGGAAGCGCGTCCCTGCCGACCGCGTCCTCTCGGTCGAGGCGACGACGGGCATTCCGCGCTCCGAGCTGCGGCCCGATCTCTACCCCCGCCCCGATCCCGCCGCGGCGATGCAGTCGCAGATCATGATCTCGCAGCCGATCGACGAGATCGATGCCGCCCGCGCCCATGAATGCGAGCTGGTCGGCGCGCTGCTCTGGCGGGCGCCGACGGCCGAGACGCTAGTGGCGCTGCGCGACCTGCAGGGCGACGCCTCGCCGCTGGGCATGGCCCATCTCGCTCTGGCCGAGGCCGCCGATGCGGCGACGCCCGAAAGCCTGCGCGACGAGTTCTTCGAGCTGTTCATTGGCGTCGGCCGCGGCGAACTCCTGCCCTACGCCTCCTATTACCTGACCGGTTTCCTGCACGAGCGGCCGCTGGCCCTGGTGCGGGAGGACATGGGCGCGCTCGGCCTGGCGCGGGACGCCCGGGCCGGTGAGCCCGAGGACCACATCGCCGTGCTGCTCGACATCATGGCGAAGCTGCTTCGTGGCGAGGTCGAGGCCGAGGGCGTCGACGCCGACCGCTTCTACGCCCGCCACATCGAGCCCTGGGGCGAGCGCTTCTTCGCCGACCTCGAGGTCGCGAAGGCGGCGAAATTCTACAAGGCCGTGGGCCGGCTCGGCAGCCTGTTCCTCTCGATCGAGACACAGGCCGCGAGGCTGCCCGCATGATCCAGTCCAGACACACCGCACAACCCGACGCGTGGGAGACGACGATGTCGAAAACCAAAGAAACCGGCGAACCGGCCGTCGATCGCCGCAGCTTCTTCAAGGCGCTCGGCGCGGGCGCCACGCTGGCGGCGACGCCGGCGATGGTGACGCCCGCCGCGGCCGTCGATCCCGGCAAGGAAGAGACCAAGGCGCGCTACCGCGAGTCGGAGCACGTCAAGGCCTTCTACCGCGTCAACCGTTTCTGAGAGGCGCCAAACCATGCTGATCAAGCGCAAAACCGCCGACGTCCAGCGCGGCAGGCTCCAGGCGGCGATCGCCGGCCTGTCCTCCGGCGTCATGGACCGCCGTGCCTTCCTCCGCCGCTCCGGCCTCGTCGCCGGTGGCGTCGCCGCCGCGGGCGCCCTGCAGATCGGGTCGGTCCGCAAGGCCGAGGCCGCTGGCCTTGGCCCGGCGACGGGCACGAAGATCGTCAAGAACATCTGCACCCACTGCTCGGTGGGCTGCACGGTCAAGGCCGAGGTCGCCAACGGCGTCTGGGTCGGCCAGGAGCCGGCCTGGGAGAGCCCGATCAACCGCGGCTCGCACTGCGCCAAGGGCGCGTCCGTGCGCGAGCTGGTCCATGGCGACCGCCGCATCAAGTATCCGATGAAGCTGGTCGACGGTCAGTGGCAGCGCATCTCCTGGGATGTCGCGATCAACGAGATCGGCGACAAGATGATGCAGATCCGGGCGAAGTCCGGCGCTGACTCCGTCTACATGCTCGGCTCGGCCAAGTTCTCGAACGAGGGCGCGTACCTGTTCCGCAAGTTCGCCGCCTTCTGGGGCACGAACAACGTCGACCACCAGGCGCGCATCTGTCACTCCACCACGGTCGCGGGTGTTGCCAACACCTGGGGCTACGGCGCGATGACGAACTCCTACAATGACATCCGCAATTCCAAGACGATCCTGTTCATGGGCTCGAATGCGGCCGAGGCCCATCCGGTCTCGATGCAGCACATCCTGGTCGGCAAGGAACAGAACCGCGCCAACGTCATCGTCTTCGATCCGCGCCTGACCCGCACCGCGGCCCATGCGACGGACTACATCCGCATCCGCTCGGGCACCGACATCGCGGTGATCTGGGGCATGATGTGGCACATCTTCAAGAATGGCTGGGAGGACAAGGCCTTCCTCGCCGCCCGCGTGCACGGCATGGACGACGTCCGCAAGGAGGTCGAGAAATACGACCCCAAGACCGTCGAGGACATCACCGGCGTGCCCGAGGCGCAGCTCAAGCGCGCGGCCGAGACCTTCGCCAAGGTCAAGCCGGCGACGTTCATCTGGTGCATGGGCGTGACCCAGCACTCGGTCGGCACCGCCAACGTCCGCGCCATCTGCAACCTGCTGCTGGCCACCGGCAATGTCGGCGGCATGGGTAACGGCGCCAACATCTTCCGCGGCCACTGTAACGTGCAGGGCGCCACCGACTTCGGCCTCGATATCTCGAACCTGCCTTGCTACTACGGGCTGGTCGAGGGCGCCTGGCGCCACTGGGCCCGCGTCTGGGACGTGCCGTACGACTACTTCGTCACCCGCTTCGACGAAGTGCCGGCCAAGGGCGGCCGTCCGGCGCGGACCCGCAAGGCCAACATGGAGACCTCGGGCCACACCTCGACCCGCTGGTTCGACGCCGCCAATCTGCCGGCCGAGCAGGTCGACCAGATGGACAACCTCAAGGCCATGTTCGTCATGGGCCATGGCGGCAACACCATTCCCCGCATGCCTGATGCGGTGAAGGGCCTCGAGAAGCTGGAGCTGCTCGTCGTCGCCGACCCGCACCCGACCAACTTCGTCTCGCTCGGCGGCCGCAAGAACGGCACCTATATCCTGCCGATCGGCACGCAGTTCGAATGCGCCGGCTCGCGCACCTGCTCGAACCGCTCGGTGCAGTGGGGCGAGAAGGTGGTGGAGCCGATCTTCGAGGCCGCCAGCGACTACTTCGTGATCTACAAGCTGGCGCAGAAGCTCGGTTTCGCCGAGCAGATGCACAAGAACTTCGAGATGGTGCAGGGCAAGTACGGCCCTGAGCCGTCGCCGGAGTCGATCCTGCGCGAGATCAACCGCGGCGGCTGGTCGACGGGCTACACCGGCCAGTCTCCCGAGCGCCTGAAGCTGCACATGGAGCATCAGGACAAGTTCGACCTGGTCAGCCTGCGCGGCGCCAAGGGCTCCCCGGTCGAGAACGACTTCTACGGTCTGCCCTGGCCGTGCTGGGGCACTCCGGAGCTCAAGCACCCCGGCACCCATATCCTCTACAACACCTCCCTCGAGGCGGGTAACGGCGGCGGCACCTTCCGTCCGCGCTTCGGCCTCACCCGCGAGCGCACGCTCGCCGACGGCAGCAAGGTCAATGACACGCTGCTGGCGGAGAACGGCTCCTACTCGCTGAACTCGGACATCAAGGACGGCTATCCCGAGTTCACCATGGGCGTGCTGAAGAAGCTGGGCTGGGATGCCGAGCTGACGCCCAAGGAGCTGGAGACCATCACCTGGATCGGTGGCAACAACATCGACTCGGTGAGCTGGGCGAACGACCTGTCCGGCGGCATCCAGCGCATCGCGCTCAAGCATGGCTGCGTGCCCTACGGCAACGGCAAGGCTCGCGCCAACGCCTGGAACCTGCCCGACCCTGTGCCGACCCATCGCGAGCCGATCTACTCGCCGCGCGTCGATCTGGTCGCGAAGTGGCCGGCCCGTCCCGACGAGCGGACCCTGCGCATCCCCAACCTCCACACCTCGGTCCAGAAGGCCGCAGTCGAAAAGGGCATCGCCAAGTCCTTCCCGATCGTCCTCACCTCGGGTCGTCTCGTGGAGTACGAGGGCGGCGGCGAGGAAACCCGCTCGAACAAGTGGCTGGCCGAGCTGCAGCAGGACATGTTCGTCGAGATCAATCCGGCGGACGCGGCGGCGCGTGGCATCAAGGACGGCGCTTTCGTCTGGGTGTCGGGCCCCGAGAACAACTCCAAGGCCCGCGTCAAGGCGCTGGTGACGGAGCGTGTCGGCAAGGGGGTGGCCTTCATGCCGTTCCACTTCGGCGGCTTCTACCAGGGCCAGGACCAGCGCGGGAACTACCCGAAGGGCACGGATCCGATCGTGCTGGGCGAGTCGGTCAACGTCGTCACGACCTATGGTTACGACCCGGTCACGGCGATGCACGAAGGCAAGGTCACGCTCTGCCAGATCGCAGCGGCGTAAGGGGGAAACTGAACCATGGCCCGGATGAAATTCCTCTGCGACGCGGATCGCTGCATCGAGTGCAACGCCTGCGTCACCGCCTGCAAGAACGAGAACGAGGTGCCCTGGGGCATCAACCGCCGCCGTGTCGTCACGATCAATGACGGCAAGCCCAGCGAGCGCTCGGTCTCGATGGCCTGCATGCACTGCACCGACGCGCCCTGCGCGGCGGTCTGCCCGGTCGACTGCTTCTACACCACGGCGGACGCCGTGGTGCTGCACAGCAAGGACCTCTGCATCGGCTGCGGCTACTGCTTCTACGCCTGCCCGTTTGGCGCGCCGCAGTATCCGAAGGTCGGCAACTTCGGTTCGCGCGGCAAGATGGACAAGTGCACCTTCTGCGCCGGCGGCCCCGAGGCGGACCTCTCGCCGGTCGAGTTCCAGAAGTACGGCTCGAACCGTCTCGCCGAAGGCAAGCTGCCGCTCTGCGCCGAGATGTGCTCGACCAAGTCGCTGCTCGCCGGTGACGGCGAGATCATCGCCCAGATCTACAAGGAGCGGGTGGTGAAGCGCGGCTACGGCTCGGGCGCCTGGGGCTGGCAGACGGCCTACAAGGAAAACATCGCCATCTAGGCGCCTGTCCGGCAACGGACCGGGCCCTCCTCGCGAGGAGCCCAGGACAGGGTGTTCCGAAGGCAAGCCGGCCCGGCCGGCTCCTCGGGGCACCGCTTACGGACAGGTCGGCGGCTCGCCGCGAGAGTCGAGAACAAGGAAAGACAGCCATGCGTTTTGGCGCCCATATCCGCCTGCTGGTGACCGGCCTGCTGCTGACCTTCGCGGTCGCGTTCGCCGTTCCCGCAAGTGCCCAGCAGGTCAATCCGACGGCCGATGCCGTTCGCGAGCGGCAGTTCCTGGATGCCCTGAAGGGCAATCCCCAGGCGGAGCTGCAGGGCCGCATCTCGATTCCCGACCAGAAGGCCGCGACGCTGGAGCGTCCCGCGGGCCGCGACTGGCGCGCCTTCCACCAGGGTACCATGCTGCGCATCTCCGCCATCGCGGTGCTGGGGACCCTGCTGGCGCTGACGGCCTTCTACCTGATCCGCGGGCGGATCATGAACGAGGCGGGACCGGCGGGCACCACGATCACGCGCTTCAACGCCTTCGAGCGTTTCGTGCACTGGCTGACGGCGGGCTGCTTCATCATCCTGACGCTGTCGGGCCTGAACGTCACCTTCGGCAAGCTCGTCCTGCTGCCGCTGGTCGGCCCGCAGGCCTTCACGAACCTCTCGATCGCCGCCAAATGGGCCCATAACTTCCTGGCCTGGCCCTTCATGCTGGGCGTGGCGCTGATGTTCGTCATCTGGATCAAGGACAACATCCCGACCCTGCTCGACCTGCGCTGGTTCGCGGCCGGCGGCGGCATCATCGGCAACGGCCATCCGGAGGCCCGCCGCTTCAACGCCGGCCAGAAGATCGTGTTCTGGAGCGTGGTGCTCGGCGGCGCGGCGCTGTCGGTGTCGGGCTTCTACCTGCTGTTCCCGTTCTATGCCGGCGGCGTGCTCAATCTCCAGTTCTGGAACGTCGTCCACGGCATCGTCTCGGTGCTGATGATCGCGCTGATGCTCGGCCACATCTACATCGGCTCGATCGGCATGGAAGGCGCCTTCGACGCCATGGGCTCCGGCGAGGTCGATCTGAACTGGGCCAAGGCGCATCACTCGCTCTGGGTCGAGGAAGAGATGCAGAAGGCCCGTGCCGGCTCCGACAACCGGCTCCAGCCGGCTGAATGATCCGCTTGACCGTCAGGGGCTCCTGACGGATGACGACCGGGCGCCTCGGCGCCCGGTTTTCGTTTGGGGTGAAGACATTCGATGCGTGTGATCGGCCTGGCGGGGTGGAGCGGAGCGGGCAAGACCACCGTGGTCACCCGCCTGATTCCGGAACTGGGGCGTCGGGGTGTCTCGGTCTCGACGCTCAAGCACGCCCACCACGCCTTCGACCTCGATACGCCCGGCAAGGATTCCCACGCCCATCGCGAGGCCGGGGCGCGCGAGGTGCTGATCTCCTCGGAGCGGCGCTGGGCCCTGATGCGGGAGCTGCGCGACGAGCCGGAGGCGGAGTTGCCGGATCTGCTGGCGAGGCTCTCGCCGGTCGATCTCGTCATCGTCGAGGGCTTCAAGCGCCAGGCTCACGCCAAGCTCGAGATCCACCGTGCGGCCAACGGCAAGCCGCCGCTGCACCCCGGCGATCCCACCATCGTCGCGGTGGCGAGCGATACCGCTTTCCCCGACGCCGGCCGTCCCGTCATCGACATCGACGACATCCAGGGCATCGCCGCGCTGATGCTGGCGCAGGCCCAGCCGCTCGCCGAGGTGCTGGCCCGCTGCGGCGCCGGACGGTGAGGGCGCTATGGCACAGCTGAGCCGCGACGACGAGGCCTTCGGCCCTCTGATGACGCTCGAGGAGGCCGCCACGCGTGTGGCGACGCTCGCCGCGCCCGTCACCGGGATCGAGACGGTTGCCCTGGCGCAAGCCGACGGCCGCGTGCTGGCGCGCGACATCGCCGCGCCGCTCGATCTGCCGCCCTTCGCCAACTCCGCCGTCGACGGCTACGCCGTGCGCCATGGCGATCTGGCACCGGCCGGCGCCAGCCGCCTTCCCGTCGGCGGCCGCGTCGCGGCCGGAGCCGATGCGGCGGGCGTGACGGTGCAGGGCATCGCGGTCCGCGTCTTCACCGGTGCGCCGATGCCACAGGGCGCCGACACCGTCTTCATGCAGGAGGACGTCGTGCTGGAGGGCCCCGTCGCGGTGCTGCCGCCCGGTCTGGCGAAGGGCGCCAATGCCCGCCCGGCAGGCGAGGACATCGCCAGAGGCGCGCCGGCCGCTGCGGCCGGCCAGCGCCTGCGCCCGCAGGATCTCGCCTTGCTCTCGGCGCTGGGCCTGACCGACGTGGCCGTGCGCCGCCGGCCGCGGGTCGCGATCTTCTCCACAGGCGACGAACTGACCGAGCCGGGGCAGCCGCTCGGGCCCGCCGCGATCTACGACGCCAACCGCGCCCTGCTGCGGGCGATGGTGACGCGCGCCGGGGCCGAGGTCGTCGATCTCGGCATCCTCAGGGACGAGCCCGCCGGCCTCGCCCGCTCGCTGGCCGAGGCGGCCGCCTCCTGCGATCTGGTGCTGACCTCGGGCGGCGTCTCCACGGGCGAGGAAGATCACGTCAAGGCGGCGCTCGAGCAGGTCGGTGATCTCGCCTTCTGGCGCATCGGCATCAAGCCGGGCCGGCCGGTGGCCCTGGGGCGCATCGGTTCGGTGCCCTTCATCGGCCTGCCGGGCAATCCCGTCGCTGTCTTCGTCACCTTCGCCTTCGTGGCGCGCGCCCTCATCGCCCGGCTGGCCGGCACCGCCCCGGTCCGGCCTGCCGCCCTGCCGGTGCGGCTCGGCTTCCCCTATCGCAAGAAGGAAGGGCGCCGCGAATATGTCCGCGTCTCGCTCGAACCCGGTGCGGACGGGATCATGATCGCCCGCAAGCACCCGCAGGACGGGGCTGGCGTTCTGACCTCGCTGACGCGCACCGACGGGCTGGTCGAACTGGCCGAGGACACGACCAAGATCGCCGAGGGCACGGTCGTGCCCTTCCTGGCCTATGGCCTGCTCTTCGGCTGAGAGGCCGGCCTCAGTCCCGACGGAAGACGACGCTCGCGAGCCAGCCCAGCAGCAGCGCCATCAGCACCGTGACGAGCCCGTAGACCAGCGGCAGGTCGTGGGCGGCGGTGGCGAGGCTCTGCTCCATGCCGCTCTTGACCACCTCGAAATTGGTCGTCTGGCGCGCCAGCGGCACGCCGCCGGCATAGAGCACGATCTCGATCTCGTAGGAGCCGGTCGGGGCGGTGGCCGGAACCTCGATCGGCGCGCTGAAGACGGTCGAGGAGAGGAAGGTGACGCCCCGCTCCCTGGCCGTGTAGAGATCCTTCGCGGCGAGGATCCGGATCAGGCCCTCCTGGAAACGGGCCGTGGTCACGTCGAGGTCGAGCGCCGCATCCCGGGACCGCTGGGCGTTTTCGAGCCCGACCCGCTCGCGACGCGCCGTCTCGGGACTGATGATCTCGCTCAGCGGCCGGTTGCTCGCCACCGTCAGGAACAAGGAGCTGTCGGGGAAGCGCCGCTGCGTGCGGTTGATCCAGATCGGGCCGAGACGCTCCTTCTCGCGCACCAGCAGCATGCGGCGGGGGCCGCGCGCCGTGACGACGATGTCATAGGGGTCGCCACGCGCCACCGTCCGCCCGTCGCGCTCGACCACGCCGAACACCGTGAGCTGGCTGCCCGTGTAGTTGGAGGTGATCAGGATCTGGTGGCTCGACATGGCCGCGATCAACGTCTCCGCGCGCGCCGCGCCCGTGCCGCCCGCGAGCAGCGCCAGGACGGCCGCGATGCGCGCGAGCAGGCTCATCGCGAGCCCTCCGAGATCACCACCGAGAACGGTTCGCTCGGCGGGATGAACAGCTCGATCGCGAAGCGCAGCCCAACCGAGAGGATCAGCAAGGCCAGCAGCAGGCGGAAGGATTCGACGTTGAGATTGCGCGCCGCCCGTCCCCCGAACTGCGCGCCGATCACGCCGCCGAGCAGCAGCAGGACGGCCAGGATGATGTCGACCGACTGGTTGGTGAGCGCATGCAGCAGCGTCGCGCCGGTCATCGTCATCAGGATCTGGAACAGCGAGGTGCCGACCACGACGGCGGTGGGAATGCGGAAGAAATAGATCAGCGCCGGCACCAGGATGAAGCCGCCGCCGACGCCCAGCACCGCGCCGATGAAGCCGATCACGACGGCGAGCAGGGCGATCGGGATGACGCTGCAATAGAGCTGCGAATCCGGAAAGCGCATGCGCAGCGGCAGGCCCATCCACCAGGGATGCGTGCCCGCCCGCCGCTTCAGCCGTGCCGGCTTGCCCGCCCGCACGCGCAGCATGGCGCGCAGCGCGTCGTACAGCATCAGCCCGCCGATGATCGTGAACAGCGTGACATAGGACAGGGTGATGACGAGCTCGAGCTGGCCCAGGCGCCGCATCGAATTGAAGAACAGCACGCCGAGCAGCGTGCCGGCGATGCCGCCCGCCACCAGGATGCCGCCGAGCTTGAAGTCGAGTGCGCGCCGTCGCCAATAGGTCAGGACGCCCGTGGTCGAGGACCCGGCGACCTGCGCGGCCACGGTCGCGACCGCGACGGCCGGAGGAATGTCGAGGAAGATCAGCAGCGGGGTCAGCAGGAAGCCGCCGCCGACGCCAAACAGTCCGGAAACGAAGCCGACCGCGCCGCTCAGCCCCAGCACCATCAGGACGCTGATCGGCAGCTCGGCGATCGGGAGATAGATCTGCACCTCGACTCCTCACGCGCCGCCAGGCCGGCGGAAGACCCGGAGCCGACGGTGCCGATGATGCACCGTTCCCGACAAGAAGCCGAGACGGCAATCGCAAGAGGCAAGGAACGGCCCGTTGCCGGCGGTGATGCCGTGCCAACGCGTCGAAACCATGACGGCCTCCGCTGTCGCGGGGCTTGCCTCGTGCCGGCCCTCAGCTGCGGGCCGGCTTGGCCGGCTTGACCGCAGCCGTCGGCGCCTCGTCCCAGCCCTTGGCCGGCGGAGTCACGTCGTTGGCGCCGCTGGCGGCGGTCCGCGGGCGCCAGGCGGCGGCCTCGGCCTTGGCCGCGGCGAGATCGGAGGGGCTCAGCCGCTGGCCGACTTCGTCGCGCTTGCGGCCGGCATCCTCGTCGCCCTGGCCGGCGGCCACCGCGAACCAGAGATAGGACTGGGCGAGGTCGGTCGGCGCGCCGAGGCCGCGGCCCAGCAGGACGGCGAGGTTGTACTGGCTGTCACGCACGCCGAACTCGGCCGCACGCCGGAACCACTCGGTCGCCGTGGCATAGTCCGGCTTGCCGGAGACGCCCTCGGCATGCAGCACCGCGAGATTGTGCATCGCCTTGGCGTTGCCGCGTTCGGCGGCGCGCGTGTACCAGACCCGGGCGAGCGAGAGGTCCCGGGCCGTCCCGATGCCCTTCTCGAACATGTTGCCGAGGCGGAACTGCGCCGGGGCGAGGCCGGCGACGGCGGCCCGCTCGAACAGGCGCAGCGCCAGCTTTGGGTCGCGCGAGGCGGCGGGGCCATCGGCCGCGCGGCTGGCGAGCTCGTAGACGGCGCGGGCATCGCCATCGAGGGCGGCCTTGCGCATGCCGGCGGTTCCCAGCGTCGGCGGCAGGTCGCCCACATTGGTCGCGGCCTGCACGGGCTCTGCCGAAACCTGCGCCTTTGCTTCGGGCGCCGCGGGCTGGGTGGTCGACCCCGTCACCTCGGCGGCCGGCGGTGTGGCAGCGGCGAGCGCGGCTGGCTGCGCGGCGGTGGACGCCGGCGGCAGGGCGGAGGACTGGTCCTTGGCCGGAGGCGTGGCGTCCTCGCGAGGCGTGATCGGGCTCTGGACGGCTTCGCCCGTCGCAGCCGTGCGCGGGCCCTTCAGGGCGTTGGTGACGAGATGGGCCGTGCCGAGGGCGAGGACGAGCGCAGCCAGGCCGAGCAGGAGCGGGCGCTTGCGCTTCTCCATGATCTCCTTGAGCCGGCCGCCGCTCTTGGCGGAGCATCCGGACGCGGACGGCCCGAGCCCGGCTCGAGCGGCACGTCGAGCGCCGCGCTGAGCGGGTTGGTCGCGGCAGCGGCCGCAGCCGGCGCGGCGGGCGCTTCGCTTTTCGGCTGGGGCGCGCGCTCGGGCGCGGCGATCCGGTCGTCCAGGGCGACGCTCATGCCGGCGGGCATGGCGGCGGGGGGCATCGTGGGCGCCTTGCCGGCGGCCCGCTCGGCCGCGGCGATGCGGGGCGGCATCGGCGTGCGTGCGGGCTGGGACGCGGCGGCCTGCCGGTCGGCGACCAGCTCGGCCTCGAGGCTGGAGAGCCGGGAGATGATCGTCTCCAGGGTCTGGTGGACGGCGCCGATCGCATCCTGCGTCTCGCGCCCGGTCGAGGCATGGCTCTCCTGCAGGCCGGAGAGCAGCGTCCCCAGCTCGGCGATGCCGCTCTGGGCCGGCGCGGCCTTGCCGAGATGGTCGGACATCGCGGCGCGCGCGGCACGTTCGGCCGCTTCGGTCGTCTCCTCGCGCAGGGAGCGCAGATGGGTGACGAGATCCTGCAGCGTCCGCTCCATGCCGGTTTCGGCGGAGCGGGTCGCAGCGGCGGCGTCGAGCCGCTGCGCCAGGCCGGAGATCTGCTGTTCGAGTGCGTCGAAGGAGCCGCTGTCGGCGCCGGGGCGCCCCGCCTCGTCGATCTTGTCGGCGAGGTTGCGCAGCATCTCCTCGACCGGCCTGAGGTCGACCGGCGCGACCTGGACGGCCTGTCCGTCGGCGACGAGATGGGCGAGGCTGCTCGAGGCGGCGAGGTTCTCGATGCGGCCGGCCAGCGCCTCGATCTGGCGAGTGACCGCGGTCGGACCCTTTTCCGCCAGCGCCTCGATCCGGGCCTGCAGCGCGTCGATCCTGTCCTCGATCTGGCGATCGGAGCGGGGGTCGGAGGAGCGTGCGTCGATCTTGCTCGCGAGGCTGTCGATCTGCCGCGACAGCGCCGAGAGAGGCTCCAGATCCTGCGCCCGCGCCTGGCCGCGATCGCTCAGGATCGCGTCGCGAATATCGTCGATCGCCGCCGTCAGCCCGTGCAGGTCGCGTCCGTCGGAGCGGCTGTCGCGCAGCCGGCCGATCTCGTGTGACAGGGCCGAAACCTGGTGCGACAGTTCCCCGAGCCGGGCCTCGTTGCCGCTGGTCGAGAGGATGTCGCGCAGTTCCGCGATGTCCCGCTGCAGCGGGACGAGCAGGGTGCGGTCTCCGCCACGGGCCGTCAGCGCATCGACCTTGGCGGCGAGATGGGCGATCTCCAGTTCGAAGCGCTGGAAGCTCTCGCCGGAGCGGTCCTGGGCCAGGCGCTGGACCTCGGATTCGATCCGCGCCAGCGGCTTCAGGATCGGCTCGAGCCGGTCGCGCGGATCGAGACGGTCGAGGCGAGATCCCAGCGCGGCGATCATCGTTTCGATCTGGTCGAGATGCGCGTCGCGGGCGGGCTCGGGCATCCGCACCGGGGCCGTCGGACGCTCGGTCCGGGCGGTGACCGGCGCCAGGCGCGCACTGAGTTCGCGCAGATCGTTGCGCAGCGCCGAAATCCGGCTCTCGGGGCCGCCGGCGGGCTGGATCGGGGCCGCCTCGTCCTGATCGAGCATGCGCTGGCGCGTGCGGATATCGGTGACGGCGGCGGCGAGGCCCTCCCGGCTGAAGGCGAGGCGCGGGGCGGGTTCCGTGCGGACGCCGCCACGGGCCGGCTCGGCGGCCCGCCGCTCGAACTCGGCCAGGCGGTCGCCCATCGTCTTGATCGCCTCGGCGATGACGCTGGTCGCGCGATCCTGGCGCTCGGCTGCGGCACGCTCGCCCGAGCTCATGCGCTTTTCGGCCGTCTCGATCCAGCGCGCGATCGAATCCAGCGCGCCGACCGTCTTGGCGCTCGACTCGCGGGTCATCCGCTCGACCTGCGACGCCTGTGCGATCAGAGCCTCGATCTCGCTGCGGGACGGCTGGTCGGCCTCGCGATGGCCGTGAGCGGCCTGCTGCGGGGCGGTGTCCATCTGGCCCTGGGACAGGCGCGCGAGGCGCTCGGACAGGGCGGCGATGTCGAGCTGCTCCGGCGGGCTCGGCTCCGAGGGGGTCTCTTCGCGCAGCTTATGGTCCAGCCACTCGCCCAGCGTCATGCCGGCGCGCCGGGCCGCTGCCTTCGCGGCGTCGCGGGTGCGGGGATCGACGCCCTTCACGCTCCAGGGCAAGCTAGTGGCCATGATGACGCTCGCCTAAGGGGCTCTCTGTCCTCGATCGGAAGGCGCAGGCCCCTGAACTGCCACGGCTTCCTGCGGTTCGGCGACACCTGAAGATTACGTTGCCGCAAGCCGGGCGCCGATCCGCAAGCCCGACCTTTTCGCCGGCGTGGTAAACAGCGGGTTAAGATTCCGGCCCCATCGGTTAATTTTTCGCGAACACCGTCGCTCGATTCGGCTCCGTTGCGTCCGGCTAACGGTAACTTACCTGAGGGAAGCTGCTCATTACCTGACGCAAGGACAGCTCGCTCGCTATGGTATGGGTAGTCAATGATTGCCGCCGACTCGGCCGGTGACGCTCCCTTCATTCAAGGATTGAACCCGATGTCTCGCCACAGCTCAGCTCTGGCTGCTACCGTCTTGGCCGATGGCCGCACCGCCCCGACCGCGATCGACACCGACCAGTCCGGTGGCTTCACCATCAGCGATCTCGCCCGCGACTTCGGCGTCACGCTGCGCACGCTGCGCTTCTACGAATCGCGCGGCCTGATCGCCCCGGCCCGCTCGGGCATGACGCGCATCTATTCCAGCCGCGATCGCGCCCGGTTGGCGCTGATTCTCAAGGGCAAGCAGCTCGGCTTCACCCTGGTCGAGATCCGGGCCATGCTGGCCAATGAGGACAAGAAGGGCGGCGAGACCAGTGCGGCCTCGGTCGGCGGCCTCCAGCTCAGCCGCGAGCAGGTTCTCGAGCAGCTTGAACTGCTGCGGACCCAGCGCGCCGAGATCGACGATGCGATCGCGGAGCTGGAAGCCTCCGCCGCCCGCTTCGCCAAGGCCTGAACCGCGACCCGGGGCGAGGCTCCGGACAGCACGCCATCCGGCTCCTGATCGTCTGAACGCCCCGACCTCCGGTCGGGGCGTTTTTCGTCATGCGCGGGCAAGCTCCCGCGCACAAAAACGCGAGCCCGCGTTGCCAAGCAGGTGGAGATAGTTTATATGTAAACAATCAAGCCGCCTCAAGTCGGCGGCCGCGCGATGCGAGGGAGGAACACCATGCCGGTCTACAAGGCACCCGTCGAAGACACGCTGTTTCTGCTGAACGACGTTTTCGCCATCGAGCGCTACAACAACCTCCCGGGCTTCGCCGACGCGACACCGGACGTGATCGAGGCCGTTCTCGGCGAGGGCGCCAAACTCTGCGAGGAGGTCCTTCAGCCGCTGAACCTGTCGGGCGACAAGGAGGGCTGCACCCGCCACGCCGATGGCCGCGTCTCCACACCGAAGGGCTTCAAGGCGGCCCACGAGGCCTATGCCCAGGGCGGCTGGATCGGGCTGGCCATGGATCCCGACTATGGCGGCCAGGGCCTGCCCTACACGCTGGGCGCCGTGATGAACGAATTCTCCTCCTCGGCGAACATGGCCTTCGCGATGTATCCCGGCCTGACCATGGGCGCGATCGCCGCGCTCAACGTCCACGGCTCGGACGAGCAGAAGCGCACCTATCTGCCCAAGATGATCGAGGGCGTGTGGTCGGGCACGATGAACCTGACCGAGCCGCATTGCGGCACCGATCTCGGCCTGATCAAGACCAAGGCCGTGCCCAATGGTGACGGCTCCTATTCCATCACCGGCACCAAGATCTTCATCTCGGCCGGCGAGCAGGACATCACCGAGAACATCATCCACCTCGTGCTCGCCCGCATCGAGGGCGCGCCCGCCGGCGTCAAGGGCATCTCGCTCTTCGTCGTGCCGCGCAACGCGATCGGCGCGGACGGGTCGGTGGGCGAGAACAACCACGTCTCCTGCGGCTCGATCGAGCACAAGATGGGCATTCACGGCAACGCCACCTGCGTCATGAACTATGACGGGGCGAAGGGCTGGCTCATCGGCACCGAGAACAAGGGCCTCAACGCCATGTTCGTGATGATGAACGAGGCCAGGCTCGGCGTCGCCATCCAGGGGCTGGCCCAGTCCGAGGTCGCCTACCAGAACGCCGTCGCCTATGCGAAGGACCGTATCCAGGGCCGCTCGCTGACCGGCGCCAAGAACCCCGACAAGGCCGCCGACCCGATCATCGTCCATCCCGACGTGCGCCGCACGCTGATGTCGATCAAGGCCTTCAACGAGGCGGCGCGCGCCTTCGTGCTCTGGAACGCGCTGAAGTCGGACATCGCCCACCGCTCGGGCGACGAAGCCGAGCGCCAGGCCGCCGACGACCAGCTCGGCTTGATGACCCCGGTGCTGAAGGGCGTGCTGACCGATGTCGGCTTCGACAATGCGGTGAAGGCGCAGCAGATGTTCGGCGGCCATGGCTACATCGCCGAATGGGGCATGGAGCAGTTCGTGCGCGATGCCCGCATCGCCATGATCTACGAGGGTGCCAACGGCGTGCAGGCGATGGATCTCGTCGGCCGCAAGCTCGGCCGCGACGGCGGCCGCGCCATCATGGCCTTCTTCAACGAGGTCGGCGGCTTCCTGAAGGACAACGGCGAGGACGAGGCGCTGAAGCCCCTGCTCGCGCCGCTCGCCGCCTCGCTCGGCCATCTCCAGCAGGCGACGATGTGGTTCATGAACAACGCGCTCGCCAAGCCCGACAATGCCGGCGCCGGCGCGACCGACTACATGCACCTGCTCGGCCTCGTCTCCCTCGGCTATATGTGGGCCAAGATGGCCAAGGTCGCGCAGGATAAGCTCAAGGCCGGCGCCAATGGCGCGACCGAGCGCATGAACACCAAGCTCGTCACGGCCCGCTTCTTCATGGAGCGCAGCCTGCCCGAGACGGCGGCGCATCTGGCGCGGATCACCAGCGGCGCCGACTCGACGATGGCGCTGAGCGCCGAGCAGTTCTGACAATGTCAGGAATGACAAACATCGAGCTCAAGGAAGCGGTGTACAAAGCCGTCGCTTCAAAAGGTGGCAAGGCCACTTTGATCGATGTCGCTCGCTACATTTGGCACAACCATGAAGCCGATCTCCGGGCGTCCGGCGATCGGTTCTACAAGTGGCAGTACGAGATGCGGTGGGCCGCAAACGTCTTGAGAACTGAAGGCAGGTTCGAGGCAGCCGAAGACAGCCCGAGGGGTGTCTGGGTTATCCGAAAATAACAGCCCGGGAGAAAACCATGGCAGACGCCTACATCTACGACCATGTCCGCACGCCGCGCGGCAAGGGCAAGGCCGACGGCTCGCTGCACGAGGTCACCGCGATCGAGCTCGGCACGACGACGCTGCGCGCGCTCCGGGACCGCAACGGCCTCGACACCAAGCTGGTCGAGGATGTCGTCTTCGGCTGCGTCGATCCCGTCGGCGAGGCCGGCGCCGACATCGCCCGCACGGTCGCCCTCAAGGCCGGCTACGGCAAGGAGGTGCCGGGAATCCAGATCAACCGCTTCTGCGCCTCGGGGCTGGATGCGGTGAACCTCGCCGCCGCGCAGGTGATGTCGGGCCAGAAGGAGATGGCGATCGGCGGCGGCGTCGAAAGTATGAGCCGCGTCGGCATGGGCGCCTCGGGTTTCGGCATCGCGGTCGATCCTTCCGTCGCCATCGACACCTATTTCATGCCGCAGGGCATCTCGGCCGATCTGATCGCGACGAAATACGGTTTCTCGCGTGACGATGTCGACGCCTATGCCGTGCGCTCGCACAAGCGCGCCCACGCCGCCTGGGAGGCCGGGCGCTTCAAGAACTCGGTCATCCCGGTCACCGACGTCAACGGCCTGACCATCCTCGCCCGCGACGAGACGATCCGCCCCGGCACCGACATGCAGGCGCTCGCCGCACTGAAGGCTTCCTTCGTCCAGATGGGCGAGATGGGCGGGTTCGACGCTGTCGCGACGGCGGCTCATCCCGATGTCGAGTTCGTCAACCACGTCCACCATGCCGGCAACTCCTCGGGCATCGTCGATGGCGCAGCCGCCGTGCTCGTCGGCTCGAAGAAGGGCGGCAAGGCTGCAGGGCTGAAGCCCCGCGCCCGCATCCGCGCCTTCGCCACCGTCGGCTCGGATCTCGCGCTGATGCTGACCGGCCCGGTCGACGTCACCGAGCTCGTGCTGCGCAAGGCCGGTATGACCACCAGGGACATCGACCTGTTCGAGCTGAACGAGGCCTTCTCCTCGGTCGTGCTGCGCTTCCAGCAGGCCTTCGACATCGACGACGCCATCCTGAACGTGAATGGCGGCGCCATCGCCATGGGCCACCCGCTCGGCGCGACCGGCGCGATGATCCTCGGCACCGTGCTCGACGAGCTGGAGCGCACGGACAAGAACACCGCCCTGGTGACGCTCTGCGTCGCCGCCGGCATGGGCGTCGCCACCATCATCGAGCGGGTGTAAAATGACACGTCCACAAGATGTGAATTCGCCCCGCCGACAATGGACGCTGCAGAACGTTCTAATCAACGGCGGCGATCGATTAAACCACGACTCTTTGGCCACAGGTTATTGGTCAGAAGAGCCAAGGTTGGCTTCTCGCTGGGATCAAACATTGACCAGCACGAAGGGGAACCCTTTTTCGCGAGTCCCTACCTGGTACATTTTGCCTCCTTGGATGGAGCAAGCGGTACTCGACGAAGCTCGGAAGGCCAAAAAGATTACGGATCAACAATTTGCCGAGGCTGTGAAATTCCTTGGCTCTAGGGGGGCAAAATGAACCTCACCAATTTCCGCTTCGAGACCGATTCCGACGGCATCGCCACCGCGACTTGGGACATGCCGGGCCGCTCGATGAACGTCATCACGCCCGAGCTGATGGCCGAGATCGACCAGATCATCGACACGGTGGCCTCGACCGAGGCGATCAAGGGCTGCGTCATCACCTCCGGCAAGGAGGCCTTTTCCGGCGGCGCCGACCTGACCATGCTGCAGGGCCTGCGCGACCTCTACATTCGCCTGACGAAGGAGAAGGGCGAGCCCGTCGCGATGCAGTCCTTCTTCGACGAGAGCCGCAAGCTCTCGCTGCTCTACCGCAAGCTCGAAACCTGCGGGAAACCATTCGCCGCCGCGATCCACGGCGTCTGCCTCGGTGGCGCCTTCGAACTCGCGCTCGCCTGCCAGTACCGCGTCGTCTCCGACGATGCCTCGACCCGCGTCGGCCTGCCCGAGATCAAGGTCGGGCTCTTCCCCGGCGCCGGCGGCACCCAGCGCGTCGCCCGGCTGATGCAGACGGGCGATGCCCTGCAGATGATGTTCAAGGGCGAGCAGGTGAAGGCGCTGCCGGCCCGCAACACCGGCCTTGTCCATGCCGTCGTCCCGCGCGATCAGCTCGTGGCCAACGCCAAGGAGTGGCTCAAGGCCAACCCGACTGCGACCGCGCCCTGGGACCAGAAGGGCTTCAAGCTGCCCTCCAACAAGGTCCATTCGCCGGCCGGCATGCAGATCTGGCCGCCCGCCAACGCGATCTATCGCCGCGAGACCAACGACAACTACCCGGCCGCCCGCGCCATCCTCTCCGCGGTTTATGAGGGCCTGCAGCTGCCGATCGACCTCGGGCTGAAGGTCGAGAGCCGCTACTTCGCCAAGATCCTGCGGACGAAGGAGGCGGCCTCGATGATCCGCTCGCTCTTCGTCTCGATGCAGGAGCTCAACAAGGGCGCGCGCCGCCCGGCCGATCTCCCGCCGAGCAAGCTGAAGAAGGTCGGCGTCGTCGGCGCGGGCTTCATGGGCGCCGGCATCGCCTATGTCACGGCCCAGGCAGGTCTCGAGGTCGTGCTGGTCGACCGCGACCAGGAGGCCGCCGACAAGGGCAAGGCCTATTCGCACAAGCTCGTCTCCGACCAGATCATGAAGGGCCGCGCCAAGACGGCCGACCGCGACGCGGTGCTCGGGCGCATCACGGCGACCGCCGACTATACAGCGCTCAAGGGCTGCGACCTCGTCGTCGAGGCCGTCTTCGAGGATCCCAAGGTCAAGGCCGAGGTCATCGCCAAGGTCGAAGCCGCCGTCGGGCCGAAGACCATCTTTGGCTCCAACACCTCGACGCTGCCGATCACCGGGCTGGCCACCACGAGCCAGCGGCCGCAGAACTTCATCGGCATCCATTTCTTCTCGCCGGTCGAGAAGATGCTGCTGGTCGAGGTCATCATGGCCAGGAAGACCGGCAAGAAGGCGCTCGCCATGGCGCTCGACTTCGTCCGTGCCATCAAGAAGACGCCGATCGTCGTCAACGATACGCGCGGTTTCTACGCCAACCGCTGCGTCGGCAATTATCTGCGCGAAGGCCATCTCATGCTGATGGAAGGCGTGCCGCCGGCGATGATCGAGGCGGCCGGCAAGCAGGCCGGCATGCCGGTCGGCCCGCTCTCGCTCAATGACGAGGTTGCGGTCGATCTCGCCTTCAAGGTGCTGAAGGCGACGAAGGCCCAACTCGGCGAGGGCGCCGTCGATCCGGCGCAGGAGAAGCTGCTCTCCGACATGGTCGAGAAGCACGGCCGCCTCGGCCGGAAAAACCGCAAGGGCTTCTACGACTATCCGGAAGCCGGGCCCAAGCGCCTCTGGCCGGGGCTGGCCGATCTCGTCGGCAAGCGTCTGGCGCCGGAACAGGTCGACATGCAGGAACTGCAGCACCGTCTTCTGGTGACGCAGGCGCTGGAGGCGGCCCGCACCTATGAGGAGGGCGTCGTCACCGATCCGCGCGAGGCCGATGTCGGCTCGATCATCGGCTTCGGCTTCGCGCCCTATTCGGGCGGCACGCTCTCCTTCATCGACAACATGGGCGCGGCCGCCTTCGTGAAGCTCTGCGAGAGCCTGGCGAAGAAGCATGGCGAGCGCTTCAGGCCCAACCGGCAGCTCAAGCGCATGGCCAAGACCGGCGAGAGCTATTACGGCGCCGCCGCCGCGAAGGCCGCAGCCAGGGCTGCCTGAGGCGGCCTTGGCGATCCGGCCGATCCTCCGCTTCCCCGATCCGCGCCTGCGCGCGGTCGCGGAACCGGTCGAGCGCTTCGACGGCGAGCTGCGCCAGCTCGCCGCTGATCTGCTGGAGACGATGCGTGCCGCGCCCGGCGTCGGCATCACCGCGCCCCATATCGGCGTGCCCCTGCGGCTCGTCGTGCTGGAGCTGACGCCCGGCGACGTCCGGACCTACGCCAACCCGCAGCTCCTCTGGGCCTCTCCGGAGACGAGCCGCGCCAACGAAGGCAGCGTCTCGATGCCCGGCGTCACCGAGGAGGTCGAGCGGCCGGCGAAAATCCGCCTCACTTGGAGCGATCTCGACGGCACCGCCCATGAAGAAGAGGCCGAAGGCTTCCTCGCCACCTGCCACCAGCACGAAATCGACCAGCTCGACGGCATCTTCTGGCTCCAGCGCCTCTCGCGGCTGAAGCGCGAACGGGTGGTGGCGCGATATGGGAAGCTGCAGAGGGGGTAGGCAGGCGGCCTCCTGACAGACTCCTGCTCTGCTGCCGTTATCTTCTGGGACGAAGGGCGGGAGCGGATCGCATGAACACACTGGTCGAATACATGTATCGCGACGCCTCCAACTACAAACAGCTCGGCGCTTTTGTTCTGCGGGGCGAGTTCGATATCTCG
Organism: Bosea sp. RAC05; assembly: GCF_001713455.1. Classification (NCBI taxonomy): domain Bacteria; kingdom Pseudomonadati; phylum Pseudomonadota; class Alphaproteobacteria; order Hyphomicrobiales; family Alloboseaceae; genus Allobosea; species Allobosea sp. RAC05. The sequence continues at coordinate 1,579,041 of NZ_CP016464.1, forward strand.
GCCGTGCAAGAGTGGCTATGGGACGCGGAGTTCTTCATCCCTGAGCGCGTCGGGGTGAAGTCACTGGTGCCAGCTGAGAAGACGGTCGACGACCACTATCTGCATACACTTGAAACAACGAGAAGTGTCGACGATCCGTCTGCGCTCATGAGCGCGGAATTGTTCATCGAGAGATTCAAGCGCGCTGCGGCCGAAGGTTGGTTCCACGAGAACCTCTCTGGCTCGGAGCATCAGTCCACCTTAGCTGAAGGCCGAAAAACCGGCTTGATAAATCCGGTTTGGGGCAAATGAGCTCCGGCTCAACCCTTGAACACATGATTGCGATGATGCTCGATGAAGGACCGATGCGGCAGCGCGGCCTCGTCGCGTGGCGTCAACAGCGGCTTGCCGTGTTGCACCAAGCCGGCGAGGGCATCGGGAATGAGCTTCGGTGGTGCAATCAGGGACAAATCATCCGCGATCGAGATCAGGCCACGGTCAAAGAGCCAGTGAACTGTTCCCGATAGGGCCAAGCCATTCCGGATCGAGTCAGGCCCATTTGATGCAACCGGCATGATGTGGGCCGCCTGGACCTCGGGTCGCCCGCCCCCGTTGATCAGCCGCAGGCCTGTCACGGCGCAGCGGTTGTCATAGGCGAGGCGAACATGGCGACGAAAACTCTCCTCGCGAAAAGGCCGGCTGATCAGCGACTGAACGATCGGACGTTCATACGGTGCCTGCTCCGTGTCGGAGAAGCCAAAGTCGGCGAGGTTTGTCCGAGCTGGCTCGTACCCCGAAATGCTTGCGTAGCCAGCCGCAATTATCGCAGCGAACTCATGCTCAGGTAACAGCCGGACCGATCGGCCAAAGGCGCCTTTGCTGGTTTTACCGTCTTCCCGCATAAGGGCAGACTCGTAATATCCTCCAGCTTCTTTGAATGGAACTGGTCGGTCGAAGTCTAAGAAATCATCAACAAAACCATAGAAATGATCGGCTAAAATCGGGTCTGGTTCTATATGCGTTAGTCTCGCAAAGGCAAAATACGCCTGCCTTCCGCTTGCAGGGCGTTCAGAAGATCCTGAGCGTCGTGGCTCGTAGTAGACGATCATGTCGCCAACCGCGGCCTCCGCTTGGCCTCGGTAGGCCTGTTGGAAATGATACTGCTTTTCCGGAACATCATCGTAGTCCGGAGAGACACGGGTCATGAAAACGGCTTTTACCATCGACGCTTATGTAACCTAGTCGGTCGTCTAGTGCCAACAATTCGATGTCCCGAGCATCCACGTCTTGAACACAGGTCTCGCCGAAGGAAGACGTGGATGGTCGGGACAAGCCCGACCATGACGTCATGGCACGGCTTGCGCCGACTGCGCCTTACCCCGCCACGGCCCTGATCACCCGGCGCGTCTTCTCGACGATCTCGCCGATCTGGTCTTCGGTCACGATCAGCGGCGGGGTCAGCGCGATCGTGTCGCCGGTGATGCGGATCATCAGCCCTTCCTCGTGGAAGGCGTGCTCCATCGCCGCATAGCCACGCTTGCCGACGCCCTCGGGCCGCGAGGCGAGGTCGATGCCGGCGACGAGCCCGAGCGTGCGGATGTCGAGCACGTTGGGCTCCTCCTTCAGCTCCATGATCGCATCGGCCCAGAGCGGCTCCAGCGTCTTCGCCCGCTCGAACAGGCCCTCGTCGCGATAGATGTCGAGCGTCGCCAGCGAAGCCGCCGCCGCCAGCGGATGGCCGGAATAGGTGTAGCCGTGGAACAGCTCGATCGCATTCTCCGGGCCGTTCATGAAGGCGTCGAAGATCGGTTTGCGCACGATCACGCCGCCCATTGGCACGGTGCCCGAGGTCACGCCCTTGGCGAAGGTGATCATGTCGGGGATGACGCCGTAGCGCTCGGCCGCGAAGGCGAAGCCCAGCCGGCCGAAGCCGGAGATGACCTCGTCGAAGATCAGCAGGATGCCGTGCTTCGTGCAGATCTCGCGCAGGCGCTGGAGATAGCCCTTGGGCGGCGGCAGCACGCCGGTCGAACCCGCCATCGGCTCCACCATCACGGCGGCGATGGTCGAGGCGTCGTGCAGGGTGACGATCCGCTCGAGCTCGTCGGCGAAATGCGCGCCGTAGTCAGGCTCGCCCTTGGTGAAACGCTGCTTCTCCCGGTCATAGGTCGCGGGCATGTGATCGGAGCCCGCCAGCAGCGAGCCGAAGAATTTGCGGTTGGAGACGATGCCGCCGACCGAGATGCCGCCGAAGCCGACGCCGTGATAGCCGCGCTCGCGCCCGATCAGCCGGGTCTTCGAGCCCTTGCCGGTGACGTTCCAGTAGGCGATCGCGATCTTCAGCGCCGTGTCGGCGGCCTCCGAGCCGGAGCCGGCGAAGAACACATGATCGAGATCGCCCGGCGCCAGCGCCGCGATTCGGGCGGCGGCCGCGAAGACCTTGGGATGGCCGAACTGGAAATTCGGGGCGAAATCGAGCTCCTCGGCCTGGGCCTGGATCGCTTCGATGATCGGCCGGCGCTTGTGCCCGGCATTGCAGCACCACAGGCCCGCCGTGCCGTCCATCACCGGCTTGCCCTCGGGGGTGTAGTAGTACATCCCCTCCGCCCGGGAGATCATGCGCGGCCGCTGCTTGAACGCCCGGTTGGCCGTGAACGGCATCCAGAAGGCGTCGAGATCGTTGGGGCTCGCGATGGGAGAGGGTGCTGCGGTCATCGGAGGGATCCTGTGATTAACAATAACTCAACCTAACAGCACGATCCGGACTGTAAATTGCTTCGCAGACGCGGCATGGCTGCGTCGCCGGGAGAGCGGGGGCTAATCGCGGAATCGGGTGACCTAACGTCGCTTTTACTGTATCCGGACGAAGGGGCGTAAACTGAATCGGACCCCCATGACTGATTCTGGCGCAGGATCGGAGCCTTTGGACGGTGAGACCGCCGCGGATATCCGCGCCGGACTCGCACGAATCCTCGCGTCCGATGCCTTTCGCGCGGCGCCGCAGCTCTCGGCGTTTCTGGCGTTCATCGTCGAGCGGGCCGTTGCGGGGCGCGGCCCCGAGCTGAAGGGCTATACGATCGCCGTCGAGGCGTTCGGACGCTCGGCCGACTTCGACCCCCAGTCCGATCCGATCGTGCGTGTCGAGGCGGGGCGCCTGCGCCGGGCCCTGGCGCAGTATTATGCAGGCGAGGGCATCGGCGATCCCGTCCGGATCACGATTCCCGTGGGCGCCTATGTCCCGGCCTTCGAGCGGGTGGAATTCGGCTCGGCGGGCCAGGCTCGCTTGCGGCCCGGCTTGCCGCCACCGGCAGGGGAAGGACCTGCAGGGCGGCTTGCGCCGCACGCGCTCTTGGCCTCGCGTCCCGAAGAGGAGATGCTCGATCGGCGCAGGGCGCGGCGCTGGCCGCTCGTTGCCGGCCTCGGCCTCTGCGCCGCGCTGCTCGCGCTGGTCGCCTGGCATGGTGGCATCGTCGGGCGCGAGCCGGACGCCGTCGTCGCGATGGTCCCGCGCCCCGCGGCGTCGCCCCTTGTCGCGTCCTCCTCCGTTGCCGGTTTGTCGATGCGCCCGGCGCAGATGGAGACGCTCGTCCTGGCGGTCACTGTGTCGGACCTGTCCGAGAATCCGGCGCAGTCGGCGAATGCACGCCGCTTCGCGACCTTTCTGGTCGATGCCTTGTCCCGCTTCGACGACTTGCTCACGGTCAAGTTGCCTTCGCCGGGCCAGGCCATTCCGGGCGGAGCCGATTATGTCTTCGAGCTGATGGCTCAGCCGGTGCCGGGCGGCACCGAGGGCTTCGGCCGACTTCGGTCCGTCCGCGATGGGCGCATCGTCTGGTCCGTCTCGTCGGTGCGCCCGATCGATCCCGATCAGGCCGATCTCCCCGAGAGCGCCCGGCGCCTGGCGACGCGGCTGGCGGAGCCCTTCGGCATCATCCACGCCGACATCCGGCAATATGGAGCGGCCGAGCCGACCCGCTGCGTCTACGAGGCCATCGACGTGCGCCGGACCATGCTGCCGGAGGCGCATCTGTCGGCGCGGCGCTGCCTGGAGGACCTCGTCGCGCGCGATCCGACCTTCTATCCAGCGTGGGCCCAGCTCGCCTTGCTCTATACCTTCGAGCACGGTTTCGGCTTCAATCCGCAGCCGGAGCCTCTGGAACGGGCGCTCACCGCCGCGCTCACCGCCGTCCGGCTGGCGCCCTCGAGCGCGCGGGCGCAGCTGTCGCTGATGTCGGTGCTGTTCAAGCGCGGCGCCATCGACGAGGCGCTCAAGGCCGGGCTCGTCGCCATGGCCCGCAACCCCTATGACCCCGACATCATGGCGACGCTCGGCGCCCGCTACATCCAGCTCAACCGCCCGGCCGAGGGGTTGCCCCTGATGGAGAAGGCGATCGCGCTGAGCGCCGGCCGCCCGCCATCCTATGATTTCTTCGCGCTTCTGGGCGCCCATCTGCTCGGCGCGCGCCAGGTGTCGCGCGCGCATGGCGAGTTTCTCGGTGGCGGCTCGAACCCCTTCGCCCTGCTCGGCCGCGCCATCCGGGCCGTCCACACCGGCAACGAGGAGGAGCGGGTCCAGGCGATCGCGACCCTGTGCGAGCTGTTCCCGATGTTCCATTCGCAGCCGCGCCTCTGGCTGACGCGCCGCGGCTTCGGGGCCGAGGTGGCCGACCGGATCGTGAAGGACATCGGCATCGTCGGGCATTGAGACGGCCGGCCCGGCGTTCGATGGGTCGCAAACGGCCCGTGAGTTCGCCGAAACAGGCTGAAGCTCGCTTGCAGGCGGGTTGAAAGGTAGTGTTGTGGCAGTGGTGTGATTCGCCGTCTGTCCCGACCAACCCCTTGCGCGATCGCTGCCTTGGCCCGTTTCCGACCGAACGCTCTTCATCCCCTCGCCAGTGCCGTCACCGGGCTGGCCGCGGGCGCGGTCTTGACGCTGCTGTGGCCGGCTCCGCTGGGAGCCGCGCTCGGTCTCGTGCTGGTCGGCGCCGGCGCGATGGGCTCGATCTGGCTGTCCGAGCGGCGGTCGCTCGCGCAGCGGGAGCAGGTCCTGGCGGCTGTCGGCGAAGTGAAGGTCCGCCTCGCCACCAATGCGATCCGGCTCGACGCCCTGTCGAAGCGCGTCGAGCAGATGCCGATGCGCGATGCCGATGCCGCGCCCGCCCGGGCCGCGATCAACGAATTGACCGCGGAGGTCGGTCTGCTCGGCGATCTCATCCACCAGGTCGCGACGACGCTCGCCGATCACGACACGACCCTGGCGACGTTGCAGTCGCGCGCAATGCCCGCGGCCGCGCCGGAGCTTCACGCCGTGGCCGCGCCGCCGGTGGTCGTCGATCCGGAAGCCGCCCGCCAGGAGCGCCTGCGGGTGCTCGCCGCCGAACGCGCCGAAGCGGCGCGGCAGGCCGAGGAGCACGCCGCCGCCGAACAGGCCTCGGTCATCAGCACGGCGCTCTCGGAGGGACGGGTCGAGGTCCATCTGCAGCCGATCGTGCAGCTGCCGCAGCGCCGCACCCGCGGCTACGAGGCGCTGGTGCGCCTGCGGCTCGACGAGAACACGCTGCTGCTCCCGCATGAATTCATTCCGGTCATCGAGGAGCGCGGCTTTGGGCCCACGCTCGATGCGCTGGTGCTGACGCGGGCGCTGGCCATCGCCCGCCATCTCGGCTCCAAGCCCGGCGAACTCTTCGTCTCCTGCAACTTCAGCACGGCGACCTGGAACTCCTCGAAGGCGCTGGCGACGCTGTCGCGCATCCTCGACAAATACCGGGAGCACACCGGCCATCTCGTCGTCGAGATGCCGCAGAAGGTCTTCCGCGGGCTCGATCCGACCAGCCTCGGCCTGCTCGGCGCGATGTCGGCCAATGGCGTGCGCTTCGCGCTCGATGAACTGGCTGATCTGAGGGTCGATCCCGTCGCGCTCTTCGATCGCGGCATCCGCTTCGTGAAGGCGCCGGCGGCGCTGCTGATGGAGCAGGCCGACAACCAGACGGCCGACATCGCCCCCTCCGATCTCGCCGCGCTGCTGGCGCGCGCCTCGGTGGTGCTGATCGCAGACCAGGTCGCGGACGACCCGACGGTGGCGGACATGATCGATCTCGGCGTCACCATGGGGCAGGGCCTGGTCTTCTCGCCGCCCCGGCCGGTGAAGCCGGACGTCTTCGCGGAGCCGGCGCCGGCCTCCGCCGCTCCCGAGCCGCCGCCCGTGGCCGTTGCCGAGGCGCGGACGGCGGAGGTGGTCGGCTATCCCGCACCCGCGCCGGCGCCGCCTCCGGAGGCGCCGCCGGAGCGCCAGTCCTTCCGCTCCGTCCTGCGCCGCGCGACCGCCTGATAGGCCGGCCAGACCAGGCGCTCTCCCGAATTCGAGAGGCACCTATCCCGCTGCCCCGGGGTGCGGGCCACGCGGCGATGCTGTAGAGCAGCCGCTCTGACAGGGAGTGACCCGACGTGCCGCCGACCCAGACCGCCGCGACGCTCGAGCTGCCGGGCTTTTCCCGGATCGCGGATCGTTTCGATCTCTGCCTCTGCGATGTCTGGGGCGTGGTGCACAACGGCGTCGCCGCCTTTCGCGAGGCGGTGGCCGCGCTGGTCGCGATGCGCGAGCGCGGGATCGTCGTGGTCCTGGTGACCAATGCGCCGCGCCCGGCCGCCGTGATCGAGCAGCAGCTGGACGGTTTCGGCGTGCCACGCTCGGCCTGGGACGCGATCGTCACCTCCGGCGATGTCTGCCGCGGCCTGATCGCGGCGCGGGCCGGCCGTCCCATGTTCAGGCTCGGGCCGGAGCGGGACCGGCCGCTGGTCGCGGGGCTCGACGCGCCCGAGGTCGCGCCGGAGGCGGCGGAGTATGTCCTCTGCACCGGGCTCCTCGACGACGAGACCGATACGGCTGCGACCTATGCCGGGCTGCTCGCCGGCTTCGCCGCCCGCGGCCTCGAGATGATCTGCGCCAATCCCGACCTCGTCGTCGAGCGCGGCGGCAGGATCATACCCTGCGCCGGCTCGGTCGCGCTCGCCTATGAGGAGATCGGCGGCCGGGCGATCTATGCCGGCAAGCCGCATGCGCCGATCTACGCCGCCGCGCTGGCGCTGGCCGAGGCCCGACTCGGCCGGTCGATTCCGCGCGAGCGGATCTGCGGCATCGGCGATGCGATCCGCACCGACATCGCCGGCGCGGAGGCCTTCGGCATCACCGGCATCATGGTGCTGGCCGGCATCCACGCGCAGGATCTGATGGAGGCGTCCTGGGATGAGCGCCACGGCTGGTTCGGGCGGCAGAGCCACCGCCCGGCCTACGCGCTGCCGCATCTGGTCTGGTGAGGCGTCGGCTGCCTCAGCCGGTGCAGACGGACTCGATCTTCGAGCGCAGCGTCTGTGCGTTGAACGGCTTGACGATGTAGTTGTTCACGCCCGCCTTCTTGGCGGCGATGACGTTCTCGGTGCGCGACTCCGCCGTCACCATGATGAAGGGGGTCGAGGCCAGCGCGTCTTCCTCGCGCACCCGCTGCAGCAGCTCGAAGCCGGTCATCGGCTCCATGTTCCAGTCGGAGATCACGAGCCCGTAGCGCTTGTCCCGCATCTTGGCGATCGCGGCCTGCCCGTCGGACGCATCATCGACATTCTCGAAGCCGAGCTGTTTCAAGAGGTTGCGGATGATCCGAACCATCGTCTGGTAGTCATCGACCACCAGAATGGGCATGGACGGGTCTAGAGCCATTGCGGTGCTCCAAGCAAACGGTGACGGCGCGGATCATGCCGCGCCGGGCCGCTGCAAGCGCGGCGGCAGTCAGTGGACCCAGCGTTAGCGCGGCCTTGTTTCAAAGCCGTTAATCCAATGCCGGAGTGACCCTTGGTCACCGGGCTTTTGCCACCAGCCACGAAAGTCCAATGGTCGGCTTTCCGCTGCTGTGAGAGGTTGCGGTGCAGCACAGATCGGTCCGGCGGCACGCCCCGCCTCCGCGACCGGGCCGAGGCATCCGCACCGATGAAGAGCGCCCTCTATACCGTCCACGCCTTCGAGGACCTGACCATCGGCATGAGCCAGAGCCTCATGCGGACGGTGATGGAGCGCGACATCTCGCTCTTCGCCGACCTCTCGGGCGACGCCAACCCGATCCATCTCTGCGACCGCTACGCCGCCAACACCAAGTTCGGCCAGCGCATCGCCCATGGCATGCTGACCGCGAGCCTGGTCTCGGCCCTGCTCGGCACGCGGCTGCCGGGGCCGGGGGCGGTCTATCTCTCGCAGACGCTGACCTTCCTCGCCCCCGTCAAGATCGGCGACGTCGTCACGGCCCGGGTCGAGGTGATGGAACTGGTGGCGGAGCGTCGCCGCGCGCGGCTGTTCTGCGAATGCCTCGTCGACGGCAAGGCCGTGCTCGAGGGTGAGGCCTGGGTCGCCCTGCCGCCGGCCCGCCCGCGAGACTGAGCCGGCCCCCGGCAGCTCTGCCCGCATCGGCCTGCCCCGCAGCGATGCGGCCGGCTTGACGCCTCGCCGCCGCTGGCCAATGACGGGCCGGACCGGCGCGTGCCGGCTGCCCGGATGGCCGACCTGATGACCGATTCCGCCGAAGCCTCGTCCAGTTTCGTGATCGACCCCGCCAAGCCCGTCCCCGCGGCCCTGCGCGGCGCCGTGCTGGTGCTCGGCAATTTCGACGGCGTCCATCGCGGCCATGCCGAGCTGGCGCGCGAGGCGGTGGAGCTGGCGCGGCAACGGGGCCGGCGGCCGGCGGCCCTGACCTTCGAGCCCCATCCGCGCAGCGTCTTCCGGCCCGAGGAACCGGTCTTCCGCCTGACCTCGCCGAGCGTGAAGGCGGAACTGCTGGGCGGGCTCGGCCTGCCGCTCACCTTCGTGCTGCCGTTCAACCGCGACATCGCCGCGATCCGGGCCGAGGCCTTCATCGACGATCTCCTGCTCGGGCGGCTCGGCGCCGCCGGCCTCGTCTGCGGTTATGATTTCCATTTCGGCCAGGGCCGGGCCGGCTCGCCCGAGATGCTGCGGGAGCGCTGCGAGAAGGAGGGCATCCCCGTCATCGTCGTGCCGCCCTTCGCCTGGGCGGGCGAGGCGGTGTCGTCGACGCTGATCCGCACCGCGCTGGAGCAGGGCGACGTCGCCCGCGCCGCGGCGATGATCGGCCGGCCCTGGTTCGTGCGCGGCGTGGTGGCGCATGGCGACAAGCGCGGCCGCGAGCTCGGCTACCCCACCGCCAACCTGCATCTGCCCCGCGACTGCCGGCTGAAATACGGCATCTATGCCGTGCGCATGAAGATCGACGGCATCTGGCATGACGGCGTCGCCAGCTTCGGTAGCCGCCCGACCTTCGACGACGGCGCGCCGCGGCTGGAAACCTTCGTGTTTGATTTCAGCGGCGATCTCTACGGCCAGCAGGTCGACGTCGCCTTCGTCTCCTGGCTGCGCGGCGAGGCGAAGTTCGACTCGCTTCCAGCCCTGATCACCCAGATGGACGAAGACAGCGCCCGTGCGCGCGACATCCTCGCCAGGACGCCGCCCTTCCGTCCGTAAGGGGGCTTTGCGAGAGCGCGACCGCCATCGGCAATGCATCGTCAGCCCGGCGCCCCGCTTCGCGTCGGCGAGGATGACGAAGAGGTTCCTGCGCAAGCCATTTTGATCTAGAAGCCGGTCATGAGCTCATTCTGCGATAGGCCCCTCATTCCGCTCCGGCGAATTACGGGCCCGGCTGCCGCCCCGCGCTAGGCGCGGGCGCTCGCGCAAGCCGGGTGACCGTCGCTTTTCTATTCAGTTTCACCGCGGACAGCGCCACGCCAGACGATGATGGCAGGCCAGCCCGCCTTGCCCGAGCCGGACCATGACCGACAAGACCGCCGACAAGACCGACGCGACCGATTATTCCCAGACCCTGTTCCTGCCCCAGACCGAGTTTCCGATGCGGGCCGGCCTGCCGCAGCGCGAGCCTGAACTGCTCGCCCGCTGGGCGAAGATGGACCTCTACCGCAAGCTGCGCGAGGCCGGCAAAGGCCGCGACCGCTTCGTCCTGCATGACGGCCCGCCCTACGCCAACGGCAACATCCATATCGGCCATGCGCTCAACAAGGTCCTGAAGGACCTCGTCACGCGCTCGCAGCAGATGCTGGGCTTCGATTCCAACTACGTCCCGGGCTGGGACTGCCACGGCCTGCCGATCGAGTGGAAGATCGAGGAGCAGTACCGCGCCAAGGGGCTGAACAAGGACGACGTCGATGTCGTCGAGTTCCGCAAGGAATGCCGCACCTTCGCCGAGCACTGGGTCTCGGTCCAGCGCGAGGAGTTCAAGCGGCTCGGCGTCGAGGGCGACTGGGACGATCCCTACCTGACCATGGCTTACCCGGCCGAGGCGCAGATCGCCCGCGAGATCATGAAATTCGCAGAGACCGGCCAGCTCTATCGCGGCTCCAAGCCGGTGATGTGGTCGGTGGTCGAGAAGACCGCGCTCGCCGAGGCCGAGGTCGAGTACGAGGAGCACACGAGCGACACGGTGTTCGTGGCGTTTCCGATACTTAGCTACAACGATCAGAACCCGGCGTCTGTGCCGCTCGTTTATGAGCAGCGCGGCTTGGAATTCGGTCGCCAGTTTGTGCCCGGACAGGTTGAGGCCGAGCTGTCATCGGTTGATCTTTTGACAGCGCGTATCGTCATCTGGACAACCACGCCTTGGACGATTCCCGGCAATAGGGCGATTTCCTATTCGCATCGCATCCAGTATGGCGTGTTTCAGGTGATCGCTGCGCCCGAGGGCAACTGGGCCAAGCAAGGTGACGTATTCATCATCGCAGACCGTCTGGCGAATGACTTTGCCAAGGCGACCAAAGTTCAGGAACTAAAGCGCCTCCGCGATGTAGGAGCGGCGGAGCTTGAGACGATTCGTTGCGCGCATCCGCTGGCAGGCCTTGCTGGGGGCTATACGTTCAAAGTGCCCTTGCTCAACGGCGATCACGTTACGGATGACGCCGGGACTGGTTTCGTGCACACCGCGCCGGGCCACGGTCGAGAAGACTTCGATGTATGGATGTCAAACAAACAGCGTCTTGAAGCGCCGATAGTCGCTTCGGCCCGTATAGACACCCGCATCCCCTACACCGTCGATGCCGATGGCCGCTTCACCAAGGACGCGCCGGGTTTCGAGGGCGCGCAGGTCATCACCGACAAGGGCGAGAAGGGCAACGCCAACGAGGTCGTCATCAAGGCGCTCGCGGCGTCCGGCAACCTCGTCGCCCGCGGCCGGCTCAAGCACCAGTATCCCCATAGCTGGCGCTCGAAGAAGCCGGTCATCTTCCGCAACACGCCGCAATGGTTCATCGCCATGGACAAGGGCGTCGACACGCTGGGCAACCGCACCCTGCGCGAGGTCGCGCTCGGCGCGATCAAGGACACGCAATGGGTCCCCGCCGCCGGCGAGAACCGCATCAACGGCATGATCGCCAACCGCCCGGACTGGGTGGTCTCGCGCCAGCGCGCCTGGGGCGTGCCGATCACGGTCTTCGTCGCGAAGGAGAGCAAGGAGATCCTGGTCGACGCGAAGGTGAACGCCGCCATCGCCGAGGCTTTCGAGGCTGAAGGGGCGGACGCCTGGTTCACCGACACCGACGGCGCCCGCTTCCTGAAGCCCTTCGGCTATGACCCGGCGCGCTACGAGCGCGTCACCGACGTGCTCGACGTCTGGTTCGATTCAGGCTCGACCCATGCCTTCACCCTGGAGAAGCGCGCCGATCTGCGCGCCCGCCGTCGCGGCGACGGCGGCAATGACCGGGTGATGTATCTCGAGGGCTCGGACCAGCATCGCGGCTGGTTCCATTCCTCGCTGCTCGAAAGCTGCGGCACGCGCGGCCGCGCGCCCTACGACATCGTGCTGACGCACGGCTTCTGCCTCGACGAGAAGGGCGAGAAGATGTCGAAGTCCAAGGGCAACGTCACCGCGCCCCAGGACATCATCAAGGACTCAGGCGCCGACATCTTGCGCCTCTGGGTCGCGGCCGCCGACTATTCCGACGATCTGCGCATCGGCAAGGAGATCCTCAAGACCTTCGTCGAGACCTATCGCAAGCTGCGCAACACGATGCGCTGGATGCTCGGCACGCTCGCCCATTTCAGCGAGGACATCCGCGTCGCCGAGATCCAGACCATGCCGGAACTGGAGCGGCTGATGCTGCACCGGCTGGCCGAGATCGGCCCGCAGGTCGAGGAGGCCTACCGCACCTACGACTACAAGAAGGTCGTGACGCTGCTCTCGCAGTTCATGAACACCGAGCTCTCGGCCTTCTATTTCGACGTCCGCAAGGACGTGCTCTATTGCGATCCGCTGTCGAGCCATGTCCGCAAGAGCGCGCTGACCGTCGTCGACCATCTCTTCCGCTGCCTGACGACCTGGCTCGCGCCGATCCTGGTCTTCACCGCCGAGGAAGCCTGGCTGGAGCGTTATCCCGAGCAGAAGACGCTCGACGGCTCGGTCCATCTCGAGCTCTTCGCGCAGGCCCCGGCCGCCTGGCTCGATTCCGAGCTCGCCGAGCGCTGGGGCAAGATCCGCAAGGTCCGCCGCGTCGTCACCGGCGCACTCGAGCTGGAGCGTGCGGCCAAGCGTTTGGGCTCCTCGCTCGAAGCCGCCCCGCAGGTCTTCGTCTCCGATCCGGACCTGCTCGCCGCGCTGTCGGGGGCCGATCTCGCCGAGATCAGCATCACCTCCGCCATCCGCGTCGAGAGCGGGGAGGGCCCCACTGATGCCGTCCGACTGCCCGAGGTGCCGGGCGTCGCGGTGGTCCCGCACCGCGCCGACGGCGTCAAATGCGCGCGCTCCTGGCGCTATTTCGACCCCGCGACCGCCGATCCGGCCTATCCGACGGTTACCCCGCGCGACGCGAAGGCGCTGCGCGAACTCGGCCGGGGCGCCGCGTGACGCCGGTTCGCCGCCTCGGTCTCGCCATCGTCCTGGTCGTCTTCGTCGTCGACCAGGCGCTGAAGCTCTGGCTGCTCTTCGGCCTGCGCCTGGCCGAGACCGGCCCGTTTGCCGTCCTGCCCTTCATGGACATCGTACTGGCCTGGAACCGCGGCATTTCCTACGGGCTGTTCCAGCAGCACAGCGACATCGGCCGCTGGGGGCTCGTCGTCATCTCGATCGCAGCCGCCATCTGGCTCGGCCGCTGGATGTGGCGCGAGCCGCGGCCGCTGACGGTCGCCAGCCTCGCCCTCATCGTCGGCGGGGCGCTCGGCAACGGGCTCGATCGCGCGGTCTATGGGGCGGTCGTGGACTTCGTCCACCTGCACTGGGGCAGCTTCAGCTGGTACATCTTCAACGTCGCCGATGCCGCCATCGTTGTCGGGGTGGTCGGGCTGCTGTATGAGTCCTTCCGGCCGGCGGCCGAAAATGCGGCCTGAACCCGGCCCCGCCATCGTTTTGCCGTTCGTTTGCGGTTTGATACGGGGAAGCAATATCCCCGAGGGAGGTTTGACATGGCGCATCGCATCCGCGTGACGCATTTGCTGCTGGCCGGAGGCCTCGTTCTGGCGGCCCAGCCGGCGCTGGCCCAGGAAGGCATGCTCTTCAAGAACCTGATGGAAGGCGTCATCGGCGGCCGTCCGGGCGACGACATCGAGTACCGCCAGCGCCCGCCGCTGGTCGTGCCCCCGAATTCGACCCTGCCGCGCCCGCAGGCGCCGGCGAGCACCCGCAATGCCGCCTGGCCCAATGATCCCGACGTCGCCGCCCGCCGCGCCGAGGCGGAGGCCTCGCGCGTTCCGGTGTTCAACCCGAACTGGCGTAACAACCCGATGCTGAGCCAGGAAGAGCTGCGCCGCGGCCGCACGACCCGCGATGCCGGCCGCCCGGTGATCGCCGAGGACCACAACAACTACAACAACCAGATCGCGCCGATCCGGGTCGGCCGCGAACTCGCCAGCCGCCAGAACCAGACCGCGCTCGACCAGCTCACCTATGGCTCAGAGCCGCCGCGCCGCACGCTGGCCGAGCCACCGGTCGGCTATCGCCGCCCCGTCGGTTCGGCGCCGCTCGGCCCCGGCCAGGGCGGCCCGGTCGAGGATCGTCAGGCGGTCGGCCAGCGCGAATTCCTCACCGGCCAGATCCCGATGCAGTGAGGCGCGATGCCGAAGCCGTGAGCGCGCGACGCTGCGGCTTTGGGACTGCGCCTGCGCACTGGCGTTCCGCGCCTTCAGCGCCTAAGTGCCGGAAGAGGGGGGGCGCCGGTTGACGGCCGCGCCGCCTCATTGACCGCTGCACGCGGCGCCGATGCGCGCTGCATCATGGAGATGGCCCGGGTGAACATGCATGCGCAGCCGCTGAAGGCCGCCCAGCCGGTGGAATCGTTCCGCCTGGCCAATGGTCTCGACGTCGTGGTGGTGCCGGACCGGCGCGCCCCCGTCGTCACCCATATGGTCTGGTACCGCAACGGCTCGGCCGACGATCCGGCCGGCAAGTCCGGCATCGCCCATTTCCTCGAGCACCTGATGTTCAAGGGCACGGCGAAATGGCCGGCGGGTGAGTTCTCCAAGATCGTCGCCGGGCTCGGCGGCCAGGAGAACGCCTTCACCTCCTTCGACTACACCGCCTATTTCCAGCGCGTGCCGAAGGAGCATCTCCGCGCGATGATGGATTACGAGGCCGACCGGATGACCGGGCTGGCCTTCGACGAGAGCGTCGTCGGGCCCGAGCGCGACGTCGTGCTGGAAGAGCGCAAGATGCGCGTCGATGCCGACCCCGCCGCCCAGCTCGGCGAGGAGTTCTCGGCCGCGCTCTTCGTCCACCACCCCTATGGCACGCCGATCATCGGCTGGGAGCACGAGATCGAGGGCCTGAACCGGGACGACGCCTTCGCCTATTACCAGCGCTTCTACACGCCGGAGAACGCGATCCTCGTCGTCGCCGGCGACACCGACGCCGACACGGTCCGCCGCCTTGCCGAAGAGACCTATGGCGCCATTCCCGCCCGCGGCGAGGCCCCGGTCCGCAAGCGCCCGGCGGAGCCCGATCCGCGTGCGGCGCGACGCGTCTCGCTGAGCGACCCGCGCGTGCGCCAGCCCTCGCTGCGGCGCGGCTGGCTGACGCCGACCTATCTCAGCGGCGACGCCGGCGAGGTCTTCGCGCTCGAGCTCCTGGCCGAGATCCTCGGCGGCGGCACCACCTCGCGGCTCTATCGCCGCCTCTGCGTCGAGGCCGATCTGGCCTCCGGCGCCAGCGCCTACTTCATGGGGTCGATGGTCGACCGCGCCGCCTTCCAGCTCTCGGTCAGCCCGCGGCCGGGCGTCGAGATGGCGGCGCTGGAAGCCGGCCTCGATGCCGCGCTCGCGGCCTTCCTCAGCGAGGGGCCGAGCGAACTCGAACTCGCCCGCGCCCGCACCCGCCTCGTCGCCGAGACGATCTTCGCCCGCGACAGCCAGTCCTCGCTCGCCCGCATCTTCGGCGCGTCGCTGGCCGTCGGCGAGACGGTGGAGGACGTGCTGGCCTGGCCGGCGCGCATCGAGGCCGTCCCGCGCGAGGCGGTCGTCGAGGCGGCGCGACGCTATCTGCGGCCCGACCGTGGCGTCACCGGCCTGCTCCTGCCCTCCGCCTGATCCGTCCTCCTTCCGCACGGGGCCGCGTTCCGGCCCGAGCCAGGACATGACATGAACGCTCCGATTCCCGCTGCCGCCACCAGCCTCGCCGGCCCCTCGGTCCCGGTCCAGAAGGTCCGCTCGCCCGCCGGCGTCGAGGCCTGGCTGGTCGAGGAACACAGCCTGCCGCTGATCGCGGTCGACTTCGCCTTCGACGGCGGCGCGACGCGCGATCCCGAGAACGCCGCCGGCAGCGCCTATCTCGTCTCCGGCCTGCTCGACGAGGGCGCGGGCGATCTCGACGCCGAGGCCTTCCAGGGCCGGCTCGCCGACCACGCCATCAGCCTCGGCTTCGATGCGCGCCGAGACGACTTCCACGGCCATCTCCAGACGCTGTCGAGCCACCGCGACACCGCCTTCGAGCTGCTGGCGCTGTCCCTGAACGCCCCGCGCTTCGATGCCGACGCCGTCGAGCGGGTCAAGGGTCAGGTCATTTCCGGGCTGCAGCGCCAGGCCCAGAACCCCGAATCCCTCTGCCGCAACGCGCTCTACGCTGCCGCCTTCCCCGGCCACCCCTATGGCCGGCCCGAGAAGGGCGACGTCGACAGCGTCTCGCGTCTCGAGGCCCAGGCGCTGAAGGGGCTTTCGCGCGATCTGCTCGCTCGCGCCGGGCTCAAGGTGGTCGTCGTCGGCGACATCACCGCAGACGAACTCGCAAGCCGGCTCGACCAGATCTTCCGCGCGCTGCCGCAAGGGCTGCCGCGTGCGCAGCCCGGCGAGGCCCTGCCGATCCAGGGTCTCGGCCAGACCCACACCATCGATCTCGACGTGCCGCAGACCGTGCTGCGCTTCGTCGGCCCCGGCCTGATGCGGCACGATCCCGATTTCATCGCCGGCAGCGTGCTCAACCACATCCTCGGCGGCTCGGCCTTCACCTCGCGGCTCTTCATGGAGGTGCGCGAGAAGCGCGGCCTTGCGTACGGCGTCTCGTCCAGCCTGATGCCGCTGCGCCAGGGCGCCATGCTGGTCGGCGGGACCGCGACCAAGAACGAGCGCGCCGCCGAGTCCATGAGCGTGATCCGCGAGGAGATGGCCAAGCTGGCCAATGAGGGGCCGAGCGAGCACGAGGTCGCGGAGGCCAAGCGTTACATCATCGGCTCCTATCCGCTGCGCTTCGACACCTCGCCGAAGATCGCCTCGGAACTGCTCGGCCTCGCCGTCAATGGCTTCGAGCCGGAGTTCCTCAGCGAACGCAACAGCCTCTTCGCCGCGGTGACGCTGGCCGACGTCAAGCGCGTGGCAGAGCGCCTCTTCGGCGACCCGCGCCTGCTGGTCCAGGCAGTGGGCCGGCCGGTCGATCTGGTGTGAGTTCGCAGACGAGGCCGGCCCAGTAGCGCTCCTCCCTTCCCCCCTTGTGGGGAAGGGTATGGGGATGGGGGTGGTTCCGCTTGGTGACCGCTGACCGAGCGGCCCGACCCCCACCCCTGCCCCTCCCCACAAGGGGGAGGGGTTCCCCGCGCCCGTTCATTTGGGGCTGGCGAATCCGATTTGGGCACGACTCGTCCCCATCCACTATCCTGCCGCAACGCGGCCCCCCGATTCGCCGCGCTGCCCACCGCCCCGGAACCCGCATGCCCGTCCGCCGCCTCGATCCCGTTCTGGTCGACCGCATCGCCGCCGGCGAGGTGATCGAGCGGCCGGCTGCTGCGGTAAAGGAACTGGTCGAGAACGCCATCGACGCCGGCGCGCGCGCCATCGCCGTCACCATCGCGGCGGGCGGGCGCGAGCTCATCCGCGTCGTCGACGACGGCGCGGGCATGACGCCCGAGGATCTCGCGCTCGCCGTCGAGCGCCACGCCACCTCGAAGCTTCCCGATGGCGACCTCTTCGCGATCCAGTCGCTCGGTTTCCGCGGCGAGGCGCTGCCCTCGATCGGCTCGGTCGCGCGGCTCTCCATCGCCACCCGCCGCCACGATGCCCCCCAGGGCGTCGCCCTCGTGGTCGAGGCCGGCGAGAAGGGCGTGGTCCGTCCCGTCGCGGCAGCCATCGGCACCCGCATCGAGGTCAGCGATCTCTTTGCCTTCACCCCCGCCCGTCTGAAATTCCTCAAGAGCGACCGGGCCGAGGCGCAGGCCGTCTCGGAGATGCTGCGGCGCCTCGCCATCGCCCATCCGGCGATCCGGTTTTCGCTCGAGGGCGAGCACGTCTCGCCCTTCGACTGGCCGGCGGAAGCGCTTGGCGAGGAGGGGCAGTTGCGCCGTCTAGGCCGTGCGCTCGGCCGCGATTTCCCCGAGAATGCGCTCCGGCTCGACGCCGCGCGCGAGGGCGTCCACGTCACCGGCTTCGCCGGGTTGCCGACCTTTCACCGCGGCACCTCGGCCGGCGTGCATCTGGCCGTCAATGGCCGGCCGGTGCGCGACAAGCTGCTGCTCTCGGCCGTGCGCGGCGCCTATGCCGACGTCGTGCCCTCCGACCGCCACCCCGTGCTCTTCCTCGACGTCGCCTGCGATCCGCGCGCCGTTGACGTCAACGTCCATCCGGCCAAGAGCGAGGTCCGCTTCCGCGATCCGCAACTGGTCCGCGGCCTCGTCGTCTCCGGGCTGAAGGCGGCATTGGCGGAGGCGGGCCACCGCGCCACCACGACCGGCGGCGCCCGCACGCTGGAGGCCTTCCGCGCGGTTTTCGCTGGCACCGGCAACAGCACCTCGCCTTTGCGCCCAACCCTGCCGGACACGCCCGCCTGGAACGCGCCCGCGACCGGCTTCGACGCCCGCCCGCAGCAGGGTTTCGCCGGCTTCGAGGTCGCCTCGGCCGACGCCCGCGCCCATCTCGCGGAGCCCGCGCCGGATGCGCTCGACCGGCCGCTTGGCGCGGCTCGCGCCCAGCTCCACGAAACCTATATCGTCGCCCAGACGCGCGAGGGCGTCGTCATCGTCGACCAGCACGCCGCCCATGAGCGTCTCGTCTATGAGCGCCTCAAGGCCGAGCGCGCCCGCAGCGGGATCGCCACGCAGCCTCTGCTCCTGCCCGAGGTGGTCGAACTCGACCCCGTCGACGCCGACCGGCTGAACGCGGCTTCGGACGATCTCGCGACGCTCGGCTTGAGGCTGGAGCCCTTCGGTCCGGGCGCGGTGCTGGTCCGTGAGGCGCCCCAGCAGCTCGCCGGCGGCAACCTCCAGAAGCTCGTCCGCGACGTTGCCGACGCGCTGGCCGAGCATGGAACCGCCGGTTCTCTGGAGCGACGCCTCGACCATGTTCTGGCGACGATGGCCTGCCACAATTCCGTCCGCGCCGGCCGTCGGCTCCGCCCCGAGGAGATGGACGCGCTGCTGCGCGAAATGGAGGTCACGCCCAATTCGGGCCAGTGCAACCATGGCCGCCCGACCTATGTCGAACTCAAGCTCGCCGACATCGAGCGGCTGTTCGGGAGGCGGTGAGGGGGCGGCTCAGGTCGGTCGATAGA
Organism: Bosea sp. RAC05; assembly: GCF_001713455.1. Taxonomy (NCBI): domain Bacteria; kingdom Pseudomonadati; phylum Pseudomonadota; class Alphaproteobacteria; order Hyphomicrobiales; family Alloboseaceae; genus Allobosea; species Allobosea sp. RAC05. Next base: position 1,598,030 of record NZ_CP016464.1, read on the forward strand.
TCCCGTTGTCCAGATTGATCAGGGTCATGCCGGCATCTCCGCATTGCGGACCCCATTTGGAGGCGGCGATCTCCTGTATCTCGCGACGGGCGGCGAGATAATCGACGGCAAGGGTGGCACGTGCAGCCGTCAAACGGACCTGCATGTTCGGATGACCGAAGAGCTGGAGGAGGATGCGGCGCTGATCCCCGGGACGCGACTTCAGCTCGTCTTCGATCGCCTGGATCCGATCGTATCGTCGATTGAAAGCCGCGTACTCCTGGCGATCGAGAGCGTTGTACTGTTCGACGCACAGCTTCTCGAAGCGGGCGAGGAGTTCGCTGTCCGGCAAGCAGCTTAACCTTGTGCTGCGCCTCATCGAATTCTCCCTTCGGTTCAGGTCGGCCGATAGATCCCGTTGTCCAGATTGATGAGGGTCATGCCAGCGTCTCCGCATTGCGGACCCCATTTGGAGTCGGCGATATCCTGAATCTCGCGACGGGCAGCCGGGTAGTCGATCGCGAGATTGGCGTGTGCTGCTGAGAGCCGAACCTGCATGTTCGAGTGGCCGAAGAAGCGCCGAAGAAGGCGGCGTTGATCACCAGGGCGCGATTTCAGTTCCATTTCCAAGGCATGAATGCGCCAGACGAGGCGGTTGACCCGCCCTCGTTCTTCGCGATCCATGGCGTCGTACTGCTCGATGCAGAGCTGCTCGAAGCGCTTGACGATCTCCTCACTGGACAGCGCCCCCAAATCCTCATCGCGCTTCATTTGAGAACTCCGAATTGACGCAGGGCCTCATGGCCGACGCGGACATGCTCTGCCCAGTCGCGGCCACGAAGGTAAGCGCGCGGCGACTGCATGCCGAAATCGGGATTTGGCTTGGTGTACCACCCCGTGATCTCATGATGCTTGTAGCGGGGTACGCTGACAACGTTGTCGGGGCCGTCGAGCATCGAGCGCGGAAAGCCTTCACGCACTCCCGCACCTTGCTCGACGATGTGATGGTCGTCATAACCCGGCCGCCGTTGCCCCGCCTGCTGCTGGAGTTCGGCCAGTGATTGGGGCGGATCCTGATAGGACCGGATCGACGGCCATTCGGAGTACCGCCAGTGGCCCGCCTCGAGGACGGTGATGACCGCGCCGATCGGGCCCGCTCGCCGGGCCGCTGCGAATGCGATCTGCCTAGCCAGTGCCTTGGCGGCCTGGGTCTTCGAGACCTTGTCCCTGGGCGGTTCTTTCGGAGGGTCGGGCGGGTCGAGCGACGGCCCGCCATTGTCGCCGATGCCTGGCTGCCGGCCCTGCGCATAGCCCTCGACATACCGCCACCGTCCGCTTTCGCGGCCATTGCCGCCGGGGATGCGCGGCTGATCCTCGCGGAAGCCGGCCTTCTCGACGAGCGCCTGCAGCCGCGCCAGCGCCCGCATCATCCGGTCGCCGGCGATCTGGCTCGCAAGCCGCCTGCGCTGCAGCGCGGCGCTTCGGGAACGCCAGTGATCTGGATAGGGAAGGGGCATCCGTGCGTCTGACCTCCGCGACGGATGCGAAGATCAGGCACGCGGAGCCTACCGGGGACAAGATGGGCCGCTTATCCCCGCGGCAGACGGCGGCTCCGCGGCTCAGCCGGCTTCGGCGACGCCCCCCGCCTTCGCCCGTCCCGGGATCAGGATCGAGCCTGACGCCGCGATCACCAGCGCGAGGCCGAGCCAGTCGCTCGGTGTCGGGCGCTCGCCGAGCAGCAGCACCGAACCGAGCACGCCCACCGCCGGCACCATCAGCGTGCCCAGGCTCGCGATGCCGGCCGGCAGCCTGACGATCACCGTGAACCAGAGCACATAGGCCAGCGCCTGCGCACCGAGGATGTGGAAGGCGAGCGCCGCCACCGTCCGCGCCTCCAGCATCTTGGGCACCGGCACGCCCTCGAAGACGAGCATGCCGAGCCCCCCAGTCGCCCCGCCGATCAGGAGCTGCCAGGCGGCGATGGTCAGCGCCGGCGCGCTCACCGGCCAGCGCTTGCTGACGATGGTGCCCAGCGCCCAGCTGACGCTCGCGACCAGCGCCAGCAGCAGGCCGAAGGAGAGGCCGCCTCCGGCGATCAGCGGCAGGCCGAGGCAGGCGAGCCCCGCGATGCCCACCCCGAGGCCGACCAGCCGCCGCCGGTCGATCGGCTCGGCCAGGATGAAGCGCGCGAGCAGCGTCGCCCAGATCGGCATGGTGAAGGTCAGGATCGCCGCGCGCGAGGTCGGCGCGGCCAACTGCGCGAAGGCGAGCAGGATGTTGAAGGCCGCGATCGATAACAGCCCGGCGGCCGCCAGTCGAAGCCATTGCGCCCGCGGCACCGCCAGCGGCACGCCGCGCCCCAGCGCCACCGCGACGAGGAACAAGCCGGCGAAGGTCATGCCGCTGGCCCGCAGCGTCCAGGGCGCGATCTCGGTCAGCGCGATCCGCACCGCCGGCCAGTTGAAGCCCCAGAGCAGCCCGAGCAGCGGGACGAGCAGCAGCGAACGGCCGGGCGGTTGCGACATCGTGCGACTATGCGCGGGCCGGTGCGCCCGGCGTCATGCGATTTCGGCGGCGGCCCGATGCGCGAAGGGCATCGGGCGGACCGTTACGGCTGAAATCAGTCGGCTGCGTCGCCCGGCGGAGGAGGAACCTCGAAATCCTCGTCCCGGTCGTCGTCCAGATCCGGGTCGCGCTGACGGCCGTGGCGGATGGCGACGATCATGATCGTCTCGCCAAGGAAATAGTCGAGGATGTAATCGCCGACGATCAATCGGCGGATACCGAGGATCGGCAGCGCGTCATGGCTGAAACCGAGCTGGTCGAAGCGGCCGAGAGACCGGCGGGCTTCGCGCAGCCGTTCCAGAAACCGCTTGGCCGCCCGCGGGCTGTGCTGGCGGAGATAGCTGGCCTCGGACAGGAGGAAGGCTCTGGCGGCGGGCGCCAGCAGCACTCGTTTCACGCCGCTTTGCCCGCGCGGATGATGCGTTCGATCTCGCCGATCACGTCGTCGAGGTCATGGCCTTCGCCGTCTGCCAGGGCCGCGCGCCCCTCGACAGCTGCGAGGATTTCGGCGCCCTCCGTCGCGAGGTAACGCTTCAGGGCCCGCACGATGACCCAGCTGCGCGTGCGCTCGGATGCGGCGGCGATCGCCTCGATCTCGCTGAGGATGCTGCTGGGCAGGCGCAGCGAGATCGGCTCGGAAAGGTCAGGACTACTCACGGTCGGCTCCTCGCTGTATGACAGTGTATCACAGAGTCATGGGAGGCCCAATGGGCAATCGGGTGAGTGCTGCGCAGTCGATTGCGGTTAACGACAGGTGAAACTGCTCTAGATTCGCGTTCTCCTTTGCGTATAGCTGGAAGCGGGGAGTTTCTGGTGATGCGTCTGCTGGTTGTGTTGGTAGTGTGGGCGTCGGCGGGTAGTGCTGCCGCCCAAGATCAGAATAGGCGCATGTTTGCCCCGACGGTGCGGGCCGCAACCGAGTGTGCCACGCGCGTTCTCGTCTCGCAGGGCACAACGACTGCCGCGACCGACGAAGCGATCCGTGAGGGCGCGAGACGTGCCTTCGGCAGCCAATGTCGTGCCGAGGGTCTGCTCCTGGTCAGTGAGCATGATCGGCTCTATGGGGCGGGCACTGGGCGGAGCTTTGTCGATGGGCCGTATTTCGCGGACTTTCCGCGCGCTGCCCGCGTTCGTATGAATGCTCCAGGCGGTCTCACCGTAACGGTTAATAAGCCGGTTCGCTGCCCCGACATGCTGCAAATTCACGAGGTTCAGGACGCTGGACGCGATTTCTCCGGGGTCGAGCAGGACGACCTGCTGCGAAATCCCAAGACGGACGTGGATGTCCTAGCAAGCTTCACGCGCCGTATGGATGCTAGGCTAAGCCAAGCGCGCCACGTGATGGCGCGGCCTGTGCTGGAGGAGTTCCGGCGCCTCCCGCCAATGGCCATGGAAGCTTGCTTTCCCGCACTCAGGCCGGTTCTAGCCAGTGCACGCCTTGTTGCGGCGCAACTGGAAGCGCAGCGCATCGAAATGGAACGACAGCGCGCTGATGCGGAAAGAGCTCGCATCGAGGCGGAGCAGCGCCGCATCGAAGAGCAGCGCATTGCGGACCTGCGGCGAGCAGATGAGCTTCGCCTGGCGGAGCTTCGCCGCGCAGAAATGCAACGGGCTGAGGAAGACCGGCGACGAGCCGCCGAAGAGGAGGCTGCTCGCAAGCGTGCGGAAGCACAACGCGCCGAAGAAGAGCGCCAACGCGAGTTGCGCCGCCCGGTCAACGTGCTCAAGCGCTCTTACGCGCACTACGCGTTTGTGAAGCAATGCTTCGAGTTTCGGAGCGGCTATGTCAGCATCTTCGTCTCGGAGAATGAATTCGGTCGTGCTCGTATTGCCATCAAGGCGATTGAGACCAAGCTCAAAAGCCTGGACGGCTCTATCAACACGGATTTTGCCTGGGCCGAGGCTGCCAGCAGCATCGGCATCGTACCAGAGCGCGACACCTGTCAGATGGCGCTCCAATTGCTGATGGCTGCATTTCAAGAGATAGCGCCCGATGCAGCGACGCCGAAGAAAGACTTCTGATTCGCGCTGAAGCCCGACTCGTGTGATCGGGCTCTTGATCGCTGGGCATAAGATGCCAAATGCCAGCGCGGCCTGTGTCGCCGCGGGCTATTCGAAAAAAGCGTCGCGTTCAAGCCGCCTGCAGGATCAGAACCTGCGTCTCCCCGTACTCCCGCCGCTCCAGCAATTCGAACCCGTCGGGCAGGGCGATCTCGACATCGCCAGCTTCCTCCAGGATCACCAGCGCGCCGGGTGCCAGCCATCCGCCGTCGCGGGCCGAGGCGAGTGCTGTCTCGCCGAGGCCCTTGCGATAGGGCGGGTCGCAGAACACGACCGCGAAGGGGTCCATGGCGCTGATCGGGCCGAGCTTGCTCGCGTCGCGCCGGAAGACGCGGCTGTGGCCGGCGAGCCCGAGCGCCATCTGGTTCTCGCGGATCAGCCCGCGCGCCTCGGTGCCATCGTCGACGAGCAGCGCGAAGGCGGCGCCGCGCGACAGCGCCTCGAAGCCGAGCGCTCCGGTCCCGGCGAAGAGGTCGAGCACGCGCGCGCCGTCGAGCGGGTCGTCATAGGCATGGGCGAGCACGTTGAAGAGGGATTCGCGCAGGCGGTCCGAGGTCGGGCGGATGGTCCCGATCCCCGGCTTGGGGCCGGCCAGCGCCCGCCCGCGCAAACGTCCGCCGACGATCCGCATCGGCAAGCCGTCAGTCCCGCTTGCCGCCGGAGCGCGGCCCCTTGGCCCCGCCGCCGGGGCGGCCACCACCCGGACGTCCACCGCCGCCCGGCTTGCCGCCGAAGGGCCGGCCGCCACCCGGCTTGCCACCGGGCTTGCCGCCGAACGATTTGCCGCCACCGGGCTTGGCGCCGAAGGGCTTGCCCCCGCTGCGCTCGCCGCTGCGGCCCGCGGGCCGTTCGCTGGAGCGCGCCGCATAGCTGCGCTTGGCGCCGCCCGGAGCGTCGTCGGAACGACGCGGCGGACGCTCGCCGCCCTCGCGCGGCGCCCTCTCGGGCCTGTCGCCGCGGGGCGCGCGGTCGGGCCGCTCGCTGTATGGCCTGTCGCCGCCGGCTCTCTCGGGTCTCGGCGCCCGCGCGGGACGCTCCGTGCGCGGCCCGGCATCCTGCCACGGCCGCTCCTGCGTGCGGTCGCGCTCGCCGCCTTCAATGCGGGGGCGGCGGGCCGGACGCTCGCTGCTGCTGGCGCGTTCAGCTGCGCGGGGCTGGCGCGCCTCCGCGGCGTTTCGCTCGCCGCGCTCGCTGCGCGGCAGGCGGTCGGGCCTGCGCTTCGGGTTGACGCCTTCGCGCGCCGGGCGCTCCGCACGTTCCTCGCGGGGCGGGGCGCCGACACGCTCGACCAGCACGCGCCGGCCCTTGGGATCGGCGATCGCCTTGTCGCGGCGGCGCACCACCTCGCCGCTGGCCTCGCGCGTCTGGCGCTCGGCCCTGGGGTCGGCGCCGCGGCGCGGCGGGGCCTTGCGCTCGCGCTGCGGCTCGGCCTCGGCATCGCGCCAGACGGTGCGCTTCCACGGCTTGTCGCTGCGATCGTCGAGCGAGGGCGTGCGCACGGCGTCGCTCTTCCAGCGCTCGGGTTTGCCATCCGACTCGTCGCCCTCACGCTTGCGCCGCGGGCGGTCCTCGCCGCTGGGCGCAGCCTTGCTCACGGGAGGTCTCGGCGGGGCCGGCGGCAGCTCGTCGCGGCGCGGCGCCTCGAAATCGACGCCGGCCTTGGCCATCAGCTCCTCGCCGAGCTGGTCCTTCAGCACGCGCGAGCGGATCTCGTCGACCTCGCCCTCGGGCAGGTCGGCGAGCTGGAACGGCCCGAACGAGACCCGGATCAGCCGGTTCACGTCGAGGCCGAGATGCTCGAGCACCGTCTTGACCTCGCGGTTCTTGCCCTCGCGCAGATCGACCGTCAGCCAGGTGTTGGAGCCCTGCTGGCGCTCGAAACGCGCCACCACAGGTCCATAGGACACGCCGTCGATGGTGACGCCGTCGCGCAGCGTGTCGAGCCTGTCCTGCGTCACCGAACCGAAAGCGCGCACGCGGTAGCGCCGCAGCCAGCCCGTCTCCGGCAGTTCCAGCATGCGGGCCAAGCCGCCGTCATTGGTCAGCAGCAGCAGGCCCTCGGTGTTGATGTCGAGTCGCCCGATCGAGAGTACGCGCGGCAGATCCTCCGGCAGCGCGTCGAACACCGTCGGCCGGCCTTCGGGATCATGGTTGGTCGTCACCAGCCCGCGCGGCTTGTGGTAGAGCCACATCCGCGTGCGCTCGCGCGCCGGCAGCGGCTCGCCGTCGATCAGCACGACATCGTCGGGGCCGATATCCAGTGCCGGGCTGTCGATCACGCGCCCGTTCACGCTGACGCGGCCTTCGAGGATGATCGCCTCGCTGTCGCGGCGCGAGGCGACGCCGGCGCGCGCCATCACCTTGGCGATGCGCTCGGGCTCCTGGATCAGCGAGGGCAGCAGCTTGGCCTCGGGCGCCGGGGCCTCCTCGCGGGCGCGCCGCGGACGGGCCGGGCCGTCGGAACGGGGACGGTCGAAGCGGGGCTTGTCGAAGCGCTTGGGCCCGGCGCCGGTTCCGCCCGCACGCTCGCCACGGGGCGCAAAGCCCTCGCGCGGCGGGCGGCTCGCACTGCGCTCGCCATCGGGGCGGGCCCGGAACGGGCGCGCCGGGGCGTCCGCCCGCGCCGGACGCTCGGCACTGTCGCTGCGGCCACGGAACGGCTTGCGCTCGCCGCCGGCCGATGCGCCGGGACGCGGCCCCTTGCCGCCGAAGCCGCCGCCATCGCGGCCACCACCGGACCCGCCGCCGCGTCCGCCGGTTCCACCGCCCTTGCGCGGGCCCCGGCTTTTCTGATTGTTGTCGTCGCTCATGATGGCTCCTGAGCGTGCCGCGGCGAACGCGACGGGCGCGGTCGCAAACGCAGGCAGGCTCGAAAACTGAGGTATAGCCGGCGCTTGTAGCAGAGCGTCCCTGCGCCTGCGAGCGCCAAAACGGAGGTCCCATGCCGCAATTGCGCACCGTCCCGGCGCCCGATCCGATGGCGCTTGCCTTCGACGAGGCGCGCGCCGCCGCCGCGCGCGGCGAGGTGCCGGTCGGCGCTGTCGTGACCCGCGACGGCGTCGTGCTCGCGCGCGCCGGCAACCGGACGCTGGAGCTGAAGGACCCGACGGCCCATGCCGAGATGCTGGCGCTCCGGCTGGCCTGCGAGGCGCTGGGCTCCGAGCGCCTGATCGGCTGTGATCTCCACGTGACGCTCGAGCCCTGCCCGATGTGTGCGGCGGCGATCTCCTTCGCCCGGATTCGCCGGCTCTATTTCGGCGCCGGTGATCCCAAGGGCGGGGCGGTCGAGAACGGCGTCCGGCTCTATGCCAGCCCGACCTGCCACCATCAGCCGGAGGTCTATGGCGGCCTGCGCGAGAGCGAGGCGGCGGCGCTGCTGCGCGATTTTTTCAAGGACCGCCGCTGATCTCCGGGGGGCCGGTTCAGCCAGCCAGAGGCTGCCGGGCGCTTTCGACGTGTCCGCGATCGGCCGGGACATCGGCCTTGGGCCGGGCGGCACCGTCGAGCTGCAGCGCGAGTGCGTCCACCGCGGCCAGGGCCTCGCGCCGTGCGGCTTCGCTCTCGGCGACCGGCACCTGCGCATAGAGCGCCCGTGCGAAGACGGCGATCCGGGTCACGGCGAGATAGGTCGCGTCCTCCAGAGCGGCGGATATCGTGACGAAGCGCAGCACGTTTTCGAGATGTTTCTCGGCCGCGGGGCCGAGGGTCTTGGCATTCAGCGCGCCGGCCCTGAAGACCGCGCTGCGCAGGGTTTCGATCTCCGACGTCAGATAGTTCTGCACCTCGTCAGGCATGGGCGCCTCCGCGACGGAACGTCTGTAAACAACCCCTTACCATGGGAAATCGCGCCCTTCCCGCGTCGACCGGCCGGGCAGTTAGCCGCGGGTCAACGCAAACCCGACAATCCGCATGGATGAGGCTGGGGTCGCTCCGGCGAGGAGCCGGGCCCGGCGCTCGCGGCAGGGTGTGATGGAGGAGGGCAGAGCGACCGTGAGGGATCGTATAGAGGCATGGACCAGCGGTCCTTTGGAAAGGTTATGGTCGCTGGGAGATCGTCCATCGTGGGCCCGATGACAAGAGGTTCAGATCATCCGAATCGGCCATGCCTTGCTTTTGCCTTGTCAGCGGTCTAGTGGTGCCCTCGAACCGCTCAGCCAGACCATGTGATGGTGGCTTGAGCCTTCCACTCTCCCCCTCACGTCAGGTTAGTAATGCGTTGTATTGTGATGGCCGTGATCTTCACGGTCGCTGTGCCTGTGCTTGCGCGAGCGGACGCCGCGCTCGAGAAAGTCTCCTTCCAGCCCCAGGTCAAAGGACTGCGCTGCCTCAAGGCCGAAACCGTCACCATGATCCGGGAACTGGTCGAGAAGATCGGCCCGATTCAGATCACCTCGACCTGCGGCGGACGCCACGCCCGCAACTCCCAGCACTACCGGGGCAACGCCATCGACTTCCGTCCCCTGGCGACGACGCCGCGCAAGGCCGCCGCGGTCGCCAAGACCCTCGAGGCCGTCGGCGGCGTCGGCTCCTATTCGAACGGCCTCGTCCATGTCGATGTCGGGGACCGCGAATTCGCCTGGTTCGGCACCAAGCGCGGCAATCGCCGCCTCGCCTACAACACACGCGGCCGCTGAGGCCCCGGCGCGGCCGGCGTCAGCCGGCCGCGCGCAGCACCAGATAGCTGCCGAGCGCGAGCAGCCCGGCGAAGAAGCAGAGCCGGAAGGCCTTCGCCGAGATGCGGGCGCGGATGGCCGTTCCGGCCGCCATGCCGGCGAGCGCCGGCAGCAGCGCCAGGCCCGACTGCAGCGCCACGCGCGGATCGAGCGCACCCGCCTGCAGCAGTCCGACCGCCAGAGCCAGTGTCGAGACCAGGAAGGACAGGCCGAGCGCCTGCACGAGTTCGTCCTTGTCGAGGCCCAGCGCCTGCAGATAGGGCACGGCCGGCAGCACGAAGACGCCGGTGGCCGCCGTGGCGATGCCGGTGGCGACGCCCACGAGCGGCCCCAGCCAGCGCTCGAATCCGGCCGGCACGCGCAGCTTCGCGGCCTTCAGCCCGACCAGCGCATAGAGCACCAGCGCGATGCCGAGCCAGAGCGTGGCGGAGCCATCCTTCTGCCGCTCGATCAGTCCCGCGCCCAGCCAGGTGCCGCCGCAGATGCCGGCCAGCATCGGCCACAACCGGACGACGCAGCGGCGCAGGCCGGGCCCTGTCGCGAGCTGCCAGCCATTGGTGACGAGGTTGGGCACGACCAGCAGCGCGGCCGCCTGGGCCGGCGCCATCACCACGCCCAGGATGCCGACCGCGATCGTCGGCAGGCCGAGCCCGATGACGCCCTTGACGAAGCCGGCGAGCAGGAAGGTCGCCGCGATGAAGAGAATGAGGCCGCTGTCGATCATGCGCCCTTGTCGCACTGCCGCCATGTCTTGTCGCGGCGCGATGTTACGGCGAGCGCCGTAGCATTCGCGCTTGCCTGGGGAGCCGGCCGGAGCATCATGCCCCGATGAACACGCGCGGCCCCTACCTCGCCGAGATCGCCAGCCTGATGGGGGATCCCGCGCGCGCCAACATGCTGCATGCGCTGATTGATGGCCGGGCGCTGACGGCCAAGGAGCTCGCCTTCCTCGCCGGTGTCGCCCCGCAGACCGCCAGCGGGCATCTGGCGCGGCTGCTGCAGGGCGGCCTGCTCGCCGTGACGGTGCAGGGCCGCCATCGCTATCACCGCCTCGCCGGTCCCGAGGTCGCCCAGGCGCTCGAAGGATTGATGGTGCTCGCCGGCGCTGGGACCGGAGGGCGGCGCCTGCCTGCCCGCGTCGGCGCGGAATTGAGCCAGGCGCGCACCTGCTACGACCATTTCGCCGGCCGGCTCGGCACCGCCATCCACGACGCGCTGGTGGCGGGCGGGCATCTCACGGTCGCCGAGGGCGGCTACGGCCTGACGGCTTCGGGCGAGGGCGTCTTCGCCGCGCTCGGGATCGTCCTGCCGGACAGGCCTCCGCGCCGCGCGCTCCTGCTCCCCTGCCTCGACTGGAGCGAGCGCAGGCCGCATCTCGCGGGGCATCTCGCCGCCGCGCTGGCCTGCCGCTGCTTCGAGACAGCCTGGGTCCTGCGTCGCAAGGACAGCCGCGCGGTGACGCTGACGCAGGCGGGACGGGCGGCCCTTGCCGCCGCTCTGCCGGGCTTCGTCTGCGACGCGCCGGAGCCGGTCAGCCGCGAGCGTCCAGAGCCTGCGCCAGCCTGCGCTTGACCTCGTCCTTCACCGGCTCGGCAGCGTCGAGAATTGCCTTGGCCTTGAAGAAATCGAGCCCGCCGATGCCGTCGGCCCCGGCGCGGATCAGGATGTCCGGGGGCTGGCGCTCGATCATGCGCTGCACGATGGTCCGCGTCAGGATCTGGCTGACGCCGAGCATCGCCTCCAGCGGGCTCGGAACCCGGGTCTCGCTGATGGTGGCGGGCGCACTGGTGTCGACCGCCATGACGATCCGGCCTGGCGCCATCAGCCGGTCATAGGGCAGGGGATTGATCGCGCCACCGTCGATCAGCACGCGGCCCTCGATCACGACCGGCCGGATCAGCCCGGGGATCGCCAGCGAGGCCGCGACCGCCGGCGTCAGCGGGCCCTTGCCCAGCGCAACCTCGGAATGGAGATGATAATCGGTCGCCGTCGCCAGGAAGGGCGTCTTCAGATCCTCGAAACGGTCCGGCACGGCCTCGGGCCAGAACAGGTCGAGCATCCGCTCGCCGTCGATCAGGACGGGGTTGCCGAGCCCGCGCATCAGGTCGGTGAACTTGCCGACGCGGGCATCGAGCAGCCGCGCGATCACCTTGGCCCGGTCGCGGAAGGCCATGGTCACATGCTCGCGCAGCTCGCGGCCCGACAGTCCGGCGGCATAGGCGGCGCCGATGATCGCGCCCATCGAGCAGCCGGCGATCAGCGTCGGGCGCAGGCCGAGTTCGTCGAGCGCTTCCAGCACCGGGATATGGCTGAGGCCACGGGCGCCACCGGCCCCGAGCACGAGGGCGAGTTCGGGCTGGCCGGGCTTCGGCTGCCGCATCACGGCTCCGTCATGCGGCGTCGTGTCGGAAGAGCGAGGCTGGCTGCGCGGCATCACCAAGATCTGGCCCTTCGCCCCGTTTCAGGCAATGGGCTGCGACAGGAAGGGCGCGAGCGCCGCCAGGGTCGCCTCCGGGTTCTCCTCGGGGAGGAAATGGCCGCTTTCGATCGCCGTCCCTTCCGCCTGCGGTGCGAAGGTCTCGCGCCAGATCGCGAGCGGGCTCGCGCCCTTGGCGGGGATGCCGGCCTCGCCCCACAGGATCAAGGTCGGGCAGAGGATGCGGGTGCCCGCTGCGAGATCGACCCGGTCATGCTCGACATCGGTGGTCGCGCCGGCGCGGTAGTCCTCGCAGGCGGCATGGATCCGGGCGGGGTCGCTGAAGGATTCGCCATAGGCCTGCATCGCCAGCGGGTCGAACAGCGCGAGCGATTTCGCCCGGGTCCAGCTCGCGATGGTGTGGTCGAGCCAGCCCAGCGGATCGCCCTTGATCAGGTTTTCCGGCACCGGCTCGGGCTGGGCGAGGAACGTCCAGTGATAGACCTGCATGGCCCGGCCGGCATTCATGCCATCCCACATCGAGACCGTCGGCAGGATGTCGAGCAGCGCCAGCCTCTCGACGCGGCCGGGATGGTCCAGCGCCAGGCGGTAGGCGACGCGCGCCCCGCGGTCATGGCCGACGACGGAAAAGCGCAGATGCCCGAGCGCCTGCATCACCGCGACGATGTCCTCGCCCATGGCGCGCTTGGTGTAGGTCTCGCGTCCACCATCGCCATGCGGCGCCATCGACCAGCCATAGCCGCGCAGATCCGGGCAGACCACGGTGTGGGTCCTGGCCAGTTCGGCGGCGATCCTGTGCCATTCGGCATGGGTCTGCGGAAAGCCGTGGATCAGCACGACCGGCGGCCCCTCGCCGCCGACACGGGCGAAGATCTTGCCGACGGGCCCGCTGATCCAGCGGCCGGAGAAACCCGGGAAGAGGCTGTCGAGATTGCTCATGGGCGGGCTCCGGTCGCGGCAGCCGAGACGATGTCGGTATGGCTGAAATCATTGCCCTTGTAGAGCAGCGGTGCATTCAGCGATTTGGCGAGCGCGTAGGAGAAGCAGTCGCCGAGATTGAGGCTGGCCGGGTGGCGGCCCTTGCCGAAGCGAACGAAGGCCTCAGACGCAAGGCGGGCTTGCTCCAGATCCAGCACTGCGGGCCGGACCTTGAGGTCGTCGAAGAGGGCCTCCACTGCGTGCAGCGGCGTCGCGGCGCGTTTGCCGATCAGGACCATGACGCATTCAGTGAAGGTGACGGCAGAACAGTGACAGTCGGACGTCTCGGCCAGCACTCTTTGGAAAAGGACCGCCTCCGGCTCGCCAAAAGCGATCGCGATGATGGCCGAACTGTCGGCGACGATCACGCTGGCAGTCCATTTTCATCATAGCCGAGGATCTCATCGGCTGTCCGGTTATCCGTCACCGGATAGGAGCGAAGACGCGCCAACGTTTCCTCGAGCTTGACGAGATCGATGCGCGCTTCGCCACGCGGGAGCTGAGCCAGTTCGCGCTCCGCGGCGAAACGCACCGCGTCCTTGATCGTGCGCCCCGTGCGCGCCGCGAGTTCCCGGACGATGCGGTCCGTCTCGGCATCCTTGATCAGGATCGCCACCGAAGCCTCCGTATATATCGAGTCGCGCTCTGTATATATAAACGATTGCTCCGCGCTTGTCAGCCTTCGCGCTCGCGCTTGACCGCCTGCCAGCCGATGTCGCGGCGGCAGAAGCCCTCCGGCCAGTCGATCGCATCGACGCCGCGATAGGCGCGCGCCTGGGCCTCGCTCACCGTCTTGCCCAGCCCCACGACGTTGAGCACGCGCCCGCCGCTGGCGACGAGATCGGTCGCGCTCTGCTTCGTGCCGGCATGGAAGACGAGCACGTCGTCGAGCGCCGCCGCCTTGTCGATGTCCCTGATGACGCTTCCGGTCTCCGGCTTGCCCGGATAGCCGCGCGCGGCCAGCACCACTGTCAACGCGGCCTCGTCCGACCAGCGCAGTGTGATGTTGTCGAGCACGCCGTCGCAGGCCGCCAGCAGCGCTGGCACGATGTCGCTCCTCAGCCGCGGCATCAGCACCTCGCATTCGGGATCGCCGAAGCGGACATTGTACTCGATCAGCTTCGGCCCCTGCGCGGTGATCATCAGCCCGGCGAACAGCACGCCCTGGAATGGCGTCCCGCGTTGCGCCATCCCGGCCAGCGTCGGCGCGACGATCTCCTTCATCACCCGCGCTTCCATGGCGGGTGTCATGATGGGCGCCGGCGAATACGCGCCCATGCCGCCGGTGTTGGGGCCGGTGTCGCCATCGCCGACGCGCTTGTGGTCCTGCGCCGAGGCGAGCGGCAGGGCGTTCGTCCCGTCGCAGAGCGCGAAGAAGCTCGCCTCCTCGCCGATCATCCACTCCTCGATCACGACCTCGGCTCCGGCTGCGCCGAGCCCGCCGCCAAACATCATGTCTATGGCCTCGTTCGCCTGATCGAGCGTCTCCGCCATCACCACGCCCTTGCCGGCGGCGAGCCCGTCGGCCTTGATCACGATCGGTGCGCCCTTCGCCGCGACATAGGCCTTGGCCGAAGCCGCGTCCGCGAAGCGGCCGAAACCGGCAGTCGGGATGCCAAACTCGGCGCAGAGTTCCTTGGTGAAGGCCTTCGAGCCTTCGAGCTGGGCTGCGGTCTTCGAGGGGCCGAAGACCTTGAGGCCGGCCGCCACGAGATCGTCTGCGAGGCCGGCGACCAGCGGACCCTCGGGCCCGACGACGACCAGCCCGATGCCCTGCAGCTTGCAGAAGGAGGCGACGGCGCCGTGGTCGGCGATGTCGAGGACGACATTCTCCCCGCATTGCGCGGTGCCGGGGTTGCCGGGCGCGATGAAGAGCCGGTCGCAGAGCGGCGAGGCCGAGATCGCCCAGGCCAAAGCATGCTCGCGGCCCCCCGATCCGATCAGAAGAATCTTCATCGTCGTTTCAATCCGCGGGGCTGGGTGGGCCAAAGGGTCGGGTGGGCAATAGCCGTCGCGCGACGCGACGGCAACGCTTCTGCGGCCGGGCCGGCGCCGCTATGGTCGCGCCATGGACAGCGAATCGCCCAAGCCCGTCGGCAACACGCCCGAATGGTCGGTCTCGGACCTCTCCGGCGCGCTCAAGCGCACGCTGGAGGATGCCTTCGGCTTCGTGCGCGTGCGCGGCGAAATCTCGGGCTATCGCGGGCCCGTCGGCTCCGGCCATGTCTATTTCTCGCTGAAGGACGCCAACGCCAAGATCGACGCGGTGATCTGGAAGGGCGTCTTCGGCCGGCTGAAGACGCGGCCGCAGGAAGGGCTGGAGGTCATCGCGACCGGCAAGATCACCACCTTCGCCGGCAAGTCGAGCTACCAGATCATCATCGATTCCATCGAGCCAGCCGGCATCGGCGCGCTGATGGCGCTGCTCGAGGAGCGCCGCAAGCGTCTGGCCGCCGAGGGGCTGTTTGCGGAGGAGCGCAAGCAGCTCATCCCCTATCTGCCCCGCGTCATCGGCGTCGTCACCTCGCCGACCGGCGCCGTCATCCGCGACATCCTGCACCGTCTGGAGGATCGCTTTCCCCGCCATGTCCTGGTCTGGCCAGTGCGGGTGCAGGGCGAGACCAGCGCGGCCGAGGTCGCCGCCGCCATCGCCGGCTTCAACGCCCTGCCCGAGGGCGGGCGCATCCCGCGGCCGGACGTCATCATCGTCGCGCGCGGCGGCGGCTCGCTCGAAGACCTGATGGGCTTCAACGAGGAGATCGTGGTGCGCGCGGCGGCCGCCTCGCTGATCCCGCTGGTCTCCGCCGTCGGCCACGAGACCGACGTCACCCTGATCGACCACGCCGCCGATCTGCGTGCGCCGACGCCGACCGGCGCGGCCGAGAAGGTCGTGCCGGTACGCGCCGAGTTGATGAGCCTCGTCGCCGATCTCGCGCGCCGCCAGGCCGGTGCGATGCGCCGCCTCTCCGACCGTCGCCGCAGCGACCTGCGCGCGCTCGCCCGTGCTTTGCCGGGGCCGGAAGCCGTTCTGTCGGGGCCGCGCCAGCGGCTCGATCTCGCCTCGACCCGGCTCGCCCCGGCGCTCGCAGCCAACGCCCGCAAGCACGAACAGAAGCTTGGCCTCGCCGCCCAGCGCCTCGTGCGTCAATCGCCGCTGGCGCGGCTCGCGGCGCTTCGGGCCCGGCTCGAAGGCTATGGGCGCGTGCTGGCGCAGGCGCGCAACGCGGCACTGTCCGCCGAGAGCCGACGCATCGTCGACGCTCGGCGGCGACTGCAGGAACTCGAGCAACGTGCAGCAAAGGCCTTGGCCCGCGGCGTGGCCCAGCGCGGCGAGCGGCTTCCGGCACTGGAAGCGCGGCTGCAGCGCGCGTTCGCGCAGAGCCTGTTGCGTCGCCGCGAGCGCTGGCGGTCTTCGGTTGCGCTGCTCGCCTCGCTCGGCCCCGACGCGGTTCTGGCGCGCGGCTATGCGCTGGTGCGCGACGAGGCCGGCGCCCTGATCCGCGATCCGGCACAGCTGCGCTCCGGCCAGGCGCTCGGCGTGCAGGTCGCGGGCGGACGCTTCGGCGTGGTCGTGGGAGGTGGTGGGGAGGGGCCCGCCCGTCCGGCCCGTCCCGCCCGGCGTGATGGGCCGAAGGCGGGCCAGGGCGACCTGTTCTGACCGGGGCCGGTCTCAGAGCCCCTTGAGGAACGCCTTGACCCGCTTGATCGCATCCTCGCGCGCCTCCGGATTGGTGCCGACTGTCGCCTTGCCGGTGCCGGTCGCGGAGAAGGCGATGTCGCTGCGCTCCTTCACCTCCAGCCGCGGATGGTCGAAGTCATGCAGCGCGCCCGGATAGATCACGATCTCGACCTTCTCGCCGCGGCCTCTCGCGGCCTTGGCGAGATAGTCGCAGGGGCCGGGCGGGGTCCAGTCGTCCGCGTCACCGACGAGCATCAGCAGCGGCAGCCGCGCCATGAAGCTGGTCGACTCGGACTGCACCCGGCAGCCCGGATAGAAGGCGATCGCCCTGGCGAAATCCGGCTGCTCGTCGGCCGGCCGGCGGTCCTTGCGGATGGCGGCCAGCACGCTGGAGCCGCCGCCGGACCAGCCGAGTAGGGCGATCCGCTCGGGTCGGACGTCGCTGCGTGCCTGCAGCCAGTGCCGCGCGGCGGCCGCATCCGCGACGCGTTCGCGGCTGGCCCGCACGGTGACCTCCTTGACGCCGCATTGCGAGCCCAGCCGGCGCGAGCCGTAGCTGTCCGGCATCAGGACGACATAGCCCTCCGCCGCGAGGCGCTCGCCCCAGTCGGAATGGCGCAGCGAGAGCTTGCCGCTTTCCCGGAACAGGCCGCCGCAGCCATGCAGGGCGACGACGGCCGGGAACGGCCCCGGACCCTTCGGCCGGTAGAGCACGGCGTCGAGATCGCCGTCATAGCTCGGCAGGCGCACCCGCTCGTAGCCGCCGGCCAGCGCGGCGCCGGCCAGCAGCGACAGCCCCGCGATCGCCGCGGCGAGGCGCGCGGCGCAGGCAATCACAAGGCTGGACTTCGTCGGGCGCAGCGCTATCACGGGACGGGATTATCCCGGCATTGCGTGCGCGGATCAACGGTTTAGATATATCGTCATGAACATGAGCGATCGCCCCCCGATGCCGGGGCCCGAAGCGGCCCTCGATTACGGCCATGGCGAGTTCCGAGTCGTGCGTCCGGGCGGCTTCGTCCGCTGCGCGGTGACCGGCGCGCCGATCCGCCTCGAGGACCTGCGCTACTGGTCGGTGGACTGGCAGGAGGCCTATGCCTCGCCCGAGGCGGTCCAGCTAAGGCTGCGCCGCGCCGGCCGGGGCTGAGGGCGCCGCCGCGGCTCCCGCCACCAGCGCGGCCATCGACTCCGGCTCGTCGAGGACGAGCCTCACCGGCACGCAGAGCAGGCGCCCGCGCTCGGAATCCGGCCAGAGCGGTGCGAGCTTGACCATGTCCTTCTCGGTCGTCGCGACCAGGCTGTCGTAGAGGGTCGCTTCCGCGACGATCGCGGTGACCTCGTCCGCCGTATAGGGATGATGGTCGCCAAAGGCGCGCTCGGCCACGATCCGCGCCCCCGCATCCCGCAGCGTCCCAGCGAACTTGTCGGGCCGCCCGATGCCGGAGACCGCCAGCACGGGTTGCCCGCTCAGCCGGGCGCTGGCCTCGGCCGCCGGCTCGAGCCGCGCGGTCAGGCAGGCGATCCCGCGCCGGCCCGCCGCCACCGCGACGGCCTCGCCGGCCGCTCCCGGGCCGATGACGAGCACCGTGTCGATTTCGCCGAGTTGTCCGTCGAGCGGCGCGCGCAAGGGCCCCGCGGGCAGGCACAAGCCGTTGCCGACACCCGCGGCGCCGTCCACGACGGCGAGCCGCCAGCGCTTGGAGAGGCTCGGATTCTGCAGGCCGTCATCCATCACGATGACGCTGGCGCCCAGCGCCCGGGCGAGGCTCGCCCCGGCGACGCGGTCCCGCGCCACCACGGTGCGGGCATGGCGTGCCATCAGGAGCGGCTCGTCGCCGACGGCGCGCGCCGCATGGTGCTGCGGATGGACCTCGACCGGCCCGCGCAGCGAGCCGCCATAGCCGCGCATCAGGACGAAGGGCGTCTCGCCGCGCTGCGCCAGCATGTCGGCGAGCGCGATGGCGGTCGGCGTCTTGCCGGCACCGCCGGCGACGAAGTTGCCGACGCAGATGACGGGCACCCCGCAATCGGCGCCCGGCCGCCGCATCCGCCGCAGCGTGATCGCGCCATAGACCCATCCGATCGGGGAGAGCAGCCAGGCGAACAGGCCAGGCGGCCGCCACCAGAAGGCGGGCGCCCGCATCAGGCGGCGCCGTCGCGCTGGCCGAGCGCCATCCGCATCAGCAGGGGCTCGAGCGCCTGGATCGTCCGGTTGAGGGCGCCGCCGAGTTCGGCGCTGGTCTGGGCGGCGGCCCGCGCGGCCTGGCGCGCACTGGCGGGGTCGCTCAGCCAGCGATGCACCGCTCCGGCCAACGCCTGCGCATCGGCGACCTCGCGCGCTCCGCCGCCGGCGTCGAAGGCGGCGAAGATCTCGGCGTTGTTGTGGACGAAGGGGCCGTGCAGCAGCGCACAGCCGAGCTTGGCCGGCTCGATCGGATTGTGCCCGCCGATCATCGGCACCAGCGAGCCGCCGAGATAGGCCACCTGCGAGAGCCGGTAGAACAGGCCGAGTTCGTTGACGGTGTCGGCGATGTAGAGCTCGGTGTCGCGCTCCGGCATCTGGCCGGCGGCCCGGCGCGCGAGGGCGATGCCGTTGGCCTCGGCCAGTGCCTCGATCTCGATGCCGCGCTGCGGATGGCGCGGCGCGATGATCGTCAGCAGATGGGGCAGGTAGGGCTTGATCGCGAGATGGGCGGCGATGACCTGCTCTTCCTCGCCCGGATGCGTGCTGGCGGCGACCCAGACCGGACGCCCCGTCGTCAGCCCGTCGAGGATCGCCAGCGTATCGGCGTCGGCGGGCGGGGCGGGCACGTCGAACTTCAGGTTGCCGGCGACGCTGACGCGCGGCGCGCCGAGCTGCGCCAGTCGCTCCGCATCGCCCTGCGACTGGGCGAGGCAGGATTCGAAGCAGGATAGCAGGAAGCGCGAGGTCCGCGGCGCCTTGTACCAGCGCGCGAAGGAGCGCTCGGACATGCGGGCATTGACCAGGACCAGCGGCACCTCGCGTCGACGCGCCTCGACCAGGAGATTGGGCCAGATCTCCGACTCGCAGATCAGCCCGAGCGAAGGCCGCCAGTAGTCGAGGAAGCGACGCATGTAGCGGGGAACGTCGAGCGGAAGATACTGGTGGATCACGCCGGCTGGCAGCCGTGCCGCCAGAAGCGTCGCCGAGGTCACCGTGCCGGAGGTCACGAGCACGGTCAGCCCGCGCTTCTGCAGCCGCGCCACCAGCGGCAGCAGCGTCACGGTCTCGCCGACGCTGGCACCGTGGAGCCAGACGAGGGGGCGGTCCGGCCGGCGCACGCCCGGATAGCCGCGCCGCTCGGCCAGACGCGTCGGATCCTCCTTGCCGCGGCGACGACGCCAGAGCAGCAGCCCCGCCGCCGCCGGCTCGAGCAGGCCGGTCAGCAGCCGGTAGCCGGAGAGGATCGCGCCCTTGCCGCTCACGGCGCTGCTCCTGGCGCCGCGCCTTCGGCGGCGAGCCGTGCCTGCCGCAGCCCGGCGCCGGGATCCTGCGCACCGACCAGCGCATAGGCGCGGGCATGGACGGCGTCGAGGCCGGCTTCCAGCGCCAGCCGCGCCGCCTCGCAGGTGGCCTCGTCGGCCTCGCGCGCGACATGGATCGCCTCGCCGACGACGATCGCCCCGCGGCCGAAGGGCAGGCCGATCGAGGCCCGGTCCCAGCTCTTGAAGTCGATGCGCCGGCTCGTCACCACCGCGATCGGGTGCAGCGGGCGCCCGGAGGCCCGCGCGAGCTGGATGATCCCCGGCCCGACGATGCGGGCGCGCTTGGGGATGTCGGCGGTCAGCACCATGGTCTCACCGGCCTTGAGCCGCTTCAGCATGGCGAGGAAGGCGCTGGCGCCACCCTTCTCGCGGATCTTCTTGCCGAGCGCGCCCGAGCCGCGGATCGCGCCGATGCCGAGCTGGCGCAGCGCGACCGCGTTGAAGCCGCCATCGCCATGGCGCGAGACCAGCGAGCAGGCCGGCATCCAGTCCGGTCGCGAGAACGGAATCATGATGTGCTGGCCGTGCCACATCGCGATGATCAGCGGCAGCTCCGGGCGCACGCGCTCATAGATGTCCGCCGGCTCGACGACGAAGCGGTTGGTGCGCTGCACGAGGCGCAGATACCCGGCCAGCATGCGGCCGAGCGCTTCCTGCGCCACGCGCGTCTTGAGAATCGAAAAGCCCATGAAGCTGGCGTCGAACCCTTCAGGTGTCGGGGTCGAGCAGGCGGTGGAGATGCACGATGAAATAGCGCGTCTGCGCCTGGTCGACGGTCGCCTGGGCCTTGGCCTTCCAGGCGGTATGGGCGCTCGCATAGTTCGGGAACACGCCGACCACGTCGAGCTTGGAGAGGTCCTTGAAGGTCACGCCCTCGAGGGAGCTGAGCTCCCCGCCGAAGACGAGATGAAGAAGCTGTTTCTGTTCCGGTTCCGCCGCCATTGATCCCTCCAGCCCATGCTGTTGCCTGCGCGAACAGCGCGGCACCAGTTAAGCCATCCCTGTCCGCGGCGCGAGTGCCCAGCGCCGCCGGTTGGGCAGTCACCGCTGCAAAACGCGCAAAAAGATGTCAGAGGCGCTGGGGCTGCGTGTCCCGCAACCGCTGCATCGCCGAGAGCAGGGGCACCGATAGCCCGGTGCCGCTGGCGACCAGCACGCCGTGGACCGGCGTCGCCCGGTTGTAGACCACCGTCTCGCCCGCGCCGCCGCTCATCGTGCCCCCCGCCTCGCGCAGGATCAGATCGGCGGCGGCGAGGTCCCAGTCGCGCGCATCCGCGGAAATGAGCCCGGCGTCGATCGAGCCGTCCGCGATCCGCGCGAGCCGGAGCGCGAGCGAGGGAATCTTGTCGACCGGCTCGAAGGGCTCGATCCGCGCCAGCGCGTCGAGCATCGGCTTGGGGCCGGCGATCCGGGCGGTGCCGAGGCTGCCGAGTCGCGAGGTGGCGATGGCGGCGCCGTTCTTCTGCGCTCCGCCGCCGCGCAGCGTCGTATAGGTCGCCGCGCTCGCCGGCGCGTGCACCACGCCCAGGACCGGCTCGCCCTCGTCGAGCAGGGCAACGCAGACCGCCCAGTCCGGCGAGCCGCTCATATAGGCGCGCGTGCCGTCGATCGGGTCGACGACCCAGACGAAGCGGCGCGACAGCCGCAGCGCGTCGTCCACCGTCTCCTCCGAGAGCCAGGCGGCTTCCGGCAGCAGCACGGAGAGCCGGATGCGCAGGAAGGTGTCGACGCCGATGTCGGCCTCGGTGACCGGAGAGCCGCCACTCTTGGACCAGGTCCGGGCGGCGGTCTTGGCGCCGGGCCGGAACAGATCGCTGGCGATGGCGCCCGCCTCGAGGCAGCTTTCGCGCACGGCCCTGAGCAGATCCGGTGCGATGGGTAGCGGGGGCGTGCTCATGCGCGTTCCCTACGGATGGCAGCGGCGCGCTTCAAGGAAAAATGCGCCTGCGGGCCGAAAGACTCCGTCAAGCATCATGCAGGAAACAGACCATCCAGAGGCCCCGAAAGGCCCGAACACGCTCCTTTAACCCAACCGCTTAAGCGCTCGGAGACGCCTGAGACGCAATCTCGACCTGCAAGCACGAGAGCCCCGGTCTTCACAGAGGACTCCGTAGCAGCAGGGATTACAGAGAGGCGTCAAATCCATGGCCAGAGTCACGCCGGCCGCCGGGGAGTTCGGCTTCATGCCGCAGCTTCCCGGCAGCGCGACCGACCCGACGATCGTTCCCCGCAATCCGATGCCAGCGCAGCCGGACGGTCCGCGCATCGAGCGGATCGGCTCCGTCCGCATCCTGCGCGGCGCGGCCGGATGGCGCGGCGTTTCGCTGCGGTTGGCCCATGCCACGGGCGACGACCAGCTGTTCCAGCTCGCCCTGACGGCCGGTGACGGCCGCTCGATCACGGTCGCGACCGTGGACGAGGCCGATGCCGTGGCGCTGTGGCGCGACTGCGGCCGCGCGAGCGGCATGACGCTGCTGCTCGAAACCAGCGATGGCCAGATTTCGGAGCCGTTTCCGCAGATCGGCCCGCTCGCGCTCGGCCCGATCCGCGTCAGGCGCCGGCATTCCTTCCTGAACGGGCGCCGGCCGCGCTTCCTCGTGCGCCGCAAGACCGGCCGGCTCGCCGAGCGGCCGGTCGTCGTCGCCGGAGAGCGGCTGACGGACTGAAATCCTCAGAAGAGGTGGCGGCCGAGCGCATCGAGCGCAAAGCCCGCCGCCAGCAGCAGGCCGGCATGCCAGTTCGAGCGGAAGAGCGAGAGCGCGACCGGCGCGCTCGCCCCCTTGAGCTTGGACACCTGCCAGCCGAGATGGCCCGCGAAGGCGGCAAGCCCGGCGAAGGCGATCGGGCCGCCGCCCGCACTCCAGGCGGCTGAGCCGGCCAGCACGACCGCCAGCGCAAAGCACAGAGCGATCGCCTCCCGACCATGCGCGCCGAAATAGCGCGCGCTCGACTTGATGCCGGCGATGACGTCGTCCTCGATGTCCTGCATCGCGTAGATCGTGTCGTAGCCGACGGTCCAGACGACCGCCGCCGCATAGATCAGGAAGGCCGGCGCATCGAGCCGCCCGAAGACGGCGCTCCAGCCGAGCAGCCCGCCCCAGGAAAAGGCCAGCCCCAGCACGAACTGGGGCATGTTGGTGATCCGCTTCATGAACGGGTAGATCGCGACGATCGCCAGTGAGGCGATGCCGGCGGCGATGGTGAAGCGGTTGAACTGCAGCAGCACCGCCAGCCCGACGAAGGACAGCCCCACCATGAACAGCGCGGCGGCCTTGGGCGTGACCTGGCCCGAGGGCAGGGGGCGGCCGCGCGTCCGCGCCACCTGCGCGTCGAGCTTGCGGTCGACGATGTCGTTGAAGGTGCAGCCTGCGCCCCGCATCACGACGGCGCCGATCAGGAAGAGCAGGCAATGCCAGGGGTTCGGGAAGGGCGATCCCGAGGCGATCGCGGCCAGGCCCGCCGCCCACCAGCACGGCAGCAGCAGGAGCTGCCAGCCGATCGGCCGTTCGATCCGGGCGAGCTTGAGAAAGGACCGCAGCCGACGCGGTGCGCGCGTATCGACCCAATGCCCGGTCAGGGCATCGGGCAGGGGAGCGTCCGGGGGCGGCGTCTCAGGGGGCGTGAGGGGCTGCCCGGGCGCCGGAACCGACATGGCGAAAGCAGGCCCGGCTCAGAGCGCGCCCTGCGGAATGCGCATGCCGCCGCCGGTGATCGCGTCGCCGCCGGCGAAGGGGTTGCCCGCGCCCTGCGCCTGCTGCTGGGCGCGGCGCATCATCTCGGCCTGCTGCTTCACCGCGTTGCAGGCCTGGGTGCGGACGGTCGCCGCCTTCTGGTTGTCGGCCTTCATGCCCTCGATGAAGGAGGGCGGAATCTGGCACCAGTCCTGGTTGTCCGTCGCGAACTTGACCGTGTTCGCGCCATTGCTGACGAGCCGGTTCATCGTGCTGCAGGCCTGTTGCGGGGTCAGCTTGCGCTTGGATTTCTGCGCCGCATTGAGCGAGGCGACGAGCGACTGCCGCTCCTGGAGCAGCGTCTGCATCTTCTCGCAGCCCGAGGCCTGCGCGCGGGCGGGGGCGGCATCGATGAGCGCGGCCGCCGCGAGGCCCATCGTCGCGATCAATCCGGAAGCCATCCTGCGCCGCATCTCGTTTCCGCTCCACATCCTGCGCGGGCGACAAGCCCTCGCGGTTTCCTTAACAGCAAGCCCGTGTTAGCGCCAAGGTCCTTTGCGCGCCGTGCCGGCACGGGGCCCTCGCCACGCAACCGTGCCGATACTCCGCGAATGTGGCGGTTTTGGCGTTGGTGCGGCCGGTTCGGCTGCGGCGAGGGGCCAGGACGCCTGCTGCGACGAAAGCGCTCGAACCGATGCCCATCCCCGATTTCGCCCGCCACCGGCTGTTTCTGGAGCCCGCGCTCGCGCAGGGCGCCCGCCTTCCCCTCGAGCGCGAGCAGGCGAATTACCTTTTGTCCGTCCTGCGCATGAAGCAGGACGACACCGTCCTCGTCTTCAACGGTCGCGACGGCGAATGGCTCGCCGCCATCTCGGTCGAGGGGCGCAAGCAGGCGAGCCTCACCCTCGTCAGGCAGACCAGGCCGCAGCCGCCGGCGCCGGATCTGCACTATCTCTTCGCCCCGCTCAAACATGCGCGGCTCGACTACATGGCCCAGAAGGCGGTCGAGATGGGGGCCGGCGTGATCCAGCCCGTGCTCACCCGCCGCACCCAGGTCTCGCGCCTCAATCTCGACCGCATGCGCGCCAATGCGGTCGAGGCGGCCGAGCAATGCGGCATCCTCAGCCTGCCCGAGATCCGGGCCGAGCGCCCGCTCGAGGCCGCGCTCGAGGCGCTGGAGCCGGAGCGGCTGCTGGTCTTCTGCGACGAGGCGATGGCGCAGGCGAGCCCCGTGGCGGCCCTGGCTCAGGCGCAGCCCGGCCCGCTCGCCGTGCTGATCGGCCCCGAGGGTGGCTTCGACGAGGGCGAGCGGCAGCGCATTCTGGCGCGTCCCGGCACGCTGCCGATCTCGCTCGGCCCGCGGATCCTGCGCGCCGACACCGCGGCGGTCGCCGCGCTCGCCCTGGTGCAGGCCATCCGGGGCGACTGGCCGCGCTGAGATCGGAGCGGGGGGCTGCGTTCCGCGTTCGGACGGGGCGGGACGCATTCTCGACTCAATCGAGGGCAGTCTGGCGCGCTGATCTTGCCGCTGGCGGGTGTGCGATTCGTCGCTGCCGGGCGCTGGCGAGCCACGCCCCCCGAGCGACGAGGATGAGAGCATGGACGCCAGCTGCCGCTTCGGCATCGAGGAAGAGTACTTTCTGTCCGATGCGGCCAGCCGCGGGATCGTGCGCAAGGTCTCGCCCGCCTTCATCGCGGCCGCTCAAGAAGCCTTTCCGGACGAAGTGCAGCGCGAGATGCTGCAGTCGCAGATCGAGGTGGCGACGCCGGTCTGCAGCTCGATGGCGCAAGCGCGCCGGGCCCTGATGACGCTGCGCACGGGGCTGGCCGGCCTGGCGCTCGAGCACGACATGCTGCTTCTGGCCTGCGGAACCCATCCCAGCGCCGCCTGGTCGCGCCAGCACGCGACCGACGCCTCCCGTTATGATGCCCTCATGCGCGATCTGCAGATGCTGGGCAGCCGCAACCAGCTCTGCGGGCTGCATGTCCATGTCGAGGTGGCGGACGAGGACGAGCGCATCCGGCTGATGGCCCGCATCATGCCGTTCCTGCCGCTGCTGCTGGCGCTCTCGACCTCCTCGCCCTTCTGGCAGGGCCGCCGGACCGGGCTCATGGGCTACCGCCTCGCGGCCTATGGCGAGCTGCCGCGAACGGGCCTCCCCGATCTCTTCGCCGATCCCGCGGATTACCGCGCCTATGTCGACACCATGGTCGCAGCCGGCGCGATCAAGGATGCGAGCTATCTCTGGTGGGCGATCCGCCCGTCGGACCGGCATCCGACGCTTGAATTGCGGATCGCGGACAGTTGCACGCGTCTCGACGACACGCTCGCCATCGCCGCGCTCTATCGCTGCCTCGTCCGCCACTTGCTGCTGCGGCCGGCGCTCAACCGCGACCTGACCGCCGCCTCGCGGGCGATCGCGGCGGAGAACCTCTGGCGCGCGCAGCGCTACGGCATCCATGGCGGACTGGTCGACGAGGCCAGCCGCGGCATGCGCAGCGTGCCGAGCCTGCTGGAGGACCTCGTCGCGCGCCTCGCCGAGGACGCGCAGGCGCTGGACTGCGCCGCCGAGCTGGAGGCCTGCCGCGCGATCGCAGCGCAGGGCACGAGCGCGGACGTCCAGCTCGCGGTCTATGAGGAGGCGCGCGCCCGCGCCGGCGGACCGGCGGCGGGCCTCGCCGCCGTGATCGACTGGATCGCATCCGAGACCCGGCTCGACCGGACCGGCTGGGGACGGGGAACGCAAGACGGGCCCGGCACGGCCTGAACCCGCGGGGAGCCCTGCGCCGGAGGTGCGGCGCCCCCGCGCGAATGCGCAGGACAGGTCGTTGTCGCGGGTTCGCGCCTCGCCTATGTCTGGCGCACCCGGAGCCTGAGATCCGCCATGCCAGACCGGCGCGGCGAGCCTGGCCGTCCTGTTGTTCTGCCGGAGCACCCATGGCTCGCGACCTGTCCGATTCGACCCCGATCGGGTCCAAGACCGAACTGATGTCCTGGATCGCCGCCGGGGAGAAACCGCCCTCGGCCTTCCGGCTCGGCACCGAGCACGAGAAGTTCCCGTTCTACCGGGATGACCTGTCCCCGGTGCCCTATGAGGGGCGCCCGGCCGCAGGCGGACGCCCCGCCGCGGGCGGCATTCGTCATCTGCTGGAGGGGATGCAGGGCAAACTCGGCTGGGAGCCGATCGTCGACGCCGGCCATGTCATCGGCCTCGCCGGTCCCGATGGCGGCGGCGCGATCTCGCTGGAGCCGGGCGGCCAGTTCGAGCTGTCGGGCGCCCCGGTCGAGACGCTGCACCAGACCGCGGCGGAACTCGCCGGCCATCTCGACGATCTCAAGGCGATCGCCGAGGTCCATGGCATCGGCTTCGTCTCGCTCGGCCATTCGCCGCTCTGGACGCGGGCGCAGACGCCGATGATGCCCAAGAGCCGCTACAGGATCATGGCCGACTACATGCCGAAGGTCGGCTCGCGCGGCCTCGACATGATGTTCCGCACCTGTACGGTCCAGGTGAACCTCGATTTCGCGACCGAGGCCGACATGGTCAGGAAGCTGCGCGTGGCGCTGGCCCTGCAGCCGCTGGCCACGGCCCTGTTTGCGTCCTCCCCCTTCTCGGAGGGGCAGCTCAACGGCTTCCAGTCGATGCGCTCGGAAATCTGGCGCGACACCGACAAGGCCCGCTCGGGCATGCTCGCCTTCGCCTTCGACGAGGCGATGTCCTACGAGGCCTATGTCGACTGGGCGCTCGACGTGCCGCTGTATTTCGTCAAGCGCGGCGACACCTATCACGACGTCGCGGGTGCCTCCTTCCGCGATCTGATGGCCGGTCGCCTGCCGCAGCTGCCCGGTGTGACGGCGACGATCTCGGACTGGGCCAATCACCTCGGCACGCTTTTCCCGGAGGCCCGCCTGAAGCGCTTCCTCGAGATGCGCGGCGCCGATGCCGGCCCGCCGGAACTGCTGAATGCGCTGCCCGCCTTCTGGGTCGGGCTGCTCTACGACCAGGCGTCGCTCGATGCCGCCTGGGATCTCGTCAAGGGCTGGAGCGAGGCGGATCGCCAGGGGCTGCGCGATGCAGTTCCCGTTCAGGGGCTCGCCGCGACCGTCGCCGGCCGCAGCCTGCGCGAGATCGCGCGCGAGGTGCTCGTCCTGTCGCGGGCCGGGCTCGCCCGCCGCGCGCGGCACGACGGCAACGGCGCCGACGAGACCGGCTTCCTCGATCCGCTCGACGCCATGGTCGCCGCCGACAAGGTCCTCGCGCAGGATCTGGTGGAGCGCTATCGCGGCGCCTGGAAGGGCCGGATCGAGCCGCTCTTCGAGGATTTCAGGCTGTAGTGCGCGGCTTCGGGCGAGAAATCGCCCTTTATCGGCATTGCAGTGATCGGATTAACGATTTGGCCGCGATTATCCGCTAGCGTCCAGTCCCATGAAAACGCTGCTCGCCCTTCTTGCTGATTTTGGTCGGGACCAACGCGGTGCCACGGCCATCGAATATGGCTTCATCGCCGCCTTGATGTCGGTGGCGACGATCGCGACGATCACCCAGATCGGCGGCAATGTCGGCGAGCTGACCGGGCGGGTCATGGGCGGGCTGAAGTAGCCGCCACCCGTTCTCGTCTTCGTCGGCCGGTATCCGACCCGTCGACCTACTCCGCCGCCGTCTTGAAGCTCGCCAGATTGTCCAGGCTCTGGATGATGTGCTCGGCCAGTGCGTTCGACAGCACCGAGGGGTCGAAACGCGTGCGCAGCAGTCCGATCTTGCACGAGGGCAGCGTCGCGAAGCCTTCCCCCGGTCCCAGAATCCGCATGCCCGGCCTGACGGCGCTCTCGGGCAGGACGGAGACGGCGAGCCCCGCGACGACGGCGGCGCCGACCGCGGTCGAGTTCCAGCTCGCATAGAGCACGCGGAAGCGCCGCCCCTTGTTCTCCAGCGCGTCGACCGCCGCCTGGCGCCAGTTGCAGTTGGGCCGGCCCAGCGCCAGCGGCAGCGGGTCTTCCTCATGCACGCCATGCCGGGCTGAGGTGACCCAGAGCAGCGGCTCGATCCGGATGATCTCGCCCTGTCCGCGGCTCTCGACATGGGTGATGATGGCGAGGTCGATGTCGCCGGTGGCGATCCGCTCGGCCAGCATCGGCGTCGGCTCGCAGACGACCGTGACCTCGGCCCGCGGGTTGGAGCGGGCGAAGCGCGCCAGGATCTCCGGCAGGTAGCGGTCGGCATAGTCGTCGGGCACGCCGAGCCGGATGCGCCCCTTGAGGTCGGCATCGGTGAAGCTCGCGACGCATTCGAGGTTCAGCCGCACGATCCGCCGGGCATAGTCGAGCAGCCGCTCGCCATCCTCGGTCAGCTTGGCATGGCGCCCGTCACGCCCGAACAGGGGCCGCCCGACGCGCTCCTCCAGCCGCTTCATCTGCATCGACACCGCCGACTGTGTCTTGAACACGATCTCGGCCGCGCGGGTGAAGGAGCCGGTATCGGCGATCGCCACGAAGGTCTTGAGCTGGTCGGCATCGAGCACATGAGCCATGGAGAAGCCTCGCGGTCGGTCCATCAATATCCGTGTTGTCAAGGATCATAAGCATTCGTTTGGCTGATGACCAGCGGAAAGCTAATCTGCTTTCACCATCCGGTCCTGCCAACGGCGCGTCCAGGCAGGACAGAGGTGTTCACCGTCGCCCGTCCACAGGAGGCCGTCATGTTGCTCATGACATTCGCCACGAAGTCGCTCTCGTCCGTCTCGGCCGGTGCCACGCGTGTCGTGACCCTCACGCTCAAGCCGGTGAATGCCATCGTGAAAGCCCTGATCCATCGCCGAGAGGTGATGCGCCTGGGCGAACTCGACGAGCGCGCCCTCAAGGACATCGGGCTCGTCCGCTCCGATCTCGACGGTGCCCTCTCGGTCTCCTGGCTGTCGGATCCCTCGCTCATCCTCGCCGAGCGCTCCAGCGCCCGTCACGGCGTCGCCTCGCTGCGCCGCCAGGCCGCGCTCCAGCAGGCGGAGCGGGTCGCCCCGGCCCAGCCGGTCGTGTCCGCCCGGCCCGCGCCGGCGGCGCCCGCGCGGCGTGCTCCGGCGTCCGATCAGATTGCGTGCAGCGCCTGACCCCTTGGGGCTGCGCGTAACTGCGGGCGGAGGCTTCGTGCCTCCGCCCTTTTTCATGTCGGGCGGTCAGCGCCGGCCCGGCCCGCCGAACATCGTGTCGAAGATCGACTTCATCGCCTCCTGATGGCTGTCCTGCACCTGACGCCCGGTCTCGAACATCTGGTTGAGGGCGTCGAGGCCGATGGCGCCGGGCCCCGCGCCGGCGGAAGGCGCCGCGTCCTGCGGTTCGGGCTCCGGCGCCGGGCGCGCTGCACGCCGCTCCGGCTCGGGCTGGGCCTGCGCGCCACCCAGCATGCCGGTCAGGATCTGGCCGAACATCCCGCCCATCTGGTCCATGCCCATCTGCCCGCCCGGCATCTGGCCGCCGCCGAAGGGCCCGCCGCCCTGCGTCTGCCCGCCGGCGGGCGCCTGGCCGTTCCCGAAAAGGCTGCCCAGAATCGCCTCGAGCGGGTTTGCCGGGTTCGCCGACTGCGGGGCCGGAGCCGGCTGCATGCCCGGCATCTGGCCGCGCATCATCTCGGAGAACTGGCCGAGAATGCCGCCGAGACCGTTGCTCTGCATCGATTTGGTCAGGCCGCCCATCACCATCGCCGCGATGACCGGCAGCATCTGCTTCAGCACGGCCTGGCCGACGCCGCTGGTCGCCGCCGCCTGGGCCGCCACCGCATTGCTGACCTCCTTCGAGCCGAAGAGCTGGCTCAGGACATCCGTGCCGGCGCTGCGGGCATTGTCGGGAATGCCGTCGCCATTCGCATCGAAGATGCGGCCGAAGGGCGAGGCGGTCATCATCTGGGCCAGGGAACCGAAGGCGTAGGGGTCCTGCGTCTGCCGCTGCAGGCCCATCGAGAAGGCGGGCAGCAGGGCGTCGATCGCGGCCTGCGTCTGCTGCGGGCTCAGCCCGTATTGCCGGGCGATGTTCTGCATGGCCTGGCCGTTCTGGGCCTGCTGCATCATCTCGAACAGGTTCATCATGGCTTGGCCTTGGGCTGCTGCGCGGTCTGTCGCCGCCTGAAGGCTCCGACGATAACAGGGCGGGGGGGCGAGGCAAGCCGCGGCCGGCTCGGGTTCAGCCGCCGTTCGCCTTCCGCTCCAGCCGGGTGATGCCGCGATAGGCGAAGACCAGCGCGAGCACGCCGAAGACAATAGCGCCGAGCGCCGAGCCGACGAGCGCGCCCTTCGGCCCGGCATAGTGCGCGCCGAGCCAGGCCAGCGGGATCGTGCCCAGCGTCGCGCGGCCCCAGCTGAACAGCGTCGACAGCAGCGGCATGCCGAGATTGTTGAAGGCGGCGTTGGCGACGAAGAGCAGGCCGACGAACACCCACATCGGCCCGGCGACGAGGCAGAAGAAGGTGAGCAGCTCGGCCGTCAGCCCGGTCGCACCGAAGGCGTCCGCGATCGGCCCGCGTGCCAGCGCCAGCACCGCCCCCGAGACCACGACGCAGCCGATCGCGAACTGCACCGAGGCGGTCAGCCCGGCGCGCATCCGGTCGAAGCGCCCGGCACCCCAGTTCTGCGCCAGGATCGGCCCGACCGCGCCGGTCAGCGCAAACAGCACGCCGAAGGCGACCGGCACCAGCCGGTCCATGATCGCCAGCGCCGCCATCGCACTGTCGCCGAAGCGGGCGAAGACACCGGCGAAGACGGCATTGGCGATCGGGTTGGACAGATTGGTCAGGATCGCCGGCCCCGCGATGGCGAAGGTGCTCGCGCTGTCACGGCGCACACCGGCCAGGCTCGGCCGTGCGACCATGTCGTGGACCCGCACCGCCCCGTGCAGCCCGGTCGCGACGATGACGATGCGTGAGATCACGATCGCCCAGGCCGCGCCGTCCGGCCCCAGCCCGAGGCCGAAGATCAGCAGCGGGTCGAGTCCGGCGGTGACGAGGCCACCGCCGAGCGTGACGAACATGGCGCGGCGGGCGTCACCCACGGCGCGCAGCACGCCCGACAGCCCCATGCCGACCGCCATCAGGGCGTTGGAGGGCAGCACGATCCACAGGAAGGAGAGCGCCACGCGGTAGGATTCGTCATGGGCGCCGAGCAGGCGCAGCAGCCAGGGCAAAGCGGGCAGCGCGACCGCCGTCAGCGCCAGCGCGGCGAGTGCCATCAGCACCAGCGTCGAGGCGGCGATCCGTCGCGCCCCGGCCCGGTCTCCCGCGCCCAGCGCCCTGGCTGTCAGCGCCGAGACCGCGATCATCAGCCCGATATTGATCGAGATCATCAGGTAGAGGACGATCGTGGCGAAGCCGACGCCGGCCGTCGCCTCGGGCCGCCCCAGCCAGGAGACATAGAGCAGCGAGAGCAGATCGACGACGAAGATCGCCATCAGGCCGATCGCGCCCGTCCCGGTCATCACCGCGACATGGCCCATCAGCGACCCGCTGACGAAGACGGCCGTCTGGGGCGAGGACCGCACGTTCACCGGCGAGGCTCGTTGCACGAGTGGGTGCGGGTGGTCGGTGCGGGAGTGCGTGCGGCTGGCATGTCGCGTCGGCTGGCTCCGGCGAGGCGGGACGGGGTGCGGTGGTGCGCCGCCCTGTCTAGGCTGTC
Source organism: Bosea sp. RAC05 (assembly GCF_001713455.1). NCBI lineage: Bacteria > Pseudomonadati > Pseudomonadota > Alphaproteobacteria > Hyphomicrobiales > Alloboseaceae > Allobosea > Allobosea sp. RAC05. The sequence continues at coordinate 1,630,232 of NZ_CP016464.1, forward strand.
CTACGCCGGCAGGCGAGGGCCATCGCCGCCGCCCCTCGATACCGGCCGCCTTTCTTGACATCGCCCGCGCCACGCCGAAAGAAGACCGCTGTCCAATCGGAGCCCCGCGTGACCAAGCCGCCGCTCGATATCCTGCTCTGTGCCCCGCGCGGCTTCTGCGCGGGCGTCGTGCGCGCGATCGACGCGGTCGAGAAGGCGCTGATCCTGCATGGCGCGCCGGTCTATGTCCGCCACGAGATCGTTCACAACAAATACGTGGTCGAATCACTGAAGCGGAAGGGCGCCGTCTTCGTCTCCGAATTGTCTCAAGTGCCGGACGCGACGCGGCCCGTGATCTTCTCCGCCCATGGCGTGGCCAAGTCCGTGCCGGCGGAGGCCAATGCCCGCAACCTCTTCGCCATCGACGCGACCTGCCCGCTCGTCACCAAGGTCCATCGCGAGGCCGAGGTGCACCACAAGCGCGGGCGCCACATCCTGCTCGTCGGCCATGCCGGCCACCCCGAGGTGATCGGCACGATGGGCCAGCTGCCGCCGGGCGCGATCACCCTGATCGAGACGCTGGAGGATGTCGCGGCGCTGACGCCGCCGGCCGGCCAGCCGCTCGCCTATGTCACGCAGACGACGCTTTCGGTGGACGACACCCGCGGCATCGTCGAGGCGCTGCAGGCGCGCTTCCCGGAGCTGATCGCGCCGCACAAGGAAGACATCTGCTACGCCACCACCAACCGCCAGGAGGCGGTCAAGCGCGTCGCGCCGCAGGTCGACGCGCTGATCGTCGTCGGCTCGCCCAACTCCTCGAATTCGCAGCGCCTGCGCGAGGTCGCCGAGCGCGCCGGCTGCCCGGTGGCGAGACTCGTGCTGCGCACCGACGAGATCGACTGGGAGGCGTTCGGCGCCATCCGCACGCTCGGCATCACCGCCGGCGCCAGCGCGCCGGAGGTGCTGGTCGAGGAGATCATCGACGCCTTCGCCCAGCGCTACGAGGTCCGCGTCGAGACCGTCTCGACCGCCGACGAGAACGTCTTCTTCCCGCTGCCGCGCGAATTGCGCGATGCGCCTGCAGCGGCCGAGTGAGCGAGAACAGTCTTGGCCGTCTATACCGAAGTGCCCGATGACGAGATGGCGGCCTTTGTCGCCCGCTACGGCATCGGCGATCTCCTCTCCGCCAAGGGCATCGCCGAGGGCGTCGAGAACTCGAACTACCTGCTGCACACGACGCAGGGCTTCTACATCCTCACCCTCTATGAGAAGCGGGTGAACCCGGACGATCTGCCCTTCTTCCTCGGGCTGATGCAGCATCTGGCGGCGCGGGGGCTGATCTGCCCGCAGCCGGTCAGCGACAGCCGCGGCGAGATGCTCGGCCGCCTCGCCGGGCGCCCGGCCGCGATCGTGACCTTCCTCGACGGCCTTTCGGTGCGCCGGCCGACCGCGACCCATTGCCAGGAGCTCGGGCGCGGGCTGGCGCTGCTGCACCAGGCCGGTGCCGATTTCGGCATGGAGCGGGTGAACGTGCTCTCCGTGCCGGGCTGGCGGCCGCTCGCCGAGCAGGCCGGGCCGGCCGCCGACACGGTGTCGGCCGGTCTGGCGGGCCGCGTCGCGGCCGAGATCGCGGTGCACGAGGCGAGCTGGCCGCAGGGCCTGCCGCGCGGCGTCATCCATGCCGATCTGTTCCCCAACAACGTCTTCTTCCTGAAGAACAAGCTCTCGGGGCTGATCGACTTCTATTTCGCCTGCACCGACGCCTTCGCCTACGACCTCGCGATCTGCCTGAACTCCTGGTGCTTCGAGGCTGACGCCTCCTTCAACCTCACCAAGGGCCAGGCCATGCTGGCGGGCTATGAGAGCGTGCGCCCGCTGACGGAAGCCGAGATCGAGGCGCTGCCGCAGTTCTGCCGGGGCTCGGCGCTGCGCTTCCTGCTGACCAGGCTGGTCGACTGGCTCAACGTGCCGCCGGGCGCGCTGGTCAAGCCGCATGACCCGCTCGAATACGACCGCAAGCTCGCCTTCCACCAGCGCGTCGCCGATGCGCGCGACTACGGGCTGAGGCGATGAGCGATACCGTCGAGGTCTGGACGGACGGCGCCTGCTCCGGCAACCCCGGCCCCGGCGGCTGGGGCGTCATCCTGTCCTACAAGGGCAAGCAGAAGGAGCTCTCCGGCGGCGAGGCGATGACCACCAACAACCGCATGGAGCTGATGGGCGCGATCGCGGCGCTGGAATCGCTGACGCGGCCCTGCACCGTCGCGCTGCACACCGACAGCCAGTATCTGCGCCAGGGCATCACCGCCTGGATCCATGGCTGGAAGAAGAACGGCTGGAAGACGGCCGACCGCAAGCCGGTCAAGAACGAGGAGCTCTGGAAGCGCCTCGACGCCGCGCTGAAGCAGCACAAGATCGAGTGGAAATGGGTCAAGGGCCATGCCGGCGACGAAATGAACGAGCGCGCCGACGAGCTGGCCCGCGCCGGCATGGCGCCGTTCAAGCCCGGGCGCTGAGGCCGTCCGCCGCCGTCGTCAGACGGCCAGACGCGTGGCGTCGATCCGCAGGGTGATGATGGCCCCGTCTTCGTTCCAGTCGCGCGCGACGCTGCCGTTGAGCTGGGACTGCATGCTGCGCGTCAGCATCCGGCTGCCATAGCCGGTCGTTTCCGGCGGCGCGGCGATGCGCGGCCCGCCCCGCTCCGTCCAGACCAGGACCGCCTCCGCGCCGTCGAGCACGCAGGACACGTCGAGCGTGCCCGTCACTGCGGAGAGGGCGCCGTATTTGACCGAGTTGGTCGCCAGTTCATGCAGCACCATGGCCAGCGACGTGGCGCCCCGCTCGCCGACCGACATCCGCGGCACCGCGACGCGGATCCGGCCGCTGAACGCGGCTTCGTCGTCATAGGGCGCGAGCAGGATCGTCAGGAGGTCGCCGAGCAGTGCGCCGTTTTCCTTGCGGCCCGGCACCGGGCGGACGAGGTCGTGCGCCCGGCCGAGGGCCGAGAGCCGGCTGATCAGTTCCCCCGCCATATGCTCGGTCGAGGTGGCCGAGCGCGAGCTGATCGAGGTCAGCGCCGTGGCCATGCTGAGCAGGTTCTTGACCCGGTGGCTCATCTCGCCGGCCAGCAGTTCATTGGCCTCTTCGGCCTGCTTGCGGCCGGTGACGTCGAGAAAGACGCCGAACATGACGCGGCCTTCGATGTCGGCGTCGTCGCCCTGGCCCCGCGCCGAGATCCATTGGATCACGTCGCCGATCATGATCCGGAAGTCGATCTCATAGGAGCCGACGATGCCCCGCGTCGCTGAGAAGGCCTCGCGCACGCGGTCGCGGTCGGCGGGATGGATCTTGGCCGAGAGTTCCTCGAAGACGACGACCGGCGCCGGCGGCAGGTCCCAGAGCGCGAAGCCATGCCTGTCCATGGTGAACTGGTCGCTGTCGACGTTCCATGACCACAGCGCGATGCCGGCGGCGTCGATCGCCAGCCTGAGGTGCCGGGGCGGCCATCGCGCCGGCTCGGCCGGAAAGGTCAGATTATGTAACGTTTTCAATGAAACGGCGCCGATTTCAGATTTGCTTGAGTCATGGTTGCATATTTGGCAATCAAAAGGCTGAACGATATCATGGTTTGATCGTTCTCTTTTTCTAACGAAAGTTTGTCGAGATGTCCGAGATTGTCGTCCTGATCGTCGACGACGAGCCGTTGATCCGGATGGATCTGGCCGACATGGTCCAGGATGCCGGCTATGTCGCGCTCGAGGCCGCCCATGCAGACGAGGCGATCGGGCTGCTCGAAACCCAGCCCGCCATCCGCATCCTCGTCACGGACATCGAGATGCCCGGCTCGATGGACGGGCTGAAACTCGCAGCCGCCGTGCGCGAGCGCTGGCCGCCGGTGGTGATTATCGTGACCTCCGGGCGTGTCCTGCCGGCGACCACCCAGCTTCCCTCCGAGACGGTGTTCCTCGGCAAGCCCTATCAGGGGGCTGCCATGTCCGCCGCGCTCAACGATGCCGTGGCGACTCTGCGACGAGGGAAGTCGACGGGCTGAGGAGCCCGCTCCGACCTCCCTGTCACGCGCGCCGGGTGCCCTCAGAGATAGGCGACGCCATCGCCCAGGAGCGGCTTGTCGTCCGGGGGCCGGTTCAGGCTGCGCCGCACCGTCACCACGGTCCCGGGTTTGGCGTCGAAGACGAGGATCTCCGCCTCGAGCTGTTGTGCCAGCGCCTTGACGATGCTGGTCCCCAGCCCGCCTTTCATGTCCTGCCGGGGGTCGGGCATGCCGATGCCGTCATCGCTGACCGTGAGCGCCCACTCGGTGTCGTCGGCGTGATAGCCGACGCGGATCTTGCCGCGGCGACCGTCCGGATAGGCGTGCTTCAGCGAGTTGATCACCAGCTCCGTCACGATCAGGCCGAGGCTGATCGAGATGTCGGCCTCGACCGTGCTGTCGTCGATTTCGGCCGAGAGTGAGAGCAGGGCCGGGTCCGGGATCATCGAGGCGGCGATGCTGCGGCACAGATTGGTCAGATAGGCGCGCAGCGCCACGCGCCCCAGCTGGGAGGTCGCCAGCTGCTGCTGCAGCGCCGCGATCGACATCACCCGGCTATGGGCGTCCTTGAGATGGCCGCGCGTTTCCTCCGATTGCACCTTGCGGGCACTCTGCATCAGGATGCTGGCGATGATCTGCAGGCTGTTGGCGACCCGGTGCTGCAGTTCCTGCAGCAGGATCGCCTTTTCGCGCAGCAGGTCGTCCTTCTGCTTCTCGCTCCGGCGGGCATCGGTCACGTCGGCGACGGACAGCAGCAGGCGAATGTCGCCGCCCTCGACATCGTCGAGCCTGTGGGCGTTGATGACGAGACGCCGCGGATTGTCGGCGCCGCGCTGCAGCGTCATCTCATAGGCCTCGACCTCGGCGAAGCCGGCGGCGGTCGCCCGCAGGAGCGAATCCAGCTGCGGGACGTTCCACTCGCCCGTGCCGATCGTCGCCATCGGCTGCCCCGCGACGGTCGCCGGGTCGCACTGGAAGGCCCGGCAGAAGGACCGGCTCGCGACCAGGATGGCGAGATCCCCGTCAAGCAGCAGGAGCGGCGCGTCGGAGGTCGAGATCACCGCGAGCGCCAGCCCCAGATCCAGCGGGGTCGTCGGGGTCGTCTTTGGGGTGGGCATCGATGCCCTTTCGGCCGGCCGTGAGCCTTCGGAGCGAAAGCGGGAACCACAGCGCCACTGCGGATGCGGCACGCCCGACCGGGCGCGTCCTCTCCTCGTTGGGGGCACCCTAGCACGGACAGCGGCCGAGCGTGCGGCAATTCGCCGGCTGCCGTCTCGGCGGGCGAACCCGCGTTGCCCTGGGGAAGGGGTGCCCCTTAGGCGGCCTTGTCACCATGCCCGCCGGCCGCCGCAGCATGCGGCATCAGCTTCAGCGCGCCGGCGATGAGCAGGATCGCGGCCGGCAGCACGAGATAGCCGGGCTCGAGCTTGCTGTCGGCGGTAGCGATGTCGGTCGCGAAATCGACGATGAGATAGACCAGGATCGCCTGACAGAAGGTGGTCTTCAGCTCGCCCATCTCGCTCGGGCGGATCCAGGCGGGCAGGTCGTCGCCAGCCGTGACGCGCTCCGCGAGGACGAAGGTCGCGATCACCTTGGCGCCGAGCAGGGTGATGATGACCGCGAACAGGCATTCGTCGATCGTCTTCATCACCAGCGAGATCGTGCTCTGGGCGTCGTCATGGGCCAGCATGGCGCGCGCCGCCGCCAGCAGATTGGTGCCGGCCTCGCCGAGCAGCACGAGCCCGCTGCCGATCATGCCGAGCGCCGCGAGCGCGATGATCGCCCGAAATGCCAGTCCCGCCGCCTGCATCGCCGTCTCCGTTCCAGCCGCCTCGTCAGGCGCGGGGATCGGGATAGGGGCTGGCGCACGCTGCGTCCATGCCCCGCGCGCCGGAGCTTTCAGCCCAGCGGCTGGCGATAGACGATGAAGCCGGACTTGTCGGCGACCTTGTCGTAGAGCGCCTGCGCCTGCGCGTTGCTCTCATGCGTCTGCCAGTAGACGCGAAAGCAGCCCCTGGCCTGCGCCATCTGCCGGACGGCCTCGATCAGCGCGCGTCCTGCGCCGGTGCCGCGCGCTTCGGGCGCGGTGAAGAGGTCCTGCAGGTAGCAGATGTCCCGGCTGTTCCAGGTCGAGCGGTGGATCACCCAGTGGACGAGGCCGATCAGCGCGCCGTCGCGCTCCCCAACGAAGCCGCCCATCGGCTCGGCCCCGCCGGTCAGGCGGGCGAAGGTGACGTTGCTGATGTCGGACGCGATCGAGGCTTTGTAAAACGTCAGATAGCCCTGCCAGAGCGGGTCCCAGCCGGCGCGGTCCGAAGCGGCGAGGGGGCGGATGGTCAGGGCGGTCATGGCAGGCTCCGGCGATCTCGGGAAAGCCTAGCGCCGCCCCGCCGGGCTGTCTCATGACGAAGCGAGATCGGATTGATCAGCGAGGGAGAGGGCGGCGCGGCGATGCAGAAATTGCGAGCACTGCCGGCGGCGGCGAGGTCGCATCTATCGATCGGACGGCTTTTCGGCCCCAACTGTCCGCGGCCCGTCAACCGTCAGAATATCATCGAGGCTCGGAAACAGGACGGTCCTGCAGCGATCGAGCCGTGATGCCCTTTGCTGATAGTTGGCCTGGGCGATCGTCTGCTGCATCTGCTTCTCAAGCAGCGCCGTCTTCGTTTCACGGCCCAGCCGGTTCAACTGCCGAGCGCGTTCCGCGGATTTGTTCGCGAACGCAGCCCATGCCCGCATGGCCTCGACCTCGTCGGGGCCCTTCTCACAGCCTGCGTCCCAGGCGCGCCGGAACGTCGCGTAGAGGGCATCGGCCGGAACGTTCACCCCACCGAAGTGCTTCGCCATTTCGCCCATCGCCTGGTATTGGGCCGACACCGTCGCCAGACTTTTTTCGGCGACCACCAGTTGCTTGCGATTCCAGAGATCCTTCAGCCGGGCGATCTCCAATTCGACGAGCGGGATCGCCTTCTTCCGGTGGAGCTCTTCCTTCTGCGTCAGCAGGGCCTGGTCGCGCGCGATCTGGGCCTTGACCACGTCGATCTGGATCGCCGCCAGCATGCTCTGATAGCCGTAGGAACGGCCGTAATCGACGAACATCATGACGGCGACCTGCCGATCGCTGACCGGCTTCGCTTCGTCCGGGGTCTGCGCCACGGCGACCGACACCGTGCCGACGGCGGCCGAGAGGGCTACAGCCGCAATGGCCATCCGCATTTTCAAGGTTCCTTTCGCGTCGGTGTCGCCGCTTGCAGCCCTCTTCAATGTCCGAAGAGACGCACCACACCGCCCCCGCCATGCACGTTGATGGTCTGTCCGCTCACCCAGCCACTGCCCGGCGAGCAGAGCCAGAGCACGGCATTGGCGACGTCCTCCGGGGTTCCGGGGCGGCCCGTGAGGGTATCGGGGTGCTTCATGCGCAGCTGCAACGCCTCGTCGATTCCTGCATCGGCATAGCCGGCGGTGAGGACCGTTCCGATCAGGACCGAGTTCACCCGCACCTTGCGGGCCAGCAGATGCGCGACCGAAACCATCATCTGGTTGAGCGCCGCCTTCGCCGTGGCATAGGGGAGGATGTCGTAGGCCGGTACGGCGGAGGAAAACGATCCCGAATTGGTGATCGTGGCGTTCGTCGCCGCCAGCAGATGGGGCAGGCACGCCATGCTCATGCGATACGCGCTGATCGTATTGAGGCGGTAGGAGGCGATGAACTCCTCGTCCGGGATCGCGGTCGGATCGTCCTGCCGGCCGCCCCAGCCGACATTGTTGACGAGCGTCGAGAGGCCCCCGAAAGCGGTTACGGTGGCGGCCACGACGGCTTCGATCTGATCGGTCTTCGTCACGTCGCAGGCCTGGCCGAGGCAGTCTGCGCCCGTTTCGGCGGCGATGGATGCGGCCGTTGCGGCGGCCTTGTCGCCGTCGAGATCGGCGATCATGACCCGTGCACCAGCCCCTGCGAGGCTGCGGGCGATGGCCGCCCCGATGTTCTGGGCACCGCCGGTCACGATGGCCGAATGGCCTGCCATCCGGAACCCGGCAAAAGCATCGAAGCCCATCGATCTCCTCCTGTGTGATCAGGTCGCGCGAGGTCAGTCCAACTCCTGCACGCCCCCGCCGCTGACGGTCAGCACCTGGCCGCTGATCCAGCTCGCAGCGCGCGAACACAGGAACAAGGCGGCATTGGCGATGTCGGCGGCCTCGCCGAGACGACCCAGCGGCGTGTGCCTCAGCATCGCTGTCTCGACCTCCGGCGTCAGCACCGAGGCCAGCGCGTCCGTGCGGATCGCGCCGGGCGCGATGGCGTTGACGCGGATACCGCGGGGCCCGAGATCGAAGGCGATGTTGCGGGTCAGGTGATTGACCGCCGCTTTCGACGATCCGTAGGAAGCCATGCGCTGGTTGCGGTTCTCGCCGGCCATCGAGGAAATGTTGAGAACGGCGCCGCCGCCTGCTTCAGCCATGTGAGGGGCCGCCAGCTGCGTCAGCCGGAACAGCGAGAAGACATTGAGGTCATAGGCCCAGCGGAAATCGGCCATGGGCATGTCGAAGGGCTTGGGTCCCCCGCCGCCGGCGTTGTTGACGAGGATAGTCAGGCGCCCGAAGGCGCCGATCGCACCAGCCACCGCAGCCTCGAGCTGCTCGGACTGGGTGACGTCACAGGCCAGGGCGAGGGAGCTGCCGCCCGAACTCGCGATGTCGGCGGCGACCTTTTGCGCCTCGACCAGCGTCCTGTCGGTGACCACGACGGCCGCGCCGGCCGCGGCAAATGTCTGCGCGATCGCCCGCCCTATGCCTGCGCCGGCCCCGGTGACGAGGACAACGTCCCCGTCGAGACGAAACAGCGTTGAATCGTACATGGGGTCCTCCCGACGCCACCGTCGCGATGCGGATGGCGGGCGGCAAGGGCCTACCTGCTCAAAGCGGGCGCTCTGTTCCCGTTACGATCTTTGAGAGTTGTCGGGCCATGCGCAGAACGCGGTCCATCGATCTGGCATCGAGCGCATCCAACCCATTGTCGCCCTGACGCGCCACTGCCACGCCATCGCGAAGGGCAATCACCCAGAGACCCGACGGTTTCGGAACGATCCAGCCGCGACTCTCCAGCTTGGCAAGCTTGCGGCGGACGGTTTGCCTGGGAATTCCTGTGACGTCGGCGATGCGTGACGCCGTGATCCCGATGGGGCCGGGGATCGAGCGTGGCTTGACCAGGCCGTCGGGGCCGACATCGAGACCGGCCCTGAGATGAACCTGGCCCATGACGGCCAACACTAACATCTCCTGAAGGTCGCCACCAAAGACCCGGCAGCAATCCGACAGATGCTCCGTCAGGAACTCGACATAGTGGTAGCGGAGCTGCAATGCGCGCTCAGCCTCGAGGGGATCGCCTTCAGCACGAATGGTGCGGTCTCCTGCAGAGCATCTCCACGATCTGACCCGAGAATGGCTCCGGTCGCAACCGGGCACGGTTCGGCCCCGAGCGCAGCCCGGCTGAGCCGTCCGTCCGCTTCTGGCCGCACCCTCCTTGTCGGGTTGTGGCGCACAGCCGACAGGAGATGGCTCCGTGCGGATTCCCCCTCCCACCCAGCAAAAAGCCCGCGCCATCCTTGCGGACGACGCGGGCTCGATGAGGAAAGCGCCTGCGCTCAGAGCTGGGCGAGCAGGGCCTCGGCGCCGGAAATGTCGGCCTTGCCGGGGCCGTCCTCGACGTTCAGCGCGGCGACGACGCCGTCCTTGACGATCATCGAGTAGCGCTGCGAGCGGGTGCCCAGCCCGAAGCCCGAGCCGTCCAGCGAGAGGCCGATCGCCTTGGCGAAATCGGCATTACCGTCGGACAGGAACTCGATCAGCCCGGCGCCGCCGGTCGCCTTGGCCCAGGCGTCCATGACGAAGACGTCGTTGGTGCTGGTCACCATGATCGCGTCGATGTTCTTGGCCTTGATGTCGGCCGCCTTGGCGATGAAGCCCGGCAGATGGTTCTTGTGGCAGGTCGGCGTGAAGGCGCCGGGGACGGCGAAGAGCACGACGGTCTTGCCGGCGAAGAGTTCGTCGGTCGTCTTGGCCACGGGCCCCTCGGCGCCCATGAGCCGGAACGTCACCTGGGGAAGCTTGTCACCCACCTTGATGGTCATTGGCCTGTTCTCCGTGAAGGCTCGCGGCAGCCTGCCGCCCGGACCACGGATTAGGGCTTGGCGGCGGGGATGTCGAGATCGAGCCGCGTCTCGATCGCGAAGGGCTTGCCGCGCACGGTGATGATGAAGGGGATTGGGCCGGCCGCGCCCTTCGGGCGGTCGACGATCCGCAAGAGCGCCACCGTCGTGCCGTCCGGCTGGGCGCTCAGGGTCGGCTTGCCGAAGGACCACATTCCGGCGCCCTCAATGAAGACGTCCTCGACCTTGCCCTCGGGCGGGGCCTGCAGCACGAGGCGAAGCCCCGGCTCGATCGCGCCCTCGTCGAGCTTGACCTCCAGCACCGAGAGCCTGTTCCGGCCGGGGCCGAGCTTGACCGGCGCCGGCACGCGCGCCTCGAAGCCCTCAAGCCGCGGCGAGGTCACCGAGGTCACCCCCGGCTCCAGCCAGAGCCGCGTTTCGCCCTTCACGGGAATGCAGATCTTCTCGCAGACGGCGAAGTCGAGCTTCAGCACCAGCATCACCGGCTTGGCCGGGTCGGCCGGCTGAACGGAAACCGGGATCACCACCTCGCCGACATAGCCGAGCGAATGGCCGTTGCCGTCCTCGAAGCGCTCCGGCGTCGGCCAGCGCACGTCGAGCCCGCCGATATTGGTCGAGCCGCTCCAGTCGAACACCGGCGGCACGCCGAAATCACCGGGGCTGCGCCAATAGGTCTTGTACCCCGGCGCCATCAGGATCTCGACGCCGACGCGCTGCTTGCCGGAGGGGGCGGTCGCGCCTGCGATCAGACGCAGTGAGGCATGGTCGCCCCTGGACCAGGGCGACATCGCGGCGTCCTGCGCCAGGGCGGCCGGAGGCAGCGAGGCGGTCACGACGGCGGCCAGCGCCGCGAGGAGCACGAGAACACGTTTCACAGCAGACATTTACGAGGCTTAGACAAAAATTGCGACAGAATCCGCGACGCCCCATCGAACAATCGCGTGATCGGCGGGCCGGCGCCGGTTGTGCGCCCGGGCGAGCGACCTGTCAGGAGGCTGCGCGGCACGCGGTGTTGGCTGTTTCCAGCGCGGTCAAAAGTGATCTAGCATGGCGTCATGAAGATCGGCTCGAACCAGCGACTCAGTGGTCGCAGCTATCTCGACGGGCAGTGCCTGATCGCCATGCCCGGCATGGCCGACACGCGCTTCAGCCGCAGCGTCGTCTATGTCTGCGCCCATTCCGAGGATGGGGCGATGGGCATCATCGTCAACAAGCCCGCCGCCGACACCCGCTTTCCCGATCTCCTCGTCCAGCTCGACGTCATCCCCTCCGACGAGCTGATCCGGCTGCCGAGCCAGGCCGAGAAGCTCCAGGTGCTGCGCGGCGGGCCGGTCGAGACCAAGCGCGGCTTCGTGCTGCACACCGCCGACTTCTTCCTCGAATCGGCGACGCTGCCGATCGACGACGGCATCTGCCTGACCGCGACGCTCGACATCCTCCGCGCCATCGCCATCGGCAGCGGGCCCGAAAGCGCCGTGCTGGCGCTGGGCTATGCCGGCTGGGGCGCCGGCCAGCTCGAATCCGAGATCCAGGCCAATGGCTGGCTGCACTGCGCCGCCGACCCCGCTTTGCTCTTCGACGACGGCATCGAGACGAAATACACCCGCGCGCTCGGCAAGATCGGCATCGACCCGGCCTTCCTGTCGAGCGAGGCGGGCCACGCCTGAGGCGATGGGCCGCGTTCAGGCGCAGGGTCGCTCATTCGGCGGCTGAAACAAAACGCGCCTTGGCTGCTCTTTCGAGGATGTGCGCGAGCCGCCTCTCATGCGACCAGCCTTCGCGCTCGAACATCTCGAACATCTCGATATCAGCGGCATCGAGCGGATTGCCTTCGATCTCTTGAAGATGCATGGCCTCCTGCCGCCGTTCGCGCGCGCGTTCGACCTCAGCCTCTGCCAACTGATCCGGCGCCTGATCCATGCGGCCAAGGATACGAAGTCCGGGGGCTGAGTGCCATCGGCTTTGCGCCTGAATCGGGTTTGCTTACGCCGCCTCGCTCGAACTCGCTGCCGCTGCGCCCATCAGCCGGCGCGCCTCGGCGGCGCTCATCGGCTGGCCGAAGATGTAGCCCTGCGCGTACTGGCAGCCGAGCTGGTAGAGCTCGATCGCATCCGACTCGGTCTCCGCGCCCTCGGCGACCACGTCCATGCGCAGATCGGCGGCGAGCTGCACGATCGAGCGCAGGATCACCGGCGGCTTGCCGTTGCCCATCTGGCGCACGAAGCTCTGGTCGATCTTGATCGTGTCGAAGGGGAAGCGCTGCAGATAGGACAGCGACGAATAGCCGGTGCCGAAATCGTCGAGCGAGAGGCCGGCGCCGAGGTCGCGGATGCGCGAGAGCATCTGCGCGGCGTATTCCGGGTTCTCCATCACCAGGCTCTCGGTGATCTCGAGCTTGAGCGTGCCGGGCAGGATGCGCCGCCGCGACAGCACCGTCTTCACGTCATGGAGCAGATCGTGGCGGATGAGCTGCCGGCTCGAGACGTTGACGCTGGCGAAGATCGGCGGGTCGACGTCCAGCGCCGCCTGCCAGGCCTCGAGCTCGCGCGCCGTGCGGTCCATCACATAGACGCCGAGATCGACGATCAGCCCCGTCTCCTCGGCGATGGCGAGGAAATCCTGCGGCATCAGCCGCCCCTCGCGCGGATGGTCCCAGCGCACCAGCGCCTCGAAGCCGGCGATGGTGCGGTCTTCCAGCCGCACGATCGGCTGGTACATCACCTGGATCTCGCCGCGCTCGATGGCGCGGCGCAGATCGCTCTCCAGCGCCAGCCGGTCGTTGCGGTCGGTCCGCATCGCCGGCACGAAGACCTCGATCTTGTTGCCGCCCTGGCGCTTGGCATGGGCCATCGCGAGCTCGGCGTTCTTCAGCGCGTCGTCCTTGCGCGCCGCCGGCGCCGGGTCGAACAGGGCGAGCCCTACCGAAGGCGTCAGCAGGATCTCGCGCTCGGCGAAGGTGATCGGCGTCGAGACGGCGCGGCGCACGAGCTCGGCCAGCGCCAGGATGCGCTCGGGGTCGCGCTCGGACACGAGAATCATGGCGAAGGTGTCGCCGCCGATGCGCGCCAGCGTGTCCTGCGCCCGCAAGAGGCGGCCGAGCCGGCGCGCCAGCGTCAGCAGGATCGAATCCCCCGCCGAGAAACCGACCGATTCGTTGACCTGCTTGAAGCGGTCGATGTCGATCACCAGCACCGTCGGGCGGATGTTCTCATCGGCGCGGCAGAAGCCGAAGACGGCCGACAGCCGGTCCTGGAACAGCTTGCGGTTGGGCAGGCCCGTCAGATTGTCGTGCACGGCGTCGTGCAGCATCCGCTCCTGCGCGGTGCGCTGCTCGGTGACGTCGGCGAGCGTGCCGATGACGCGCACCACCTCGCCATCGGAGCCGATCACCGGCCGCGCCTTGAGGTTAAACCAGTGATAGTTGCCGCCGGCCGCACGCAGCCGCAGGTCGAGATTGAGCTTGCCGCGGCGCTGCTCCAGCACGGCGTCGAGCGAGACGCGGTAGCGGTCGCGGTCGGCGACATGCATGTGCTCGAACCAGCGCGAGGCCGAGCCTTCGAGCGAGCCCTTTGGCAGCCCCAGCAGGGTCTCGATCTGCGGCGAGACGAAGATCTTGTCGGCGCTGACGTCCCAGTCGAAGACGAGGTCGCCCGAGCCCGACAGGGCCAGCGCCCGCCGCTCGGTATCCGAGACCAGCCCCTGCGACAGGCCGCTGCCGGCAAAGGCGTGCTGGATCACGGTGAAGCCGATCAGCAGCACGATCAGCACCAGACCGCCGAGCAGCGCCGGCGCGACCAGATCGCGCTGGAACTGGCCGGTCACCGTGAAGCCCGCCGCGGTCACCCAGACCGCCAGCAGGAACCAGGTCGGGATCAGCATCACCGCCCGCTCATAGCCATGGGTGGCGAGATGCAGGATCAGCACGAAGCCGACTGCCGCCACGGCCGCGATCGAGATGCGCGCGATGCCCGACGCCATCGGCGCATCGACGACCGCGAGCCCGACCAGCGCCGCCAGCCCCAGCATCCAGACGATGGTGACGTGGCTGTAGCGCACATGCCAGCGCGCCAGATTGAGATAGGCGAACAGGAAGACGAGCAGCGTCGCCGCCAGCACCACCTCGGCACCGGCGCGGTAGATCCGCTCGATCGCCGGCGTCAGCGGGAAGATGCGCTGGAAAAAGCCGAAATCGAGACCCGCATAGGCGAGAACCGCCCAGGCCAGCGCCGCCGCGGCCGGGAAGATCACCGCGCCCTTGACCACGAAGATGATCGTCAGGAACAGCGCCAGCAGGCCGGCGATGCCGATGATGATGCCCTTGTAGAGCGTCAGCCCGTTGGTCTTCTGGCGATAGGCCTCCTGCTCGTAGAGATAGAGCTGCGGCAGGTTTGAGGACTTCAGCTCGGCGACGAAGGTCACCGTCGTGCCAGGGTCGAGCGTGATCAGGAAGACGTCGGCGTCGGTGCTCGCCTCGCGCTCGGGGGAGATGCCCTGGCTCGCGGTCACGGCCTCGATGCGGCTGTCGCCGAGATCGGGCCAGATCACGCCCGAGCCGATCAGCCTGTGGAAGGGGGCGACCAGCAGACGGTCGATCTGCTCGTCGGAATCATTGGTCAGCGCGAAGACGATCCAGTCCGGTCGCGCCCCCGATTCGCGCGCCCGCACCGCGATGCGGCGCACGATGCCGTCAGGCCCCGGCGCGGTCGAGATCTGGATGACGTCGCCGTCGGACTTGTTGCGCTCGACGATGTTGGTCAGGTCGAGCACCGGTGCATCGACGGGCACGCGCACCGCTTCCACCGCGGCCGCCGGGCCGGCCGTGGCGAGGACGAACCAGAGCGCGAGCCCGGCGAGGGCGAGGCCGAACCGGAGGCATCGGTCGGTGAAGGTCAAGCTGCGCTCGTATCTGGAACGGGGAACGGTGATGCGGGGTCGTGCGCCAGTCCTATCGGCGGGTCGTGGCGAGGGCAAGGCATGGCCGGGTCTGCCTCCCCAGCCTTGGCCGACCCGCATCACCGGGCATCACCTGGCAGGCGGTCGCTCGCCAGCGCCGCATAGAGCAGGTGGTCGGCCCACAGCCCATTGATCCGCAGATAGGCGCGCGCCAGCCCCTCATGCTGGAAACCGACGCGCTCGAGCAGGCGGCGGGACGGCTCGTTGCTGGGCAGGCAGGCCGCCTCGACGCGGTGCAGCGCGAGGTCCTGGAAGGCGAAGCGTAGCGCGCCGCGCACGGCCTCGCTCATATGGCCCTTGCCGGCATGGCGCTCGCCCATCCAGTAGCCGAGCGTGCAGGCCTGGGCGACGCCGCGCCGCACCAGCCCGAGCGTCAGCCCGCCGAGCAGCGCGTCGGTGCGGGCATCGACCACGAACAGCGAATAGGCCTCGTCGGCGGCGATTTCGCGCGCCGCCCGCTTGACCCGCAGGCGGAAGGAGTTCCGCGTCAGGTCGTCCTCGTTCCAGGTCGGCTCCCAGGGCGTCAGGAAGTCCCGGCTCTCCGTCCGCAGCAGCGACCAGGCGGCATAGTCGCCGGCCTGCGGGGCGCGCAGGATCAGGTTCTGGGTCCGGATCAGCGGGCGTGTCGGCGGCTCTGTCGAGAAGCGGAACAGCGCCATGGCGTCACGCGCCCGCCCGTGCCGCGTGTTTGAGCGCCTTGGCCGGCGGCAGCCCCTGCAGCGGGCCGACCGCCGCGACCGTTGGCTGGTGGCCGAGCAGCGAGCGCCCGGCCGCGCGCACATCCTCCAGCGTCACCGCGTCGAGCCGCGCCGCCAGTTCCTCGCGCGGGATCGCCCGGCCGAACAGCAGCACCTGCCGCGCCATCTGGTCGAGCTTGCCGCCGGGGCTTTCGAGCGAGGCCAGAAGCCCGACCTTCATCTGCGCCCGCGCGCGAGCGACTTCGGCTTCCGTCGTGTCCTCCGCCGCCTGCCGCAGGCAGGAGAGCGCGACCTCGATCAGCTCGCCGACATCCTCCGGCGCCGTGCCAGCCCCGATGCCGAAGACGCCGCAATCGGAGAAGGGCCAGTGGAAGGCGTCGATCGCATAGGCCAGCCCGCGCTTCTCGCGCACCTCCTGGAACAGCCGCGAGGAGAGCCCGCCGCCGAGCACCGAGGAGAAGATCTGCAGGGGATAATGCGCCCCGTCCTTGAAGGCCCGGCCGGGGAAGCCGAGCACGAGATGGACCTGCTCCTCGTCGCTGCCGACGCGCGCCTCGCCGCCGCGGTAATGCCCGTCCTCGCGGGCTGGGAGGGTGGCGGGGCAGGCCGGCAGGGCGGCCAGATGCGTCTGCGCCAGCGCCACCAGTTCCTCGTGATTCACCGCGCCCGACGCCGCCAGCACCATGTTGCCGGCGTGGTAGTGGCGCGCGAGATAGGCGCGGATCGCGTCGGGCGTGAAGCTCTGTACCGTCTTGGCGGTGCCCAGGATCGGCCGACCCAGCGGCTGGTCCGGGAAGGCCGCCTGCAGGAAGCGGTCATAGACGAGATCGTCCGGCGTATCCTGCACGGCGCCGATCTCCTGCAGGATCACGCCCTTCTCGCGCTTCAGCTCCTCCTCGGTGAGCGAGGAGGCGGTCAGGATGTCGGAGAGAATGTCGACCGCCAGCGGCAGGTCGGAGCCGAGCACGCGGGCGGTGTAGCAGGTGTATTCGACCGAGGTCGCGGCGTTGAGGTCGCCGCCGACGCTCTCGATCTCCTCGGCGATCTGCAGCGCGCTGCGCCGCGCCGTGCCCTTGAAGGCCATGTGTTCGAGCAGATGGGCGAGCCCGTGCTCATGGGGCAGCTCGTCGCGCGAGCCCGCGCCGATCCAGATGCCGAGCGAGACGGTCGCGGCATGGTCCATGCGCTGCGAGACGATCCGCAGGCCCGAGGGCAGTGTCGTCAGCCCGACGGAGGGGTCGTGCGCGCCGCGCACCCCGCTGGCCGCGACCTCGCCTGTCTCGGCCGGGCCGGCCGCGCTCATCTCCGCGCTCATGCCGCAGCGCTCCGCACGGCCCGCGCCTTGGCGCGCACGAAGGCCTCGATCGCGCTTTGGTCGTTGGGCAGCAGCGTGAAGCGCTCGTCCCGCTCCATCAGATCGCCGAGATGCGCAGGCAAAGCGGGCGTGACGCCGCTCGCCGCCTTCACCGCAGCGGGGAACTTGGCCGGATGGGCGGTGCCGAGCACGATCATCGGCGTCGCCGGATCCTTCAACAGCCCGCCGCGCGCCGCTGCGACCCCGACCGCCGTATGCGGATCGAGCAGATAGCCCGCCTCGCGCCAGGTCCGGCCGATCTCGGCGGAGGTCGCCGCCTCGTCGATGCCGGTGGCGTCGAACTCGGCGCGGATCGCGGCCAGCGGCTCGGCTGCGATCTCGAAGCGCCCCGATTGCTGCAGCGACTGCATCAGCCGCCGCACGGCCGCACCGTCCCGGCCATGCACCTCGAACAGCAGCCGCTCGAAATTCGAGGAGATCTGGATGTCCATCGAAGGCGAGGTCGTGGCATGCACGCCCTTCATCTCATAGGCGCCGGTGGCAAGCGTACGCGCCAGGATGTCGTTGCTGTTGGTGCCGATCAGCAGCCGCTCGATCGGCAGACCCATGCGCTTGGCCACGAAGCCGGCCAGCACGTCGCCGAAATTCCCGGTCGGCACGGCAAACGAGACCTTGCGGCCGGGTGCGCCGAGCGAGACGGCCGAGGTGAAGTAATAGACCACCTGCGCCGCGATGCGGGCCCAGTTGATCGAGTTCACGCCCGACAGGCCGATCTCGTCGCGGAAGGCGTGGTGGTTGAACAGCGCCTTCACCAGGTTCTGGCAGTCGTCGAAGGTACCTTCGACCGCGACCGCATGGACGTTGTCGGCCGCGACCGTCGTCATCTGCCGGCGCTGCACGTCCGAGACGCGGCCCTGCGGATAGAGGATGAAGACGTCGACCCGCTCGAGACCCTTGAAGGCGTCGATCGCCGCGCCGCCGGTATCGCCCGAGGTCGCGCCGACGATGGTAGCGCGCTCGCCGCGCAGCTTCAGTACATGGTCCATCAGCCGCCCGAGCAGCTGCATCGCCACGTCCTTGAAGGCGAGCGTCGGGCCGTGGAAGAGCTCCAGCACGAAGAGATTGTCGCCGATCTGATTGAGCGGGCAGACGGCCGGGTGCCGGAAGGTGGCGTAGGCCTCGGCGATCATCGCCGACAGCGCCGACCCCTCGACATCGCCATCGGCCAGTGCCCCGACGATCCGCTCGGCGACGTCGGCATAGCTGCAGCCGGAAAAGCCGGCGATCTCGTTGGGCGTCAGCGTCGGCCAGGCCTTGGGCACATAAAGCCCGCCATCGCGGGCGAGCCCGGCCAGCAGCGCATCGGAGAAGGAGAGGGCGGGAGCCTCCCCGCGGGTGGACACATGCAGCACGGCGTCTTGTCTCGGTGATCTGGCGTGATGTCGGCGTGAGGACAGCTATAGGCCCGCCGGGCGGCGAGGGCAAAGGGCGAAAGGGTCGAGCCCTCATCCTGAGGAGCAGGCGAAGCCTGCGTCTCGAAGGATGGTTCAGGAGGCGACGGCGCCCTCTGGATCATCCTTCGAGACGCCGCTGCCGCGGCTCCTCAGGATGAGGTCAGGAAAGACCGAACGATCTCAGGCCACCTCGCCGGCTTTCCTGCGCCCCTGCCAGGCAAACGCCGCAAACACCCCGATCAGCGTCAGCGCCAGTCCGAACCAAGTCAGCGCATAGGACAAATGGTTGTCGGGGATACGCGCGATCAGCTCCTTCGCATCGACGCCGGCCGGGGGCGTCAGCCCGTCGCCCTGGCGCTCGGCCTCCAGATAGAACGGCGCGGCTGCCCCGATGCCGAGCGAGGCGGCGATCGCGGCAGGGTCGCGCGTGTAGAATTCGCGATTGGCGGGCAGGTCGGCGGGTGTGAAGGAACCGCGGCCTTCCGGTGCACGCAGGAAGCCGGTGACCGTCGCCGGGCCCGAGGCCGGTTTGATCTCGCCGAGCCGGCCTTCCGGCACGAATCCGCGATTGACCAGGATGACGCCGCCATCGTCGAGCCGGAAGCCCTGGAAGATCCAGCGGCCGAAGCCGGCGAGCTGGCGCGTGCCGCGCTCCCCGGCGGCGATGGTGGTGCGGACCCCGGCGAAGGGCCCATCGATGAAGGTTCCCTGTGCGCTCACCCGCGTCAGGTCGAGCGCGGCGGGGTCCAGCGATGCCCAGCTCGCGGTGGCCGGCATGGCGGCGGGCGCGCCGGCGGCCTGGGCGGCGAGCCGGTCGATGAAGACGCGCTTCTCGGTCATCCGCGCGATCTGCCACGCCCCGAGCGTGCAAAGGATCGCAACACCGAGGATCGAGAGCAGCGCCGGCCAGAGCAGGCGCGGACGGCGCGGGGCGGAGGTGACCTCGCTCACGGCTCGAGCCTGCCTTCCTGCGCCTTGTGGACATATTGCAAGGAGACCGCGAGCCCCTTCATCGGCCGCAGCAGCGCGAGACAGACGATCACCGCCAGCGGCAGCCAGATCGTCAGATGCAGCCAGATCGGCGGCTCATAGGCGATCTCGACATAAAGCGCTGCGCCCAGCACGGCGAAGCCCGCGATCAGCATGATGAACACCGCCGGCCCGTCGGCCGAATCGGCGAAGCTGTAGTCGAGGCCGCAGGCCGCGCAGCGCGGCCGCACCTTGAGGAAGCCCTCGAACAGCTTGCCTTCGCCGCAGCGCGGGCAGAGGCCCTTTAGGCCGGTCGAGTAGGGCGAGGGCAGGCTGGGCTGATCGTCGGCCATGGGGCGGCCTCCTGAAAAGCGAAAGGCGGCCGAGGCCGCCTTTCCAGGGTTCTGATGGCGGCTTGCCTCAGTGTGCGCCGGGGGTACCCGCCGCCCAGACATAGATCGCGGCGAAGAGGAACAGCCAGACGACGTCGACGAAGTGCCAGTACCAGGCGGCGAACTCGAAGCCGAGATGCTGGGCCGGCTTGAAGTGGCCGAGATAGACCCGGTACAGGCAAACCGCCAGGAAGATCGTGCCGATCACCACATGCGCGCCGTGGAAGCCGGTCGCCATGAAGAAGGTCGCGCCATAGATGTGGCCGGCGAAGGCGAAGGCGGCGTGCGAGTACTCGTACACCTGGCAGATCGTGAACAGCACGCCGAGGATCACGGTCAGCCACAGCGCCTGCTTCAGGCCCTTGCGGTCGTCATGGATCAGCGCGTGATGCGCCCAGGTCACCGTCGTGCCCGAGGTCAGCAGGATCAGCGTGTTGAGCAGCGGCAGGTGCCAGGGGTCGAAGGTCTGGATGCCGGTCGGGGGCCAGACGCCGCCGGTGAACTCCTTGCGGGTGTAGTTGATCGCCTCGCCGGCGAAGAGGCTGGCGTCGAAGAAGGCCCAGAACCAGGCGACGAAGAACATCACCTCGGAGGCGATGAACATCAGCATGCCGTAGCGGTGATGCATCTGCACCACCTTGGTGTGATGCCCCTCCCTTTCCGCCTCGCGGACCACGTCCATCCACCAGGCGAGCATCGTGTAGAGCACGCCGAGCGTGCCGATGCCGAACACCAGCGGGCCGAGCTTCATGCCGCCCAGCGTCATCGCCTTCATCCACATCACGGCGCCCGTCGCCATGACCGTCGCGCTGATCGAGCCAACGAGAGGCCACGGGCTCGGGTCGACGAGGTGGTAATCGTGGTTCTTGGTATGGGCCCCGGCCATCTAAAATCTCCGCGTCCGGCTTGTGCAGCGCTTGTTTCTGCGCCTGTGTCTACAGATTCGATGTGCCCGCGTCACCCTTGGCGGGCGCGCTCGCGCCCTGGGCGAGCGGCTGTCCCGACTTGGAGGCGAAATAGGTGTAGGACAGCGTGATCGCCTTCAGCCCGTCGAGTTCGCGCTTATCGGCGATCTCCGGGTCGATATAGAACACCACCGGCGCCTCCAGGCTCTCGCCCGGCTGCAGCGTGTGCTCGGTGAAGCAGAAGCACTGGATCTTGACGAAGAACGCCGCGCCCTTGTCGGGGGCGATGTTGTAGCTCGCGATGCCCGTCGTCGGCCGGTCGGTCCGGTTGGTGATCTTGTAGAACACCGTCTTGGTCTCGCCGACCCGAAGCTTGATCTCGGGGCTCTCGGCCTCGAACTTCCAGCCGAGACCGGGGGCGACGTTGGCGTCGAACCGCACCGACATCGTCCGGTCGAGGATCGTCCCGGCGGCGGCGGTGCCGACCTTCGGCGTCCCGCCGAAGCCGGTCGCGCGGCAGAACATATCGTAGAGCGGCACGGCCGCGAAGGAGAGGCCCGTCATCGCCATCACCACGCCGCTGCAGATCAGCGCGGTGCGGCCGAGGTTCTGGGGGCGTTGCGGAGCGGGTGCGGGCTTGTCCATCACAGCGGCCTGTTGAGGATGGCGGGGCCGGTTTTCACCAGCGTGACGACGAAGAAGAACACGACGAGACCGCCCAGAACCAGCGCCAGCGCGATCGAGCGGCGCCGCCGGCGGGCCATGTCCTCCGGCGAGAAGGCGGCGGGCGCCTCGGGTGCTTTCGGCGGCCCACTCATCCGATCACCTTGGGCAGCGCCCACATCAGGCCGAGCCCGTTTTCCACGAGCAGCACGGCGAACAGGCCGAAGAGATAGAGGATCGAGAAGCCGAACAGCGACCAGCAGGCCTTCGTCGCGGCCTCGCCCTCGGTCCGGCGCCAGACGCGGACCGCGAGCACGATCATGGCCAGCCCGCTCGCCACGGAGACGACGAGATAGCCCAGGCCCGCGAAGCCCATCAGCGCCGGCAGCACGGCGACGGGCGCCATCAGCAGCGTGTAGAGCACGATCTGCCGGCGCGTCGCGGCCGGGCCGGCGACATTCGGCATCATCGGGATGCCGGCGCGGCCGTAATCGGCGGCCTTCACCAGCGCCAGCGCCCAGAAATGCGGCGGCGTCCACAGGAAGATGATCGCAAACAGCACGATCGAATGCAGGCCGAGATCGCCGGTGACGACCGCCTCGCCGATCATCGGCGGGAAGGCGCCGGCGGCACCGCCGATGACGATGTTCTGCGGCGTCCAGCGCTTCAGCCACATCGAGTAGACGACGGCGTAGAAGAAGATCGTGAAGGCGAGCATCGCCGCCGCCAGCAGGTTGGCGACGAGGCCGAGGACGAGCACCGAGCCGATCGAGAGCGTCAGCCCGAAGGCCAGCGCCTCGGAGGGCAGCACGCGGCCCGACGGGATCGGGCGCTTGGCGGTGCGCGACATCAGCTGGTCGATGTCGGCGTCATACCACATGTTGAGGCAGCCCGAGGCCCCCGCGCCGACCGCGATCGCCAGCAGCGAGGCCAGCGCGATGACGGGGTGCACCGAGCCGGGCGCCGTCGCCATGCCGGCCATGGCGGTGATCACGACGAGCGACATCACGCGCGGCTTGAGCAGCGCGAAGAAGTCGCGCGCCTCGCCGGTGGAGGTCAGCGCGGCGCCGTCGGTACGGGTTTCGAAGGCTGCAGACATCGGCTTTGTCGTTTCGGTCCTCGGAAGCGCGGCTGCGCGCTTAGAAAGCTCTGCGGCAGGGGCCGCCCGTCTCCGGAACGCCGCGCGGGGCGCTCGGGGGAGGGGCGGCGGCGGGCCCGGAGGGGCCCGCCGCCTGGTGTTCAGTGATCCGAACCGCTGATGCGCGGCAGCGTCTCGAACTGGTGGAAGGGCGGCGGCGAGGACAGGGTCCACTCCAGCGTCGTCGCGCCTTCGCCCCACGGATTGTTGCCGGCGAGCTCCTTGCGGGAGAAGGCGACATACACGCCGTAGAAGAAGATCAGCAGACCGGCGGCGAAGATGTAGGAGCCGATCGACGACCAGAAATGCCACCCCGCGAAGGCGTCCGGATAATCCACATAGTGACGCGGCATGCCGGCCAGCCCGAGGAAGTGCTGCGGGAAGAACAGCAGGTTGGCACCGAAGAAGGCGACCCAAAAGTGCAGCTTGCCGATCCAGTCCGGGATCACATAGCCGCTCATCTTCGGGAACCAGTAGTAGAAGCCCGCGAAGATGCCGAACACGGCGCCCAGCGACAGCACGTAGTGGAAATGCGCCACGACGTAGTAGGTCGCATGCAGCGAGCGGTCGACGCCGGCATTGGCCAGCACCACGCCGGTCACGCCGCCGACGGTGAACAGGAAGATGAAGCCGATCGCCCAGATCATCGGCGCGGTGAAGCGGATCGAGCCGCCCCACATCGTCGCGATCCAGGAGAAGATCTTGATACCCGTCGGCACCGCGATGACCATCGTCGCGAACACGAAGTAGCGCTGCGTGTTGAGCGAGAGGCCGGCGGTGTACATGTGGTGCGCCCACACGATGAAGCCGACGACGCCGATCGCCACCATGGCGTAGGCCATGCCGAGATAGCCGAAGATCGGCTTGCGCGAGAAGGTCGAGATGATGTGGCTGACGATGCCGAAGGCCGGCAGGATCATGATGTACACTTCGGGGTGCCCGAAGAACCAGAACAGGTGCTGGTACAGGATCGGGTCGCCGCCGCCGGCCGGATCATAGAAGGTCGTGCCGAAGTTGCGGTCGGTCAGCAGCATGGTGATCGCGCCGGCGAGAACCGGCAGGGCCAGCAGAAGCAGGAACGCCGTCACCAGCACGCCCCAGGCGAACAGCGGCATCTTGTGCAGCGTCATGCCGGGCGCGCGCATGTTGAGGATCGTGGTGATGAAGTTGATCGCGCCGAGGATCGAGGCGGCGCCCGCCAGATGCAGCGAGAAGATGCCGAAATCGACCGCCGGGCCGGGATGGCCGGAGGAGGAGAAGGGCGGGTAGATCGTCCAGCCGGTGCCGACGCCATGGGCGCCGGGCGCGCCCTCCATGAACATCGACATGACGAGCAGCACGAAGGCGGCGACCGTCAGCCAGAACGAGATGTTATTCATGCGCGGGAAGGCCATGTCCGGCGCGCCGATCATCAGCGGGACGAACCAGTTGCCGAAGCCGCCGATGACGGCGGGCATGACCATGAAGAAGATCATGATCAGGCCGTGGCCGGTGACGAAGACGTTGTAGCTCTGGCCGTTTGCGAAGATCTGCAGGCCGGGCTGCTGCAGCTCGATGCGCATCATGATCGAGAGGAAGCCGCCGACCAGGCCCGCCATGATCGAGAAGATCAGGTAGAGCGTGCCGATGTCCTTGTGGTTGGTCGACAGCAGCCAGCGGCGCCATCCGGTCGGATGGGCGTGGGCGTCATCGTGATGTCCGTGGGCGGGAGCGTGCGGAGCCGCTGTTGCCATCGCCTTGGTCTCCTCGTGCGAAATCGCTTCGCGACAGTCGTCAAATCGGGTGGTTCGCGGGCCGCAAGGCCCGCGGGGATTGCGGGGCCTTATTGGCCGGCGGCGGCGACCTTGCTGCCAGCATCCGCGGCATTGGCGAATTTCTGCTTCGATTCGGCGAGCCAGGCGGCGTAGCGCTCCTGGCTGACGACGCGGAACGCGATCGGCATGTAGGCGTGGTTCTGGCCGCAGACGAAGGAGCACTGGCCGTAATAGATGCCCTCGCGGTCGGCCTTGAACCAGGTCTCGTTCAGGCGGCCCGGGATCGCGTCGATCTTCACGCCGAAGGACGGCACGGTGAACTTGTGGATCACGTCGGCGGCGGTGACCTGGACGCGAACGATCTTGCCGACCGGCACGACCGCCTCGTTGTCCACCGCCAGCAGGCGCGGCGCCTCGGCAGCGGCGATCTTGTTGCCGGCGATCGCCTCGGCGCGCTGCTTCTCGTCGAGCATCAGCGAATCGAAGGTGAAGGCAGCGCCGTCCTGGGGGTACTCATAGGACCAGTACCACTGCTTGCCGGTCACCTTCACGGTGATGTCGGAGGGCGGGATCTCGAGCTGCAGCTTCAGCAGCCGGAAGGACGGGATGGCGATCACGACCAGGATCAGGACCGGGATCACCGTCCAGGCCACCTCGAGCAGGGCGTTGTGCGTCGTCTTGGACGGGTTCGGATTGGCCTTCTCGCTGAAGCGCCAGCAGACGTAGATGATCAGGCCCAGCACGAAGAGCGTGATCGCGAAGATGATCACGTTCAACCAGTCATGGAACCAGTTGATGTAGGCGGCCACCTCGGTGGCGGCGCCCTGCAGGTTGAGCTGCCAGGGGCTCGGCATGCCGGTTCCGGCCAGAGCGGCCTCCGGAAGCAGCGTCGCCGAGGCGGCGAGGGCCGATGCGGCCACGGTGGCTAGGGTCCTGCTCAGAAATCGCATCGATCCGACGTCGCTCCTCATCATGCCCGCATCGGAGCCTGCGGCCTGCGTCCCTGGGGGCGCCCGTCGCAGGCCGTGGCCCATGCGCGGCGAGTGCGGCCGCGAGGCCGCCTTGCTCTTCGGGATTGCGATAAATCAAAGATCACGCTTGCGCCAGAGGGGCAATGCAGGGTGCCGGTGCATGCCGTGCGGCATAATCGCGCGAAGCGGAAGGGGACGCCCCGGTCCATCTCGCCGGCGCGCCTTGACAGGGCCGGGCCTGCATGGTCCCAACGCAGTCGATCGTTAAAGTGCGGCGGACCCGGCCTCGGAGGGGTCGGCATTCCGCCCGAATCCCCGTATTCGACAGGCGCGAACGGGTTTTCGATGGCGGAGGCGGCGGCTGCCGCCGGTTTGGAGGTATCGCAGGGATGGGCAAGATCATCGGACCTGTCTGCGCGGCGGCCCTCGCGCTGGCCGGCATCGGTCTGGCCGCAGGCCCCGCGGCGGCGCAGGGCGCCGTCAAGTCGACGCATGGCGACTGGCAGATGCGCTGCGAGGTGCCGCCCGGCGCCAAGACCGAACAATGCGCGCTCGTCCAGAACGTCGCGGCCGAGGACCGGCCGAATCTGACGCTGCTCGTCATCGTGCTGAAGACGGCCGACCAGAAGAGCCGGCTCCTGCGGGTCGTCGCGCCGCTCGGCGTGCTGCTGCCGTCGGGGCTCGGTCTCAAGATCGACGACAAGGATATCGGCCGAGCCGGTTTCGTGCGCTGCCTGACCACCGGCTGTGTCGCCGAGGTGGTCATGGACGACGCGCTGCTCGGTCAGCTCAAGGGCGGCAAGAATGCCACCTTCATCGTGTTTCAGACGCCGGAAGAGGGGGTCGGCGTTCCCGTCTCCCTCAACGGCTTTGGCCCCGGCGTGGAGACCCTGCCGTGAGTGATGCGCTTTTCCGTCGGCCGAGCCTGCTGGCTCTGCCTTTCCTTTGCCTCGGCCTCGCCGGCTGCGGGTCGTCCGGGTCCTCCTCGGGCCAGCCGAGCGCGATGCAGACGCTCGGCAACGTCGTCATGTTCCAGTCGACGACACCGCCGCCGGCCGACCAGCTGCCCAAGGACGAGGAAGACGATCGGCTGATCTGCCCTGAGGTGATCATCGCCGATGGCGGGGCGGCAGTTCGGGTCCAGTCCGGCCAGGACAGCGGCGGCCTGCGCCACCAGATCTCGATCCTCAACGTCGCGCGCGAATGCACGCCGACCGGCAATGGCGGCTTCCGCCTCAAGGTCGGCGTCGAGGGGCGCGTGCTGCTCGGCCCCGCCGGCGGCCCCGGCAATTACGGCGCCACGCTCACGACGCTGGTCACCCGCGGCACCACCCAACTCGCCCGCCGGGCGGCCCGCGTCGGCGGCACCGTCGGCGCCGGCCAGGGCGGCACCGACTTCTCGCATGTCGAGGACGGCATCGTGGTGCCAGCCGGACGGGGCGAGGTCGAGATCATCGTCGGTCTCGGCACCGGTGCGGCGACGCCGGCCCGGTCGCGTCGGCGCTGAGCGACGGGCCGGGTCTCCCCGGCCGCTGCAAAGAGTCGCGTGGGTTGCCTGTTAAGAAGGCAGTCCCGCGATTGACTAAGGCGCGCGGTCTTGTATCTGTGCCGGCAGCCGCAACATCCCCGCGGAAGAGACCGGGACTGGTTCAGGCCAGACCCGGCGCCGAAGGCGCAACCGCCCCGGAAACGCTCAGGCAAACGGACCGCGTGGGAACTGGCACTCTGGAAAGCGGCGGGGGAAACCCCGTCCACCGACGGGTGTAACCTGTCCGGCGCGATCATGCCGGCTCGGGGAAATCTCTCAGGTTCCAAGACAGAGGGGGCGCGTTCCGGACACATCCGTCCGGGGCCTGCGCTCGACTCTGGAAGGGGCCGTCGATGGATGCCGCTGTTGCCGATGCCGGGGCTTCGCCCGAGGCCATCGTACTCAAGACCCCGCTCCATGCCCGTCATGTCGCGCTTGGCGCCCGCATGGTGCCGTTCGCCGGCTACGACATGCCGGTCCAGTACCCGACGGGCATCCTGACCGAGCACAACTGGACGCGCGAGAAGGCCGGTCTCTTCGACGTCTCGCATATGGGCCAGTGCTTCCTGGTCGGCCCCGATCACGAGACCACGGCGCGCGCCCTCGAGGCGCTGATTCCCGCCGACATCGTCAATCTCGCGCCGGGCAAGCAGCGCTACTCGCAGCTCTTGAACGAGGAGGGCGGCATTCTCGACGATCTGATGGTGACGCGCTCGATCGATCCCGACGAGGACGGCGCTCTCTATCTCGTCGTCAACGCCGCATGCAAGACGGACGACTACGCCCATATCGAGGCGCGCCTGCCCGCCAATGTGAAGCTGATCCGGGCCGAGCATCGCGGCCTGATCGCGATCCAGGGCCCGGCGGCCGAGGCCGCGCTGGCCGCGATCGCCCCCGAGGCCCGCGAGATGGCCTTCATGACCTCGCGCACGATGAAGGTCGCCGGCATCAAGGCCAATGTCAGCCGCTCCGGCTATACCGGCGAGGATGGCTACGAGATTTCGGCCGCTGCCTCGAAGATCGGCGAGATCTGGGACACGCTGCTGCTCGACGCCACGGTCAAGCCGATCGGCCTCGGCGCGCGTGATTCGCTGCGGCTGGAAGCCGGCCTGTGCCTCTACGGGCACGACATCGACACCACGACATCCCCCGTCGAGGCCGCGCTGACCTGGTCGATCCAGAAGCGCCGGCGCGAGGAAGGCGGCTTCCCCGGCGCCGCCCGCATCCAGCGTGAATTCGCCGACGGTGTCGGCCGCGTCCGCGTCGGCCTGCTGCCGGAAGGCCGGGCCCCGGCGCGCGAGGGCGCCGAGATCGCCACCCCCGAGGGCGAGATCGTCGGCAAGGTCACCTCCGGCGGCTTCGGGCCGACGCTGAACGCCCCCTGCGCCATGGGCTATGTCGCCAAGGCCCACAGCGCGCCGGGCACCCCGCTCCACCTGATCGTGCGCGGCAAGCCCCTGCCGGCCGTCGTGGCGGCGATGCCCTTCGTCCCCAACGGCTACAAGCGCTGAACCTCATCCCGTTTTCTGTTTCCGGAGACTGAATTCATGTCCGAGACCCGCTACACCAAGGACCACGAATATATCCGCATCGAGGGCGATACCGGCATCGTCGGCATCACCGACTTCGCCCAGGGCCAGCTCGGCGACGTTGTCTTCGTCGAGCTTCCCGCGCTCGGCAAAGCCGTCTCCAAGGGCGGTGAGGCGGCCGTGGTCGAGAGCGTCAAGGCGGCCTCCGAGGTCTACGCGCCGGTCTCCGGCGAGGTCGTGGCCGTCAACAGCGAACTCGAAGGCGCGCCCGGCACGGTCAACGAGGATCCTTCCGGCAAGGGCTGGTTCCTGAAGCTCAAGCTCAAGGACGCAGCCGAGCTGGAGAGCCTGATGAGCGAGGCCGAGTACCAGAACTACCTCAAGACTCTCTAGCCCTTCTCCGAGGGGTCATCCCGGACAAGCGGCGAAGCCGCGCAGATCCGGGATCCATTCCGGACCGCTTCAGGAATGGATCCCGGCTCTTCGCTTCGCTCCGGCCGGGATGACGTCGCGAAGGCGTCAGCCGCCTGCACCCGAAACACGTCACGGAAGAACCACCATGCGCTATCTCCCCCTGACCGACACCGACCGCGAGGACATGCTCGCCCGCATCGGCGTCGCGGATGTCGATGCCCTGTTTTCCGACGTGCCGGCCGACAAGCTGCTGAAGGCGCCCGTCGATCTGCCGCGCGCCAGGGGTGAGCTCGAGGTCGAGCGCATCATGGCCAAGATGTCGGCCCGCAACGTCGCGGCCTCATCGGTGCCCTTCTTCGTCGGCGCCGGTGCCTACAAGCACCATGTCCCGGCCACGGTGGACCATCTGATCCAGCGCTCGGAATTCCTGACCAGCTACACGCCCTACCAGCCCGAGATCGCCCAGGGCACGCTGCAGTACCTGTTCGAGTTCCAGACGCAGGTCGCGGCGCTGACCGGCATGGATGTCGCCAACGCCTCGATGTATGACGGCTCGACCGGCACCGGCGAGGCCGTGCTGATGGCGCACCGGGTCACGCGGCGCAAGAAGGCCGTGCTGTCGGGCGGCCTGCACCCGCATTATGCCCAGGTCGTGCGCACCCTCTCCGAGATGGCCAATGATCAGGTCGTCACCCTGCCGCCCGACGTCGCGGCGGGTGAGGACATCCTGAGCCAGATCGACGACGAGACCTCCTGCGTCGTCGTCCAGAACCCCGACGTCTTCGGCAATCTGCGCGACCTCAGGCCGATCGCCGCCAAGGCCCATGCCCATGGCGCGCTGCTGATCGCGGTCTTCACCGAGGTCGTCTCGCTCGGCGCCATTGTGCCGCCGGGCGCGCAGGACGCCGACATCGTCGTCGGCGAGGGCCAGTCGATCGGCAACGCCCTGAACTTCGGCGGGCCCTATGTCGGGCTCTTCGCCGCCAAGTCGAAATACATCCGCCAGATGCCGGGCCGGCTCTGCGGCGAGACGGTCGATGCCGCCGGCCAGCGCGGCTTCGTGCTGACGCTCTCGACGCGCGAGCAGCATATCCGCCGCGACAAGGCGACCTCGAACATCTGCACCAATTCCGGGCTCTGCTGCCTG
Source organism: Bosea sp. RAC05 (assembly GCF_001713455.1). Classification (NCBI taxonomy): domain Bacteria; kingdom Pseudomonadati; phylum Pseudomonadota; class Alphaproteobacteria; order Hyphomicrobiales; family Alloboseaceae; genus Allobosea; species Allobosea sp. RAC05. The sequence goes on from NZ_CP016464.1 coordinate 1,660,259, forward strand.
GCCTTCACCATCCACATGACGCTGCTCGGCCAGGCGGGCCTGGAACGCCTCGCCCAGGTCAACCATGCCAATGCCGTGGCGCTCGCCGACGCGCTGGCCGGCGTGAAGGGCGTCACCGTGCTCAACGAGAGCTTCTTCAACGAGTTCACCGTGAAGCTGCCCAGGCCCGCGGCCGACGTGGTCGAGGCGCTCGCAGCGAAGGGCATTCTCGGCGGCGTCCCGGTCTCGCGCCTGCTGCCGCAGGCGGGGCTCGACGACCTGCTCCTGGTCGCTTCGACCGAAGTCAACACGAACGAGGATCGGGCGGCCTTCGTGGCGGCGCTCGCGGAGGTGCTGTGATGCTGAACCGTCAGGGACGTCCCACCCAGGGCATCGTGTCCGCCCATGAGCCGCATGCGACCTTCACCGGCAACCGCGCGCTGCAGCAGATCGAGCCGCTGATCTTCGAGATCGGCCATCCGGAGACGACCGGCGTCGACATCGACGCACCCGCGCCATTCAAGTCGCGCCTCGGTGCCCATGCGCGCCAGGGCGAGATCGGCCTGCCCGGCCTCTCCGAGCCCGAGACGATGCGCCACTATGTGCGCCTCAGCCAGAAGAACTACGGCATCGACACCGGGCTCTTCCCGCTCGGTTCCTGCACGATGAAGCACAATGCCCGCCTCAACGAGAAGACGGCGCGCATGCCCGGTTTCTCCGACGTGCACCCGCTCCAGCCGGTCTCGACCGTGCCGGGCGCGCTCGAGGTCATGCTCGAGCTCTCGCGCTATCTGATGACGCTGACCGGCATGCCGGCCGTCGCCCTGTCGCCGAAGGCCGGCGCCCATGGCGAGGCCTGCGGCATGATGGCGATCAAGGCCGCCATCGCCGCCAAGGGCGAGGGCGCGACCCGCAATGTCGTGCTCGTCCCCGAATCGGCGCATGGCACCAACCCGGCGACCGCGGCCCTGATCGGTTTCTCGGTGCGCTCCGTCCCGGCGCGCCCGGACGGCACCGTCGCGGTCGAGGACGTCAAGGCCCTGCTCGGCCCCGACATCGCCGCGATCATGCTGACCAACCCCAACACCTGCGGCATCTTCGAGCCGCAGATCGTCGAGATCGCCGCCGCGATGCATGAGGCCGGCGCGTATTTCTACTGCGACGGCGCCAATTTCAACGCCATCGTCGGCAAGGCGCGGCCCGGTGATCTCGGCGTCGACGCCATGCATATCAACCTGCACAAGACCTTCTCGACGCCCCATGGCGGCGGCGGCCCGGGCTCGGGCCCGGTCGTGCTGTCGGAGCGGCTGGCGCCCTTCGCGCCGGTGCCCTTCATCCATGTCGAGGGCGGTTCGGCCCGCCTCGTCGAGAACGCCGCCGATGCGCCCGCTGGCAACCAGCCCTTCGGCCGCATGACCGCCTTCCACGGCCAGATGGGCATGTATGTCCGCGCGCTCACCTACATGCTCAGCCATGGTTCGGACGGCATGAAGCAGGCCTCCGAGGATGCGGTTCTGAACGCCAACTACATCCGCGCCGGCCTCTCGGACCTGATGTCGCTGCCGTTCCCGGACCACCCCTCGATGCACGAGGCGCTGTTCGACGACGAGTGGCTGAAGGGCACCGGCGTCACCACGCTCGACTTCGCCAAGGCGATGATCGACGAGGGCTATCACCCGATGACGGTGTATTTCCCGCTGGTCGTCCACGGCGCCATGCTGATCGAGCCGACCGAGTCGGAATCGAAGGCCTCGCTCGACCTCTTCATCGCGACGCTGCGCGACCTCGCCATGGCCGCGAAGGGCAACGACAAGGTCCGCTTCACCGGCGCCCCGCACCACGCCCCGCTGCGCCGCCTCGACGAGACCCGGGCCGCGCGACAGCCGGTGCTGAAATGGGTGCCACCGGCGCCGCTGGCGGAGGCGGCGGAGTAGTCGTTGACGATCATTGCTGGCGGCCCAAGCCGCCAGCAACAGTCCGTTACCGAAATCCTCAGCACGCCTTAAGCCTTCCTTGACCATGCGCGAGGGATGCTTCCGCTATGCGTCTGTGACGCTGTGTGGGATCACGTCCATGTCCGTGCGTTTCGTCAAAGCCTCCGTCGCCGCCCTGGCCCTTCTGCTCGGCGGCGTGGGAGCGCGGGCCAACGAGCCCAGCTACGGCCCCAACACCTATGACCGCACCCTTGAGGCGCTGATCGCCCATGAGGATATCGCCGTCCGCGGCGGCTGGCCCAAGGTGCCCGCCGGCGTCACCGCGCTGAAGCCGGACGCTCAGGGGCCCGAGGTCGCGGCGCTGAAGCAGCGCCTGGTGCTGAGCGGCGATCTGCCCACCGACGCGCTGCCGGGTGACGTCTACGACGCGAACGTCGTCGCGGCCGTGAAGCGCTTCCAGATCCGGCACGGCCTGTCGGATCTCGGCACCGTCGGCCGTCTCACGCTGAAGGCCATGAACACGCCGGTCGAGGTCCGCCTCAACCAGCTCACAGCCACGCTGGAGCGGCTCAAGGGCAACGGCTTCTCCTTCGCCGAGCGCTATGTCGTGGTCAACATCCCCGGCGCCAGCGTCGAGGCGGTGGAGAACGGCATGGTCCAGCGCCGCCATCTGGCCATCGTCGGCCGGCCGGACCGGCCGTCGCCGGTGCTTCAGGCCAACATCACCTCGGTCAATCTCAACCCGACCTGGACGGTGCCGACCTCGATCGTGAAGGCCGACATCATCCCGCACATGCGCAAGGATCCCGGCTTCCTGGCGAAGTCGCATATGCGCCTGCTCGGGGCCGAAAACCGCGAGATCGACCCGGCCACCGTCAACTGGGCGAGCCTGACCGCGCCCTATTTCACCGTGCGGCAGGACCCCGGCCCCGACAATTCGCTCGGCCAGATGAAGATCGACATGCCCAACACCGAGGCCGTCTATCTCCACGACACGCCGAAGAAGTCCCTCTTCCGCAACGATGTCCGCTTCAACTCCTCGGGTTGTGCCCGTGTCGAAGGCGTGCGCGATCTCGGCGCCTGGCTGCTCGAAGGCACGGAGTGGACGCCGGCCGCGATCGAGGCCGAGATCGCCAAGGGCGAGCGCAAGAACATCCCCCTGAAGAAGTCCGTGCCCGTGGCCTGGGTCTATCTGACCGGCTGGCAGGGGGCCGACGGCATGGTCCAGTTCCGCGAGGACATCTATGGGCTGGACACGCCGCAGGGCATCGTTACCTCCACCATCCAGCCGCGCAAGCCGAAGGCGAAGGTGATTGGCGCGGGCGAACCCAAGCCGGCCCCGCGTCTCCCGCCAAGACGGCCGCGAACTGAGACGAAACGGCGTTCGGACCGCTGCTATCGGGCCTACAAGGTCTCCCGGAGCGGCGTCGTCCCGTGCGGGTCTGGCCTCGTCCGCCTATCCGGGACGATGGGGCCGTTACGCGCATGAGCCAAGCGAGGGATTGGGAGGCCCGAGCCTCCCGCTTCTGGCAAGCTCGCTTCGGTCGATCCTCCCCTGGCCACCAAAGCAAAACGCCGCGGCCCAGGGGCCACGGCGTTTTCGCAAGTCATTGGTCCTGATGGACGTAAGCGACCCTTCGGCCGCTCCGTCTCAGTTGAGCTTGGCCTTGACCTCGTTCAGACCGGCGGCGAACAGCGCGTCGCCGGCCTTGCCACCCACCTGGGAGCGGATGATCAGCTCGGCCGCCTTGGTCGCCGCTTCGGCGGCCGCGGCGCGAACCTCGGCTTCGGCCTGGCTTTCGGCCAGCGCGATCTTCTCCTCGGCCGACTTGGTGCGACGGGCGACGAAGTCGTTCAGCTTGGTCTCGGCCTCGGCGGCGAGGCGCTTGGCCTCCTCGTTCGCGGCGGCGACGATGCTGGCGGCCTCGGTCTCCGCGGCTTTGCGCTTGGCCTCGTACTCAGCGAGCAGCTTCTCGGCCTCGAGGCGCAGGCGGCGCGCCTCGGCGAGTTCCTGGGCGACCTTCTCGCCGCGCGCGTCGAGCGCCGCGACGATCGCCTTCGGCACGCCGAAATAGGCCAGGATGGCAAAGAAGATGACGAAGGCGACGCCGACCCAGACGGTATCCATGATGTTGTCTCCTCAGCCGCGTGCCAGAACCTGATCGACCGCCTCGGACGCCTCGGTGGCGCTCGGGGCCTGGCCGGTCAGCTTCTCGACGATCGCGATCGCGACCTCGCTGCCGAGCCCGCGCACATTGCTCATGGCGCTGGTCTTGGTGGCGGCGATGGTGGCCTCGGCCGTGGCGAGCTTGGTCGCCAACTCGGCCTCGACGGCGTGACGGCGCTCATCGGAGGCCTTGGCGCCGGCGTCGCGCGAAGCCTGGGCGATGCCCTGGGCGTTCTTGCGGGCCTCGGTCAGCGCCGCCTCATAGGCGAGTGCTGTCTCCTCGGCCTTGGCCTGCATCTTGGCGGCATTGTCGAGATCGCGCGCGATGGTGCCCGCACGCTCCTCGAGGATCGCGCCGACCCGCGGCAGGGCGATCGTCGACATCAGCCAGTAGAGCGCGCCGAAGGTGATGGCGAGCCAGAACAGCTGACCCGAGAAGGTCGCGACGTCGAAGGGAGGGAAGGCGGCCTTCTCGCCGCTCAGGGACGGCGCCGCGGCCTGGGCGGCCCCGGCCACGAGCGTGGCCGTCAACCCGGAGGCGACGAAGCCGGCCCAACCTTGCCTGACGGACCGTGAAGATCGAACCGGCATGGGCTGCCTTTCAGCGAAGGAAATCGAAAAGTCGCGCCCGGTCCCGCAAGGGGACGCGAGGGCGCGACGGGAAGGCGGGTGGTCGAAGCGCGTCAGACCACGAAGAGCAGGACGAGCGCCACGACGAAGGCGAAGATGCCCAGACCTTCGGCGAGCGCCGCGCCGATGAAGGCGCGCGGGAACTGGCCGTCGGCCGCCGAGGGGTTGCGCAGCGCGCCCGAGAGGAAGTTGCCGAAGATGGTGCCGACGCCGATGGCGGCGAGGCCCATGCCGAGCGAGGCGAGGCCAGCGCCGATGTACTTGGCTGCAACGGGATCCATGGTCTTTCTCCAGTGTGAAAAGGTGATGGCGGGTGGGATGGTCTCGCGAACTCTGCCTGGCTCAGTGGCCGGGGTGCAGAGCGTCGTTGAGATAGACGCAGGTCAGGATCGCGAAGACATAGGCCTGCAGGAAGGCGACGAGGAATTCGAGCGCGGTCAGCGCCACGGCCAGGAGCAGCGGCAGCGGGGCGATGATCGTCGCGGCGCCGCCGGCGGCGAGCAGGGCGACGACGAAGCCGCCGAACACCTTCAGCGCGATATGGCCGGCGAGCATGTTGCCAAACAGGCGCAGCGACAGCGAGATCGGCCGCGAGACAAAGGACACCGCCTCGATCAGCACCATGAAGGGCAGGAGCCAGCCCGGCACGCCCGACGGCACGAAGAGGCCGAAGAAGTGGCTGCCGTGCTTGACGACGCCATAGACCAGCACGGTGCCGATCACGAGGAAGGCGAAGGCCGCCGTCACGACGATGTGGCTGGTCACGGTGAAGGAGCCCGGGATCATGCCGAGCATGTTGGCGCAGAGCACGAACATGAACAGCGAGAAGACGAGCGGGAAGAACGTCATCCCTTCCTTGCCCATCACGCCGGTGACGGTGGAGGCGACGAATTCGTAGATCATCTCGGCGAGCGACTGCAGCCGGCCGGGGACCACCGACCGCTGGCTCGAGCCGTAGATCATGATCACCGAGATCACGGCGACGATCGCGACCATCAGCAGCGAGGCGTTGGTGAAGGACAGGTCGAGGCCAAACGGCCGCAAGCCGATGATCGGCTTGATCTCGAATTGGTGGATCGGATCGATTCCGCCGCCAGCCGCCATGTCGCTTCAGTCCCTTGTCGTGCGGCCTTGCGGCCACCAGCCTCGGTCAGTCTTTCGTCCCGCTGCCCTTCGACCCGGAGGTCGGACGCGAACCGAGCCGATAGACGGAGCGCAGCCCTGCCATGGCCCCGATCACCAGAAAGATGATCAGCAGGAACGGCGAGGTTCCCAGCCACCGGTCTGCCAGCATCCCGATCAGGGCGCCTGCGATGATGCCGCCTGCGAGATCCGTCGCGGCGCGCAAGCCGGAGGACATTGCGCCAGCCATGGCGCCGTCCTCTCCGGCCGGGCTCGCGCCCGGCTTTTCGTTTCCGTCGGCACGCCCGAGAGCGGCCTTCAGGGAACCCAGTCTTGCGCGCAACTCCGAGTCTGAGGCGTTTTTCTCGGGTTCGGTCACGGCAGCAGCTCCTCCATGATCGTGATGGTGCCACGATCCTGCAAAAAGCCACACGATCCCTGTCCGCGCCCCGCGCATCGAGCCGTCGTCAGCACGGCCTCCTTTATTGCCCGCCCCGGATGCTGTCAAGGCAGGCCGAAGCGACCTAAGGCATTGGAATACCTGTAAATTCGGAGAAAACCGGCATTCTTGCCGCATTGCGAAGGCGATTGTGGCCTTTTTTCAGCGCTCAGACCGCGTCCCGGATGCGCTCGGCCGTGGCGAGATCGACGGAGACCATCTGGCTGACCCCGCGTTCGGCCATCGTCACGCCGAAGAGCCGGTCCATCCGCGCCATCGTGATCGGATTGTGGGTGATCAGGATGAAGCGCGTGCGCGTCTCGCGCGCCATCTCGTCGAGCAGGTCGCAGTAGCGCTCGACATTGGCGTCGTCGAGCGGCGCGTCGACCTCGTCGAGCACGCAGATCGGCGAGGGGTTGGTCAGGAACACCGCGAAGATCAGCGCGGTCGCGGTCAGCGCCTGCTCGCCGCCCGAGAGCAGGGTCATCACCTGCGTCTTCTTGCCGGGCGGGCGGGCGAAGATCTCGAGCCCGGCATCGAGCGGGTCCTCCGCATCGACCAGCTTGAGCTCGGCCATGCCGCCGCCGAACAGCACGGAAAAGAGCCGCTGGAACTGGCCGTTGACGATCTCGAAGGCGGCGAGCAGGCGCTCGCGGCCCTCCCGGTTGAGCGCGCTGATCGCCTGGCGCAGCCGCCGCACCGCCTCGCTGAGATCGTCGCGCTCGGCGGTCAGCCCCTCGCGCTTGCCCCGGATCTCGGTCAGCTCGTCCTCGGCGCGCAGATTGACGGCGCCGAGCCGCTCGCGCTCGGCCTTGAGGCCGGCGAGCCGCCGCTCGACCTCCTCCTGCGCCGGCGGGGTGTCCCCGGCCTTCAGCCCGGCGACGGTCGCCAGCCGGTCGAGGCTGGTCTCCAGCCCCTCCTCGATCTGCCGGGCGACATCGGCGACGCGCTGGCGCGCCGCTTCCCGCTTGGCCTCTGCCGCCGCCCGTGTCTCGCGCGCGCCGGCCAGCCCCTCCAGCGCGATCCGCGCCTGCCGGTCGGCCTCGGCCAGCGCCGCCTCGCCCTGGGCGAGACGATCGGCCGCGGCACGGCGCTGGCTCTCCGCCTCCTCGATCTCGGCGACGAGCCGGCGCCGCTCGCTCAGGAAGGTGTCGGGCGCCTCCAGCAGCGCGGCCCGCTCGGCGGTGACCGTCTCGATGCGCCGGCGCGTCTCCTCGGCGGTCTGGCCGCTGCGCGCGGCCCGCTCGCGCCAGGCCCCGGTGTCGGCGGCGATCGCCTGGCGGCGCTGGGCGCGCAGTTCCGCCTCGCGCTTCAGTGTCTGCACCCGCGCCCGCGCATCCGATGCCGCGATGCGCCGCTCGCCCAGCGCCACGCGCGCCTCGAGCAGCCGGCTTTCGAGTGCGGCGGAGGCCGGAAGCTCGGCCAGCGCCTGGTCCTGCGCGGTGGCATGGGCCGCGGCCTCGGCCATCGTCTGGCCGAGCCGGCCGATCGCCTCGCTCAGCGCCGACCGTCTCGCGGCGACCTCGCCGGCCTTGCGTTCCGCGGCGGCGAAGCGCTCGCGCGCCTGGTCGAGCGCGCGGCGGGCCAGCCGCGCCGCCTCGAGCGTCGCCGCCTCGGCCTGGGCCGCGGCCCGGGCCTCGCTGGTCGCGCCGTCCAGCGCCTGCCGGGCGGTGGCCGCCGCCGCCTGGGCCGCCTGCGCCGCCTGTTCGAGATCGCCGAGGCGGTTCTTCTCGGCGAGCCGGCGGGCGGCGGGGGAGGGCGCCTCGGCCGCGCCGGTCAGGCCGTCCCAGCGCCAGAGATCGCCCTCGCGCGACACCAGCCGCTGGCCCGGCTGCAGCAGCGCGCGCAGGCGGGGCCCGTCGCCGCGGGCGACGACGCCGATCTGGGCGAGGCGCCGCCGCAGGGCCGCCGGTCCGCGCACATGCGCCGCCAGCGGCTCGGCGCCCGCCGGCAGGGCCGGGTCCGTCTCGCCGCCGCCGGTGTTGAGCCAGTGGCTGGGCGCGGCGGCGTCGGTGGCCGCCTCGAGATCGTCGCCGAGCGCGGCGCCGAGCGCGATCTCGTAGCCCTTCGCCACGCTGAGGGCTTCCAGCACCGCCGGCCAGCGGTCACCGCTCGCGGGGGCCAGCAGCTTCCGCAGCGTGCCGATCTCGGTGTCGAGCCGCTGGGCGGCGCGGTCGGCCTCGGCCAGAGGGGCCCGCAGCTGGGTCTCGCGCTCGCGCGACGCGGCCAGCGCCGCCCGCGCGGCCGCGGCCGCGGCATCGGCCTCGCGCAGCGCAGCCTCTGCCGCCGCGACGGCGCTCTGCAGCGGCTCCAGCGGCAGCGCGGCGCTGCCGGCATCGAGCGCGGCCTGGTCGCGCAGGAGTCGGTCGCGTTCCTGCTGCGCCCGCGCCTCGCGCTCACGGCCCTCGCGCAGCGCCCGCTCGAGCGCGCCGCGTCGCGCCGCGAGCTCGGACAGCGCGCCCTGCGCGGCGCCATGGTCCGCCTCCGCCGCCGAAAGCGCGGCCTCCGCCTGTGCCAGCACGGCCGCGGCGGCCTCGGCACTGCCGGCCGAACCCTCGCCCTCGCGGGCCAGTGCCGCATCCTCCTGCGCCAGCCGCGCCAGGCTCTCGGCGGCGTCGCGCGCGACGCTTTCCTGCCGGCCGAGATCGCCCTGGAGTTCGCTGAGGCGCCGGTCGAGCTCCTCCGCCCGCTGCCGGGCGCGCCGGTTTTCCGCTTCCAGCTCGTCGAGCCCGCGCTTCAGCCGCACCAGCGCCGCTGCGGCGGCCGCCTCGCCCTCGCGCAGCCCCGGCAGCCCGTGCGCCGCCACGGCCTGGTGCCGGGCGGCTTCCGCCTGCAGGCCGGTGCGTTCGGCGACGAGGCGCACCGCCGCCTCCAGCGCCCGTTCGGCCTCCGCTTCCTGGCCGCGCGCCAGATGGTGCGCGATCAGCGCCAGCGTCGCCTCGGCCCGGCGGATGTCGGCGGCGAGGCTGCGATAACGCGAGGCCTGCCGCGCCTGCCGCTGCAGCGACTCGATCTGCCCGTCGATCTCGCCCAGCACGTCCTCCAGGCGCGTCAGGTTCTCCTCGGCGCCGCGCAGCCGCAGCTCGGCCTCGTGGCGGCGGCTGTGGAGGCCCGCGATGCCGGCTGCGTCCTCGAGGATGCGCCGGCGCGATTGCGGCTTGGCGGAGATGATCTCGGAGATCTGGCCCTGCCGCACCAGAGCGGGCGAGCGGGCGCCCGTCGCGGCATCGGCGAAGAGCAGTTGCACGTCGCGCGCGCGCACCTCCTTGCCGTTGACACGATAGGTCGAGCCCTCCTCGCGCTCGATCCGGCGGGTGACCTCGAGAACGTCGGTCTCGTTGAAGGCGGAGGGAGCCTTGCGGTCGCTGTTGTCCAGCGTCAGCGCCACTTCGGCCATGTTGCGGCCGGGGCGCTCGTTCGAGCCCGCGAAGATGACGTCGTCCATCCCCGAGCCGCGCATGTTCTTGAACGAGCTTTCGCCCATCACCCAGCGCAGGGCTTCGACGAGATTGGATTTGCCGCAGCCATTGGGGCCGACGATGCCGGTCAGGCCAGGCTCGATCAGGAACTCCGTCGGCTCGACGAAGGTCTTGAAGCCGGTCAGCCTGAGGCGCGTTAGCTGCATCGGCGCGCCCCTGCAACATCCGCGCCCGTCATCCCGGACAAGCGGCGCAGCCGCGCCGATCCGGGATCCATCGTAGAGCGCAGTTCTCTATGATGGATCCCGGCGCTCCGCTTTGCTGCGGCCGGGATGACGTGGAGGTCGGGTCGGCAAGGGCGAATGCCCTCAGCCCGCCAGGAGCGGCTCGAGGATCTTGTCGAATTCGGCGATCGAGAGCGCACCTGAACGCTTCTGCCCGTTGATGAAGAAGGTCGGCGTGGAGTCGACACCGGCCTTGGCCCCACGATCCTTCACGACTGTGACGGCGTCATAGATATCCTGCCTTTTCAAGCAGGCCTCAAACGAATCCTGTGTGAAACCGGCCTGCTTCACCATCGCCGACAGCGCATCGACCGGCTTGTCGGTGAAAGCCCAGACCTTCTGCTGGGCGAAGAGCAGGTCCGTCATCGCGACATATTTGTCGTTGCCGTTGCAGCGCGCCAGCATGAAGCCCGCCGTCGCCAGCGGGTCGAGCGGGAATTCGCGCAGCGTGAAGCGCACCTTGCCGGTGTCGATGTACTTCGCCTTCAGCGCCGGCCAGGTGTCCTTGTGGAAGGTCGCGCAATGGCCGCAGGTCAGCGAGGCGTATTCGATGATGGAGACCTTGGCGTCCGGCGAGCCGATCCAGACATCGCCGAGCGGGCCGGGCGTGGTGAGGTCGGCCTGGGCCTGCGCCGCGGGCGCGCCCAGCATCGCGGCGGCCGCGAGTCCGGCCGTCGCCGTCAGAAGCTGTCGCCTGTTCGTCATCGTCGTGGTTCCTGAAAATGCGCGTGTCGTGGGACGAAGCCCGGTTGCCGGTCCTATAGAGGCGCGGATGATTGTGGCAAGATCGTCACCGCGCCGCCGCGCATCCCTCACGAAGCTGTGTCGGGACGCTGCCGCGCCGCGCGCTCCGCGACATGGGCCCCCAGCCGCGCGAGGCAGGCCCGCAGCGCCTCGCCTTCGACGCCGGCGACCTGGCGCTCCATGCGCGCCAGCAAAGCGGGATCGGTTGGGCGGCGTGCGACTGCCGCGACCGGAGCGTCCACCGGCCCCTGCTTCAGCACGAGCTTGCCGACCGCACGCCAGCCGAGATGGGTGTTGACGCGTTCGATCACGATCGGCGCGAGCTGCTGCATGTCGAGCGCGAAGGCCCCTTCGACCCGAACCACCATGGTCGCGGGCTCGGACGCCTCGCCCGGAGCCGGCCGGCGGCGCGGCCAGTCGATCTTGAGCGGGCGCGAGCGCGCCGCCAGCCGCTCGCCGACGATCTCCGGCCAGAGTGCCACGACGGCCCGCCCGGCAAAGCCCTGCGCGGCCAGCGCCGGCGCCAGCAGATCGTCGATCAGGTCTGCGAGGGGTTTGACGGCCATGACCGATTGTGCGGCCGGGCGGGCTGCAGCGCAAGCCGCCGCCTCAGCCCGCCGCCCGCTCGCGCCCCACCGAAAGGCGCTGCGGCGGCGCCCCGAGCCGGCCCGACAGCGCATGGCTCTTCGGCAGGACCAGCCCCGCCCGCAGCCGGTGCGGCCCGAAGGAGACGCCGGCGCGTTCGCGCAGCGATTGCGCGAAGCCGCGCAGCGGGATCAGGGCGGGCCTGTCCGGGGCGAGCAGCAGATGGCGCTCCACCGCCTGCGGCCAGTGAGCCTGCGGCACGTCGCCTTCTTCGAGCAGCAACAGCCAGTCCCCGCGCGCCTGGGCCGCGCCCGCCGGCCAGCTGTCCGTGCTGCCGGCGCGCAGATAGCTCGCTCCCGTCGCGTCCGCGATCCGCTCGATCGTGGCCTCGCCCGCAGCGTCGAGAACCACGGCATGGCCGAGGAATCCGTCGGCCACCGCCGGGATCAGGACGGAGAAGGTGGCCGCGAGGGCCTCGGTCGAGCCGGCGCTGCGTATGACCGCTGTGAGCATGCGCCTCCTTATGTCGCAGCGCAGCATGTCGCAATCCTGTCGCTTGCAATTCGTTCCCTGTATGTTCACATTAATCCGCAGGGGAATCGTCGATTCCCGGCGATTTTCAGGGACGTTCCGCGCCATGCTCCAGAGCAGGCCCTCTTCGAGGCCGATTTCGGCCCAGCCGCTGAAACAGGCCGGTGCCGGCCCGATGTCGGTCTCGGCGCGCGTCGCACCGGTTGATCCGGTCGCCTATGCGGGACACCGCATCGATCCCGAGCGCCGGCGCGGCCGCGGCGCGACGATCAATCCCGGTGGCCGCTTCGAGGCCGAGCAGCGCATCAGCGAAGATGACGGCTGGGGGTCGCTCGGCGAGCTCCCGGCGTTCCGGACCGAGGTTGCGGTCGAGAAGCCGCGCACCATCATCACCAAGAACGATTCCCCCGACATTTCCTTCGACCGCTCGATCAACCCCTATCGCGGCTGCGAGCATGGCTGCGTCTACTGCTTCGCGCGGCCGAGCCATGCCTATCTCGGCCTGTCGCCGGGGCTCGACTTCGAGAGCAGGCTGACCGCCAAGCCCGACGCCGCGCTGCTGCTGGAGAAGGAACTGTCGGCGCCGTCCTACCAGCCGCGCACCATCGCCATAGGCACCAACACCGACGCCTATCAGCCGATCGAGAAGAAGCTGCGCATCATGCGCCAGATCCTGGAGGTGCTCGCGAGGTTCAACCACCCGGTCGGCATCGTCACCAAGTCGGCTTTGGTGCAGCGCGACATCGACATCCTCGCGCCGATGGCGGCCAAGGGGCTGGCCAAGGTCGCGATCTCGATCACCACGCTCGACCCCAAGGTCGCCCGCGGCATGGAGCCGCGCGCCGCCTCGCCCGCCAAGCGGCTGGAAACGGTGAAGGCGCTGTCCGACGCGGGCATCCCGGTGACGGTGCTGGTCGCGCCGATCATCCCGGCAATCAACGAGCACGAGATCGAGCGCATCCTCGACGCGGCGAAGGCGGCCGGCGCCCGCGAGGCCGGCTATGTGCTGCTGCGCCTGCCGCTGGAGGTGAAGGACCTCGTGCAGGACTGGCTCCTGACCCATCACCCCGACAAATTGCGCCATGTCGTCTCGCTGATCCGCTCGACGCGCGGCGGCAAGGATTACGACGCCGCCTGGGGCCAGCGCCAGGTCGGCTCCGGACCCTACGCCTGGATGATCGGCCGGCGCTTCGAGATGGCGGCGGAGCGGCTGGGCTTCAACGGCGCGCGAACACGCCTGCGCAGCGACCTCTTTCTCAAGCCGGAGCGGGAGAAGGCCCAGCTGAGCCTGTTTTGAGCCGGTCGCTCGTGACGCCTGGGATCAAGCCGCGACTTCCAATGGCCGCGCCCGCTCGATGCGCGCCATCTCCTCGGGCGAATGCAGTGTCTCCCAGAGATCGGTCCGTCGCTGCACATTGAGCCAGAACTCGGCGGAGTTGCCGAAGACGCGTGCCAGGATCAGCGCCGTCGCAGCCGTGAGACCTCGACGATCCCGGCAGAGTTCGTTGACATGCTTGCGGGGCACGCCCATCGCCTGGGCCAGCCGGATCTGCGTCAGCCCCAGCGGCCGCATGAACTCCTCGACCAGGATTTCACCGACCGTGGCGGGCTTGCGTTTCGTCGTCAGCATGGCCCACCTATCGATAGCTGTGGTCGTCGAGATAGAGGCCGCGGGCTTCGCCGCGACGGCCGTCCCAGGCGAAGATCAGCCGCCACTGCTGGTTGACGCGGATGCTGTGCAGGCCGTCCAGCGCCCCGCGCAGCTTCTCGAAATGATTGCTCGGGGGCACGCGCAGATCAGAATCGGTGACGGCGTCGTCGATCATCTGCAATTTCCGGAACAGGCGCGTCTCGAGATCGGGCGGAATGTGTTTCGCGTGGACATCTTCGACGAAGAAGGCGCGCAGCCACTCATCCCGAAAGCTGACGATCATACCTATCTCCGCCAGCAAATATGTACCATATCATGGGGCATCTCTCAAGGCTGTGAGGGCAGGGCGGAAGCCGTTGTTGCGCCCGCAGCCCCCACGTCATAAGCCCCGCCCATGACCGCCCATTTCCACCGCGAGACGCAGGCCATCGCCAGCGGGCTCTGGCCGCTCGCCGGGGTCGACGAGGTTGGGCGCGGGCCGCTGGCCGGGCCCGTGGTGGCAGCGGCGGTGATTCTCGATCCGCAGGCGGTGCCGGACGGGCTCGACGATTCGAAGAACCTGAGCGCGGCGCGGCGCGAGGAGCTGTTCGCGCTGATCGCGGAATCGGCGCTCGCCATCGGCGTCGCCAGCGTCACCGCCACCGAGATCGACACCATCAACATCCGCCAGGCGACCCTGCTGGCGATGCGGCGTGCGGTGGCGGCGCTGGCGGTGCCCCCTGCCTTCGTGCTCGTCGACGGCAACGACCCGCCCAGGCTCGGCTGCCGCTGCGAATCCGTCATCGGCGGCGATGCCCAGATCGCCTCGATCGCAGCCGCCTCGATCGTCGCCAAGGTCACCCGGGACGCGATGATGGCGCGGCTCTGCGCGCGCTATCCGGCCTATGGTTTCTCCGCTCATGCCGGCTACGGCACGCCGCGGCACCGCGCCGCCCTGCAGGCCCACGGCCCATGCCCCGAACACCGCTATTCCTTCGCGCCGGTGAAGGGCGTCTGGCGGCGGTGACACGGGCTCGTCATTCCCGGGCGAAGCAAAGCGCAGACCCGAGAATCTCTGGCAGGAGATGCCCGGGGCAGGCCCGAGCATGACGCTCCAGGCGCCCATGCGCGCCTTAACCTCCCCTTAGCAATTCCCCATATCCGCCAAGGGGCTGGGCAAAAACTGCAGCCCCAGAATGAGACGCATTTTTTTCGGCGCGGAAACCCGGCTTTTACCCTGACTGGCCAATATCGCGACTGTTCAAGTTGCGTAACGGTCTTGGGGCGTCATGGGTATTTTGCGTACCGGGACCACCAGCGCCGCCGTCCGGATTCAGGTTTCGCGTACCGGACGGCCCGCGCTGCAGTCACCGATCAAGGCACCCCGGATCAAGCCGGCCGGCCTGCCGATCGAACTGCCGCTCGACCAGATTCTGCTCGGTGACTGCGTGGCTGCGCTCGAGGCGTTGCCGCCGGCCAGCATCGATCTCGTCTTCGCCGACCCGCCCTATAATCTCCAGCTCGGCGGCGATCTGCGCCGGCCTGACGACAGCCTCGTCGACGCCGTCGACGACGACTGGGACAAGTTCTCCTCCTTCGCCGAATACGATGCCTTCACCCGCGCCTGGCTGGCCGAATGCCGCCGCGTGCTGAAGCCCGATGGCGCGCTCTGGGTCATCGGCAGCTATCACAACATCTTCCGCGTCGGTTCGATCCTGCAGGATCTCGGCTTCTGGGTGCTGAACGACATCGTCTGGCGCAAGGCCAATCCGATGCCGAATTTCCGCGGCCGGCGCTTCACCAACGCGCATGAGACGCTGATCTGGGCGGCGCGCGGCGAGGCCTCCAAATACACCTTCCATTACGAGGCGCTGAAGGGCGGCAATGACGACCTCCAGATGCGTTCGGACTGGTATCTCCCGCTCTGTACCGGCGAGGAACGGCTGAAGGACGGCGCGGGCGCCAAGGTCCACCCGACGCAGAAGCCCGAGGCCCTGCTCGCCCGCGTCATGCTCTCGGCCAGCAATCCGGGCGACGTGATCCTCGATCCCTTCTTCGGCACCGGCACCACCGGCGCCGTCGCCAAGGCGCTCGGCCGCCGCTTCATCGGCATCGAGCGCGAGAGCACCTATGCCGAGGCCGCCCGGAAGCGCATCGCCGCGATCACGCCGCTGCCGCCGGAAGCCTTCGCCACCGCGCCCTCCAAGCGCAGCGAGCCGCGCGTGCCCTTCCTCGCGCTCGTCGAGGCCGGGCTGGTCAAGGCCGGCGAGACCGTCACCGACGAGAAGCGCCGCCACAAGGCCGTCATCCGCGCCGACGGCACGCTGCTGCTCGACCCGGCGGTCGGCTCGATCCACAAGATCGGTGCGCTGGCGCAGGGGCTGCCGAGCTGCAATGGCTGGACCTTCTGGCATGTCGAGCGCGACGGCGCCCTGATGCTGCTCGACACCCTGCGCGGCGAGATCCGCGCGCAGATGGCGGCGGCGTGAGATCACTCCGCCGCGAGGGTTTCCTCGACCACGCGCGGATTGCGCGCGATCATCGCCAGAAGAACGCGAGCGGGCCCATCGGGCGTGCGTCGCTTCTGCTCCCAGTTCCTGAGCGTGCCGGGTGAAACGCCGATCCGTCGTGCAAAGGCAATCTGGGTCAGATTCGTGCTGGCCCTGATGGCTGCGACGTCGATCTGAGCAGGCACGTGGACCGCGAGCCCTTCGACCGCCTGCCCCTGGGCAAAGCTGCGCGCTTCGGACAGCGCGCGCATCAGCCCGTCGAAATGCTGTTGCTTCATGGCTTCTTCCTAAAGTCTGACAACAGATCGCGCGACGCGCTCGCCAAAGCCTCCCGTTGGGCGGCTGTCAGATCGCTGGCCTCGTTCTTGGCGAAGACCCACAGCAGCACGGCAGGAAAGCCGGCGGAGTGGAACCAGTAGATCACCCGGCCGCCATCCCGCTTGCCGCGCCCCGCCAACGGAATCCGCATCTTCCTCAGGCCGCCGGTCCCTTGGATCAGGACGCCGCCCTCAGGTGCGGAGGCGACCGCATCGACCACCGCCGCTCGCTCCTCGGCCGACATCAAGCGCTCTGCACGCGACAGATAGGCAGGCGTCTCGACGACGGAAACAGGTGCGACCATCTCCACATGAAGATACGCCAGTGGCGTAGAGCGTCAAGGGTGGCGGCCTTCAGTGCGGTCGCTTCAACCCCGCCGCCTCCAGCACCTTCACCATCACCCCTGAGAGCGGCTCCTCGCCCAGCGCCGCGATGGGCGTGAACCGCATCCCCGCCGGCGCCTGCGTCCTGGCCGGCGCGCTCGCCTTGAACACGGTGAGCTCCAGCGGGAAATGCGTGAAGACATGGCGCACCGGCGGCGCAAGCCGCTCCCAGCGCGTCACCACCGGCGCGTCCTGCCAGGCGCCGTCCAGCTCGTAATCGGCGCTCCACTCGCTGGTCGGCACCTCGGCCATGCCGCCGAGCAGCCCCTTGGGCGGGCGGGTGCGCAGCAGCAGGGCACCGTCCGCGCGCAGCAGCACGAAGGCCGCGCCCCGCCGCGTGGTGCCGGCCTTCTTCGCCGCCTTGCGCGGGAAGCTCTCCTGCGCGCCCTCGGCCCGCGCCCGGCAGGGCTCGCGCCATGGGCAGAGCCCGCAGGCGGGGTTGCGTGGCGTGCAGATGGTGGCGCCGAGATCCATCAGCGCTTGCGCGAAATCGCCGGGCCGGTCCTGCGGCATCATCGCCAGCACGCGCTCGCGCACGAGCGGGCGGGCGCCCGGCAGGAGATCCTCGATCGCGAAGAGCCGGGTCATCACCCGCTCGACATTGCCGTCCACGGCCGCGGCCGGCCGGTCGAAGGCGATCGCCGCCACGGCGCCGGCCGTATAGGCGCCGATGCCGGGCAGGGCGCGCAGCCCCTCCTCGCTGTCGGGAAAGCGCCCGCCATGCTCGGCGACGACGGCGATGGCGCAGGCGTGGAGGTTGCGCGCGCGGGAATAATAGCCGAGCCCGGCCCAGGCCTGCATCACCGCCTCCGACGGCGCCTCCGCCAGCGCCGTCACGGTGGGAAACCGCGCCATGAAGCGCTCGAAATAGGGCTTGACCGCCGTGACCGTGGTCTGCTGCAGCATGATCTCCGACGCCCAGACCCGGTAGGGATCGGGCCGCTCGCCCGGCCCGGCGCGCCAGGGCAGGGCGCGGCGATGGCGGTCGTACCAGGCGAGGAGATCGGCGGCGGCGGGGCGCATCACCCGCTCTATAGACGGTGGCGCGGGCGCGGCAACTGCAGGCCGCCTCACGATCGCTTGGGCCGGTCGCGCTCGTGCTGCTCGGCCGCGTCGAGCGGCGCCAGCCAGTGCTCGCGACGGACCGTCCAGAGCTCGTAGCCGGGCGCGATCGTGCTCGGCCCGCCGTCCAGCGTCCCGAGCTTGATTTCGATCTCGTCGGAGGCGTCGTCGAAGCAGAACAGGGAGGAGCCGCAGCGCGGGCAGAAGCGGTCTTCGCCCGCCCGGCTGCGCCAACAGCTGATTTCGCCTGACATTGTCACGGCCGATCGCGGCCAGAACCCGAAGAAGGAGAAGGCCGAGCCTGATTCCTTCCGGCAGGCCTCGCAATGGCAGATCCCGGTCCGCGTTGGCTCGCCCTCGAGCGAATAGCGAACCTGCCCGCAATTGCAGCCACCCAAGCGTGTCATCGCGAACCTCGTCGGCGGGGGATGGGCGGGTCTCTCGGCGCCATCAGGCCGGTTGCCCGGCGGCCTCGCGGCGCAAGCCGGGGAGGGGCCCGCGGTCCGGCGGAAGGGCCGATGGCGGTCGGTGAAACTGCAGCGAGACGAGAGCGCCGCCGCCGGCGGCGTCGGTGATGCCGACCTCCGCCTGGTGGGCCTCCGCGATGCGCTTGACGATCGCGAGGCCGAGCCCGGTCCCGCCGAGATCGGACGCGGCCCCGCGCCAGAAGCGCTTGAAGACGGTGTCGCGATGGCTGGCCGGTATGCCCGGACCATGGTCGCGCACGCTCAGTCGGCCGGTCTCCTCGACGATGAGGGTCACCTCGGTCCCGGCGGGTGTGAATCGCAGGCCGTTGTCGGCCAGGTTGCGAAGGGCATGGGCGATCGCGTCGGCATCGCCCATCACTGGGCAGGCGTCGGGCCCCTCATAGGCGATCTGCCGCCCCGCCGCAATCGCGATCGGGGCCATGTCCGCGACGACGCTGCGCGCGATGGCGGCGAGGTCCGACTGCATCGCTGGATCGACCACCAGCGTGTCCGCCTGGGCGGCCGAGAGCATCTGCTCGACGAGTCGGGTCAGGCGCGCGACGTCGTCGCGCAGCGGCTGCGCACCGGGGAGGTTCGGCAGCTGCGCGACGCGGGCGGAGAGCACGGCCAGGGGCGTGCGCAGCGCATGGGCGGCCTCGGCGGTGAAGGCGCGTTCGGCCTCGAGCGCATCTTCGAGCCGGCCGAGGGCATCGTTGATGGCTTCGACCATGTCGAGAATCTCGGCCGGCAATCCCGCCGTCGGCAGGCGCCGCGTCGTCGTCCCGTGGCCGGTCTCGCGGGCGGCCCGGGCGGCCTCGATCAGCGGGCGCATCGACTGCCTGACCGTGACGATGTTGACCAGCACGAGACAGGCCGCGAAGGGCAACAGCGCGACAAAGACATGCACGAACAGCTCGTCGAAGAAGACGAACAGCACGAGGCGCGAGGGGTCGCCGACCGAGGCGAAGCCGATCCGCGCCGGTTTGCCGCCGACGACGACCTTCTGGGATCCGACGAGGACGGTGCGCCCCTCATGCTGGACCGTCGACGACCCGGCGTCGGAGGCGGCGACCGCGGCCCAGACCTCGGGAGGAACGAGCCCGGCATTCGCGGCATCGACGACCCGGCCGTCATGGTCGAGGATGCGATAGGCATAGGCCTCCGGATAGTCGCGGAAATCATGGATCAGCCGGTCGCCGGGGGTAAACCGCAGCGTTCCGTCCGGCAGGCGCGACAGGGCCGCCTCCAAACGGCTGATCTGGCGGGAAATCTTCTCGCGCTGGAGCTCGTCGCGATCCAGGCTGTAATACCCCATCACGAGGGCGATGTTGACCATCGTCAGCAGCACGCTGCCCAGCACCAGCCGGCGCGTCAGGACCGAGATCAGCGAATGCGGCCTCATCGGGGTGCCTCCGTCAGCAGATAGCCGACGCCTCTGACTGTGTGCAGGACCACGCTGGCGCCCGCCTCGGCCAGGCTCCGGCGCAGGCGCGAGACCGAGGCCTCCAGCGCATTGGGCCCCGGCGCTTCGTCGATCGTGTAGATCGCGGCCTCGATGGCGGGGCGGGGCACGACCTTGCCACTGCGCCGCATCAGCACCTCCAGCACATCGACCTCGCGCCGGGCGATCGCGAGCGGCTGCTCGCGGACCAGGGCCATGCGGCTGACGGTGTCCAGCGCGATGTCGCCGCAGGTCAAAAGCCCGCCGAGCAGTCCGCCGGGGCGTCTCAGCAGGGCCCGGCAGCGCGCGGCGATCTCGGCGGGAGCCGCCGGCTTGCCGAGATAATCGTCGGCGCCGCGGTCGAGGCCGTCGATGCGCTGGTTCAGGCCGGTCTGGGCCGTCACCACGAGGATGGGGATGGCGAGCCCCTCCGAGCGCAGGCGCGCCAGCAGCGTCAGCCCGTCGCCATCCGGCAGGCCGAGATCGAGCACGATGACATCGGGCGGCGCGACGGCGAGAAGCTCCCGCGCCTCGCTCACGGAGCGCGCGACATCGACGCGGAAGCCCTCACTCTCGAGATGGCGGCTGGTCAGGTCCGCGAGGGCGCCGACATCTTCGATCAGCAGCAGCTTCATTCATCAGGACTCCGTCAGGCAGGGAAACTAGCTCCGTTTGGTAACGCCACAACCGGGTTTTGCCTCATGCACGGAATCGCCGCCGCCCTTCTCAGCCATGTTCCGCTCGTCGCCTACCCCTATCGCGGCGAGAATTGTGCCTGCAATCTCTGCGGCGGAACGGCTGCGACCGTGGTCTGCCGCTACGATCGGCGGCTCAAGCCGCTGACCACCGTCAGCTGCGACGGATGCGGCTTGATGAGAACCGATCCGATGCCGAGCGAGGAAGAGCTTGGTCGGTACTACGCCTCGAACTACCGCCTCGACTACCAGCTCGCCCGCAACGGCACCCCGCCGCGTCTTCATCTGAAGCGCAGCAGGGCGGAGGCGGCGGCGCGCTTCGATCTGCTGGCGGGCTATCTGAGCCCGGGCTCGCAGGTTCTCGATCTGGGCTCCGGCTCGGGCGAGTTCCTCGACATCCTCGCCAGGGCCGGCCACGAAGCGACGGGGATCGAGCCGGGGCGGGATTTCGCCCGCTATGCCCGCGCGACCTACGGCGCCAGCGTCATCGGCGCCTCATGGCAGGACGCCGATCTGCCCGCGGCCTCGTTCGACCTGATCTCGGCTCAGCATGTGCTGGAGCATCTGCGCGAGCCCGTCGCTGCGCTCCGCCGCCTGGCGCACTGGCTGGCGGAGGACGGGTTCATCCATGTCGAGGTGCCCAACGCGGCCGCCACGCGGCACGATCCGCTGCAGCAGTTCCACTTCGCCCATGTTCACCACTTTACCCCGGACACCCTGATCAGCGCCGCGGAGCGGGCCGGGCTCGTGTTTCACGCGGGCGGTTATCCCAGCCCCACCACGATGATCTTCCGCAAGCTCGGGCCGGGCGAGACGCCTGTCCGGCGAGCGCCTGATCAGGCCAGGCCCCCGCTCAAGCTCGGCACGCTGTCACCGGGCGGCTACCTGCTGTCGGGGCGATGGGCGATGAACGCCATCCGCCGTGCCCGCGGGTTCCTGCGGGATTCCGGGCGCCCCTCGACCGTCGGCTGACCCGCTCAGACCTGCGCCGGCTTGAAGGTGTCGCAGGCCTGCATCGAGCCGGTCCGGAACCCCGTGCTGAACCAACGCTGGCGCTGGGCCGATGAGCCGTGGGTGAAGGAATCGGGCACCACCTGCCCGCGCGAGGCCTTCTGCAGCATGTCGTCGCCGATCGCGGCGGCGGTGCGCATGGCTTCCTCGATGTCGCCCGCGTCGATGCGGCCCATCGCCTGGATGTTGTGCGCCCAGACCCCGGCGAAGCAGTCGGCCTGCAATTCGACGCGCACCGAGATCGCGTTCGCCTCCCGCTCGGAGGCGCGCTGCTTCAGCTGGTTGGCCTTGGGCAGGATGCCGAGCAGGTTCTGGATGTGGTGGCCGACCTCGTGGCCGATGACATAGGCATAGGCGAAATCGCCACCGCCGCCGAGCTTGCGCTGCATCTCCTGGAAGAAGGAGAGGTCGAGATAGACGCGCTTGTCGGGCGGGCAGTAGAACGGCCCCATCGCTGACTGGGCGGTGCCGCAGGCCGAGGTCGAGACCCGATCGAAGATCACCAGCCGCGGCGGCTCGTAGCGCCTGTTGGCCTGCTGCGGCAACAGCTTGGTCCAGACGTCCTCGTTCTGCGCCAGCACGGCCGAGACGAAGCGCCCCATCTCGTCCTTGGGCGGCCCCGAGGCCGGGCGCGATTCCTGCGTCGGGGCCTGGCGCCCGCCGATGCCGCCGATGAGTTCAGCCCCGCCGATCAGCAGCCGCGGGTCGATGCCGAGCGCCCAGCCGACCAGCCCGAGCACGACCATGGTGCCGATGCCCAGCCCGCCGCGCCCGCCGGGCAGCCCGGCGAAGTCGCCGCCGCCGCTCCCGCGCCGGTCCTCGACATTCTCGGACTGGCGGTAATCTTCCCACTGCATGCTGTGCGGCCTCGTGATCCGGTTCGTGCAATCTCGTCTGGCGGGCGCAGGAACTCAAGCGCGGTTCGGGAACGAGGCGTGCCGGGTGATGGTCCGCCGGTCAACCGGCTCGACCCTGTAAGTCAATTGTATTACATTGATGCGGCTGAAGGAGAGACAGCATGGCATCGAGTGCGCTGGTCCAGACCCGGATCGACCCGGAGGTCAAGGAGCGGGCGGCGGCCGTGCTGGAAGCCGTTGGACTGACCGTGTCCGACGCGGTGCGGATCCTCCTCACGCGAACCGCCAATGAGGGCGCGCTTCCGTTCGAACTCGTCGATCCCATCAAGCAAGACGCATGGTTCCGCGCCAAGGTCCTCGAGGCCCTCGCGGACCCTCGCCCTGCCATCCCGCATGACGAGGTCAAGGCGCGCTTCGCCGAACGCCGCCGGACGGCCCTGGAGGCAGAGGCCGCGAAAGAGCCGTGAAGCTCGAATGGGGCGCCTTCGCGCTCGCAGACCGCGAGGCGCTCTTTGACTGGATCGCCCGTGAAAGTCCCCGTGCCGCGGCGATCGTCGATGAGCGCATCGAAACAGCGATCGAGACCTTGCCCGCGCTCCCGGATCGTGGGCGGCCCGGCCGCATCGCCGGGACGCGCGAATTCCTGATCGCCGGCACATCCTGCATCGCCGCATACCGCGTCTCGGGCGACACAATCCGCGTGCTGCGCATTTTCCACATGGCCCAGATGTGGCCCGAGGACCTCCCCTAGCCGAGCTCGCGGCTCGACCGGCCGCTAATGATAGCCGCTGTCGGCCTTCACCTTGCCGCGGAAGGTCCAGTACACGAAGGCCGTGTAGAACAGGATCATCGGCAGCAGGAAGGTCACGCCGATCAGCACGAAGACATGCGAGGAGGGCGCCGCCGCGACGTCCCAAATCGTCAGGTCGGGCGGCACCAGATAGGGGAAGTTCGAGATCGCGAGCCCCAGGAAGCAGAGCACGAAGATCGCGATCGTCAGGGCAAACGGCGTGAACTCGTGCCGGCCGTGCAGGCGCCGCCAGGCGAGGACGCCGCACAGCGTCGTCAGCACCGGGAACGGCCAGAGCAGCGCCATGTTGCGCCAGGTGAACCAGCGCTCCGCGATGCGCGGATGGGCATAGGGCGTCCACAGGGAGACGATCAGGGCAAAGGCCAGCAGCCCCAGCAGCAGCACCTTCGCCTGCGCGCGGGCGCGCTCGGCGACGCGGCCTTCGGTCTTGTAGATCAGCCAGGTCGCGCCCAGCAGCGCATAGCCGACGACGACGCCCGCCCCGCACATCAGCGTGAACGGCGTGAACCAGTCGAAGGGCCCGCCGGCGAACTGCCGGTCGACCACGGTGATGCCCTGGATCATCCCGCCGAGGATCAGCCCCTGGGCGAAGGCCGCGAGCGTCGAGCCGAGCCAGAAGGCGAGGTCCCAGACCCTGTGCTTGGGCTTGGCGACCCAGCGGAACTCGAAGGCGACGCCCCGGAAGATCAGCGCCAGCAGCATCAGCGTCACCGGCAGGTAGAAGGCCGGCATGATGATGGCGTAGGCGGTGGGAAAGGCGACCCACAACCCGCCGCCGCCCAGCACCAGCCAGGTCTCGTTGCCGTCCCAGAACGGCGCGACGGAGTTCATCATCTGGTCGCGCTCGCCCTCGTCGCGCGTCGTCGGGAACAGGATCGCGATGCCCAGGTCGAAGCCGTCGAGCACGACATAGAGCAGCACGGCGGTGCCGATCAGGCCGGCCCAGATGACGGGGAGATACCATTCCATGCGGGTCTCTCCTCAGCTCGCGGGCTGGATTCGGTCGTCGCCGGGGTTGCCGTCGCCGAAGAGATCGGAGGCCGGCGCCTGCGCCGCCTTGAGCGGCCGCTGCGAGGGCTGCTCGGGCGGGTCCTGCAGCGTGATCGCGTCGGGCCCCTTGTCGATCAGCCGGTTGATCAACAGCACGCCGGCCGAGAACACGACGCAGTAGACGCAGACGAACAGCGCCAGCGAGATCGCGACCTGGCCCGTCGTGATCGGCGAGATCGCGTCCTTGGAGCGCAGCACGCCGGTGGCGATCCAGGGTTGGCGGCCGACCTCGGTGACGAACCAGCCGGCGAGGATCGCGACGAAGCCGAAGGGCCAGGTGTACTGCGCCACCCAGAGCCAGCGCCGCTCCTCGAAGACACGGCCCCGCCACCACAGCCAGGCGCCGAGCCAGCCGAAGGCGATCATGAACACGCCGATGCCGACCATGATCCGGAAGCCGAAGAAGGGGATCTTGACCGGTGGCCTGTCCTGCATGGCGAAGTCGTTCAGGCTCGGGAAGAGGGCGTCCATGCTGCCATGCGTCAGCAGGCTCGCCAGGCCGGGAATGGCGATCTCGAAGCGATTGACGCCCTTCTCCTCGTCGGGCCAGGCGAAAAGCACCAGCGGCGCCGGCTTGGAGGAATCCCAATGCGCCTCGATCGCGGCGAGCTTGGCCGGCTGGTACTTGGCGGTGTCCTCGCCATGACGGTGGCCGATCACCGCCTGCAGCGGCGCCGTCAGCGCGATCATCAGGATCGCCATGCGCACCATCGTGCGCGCCGATTCGGTGCTGTGGCCGACGAGCAGATGGCGCGCGCCCGTCGCCAGCACGACGAAGGCGGTCGTCAGATAGGCCGCGGTCATCATGTGCATGAAGCGCATCGGGAAGGTCGGGTTGAAGATGATCTGCAGCCAGTCGACCGGATAGGCGATGCCGTCGCGCATCTCGTGGCCGGTCGGGTACTGCATCCAGCTGTTGGCCGAGAGGATCCAGAACCCCGACAGCGCGGTGCCGCCGGCGACGATGCAGGCGGAGAGGAAATGCAGCCAGGGCGGCACGCGCTTCCAGCCGAACAGCATCACGCCGAGGAAGGAGGCTTCGAGGAAGAAGGCGGTGAGCACCTCGTAGCCGATGATCGGGCCGATGACGTTGCCGACCACCTGCGAGAACCGGCTCCAGTTCGTGCCGAACTGGTAGGAGAGCACGATGCCGGAGACCACGCCCATCGCGAAGGAGACGGCGAAGATCTTGGTCCAGAACCGTGCCAGCGTGTGGAACTTCACGTCGCCGGTCTTGAGCCACAGCCCCAGCAACGTCGCGATATAGGCCGAGAGTCCGATCGTGAAGGCCGGGAAGACGATGTGGAAGGAGACGGTGAAGGCGAACTGGATGCGCGAGAGCAGGAAGGCATCGATCACCATGGCCGTTCTCCGTCCGTCAGCGCGGCCGATCCGGGATTCGCCGGGGGCCGACGGCGCGAAGACTACGCCTGTTTTTGCGCACCTGCATGACCCATCTGCGCTCCCGTCCTAGGGCACTTTGTCCAAGGCCGCCCTCAGCGCCCGCAAGTCGCGCCAGGCCAGGCGCTTCTGCAGCGGCTGGCGCAGCAGATAGGCCGGGTGCAGCGTCGCCATCGCTGGGATGCGGCGCGTGCCGGTGTCGTATTCGAGCCATTTCCCGCGCGAGGCCAGGATGCCGGAGAGGCCGAGCAGCCCCTGGGCCGACGGCCCGCCGATGCAGAGCAGGATGTCGGGGTCGGCGAGCTGGATCTGGCGCTGGATGAAGGGCAGGCAGATCGCGACCTCCTGCGGCGTCGGCGTGCGGTTGCCGGGCGGCCGCCAGGGCAGGAGGTTGGCGATGTAGACGTCGTCCTTGCGGCTCAGCCCGATGGCGGCGAGCATCCGGTCGAGCAATTGTCCCGAGCGCCCGACGAAGGGCAGGCCGATGCGGTCCTCGTCCGCGCCCGGCGCCTCGCCGACGATCATGACGCGCCCGTTCGGGTTGCCGTCGGCGAAGACGAGGCTCTTGGCGGTCGCCTTCAGGGCGCAGCCCTCGAAACGGGCCAGCGCCTCCTTCAGCGCCTCCAGCGTCTCGGCACCTTGCGCCAGCGTGCGGGCGCTCAGGGCGGCGTCGTCGGGGGCGGTCGCGGCGGCGGCATTGGGACGCACGCTCGCCAGCGCCGGCTGGCCGGCGCGTGGCGGCAGGACGGGGCGGGGACGCGGCGCCTCGCTCGCGGCGGGCGCCGCGAAATGGTCGTGCGTGACCTCGTCCAGCGCCTCGGTGATGCCCATCTCGGCATACCAGGCGACGAGCTCGGCAGGATCGGGCGCGGCGGTCAGGGACATCGCGCTGCTGTAACACGCCGGCGCGGCACTTCGCGAGCCGCCGCGGTTGCAAATTGAACCGCGCGCTTGGATAGAGGATTTCCAGAGTGTCGCCCCGGTCCGCCTTGTCGGCGCCGGGTAGATAGTTTATATGTAAACTAATTAGTTTTGAGGCTGGGCGCGGCGTCTCGGGCGCAGGCCTTCGGAGGGCAGCATGGATCTCGAACAGGCACGGGCCGAACCGCGCGAGAGCATGGACTATGACGTCGTCATCGTCGGCGCCGGGCCCGCCGGACTCGCCGCCGCGATCCGGCTGAAGCAGCTCGACGAGGCCGTCTCCGTCGTCGTGGTCGAGAAGGGCGCCGAGGTCGGCGCGCATATCCTGTCAGGGGCGGTGATCGATCCCTCGGGTCTCGATGCGCTCCTGCCCGACTGGCGGCAGGACGAAGCGCGCCCGCTGACCACCGAGGTCAGCGAGGACATCTTCTACTTCCTCACCGAGCCGAACGGCTTGCGCCTGCCGAATGTCGGCATGCCCAAGCTGATGAACAACCACGGCAATTTCGTCGGCTCGCTCGGGCTGGTGACGAAATATCTCGCGGGCCGCGCCGAGGCGCTGGGCGTCGAGATCTATCCGGGCTTCGCCGCCGCCGAGCTGCTCTTCAACGAGGATGGTTCCGTCGCCGGCGTCGCCACCGGCGACATGGGCATCGCCAAGGACGGCACGGTCTCCGAGCGCTTCACCCGTGGCATGGAGCTGCGCGGCCGCTACACCCTGCTGGGTGAAGGCGTGCGCGGCTCGCTCTCGAAGATCGCGATCCGCCAATACGGCCTCGACGCCGGCCGCGAGCCGCAGAAATACGGCATCGGTCTGAAGGAGATCTGGCAGGTCAAGCCGGAGAAATTCGTCAAGGGCCGGGTCCAGCACTCCTTCGGCTGGCCGCTCGACAGCCGCACCGGCGGCGGCTCCTTCCTCTATCATTTCGACGACAATCTGGTCACCGTCGGCTTCGTCGTCCATCTCAACTATGAGAACCCGACGCTCTCGCCCTTCGACGAGTTCCAGCGCTTCAAGACCCATCCGCTGATCCGCGACCTGTTCGAGGGCGGAAAGCGCCTGTCCTACGGCTCTCGCGCGATCACCGAGGGCGGCTGGCAGTCGGTGCCGAAGCTGACCTTCCCCGGCGGCGCGCTGATCGGCTGCTCGGCCGGCTTCGTCAACGTGCCCCGCATCAAGGGCAGCCACAACGCCATCACCTCGGGCATGCTGGCGGCCGAGAAGCTCGTTCCGGCGCTGGCCGCCGGCCGCGCGCATGACGAGGTCGTCGAGATCGAGAACGAGTGGCGCGACGGGCCGATCGGCGACGATCTCAAGCCGGTGCGCAACGTCAAGCCGCTCTGGTCGAAGTATGGCACGCTGCTCGGCATCGGGCTCGGCGGCATCGACATGTGGCTGAACCAGCTCTTCGGCTGGTCGCCCTTCGGCACGCTGAAGCATGGCAAGCCGGATTACGCGACGCTGAAGCCCCTGAGCGAGGTCAAGCCGATCGTCTATCCCAAGCCCGACGGCAAGGTCTCCTTCGACAAGCTCTCCTCGGTCTTCCTCTCCTCGACCAATCACGAGGAAGACCAGCCGGCGCATCTGAAGCTGACCGACGCGTCGATCCCGATCGCGAAGAACCTGCCGCTCTATGGCGAGCCGGCGCGGCTCTACTGCCCGGCCGGCGTCTACGAGGTGGTCTACAAGGACGCCGAAGCGAAGACCGAGCCGCGCTTCGTGATCAACGCGCAGAACTGCGTCCACTGCAAGACCTGCGACATCAAGGATCCCTCGCAGAACATCACCTGGACGGTGCCCGAGGGCGGCGGCGGGCCGGGCTACGCGAACATGTGACGCGGCCGCTCGTCGCAGCCGGACATGAAAAAGGGGGCGTGCCGGCTGGCGCGCCCCCTCTATTCTGCACCGGCGGGGGCCGCCGCCAGAACGATCAGCCCTTGCGGGTCACGGCCGGGGCCGGCTTCTGCGGCTGGGCGCAGCCGGCGGCGAAGCCAGCGAGCAGGGCGACGGCGGCAAAGCTGAGAACGAGCTTCTTCATGGATAAGGTCCTGTCCGAATCGTCGGTATGGGAGGCAGCGATATTACTTAGCCTGCGAATTCCTGCCGGATCGATAACGAAAGCTCTCGGACGCTACGTCGTGGCAAGGTTTTGCCGCACTGTGACATGCCGGCTACGCGCCGGCGCCAATCGGCGGCCGCGAGGCTTGCCCGCCTGCCTGGAAACGGCCATCTTGCCAGCCTAGGCGAAGCGGTCGCGGTCGCGCGGATCGACCACGCCTCCCGCGCTGGGCGCGGCGGCGGACCCAAGGAGAATGGCAGTCGTGGGATCTGGAATGAAAAGCCGTGGCCCGATCACGGCGGCTGCCCTGGCGTTGCTGCTGGCCCTCCCGGTGGGGGCTGCGGCTCAGGGCGCGACGGCGCGCAGCCAGGAGGCGCGCAGCCAGGACCGCCTCGACACCGCCGAAAGCCTCGAGGGCAACTATCTCGCGGCGATCGTCGCCGGCGCGGGGCGCGATCTCGGCGCGGCCGCCGTCTATCTGCGCGAGGCGATCAAGGGCGATCCCCAGAACAATGATCTGCTGGAGCGCGCCTTCGTCGCCTTCCTGGCCGACGGCGCCATGCCGGACGCCTTCCGGGCCGCCGACAAGCTGATCCAGCGCGATCCCTCCAACGGCCTCGCCCAACTCGCCATCGGCATCCGCGCGCTGAAGCAGAAGAACTACCAGACCGCCCGCAACCACCTGCAGCGCGGCGGCCGCGGTCGTGCGGCCGACATCACCGCGACGCTGCTCTCCGCCTGGTCGCAGCTCGGCTCGGGCCAGCCCACCCGCGCCATCGAGACGCTGGAGCGGCTGAAGGGCGAGGCGTCCTACAACCTCTTCCGGGATTACCACGCCGGCCTCATCCTCGACGCCGCCGGCCGCAAGGCCGATGCCGAGAAGCGCCTCAAGGCGGCCTATGATTCGGAGAAGACGACGCTGCGCCTCGTCGATCTCTGGGCCCGGATGCAGGCCCGCAACGGCGATTTCGACGGCGCCGCCGCGACCTATTCCGAATTCGACCGGCTGCTGCCGAATCATCCGATCGTCCGCGACGGCCTCGCCAAGGTCGCGGCGCGGCAGACGCCGCCGCGCCAGGTCGGCACGGCCCAGCAGGGTGCCGCCGAGGTGCTCTACGGCCTCGCCAGCGCCGGCAACCGCCAGGGCGACGAGGCGGCCGCGCTGCTCTATCTGCGCCTGGCCATCTATCTCGACCCCAACCACGACCTCGCCATCCTGACGCTGGGCGACATCCTGGAGCGCGCCCGCCAGCCCGAGGATGCCGTCGCCGTCTACGAGAAGATGCCCGACAGCTCGCCGCTGCGGCCCAATGCCGAGATCCAGGCCGGCCTCGCGCTGGAGAATCTCGGCCGGCCCGAAGAGGCGGTGAAGCATCTCAACGCCCTCATCGCCGAGCGGCCCGACGACATCGACGCGCTCTCGGCGCTGGGCAATGTCTACCGCTCCCGCAAGATGTTCGAGGAGGCCGCCGCCACCTACGACAAGGCGATCGGCAAGCTCGCCTCGCCCGGCCGCGCCAACTGGGACCTGTTCTATTTCCGTGGCATCGCCCGCGAGCGCATCAAGCGCTGGTCCGAGGCCGAGGCCGATCTGCGCAAGGCGCTCGAGCTCCTGCCCGAGCCGCTGGGCCGCGAGCGCGCGCTGGTGCTGAACTATCTCGGCTATTCGCTGGTCGACCAGAACCTGAAGCTCGACGAGGCGCTGGGGATGCTGCGCCGCGCCGTGGAGCTGCGCCCGCGCGACGGCTACATCATCGATTCGCTCGGCTGGGCCTATTACCGCCTCGGCCGCTATACCGAGGCGCTGCGCGAGCTCGAGCGCGCCGTCGAGCTGCGCCCCTCCGACCCGGTCATCAACGACCATCTCGGCGACGTCTACTGGAAGGTCGGGCGCCGTCTCGAAGCCGGCTTCCAGTGGAACCACGCCCGCGACCTCAATCCCGAGCCCGAGGATCTGGTCAAGATCAAGCGCAAGATCGAGCGCGGCCTGGAGGACGGCCCCTCCGCCAACGCCGTCGAGCCGAAGGACGCTGCCGAACCGAAGAAGGACGGCGGCTGAGGGTGTCGCTGTTGCGTCGGACGGCAGCCTGGACGGCTTCGCTGACATGCCCGCACCGCTGACCACCCGAGCCCGCGCCAAGATCAACCTGACCCTGCGCGTGCTCGGCCGCCGCGCCGACGGCTATCACGAGCTCGAAAGCCTCGTCGCCTTCGCCGGCACGGGTGACGCGCTGTCGCTCGACCCCGGCCCGCAGCTGACCCTGACCATCGACGGCCCGCGCGGGCAGGGTCTGCCGGTCGACGACAGCAACCTGATCCTGCGCGCGACGCGGGCGCTCGAAGCCGAGACGGGCCCGCTGCGCACCGGCGCCTTCCACCTCGTCAAGCGCCTGCCGGTGGCCTCGGGCATCGGCGGCGGCTCGGCGGATGCGGCTGCCGCGCTGCGCCTGCTCGCCCGGCTGAACGGGCTGTCCCCCGACGACCCCGCGCTGCTGCGGGCGGCTGCCGCCACCGGCGCCGACGTGCCCGTCTGCCTCGCCTCCCGCGCCCGCATCATGGCCGGCATCGGCGAGCGGCTGGGCCCCCCGCTCACCCTGCCGCCGCTCTTCGCGCTGCTGGTCAATCCCGGCGTCCCTGTCGAGACCGCGCCGGTCTTCAAGGCGCTCGGCCTGCAGCCGGGTCAGCCGCATCTCTCCCCACCGAGTGCCCCCAATCTCAGCCCTCATCCTGAGGAGGCCGCGACAGCGGCCGTCTCGAAGGATGCTCCGGAAGGCTCCGGAACCTCAGCGACCATCCTTCGAGACGCGCTCCTGCGGAGCGCTCCTCAGGATGAGGGCTCGCCGGGGACGAACGTCGCCCGCGCCGCGCTGCTCGCCGCACTCACGCAGGCCGGCAACGACCTCGAAGCCCCGCCCGCCGCGTCGCCCCCGTCATCGACACCGTGCTGGCGGCGCTGCGCGCCCAGCCCGGCTGCCGCCTCGCCCGCATGTCCGGCTCGGGCGCGACCTGCTTCGCCCTCTTCGACGACTGCCGCCAGAGCGCCGCGGCGGGGAGGGCGCTGGCGCGGGAGCGGGCGGGGTGGTGGGTGAAGCCGACGATGCTGCGGTGAGGGCGGTTGTCGGCTTCCGCCTGGGCACAAGCTTGTGTTCCCGACCCGTTGGGGACCCGAGGGCGCCCTGACGGCGGCGTGCGGAACGACAGCCGGTCTTTGCGTCCTTGCGGACGGCAGGCCTGAGCCAGCGGCAACCGCTCGTCGTCAAGTGATTGCACAACTCAAGATTGACGCAACGCAACGACGGTCTGGCGTTCTGGTGCAGTCGGTTTTTGAAAGCGCCAGCCAAAGCGCGCCGTTAGGACGGTCCTGTCGGAAAAGAAAGGGACCTCGATGCTGATCGCAGCATGGATACTGCTCGGGCTTGTTCATGTGACGCCCGCGGCGGTGCTGGCCAAGCCCGATCTGATCGGGTCACTCTATGGCGTCGAGGCAGCGGGCGACCTTGGCGTCCTGCTCATTCATCGTGGCGCCTTGTTCTTGGCCATCGTCATCGTCTGTCTTTACGCTGCTTGGGAACCCAGCAGCCGCCGCGCGGCAAGCCTCGTCGTTGGCATCAGCGTCGTGAGCTTCCTGGTCATCTATGCGTTTGCGGGTGCGCCATCAGGGTCCTTGCGCCTGATCGCTCTCGCTGATGTCCTTGCACTTGGACCTCTTGTCTTGGTTTCATGGAAAGCATGGCGCGGACAGACACTGTGAGCGAGCGGCCGCTGCCGGCGGCTGTGCCATCCGCTGGCCCCATCGTCACGTTCGAAGGTGCCCGCGCGTTGTATCTGGGCCCGGCGCTGGGGCTGAAGCCGCATCGCAACGCCGCGTTCACGCTCGCGGTTGGCCTGGACGCACCCATCAGATTGACGCTCTATGGCGATCGCACCGGACCAGTGGCGTCTACGGTGTCCTCGATCGCGCTCGTGCCGGCCGGGCATCACCATCAACTCGAAGCCGAGGGCCTTGTCGCCTTTCTCTACCTCGACGCGCTTGGTGACGATGTCAGGCAGGTCCGGACGTTGGACATTCTCGCGGCACATGGCGTCATCGCCGCCGAGAGGCGCGACAGCCTCAGCCGATGGGGTCTTGATCGTTGGCGAACTGTTCTGGGTGTCGCAGTCACGGAAACCGTCGATCCACGCGCCGCGGCGGTTGCCAGCGCCATGATTGGCGACCCAGACCTCTATCCGTCGTTGGCCGAAGCGGCGCGGGCCGTTGAGCTTTCACCCTCGCGATTTCACGCGGTCTTCCGTCGGCAGGTGGGCGCGCCCTTTCGGCGCTACAAGCTGTGGCGACGCATGGGCTTGGCGATGAGCGCGCTTGCCTCGGGCGCCAACCTGACAGAAGCGGCGCATGGCGCAGGCTTCTCCAGTTCCGCGCACTTTTCGCACCAGTTTGTCCGGATGTTTGGACTGCCGCCGTCCAGGCTCATGGCGCTCAAGCCAGAAATTCGCTGGATGTGACGCAACCACAGTAAAAGCAGTTCCGGCCTCTTGCGCGATTCAACACTAAGGAAACCGCAGCGTCAGGGCTTGGCGGCCGGCGCATCGATGTCAATGTGCCACCATGTCGGGCGGGGACCACGATAGGCGTGATAGGCCGGCATCAGCTCGCGCCTGTTGGGGCTGTCGAAGGTGCCCAGGAGCAGAGCGATCACAGGCTTATCGTCGATCGCCCCGAGGCTGCTCCCGCAGGTGGAGCAGAACGCACGGCTGGAAACGTCAGATGAGCGCCATGTTGCTGGCATGCCGGCCGGCCCGGTCCAGCTCACGGCGTCCCTCGGAAACTCGACCCACGCAGCGGTGAGACTCCCGGTCTGCCGCTGGCACATTCGGCATGAACAGGTGTGGGGCTTTTCGGGCACGCCCACGGCTTCGAACCGTGTTGCACCGCAGAGGCATCCGCCCAGGTATCGTTTCGGCTTGCCCTGCGCGGTTTTGATCATGGCGATACTCCGTCTTTGCTGCGGATTTGGCCGTGTGAACCTCTCGAGCGTCAGGACGCGCTCGAACGGACGTCCTTCTGCACGCTCAGGAGTTATGCGCTTCTGGGAAAGACGAGCAATATCAGCAGCGCCTCAGTCGGGTGCGAATGTTGGCCCGTCGATCTGAACGTCGTCGTCGTCCGGTGTCTGCAAACCTTAGCGCTGGCTCTCCCCCCAGCCCGCTCCGGGCATAACCCCGCCCCCTTATCCCCGCACTCCCGAGCCATGCCTATCCTCCCTGCGCTGCACCCGACCAAGGGGGCTGTCGCGAGGCATCGTGCGGCCGGGTGTGGTGGCGGGTTTCGAGAGGCGTCGCCGTCGCGGGCGGGGGCTCCCGGAGGTCGAGCGGCAGTAAGTCTCCTAGCAAGGGACTGATGGCCGCGACGCCCAAAATCCCCGCGCGCGGAGCCGGGCGGCGCGAGATCGGCGCTGCATCGACACCTCGACATCGACACTCGACATCGGCACGCGGCAAGGACGCGCGCCACCCGGCTCCGCGCATCCCCTCTGGGGGGCAATGATGCGAAACCCCGCGGCCTTCAGGCCGGTCGGGGCGTTTGGTGCGTGGCGCTTCCAGATTTTCTCCGAACCACCCCCGTCATCCTGGGCGGCCGCAGGCCGACCGGGATCCATCATAGGGCGCTGTCCAGCCCTAGGATGGATTCCGGCCTGCGCGGCTGCGCCGCTTGGCCAGGATGACGGCAGTGATTTTGGGGCAGGTCGTCGAGCGGCTCAATGCGCGCGTGCGACGCAGAAATCGACGGTTTCGTTCAGCGCCTGCTTCATCGGCGAGGCCGGGAAGAGGGCGAGCGCGTCCTTCGCCATCTTGGCATAGTGCTCGGCGCGCTGGATCGTGTCGTCGAGCGCGCGGTGGCGCTTCATGATCGCCTGCGCCTCCTCGAGATCGCCGTCGCGGATCTCGCCCTCCTGCAGGGTGCGCGTCCAGAAGGCGCGCTCGGCCTCGCTGCCGCGGCGGAAGGAGAGCACCACGGGCAGGGTGATCTTGCCCTCGCGGAAATCGTCGCCGGTGTTCTTGCCGAGCGTGATGGCGATGCCGCCATAATCGAGCGCGTCGTCGATGAGCTGGAACGCGATGCCGAGGTTGAGGCCGTAGCTGCGGCAGGCGGCGGCG
This sequence comes from Bosea sp. RAC05, assembly GCF_001713455.1. NCBI lineage: Bacteria > Pseudomonadati > Pseudomonadota > Alphaproteobacteria > Hyphomicrobiales > Alloboseaceae > Allobosea > Allobosea sp. RAC05. The sequence goes on from NZ_CP016464.1 coordinate 1,694,866, forward strand.
TCGGTCTTCGAGCCGTTGGCGATCACCGGGCCGACCTCGCAGGCCGCCGCGAAGAGCTCGGCCGTCTTGCCGCGGATCACCGCGAGATATTCGTCCTCGGTGGTCTGCGTGTTCTTGGCCACCGACAGCTGCAGCACCTCGCCCTCGGCGATCACGGCCGCGGCGGTGGAGAGAATGTCGAGCGCCCGCAGCGAGCCGACCTCGACCATCATCTTGAAGGCCTGGCCGAGCAGGAAATCGCCGACCAGCACGCTCGCCTCGTTGCCCCAGAGCATGCGGGCGGCGAGCTTGCCGCGGCGCATGTCGCTCTGGTCGACGACATCGTCGTGCAGCAGCGTCGCCGTGTGCATGAACTCGACGGAGGCCGCGAGCTTGACATGACCCTCGCCGCGATAGCCGCTCAGCGCCGCCGTCGCCAGCGTCAGCATCGGCCGCAGGCGCTTGCCGCCCGACGAGATCAGGTGGTTGGCGACCTCGGGGATCATCGTCACGTCGGAGCCGGTGCGCGACAGGATCATCGCATTGACGCGTTCCATGTCGGCGCGCACCAGCCCGACCAGCCGCTCGATGCCGGCTTCGCGCGCACCCTGGCCCGCTTCCTTGTCCTCGAACGCAACGACGACGCCCATACCCGATCCTTCCGGCGGCCTGCGCAGCTTGCAGCGCCTGCAAGCCTTGCCACAACCGGCGCATGGGTGACCAGCCCTCGTGCGCCGGCAATGTCGCCGCAGGCTCACGGATCGTCATCAGACGGGGCTTGCGCTCCGGCGCCCGGATGGGCTCCATCGCGCGATGCATGAACTCGTCCGCACCAACGACATCGTCCTGCTCGGCGCCATCGAGGCGCTGCTGGCCTCCGCCAATCTCGACTGCCTGATCGCCGACCAGCACATCAGCGCGCTCGAAGGCATGATCGGCGCCTTCCCGCGCCGCCTGCTCGTGCGCGAGGCCGACCGGATGCGCGCCCGCGCCTTGCTGATCGACGCCGGCTTCGGCGGCGAGCTGCGCGATGGCTGAGGCGCTGCCCGGCCTCGGCGAGATCGGCGAGGACCGGCTGCTCGACGGGCGCCTGGTCCTGCGCCAGCCGCGCAAGGGCCACCGCGCCGGCAGCGATGCCGTGCTGCTTGCCGCCTCGCTGCCGGATCTGGGGGAGGGGCCGCTGCTCGACATCGGCGCCGGCGTCGGCACCATCGGGCTCGCGGCCGCGCTGGCCCAGCCGGCGCTGCGGGTGATGCTGCTGGAGCGTGACCCCGAGCTCGCCGGGCTGGCGCAAGCCAATGCCGCGCTGAACGGCCTGGCCGAGCGCGTCACGGTGGTGACGGGGGACATCGCCGGCCCCGCCGCGGCGCTCGGCCTGGACCCCAACAGCTTCGCGGGTGTCGCGATGAACCCGCCCTATTACCCACCCCGCGCCAACCGGGCCTCGCCTGTTCCCAACCGCCGGGCGGCCCATGTCGAGGAGGCCGGGCTGGAGCCCTGGCTGCGGGCGGCGCGGCGGCTGCTGAAGCCGCGCGGGCGGCTGCTGATGGTCCACCGCGCCGAGGCGCTGCCGGAACTGCTGGCGGCGCTGTCGACAGGCTTCGGCGCGGTCATGATCCGGCCCGTCCATGCCCAGGCCGACCAGCCGGCGATCCGCATCCTCGTAGCGGCGACGCTCGGCAGCAAAAAGCCGGCAGCACTGCTGCCGGCTCTGGTTCTGCATCGGCCCGAAGGCGGTTTCACGCCGCAGGCCGAAGCCCTGCACCGGGGGCGGGCCCGGCTGCCGATGGAAGCCGACAGTCCGCCGCCGGAGCGGCCGGCTCAGTAGTAGTAGCGCGGCCCGTAGAAGGGCACGACCGGCGGGACGAAGACCGGCGGCGGTGGCGGGCCGTAATAGCGGCGCGGCCCATAGTAGCGCGGCGGGCCATAGTAGCGCGGCGGCCCGTAGTAACGGCGCGGGCCGTAATAGCGCCGCGGCGGACCGTAGTAATACTGCGCCGGCTCGAGCAGGCCGTCGGTGGCCTGCACCGCCTGGGCGAGCGGCCCGGCGGCGACGGGCGCGGCCGAGGCGGGCGCCGCGGCGAGCGACAGGCCACCGAGGCCGGCTGCCGTCGCGAGCGCGAAAAGCGTCTTGCGGAACATGATGGAAACCTCCTCGCTGCGACAGGGGCGGGCCAGGGGGCGCCGCCATCCACGCGTCGAATCTACGCGAATCATGCTGAACGGAACGTCACCGCACCGTTCAGCTTGGTCTCAGAGTGCGGCCACAAGCGGGCGGAACCCGGAAGGCCGCGGCCCGCCTCAGCGGCAGACCCGCACCGGGCGGATGACCCAGCGATAGCCGTTCCAGACGCGCCGATCGACGAAGAAGCAGCGCGGGCGATAGACCGGCCGGCTGTAGTAGCGCGGCGGACCATAATAGCGCCGCGGGCCGTAGTGGCGGCGCGGGCCATAATGGCGTCGCGGCCCGTAATAGTACTGCGCCTCCTGGACCAGGTCCCCGGCCGGCGTGGCCTGGGCGAGGCCGGTCGAAACCGGAGCGGCCGAGGCGGGCGCCACGGCGAAGGCCGAGGCGGCGAGGATGACGGCGCCGACGATGGCGGCGACGATGCGGTTGGACAGCATGTTGGCACTCCTACGGTGTAAGCCCGTCGATCCGGCTCAAGCGCTCGCCCCGAACGCCGCGAATCCGGCGGATCTGCGCAAGGCTATCGCGCCCCGGATGAACAGAACCTGTCCGCTCCGGGTTCCCGGCGCGGCTTGACCGAAAGCCCGGCCAGCCCCTAAGCACGGGCCATCCCGCCATCCGGAAGGCTTTTACCCCTTGTCCGTCTCCGCTCCGCTTCCCGCCGCGGCCACGCCGGCCATGGACCCGACCCGCTCCTTCCAGGGGCTGCTGCTGACGCTGCAGCGCTTCTGGGCCGAGCGCGGCTGCGTCATCCTCCAGCCCTATGACATGGAGGTCGGGGCGGGCACCTCGCATCCCGGCACGATGCTGCGTTCGCTGGGGCCGAGGCCCTGGAATGCGGCCTATGTCCAGCCCTCGCGCCGGCCCAAGGACGGGCGCTATGGCGAGAACCCCAACCGGCTGCAGCATTACTACCAGTTCCAGGTCATCCTGAAGCCGAACCCGCCGAACCTTCAGGAGCTCTATCTCCAGTCGCTCCAGGCCATCGGCATCGACGTGCTCCTGCACGACATCCGCTTCGTCGAGGACGACTGGGAAAACCCGACGCTGGGCGCCTGGGGCCTCGGCTGGGAGTGCTGGTGCGACGGCATGGAGGTCAGCCAGTTCACCTATTTCCAGCAGGTCGCCGGCATCGAATGCGCGCCGGTCTCCGGCGAACTGACCTACGGGCTGGAGCGCCTCGCCTGCTATCTGCAGAATGTCGAGAGCATCATGGAGCTCAACTTCAACGGGCTGGAAGGCGACGAGAAGGTCACCTACCGCGACGTCTTCCTCCAGGCCGAGCAGGAGTATTCGCGCTACAATTTCGAGCATGCCGACACCGCGGCGCTGTTCACCCGCTTCGCCGAGGCCGAGACCGAATGCCGGGCTCTGCTCGCCAAGGGCGAGAGCGGCGAACGCCACCTGATGGTCCAGCCGGCCTATGACCAGTGCCTCAAGGCCGGCCACGCCTTCAACCTGCTCGACGCCCGCGGCGTGATCTCTGTCACCGAGCGCCAGAGCTACATCCTGCGCGTACGCGAACTCGCCAAGGCCTGCGGCGCCGCCTGGCTGAAGACGGCCGGCGGGGGAGCCAACTGATGCCTGATCTCCTGCTCGAACTCTTTTCCGAAGAGATCCCCGCCCGCATGCAGCGCAAGGCGGCCGACGATCTCAGGAAGCTCGTCACCGATGCGCTCGTCGAGCGCGGGCTGGTCTACGAGGGCGCCAAGGCCTTCGCCACGCCGCGCCGGCTCGCGCTCCATATCGCCGGCCTGCCCGTGCGCGGCTCGGCCATCCGCGAGGAGCGGAAAGGTCCGCGCGTCGGCGCGCCGGATGCTGCCGTGCAGGGTTTCCTCAAGGCGGCGGGCCTGGCCTCGCTCGACCAGGCGACGATCGTCAGCGACCCGAAGAAGGGCGACAGCTACATCGCCGTCATCGAGAAGCCCGGCCAGGAGACCGTCGCGGCGATCGCCGAGATCGTGCCGGCCGTGATCCGCAGCTTCCCCTGGCCGAAGTCGATGCGCTGGGGCCAGGCTTCGGCTGCCGGCGCCAGCCTGCGCTGGGTGCGTCCGCTGCATTCCATCCTCTGCACCTTCGGTGCCGAGACGGAAGAGCCCGAGGTGGTGCCCTTCGAGGTCGACGGCATCGTCTCCGGCAACACCACCCATGGCCACCGCTTCCATGCGCCGGGCGCCATCACCGTGCGCCGCTTCGACGATTACGTCGCGTCGCTGGAACAGGCCAAGGTCGTGCTCGATGCCGACCGGCGCAAGGCCATCATCCTCGCCGACGCCAGGACGCTGGCCTTCGCGCAGGGCCTCGAACTGGTCGAGGACGAGGGGCTGCTGGAGGAGGTCGCAGGGCTGGTCGAAAGGCCGGTCGTGCTGATGGGTTCCTTCGAGGCGCGCTTCCTCGAAATCCCCGGCGAGGCGATCCGCGCCACGATCCGCGCCAACCAGAAGTGCTTCGTGCTGCGCGACCCGGCGACGGGCCACCTCGCCAACCGCTTCCTGCTGACCGCGAACCTGATGGCGAGCGATGGCGGCGCGGCCATCGTCGCCGGCAATGAGCGCGTCGTGCGCGCGCGGCTCTCCGACGCCGCCTATTTCTTCGCGACCGACAAGGGCAATCTGCCCGATCTCGACACGCTCAAGGAAAGCGCCGAGAAGCTCGGGCTCGACCTCGCCAGGCCGCTCGACCAGCGTATGGCCAAGCTCGACAGGCTCGGCGTCGTCTTCCACGCCAAGCTGGGTACCCAAGGCGAGCGCGTGCAGCGCATCGCGGCGCTGGCGAGGGAACTCGCCCCCATCGTCGGCGCCGATCCGGAGCTGGCCGAGCGCGCGGCCAAGCTCGCCAAGGCCGACCTCCCGACCGAGATGGTCGGCGAATTCCCCGAGCTGCAGGGCCTGATGGGCCGCAAATATGCGGAGCTTCAGGGCGAGCACGCGAGCGTCTGCGCGGCGATCGAGGAGCACTACAAGCCGCTCGGCCCCTCCGACCGCGTCCCGACCGCCCCGGTCTCGGTGGCGGTCGCGCTCGCCGACAAGCTCGATACGCTGGCTGGATTCTGGAAAATTGACGAGAAGCCGACGGGGAGCAAGGATCCCTATGCACTGCGTCGGGCAGCGCTCGGGGTGATCCGACTGATCCTTGCCAATGATATCCGGATCAGCATTGACGACGCATTTGCCGGAGCTGCGGACAGGTACCGCGCCGACAAAGTTGATGAGCTTCCTCCGGATGGCGAGAAAAATGTCGATCTTACGGAAGTGTTCTTAGCTAGTTGGGTCTTCATCGACGGGTTCAATCAGTTTATCTACGAGAGGCTGCGAGTTTTGATGCGGGACCAGGGCGCCCGGCATGATCTGATTGATGCCGTCGTGCCTCCCCCTGCTGCTGTCACAGAGGACAAGTTCAGCATTACGATCGGAGACGCCAACGACCTCCTCCTCATCACCCGTCGCGTCGCTGCGCTCGGGCGCTTCCTCGAAACCGAGGACGGCAAGAGCCTGCTCGCCGGCTACAAGCGCGCCGCCAACATCCTGAAGGCCGAGGAGAAGAAGGACGGCGAGGGCGCCTTTGCCGGCGCCGCCGATCTCGGCCTGATCGCGCAGGCCGGGCTGATCGAGGAGAAGGGGCTGGCGGTCGCGCTCGCGCAGACGACGCCGAAGGCAGAAAGCGCCGTCGCGGCGGAAGACTATGAGGGCGCGATGGCGGCGCTGGCCGATCTGCGCCCGGCGGTCGATGCCTTCTTCGACAAGGTCACCGTCAACGACCCCGACCCGGCGCTGCGGGCCAACCGCCTGCGCCTGCTCAACCAGCTCCGCGCGGCGACCCGCGCCGTTGCGGATTTCGGGCGGATTGCGGGGTAGGCCCACGTCTCCGAGAAGAGCGCGGGGAACCCTTCTCCTGTAAGGAGAAGGGCAGGGATGAGGTGTCGGCCGTTTGACGCCGCTGCAGTGACCTCACCGCCTCCAGCTGCTGATGAGTAAGCGACTCCCTGGTCCAGGGGCCGACACCTCTCCCCTGCCCCTCTCCTTACAGGAGAGGGGTTCTCCGTTGTGGTTCCGGGCCCTCGCTTTCACCCTTGCTCGGCAAAACCCACCCCAACGGAACCTATTCGCCCCCTGCGACGTTCTGTCAGCGGATGGGGGTGCCGGCGAATGCGTCGCCGCATCGGCTCCGGGGGGCCGGCTTTCGGCCGATACCAAAGGTTCAAGTCATGTCGATTCTGATTTCCCTGCTGATCACCGTTCTGGTCATCGGCCTCGTGCTCTATCTCGTGCGGATGCTGCCGCTCGACAGCCAGATCAAGAACGTCGTCCAGATCATCGTCATCGTGATCGGCATCATCTCGCTGCTGCGCTATCTCGCCGTGTTCTGAGCGAGCCCAGCCCTTCCGCGGCTTCAGGGCCGCGGCGGGATTCGCGGGGGCACCCGGGGTCCGGCCTGATTGCCGGGCTTGGGCGGTGGCGGCGGCTGGCGCCCTGGAACCAGCGGCTGTCGCGCCGCGACCGCCGTGTTGACGCCGTGCCGCGCCGGAACCGGCGGCGGCGGGAGCCTCTGATGCACCGGCGCAGGCGCTGGTTTGTAGAACCGGTCGATCGCCTGCATCATCCAGGTGGTGTTGACGAAATGCGCGAAGGGCTGCTCCCTCGCACCATTGGCCCCCACCTTGATGAAGCCCTGCAGCCGCTCGCAGAAATACTGCCGCTCCTCGCGCGTTTCTCCCGCCAGTCCCGCGGCCACGGCCTCACGGTACATGCGCACGATGATCTGCTGCTCGTGGCGCTTGTCGCCGCCATAGTTCGCCTTGGCTTGGTCGTTGGCGGCGAAGACGCTGGCCTGTCCCGTCAGTGCCGCCCGCGCCCAGTTGCCCTGCGCCGCCAGAAACTGGTGCCCATAGGCGCGCAGGGCGCCCGAGTAATCGCCCACCACCACGGACGCGATGTTGACGCCGTGCATCTGCAGCGTCTGCAGGAAGCCGATGAAGTTGCGCGCGTCCGGCCGGTAATGGCCGCTGTCGTTGCAGACCTCGGCAATGAGCCCGTTCTTCATCTTGATGGTGCCGGCGCAGAGCACGGGCTCTCCGGCGAGATAGGACGAGTGATAGAAGTTGCCCTCCGCGCCGAAGCCTTTCCGGCAATGATGGCGGGCCATATAGAGCTCGCGGCCCATGCTCATGGCGAAACCGCCCCAGTTGGTCGACTTTCCGAAGACGGGGCTCGTCGCGGTCGATGAATCGGCGAGCACGAGGCTCATCGCGCCGGCTTTCTTTTCGGCGCCCTCGACCCCCTTGCCGGGCCAGGTGAACATGTAGGCCTTGCCGTTGCGGAACGTCAGGCGGTACTTGTCGACCTCGGCGCGGCTGAGATAGATCGCGGCCCGGCCCAGCACGTCGAGATGCTCGCCGTGATAGGACAGCCGGCGACCGAAATGCCGCTCGAGATATTCCGGCAGGACATTGATCGTCGTGCCCAGCGACTTGGCCAGCGTTTCGGCGGTGAATTGATACAGTCCATAGATCGCCGGCGTGCGATCCTTGTTCATCGATGTATTGCGCTTGACGTCCTTCAGCCAGTAATCGAGCGTGAAGAACAGATCCGCCTTGAGCTGGATTTTGACATACCCGTCCTGGCATTTCCTGTACTCGTCGATCAGCGTGTCGATACGGGTCAGGATCTTGTCATCGCTGCGCCTGACGAGGGCGACGCTGCTGTCCTTCTTCCACTGCTCAAGGGTCGGCGTAGCCTGGTAGACCTTGGCTTTGGTGGCCATGCAGCGCTCACTTTCGCTCGTGTTCACGGACGCTCGACATCCACTGTTGCACAAACCGCAGCGATGTCGATGTCCTAGGGTAACTGAGACGTTAACGGATTTCGTCCTGCACTCGCGGGTTGACGGCCCTCCCTGACCGGGTCACCATATCCGCTTCGGTTGAAGGCCCCGGGCGCTCATGTCTGGGGCCTTTATCGTTCTGCAGGCTTCGGACCCGGCGATGAGCTCCCCCAACCGCACCACCCACACCCGCCTGACCTCCTATCCCGAGCCCGGCAGCGCCGCGACGCGCTTTCCCATCCGCTGGGGCGCGGAAACGCCGGCCGAGCGCGGCCCGGTGATCGCGTCGACCACGACGCCGGCCGACCGCAACGTCATCGGCGCCCATGGCGGCTCCTATTCGGTCTACCGGGCGCTGGCGATCTCGGCGCGCGCCATGAACCCCTCGCAGCGGCCCGATTTGCACAACACCCACCCGACCGCCGAGATCCCCGCGCAGCCGCAATGGTTCGAGCCCGGGAAAATCGTCTCGATGGACCCGTTCGGCCACCGCGTCGCGCAGGATTTCGGCGGGCTGATCGGCGAGGGCATCGACATCCGCCCGACCATCGCCATCACCAAGGCCCGCCTCAACCTGCCGGAGATCCTGGCGGCGATGGGCGCGCATCGGCTGGCGCCCGACGAGCACATCCTGCACGCTTCCGGCGACATCAGCGTCACCAAGATCGCGATCGACCCGGTCTGGCATCTGCCGGGCATCGCCGAGCGCTTCGGCACGAGCGAGGCCGAGCTGCGCCGCACGCTCTTCGAGCAGACCGGCGGCATGTATCCCGAGCTGGTGACGCGGCCGGACCTGCGCGTCTTCCTGCCGCCGATCGGCTCGATCACGGCCTATGTCGTCGGCGAGGTCTCGGCCATCACCGATCCGAAGCGCCGCGTCTCCTGCCGCGTCCATGACGAGTGCAACGGCTCCGACGTCTTCGGCTCCGACATCTGCACCTGCCGGCCGTATCTCGTGCACGGCATCGAGGAGGCGGTGAAGGAGGCGCAGGGCGGCGGCGTCGGGCTGATCGTCTACAACCGCAAGGAGGGCCGCGCGCTCGGCGAGGTCACCAAGTTCCTCGTCTACAACGCCCGCAAGCGCCAGGAGGGCGGCGACAGCGCCGCGACCTATTTCGAGCGCACCGAATGCGTCGCCGGCGTGCAGGACGCCCGCTTTCAGCAGCTCATGCCCGACGTGCTGCACTGGCTCGGCGTCACCCGCATCGACCGGCTGATGTCGATGTCGAACATGAAATACGACGCCATGGTCGAGAGCGGCATCGAGATCGGCGAGCGCGTCGCCATTCCCCCCGAGCTGATCCCGCCCGATGCCTCGGTCGAGATCGAGGCCAAGAAGGCCGCGGGCTACTACTCCCCCGACGGCGCGCCGGGCGACAACGTCCTCAAGGCGACCGTCGGCCGCGACCTCGACAAGTTCTGAAAGCACCGATGCCCGATCGTGACCCGGAGGCGCTGCGCCTCCTTTTGAAGCCCGCCGCCATCCGGGCCCGCGCGCAGGAGATGCTGCGCCTCGGGCTGGCCGGCGACCTCTTGCATTTCACCGTCCATCCGGAGCGGCTCGAGGCCTGCGCCGATTACGTTCTGGAGACGATCCGGGCCCATTACCCGACGCTCGAGATCCCCTTCCACGCCCGCTGGCGCCATTTCACCGTCGCCGGCATGGACCGCTGGGCCGTGCTCGACCGGGCGGCGCATTTCGCCGATGCGGGCGAGCGCGGCCGTGCGGCCTACGACCTCGCCGTCGTCAGCGTGCTGCTCGATGCCGGCGCCGGGCCGGACTGGTCCTATCGCGACGCGGTCAGCGGCAAGCGGATCGGCCGCTCGGAGGGGCTGGCGCTCGCCTCGCTCGACATGTTCGCCGCCGGCCTGTTCTCCGCCGATCCGGCACAGCCCCTGCGGGCGGATGCGGCGGCGCTGAAGCGGCTCGATCCGGCGGCGCTGACGGCGGGCTTCCAGTCCACGCCGGGCAACGCCCTTCTGGCGGTCGAGGGCCGCGCCGCCCTGCTCAACCGGCTCGGCGAGGAGCTCGAGCGCCGCGGCCTGTCGCGGCCAGGCGACCTGTTCGACCGCTTCCTCGCCTCGGCCGAGACCGGGAGCCTGCGCGCGAGCCACATGCTCGGCGAGGTCCTGGCCACCTTCGGCGGCATCTGGCCCTCGCGCCTGACGCTGGCGGGCATCGCGCTGGGCGACACCTGGCGCCACCCGCTGATCGCGCAGGGCACCACCACGGCCGGGCTCGTGCCCTTCCACAAGCTCTCGCAATGGCTGACCTATTCGCTGATCGAGCCGCTGCAATGGGCCGGCATCGCCGTCGTCGACATCGACGAACTGACCGGCCTGCCGGAATACCGCAATGGCGGCCTCCTGCTCGATGGGGGCGTCATCGCGCTGAAGGATGCGGGCGAGGCGGGGCGCGCCCATGAGGCGGGCTCGACGCTGGTCGTCGAATGGCGGGCGCTCACGGTGGCGCTGCTCGACGAGATCGGCGCGCTCATCCGCCAGCGGCTCGGCCGCTCGCCGGCGGAACTGCCGCTCGCCAAGGTTCTGGAAGGCGGCACCTGGGCGGCAGGCCGGCGCATCGCGGCCGAGAGGCGCCCCGGCGGCGGCCCGCCCTTGACGATCATCAGCGACGGCACGGTATTCTGAAGTAGGTCGAGAACCCCTCAGCCCTCATCCTTCGAGACGCCGCTGCGCGGCTCCTCAGGATGAGGGCTGAGGGCAAGGAAGAAGGGGAATGGACCGAATGACCAAGCAGCAGGACGGGGTCACCGTCGTCGATCACCCGCTGGTGCAGCACAAGCTCACGCTGATGCGCGAGAAGGACCGCTCGACCAAGAGCTTCCGCCAGCTCCTCAACGAGATCGGCATGCTGCTCTGCTACGAGGTCACGCGCGACCTGCCGGTCGAGATGGTCGAGATCGAGACGCCGCTGCAGACCTCGCGCCAGCCGGTGATCTCCGGCAAGAAGATGGTCTTCGCGCCGATCCTGCGCGCTGGCGTCGGCTTCCTCGACGGCATGCTGGAACTCGTTCCCGCCGCCCGCGTCGCCCATATCGGGCTCTATCGCGACCCCGACACGCTGCAGGCGGTCGAGTACTACTTCAAGGCGCCCTCGGACATCGCCGACCGCATGGTCGTGGTGATGGACCCGATGCTCGCCACCGCCAATTCGGCCGTCGCCGCCATCGACCGCCTGAAGGAGCGCGGCGCCCGGGATCTGCGCTTCGTCTGCCTGCTCGCGGCACCCGAGGGCATCGAGCGCCTGCGCGGCGCGCACCCGGAAGTCCGCATCTGGACGGCGGCGATCGACGAGAAGCTCAACGACCACGGCTATATCGTGCCGGGCCTGGGCGATGCCGGCGACCGCATGTTCGGCACGCGCTGACCGCTCGATCCTCGACAACGAAAAGCCCGCCCCCTCGCAGGGGCGGGCTTTCTTTTTGCGTCGGGCGTAGCGCCCGGCGCGGGATCAGTTGATGATCTGGACGATGCGGCGGGTCCGTGGCTCGACCAGCACGGGACGCTCGTTGACGACCGTGTAGCGATAGCCCTGCGCGCCGTATTCGGCCGGAACCTCGCGGTAGACCACGCCCTGCTCCGGCAGGATCACGCCGACCGTGACGGTCCGCTCGTAGCGATAGGAGGGGACGCGCTGCTCCAGCACATAGGTGCGGAAGCGTGGCGAGTCGTCGATCATCGTGCCGCCGGCGGGGTCGCGGGTCATCTGGCGGTTGTCGATCGCGCCGGGCATGGTCGTGCTGAGCGCCGGATCGCGGGTCGCGCCGCCGGCCGGGTCGCGCACGGCGGGGCCGGTGCTCTGGGCGAAGACGGTCGCGGGCAGCACGGAGAGCGCGGCGACGAGGGCGAGCTTCTTGATCATGGTGAGGTGTCCTGTGGTTGGAGGCGTGCCATGACAACGGTGCGCAGACCCCGATGTTCCTGCCCGTCCCGCCCGCACCGGCCGCATCGCCAGGATTCAAAACAAAACCCGCCCCCTTTCGGGAGCGGGCCTGTCTCCTCGCCTTGGGGCGAGGGGCGGATCAGTTGATGATCTGGACGATGCGGCGCGTGCGCGGCTCGACCAGGACGGTGCGGCCGTTGACGACCGTGTAGCGATAGCCCTGCACGCCGTACTCGGCCGGGACCTCGCGATAGACCACGCCATCCTCCGGCAGCACGGCGCCGACGGCGACCTGCTCGCGATAGGTATAGGACGGTACGTCCTGCTCCACGACATAGGTGCGGAATTTCGGCGTGGCCGCGTCGCCGATGATCGCACCGACGACCGCGCCGCCGACGCCACCCACGGCGGCGCCGATCGGGCCGCCGACGATCGCGCCGCCGATGGCGCCCGAGGTTGCGCCGCTGAGGGCACCGCCCGTGGCACCGCCCGAGGGCTGGGTCTGGGCGAAGGCCGTGGCGGGCAGCGTGACGATGGCGGTCACGAGAGCGAGTGTCTTGAACATGATGGTCTCCTTCCGAGAGAGAGTTCGGGGGGAGAACCTCCGGAAACCGGGGCGGTTCCGCGACGGGCAGTCACGATGTGTCTCCGTGCGCAACAGGCCCGGGCGCGGTGCCGCCAAACGAAGACGGCGGGCCAGGGGCCCGCCGTCTCGATGCGTTGGCGCATGCCCCGCGTCGCCGCGGGCCGGCCCATGCCTACTTCGGAGCAGCCTTCAGAGCCGGCTCCAGCTTGGCCGCGTCGCGCTTGATGAGTGCGGCGAAGCCGTCCGGGGTGCGCTCGGTGGCGGTCGGCATGACCGTGCCCAGGTCGAGCAGGCGCTTCTTGGTGTTCTCGTCGTTCAGGGCCTTGTTGAGCGCGTCGACCAGGCGGTCGACCACCTCCTTCGGCGTGCCCTTCGGCGCGGCGATGCCGTTCCAGGCCTCGATCTGGTACTCCGGCAGGCCGGCTTCCGCGGTCGTGGGAACGTCGGGCAGGGCCGGCGAACGCTGTGCCGATGCGACCGCGAAGGCCTTGATCGTGCCGGCCTTCACCTGCTCGGCGACGCTGACGATCTGGTCGCACATGAAGTCGATCTGGCCGGAGACGAGGTCGTTCAGCGCCGGGCCGGTGCCGCGATAGGCCACCGCGTTGAGCTTCGGCACGCCGAGCTGGCCCTTCAGCAGGGTGCAGGTCGTCCACGACACCGAGCCCAGCCCGGCATGGGCCTCGTTGAACTTGTCCGGATTGGCCTTCACCGCCGCGACGAAGGACTTCAGGTCGGTCGCCTCGATGTTCTTGCGCGCGACGATCAGGATCGGCGTGCCGCCGGCCAGACCGATCGGCTGCATGCCGTTGATCGGGTCATACTTCAGGCCGGGATAGGTGGCGGGCGCCGCCGAGAAGGTGCCGAGATGGCCCATCGCGATGGTGTAGCCGTCCGGCGCCGCGGTCAGCGCGCGGGTGATGCCGGTGGTGCCGCCGGCGCCCGCGACGTTCTCGATCACGACCTGCTGGCCGAGCGTCTTGGACATGTGGTCGCCGACGATGCGCGCGATGATGTCGGTCGGTCCGCCGGCGGCGAAGGGCACGATCATCGTCACGGGCTTGGCCGGATAGGCCTGGGCGGCGGCGCCGCCGGCGAGGGCGAGCGAGATGGCGGCGGCGAGGCCGAGTACGGTTTTCTTCATAGCGGTTCCTTCCTCGTTATGGTTGTAGGCAAGGTGGGGCGCCGCCTTGAGGGCGGCAAGCCCCTCATTCGGTGAACACTTCGTCGCGCTTCTTGTTGATCGACGGCAGCAGCGCGATCACGAGAATGGCGACGGCGACGATCAGCAGGCCGGCCGAGATCGGCCGCTCGACGAAGGTCATGAACGACCCGCGCGAGATGATCAGCGCCTGGCGCAGCTTCTCTTCCATCAGCTTGCCGAGCACGAAGCCCAGCAGCATCGGCGCCGGCTCGAAGCCGAGCTTGATCAGCAGATAGCCGAACAGGCCAAACATCGCCGTGAAGGCCACGTCCACCGGCTGGTTGTTCACCGAGTAGATGCCGATGCAGCAGAAGATCAGGATCGACGGGAACATCAGGCGGTAGGGCACCTGCAGCAGCTTCACCCACAGCCCGACCAGCGGCAGGTTGATGACCAGCAGCATCAGGTTGCCGATCCACATCGAGGCGATCATGCCCCAGAACAGCTCCGGGTTCTTGGTCATGACCTGCGGGCCGGGGATGATGCCGTGGATGGTCATCGCGCCGACCATCAGCGCCATCACGGCATTGGGCGGGATGCCGAGCGTCAGCAGCGGGATGAACGCGGTCTGGGCGCCGGCATTGTTGGCCGATTCCGGACCCGCCACGCCCTCGATCGCGCCCTTGCCGAAGCGCGAGGGATCCTTGGCGAGCTTCTTCTCGAGCGTGTAGCTCGCGAAGGGGCCGAGCACCGCGCCGTTGCCGGGCAGGATGCCCAGCGTGCCGCCGAGGAAGGTGCCGCGCAGCACCGGCTTGATCGACTGCTTGATGTCGCTCCAGTCGGGCAGGAGGCGCCCGATCTTGGTCTTCACCACGTCGCGCGTCTCGGGGCTCTCCAGGTTGCGCAGGACTTCGGCGAAGCCGAACACGCCCATCGCCAGCACGGCGAAGTCGATGCCGTCCGCCAGCGGCGCGAAGCCGAAGGTCATGCGCTCCTGGCCGGTCTCGAGGTCGGTGCCGACGGTCGAGAGCAGCAGGCCGAGCATGATCATGCAGAAGGCCTTCAGGATCGAGCCGCGCGCCAGCACGACCGCGAAGCACAGGCCCATCACCATCAGCGAGAAGTATTCGGCGGGTCCGAACAGCAGCGCGAGCTTGGTCAGCGGCGCGCCGAGCGCGGCGATGAACAGGGTCGCGACGCAGCCGGCGAAGAAGGAGCCCAGCGCCGCCGTACCGAGCGCGACGCCGGCGCGGCCCTGCTTGGCCATCTGGTGGCCGTCAAGCGTGGTAACGACCGAGGTCGCCTCGCCGGGGATGTTGACCAGGATGGCCGTCGTCGAGCCGCCGTACTGGGCGCCGTAATAGATGCCGGCGAGCATGATCAGCGCGCCCACCGGATCGAGCCCGAAGGTGATCGGCAGCAGGATCGCGATGGTCGCGATCGGGCCGACGCCCGGCAGCACGCCGATCAGCGTGCCAACGAGACAGCCGGCGAAGCACAGGGCGATGTTCTGCAGCGACAGCGCGACGCCGAAGCCCAGCGAGAGGTTGGAAAACATGTCCATCAGGTCAGATCCCCAGCAGCCACGGCGCCAGCGGGATCGGCAGCGACAGCGCGTATTTGAACAGCAGCGCGCAGGCCGTGCTCATCACGACCGCGAAGATGACCAGTTCCTTCGGGCGGAAATCGTCCGCCGCCAGGCCCGAGATCAGGATGACGAGCGGGCCGGCCACAGCCAGGCCGAGCGCGGGGACGCGGATCGGGCCGAATTCGAAGCCACGGATGCACAGCCCGAAGACGCAGGCCGCACCCAGCACGAAGATGACGCCTCGCCAGGACCAGCCGGAGAGCTGTTCGCCATCGAAGCGCAGGCTGGAGATCACCAGCAGTGCACCGAGCCCGGCGCAGATGACCGCGAAGGATTTCGGCAGCATGCCCGGCCCGAGCTGGCGCAGCGTGCCGATGGGCAGGTCGCTGGACAGCACCAGCGCGAGCCCCGCCAGCAGCATCATGAACACGCCGGCCGCGAGGTCCTGCGTGGACCGGACGCGGATGCCCTGCGCCTTTTCGATCTTGTTCAAGCTCATCAGGCTCCTCCGACTGCGGACCCGACCAGGCGGGCCGTTCGTTTCAGCTTCGTGGTGGGAATGGCGAAGGGCAGGACCTGCCGCTCGTCGATCAGGGTGACGCTTTCGCGCAGGATGGCGAGGAAGTCGTCGCGGGCGTCGAGCCGCTGCTGCGGTCGCCAGGCGATGCCCACCAGCGCGCCCGGCGGTGGCGGGTCGAGCAGCGCGCCGCGCAGCCGGCGCATGGTCACGCCCGGAAAGCTCAGGCGCGACACCCAGTCCGGGGCCAGCGCCATGCCGAGGCCGGCGGCCACCGCCGACATCATCGCCGGCTTTTCGGTCGCCTCGATGGTCACGTTGGGCACCGCGCCGACGCTCTCGAAATAGGACATCACCAGATCATAGGCGAAGGGTCGGATCCGCTTGGAGGGCACCACGAAGGGCTCGCCCACGAGATCCTGCATCGTCAGATGGTCGCGTGCCGCCAGCGGATGCGCCTCGTTCAGGACCACGATCGGCCGCTCGACGCGCAGCACCTCGAAGGCGCAGTCTGTCGGCTTGCGCGGCGGCCGCGTCAGGGCGAGGTCGAGCTTGCCGGCTTCCAGCATCTGCACGAGCGGCGCCGTCATCGCCTCGACGAACTTGATCTGGACGCCCGGATAACGCTCGCGGAAGGCGACCAGCGCCTCGGGAACGAAGCTGGAGGAGGCGGCGTCGATCGCGCCGATGCGCAGCATCTTGCCCGAGGCGAGCGAGGCCTCGCGCACCGCGCGGGAGGCATGGTCCATCCGGGCGAGGATGCTCTTGGCCTCCTCGAGCATGATCAGGCCCGCGCGCGTCAGCGCGACCTGGCGCGTCGTGCGGGTCAGGAGGACGCAGCCGAGTTCTTCTTCCAGCGTGCTGATTTGGCGGGAGAGGGCGGGGGGAGCCAGCCCCAGCCGCTCCGCGGCACGGCCGAAATGAAGCTCCTCCGCCACTGCGATGAAACATCGCAGATGCCTGATGTCCATGGCTGTCCCTCTGGTCCCCTCTGGCGTATCGTTTCCCGATATCTTCCAGTGTTTGTCGCTAGAGCCGATAGCGGCTCATGCCGCGAAAGCGACCCTAGAACAATTCATAATTTTTTGGCAATAAACTCTGATGTGTCCGGATGTTGCCGGCTCAGCCGCGGCGCAGCGCGCGATTTCGGCCGAAAACGCGCCCGTCGATCAGCGCGAGCCCGGCGAAGATCGCCGCCATGCCGGCGAAATGGCGCGGCAGCAGGGTCTCGCCGAGCAGGCCGACGCCGAGCAGGATGGCGCTGACCGGGATCAGGAAGGTCACCAGCACGACATTGCTCGGTCCCGCCGAGCGCATGACCTTGAAGAAGATCACATAGGCCAGCGCCGTCGAGATCAGCGCCAGCCCGAGCAGCGCGAGCGCCGTCTGTCCCGTGGGCAGAGGCAGGGCCCAGGGCGGGCTGACCACGAGCACGATCGGCAGCGTCATCAGCGTCGAGGCGCTGAGCTGCCCGGCGGCGCTGACGAGCGGCGGCAAGGCGCGGAAGCGCCGGCCGTAGAGCCCCGAGAAGGCGTAGGAGACGGTCGCGCCGATGCAGGCGAGCTGCGCCAGCAGGTTCAGCCCGAGCCCCGAGAGCGCATCCGGCCCGATCAGGATCGCGACGCCGGCAAAGCCCGCCAAGACTCCGGCGATCTTTGGCCCGGTCGCGCGCTCGCCCCCGAACACATGCATCACCAGGACCGTGAAGATCGGCGTCATCGCGTTCAGGATCGAGGCGAGCCCGCTCGGAATCTGCTGCTGGCCCCAGAGGAAGAGGCTGAACGGGATCAGGTTGTTGAGGATGCCCATGCCGAAGAAGGCGAGCCAGACGCTGCGGCCGACCGCCATCGACAGCCCCGCCAGCCGCACCGCGAGCAGCAGGGCCAGCGCCGCCAGCCCGACCCGGACGAGCAGCACCGGCAGCGGCGGCCATTGCGCCAGCGCCAGCGCGTTGAAGAAGAAGGAGCCGCCCCACAGCACCGAGAGTGCGAGCAGCAGCACCCAGTCGAGCGTCGACATCCGCGCGGGCGGGGCAGGCATGGGCATGGTCATCGCGGCATCTGTCCGTCCCGGACTGTCATCCCGCGTCAGGAGGGGCCGGGTGGCACGGCGGCCACCCGGATTCTGCTCTGCGGCCGGACGCCGACCGCTCAGGCGGCTTCGGCGTCCCGCGCTGTCCACATCGCCTGGAAGGCGGGGCGGGCATGGCAGGCGTCGAGCCAGGCCTTCACATGCGGAGCCGCCGCGAAGAGCTGCGCGGCCGGCTTGGCGTAGCGGAAGATCTCGGCGACGTTGATATCGGCCACCGTGAAGCGCCCGCCCATGACGAAGCCGCCGCCCGCGGCGAGCGCCTTGTCGAGCACCGCGAAGGGGGCGGGCAGGGCGGCGAGCGCCGCCTCGACCAGCTTGGGATCGCGCTTCTCCGGCGGATAGGCCGCCATGTGGTACTGGATGTTGAGCGCATGGCTCTCGACCGCCGTGCTCGCCCAGAGCGACCACATCACCGCCAGCCCCTCCTCCTGCGCATCCTTGGGCGCCAGCGGCCCGCCATGCTTGCGGGCGAGATAGAGGTTGATCGCCAGCGATTCCTGCAGCTTGAAGCCGCCATCGTCGATCGCCGGGATCTGCCCCTTCGGATTGACCGCGAGGAACGCCGGGCTCTGGGTGTGGATCGGCGCGCCCGGCGCGTTGGGATCGGGCAGGCGGTAGACCTGGATCACCGGGACATGGGTGAAGGCAAGCCCGAGCTCGTTCGCCAGCCAGATGTTGCGCGAGGCGCGCGAGCGGTAGCAGCCATAGATCGTCAGGGTCATGGGAAGGCAGCCTTCGGAGGAGGGGTCGAGCGAACCGGTCTTACAGGAGAGTCGGGGCAGGCGCATCCGGGAAGGGGGTGGCCCCAGCCGGCGCATGGAACATCCGTCTTTGGGCGATTTAGTTTGCGCTATCGCGGGACCGGATTCAGCCCTCGCGCTTTCGGACAGTCAGCTCGGTAAACAGCCGGCACTGAATCCATGCTCTATCACGTCCAAGCATCCTCACAGTGCCGTTCCAAAGGCTGGGGGAGGTTCCGGCTCTGCGCAAATGTCCATCTCAAGACTGCGCACGATGGACATGAACGACTGCATGGCCGGTGACGGCGATCTGCCACGTCTGGCTATGAAGCCATAGTTCAACCGCAGGGACGGCAGCCCGATCGGCAGAAGAACCAGCTCCCGGGCCGCGATCTCCTGGCGGATCTGGATGGGAACGCACGCCGATACAGCTGCTCCCGCGAGAACGATGTTCTTGGCGGCCGAAAAGGATTCGACGAGAATCCGTGGCCGGAAACGTTTCTGCTCATGCTCGACCAGGCCATAGGGCCTTTCCGGTTCGACATCCTGTCGCTGGAGCGAGCTGGGGATGGTCGGCCCGACCCATGGAAACTCCAGGAGATGACTGATCGTGAGGCCTGGCGTGGTCGCCAGTGGATGGTCTGCTGCCACAAAGAACTGCAAGGGGGCGGCGTGCACCGGTTCGGTGACGAGGTTTGGATTCTGTGACGCCTCCGTGATGTCGGCAAAGCCAAGGTCGGCCACGCCCGCAACCACATCGGCGGTCGCCCTGGTCCAATCCCTGACCGTCACTTCCACGGTCAGACGGGGATAGCGCGCGGACAGCAGAGCGACGGCCCGCTCGCCGGAAATGTCTGCTGGATAAGGGCCCATCACAACCTTGAGTTGTCCGGTTTCAAGCCCTTTGAGCCGTGCGATCTCTCGCGTGAGGTCATCAAAGCTCGCTATGACCGCCTGTCCGCGGTCAATCAGGATCTGTCCGAAGACGGTCGGCGCGACGTGGTGTCGGTCGAAGAGTTGGACGCCGAGCGAATCCTCCAGGCCCTTGAGGCTGCGCGTCAGCGAGGGCTGCGAAACTCCAAGTGACGCAGCTGCCCGGCTGAAACTCCGGAACCGGTTGAGGGCAATCACCAGTTGAAGGTTTCTGATCGAAAGCATGCGCCGCGTCTCTCGCTGCAATCCGCAACAGACTATACCATCAATGATATTGGACACCGTTTTGGATATCAACGAGGATCGTCGCCGTCGAAAAAGAAGAACAACGAAGGGGCGGTTGATCGTGACGGCTGTTTCGGCGATCGCACCGGGAGCCCTGACCTTTTCAACCGGGCGCGCCGATATCGTCGTCCTCCAACCGACAGGGGGCCTGATCTGATGAATCTCAGGTTGGGTGAGAACGCGGCGACGATGCAGACGGGCGGTGATCCAGCCCTGACGGGAATGATTCACATTCCCGGCGGCGCCTATCTCATGGGCTCGGACAGCCACTATCCAGAAGAGGCCCCGGTCCACCGGGTCAGGGTCGACCCATTCTGGATCGATGCCATCCCGGTGAGGAACCGCGACTTCCGGACCTTCGTCGAGGCGACCGGACATGTCACCTTTGCGGAAATGGCTCCGAAGGCGGAGGATTATCCCGGCGCATTGCCCCACATGCTGAGAGCCGGTTCGCTCGTATTCGATCCGCCAACCCGCCCCATTGACCTTGGGGACTGGTCGCAATGGTGGACGTTCAGGTTCGGCGCAAACTGGCGCAAACCCTATGGTCCCGGCAGTTCCATCCGCGATCTTGACGATCACCCGGTCGTTCACATCGCCTTTGCGGATGCGCAGGCCTATGCCGCCTGGGCCGGCAAAGAGCTTCCCAGCGAAGCGGAATGGGAGTTTGCGGCACGCGGCGGTCTCGACCAGGCGGAGTTTGCCTGGGGCGATGAGCTTGTCCCCGATGGCCGGCAGATGGCGAATGTCTGGCTGGGCGAGTTTCCCCACGAGAACCTTTCTCCCCGACGCTACAAGCGCACCACGCCGGTCGGCGAGTATCCCCCAAACGGCTATGGCCTCTTGGACATGATCGGCAACGTCTGGGAATGGACCACCGACTGGTATGCTCCCCGACATAGCCGGGACGAGACGAAGGCCTGCTGCATTCCGGCCAATCCGCGCGGTCCGGCGCAGGACACAAGCTATGATCCGCTGCAGCCAGCAACCCGGATACCCCGCCGTGTCCTGAAGGGCGGCTCGCATCTTTGCGCGCCCAACTATTGCCGCCGCTACCGCCCGGCCGCGCGTCACGCTCATCCCGTCGACACGTCCACCAGCCACATCGGTTTTCGCTGCGTTTTCAGAGGGGAGAGAAACACATGACGAAGAACAGAACAGGCGAGCATGGTGAGGCGTCTCACGATGCGCCCACGCAGGAGGGTCGCGACCCGGGGACGGTGCGCAGCCTGAACCGCCGCAACATCCTGCTCGGCACCACGACAATGGCTGCAACGGCGGCGCTGGGCGCGGCAACCCCGGTTCAGGTGGCGCAGGCCCAGACCGCACCGGCCGTACCGGCCGGCAAGGTGCCAAACATCCTCGTCATCTGGGGCGATGACATCGGCACCTGGAACATCAGCCACAACAACCGCGGCATGATGGGCTACAAGACCCCCAACATTGATCGCATTGCCCGCGAGGGCGTGTCGTTCACCGATTACTATGGCCAGCAGAGCTGCACCGCCGGACGCGCCGCCTTCATCAACGGGTCTGTGCCGGTACGCAGCGGCATGACCAAGGTCGGTCTGCCGGGAGCCGCCGAAGGTTGGCAGAAGACAGACGTGACCATGGCCACGGTACTGAAAAGCCAGGGCTATGCGACAGGACAGTTCGGCAAGAACCATCAGGGCGACCGCGACGAACACCTGCCGACGATGCATGGTTTCGACGAGTTCCTCGGCAATCTCTACCACCTGAATGCAGAGGAGGAGCCCGAGAACCGGGATTATCCGAAGAACCCGGAGTTTCGGAAGAACTTCGGGCCGCGCGGCGTCCTTCGCACCAAGGCCGACGGCAAGGGTGGGCAGACGATCGAAAACACCGGGCCGCTGACCAAGAAGCGGATGGAGACCATCGACGACGAGACCGTCGAGGCCGCCAAGGAGTTCATCACCCGCCAGGTCCGGGAAAACAAACCCTTCTTCTGCTGGTGGAACGGGACACGAATGCATTTCCGCACCCATGTCAAAGCCGAGAACATCGGCAAGTCGGGGCAGGACGAGTATGGCGATGGCATGGTCGAACACGACCTGCATGTCGGGCAGTTGCTGAAGCTGCTCGATGATCTGGGCATCGCCAACAACACCATCGTTCAATACTCCACCGACAACGGCCCGCACTACAACACCTGGCCGGATGCCGGCACGACGCCTTTCCGCGGCGAGAAAAACTCGAACTGGGAAGGCGCCTTCCGCGTTCCGGCCTTTGTGCGCTGGCCCGGTGTCTTCCCGGCCGGCACCACGCTGAACGGCCTGGTCGCGCATGAGGACTGGCTGCCGACGTTTGCGGCGGCGGCGGGTGCGCCGGACGTGAAGGACAAGCTGCTCAAGGGCGTCACGCTCAACGGCCGCCCCTACAAGAACCACATCGATGGCTACAACATGCTTGATTACCTCAGCGGCAAGATGACTGAATCGCCGCGGAAGGAATTCTGGTACATGAACGATGACGGCAATATCGTTGCCGCCCGGTATGAGGACTGGAAGATCGTCTTCCTGGAGAACCGGGGTTCACAGCTTAATGTGTGGCAGGAACCTTGGGTGGAACTGCGCTTCCCCCTGATCTTCAACCTCCGGCGCGACCCGTTCGAGAAAGCACAGCAGAACTCCAATACCTATTGGGACTGGGTCATCGACCGCGTTTTCGTGATCGCGCCAATCCAGGGACTGGCTGCGAAATTCCTGCTGAGCATGAAGGATTATCCGCCCAGCCAGTCTCCTGGTTCCTTCAACCTGAGCAAGGTCGAGGCAACGCTCAAATCGGCTTTGTCCCGCTGAACCAGAACCGGGAAAAGGCCGCCTCCCTCCGGGGAGGCGGCCGGCCATCGACACCGTTCTGAAAATGGCTCTCAGTCGAAAGACCAGATACATGAGACTCAAAGCAGTTGCGGCAATTCTGGCTGGGCTTGTCATGCTCGCTGCACCGCCGCTCGCCGCGCAAAGCCCTGATCCCCTGCCATCGTGGAACAATGGACAATCGAAACAGGCGATCCGGGCGTTCGTGCGGAAGATCTCCAAACCCGGCACGCCGGATTTTGTCCCGCCTGCCCAGCGCATTGCCACATTCGACAATGACGGCACGCTCTGGGGTGAGCAGCCGTTCTACTTCCAGTTCCTGTTCGCGGTTGATCGCATCAAGGCGATGGCGGCCCAGCGTCCGGAATGGAAGGAGAAGGAGCCCTTTGCCTCGGTTCTGCGAGGTGACCTCAAGACCGCGCTTGCCGGAGGTGAACACGCCATCCTCGAGATGGTGATGGCGACCCACGCCGGATACACGATTGAGGAGTTCGAGGCCGTCGTCCGCGACTGGTTTGCAACGGCGAAGCACCCGACGACCGGCAAGCTCTACAGCGAGATGGTCTACAAGCCGATGCTCGAGCTGCTGGCCTATCTCAGGGTGAACGGCTTCAAGACCTACATTGTCTCCGGCGGTGGCGTCGAATTCATGAGGGTCTTCGCCGAGAAGGTCTATGGCATCCCGCCCGAGCAGGTGATCGGCAGCTCCGGCAAGCAGGCTTTGCAGTATCGTGATGGCAAGCCCATCATCGTGAAGCTGCCTTCGGTGGACTTCATCGATGACAAGGAGGGCAAGCCCCTCGCGATCCAGAAGGCCATCGGACGCCGGCCGATTGCCGCGTTCGGCAATTCCGACGGCGACCTCCAGATGCTGCAGTGGACCTGTGACACGGCGGGGCCGCGCTTCTGCCTTTACGTCCATCATACCGACGCGACCCGAGAATGGGCCTATGACCGCGCCTCGTCCATCGGGCGGCTGGACAAGGGGCTCGACCAGGCGAAAGCCAAGGGCTGGACGGTGGTGGACATGAAGAATGACTGGAAGCGTGTCTTCGCGTTCGAGAAATAAGCCTTCAGATTTTCGCACGCAAATAACGCTCTTGGCGAGCGAGCAAATAGAACCAAAATAGATGTTAAAATTTATAATAAAAATCGATGTGGGTAAAGGTCTGACGTGCTCCCCTGAATTCCTGCCATCGATGAGTTGGGTCCATCGCACTGGATATGGACCGTACAATGCAGCTGTTTCAGCGTAGATCAGATCATTGCGGTGCTGAAAGAGCACGAGGCTGCGCTGGAACGTCCGCTTCCTGGCAGAGCAGCAGCACCAGGGTTTTGCGCAGAGCCTCCCGAGCTACCCCGCCAGCACGCGCTGCGGCGGGAAGGTGATTTCGACCAGCGTGCCCTCTTTCTTGACGGACGTGATCGACATCGCGGCGCGGTTGGCCTCGACCAGCGCTTTCGTCAACGGCAGGCCCAGGCCCGTGCCGCCGGCACGCCGCGTCGTCGGCACCTGGCGGAAGGGCTCGAGGGCGAGCTCGATCTCCTTGTCGTCCATGCCGATACCGGTGTCGCGCACCCGCAGGATCGCCTCGCCTTGGTCGCCCAGCGCGGTGGAGATGATCACCTGCCCGCCGGCATCGGTGAACTTCACCGCGTTGGAGAGCAGGTTGATCACGATCTGCCGGATCGAGCGCTGGTCGGCGACGACCGGCGGCAGCTTCGGCGAGAGCCCCGAGCGCAGCACGACGCGGCCGCGCTGGGCCTCCGGCTGCAGCAGGCTGACCGCCGAGAGCGCGATCTCGTTGAGGTTGACGCTGACGAAGTCGAGATCGAGCTTGCCGGCCTCGATCTTGGCGAGGTCGAGCAGGTCGTTGACCAGGCTGATGACATAGCCGCCCGACTGGTGGATATCGCGCAGATATTCCTTGTAGCGCTCGTTGGCGATCGGCCCGAAACGCTCCTCGGCCATCACCTCGGCGAAGCCGATGATCGCGTTCAGCGGCGTGCGGATCTCGTGGCTGATCTTGGCGAGCACGTCGGATTTCTGGGCGCTGGCCTTCTCGGCCGCCTTGCGCGCCTCGACCAGCTCGCCTTCCGTCTTCTTCCAGGCGGTGATGTCGCGCAGCACCGCGCAGAAGCGCCGCTCCGTGCCTTCCGCGATCTGGCCCATGGTCATGAACAGCGGAATCTTGCCGCCCTGGCGGACCCGGCCGATGACCTCGCGGCCATCGTTCATCACCGAGGCGACGCCGCCGCCCCTCAGCCCCTCGAGATAGTCCAGCGCCGGCGCGTGGCTCTCGGCCGCGAAGAGCAGCGTGAAGAGCTCGCCGGTGACCTCGCGCTGGTCGTAGCCGAACAGCGCCTCGGCGGTCTTGTTGAGCGAGAGGATGCGGCCGCGCTCATCCACCGTGACGACGCCGTCGGTGGCGGTGTCGAGCATCGCGACCAGCTCGGCGATGCGCGCGTCGCGGACGCCCGCATCCAGCCGCAGCGCCTCGACCCGGGCGGCGCTCTCGGTATCCTCGGCCTCGAACTCGGCCGCCAGTTCCGCCTCCTCGGCCTCCTCGGGGGTGAGCACCCTGACCTCGCCGCCGCCCTTGGGGTGGCGGAACGCCATCAGCGTCGCCGGCTCGCCCTGCCAGGAAAGGCTGGAGAGCACCGCATCGACACGGACGAGATGGCCCAGCCGGTCGATCAGCGTCATGCCGCCGCCATCGGTGCGCTCGGCATCCTTGATCAGCCGGCTGACGCCGCCGCCCGAGG
Organism: Bosea sp. RAC05; assembly: GCF_001713455.1. Taxonomy (NCBI): domain Bacteria; kingdom Pseudomonadati; phylum Pseudomonadota; class Alphaproteobacteria; order Hyphomicrobiales; family Alloboseaceae; genus Allobosea; species Allobosea sp. RAC05. The sequence continues at coordinate 1,720,244 of NZ_CP016464.1, forward strand.
CCAGATCGTCGAGATCGGCATAGTCGAGCAGGTCGAGCATGGTGCGGTTGGCGTAGAGGGCGGTGTCGTCGCGGTTGACCAGCACCGCGATCGGCAGCTTGTCGAGCAGGTCCGCATGCGAGTTCGGCAGGCGCCGGGCCGTGGCGGCCGGCTCCGGCGCCGGGCTCGCCGGTGTCGCATCGCTCCCGCCGTCGGCGGCCGCGGCCTCGGCCTCCTTCAGCCGCAGCGGCGCGGCCGGCGGCAGGCGGGGCGCGGCCGGTTCGTCGTCGCCGGCGATGCGCGCGCCCAGCGCCTTGGCGATCTCGCGGAAGGCGCTGCGCTCGGCCGAGCTGAGATTGGGCTTCGAGGGCTCGATGATCGGCCGCACCGGGGTCAGATGTCCGTTGCGCAGCGGCACGATGTTGCCAGCCGACGCAGGGGGGGAGGGCACCTCTGCGCGGGCGCGGCGGCGGGCGGCTCCTCCTCGGAGACGGCCTGGTCGCCCGGCTGCGGCTCCTGCGTCGCGGTCGCGATGGGGGGCTCGGCCGGCGCCTCCGCCGCGGTGATCGGGGCGACGGGCTCGGGCGGCAGCGCCTCGTCGGTGGCCGTTGCTGCGTCCTCGGGGGAGGAGTCCTGCGCCGGGGCGTCGACGGCGGCGTCGAGCGCCTCGACGACCGCGGGTTCCGGCGTCTGAATGTCCGACAGGTCGGCCGTCACGGCATCGCCGGCCGCATCCGGTTCATCTGCCACGGCCACGACCGCGGGTTCCGCCACGGCGACTTCGGCCGCAATCGGGAAGGGTTCGCGGGCACCAGGGCGCGCCAGGCCGAAGCCGCGGAAACCGGTCACCTGCCTCGCGGCGTCCAGAACCGGCACGCCGGAGAGTTCGACCCGTGCGCCTTCGCCCGGCGTCGCGGTGCGCCAGAGCACCTCATGGCCGCTCCAGGTCGTCGTTCCGCTCAGGCGCTCGAGCAGGCCGCCGCTGCGATCCTGCACCACCGCGCCGATCAGGTCGGCCCAGGGCCGCCCTACGAGCAGGGCCACGGCATCGGGGCCTGCGAGTTCGGCCAGGTTCGGCGAGAGGCTGGTCAGGCGCGCCTGCGCATCGCTCTGCCAGAGGAAGCGAACCGCGCGCGCGGGGGCGGTCGCCATGGCCGCCGGCTCCTCGGCCGGCGTCGTCGCCGGCGCCTCGGGCGGGGGCAGCGGATCGGCCTCGGCTTGCGGAAGCGCGATCCCCAGCCGCCGGAACTCGGCCGCCGGCACCGCGATCGCCAGGATCGGTGTCCCGTCCGCAGCAGTGACGAGCTTGCAGCCGCAGGTCACCAGCGCCGCCGCGAAGCCCGCGGTCAGTCGCAGCCGCTCCAGCCGCAGCCGGTCCGGCGAGGCGAGACCTCCCGCCAGCAGCGACAGCCTCTGGCGCGTCGTGGCGGGCAGGGAGCCGGTTCCGGCCAGGAGCGCCCGGGCCGCGGCGTTGGTGAAGCCCGGCTGCCCGGCGTCGCGGTCCCAGAGCAGCAGCGCGCCGCCAGCCGCATAGGATGCGAGAGTCGCATCCTGCGCCGCCGTCGCGCCCAGCCGTGCCCAGTCCTGTCCGGCTTCGCTCATGCCCGCGTGCTCTCGGTTGGCACCCCAAGGCGGCGCCATTATGCCTAACAAAGCCTTAATAGCCGCCAAATCACCGCCGCGCCATGGAGGGAACCGCGCTCTCCCCCGCCCGTTCGAAACAGCGTTAACGGATGCGGGCGTTGCGGCTATCATTGTCTTTGCGTCGCAACAATGATATTGCACCGCACAATAACAGAGACCGGGCCTTGGCCGGCAGATCCGGCAAGGCAGGCAGTCAGTCAGCGGCGCCGAACAGGAGGACCACCCATGGCGATCAAGACCCCTTACGAAGTTCCCGCCGAGATGCGCGACTTTGCCGAGCGCAGCGTCGAGCAGGCCCGCAAGGCCTTCGACGGCTTCATCGGCGCGGCCGCCAAGGCCGTCGATTCCGCGCATGGCTCGGCCGAGACGGCACGCGTCAGCACGCATGACGCCGCCCGCAAGGCGATCTCCTACGCCGAGAACAATGTCGCGGCGGCCTTCGACCTCGCCCAGAAGCTGGTGCAGTCCAAGGACATCACCGAGGTGATGGCGCATCAGTCGGAGTTCATGAAGGCCCAGATGGCCGCCCTCCAGACGCAGCTGAAGGAATTCGGAGCAGCCGCCCAGGAGGTCGCCACCAAGACCGCCGAGACCGTGGCCAAGGCCGCCAAGCCCAAGTAACGGCTCGGGACCTTTACCGCTCCGGACGTCACCGTCCCGGACTTTACCGCCTCGGACGCGGCCGCTGCTTCGCGGCGGCCGCTCCTGCGCCGAACTGACCATCCGGACAGCCCCGGCGCGATACCCAGGACCGGAAGCCGGGCGCAGCGCCCGCCGCACCCAGTCAGCGCCGAAGGAGAACCGTCATGGTCAAGCCTGCACCGACCCGGACCAAGTCCAAAGCCCCGATCAGCCTGTCGCCCGTCAAGGCGCTGTCGGGAACCCTGCCGCCCGAGGCTCCGGCCGCCAAGGCTCCGTCGCCCGCGCCGGTCGCGGCGCCTGCGCCGCAGCCCAAGGTGGAACCGGCTGCCAAGCCCGCCCCCGCTGCGACGATGCCCGCTGCAAAAATGCCGGCTGCGACGCCAGCCGAGCCCAAGCCTGCGGCGACCATGCCCGTGGCTGCCACGCCTGTGCCCAAGCCTGCCCCCGCCGCGCCTGTGGTCGCCAAAGCGGCCCCTGCCGCGCCGGCGGCTGCCAAGCCCGCTGTCGCCAAGCCCGCTGTCGCCAAGCCTGTGGCTGGCAAGCCCGAGGCACCGAAGGCGCCCGTGAAGATCGCGCCCCGGGCGATCAAGCCGGGCACCACGACTCAGATCGCCTCCACCAAGGTCCGGCGCGAGACGCCGGCCGCGAAGCCGGCCGCCAAGGCCCAGGCGCCTGCACCCGCCGCCGTCGTGCCGGCTGCGCCGCCGGCCGTCGCGAAGACGGTCGCCGCAGCGACCGCCGCCGTCGAGACCGTCGCCGCCGCTTCGGCCAAGGCGGCTCAGGCGGTCGCCGAGACCGTGACGCGCGCGGTCGACGTGGCCCCACCGAAGCCCGCCGCTCCGGTCGCCGCCCCTGCGGCTGCGCCCGCTTCGCTGATCGCGACGCCGCTGCCGCGCCCGCCTGAATTCGCCGCCATCGCCTCGACCACGGTGATGACCCAGACGCTGGCGATGGCGAAGGCCTTCGGTGCGCTCCAGGCGAGCATGCTCGACCATGCCTGCGCCGAGCTGAAGGCGACGCTGGGCGACGTCGAGACGCTGGCGCGCACCGACAGCGCCGCCGACGCCGTGGCGCTCCAGGCCAAGGCGGTGCGCCGCTCCTATGAGTCCTATTCGGAGCACCTCAAGGAACTGGCACGGATCGCCAGCAAGGCGATCGGTCGGCCCTGAAGTCGCAGCAGGGCAGGCCTCGGCCCGCCGCTTGCAAAAACCCGCGACTGCCGGGTTGCAATCACGGGGCGTCGGCTCTAGGTTCCGCGCCGCCGCCGATCTCGCGAAAGCGACCGATCGCCAAGCGCCGGGTGCGGGCAGCCATAGCTCAGTTGGTTAGAGCGCTAGATTGTGGATCTAGAGGTCCCCCGTTCAAGCCGGGGTGGCTGTACCACCCGTCCCCGCCCGGTCCGCCGCGACGTTCGACCGCCCCGGTGGCGCCGCCGGAGCCCTTGAAGCCGCTGCCGCGATCGCCATATCGTCACTCAAGCGGAAGGGCTTCGCCTTCCGCCCGCGGGGCGCCGCCAAGGCGGGCCCCGGCCGATCGGGAGCGCTCTCGCGAGGCTCCGGCACCGTCAGGCAAGGTCCTGGGAATGACGCGTACGCCCAGTCTGTCCCATCCGTTTCTTCTCGGCTTCGACGACATCGAGCGCGCCCTCGACAGGGTCGCCAAGGGCGCCAACGAGGGTTACCCACCCTACAACATCGAGAGGCTCGCCCGCTCGGGTGAGGAGCCGGACCGGCTCCGCATCACGCTCGCCGTCGCGGGCTTCGCGCGGGACCAGCTCGAGATCACGCTGGAGGAAAACCAGCTCACGATCCGGGGCCGCCAGGTCGACGACAAGAGCCGGCAGTTCCTCCACCGCGGCATCGCCGCGCGCCAGTTCCAGCGCAGCTTCCTGCTGGCGGAGGGGATGCAGGTGATGGGGGCCGATCTCTCGAACGGGCTGCTGGCGATCGACCTCGTCCGCCCGGAACCCGAAAGGCTGATCCGGCGTATCGATATCGTGAGCCGCGATGAGCCGGTCTGAAGGCCTAAGCGGGTGCAAGCGCGGTTTTTGCATCCGTTCATGATTGCAGTCGTATCCTTGTAACCGCACTCGCACTGCTCTGAAGGAGGGCGCGATGAACGATGACAGAACGATGATCCAGACGACCCCCCTGACCCCGGCCGAATTCGCGGCGCTCGGGACCGGTGAGGTCGCCTATCTCAAGTCGATGACCTCCGACGAGTTGCTGCGGATCTTCCCGCAGGCGCCGGAAATCCAGTCGGGCCTGCAGCTCTTCGCGCTGCTCTCGGCCGATGGCGCGCCGATCCTGGTGACGGATTCCCGCGAGGCGGCCACCGCCAACGCCTGGGAGCACGATCTGCGGATGGTCAGCGTGCACTGACGCGTTCATGGCGCGGCACTGACGCGCTCAGGGCGCGGTCGCGATCCCCGCGACCGCCGCCTCGAGGCGAAGCAGATCCTGCGCGCCCGACAGGCGGTGATCCCCGTCCCTGACCAGCGTCAGCACGACCGGATCGCCGCCGAGATGCTCGACGAGCTTGAGCGCTTGGCGCCACGGTACGTCGGGGTCCTTCATGCCCTGCAGGATGTGGACGGGACAGCCCGTCCTGATCTCCGCGCCGAACATCAGATGGCAGCGACCGTCCTCGATCAGCGCGCGCGTGATCGGCGTCGGCTCCGACGAATACTCCGACGGCCGCATCCAGACGCCGTCGCGCAGGATGGTCTGGCGGATCGCCTCGGGCATCTGGGCCCACATCAGATCTTCCGAGAAATCGACCGCCGGCGCGATCAGGACGAGGCCGGCCGGCGCCAGCGCCGTGCCCAGCAGCCGGCGCGCCGCGAGCAGCGCGATCCAGCCGCCCATCGAGGACCCGACCAGGATCGGTGGGGCTGCGCAGCGGGCGGCGATGACGGCGAGCGCATCCTCGAGCCAGTGCGACAGCGTCCAGCGCGCGAAATCGCCGTCGCTCTCGCCATGGCCGGCATAGTCGAAGCGCAGGAAGGGCCGGCCGGCCCGCCGTGCCCAGTCGGCCAGGGCCTCGGCCTTGGTCGCACGCATGTCCGAGCGGAAACCGCCGAGCCAGACGACCGGCACGCCGTCGCCGGGCTGTGACAGCACGGCGAGACGGCGCCGGTCCGCGCCCTCGCCGACCTCGAGCCAATGGGGGGCCTCTCGCTCCAACGCAAATCTCCTGTGACGAATCGGGTCTGGCGCGCGAATATAGGCTGCGCATTCGGCCGGCGGGCAGGCATAGTCCCGCCCGACGGATGTGTCGCGGGTCGGCCCGCATGGGTCAGGGGTGGCGTTCCAGAGCGGTGAGTATGTCCTTTCAGCCAGGTGCACATCTCTCCCTGCCCTCGACCGAGTCCCACCCGCTCGTCGGGCGCACGATCCTGCAGATCATCCCGGAGCTCGAGGCGGGCGGCGCCGAGCGCACGGCCGTCGACATCGCGGGCGGGCTGACCGAGGTCGGCGCCCGGGCGCTGGTCGCCACCGAGGGCGGCCGGCTGGTGGCCGAGCTCCAGGCCAAGGGCGGCGTCTGGCTGCCCTTTCCGGCCGCGGCCAAGAACCCGCTCGCCATGGCGCTGAATATCCGCAAGCTCACGCTGCTCTGCCGGCACGAGGGCGTCGAGCTGATCCATGCCCGCTCGCGGGCGCCGGCCTGGGTCGGGCTCGCCGCCGCCAGGCTGCTGCGCCTGCCCTTCGTCACCACCTATCACGGCTCCTACAACAGCCGCTCGGCGGTGAAGACGCTCTACAACTCGGTCATGGCGCGGGGCGACATCGTCATCGCCAATTCCGCCTACACGGCCGAGCTCATCCTCGCCCGGCACGGCTTCGCCCGGGAGCGCATCCGCGTCGTCAACCGGGGCACCAACTTCGCGGCCTTCGCGCCCCAGGCCGTCGCGCCGGAACGCATCCAGGCGCTGCGCACCGCCTGGGGCATCGGCGCCCATCAGCAGATCGTCCTGCTGCCGGGCCGGCTGACCGGCTGGAAGGGCCAGCGCGTGCTGATCGAGGCCGCCCGCATCCTGCGCGACGGCGGCGACACCGACACCGCCTTCATCCTCGCCGGCGATCCGCAGGGCCGCGACGGCTACGTGAAGGAACTCGACCAGCTCATCGCCAAGGCGGGCCTCGACGGGCGCGTACGCCGCGTCGGCCATTGCTCGGACATGCCGGCCGCCCTGCTGGCCGCGGCCGTCGTCACCGTGCCCTCGACCGAGCCGGAGGCCTTCGGCCGCGTCGCCGTCGAGGCCCAGGCCATGGGCACGCCGGTCGTCGTCTCCGATCTCGGCGCGGTGCCGGAAACCGTGCTCGCCCCGCCGCAGACCCCGCCCAACGAGCGCACCGGTTGGCGCGTCGAGCCCGGCAACGCGGCCGCCCTTGCGGAAGCGCTGGCGGGTGCGCTCTCGCTGCGGCCCTCGGCGCGCGACAATCTCGCCTTGCGGGCACGCCGCCACGTCGAGCGGCACTTCTCGCTCGAGACGATGGTCGCCGAGACCCTCGACGTCTATTGCGCGCTGCTGGAGGGGCGGGGCGGCGGCTGAACGCGTCCGCCCTTGCCGAAAACCCGGATCGTCCCGATCTATCGGGCATTCGTCACAGGCAGCCGGCCCTCGTCCATTGACAACGCGCGTCTTTGTGCAATGTGTCTGGCGACAGGCGCCCGACGCGCCATTCATAGGAGAATACAGCCATTCGTCGTCCTTTCCGTGCCGCCCCGACCCCGACCAAGGACGGTCCGCGTTCCAACCGCGACATCCGCGGCGTTCGCGAGGTCCAGCTTATCGACGACACCGGCGCCAATCGTGGCGTGGTGCCGTTCTTCGAGGCATTGAAGATTGCCGAGGATGCCGGTCTCGACCTGGTCGAGATCGCCCCCAACTCCGTGCCTCCGGTCTGCAAGATTCTCGACTACGGCCGCTTCCGCTTCCTGGAGCAGAAAAAGGCCGCCGAGGCGCGCAAGAAGCAGCGCACCATCGAGATCAAGGAGATCAAGCTGCGGCCCGGCATCGACAAGCATGACTACGACGTCAAGATGAAGGCCATGCTCGGCTTCTTCGAGGAGGGCGACAAGGTCAAGGTGACCCTGCGCTTCCGCGGCCGCGAGATGGCCCACCAGGATCTCGGCGTGAAGGTGCTCGAGCGCGTCAAGGCCGATCTCGCCGAGCAGGCGAAGGTCGAGAGTGACTGGCAGCTCGAGGGCCGCCAGATGGTCATGGTGCTGGCGCCGCGCTAGCCGCTCGCGCCATGCAATCGGCATCAGGCCCGGCCCCAGTGCCGGGCCTTGTCATGTCGGGGCCCGCGATGCTTGGGTTCGCGCCATCCCTTCGAGCCCCGAGTCCCTCGCCATGACCAAGCCCAGCCTCACCAGCCAGCGTCGCGATCTCGCCGCCGCCCTGCGCCTCGCCGCGAAGTTCGAGCTGAACGAGGGCATCTGCAACCACTTCTCGGTCGCGCTGCCGGATGGGCCCGACGGCCGGCCGCGTTACCTCATCAACCCCTATGGCGTGCACTGGTCGGAGATGAGGCCCTCCGACCTGCTGCTGATCGACGAGCGCGGCCAGGTTCTGGAAGGGGAGGGCGAGGTCGAGGCCACCGCCCGCAACATCCACATCGCCGCCCATAAGGCCAATCCGCGCCATGTCGCCGTGCTGCATGTCCACATGCCCTATGCGACCGCGCTGACCATGGTCGAGGGCGGGCGCCTCGAAATGGCCCACCAGACCGCCTGCCGCTTCCATGGCCGCACGCTCTATGTCGACCATTTCGGCGGGCTGGCGCTGGACGAGAGCGAGGGCGAGGCCATCGTCGCCGCCAACAAGGCCGAAGCCGGCGCCGACATCACCTTCCTCGCCCATCACGGCGTCACCATCGGCGGGCCTTCCGTCGCGGTCGCCTTCGACGATCTCTATTTCCTCGAGCGCGCCTGCCGGCAGCAGGTGCTGGCCATGTCCACCGGCCGGCCTCTGAAGCTGATTCCCGAGGCCGAGATCGAGGCTACCGCGCGCGAGTGGCGCCAGGTGCTTGTCCACCAGTCCGAGAAGCATTTCGAGGCGCTGAGGCGCATCGAGGGGCTCTGACCGAGCGTCAATTTCGGGTTCTCCCCGGCGCGGTCCTTGACTAGGGTGGCCGCGAGGGGACCGACGCCTGCGACGGGCGCGGCCGCTGCAGGGGGAATGTCGATGGGGTCGAACGGGGTTGCGGCGACGTTTGCCGCGCTGGTGCTGGCAGCCATGTCAGCGGGGCCGCTCGGGGCCCAGACGCCCCCGCCCGCCCAGAGCCCCGCGCCCGCCAAGCCCGATGAGACCAAGCTCGACCTGAAACTGTTCGACAAGGCCGAGGTCGACCGCTCGAAAGGCTGCTCGGTCGCGCTGTGGCAGTCCAACCGCGACCCCGACAACGACCGCTACGCCTTCATCTTCACTGAGGCCCTGACCGGGCAGAACCATGTCCGCCAGCCCGCGCGCATCAAGGTCGGCGAGAAGGTCCTGCCGATGACGCGGGTGGCGACCGGCGGCAAGGTCGGCGGCTACGGCCTCTACCCCTACCAGCTCTACAGGCTCGGCGAGGGCGACGGCTTTGCGGTGCTCGATCTCAAGCTCGGCGAGATCGAGGGCGAGGCGGTCGAGATCGAGAGCGGCACGCTGACCGTGTCGATGGCCGGCAAGCAGCAGGCGCGCGTGACCGTGAAGGGCGGGGCCGGCTGTATGACCGCACCCGCCGCGGCCTCGCCTCCGGCGGCCCCGCCTGCCGCCGCGGCTGCGCCCGCCGGTCTGGACGGCATCTTCAGCCGCTACGCCGTGAGACCGGCCCAGATCCCGCGCACGCTGCCGGCGACGCTCAAGAGCCGCTTCGGCTGCGACCCGGAGATGCTGAAGTCCGGCGTCACCGGCTTCCAGATGTCGGAGGAATCGGCGATCTGGGAACTGCCCTGCCAGCGCTTCAACATCCAGACGAACGCCGTCTACGCGCTGGTCTACCTGCCGGAGCCGGCGCAGAACCTCCGCTTCCTGAGCTTCAAGGCCCCGCCCGGCAAGAAGCGCACGAGCGCCCCCGCCGAGCTGATGTCGCCGGAATGGAACGTCAAGACCCGCACCGTCACCGGCACGGCGCTCGGCCGCAGCGAGGGCGATTGCGGCGTCTATGAGCGCCACCGCGTCGGGCCCGATGGCGAGTTCGTCCTGGTCGAGTACCGCGAGAAGGTGGCCTGCGACGGCAAGGCGAGCAAGCCCGAGCAGTTCCCGCTCGTGTATCGGGCGCGCTGAATGCTGGAGATGACGTAAAGGCACTTGCGTTGCGGCGCCGCTCGCGCAGGCTTCCTGCTTGAAATTTAGGCACGAACACCTGATCGGGTGGATGCGAATCAACGCACTTGGTGATCTTCTTCCGCGCGCAACGATGCCGGCTGGCTGCGTTTGCTCGCGTCCCTCGTCCGGTGCCGTGCCGGCGGGCGACGGCCTACCGGAGGCGCCTACGACTTGCCTACGCTTCGAGAGGGATTCGAGATCGATCCGGCGCTCGCCGGCCTGATCCGGCACATGCGGGCGATCGACGATTACCGGCAGGTCTTCGACCGGCTGCAGGCGTCCTGGGACACGCTGACGCTGCTTGGGCAACTCTCGGGCAACGCCACCGAAATGTCCGGCACGCGCTCGGCCTTCGAGACGCTGACCGCGAGCCTGCTCGGCCATCTCGCCAAGGAAACCCGCGACAAGGCGATGACCGATCTGCGCATCAAGGCGCAGAACGCCATCGACGTGCTGGTCCGCAACCTGTTCGAGCGTACGGCCGATATCGGCTTCCTCGCTGCCGACACCGACATCCGCGAGATGCTGGAGGCGCCGGTTTCGTCCGAGGCGCGCGCGGCCATCGAGGCGCGTTTCCGCGACTACGTCGCGAAGTACTCGGTCTATTCCGACATCGTGCTGGTCGACCGCGAGGGCGCGATCCGCGCCCGCCTGGCGTCCCATCCGGCGCAGGAGGCCCGCCACCCGATCGTCACGGAGGCGCTGACCTCGACCGGCGCCTATGTCGAGCATTACGGCCTCGTCGACTTCGTCGCCGACGAGAAGGCCCTGGTCTATGCCTGGCGCGTCGAGGATGCGGCCAAGCGCCCGCTCGGCGTGCTCGTCCTCGTCTTCCGGCTGGCCGACGAGATGGAGGGCATCTTCCGCAAGCTCCTGCCCGAGCATGACTGGACGGTGCTGGCCTGCGTCTCGCCCGAGGGCGAGGTGATCGCCGGCTCGTGCCCGATCCAGCTGCCGGCCGGCCTCAGGCTCTCCCCCTCCGCGCTCCAGGGGCGCGACCCGGTGATCCGCCTCGGCGGCCGGCAATATCTCGCCATGGCCTGCGGCACGGCGGGCTATCAGGGTTACATGGGGCCGGGCTGGCTCGGTCTCGGGCTGATCCCGCTCGAGGCGGCGTTCGACCAGGACGATGGCGAACTGGGCAAGAGCATCGGCGAGGATCTGCTCGCCGCGGTCACCAGCCGGGCCGGGCTGTTTTCGGACGAATTGCGCCATGTCTCGCGCCAGGCGGCGGCGATCCAGGGCGATCTCAACCGCTCGGTCTGGAACGGCTCGATCCGGCAGGCCGGCTCGACCGCCGCCAATGCCGCCTTCTCGAAGATCCTGCTCTGGGAGATCTCCAGCGCGGGCCGCAAGACGCAGGCCGTCTGCGACGCCTCGATCGGCGACCTGCACCGCACCGTCGTCGCCGCCATCATGGAGAAGTGCCGTTCGCGCGCCGCCTTCGCCATCGACGTGATGGACCGCAATCTGTACGAGCGCGCCAATGACTGCCGCTGGTGGGCGTTGAATGCGAGCTTCGCCCGGGTCCTGGCGGCGCCTTCGCCGGAGGGCCGCAGGCTCTGCGGCGAGATCCTCGCCACCATCAACGCGCTCTACACCGTCTACAGCAACCTCATCCTGTTCGACACGCAGGGCGTCGTCGTCGCCGTGTCGCAGCCGTCGCAGGCGCATCTCGTCGGGCAGAAGCTCGAGGCCGAATGGGCGGCCCGCACGCTCGCGCTGCGCACGGGGCAGCACTATGCCGTATCGGCCTTCGAGCCGACGCCGCTCTACGGCGAGGCCGCGACGCTGATCTACACCGCCGCGGTCCAGAGCCCGGTCGGGGGCAGGGCGCTCGGCGGCATCGCCATCGTCTTCGACTCGACCCCACAATTTTCGGCGATCCTCGCCGATTCGCTCCCGACCGACGAGGAAGGCGCGGCCCTGCCGGGGTCCTTCGCGCTGCTGGTGGACGGCGATGGCCGGATCATCTCCTCCAGCGATCCGCGTTTCCCCGTGGGTGCTCAAAGCCCGCTGCCGATCGATGCCGCCACGCTCGAGCGCGATGGCGATCTCGCCGGCATCCGCAGCTTCGAGGGCAAGCACATGGCGGTCGGCGCCGCGCTCTCGAAGGGCTATCGCGAATACAAGACCAGCGACGGTCACCGTGCCGACGTCGTGGCGCTCTGCGCGGTCCCGCTCGGCGAGGTCGCGACGGACGCAGGGGCGAAGACGGCGGTCGGGGGAGCAGGGCGGGGCGCGCTCGCGGCTCACAAGCCCGCCGACGGGGTCGAGGCCTTCGAGGTCGCGACCTTCCATATCGGTCGGCACTGGCTCGGCGTCCCGGCCCGCGACGTCATCGAGGCGGTCGACATCGCCGGCCTCAAGCCCTCGGCCAAGAAGGCGGGAGACGGCCTGCTCGCCGGCTACAAGCTGCATGAGGGCCAGCCGGTGCCCGTGCTGCGCCTCGCCCGGCTGCTCGGCATTCCCGATGCCTCCTCCGACGAGCAGCAGATCGTCATCGTGCGGGCGGCCGGCCGCACGCTCGGGCTCATCGTCGATGCGCTCGGCCTGATCCCCGAGATCGCGGCCTCGGAACTGCAGCCGCTGCGCGACCTGACCTCGAAGACCGACGTCCCCGCGCTCGGCGTCGTCGCGACCCGCAACGCCCGCGGCGAACCGGCGGGCATGCTGATGCTGCTCGATGTCGACCGCCTCGGTGCGCGCCTTCAGGGCGAAGGCGGACCGGCGCTGGTCCAGGCGGCGGAGTAGGCGCCGCTCAGCGGACCGGACACCAGTCCCAGAAGCCGGTCGTGCGCGCCGGCGTGGTATAGAACCAGCAATAGCCCGAACGCGGCGGCTGCCCGGCCCACGACACCGCCGCCGCCCCTGCGATGAAGCCGATCGCGGCGCCCGCCGCGATGGCCCCGCCCCGGTTCCAGTGGCGACGGGGATGGACGACGACGACATGCGCCGGCCTGTGGTGCCGGACAACCGTACGGCCGCGATAGACCTGTCCACGGTTGACATGGGAGCGGTTGACCTGCGGCCGCTGGCCGCGATGCGCCCGGTTCACTGATCCCTGGCGGTGATCCCGGACGCTCTGGCGCGAGACCTCGCGGCCGGAGCTGCGCACCTGCGCCTCGGCCGACCCTGTGCCGGGCACTGGAGGACTGAAGCCCGCCATGAAGGCGAACAACAGGGCGAGCGATTTCACCGTCAGATTCTTGCGCATGCGAACCTCCCTCACTGGCCTGGCCCCGGCGCCAGTGCCCCGTCTTCATCGAGAAGGCCTGGGCCTCGACCACCATGGCGCGGCGCCATGGCTGATGCACGCGCGGCGAGTCTCAGCATGACCGTCCTCTACGCCATGGACCCTTTCGGTTGAGTCCTTGCTAAAGCAAAACGAAAATGAAACTGTCATTACCCAAGGGAAAAATCCAGGGGGAACAGGACGATGACTGGAGTTCGACATAAATCTGCACTACTCGCTTTCTTGTCACTCTTCATTTTTGGCGATGTGAATTCAGCCGACGCGCAGCAGCGCTACCCCGGAGAGCGCTCAAGCTGCCCTCCCGGAACTGTCTTTGTACGTGAAACTGGCGACTGCGTTCAGCGCCGCAGGAGCGGTGGCTTTGATCGAGGCGAAGACGAGCGTGTCGATCGCCGGTCGGACAGACGGACGGAGCGGCGCCCCGACTATCGCGACGACCGTTACCGGGACCGGCGCGAATATCGGCCCGAGCCCCGCCGCGAAGTGAGCACGGTTTGCCGCTTCCGGAGCGGTCCGCGTGCCGGCACGTCGTTCGACTATGCTGCCTTTGGAATGGCTCCGATCGCGGTCGGCGGCCCCTGCAACGACGGCGTGGCCAGCCAGGGCGTTGTGGTCAGCAATCGCTATCGGCGCTAGAACGAATTTCGAGTTGATCGAATCTTGTGGGATTCTCAAAATCAGCGACGAGTTGATTTGGACTGGGCGCCAGATCGAAGGCCGGCTGGCATGTCGACAGCTCTTTTTGGGGTTGCCGGTCGAATGCGCTGGCTCATCTCGCCAGGGTGCCTTGGCCTTCACCTGCAGGAAATGACCTGTCTTGGCCGTTTCCACCGCACCTCGCTTGCCAGCCCCATCCTTTTCTGTCATACGCGCGGCCTTCGATCGCCCGGCTGATAAGGGCTGCCGTGGCGGTCGATCTTTGCTTCCAGCAAGCAAACATGAAGCGGCGCCGTTTGCGCGCTCGCGACCTATGAGGAGCGAAAATGCCCAAGATCAAGACGAAATCGGCCGCCAAGAAGCGGTTCAAGATCACCGGAACCGGCAAGGTTATGTACGCCCAGGCCGGCAAGCGTCACGGGATGATCAAGCGGACCAACAAGCAGCTCCGCAATCACCGCGGCACCACCGTCCTCTTCGAGGGCGATGCGGCCAACGTGAAGAAATATTTCCTCCCCAACGGCTGACGCCCCCTAACCTTTCCGGAGATCGAACATGGCTCGCGTGAAACGGGGCGTAACGTCCCATGCCAAGCACAAGAAGACACTCAAGGCCGCCAAGGGCTTCTATGGCCGCCGCAAGAACACGATCCGCGCCGCCAAGGCGGCCGTCGATCGCTCGATGCAGTACGCCTATCGCGACCGCAAGAACAAGAAGCGCTCGTTCCGCGCGCTCTGGATCCAGCGCCTGAACGCCTCGGTGCGTGAGCACGGCCTGGTCTATTCGGTGTTCATCAACGGCCTGCACAAGGCCGGCATCGAGCTCGACCGCAAGACCCTCTCGGCGATGGCCATCGACGACGCCGCCTCCTTCACGGCGGTGGTCGAGGCGGTCAAGGCCGCGCTCGCCGCCGAGCCGCAGGCCCAGGCCGCCTGAGCTTTCGGCTTCGACGAGATACGGAAAAAGGCCGGCAGCGATGCCGGCCTTTTTTGTTTGCTCAATGTCGTCATTCACGGGCGTAGCGAAGCGGAGACCCGAGAATCCCTTGAAGGAGATGCTCGGGTCTTCGCCCGAGCATGACGCGGATGCTCTAAGTCTGCACGCCATCCTCCGTCGCCGGGCGCCAGTTGTCGCCCGCGCCCTCGACGATGCGGGCATAGGCCTCCTCCGGCGTATCGGCATAGGCGAAGAGGGCGAGGTCCTGCGCCCGGATCAGCCCGGCCTGCGCCATCACCTCGAGGTTCAGCAACGCCTGCCAGTAGGCGCGGTCGTAGAGCACGATCGGGACGGGGCGCATCTTGCCGGTCTGCACCAGCGTCAAGATCTCGAAGAGTTCGTCGAGCGTGCCGAAGCCGCCGGGGAAGACCACCAGTGCGGCTGCCCGCATCGCCAGATGCATCTTGCGCATCGCGAAATAATGGAAGCGGAAGGTCAGATCCGGTGTCGACCAGGCGTTGGGCTCCTGCTCATGCGGAAGCGTGATGTTGAAGCCGATCGAGAGCGCGCCGGCCTCCGTCGCACCGCGATTGGCGGCTTCCATGATGCCCGGCCCGCCGCCGGTGGCGATGACGTGGTCGCGCCCGAGATCGCCCGGCGCCAGCGCGCCGCCGCGCTCCGAGGCGAGCTTGGCGAAGGCCCGCGCCGCCTCGTACCAGGGCTCTCCCTCCCGCACCCGCGCCGAGCCGAAGACGACGATCGTCGAGAGGATGCCGCGGGCGCGCAAGTGGTCCTCGGCCTTCTGGTATTCGAGCATGAAGCGCACGCCGCGCGTCGAATCGCCGAGGATGAAGTCGGGGTCGAGCGCCGCCAGGCGGTAGGAGGGCGAGGCCTTCTGCGCCGTGCTGTCGCGCGGCGGGACGTCGGCTTTGGGCATCGCAGCGATTCCTGTCCGGGTTGGGCGTCAGCCTACGCCAGATAGGAACGCAGCACCGCCACCATCCGATCCGCGCCGGTGTTGTGCGGCAGCAGCGTCAGGAAACGCCCGTCGCGGTCCATCAGATAGGTCAGCGAGCCATGGTCGACGCTGTGCTCGCCGGGGCCGTGATGCGGCAGCGTCAGCTTGCGCCGGTGGACCTTGTAGGCCTTCGCCACCGCGGCGATCTGCGCCTCGCTGCCGGTCAGCCCGATCAGGCGGGGATGGAAGGCGCCGACATAGGCCGCCAGCACGGCGGGCGTGTCATGGGCGGGATCGACGGTGACGAAGAGCGGCGCGACGCGATCCGCCAGCGGGCCGAGCCCGTCCAGCGCCTGCGCGATCGTCGGCAGGTCGATCGGGCAGGTGTCGGTGCAGCGGGTGAAGCCGAAATAGACCAGCATGAAGCGCCCACGGAAGTCGCCGTCGCTGACGGCCTTGCCGCTGTGGTCCACCAGCGAGAACGGCCCGCCGAACCGCCCCGCCAGCGGATCGGGCCGGGGGGAGGCCGCGGCGTGCCCGGCATGGCCGTGATGCTGCGCCAGCGCCGGCAGGCTCCAGCCGGCGGCGAGCCCGGCCAGCAGAGCGCGTCGCGTCGGGCTTGCCCGCATCCTCGCGCTCAGGGCTTCGGCTTGGGCACGAGGCCCTTGATACCGAGCGGGCCGGTCTCGGCGATGATCGCATTCGCCTCCGGATCGGCCCGCCACCATTCCGGCGCGGCGCCGTTGCGGGCCTCCCATTGCGTCTTGAAGCGCTCGGTCGGCGTGAACGGGGCTGTACTGCCGGCCTCGCGGACGCCCTGCGCGAAGAACAGGGTGATCGCCGGGTTCTCGATCAAGAGCCCGTCAGCCTCGACCTCCCGGCCGCAGAAGCCGGCGAGATCGGGCGCAGCCCCGGCGAAATCGACCTGCCCCTTGCCGACCAGCCGGAAGCGCCCATCCGCATCGAGAATGCCGAGCTGGCGCTTGCCGGCGCCGCAATCGGGCGCGCAGACGCCCTTGAGATGGCAGAGCGCCTCGATGACGCGCCCCTTCAGCACGACCGGCTTTTCGTGCGGGATGCCCCAGGGCTCGGCGGCCTGGGCGACGACCGGAGCCAAGGCGGCCAGCGCCGCGACGCCAAGCCCCGCTGCGCTCCTCAGGATGAGGGCTGAAAACGTGCCCATCGCCTCAGTTCCCGAACGGCTGGATGCCGTGCTCGTCATGGGTCAGGTTGATCACGCCCTTGTCGTCGGCGATCTTGTCCACGAGCAGGTATTTCACCCCGTCGCGCTCGAGCAGTTCGCCGTCCACCGTGACCTCATGCGCCATCAGCCGGGCGATGCGCGGATTGGCGGCGCTGTCGCTGTCGTCGCCGATGCGCAGGATCAAATAGAGCGCGCCATCAGCGTCGCGGATCGCGACGGGAATGCCGCCGAGCGCGCACCAGACGGCGCATTGGTGATGGGCGCTGCCCTTGGCGAACATCAGCCCGCTGACCGTGCACCAGCTGTCGGCGATCTCGCCGGTGATGCGCACGCGCGCCCCATCCTGCGCCAGGGCCGGCCCGGCAAGGCCGAGCGCCAGCAGCACAGCGGCGATCGGGGCGCGCAGCCGCCGCCACAGGGCCAGGCTCGGACGCGTTTGCGACAGCCCTGTCATGAAGCGGCGCCCATCATCGTCAAACCCCCGGGATTTGCGAGCGCCAGCCTGCTTTGCCGGCGTGATTGCCTCTAGCATCGAGGCTGGCGACACCCTAGAAGATGCCTCGCAAACGGACCAGAGCAGGCATGAACGAGATCGATCACTTGGGCGCGAGCCTTCTTGCCGAGATTGCCCAGGCGCAGGACGAAGCCGCGCTGGAGCAGGTCAGGATCGGCGCGCTCGGCAAGGCCGGCTCGATCTCGGCGCTGCTGAAGACGCTGGGCGCGATGACGCCCGACGAGCGCAAGGAGAAGGGGCCGCTGATCAACGGCCTGCGCGACCAGGTCCAGACGGCGCTGTCGGCCCGCAAGGAGGCGCTGGCCGAGACCGCGCTCGAGGCCAGGCTGTCCGCCGAGACGATCGACGTCTCGCTGCCGGTGCGCGAGGGGCCCGAGGCGCGCGGCCGCATCCACCCGATCAGCCAGGTCATCGACGAGATCACCGCGATCTTCGGCGACATGGGCTTCTCGATCGCCGAGGGACCTGATGTCGAGACCGACGACCTCAACTTCACCAAGCTGAACTTCCCCGTCGGCCATCCGGCCCGGGAGATGCACGACACCTTCTTCTTCGCGCCCGATGCGAATGGCGAGCGCAAGCTGCTGCGCACCCACACCTCACCGGTCCAGGTCCGCACCATGCTGGCCCAGCAGCCGCCGATCCGCGTGATCTGCCCGGGCCGCACCTACCGGATGGATTCGGACCAGACGCACACGCCGATGTTCCACCAGGTCGAGGGGCTGGTGATCGACAAGAAGGCCCATATGGGCCACCTCAAGTGGATCCTCGAGGAGTTCTGCAAGGCGTTCTTCGAGATCGACACGGTCAAGATGCGCTTCCGGCCGTCCTTCTTCCCCTTCACCGAGCCCTCGGTCGAGGTCGACATCCAGTGCTCGCGCAAGGGCGGCGAGATCCGCTTCGGCGAGGGCGAGGACTGGCTCGAGATCCTCGGCTGCGGCATGGTCCACCCGAACGTGCTGCGCAATTGCGGGCTCGATCCGGAAATCTACCAGGGCTTCGCCTGGGGCATGGGCATCGACCGCATCGCCATGCTGAAATACGGCATGCCGGACCTGCGCCCCTTCTTCGAGGCGGATGTGCGCTGGCTGAGCCATTACGGCTTCCGCCCGCTCGACCTGCCGACGCTGACCGGCGGTCTCTCCGCGTGAGTGCCGCCGCCAACCGGAGGGCGATGTCATGACGGCCGCGGGATGGGCAGGCCTGTTCGCCGCGCTGCTCGTCGCGACGAACCTGCTCTGCCAGGCGATCGCGTACATTCGCCTGCGCCGCCGCGACCGGCAGACGGCCCTGCTCGCGGCGCGGCCGCCGGTGACGATCGTGCGCCCTCTGCGCGGCATCGAGGCCTTCAGCCGCGAGACGGCGATCTCCGGGCTCGAACTGGATTATCCCGACTACGTCACGATCTTCGCCGTCGCCGATGCGGACGACCCCATCGTGCCGATGGTCGAGGAGCTGATCGCCCGCTATGGGGCGGATCGCGTCAAGCTCGTGACCGGCGACGTGCCGGTCAGTGCCAATCCCAAGCTCAACAACTGCGTCAAGGGCTGGGAGGCGGCCCAGACCGACTGGGTCATCCTCGCCGATTCCAATGTGCTGATGCCCAGGGACTACATCCAGCGCATGCTCGCCTCCTGGGGGGAGGAGACCGGGCTGGTCTGCTCGACTCCGGTGGGCTCGCGGCCCTTCGGCTTCTGGTCCGAGCTGGAATGCGCCTTCCTCAACACCTTCCAGGCGCGCTGGCAGTTCGCCGGCGAGGCCTGCGGCTTCGGCTTCGCCCAGGGCAAGTCGATGCTCTGGAACAAGCCCTTCCTCGATGCCCGCGGCGGCATCGCCGTGCTCGGCGAGGAGATCGCCGAGGATGCGGCGGCGACGAAGCTCGTGCGCCGCGCCGGCAAGCATGTCCATCTCGTCGGCCAGCCCTTCGAGCAGCCTCTCGGCGAGCGCAGCCTGCATGACGTCGTCCAGCGCCAGTTCCGCTGGGCGCGGCTGCGGCGCGTCACCTTCCTGCCGTTCTTCCTGCCCGAAATCCTCTCCGGCCCGCTGCTGGCGGTGCTGGCGGCGGCCATCGCGCTGCCGTCCTTCGGCCTGTCCGCCTGGCTCGCCCCGGTCCTCGTGCTGCTGCCCTGGTACGCGGCCGAGCTGGCGTTCGCGCGCGGCGTCGGCTGGTACGGCTCCTGGCGCATGCCGCTGGCGCTGCTGATCCGCGACATCGTCTTTCCCGGCGTCTGGGCCTATGCCTTCGTCGCCCGCGAGGTCAGCTGGCGCGGCAACGCGATGAAGATCAAGACGGACGGGGAGGACGAGCTGAACGCCGCGCCGGCCCCGATGTCCCATGCAATGACGAGAAGTGACGGACGCTCATGAAGTTCACCCTGTCCTGGTTGAAGGATCATCTCGACACGACCGAGCCGGTCGAGGCCATCGCCGAGGCCCTGACCCGCGTCGGGCTCGAGGTCGAGGGTATCGAGGACAAGGCCAAGGCGCTCGCCGCCTTCACCGTGGCCTATGTGATCGACGCCAAGCAGCATCCCAATGCCGACCGGCTGCGCGTCTGCCTGGTCGACACCGGCGCCGGCGAACCGGTGCAGGTCGTCTGCGGCGCGCCCAACGCCCGCACCGGCATGAAGAGCGTCTTCTCCCCGCCCGGCACCTATATTCCCGGCAAGGACATCACGCTCGGCAAGGGCGTGATCCGCGGCGTCGAATCCAACGGCATGCTGTGCTCGGCCGCCGAGCTGCAGCTCTCCGAGGATCATGACGGCATCATCGACCTGCCGGCCGACGCTCCCGTCGGCCAGTCCTACGCCGCCTATGCCGGCCTCAGCGATCCGGTCATCGAGATCGCCGTGACGCCCAACCGGGCTGACGCGCTCGGCGTCGCCGGCATCGCGCGCGATCTCGCCGCCGCCGGTCTCGGCAAGACGACGACGCCATCGGCCGCGTCCGTGCGCGGCAGCTTCCCCTGCCCGGTCGATGTGAAGCTCGAACTCGCGGCCGAGGACAAGGCGCTCTGCCCGGCCTTCGGGCTGCGGCTGGTGCGCGGCGTGAAGAACGGCCCCTCGCCGGACTGGCTGCAGGCGCGGCTGCGCGCTGTCGGCCTGCGCCCGATCAACGCGCTCGTCGACATCACCAACTTCATGACGCTCGACCGCAACCGCCCGCTGCACGTCTTCGACGCGGCCAAGGTCAAGGGCGACCTCGTCGTCCGCCGCGCCCGCGACGGCGAGACCATCGTGGCGCTCGACGGCAAGACCTACACGCTGACCTCCGAGCAGGTCGTCATCGCCGATGAGGCGGGCGTCGAGTCGATCGCCGGCATCATGGGCGGCGAGGCCTCGGGCTGCGACGAGGGCACCACCGACGTGCTCGTCGAGAGCGCGCTCTGGGACCCGCTCAACATCGCCCGTTCGGGCCGTGCGCTCGGCATCACCTCCGATGCGCGCTATCGCTTCGAGCGCGGCGTCGATCCCGATTTCTGCC
This sequence comes from Bosea sp. RAC05, assembly GCF_001713455.1. Taxonomy (NCBI): domain Bacteria; kingdom Pseudomonadati; phylum Pseudomonadota; class Alphaproteobacteria; order Hyphomicrobiales; family Alloboseaceae; genus Allobosea; species Allobosea sp. RAC05. The sequence goes on from NZ_CP016464.1 coordinate 1,740,835, forward strand.
GGCCGGGGCTGGATCTCGCCACGGCGATGATCGTCGAGCTCTGCGGCGGCGAGCCCTCCGAGATGGTCTTTGCCGGCGAACTGCCCGAGAGCGCCCATGCGATCGACTTCCCCTGGTCCGAGGTCAAGCGCCTGACCGGGCTCGACCTGCCGGTCGTCGAGATGAAGCTCGCCTTGACCTCGCTGGGCTTCCACGTCTCGGGACCGGGCGAGCGGGTCAAGGTCGCGGCCCCCTCCTGGCGGGCCGATGTCGGCGGCAAGGCCGATCTCGTCGAGGAGATCCTGCGCATCGCCGGGCTCGACCGCGTCGTCTCGACGCCGCTGCCGCGCATCGCCGGCGAGGTGATCAAGCCCGTCCTCACCGTGCTCCAGAAGCGCACGCGCCAGGCCAAGCGCCTGCTCGCCAGCCGCGGCATGGTCGAGGCCGTAACCTGGTCCTTCATCGACCACGAGGCGGCCAAGCTCTTCGGCGGCGGCTCGCGCCAGCTCGTGCTCGCCAACCCGATCGCGGCCGATCTCTCCGACATGCGGCCCTCGCTGCTGCCGGGCCTGATCCGGGCTGCCCAGGCCAATGCCGATCGCGGCCATGGCGACGTCGCGCTCTTCGAGGTCGGCCAGATCTTCCAGAACGACCAGCCCGAGGGCCAGCTCATGGCGGCCACGGGCCTGCGCCGGGGCACGGCGAAGCTCGAGGGGGCCGGTCGCCACTGGGACGGCGCGGCCAGGCCCGTCGATGCCTTCGATGCCAAGGCCGACGTCATGGCGCTGCTGGCCGGGCTCGGCGTCCCGACCGGCGGGCTGCAGGTGGTGGCCGGCGGGCCGGCCTGGGCCCATCCCGGCCGCTCCGCGACGCTGCGCTTCGGCCCCAAGGGCGTCATCGGTGCCTTCGGCGAGGTCCATCCGCGCATCCTCAAGGCGCTCGACGTCAAGGGTCCGCTGGTCGCCTTCGAGATCCATCTCGATGCCCTGCCGCTGCCGAAATACAAGCCGACCAAGGTCAAGCCGAAGCTCTCGCTCTCCGGCTTCCAGCCGGTGACGCGCGACTTCGCCTTCATCGTCGACCAGGCGACCGCTGCCGGCGAGATGGTCAAGTCCGCCCAGAACGCCGACCGCGCCCTGATCTCGGATGTCTCGGTCTTCGATCTCTACGAGGGCCAGGGCGTCGAGCCCGGCAAGAAGTCGGTCGCGCTCGCGGTCACGCTCCAGCCGGTCGAGAAGACGCTGACCGAAGCAGAGATCGAGGCGGTCGGCGCCAAGATCGTCGCCGAGATGGCCAAGCGCTACGGCGCGGCGCTGCGGGGGTAGGGGAGCGAGATGCTCGGGCTCGCCCCGGACCTCTCGCAAACCGGCGCTCCCTCGTTTCGGGATACTCGGGTCTGCGCGCGGCGCAGCCCGAGACCGACATGTCGCCACCATTGATTGGGATTGTGTAATAATCGCTGCGCGCAATTCCGCCGGAATGAGCGTACGCGCTTGAGACCGCACACTCCGACGTGGCGCCCATGCCCCTCACCGATCTCCCCGTCACCGACAGCCTCTTCCCTGGCTTCCGGCTGCTCGACGTCACCACCTCGGGCGCGCGCATCCGGGTGCGGACGGGCGGGCAGGGGCCGGCACTGCTGCTGCTGCATGGCTATCCCCAGACGCATGTGCTCTGGCACAAGCTGGCGGAGCGGCTGAAGGACCGCTTCACCCTCGTCTGCGCCGATCTGCGCGGCTATGGCGACAGCGACAAGCCGCTGACCGACCCCGAGCACTTCCCCTATTCCAAGCGCGCCATGGCGCTCGACATGGCGCAGGTCATGACGCGGCTCGGCCATCACAGCTTCATGGTCGGCGCGCATGACCGCGGCGCCCGCGTCGCCCATCGACTGGCGCTCGATCACCCCGAGCGCGTGACGAAACTCGCCACGCTCGACATCGCGCCGACGCGTGAGATGTATGAAGGCACCACCGACGCCTTCGCCCGCTCCTATTGGCACTGGTTCTTCCTGATCCTGCCGGCGCCCTTCCCGGAGAAGATGATCGGGGCCGATCCGGAAGCCTACTGGCGCAAGAAATGCGGCTCCGGCGCGGCGGGGCTGAAGCCCTTCGCCCCGGAAGCGTTGGCTGAGTATCTGCGCTGCTTTTCCGATCCGCGGACCATCCATGGCTCCTGCGAGGACTATCGCGCCGCTGCCACCATCGACATCCGCCATGACGACGAGGATGGTGGCCGCAAGCTGACGCAGCCGCTGCTGGCGCTCTGGGGTGAGAACGGCATCATCGGCAAGTGCTTCGATCCGCTGGCGCTCTGGCGCCTGCGCGCGGAGAACGTCCAAGGCCGCAGCCTGCCTGGCGGGCATTATCTGGCCGAGGAGATTCCCGATCTCGTCGCCGCGCAATTCATCGCCTTCTTCGGAGACAAGTCATGAGCCGCACCAACCGCGTCTATCGCATCGCCGCCATCGCCGGAGACGGCATCGGCAAGGAGGTGATGCCCGAGGGGCTGCGCATCCTGGAGGCGGCGTCGAAGAAATACGGCTTTGAACTGCGGCTGGACGAGTTCGATTTCTCCTCCTGCGACTACTACGCCAAGCACGGCAAGATGCTGCCCGACGACTGGAAGGACCAGATCGGCGGCCATGACGCGATCTTCTTCGGCGCCGTCGGCATGCCCGCGCAGGTGCCGGACCACATCTCGCTCTGGGGCTCGCTGCTGCTGTTCCGGCGCGAATTCGACCAGTATGTGAACCTGCGCCCGGTGCGGCTGATGCCTGGCGTGCCCGGCCCGCTCGTCGGCCGCAAGCCCGGCGACATCGACTTCTTCGTCGTCCGCGAGAACACCGAGGGCGAGTACTCCTCCGTCGGTGGCCGCATGTATGCCGGCACCGAGCGCGAGATCGTCATGCAGGAGACGGTGATGAGCCGTGTCGGCGTCGACCGCGTGCTGAAATACGCCTTCGAGCTCGCCATGCGCCGCCCGCGCCGGAAGCTGACCTCGGCGACCAAGTCGAACGGCATCGCCATCACCATGCCCTACTGGGACGAGCGGGTGAAGGAGATGGCGAAGAAGTACCCCGATGTGAGCGTCGACCAGTACCACATCGACATTCTGACCGCGCATTTCGTGCTGAATCCGGACCGGTTCGACGTCGTCGTCGCCTCCAACCTGTTCGGCGACATCCTGTCCGACCTCGGCCCCGCCTGCACGGGCACGATCGGCATCGCGCCCTCGGGCAACATCAACCCGACCGGCGACTATCCCTCCCTGTTCGAGCCGGTGCATGGCTCGGCGCCCGACATCGCCGGCCAGGGCATCGCCAACCCGATCGGCCAGATCTGGTCGGCGGCGATGATGCTCGACCATCTCGGCGAGACGGAAGCCGCCAAGGGCATCGAGGCCGCCATCGAGCGGGCGCTGGGCGATGCCCGCACCCGCACGCGCGACCTCGGCGGCTCGCTGGGCACGGAAGCCGCCGGCAAGGCGGTCGAGCAGGCGCTGGGCTGACGGACTGGGAACCTCGCGCGCCGCCCGCCGTTGGGAGCGAGGCGGCGCACAGCCGACGATTTAGCTGCCCTTTGGCCGCTCGGGCCTCTTGCGTTGAGCGGTCCGTGAGGTCACAGGAGGGCGCATTGCCCCGATCGATCAGGAATTGACTGACCAATGGATTTTTCATCCTCCACATTCTGGGTCTCGCTGCTGCAGATCATCTGGATCGACCTGCTGCTGTCGGGCGACAACGCGGTCGTCATCGCGCTCGCCTGCCGCTCGCTGCCCGAGAAGCAGCGCAAGGTCGGCATCTGGCTCGGGGCCTCCGCGGCGATCGGCCTGCGCATCATTTTCGCGCTCGTCGTCACCTACCTGCTGCTGGTGCCCTATCTGAAGATCATCGGCGGCCTGCTGCTGTTCTGGATCGCGGTCAAGCTCGCGCTCGGCGAGGATGAGAGCCATGCCGAGATCGACGGTGGCACCACGCTCTGGCAGGCGGTGCGCACCATCGCCATCGCCGACGCGGTGATGAGCCTCGACAACGTCATCGCGATCGCCGCCGCCTCGCGCGGGCACCCCGAACTCTTCATCTTCGGTCTGCTGCTCTCGATCCCGCTGATCATCATGGGAGCGCAGTTCCTCACCACGATCATCACCCGCTACCCGATCCTGATCTGGATCGGCGCGGCACTGCTGGGCTGGATCGCGGCCGAGATGATCCTGGGCGACATTGCCGTCCTGCGCTGGCTTCAGGTCAACATGCCGACCTGGATCAAGCCGGTGCCGACGGATGTCAGCGCCATCGGCATCGCCCCGGCGAACCTGCCGCACTACGTCACCTCGGTGATCGGCGCCGCGCTCGTCTGCGCGATCGCCTATGTGCTGAAGCAGCGGCGCGGTGGGCACGCGGCCGAGGGCTGAGCCGCCCTCCGCCCTAACCGATGACCACGATCGCGGCGGCCAGGATCTCCTGGCCGCCGTTTTCGATGGTGCGGCTGACACCGCTCGCGGCCGCGGATTGGGCCCCGTCACGCACCCTCAGCTGCCCCGCCGACGAGAGCGAGACGGCGAAGCTCTCGGGGGCGCGCGCGAAGCCCGAGCCCAGCGCCTTCACATAAGCCTCCTTGGCGCTCCAGAGCCGCGCGAAGGCCAGCGCGCGGTTCTCAGGCGGCTGGGCGAGCAGCCAGGCCGATTCCTCCGGGTGCAGGACGCCAATGGGCGGGTGGGCGCTGTCGTCCACGGCCTCGACATCGACGCCGACGGGCTGGTGGGCGAGCGCCACCGCGACGACGCCGGCCCGTGTTGCCAGCGAGAGATGCAGCCCGCTCCCGCGCGGATGCTCGACCAGGGGCCGCCCGCGCCCGTCATGGCCGATCGCGATGGCCTCCCGCGGCAGGCCGAGTTGCTGCGCCAGGATGCGGGCCCCCATGCCCCGCCGCAGCGCCGAGCGCGCGGGCAGCGTCGCCGGCCGCTCCGGCGTCGCCACCAGCCAGACGGCCGGGAGGTCGGCGGCGATGTCGTCGGGAGAGGAAAGCCAGATCATGGCGGCAGGATAGGCCAGGGCGGGGGCGCTCGCCATCGCCCCGGCGCCGCCCTGTGCCAGGCTCATGTGGCCAACCCGCCCGGCGGCGTTGACCTGCGGCCCGCTTCGGCCTTGGAAGGAGCGTCCGTCGCCCGCTCTCGGCGAGGCGGCGCAAGTGCGGGCCGCGACAGGCCCGCGCACGGGGAGAGAACGGGTTCATGGAGGAAGCTCCGCCACAGACGAGCGCGGCCGGCATGCGCCTGGGCATGCGCAAGGTCATGGTCCTGGTGCCCGGCGTCGTCGTCTTCGCGGTCGCCTTCGGCGCGGCGGCCTCGGCCAAGGGGCTGAGCCTCGTCGAGACCCTGCTGATGAGCGCGCTGGTCTATGGCGGCATCTCGCAGCTCGTCGCGATGGAACTCTGGCGGCCGGAGTGGACCTGGGGGGCGATCGTCGGGCTCGCCGTCGTCACCGCCACCGTCAATTCCCGGATGATCCTGCAGGGCGCCTCGCTGCAGCCCTGGTTCGCGCCCTATCCGAAGGCGCTGAACGCGCTCCACCTGTTCTTCTTCACCGACGCCAACTGGGTCATCGGCACACGCTACCGGGCCGAGGGCGGCCGCGATCTCGGCGTGCTGATCGGTGCCGGCCTGCTGCTCTGGGTGGTCTGGATCCTGTTCACCGGCCTGGGCTACTGGCTCGGCGCGCTGGTCTCCGATCCGCGCGCCTTCGGCATCGACCTGGTCATGCCGATCTTCTTCGCGGCGATGATCGTGCCGCTCTGGCGTGGCCGCCGCGCCGCCGTGCCCTGGGTCGCCGCGGGCCTCGCCGCGCTGCTGACGGCCAAGCTGGTCGAGGGCTACGCCTTCATCATCGTCGGGTCCCTGACCGGTGCCGTCGTGGGAGCGTTCAGCGATGACGCTGCCTGATCTCGGCTCCGCCAATCTGGGCGCCTGGGGCGCCGTCATCGCGATCCTCGCCATGGCGGTCGCGACCTATCTCTGCCGCATCGCCGGCGTGGTGCTGATGGGCTTCATCCCGCTGACGCCCCATGTCCGCCGCGGGCTGGCGGCCCTTCCGGGCTCGATCATCGCCGCCACCGTCCTGCCCCTGATCGAGCGGCTCGGGCTGGCGGCCGGCGTCGCGCTGCTGGCCGCGATGGGCAGCATGATCCTGCGACGCAACGAACTGCTCGCGCTCGTCGTCGGCATGAGCGTGATCGCGGGCCTGCGCGCGCTGGGGTTTTGATCCATCACCGCCGCCGATCGCTTCCATCACATCCCGTCATCGGGTTGTGCGGGGCTGCATGTTGACGAGGGAAGGTCGGGGGCAGACGGTGCGCGCATCGTCGATCGTGACACACGGGAGCGCCTGATGGCCTGGTATTCGCAGACTTGGACCTGGTTCGAGGGAGAGTGGCACGAGGGCAACCCGCCGATCATGGGGCCGCGCAGCCATGCGACCTGGCAGGGCTCCTCGGTCTTCGACGGCGCCCGCTGGTTCGACGGCCTCGCCCCTGATCTCGCGCTCCACGCCGCGCGCGTGAACCGTTCCGCGACCGCGCTCGGCCTGAAGCCGACGGAAACCGCCGAGACGATCATCGCCAAGGCCCATGAGGGCATCAAGAAGTTCAAGGGCGACGTCGCCCTCTACATCAAGCCGATGTACTGGGCCGAGGCCGACGGCATCTCGACCATCATCCCGGACGAGGACTCGACGCGCTTCTGCCTCTGCCTGTTCGAGGCGCCGATGGGCCTGCCGCCCAACGGGCTCTCGGTGACGCAGGGCGTGTTCCGGCGTCCCACGATCGAGACCGCCCCGACCGACGCCAAGGCCGGCTGCCTCTATCCCAACAACGCCCGCACGCTGCGCGCCGCCAAGGCCGCCGGCTTCGACAATGCGCTGGTGCTCGACATGCTCGGCAACGTCGCGGAGACCGCGACCTCCAACATCTTCCTCGCCAAGGACGGCGTGGTGAAGACGCCGGTTCCCAACGGCACTTTCCTGAACGGCATCACCCGCCAGCGCGTCATCGGCCTGCTGCGGCAGGACGGCGTCACGGTCGAGGAGACCAGCCTGCGCTACAGCGATTTCGAGCAGGCCGACGAGATCTTCTCCTCGGGCAACTACTCGAAGGTCGTGCCGGTCGGCCGCATCGACAACCGCCAGCTCCAGCCCGGCCCGCTCTACCGCAAGGCCCGCGAGCTCTACATGGACTTCGCCAACAGCAAGTCCGCCTGAGCATGGCGCGTCTCGTCACAAGGCTGACGCGGCAACTCGGCATCGAGCACCCGGTGCTGTCGGCGCCGATGGCGCTGGCGGCGGGCGGCGCGCTCGCCGCCGCCGTCACCCGCGCCGGGGGCTTAGGGTTGATCGGCGGCGGCTATGGCGACGGCGACTGGCTCGAGCGGGAGTTCGCCCAGGCCGGCAACACCCGCACCGGCTGCGGCTTCATTACCTGGTCGCTGGCGAAGCAGCCGCACCTGCTGACGGCCGCGCTGGCGCATCGCCCTGCCGCGCTGATGCTCTCCTTCGGCGATCCCGCGCCCTTCGCCGCGGAGATCGCGGCGGCCGAGATCCCGCTGATCTGCCAGTGCCAGTCGCTCGACCATGTTCGCCAGGCGCTCGATGCCGGGGCGGCGATCATCATCGCGCAGGGTGGCGAGGCCGGCGGCCATGGCCATCGCCGCGCGACCTTCCCCTTCGTGCCGGAGGTTGCCGATCTGCTGGCCCGCGAGAGCCCCGAGACGCTGCTGCTCGCGGCGGGCGGCATCGCCGACGGCCGCGGCTTGGCGGCCTCGCTGATGCTGGGCGCTGACGGCGTGCTGGTCGGCACCCGCTTCTGGGCGAGCCGCGAGGCGCTGGTCCATGCCAGGCAGCAGGAGGCGGCTCTGGCGGCCACCGGCGACGGCACGGTTCGCACCTCGCTGCCCGACATCGCCCGCCGGCTCGACTGGCCGAAACCCTTCGACATCCGTGTCGCCGCCAATGCCTTCACCGCGCGCTGGGCCGGCCGCGACGAGGCGCTGAAGGCAGCGATCGAGCTGGAGGCACCGGCCTATCGCGACGCCTTCGCGGCCGGCGATCCCGACAACGCCGCCGTCATCGTCGGCGAGGCGGTGGGTCTGGTCGCCGATGTTCCGGGCGCCGGCGAGATCGTGACGCGCATGGTCGACGAGGCGGCGGTGCTGCTGGGCGAGCGCGCGCGGAGCTTTCTGGGCTGAAGCCGCAGCCCGTTGCCGGCTACCGCAGCAGCCGGACCGTCCCCGAGAGCTTGAGCCCGACGGCGAGCACCGCCGCATAGAGCAGGGCGGCGAGCACGCTCACTGACGCCACCGCGACGAGCCGCGGCTCATGCGGGAACCCGGCCGTCGCCGCGAGCAGGGCAGGGGCCGCGAAGCGGGCCGCGACGCCGGCGACGAGCGCCGCGCCGAGGGTGACCGCGACCAGCACCCCAAGCCGCGGATCCGGCTTCGCCCAGCCGCGCCGGATGCCGAGGACGAACAGGGTCGCGACATTGATCCAGGCGCCGGCCGCCGTCGCCAACGCCAGCCCGGCAGCGCCGAAATCGCGCCACAACAAGAGCTTGAGCGCGACATTCGCGCCGATGGCGGCGAGCGAGACGAACATTGGCGTCGTCGTGTCGCCCCGCGCCTGGAAGGTCGAGACCTGGGTGCGGATCAGCACGATCGCCGGCAGCCCGACCGCATAGGCCAGCAGCACCGCGCCCGCCGCCTGGCTCGCCGCCGCATCAAAACGCCCGCGCTCGAACAGGGCCGAGACGATCAGTTCGGGGATCGCGAGGAAGGCCGCCGCGAAGGGCGCCGCCGCCACCACCGTCAGCGCGATCGCCCGGTTCTGGGCCCGGTCGGAGGCCGCCTCGTCGCCGGCCGCGATCAGGCGGCTCATCGTCGGCAGCAGCACCGTGCCGACACCGATCGCGATCACGCCGATCGGGAGCTGGTAGAGCCGCTCGGCATAGTACAGCGCCGCATAGGCGCCGGCCGGCAGCAGCGAGGCGATGATGGTGTCGGCGAAGAGCGCGATCTGCACCCCGGCCGAGCCGATCACCGCCGGGCCGAAGGCCTTGAAGAAGCTCTTCACATCGGCATCCAGCCGCGGCCGGGTCAGGGCAGCGGCGACGCCCGCGCGGCGCGCGGCGAAGGCGAGCAACAGCCATTCCAGCACGCCGGCCACCGCCATGCCCCAGGCCGCGGCATAGGCGGCGTTGGGGAACAGGAAGGCGACGGCGAGCGCTGCGACGAGGCAGAGATTCATCAGGATCGGCGCCGCGGCAGCGGCCGCATAGCGGTCGACCGCATTGAGATTGGCCGAGAGCAGCGTCACCAGCGTGATGAAGAGCAGGTAGGGGAAGGTGATCCGCGTCAGCGCGACCGCCAGGTCGAAGCGCTGCGGATCATTCGCGAAGCCCGGCGCCAGCAGGCGCACGATCTCGGGCATGAAGGGCAGGGCGATCGCCACCAGCACGAGCTGGACGATCAGGTTCAGGCTGAAGACGCGGTTGGAGAACAGCGCGGCCGCCGCCTCGCCGCCCTGCTGGCGAATGCGGGCATAGGCCGGGATATAGGCCTGGTTGACCGCACCCTCGCCGAAGATCGCCCGGAAATGGTTGGGCAGCCGCAGCGCCACCGAGAACGCGTCCATCAGCGCGCCGGCGCCCAGCACGGCCGCCAGCACGATATCGCGCACGAAGCCCGAAAGCCGCGAGAGCAGGGTGAAGCCGCCGACGGAGAGGATTTTCTTGAACATCGCGGCTCCGGGGCTGTCGTCGTCAGCCCTCATCCTGAGGAGCCGCATAGCGGCGTCTCGAAGGATGGTCCAGTGCGGCGCCACGGGCTCACCGTCATGGCGAGCGCAGCGTCTACCGGATCAGCGGCGGCAGCGCGTCGCCGCGCGGATGGTCGACCGTGCGTGCATCGAAGCCGACGCGCTCTCCGATCAGGTAGAGCGGCCGGCGCTTCACCTCCGCGAAGATGCGCCCGACATATTCGCCGATCATCCCCAGCGAGACGAGCTGGATGCCGGAAAAGAACATGATCGAGACGATCAGCGAGGGAAAGCCGGGCAGGTCGGTGCCGAAGAACAGCGTGCGCAGCACGAAGAACAGCGCCGTCATCGCCGCCATCACGGCGATGACGACGCCGGCCCAGGTCGCGATCTTGAGCGGCACGGTCGAGAAGGACGACAGCCCGTCGAAGGCGAAGGAGAACAGCTTGCGGTAGCGGAATTTCGAGACGCCGTGCTCGCGCTCGGCGACGTCGAAGGAGACCCCCGTCGAGCGGAAACCGACCCAGGCGTACAAGCCCTTCGAGAAGCGCGCCCGCTCCGGCAGCGCCCGCAGCGCATCGACCACCTTGCGGTCGAGCAGGCGGAAATCGCCAGCGCCTTCCGGCAGCTCGGTTTCGCCGAAGCGGGCGAAGAGCCGGTAGAAGGCCTTGGCGAAATTGCGCTTCAGCCGGGTTTCGCCGTCGCGGTCCGAGCGCTGGCCATAGACGTTGAGATAGCCCTCGCGCCACTTCTCCAGGAAGAGCAGGATCGTCTCCGGAGGATGCTGGAGATCGGCGTCCATGATCACCACCGCATCGCCCGAGGCATGGTCGAGCCCCGCCGCGATCGCGATCTCCTTGCCGAAATTGCGGCTGAACGAGACCGCGCTGACGCGCCGGTCCTGGCTCGCCAGCAGGCGCAGCACCGCCAGCGTCCCGTCCCGGCTGCCGTCGTCGACGCAGACCAGCTCCCAGGAGGTCACCGCGCCGTCGAGCACCTGTTTCAGCCGCTCGAACAACAGCGGCAGATTCTCGGCCTCGTTATGGACGGGAACGACGATCGAGAGCTCCGGCCGGCTGGAGTGGCCGCGCGGTGCGGGCGAAGCGGAAGGGGGCTGCATCTCGGACACGCGGTTGACCTCTCGGCGGCTTCGCCGGCGCGGTCCCTTCGATGCCGGACGATGCCGGATGACGGGGCCTGTGCGGAACCGTAAAGCTTGCGGGCGCTCTTAGCGCAAGGCGCCTGAACAGAGGACAACAAACCGGCATGGCGAGCGGATTTGTTTTATGCGCCGACGATTTCGCCCTGACCGACGGGGTCAGCCGCTCGATCCTGGCGCTGCTCGAAGCCGGCAGGCTTTCGGCGGCCGGCGCGATGACCAACCGTCCGCATTGGCGCGGCTTCGCGGCGGCGTTCGGCGCGCTCGCCGACAAGGCCGATCTCGGCCTGCACCTCAACCTGACCTGCACCGCCCCGCTCGGCGCGATGCCGCGGCTGGCGCCGGGCGGCGAACTGCCCGCGCTGCGCGATCTCGCCCGTGCGGCCGCCACCTCGCCGACGGCCCGGCACGAGATCGCCGCGGAGATCGCCCGACAGCTCGACGCCTTCGAGGATGGGCTCGGCCGCCCTCCGGACTTCATCGACGGGCACCAGCACGTCCATGTCCTGCCGGGCGTGCGCGGCGCGCTGCTCGACGCCGTGTCGAAGCGCTATCCGAAGGGCAGTCTCTATTTGCGCGATCCGCATGACTCGCCGGTCGCGATCCGCGCGCGCGGCGTCGCCGTCGGCAAGGCCCTGACCATCTCCGCCCTGGCGCTGGGGTTCCGGCACGCGGCGCTGCGGCGCGGCTTCCCCATCAATCGCGGCTTCTCCGGCGTCGCTCCCTTCGATCCGGCACGGGACTTCGCCGCCGACCTGCAGCGATTCCTGCTGCGACCCGGTCCCGCGCATCTGGTGATGTGCCATCCGGGCTTCGTCGACGACGAGTTGGTGCGGCTCGATCCGGTCGTGGCGACGCGGCCGGTCGAGCATGCGGCGCTGATGGCCTTCGAGCCGCAGGGACTGACGATGGTCCGCTTCGCCGGCCTCGCCTGAGCGGCTGCGCAAGCCATTCCTTAACCAAGCGGTTGCTACACTCCCGTCGGGTTGTTTCGGTGGCCTTTGCAGCCAGTCGGGACGCATGCGAGGACTGTGCCGGCCATGATGTCGTTCAAGCGAGCGGGGACCACCGAAACCGCCGCGCAGACACTCGCCCCGGCCCGTCGCTGGGGCCGTTCGCTCAGCAGCCAGATCGCCGCCGCCGCTGTGGCCATCGTGGCGGCTGCCATCATGCTCGTGGTCTTCGCCGCAGCCCGCTACAACGACGCCAAGACACGCGACGACCTCGAGCAGAAGATGAAGTCGCTGGTGCTGATGGTGGTCAACGCCTCGCCCTCGCTGATCCTGGCGCGCGACACCAACACGCTCGGCTACATTCTGGGGTCGCTCCAGCGCGACCCCGATTTCGAAGCGGGCTTCATCGCCGACGATCTCTCCGCCCTGGCGAGCGCCGGTCGCAACGAGGAGGCCAGGCTCGCCCTGACGCCACGCGTGGTGACGGCCCTGCTGAAGCGCGATCCCTGGGAAATCCTGAAGGACACCGATTCGGTCGAGGTCGAGGACGACACCTACGTCACCAAGCTGCATGTCGTGCGCGTCGGCGGGCACCGCAAGCAGATCGGCTATGTCGCCCTGCGCTTCGACAAGTCGCGTCTGCTCGAACGCGCCGGCTTCGAGCAGACGGCGACCATCGCCTTCGGCATCCTGATCCTGCTCGTGCTCGGGCCGCTGCTCTGGTTCTCGCTGTCGCGGACGATGAAGCCGCTGCGCAACATGACGAAGGCGATCGTCAGCATCTCGGACGGGCAGCTCGACACCCCGATCGATGCCCTGGCGCGCCGCGACGAGATCGGCGCCATCGCCCATGCGCTGGGCGTGCTCAAGCTGCGGCTGGCCGAGCGGGCGGCCCTGCAGGAAAGACAGCATGTCAGCGAAGCCGAGCGCCGGCTGCACCAGCAGCGAGTTGATGAGGCGATCGGGCTGTTCCGCGGCGAGGTCGGCGTCGCGCTCGAGGCCTTCAAGAGCAATGCGGACCGGATGAGCGAGGCCTCCGACGGTCTCGCCCGCGTCGCCGCCGAATCCTCGGGGCGCGCCGCGCGCGCCGCCCAGAACGCCCATGGAGCCTCGGGCAATGTCGAGAGCGCCGCCCAGGCGGCCGAGGAGATGGGCGCAGCCATTCGCGAGGTCGAGTTCCAGATCCGGCGCGTGCGGACCGAGATCGTCGAGGCGGCCTCGATCTCGCGCGAGACCGCGGGTTCGGTGCGCGCGCTCGACGAGACCGCGCGCGCCATCGGCGAGGTCGTCAACCTGATCCGCGACATCGCCGCCCAGACCAACCTGCTCGCCCTCAATGCCACCATCGAGGCAGCGCGGGCCGGCGAGGCGGGGCGCGGCTTCGCCGTCGTCGCCTCGGAGGTGAAGAGCCTGGCATCCCAGACCGCCGACGCGACCGATCGCATCGTCGCGCAGGTGGGGGCCATCCAGAGCGCCACCGGCCAGGTGGTCGGATCGATCCAGACCATCGCCGACCGCATGAATGCGATCGAGAACTTCGCCAATTCGGTCGCGGTCTCGATCGAACAGCAGGCGATCGCCACCGGCGAGATCGCCTCGGGCGTCGCGATGGCGAGTTCGTCCGCGCTCTCGGTCTCGAGCGACCTCAGCGTCCTCGCCGATTCGGTCGAGGAGACCGGGCGCTCGGCCGAGGAGGTGCGCGGCGCCGCCGGCGAGGTCGCCGCCCAGGCGCTGCGGCTGCGCACGACGGTCGACCAGTTCCTGCAGAGTGTCGCCGCCTGAGCGTCGCCCAAGCGTTTCCGATCGTCTCTGCGGACACAAAAAAACGGGGCCTCGCGGCCCCGTTTCGCATTGATCCGGCGAAGGCTCAGGCCTTGGCGGCGGCGTCGTACATCTCGGCCACATACTCCCAGTTCACCAGGCTCTCGAGGAAGGCCTTGAGGTAGTCGGGGCGGCGGTTGCGGTAGTCGATATAGTAGGAGTGCTCCCAGACGTCGCAGCCGAGAATGGGGCTGGCGCCGTTGACCAGCGGGCTCTCGCCATTGGGGGATTTGGAGACGGCGATCTTGCCGCCCTTGACCTCGAGCCAGGCCCAGCCCGAGCCGAACTGGCCGACGCCGGCGGCGACGAAGTCTTCCTTCATCTTCTCGACGGAGCCGAAGGAGTCGACGATCGCCTTCTCCAGCGCGCCGGGGATCTTGCCGCCGCCATTGGGCTTCATCCACTTCCAGAAGTGGAGGTGGTTGTAGTGCTGGCCGGCATTGTTGAACACGGCCGCGTTCTTGCCGTGCGAGGCCTTGACGATCTCCTCGAGCGACTTGCCCTCGAATTCCGTGCCCTTGATCGCGTTGTTGCCGTTGTTGACATAGGCGAGGTGGTGCTTGTCGTGGTGGAACTCCAGCGTCTCCTTCGACATGAAGGGCTGCAGCGCGTCATGGGCGTAGGGCAGGTCGGGAAGGGTGAAGGTCATGGGGGCCTCTCCGTGGCTGGCAAATCGCGTGGACTGAGAATGGCTTGCCGCCAGGCGGCCTGGGCAGGGTGGTCCCCGGTGAGGGCGCCCGCCATTCGCCTCGTTAGTTAAGCCTCCGCCGCCTCCCCGGCAACCGCCGCCCCTGCGGAACCGGCCCGCCGCGCCCTGCGCCTTTGCGCCTCACTCCCGCCTGAATCGGCGCGCTTAGCGAAGGCCGGAATTGAAACGCTCTCTTATTCAATACGTTACATGATGGCAGCATCGGCCGGTCGCTGAACGACCGGATCAACGAATTGCCGGAATTGCTTTCGGGCACTGTGCCGAGGACGCGTCTTTGATCATTTTCTTCATCCTGCTGGGGCTCGGCTTCGTTGGCGGCGGCGCGGTCGCGATCGTCGATGGCCTGCCCTACATGGTCCTCGAGCGTGGCTTCACCCAGGTCATCATCGGCACGGTGGTGGCCGTGGCGGGCGTGATCCTGCTCGCTCTCGCCTGGGTTCTCGTCGAGATGAAGCGCCTGAAGTGCAGCCTCTCCAATGCCGCGATGGCAATGTCGCTGGCCTCGATGGCGAGTGGGGCGACGGCGGCGCCGGACCAGGCCACCGCAAAGCTGCAGGCCGCAGCCGACGGGATGGGGGTGGCGGTGCCGGGTCTGGCGGCTGCCGGAGCCCTCGCAGCGGCCGGCATCGCGGTGGCGCAGCCCGCCGCCCCCGAATCGCCAGAGACGCCGCCGGAGGCCCCGGCGCATCCCGATCTCTTCAGCGCCGAGCTGTCGAAGGTGTTCGCCGAGCCGATGCCGGCCTCTCCGGATGACGCCGACACCGCTCGGGCGCGACTGGACGCGCTGCCGACCTTCGACCCGTTCCAAGCGATGGGGCAGCACAGCGCCCCCGAGCCGGCCGTTCCGGCGGTGAGCGCGGAGGCGGAGCCCGCTGCCATCCTCCCGCCCGTGCCGGAGCAGGTCCCGGAGGCCGAGGCGCCGGCGGACGACGCTGCGATTCGCGCGGACGAAGACGCGGCCGAGACACAGGCGCAGACCGCGTCCGAACCGGAGCCGGCCGCGACGGAGGGGCCCGAGCCCGCAGAGGCGCAGGCCGAGATGCCGGCTCCGCCGCCCGTGGCCTCCGACATCGACGATCCGCTGACCCCCGACGCCCCCACCGTGGGGCTGCGCGACGTGCGCGACGACGAGTTCGACCGGCTGCGCGAGAGCCTGGCCGATCTGGGGCTCGGCACGCGTCCCCTGGGCGGGCGGATCGAACCCTCGTTCGAGGGCGCCCCCGGTCCGGTTGCCGGCCGGCTGGACGATCTCGCGGCTGCGTCGAGCTGGATGGAGCCGGCGCTCGGCCGCCGGGCGAATTGGCCCGAGCCGCCGGAGGCCCCGGGGCTTCCGCCGGAGCGTGAAGCCGCACCGGCCGATGTGTCGCAGCCGTCCTGGCCGGTGCTCGATGCCGCGGACCGTCCCGTGCCGGCCTGGCCGCCGCAGACGCATTCCGCGCCGGAGCCGCACCTCGACGAGGCGGAGGTCCCGCCCGCCGAACCGGCGGCCCCCGCGCCGACCCAGCCGGCCGAGCCGGAGCCCGCCGAACTGCCGCCCGCAGCCTCCGACGAAGGCATCGTCGGGGCCTATCAGGTCGGCGAGGCGCATTTCACCATCTATGCCGACGGCTCGATCCAGGCCCGCACCCCCGATGGCGATTACAGCTTCGCCTCGATGGACGAGCTCAAGATCTATCTCGCCAGCGAGAAGACCCGGCTCGGCAGCTGACCGAGCCCGCCTCCGGGCTCAGGCGTCGGCATCGGCCTGCGGCCAGCCTTCGCCTGCGGCCCGGATCGCGAAGGCATAGGCCAGCGCGGTCTCCTTGAGCGAGTCGAAGCGCCCCGCCGAGCCGCCATGTCCGGCGTCCATGTTGGTGTGCAGCAGCACCGGCCCGCCACCGGTCATCGTGGCGCGCAGCCGGGCGACCCATTTCGCCGGCTCCCAGTAGGTCACGCGCGGATCGGTCAGCCCCCCCATCGCCAGGATCGGCGGATAGGCCTGGGCCTTGACGTTGTCATAGGGCGAATAGCTGCGGATCGTCTCGAAGGCGGCGATGTCGCGGATCGGATCACCCCATTCGGGCCATTCCGGCGGCGTCAGCGGCAGCGTGTCGTCGAGGATCGTGTTCAGCACGTCGACGAAGGGCACTTCGGCGATGATGCCGGCGAAGAGGCGAGGGGCCATGTTGGCGACCGCCCCCATCAGCATGCCGCCCGCGCTGCCGCCCTCCGCGACGATGCGGCCGCGCGCGGTGAAGCCGCCATCGGCCAGCGCGTCGGCCGCCGCGATGAAATCGGTGAAGGTGTTGGTCTTCTTCTCGCGCTTGCCGTCGAGATACCAGCGCCGGCCCTTGTCGGTGCCGCCCCGGACATGGGCGATGGCATAGACGAAGCCGCGATCGACGAGGCTCAGCGGTCGCGTCCGGAACGACGCCGACATCGCCGAGCCATAGGAGCCGTAGCCATAGAGCAGGCAGGGCGCCGAACCGTCGAGCGGCGTGTCGGCGCGATGCAGGATCGAGACCGGCACCTCTTCACCGTCCTTCGCCCTGGCGAAGATGCGCCGCACCCGGTAGTCGGCCGGATC
The DNA here is from genome assembly GCF_001713455.1 of Bosea sp. RAC05. NCBI lineage: Bacteria > Pseudomonadati > Pseudomonadota > Alphaproteobacteria > Hyphomicrobiales > Alloboseaceae > Allobosea > Allobosea sp. RAC05. Next base: position 1,757,821 of record NZ_CP016464.1, read on the forward strand.
ATGGCCGGAGGGAACCTCCTGCCGCTTCAGCAGAACACGCACACCGCTGGCCATGTCGTAGTCATAGGTCTCGGCCGGGCGCGCCATCGAGGCGTAGATGAAGCGCAGCGTCTCGGTCTCGAACTCGTAGCCGGCGTCGAGCCCCAGCCCATAGGCCTCCTCGTCGAAGGCGATGCTGCTCTCGGCTCCCGAGGCCATGTCGCGGATGACGATGCGCGGCAGTCCGTTCTCGCGCTCCAGCCGGATCAACCGGCCCTGCAGGCACAGATGGCTCAGGATCAGGCAGCCCGGCCGATGCGCAACCAGATCGCGCCAGTTCCCGGGGCTCGGATCGGCCACCGGCGCGGTCACGATCTTGAAGTCCTCGGCCCCGTCGGCGTTGGTCCGGATCAGCAGCGCGTCGCCGAGATGGTCGACATCGTATTCGCGGCCAACCGCCCGAGGCGCGATCGTCACCGGCACCGCGTCGGGCACGGTGAGGTCGAGCAGCCGGATTTCCGACGTCTCGTGATCGTTGATCGAGATCAGCAGGAAGCGGCCGGACTGGGTCTCGTCGATGTCGACGAACATCCCGGCATCGCTCTCCTCGTGCAGCAGGGTATCCTGGTCGGCGCTCTCGCCCAGGCGGTGGCGCAGCACCCGGGACGGGCGGTGATCGGCATCGACCCCGACATAGAAAAAGGCGCGGCTGTCGGCCGCCCAGACGACCTCTCCGGTCGTGTCGGGCACGATGTCGGGCCGGTCCTCCCCGGTGGCGAGGTCGCGCACGCGGATCCGGTGCAGCTCGGAGCCCGCCTCGTCGGCACTCCAGGCGAGCAGGCCGTGGTCGGGGCTGTGCGCCGCGTCGCCGAGATCGAAGAAGTCCTTGCCGTCCGCGAGCGCATCGGCGTCGAGCATGATCGTTTCGCGGCCCTTGCCCGAGCGCGGCTTGCGGCAGATCAGCGGATGCTCGCCGCCCTTCCGGTAGCGCGAATAGTAGAGATACGGCCCGTCGGGCTGCGGCACGCTGCTGTCGTCTTCCTTGAGGCGCCCGCGCATCTCCTTGACCAATTCGCGCTGCAGCGTGCGCGTCGGCGCCATCAGCGCCTTGGAATAGGCGTTCTCGGCCTCGAGATGCCGGCGGATATCGGCCGGAAGCGCCTGGGGGTCGCGCAGCACCTCTTTCCAGTTGGGCGCCCGCAGCCAGTCATAATCGTCCTGCAGGGTGACGTTGTGAACATGCGTCGTCTTGGTCCGCACGTCGGCGCGGGGCGCGCTGACCCGTTTGGTGGCGCTGGTTCTGGAGCCGGGGCGGGAGTTCGAGCGCATCGACGACGGTTCCTTCAGGCGGAGGCTCCGACAGGTAGAGAGCGGCCGCGCGACTGGCAAGATCATGCCGCAGCGGCAGATGCGCCACCCGCGGCGGCGCCGATACCATGATCTTCTGACGGCATAGCAATATTTGGAATGGATAAATCGTATTCGCAGCCGCCCGATCGCTTGCGGGTGGATAGGTCATGGACTACAGGGAGCGTAACGGTCCGCCGAGCTCGTGTCTGAGTCGTTAGTGTTCGGGTGCTCTTGGTCGGGATCGCACAAGGCGTTCACAGCAGTAATGCCTTCCACAAACGTATCATCTCGCCGAATGTATCAGGGAGTGGCGCCGCCATGGCAGACAACGAAGGATCGGATTATATCGAGCTGACGGCGGATATCGTCTCGGCCTATGTTTCGAACAACTCTGTTCCGGCGTCGGATCTGCCTGCGCTGATCAACGATGTTCACGCTGCCTTGAGCCGTGTCGTCAGCGGTGTCGCCCCCGTGGTGCCGGCCGAGGCGCCCCGCCCGGCGATTCCGGTCAAGAAGTCGATCACGGCCGATTATCTGATCTGCCTCGAGGACGGAAAGAAGTTCAAGTCGCTCAAGCGCCATCTGCGCACGCAGTACAACATGTCGCCCGAGCAGTACCGCGAGAAGTGGGGCCTGCCGCCGGACTACCCGATGGTGGCGCCGAACTATGCCGAAGCCCGCTCGCAGCTCGCCAAGAAGATGGGCCTGGGCCAGCAGCGTCGCAAGCGCCGCTGAGGCGCGCGCCCTCCGCAAGGGGGCCTCGCGAGGTTTTCGAAAAGCCGCCGGTTCGCCGGCGGCATTTTTCGTGTCCGGTCCGGCCCCCGGGGATAGCGCCCCCCTTCGCGGTGAGGGCACTTGTCATAGGAATATTTTCATGCATTGCTGATCGTCATCGCCGGCCCAGGCTGGTCTCATGCAGAGAACAAACAATGAACATGTCGAGAGCTGACAGGAGTGACCCGCTGCGCCAGGCCGCCTGCGCGCGCCTGGCCGAAGTGGCGGTCGCGGCGACCGCCCATCTCCCCGCGGCGATCCTGCGCACCCCAGGGCGAGGGCACCCGCGCGTGGCGCTGGCCCGCCAGACGGCGATGTATCTCGCCCATGTCGCCTTCGGTTTGACGCTGAGCCGCGTCGGAATCTGCTTCGGCCGGGATCGGACGACGGTGCGCCACGCCTGCGCGCGGATCGAGGACCGCCGCGATGACCCCACCGAGGAGTTCGCCCTCGCGGCGCTCGAGGCCGGGCTGCTGGCGCTGACGGGCGCGCTGGGGGCCATGCCGACAGAGGAGGTTTGCTCGTGACGGCGCCGGAGAGCAGGGAGGACATCGAGGCGGCTGCGGCCCGGCTGCGGCGGCATCTGGCCCAGCCGGGCGCCTTCGCCCGGCTCTCGCCGCTCGGCTGCGGGCGGATCGGCCTCTACCGCGGCGGCGGGGGCGCGACGCTCGGAGCCGGGTTCGTCCCGAAGGCGGCGGCCGATGCCCTCGCCGCGCAAGGCCATGCGGTCTGGACCGGGCAGGGGGAGGGGCGACGCCTGCATGCGCTGCAAGGGGCGCCCGCGGATCGCCCCGCCATCGTCCCGGCCGTGATCGAACGCGACGGCCGCTCCGAGACCGTGATGCTGGACACCCGCGAAAGCCCGCTGCTGTGGCTGCATCGCCGGCCGGGCCGGGACGGCAAGCCGCAGATCTCGGACGAGGAATTCGCCGCCGGCGAGCGCTTCCGGGCAGACTGGACGCTCGCGCGCCTGATGCCGCGCACCACCATGAACTGGGATGCGTCGCTGGTGCCCGACGGTCGCGGCGCCGGAAGCCGCGGGCCGGCGGCAGCCTCCGATTCCGCGCTGGCGGCGCGTCAGCGAGTCCGGCTGGCCTGCGACCGGCTCGGACCGCAACTCTCGGGGCTGGCGATCGACGTCTGCGGCTTTCTCAAGGGGCTGGACGCGGTCGAGCGCGAGCGCGGCTGGCCGGCGCGCTCGGCCAAGGTGGTGCTGCGCCTCGCGCTGGAGGCGCTGGTCGCGCATTACGGCCTCGGGGCGACGCGCGGGCCGGCGCGGACCCTGCCATCCATCTGGCGGGAGGAGGGCGCGCGGCCCGCTATCCTGACCGGCCGGGCCGGCTGAGGCCGGACAGGTCAGCCGGCCGCGGCCTCGCGCGCATCGGATTTGATCCGCTCGATCATCGAGCGGACGCCGTTCGAGCGCTGCGGCGTCAGATGCGCCGCCAGCCCCAGCTTCTCGAAGGTGGCGAAGGCATCGGTCGCGATGATCTCGGCGGCGGTGCGGCCGGAATAGATCGCCAGCGTCAGCGCCACCAGCCCGCGCACGATATGGGCGTCGCTATCACCTCGGAAGGACAGCCGCGTCTGCGGGCCCGGTCCCGCTTCGGCCTGCGAGTCCAGCCAGACCTGGCTGGCGCAGCCGCGCACCTTGTTGGCCTCGTTATGGGCTTCCTCCGGCAGGGGAGCCAGGCTCTTGCCGAGTTCGATCAGGTAGCGGTAGCGGTCGTCCCACTCCTCGAGCAGGTCGAAATTGGCGACGATCTCGTCCAGGCTGGTGCTCATGGCCTCTCTTCGGCGTGTCGCGCGATGTCGTCAAGCGCGCCGTGGCCGCCGGCCTTGCGGCGTGTCAGCGCGTCGTGCGCGTGGCCTGGCCCGTCGCGGCGGCGGCCGCCATCTCGATCAGGCGCTGGCGCGTTTCGGGGTCGAGCCCGGCGAAGATCTGGGCCGCTTCCCGCGCCGCGGTGAGGCTCGACATCGCGGCGGGCGCATCGACGCGGGGCAGGCTGGCCGCGACCCGGCGCGCCGTCGCGGCAGTATCGTGCTCCTGCGAACGCTCGCCGTGAACGGGCGAGTGCAGCGCGATCACGCCGATCACCGCCAGACTGCGCAGGATATAGGCCATCGGAACCCCGTCTCGACAGAGGCTCGCCCGAGCCTCAACCCGTCCGGAGCATAGCGCCGGGTCCGGAAAAATCGCGTCATTCGCGACGGTCAAAGGCCGCGGGCGATCTTCAGCTTCCGTTCACCCTGCCGACAAACAACGGAACTGTCGCGCTGCCGTAACGTTGGGTAGGTCAACATACTGAAAAGACGAGAGAATGCCCACCTTTTGGAGGGCTGCGCAGGAGGCGGAGCGGCTTGGCTTTAAGGCCCGCTTAAACCGCGCTGGCGACAGTGGCCGCAAGCGAGCGAACCGCTCGCGGCGATCAGGCGTTGCGTTCCCCATGAAGTTGCAGGCGGTCAGGACACAGGTGGCGGCGATGGTGCACGCATCCGTGCTGCCCCATTCGCTGGAGCGCATGCGGCATGAGCGCTTCATCCTGACGCGCCTGCTCGTCGGCGCCGTCGCGCTCGGCCTGGCGCCGGCCTATCTCGCCTGGCGCGGCACGCTCGGCATGCTGGAGACCGCGATCCTCGTGGCGGCGGCCCTGCCGCTGCTGGCGGTCGTCACCCTCTCGCGGACCGGCCGGCTCGACATCGCCCATTGCATCTCGGCGGCGGCGCTGGCGCTCTTCATTGCCGCGCTCGCCGGAATGACCGGGGGCGCGGCGTCTCCGCTGCTGCTCTGGCTTGCCGCCGTCCCGGCGGAAGCCATGTTCTTCGGCACGCGCCCCTATGTCGCGCGGGCCGGCGGCATCGCCGCGGTGGCCCTGGTCGGCGTCATGCTGCTCGACCATGCCGGCATCTTCGCCGGGCAGGCCGACTGGTCGCGCGAGATGATGCCGGTTCTGGTCATGCTTGCCATTCTGCAGGCGATGGCGGTCGCCGTCGGCTTCCTGCTGCGGCGGCGCGAGGAGTTGCGCGAGCACCGGGCGGCCGACCAGCGGGCCCAGCTGCTGCTCGACCATGTCGGCGACCTCGTCACCTGGCACGATGCGAACGGTGCCGTCGTCTTCGCCAGTGCGGCGGCCCGCAGCCTCGCCGGCGCCGAGCCGCGCGACCTGCATGGACGCGGCCTGTTCGAGCGCGTCCATGTCGGGGACCGCCCGCTCTTCCTGAAGGCGCTGAGCGACGCCGCCCATGGCAGCGGTTCCGCCACGGCCTGTTTCCGCACCTTGTTCATGCCGCAGGACGGCGAGCGCCAGCATCCGGTCTCGCGCTGGCTCGAGATGCAGGCTTGCCGCATCGACACCGCCGCGCCCGGCGACAGCGCCGCCGTGGTCTGCGTCACGCGCGACATCACCACCCGTCGCGCCCACGAAGAAGAGCAGGCCCGCGACCATGCCGAGGCCGTCAAGGCCAGCGACGTCAAGGGCCGGTTTCTCGCCACCGTCAGCCACGAGCTGCGCACGCCCCTCAATGCGATCATCGGCTTTTCCGAGATGCTGACCCATGAGGGCCAGCCCTGGCTCGATGCCGAGAAGCGGCTCGATTATGCGCGGATCATCCACAGCTCGGGCCATCACCTGCTCGACGTCGTCAACACGCTGCTCGACATCTCCAAGATCGAGAGCGGGACGATGACGATCGACCAGGAGCCGCTCGACCTGACCGAGATGACGCGCGACTGCCTGGCGCTGATGACGCTGCGGGCGGAGGCCGGCGGCATCGACCTCGAGCGGGTCGCCGGGCCCGACCTGCCGCTGGTGCAGGGCGACCGCCGCGCCCTCAAGCAGGTCGTGATCAACCTGCTCTCCAACGCGATCAAGTTCACCCCGGCCGGCGGCCGCGTCGTGCTCGCGGTGGTGCGGGACGGCGATGTCGTCGACCTCTCCGTGTCGGATACGGGCATCGGCATCTCCGCCCAGGACCTGCCGCGCCTCGGCGATCCCTTCTTCCAGGCCAAAGGCTCCTACGACCGCGCCTATGAGGGCACGGGCCTCGGCCTCTCCGTCGTGCGGGGGCTGGTCGGCCTCCATGGCGGGCGGCTCACCATCGAGAGCGCGCCGGGCGTCGGCACGCGGGTTTCCGTGCGCCTGCCGGTCGGCGGCGTCGCCGACGCCTCGCAGCCTGTCCGGATCGCGACCTTCGCCCGCGCCCCGCGCCGGGGCCTCGAAAGCAAGACACCCTTCCGTCTGACCGCCTGACAGCAGAGCCAGCCGCATGTCCACGATCGCCGCCCGCGCCCACTCCAGCGTCTCGCTCTCCGCTCCCGTTCGGCGAGCGGCGCCCTCGGCCCCACCGGCGCGCCGCAAGGCGGGCTGGCTCGGCCGTGTCGGCCGGCTGGCGCTGCGTCGCCCCGGCCGGGCCCTGATGTTCCTGTTCTTCGCCGGCGTGGCCGCGATGATCCTGGCCAACGCGCTGCTGCTGCAGCAGGCGCGACATCCCGCGCCGATGGTCTCCGCGCCGTCGGGTTCGCCGGCGCCGCGCCAGGCGATGCGCTCCGAGACGCCGGCTTCCCCGGTCCAGGCTCAGCCGGCTGCGACTCCCACCTCGGGCGTGGCGGCACCGATCCCGCCGACGCGGCCGGTCGACCTGTCGCAGTCGCCGCGCGAGGCGGGCGCTCGCCCGCCGGCGGCCGTGACCAATGTGGCGCGAACCGCGCCTGCGCCCACGCCCGCTCCGGCGGCTCGCGCCAGCGCACCCGCCCCGCGCGATCCGATCGCCGATCTGATCAACGGCGCCGACATCCGCCCGCCGGCGGAGGTGCGCGGTGTCACGCAGGCCCGCTCGTCGAACCAGCGCCGCAGCGCCGAGAACTGACGGGCGCGGAGGACACGCGGCCGATGGCGCGCCTGACCAGCGATTTCTGGGTTTCGGCCTATCTGCGCCAGGCCGCGCATGACGGGCTCGTCGCGGTGCTGCGGCGACGCGGCGCGGCCGAGGCCGGCGCGATTTTCGTCAAGCTCGACCGGCTCGACCGAACCGCCGCGCTCTACGGGCCGGCGCCGCAGTCCCTCGCCGAGGATGACGGCATCCGCCGCTTCCAGCTCGTCCTCGACTCCGATCCCGGCAGCGTCGAGGACAGGGTCGCGCGCGAACTGCGCTTCGATTCCGATCTCTGGCTGGTCGAGATCGAGAACCGCGCGGGTGACCCGAGGCTCGATCTGGTCGAGGGCTGATCGCGGCCATCGCCGGAGGAGCCGCCGCGCGGTGACTCTCAGCGGCGCTCGCGCTTGAGGCCGATCTTGCGGAGGATCTCGCTGGCGCTGCCCGCCGGCTCCTGCCGGGCGGTCCCGGGCCGCTGCGGCGTGCCGCTGGCATCCATCGCCGGCTGATGCTGCCCCTTGCGGGCCAGCGGCGTCGTGGCGATGCCGCCGACCTGCGCGACCAGCCGCAGCGCCACGGCCGGCCGGACGCTGCGCATCAGCGCGACCACCGCGAAAATGCGCTCGACCGAATGCGCCGCCTCGTCGCCCAGGCGGATCAGGAACCGTGTCGCGTCCTCGACACTGGCGCCGGCTGCGGTCAGGGCCAGCGCCGCGAGATCGCGCGAGGTGTCGGCCGCCATCGCCTCCGCCAGCATGGCTCCGCCGCCGAGATGCCCGGAGACCGCCTGAAACGCACTGGCCTGGTCATCCGCCGCCATGGCGAGCCAGCCGGCGAAGACCTCGCCCGGCACGGCCGGACGCCGCTCGGAGGGCGTCAGCGTCTCGAGCGCCGCCAGCGAATCGAGGATCGCCAGCCGCCGCTCGGGACCGGCCGCGAGGAAGAGGGGCGCGATGTCGACGCTCGACACGTCGCGCCGCGCCAGGAGCGGCTGGGCATAGCCGGCGTCGCGCCGCGCCCGCGCGACCAGCAGGTCGAGCGCGACACGCGGCAGCGCCACCGCGGCATTCATCATCAAAGCGAAGTCGATCGCCCGGTCCTCGCGCTCGACCAGGATCAGCACGGCGGTGGCCGTCACGTCGCTGCGCTCCGCCAGCGCCAAGGCCAGCCGGCTGTCGGGCTGCACTGCGACATCTTCCATCTCGGCCGGTCCGAGCTGCAGGCCATGCCGGATCAGGGCGGCGAGCACGGCACCGCCACGGGCGCGAAGGGCTACCAGGGCCGGCGCCGGCGCGTGCGGCCAGGCCGCGATCTTGCGGGCGAGGATGACGGCGGTGGCCTCGTCCACGCCCGGCATCAGCGTGGCGGCCATCTCCCCGAACGCCGCGAGATCGTCCGGGGCGGGCTGGGGCGTCGACATCAGCAAATCCGCCTTCACCCGCAGCGAGACCTGGGTGAGATCGAGCCCGCCATCGCGCGCGAGGCGGGCGAGCTGGGCGATTTCGGCGGAAATGCGCGACGGCATGGGCTTCTCGACTGTGATTCTGGGCTCGAAGCGACAGTAATCCCCGAGCCTTTAAGAGGGCGTTAACCATGTCCGGGCCTGATGTGAACCGGAGAGCGATCTCCCGCGACCCACATCCAAGGCGCCAAGGCATGGAGGCGCATCATGGCCGTCGTCATCTCCCTCGCGTCCCGGCTGCGGACGCAATCGCCGCAAGCCCGGACCGAGCGTCCGGAGGCCGCGGCGATCCTGTTTTTCACCGGCGTCCGCTACGAGCGTGAGGCCGAGCCCGTTGCCGCCGATCCGGTGGTGCGGCGGCGCTCGCGCGCACTGGCCACAAGCGCCGGCCGTCCGAAGCGGGCCAAGAAGGCGACCAGCGCCCGGCAGCCGGCGTGACGCAGCTCGCGCGTCTTGCAGGCGGACCCGCTGCGCGGGCCGCGGCCCTGTCTGTGCTGCTCGCCACGGGCGCGTGCACCGGCGATCTCGGCCGCCCGCGGCAGGACATCTTCAGCCAGGTGCTGGCGCCGCAGGCCGGCTTCTGGTCGGCGACGGCGCGGGGCGAGGCCGCCTCGCATTTCCGCTTCACCGACGATGAGGAGCAATTGCGCGACCGCGCCTGGCGCTTCGTCATGCCGAGCCACGAGAAAAGCACCTTCCAGCGCCGCGTCTCCGACCTCGCCCATGCGCGCATCCTGCCGGCCCAGATGCAGTCCAGCGCGAAGTCCGACTATTTCAACGCCCTGACCGGCGGCTCCTTCGCCTCGCAGGCCTCGCGCTATGCCCGCCTCGCCGAGGACGCCAATGCCGACCGCCTCCTGATCGGGCCGTTCCGCGCCAACGCCATGCGCGTCGTGGCGGCGGACCGCGTGCGGATGCGGACGGCCGAGAGCTCGCCCGAAGTCGCGCCCTCGCAGATCGATCCGGCCCAGGCCCGCGTCGTCGAGAACGAGGGGCTGATCCTCTGGGTCTGCGAGCGTGTCGGCTTCCGCATCGAAAGCTATCGCTACGCGCTCGCCAATCTCGTGGTCGAGATGCCGTCGCGGGAGGCGATCCGGGCCGAGCGGGCCATCATGGCGCTGGAGGCCGAGGCCGGCCCGCTGTGCAAGATGCCGCTGATCGGCGTCTTCGGGGGCGAGGGCGACAAGGCGCCGGTCGTCTACAAGGGCTGAGGTTCAGTCCGCCATGCCGCAGGCGACGCCGCTCGCCAGGGCCTCGGCATCGGCCCGGTCCGACGGCAGGCGCGCCAGCACGCGCACGACGATGAGACCCTGCTCGCTGTCCGAGACGACCCGCAATTCGCGCGCGGCTTCGCCCTCCTCGTCACGCGCGACGCGTTCGTCGCGCTGCTCCTCCGTCATCACCACGAACTCGACGACACCGCGCACAGCGGCGCGGTCGGTGATCGCGTAGACGACCCCGCCGCCCTGGCGATGCAGCGTCAGGCCGAGCGGCAGCGTGCCGACGCGGGCGACGACCCGCATCGGCCCGGGGCGGAGGTCATAGCTGCAGATGGCGGTGACGGTCGCGGGATCGGCCTCGCGCGGCAGCGGCAGACCGCGCGGATCGCTGGCGATCAGCTCGGCCTGCCCGCCGGTGCCGAGCGTGCCATAGGCATGGGCGGCGTCGCTGGTCGAGAGGGCCGGGATCATCAGGATGGTGACGATATGGACGATGCCGGCGAGCACGAGACCGGCGGCGGTCGCCAGCAGCAGGCTGCGCAGCGAGGCGCCGAGACGCGCCGCCAGCGGGATCCGTCCTGCGGCCGGTGTTCTCCGGGGCTCCAGCGTCGGGTCGGCGGCGCTCATGAGCAGTCGATCCGGGCGATGCGCGGCAGGCTCTCCGCCCGCGTCTCGCCGGCCTGGGTGGCGATCGGCGTGTCGTAGAGCCGCAGGCGGAACTGGAAGCGTCCGCTCGCCGGGAGGGGGAGCCAGTCGCCGGCCTGGGGCCAGGAGGCTGCCGCGATGCGCAAGCCGCCGTCTTCTGCGCGCACCACCTCGGCGTCGGTGAAGCCGCTGCGGTCGAGCGGCAGGCGGAAAGCGCGCCCGTCGGAGTCGGTGACGCTCAGCGTCCAGCCGCGCGTCGTCGGGATCTGGCCGGTGAGCCGATAACGGCAGCGCCCATCGAGCCCGCGGCCTTCGTCGTCCCGCTCGGCGATCAGCTCGAGCCCCTCGCCCGCGCCCAGCGGCAGATGCACGCCGCGGGCGAGATAGGCCCGCAGATAGGGGTCGATGTCGCGGCTGCCGCTCCGGGGCCAGGCCGCCCAGGGGCCGATCTCGACCATCCCGAGCAGAGGCCGCCCGGCCACGGCGAAATGGGCCGAGGCCAGCCCCAGCCCGGCGCCGAGCGCAATCACATAGGCCAGATGGACGACTCGCAATGCCCTGCCTTCGGAAGCGACCGTCCGCGGGGGACGGCGCGCGAGTTGAACCAGCCGGCGCCGGCCCGTCAACCGGACGCCCGCCGCGGTCAGCGGATGGCGCTGTTGCCGCCCGACGCGGACACGTCGCGGATGCCGACCTGCACGGGGGTGGTGGCGCGGCGGGGGGGCTCGATCGTCTTGAACATCGCGCCCACCGCCGACAGCACCTCGAAGGACTGCCGCGGCATGTGGCCGGCACCCGGCCCCGAACCGGCCGCGGTGGCGGCCGCGGGGACCTGCGCCTTCGCGACCGTCGCGGCCTTGGGGTCCGGCGGCGCCACACCCGGAATCGGCTTCAGCTCGAGCCCGCGATGGGCGAACTGCATGATCTCCTTGAAGGTCATGGCCGGCAGCGAGCCGCCGGTCATGTTCGCGGTTTCCGACGAATCGTCGTTGCCGTACCAGACCGCGCCGACGAGGTTGCCGGAGTAGCCGACATACCAGGCGTCCTTGTAGCCGTTGGTCGTGCCGGTCTTGCCGGCGGTGACGACACCCTCCAGAGCGGCGCGCCGGCCCGTGCCCTCGGTCGGCACCTTCGACAGCATGAAGTTCATGTCCTGCGCCACCTGCGTGCTCAGCACGCGGGCCGCTTCCGGCTCGTCGCGGTCATGCCGGTAGATGACGTCGCCATGCGAGTTGCGGATCTCGATCGCCGCATAGGGCCGCGCGCGCTGGCCGCCATTGGCGAAGACGGCATAGCCCGCCGCCATGTCGAGGACCGTGACCTCGGCCGCGCCGATCGGCAGCGACACGGTGTCGGTCAGAGGCGAGTTGAGGCCCATCGCCCGGCTGGTCTCGATGATCTTCAGCCGCCCGATCCGGGCCGCGCGCGCGACATGCGTCTCGCCGGTGGCCTGGCCGAGCGCGATCGACATCTGCACCGGGATCGTGTTGATCGACTTCGCCAGCGCCACCGTCAGCGGCATCGAGCCCGCGAAGGAGCGCCCGTAATTGTTGGGGCACCAGTTGCCGATGCAGACCGGCCGGTCGCTGACGACCGTGTTCGGCTTGTAGAGCCCCGCCTGCATCGCCGCCGCGTAGACGAAGGGCTTGAAGGACGAGCCGGGCTGCCGCAGGCTCGCGGTCGCGCGGTTGAACTGGCTGGCGCCATAATCGCGCCCGCCGACCAGCGCGCGCACCGCGCCGTCCGTCTCGAGGACCGCCGTCGCCGCCTGCTTGGCACGGTAGCCTGGCCCATATTGGCGCAGAATCGACTCGATCGCCTCGTCGGCCCGTTCCTGAATGGCCGGATCATGCGGCGTCTTCACCGTCAGCACCCGATCGGGGCCGATCTTGCCGTCGTCGGCGAGGCGGCGGATCTCGTCGAAGGCCCAGTCCAGGTAATAGTCCGGGCTGGTGTCCCGGCGCCGGTCGATCGGCGTGGCGGGGTTGCGCTTGGCGCTGTCGACCTGACCCGCCGTCATGAAGCCGGCATCGACCATGGCGTTGAGCACGTCGTTGGCGCGGGCGCGCGCTGCGGGCAGGTTGACGTGGGGGGCGTATTTGGTCGGGGCCTTGAACAGCCCGGCCAGCATCGCGGCCTCGGCCAGCGTGACGTCACGCACCGACTTGCCGAAATAGTACTCGGCCGCCGCCGCCACCCCGAAGGTGCCGCCGCCCATATAGGCGCGGTCGAGATAGAGCTTCAGGATCTCGTTCTTGGTCAGCCGCTGCTCGAGCCAGATCGCCAGGAAGGCTTCCTTGATCTTGCGGTCGAGCGAGCGCTCGTTGGTCAGGAAGAGGTTCTTGGCGAGCTGCTGCGTCAGCGAGGAGCCGCCCTGCACGACGCCGGAGGCGCGCGCATTGACGGTCACGGCGCGCAGCGTGCCGATCAGGTCGATGCCGAAATGGTCGTAGAAGCGGCGGTCTTCCGTCGCCAGAACCGCCTTGAGCAGATGGTCCGGCATCTCCTCCAGCTTCAGCGAGTCATCGTGCCGCGCGCCGCGATGGCCGAGTTCGGCGCCGTAGCGGTCGAGGAAGGTGACGGCGAAGACCTGGTGCTTCAGCGCCTCCTCGCGTCCCTCGTGAAAGGAGGGGATGGCGAGCGCCAGCACGACCAGCGAGCCGGCGATGCCGACATTCAGCCCCTCGCTGGCGAACTCGGCCGCGAGCCTCTGCCCGCCGGTGACGGTCAGCCGGTCCATGAAGCTGCGGATGCGCTCGTAGAGTTCGCCGGCGCGGCGCGCAGCGCCCCACAGGCCGGCGTCGGCCCATGAGTCGACCGCCAGCGCGAAGCGCTTCAGTCGGGTCGTCCAGCCTGTCTTCCTGAACTCCATCGCCGTCCTGGCATCCCGATGAGAGCCGTCGACCTGGAAGTCGATGGCCTAGCCCTGCCGCGCTCCCGTCAGCCCGCCACCATAATCCGGCCGGCTGCCGAGTACATATCGTCTCTTCGCCGCGGCGTAAGAGGCCCGCCGCATTTTGGCAGGAACAGCAGATTCCTTGCCACGGCGCCTGTTCCGTTTCGGCACGCAGCCCGGATACGAGTCAGGGCCGGCGACGGATGCATAACCGCCCGCGCTTCCATCCCGGCCGGCTCCATCGCATAAGGCCCCATGGTCGACGATCCCAACCCCGACGAGCCCTTCTGGCGCACCACCCCGCTCGAGGCGATGAATCGCGAGCAGTGGGAATCGCTCTGCGACGGCTGCGGCCGCTGCTGTCTGGTCAAGCTGCAGGACGAGGACACCGACGCCATCCTGGCGACGGATATCGGCTGCCGCCTGTTCGATGCCGACACCTGCCGCTGCAAGGACTACGTCAACCGCTCGACGAAGGTGCCCGACTGCGTGACGCTGACGCCGCATGACGTCCGCACGCTGCCCTGGCTGCCGCCGACCTGCGCCTATCGGCTGGTGGCCGAGGGGCGCGACCTGCCTTGGTGGCACCCGCTGGTCTCGGGCGACCCGGAGACGGTGGTCGAGGCCGGTGTCGCGGTCCGCGGCCGTGTCTATGCGAGCGAGGACGACGTCCCCGATGAGGACGTGCCGGACCGGATCGTCACCTGGCCCCTGCGCTGGCCCAAGAAAGCGAGGGCGGTGGGCCGCTGACGCCGCACGGCGCGGCCCCGACCCTTTCGGCTCATTGATTGTTCATCCGCTTTTCGGCATGACCACGCCGCTGCGCCTTTGTTGCGGCGCACGCGAACCATTCGCCGGCGGCTGCGTTCTTGCGCATGGTCGGTCGTGACGTGAAGGGGCTGGGACGATGGCTGGCGGGAAATGGGTCTATACCTTCGGCGACGGCAAGGCCGAAGGTGAGGCGGGCATGAAGAACCTGCTCGGCGGCAAGGGCGCGAACCTCGCCGAGATGAGCAATCTGGGCCTGCCCGTGCCACCCGGCTTCACCATCACCACCGAGGTCTGCACCTGGTATTACGACAACGGCAAGCAGTTCCCGCCGGAGCTCGAGGCGCAGGCCCAGGCCGCGCTCGCCGAGATGGGCCGCCTGACCGGCAAGACCTTCGGCGATCCCGCCAACCCGCTGCTCGTTTCGGTCCGTTCCGGCGCCCGCGCCTCGATGCCGGGCATGATGGACACCGTCCTCAATCTCGGCCTGAACGACGTCACCGTCGAGGCCGTCGCCCAGGCCTCGGGCGACGCCCGCTTCGCCTGGGACAGCTATCGCCGCTTCATCACGATGTATTCCAACGTCGTGCTCGACGTCGATCACGGGCATTTCGAGGAGGCGCTCGAGGACTACAAGGAGCGCAAGGGCCTGCATCTCGACACCGATCTCGGCGCCGAGGACTGGAAGGTTCTCGTCGGCAAGTACAAGGACATCGTGAAGAAGGCGCTCGGCAGCGACTTCCCGCAGGATCCGCGGGCCCAGCTTTGGGGCGCGGTCGGCGCCGTCTTCTCCTCCTGGATGAACGCACGCGCGATCAAGTATCGCGAACTCAACAACATCCCCGCCGCCTGGGGCACGGCGGTGAACGTCCAGTCGATGGTGTTCGGCAACATGGGCGACACCTCGGCCACCGGCGTCGCCTTCACCCGCAATCCCTCGACCGGCGAGAACGCGCTCTATGGCGAGTTCCTGATCAACGCGCAGGGCGAGGACGTCGTCGCCGGCATCCGCACCCCGCAGGACATCACCGAGGCCGCCCGCAAGGAGGCCGGTTCCGACAAGCCCTCGATGGAAAGGGCGATGCCGGAGGCCTATGCCGAGCTCTGCCGAATCTACGGCATCCTCGAGAAGCATTATCGCGACATGCAGGACATGGAGTTCACCATCCAGGAGGGCAAGCTCTGGATGCTGCAGACCCGCTCCGGCAAGCGCACCGCCAAGGCGGCGCTGCGGATCGCGGTCGAACTCGCCCAGGAGGGCCTGATCACGCAGCAGGAGGCGGTCGGCCGCGTCGAGCCCGGCGCGCTCGACCAGCTCCTGCATCCGATGATCGACCCCAAGGCCGAGCGCCGCGTCCTGACGACCGGCCTGCCGGCCTCGCCCGGTGCCGCCGCCGGCGAGATCGTCTTCAACTCCGACGAGGCCGAGAATGCCCGCAAGGCGGGCCGCAAGGTTATCCTGGTGCGCGTCGAGACTTCGCCGGAAGACATCCACGGCATGCACGCCGCCGAAGGCATCCTGACCACCCGCGGCGGCATGACCTCCCATGCGGCGGTGGTGGCGCGCGGCATGGGCAAGCCCTGCGTCTCGGGCGCCGGGCAGATCCGCGTCGACTATGCCAAGGGCACGCTCACCGTCGGCCAGACCGTGCTGAAGGCCGGCGACGTCCTCACCATCGACGGCGGCAACGGCCAGGTGCTGCTGGGCGAGGTCAAGATGCAGAAGCCGGAGCTCTCCGGCGAATTCGCGACGCTGATGGGCTGGGCCGACGCCGTCCGCCGCCTCAAGGTCCGCGCCAATGCCGAGACGCCCGACGACGCTCGCACCGCCCGTGAGTTCGGCGCCGAGGGCATCGGGCTATGCCGCACCGAGCACATGTTCTTCGAGGCGGACCGCATCCAGTCCGTGCGCGAGATGATCCTCGCCGCCGACGACAAGGGCCGCCGCGCCGCGCTCGCCAAGCTCCTGCCGATGCAGCGCCAGGACTTCGTCCAGCTCTTCACCATCATGAGCGGGCTGCCGGTGACGATCCGCCTGCTCGACCCGCCGCTGCACGAGTTCCTGCCGCATGGCGAGGCCGAGATCGCCGCCGTCGCCCAGGCGCTGGGCGTCACGCCCGAGGCGCTGAAGCACCGCGCCGCAGAGCTGCACGAGTTCAACCCGATGCTCGGCTTCCGCGGCGTGCGCCTCGCGATCGCCTATCCCGAGATCGCCGAGATGCAGGCCCGCGCCATCTTCGAGGCGGCGGTCATCGCCGCCCGCGAGACCGGCAAGGCCGTGATCCCGGAGGTGATGGTGCCGCTCGTCATGGGGGTCGCCGAGCTCGACCTCGTCAAGGCGCGCATCGACGCCATGGCCAAGGCGGTCATCGCCGAGAGCAAGGTCGAGCTGACCTATCAGGTCGGCACCATGATCGAGCTGCCGCGCGCGGCGCTGCGCGCCGAGGAGATCGCCAAGAGCGCCGAGTTCTTCTCCTTCGGCACCAACGACCTGACCCAGACGACGCTCGGCATCTCGCGCGACGACGCAGCCTCCTTCCTGGGCGCCTACACCGCCAAGGGCATCCTCGCCGCCGACCCCTTCGTCACCATCGACCAGGAGGGCGTCGGCGAGCTGGTGAAGCTGGCCGCCGAGCGCGGCCGCAAGGCCCGGCCCGACATCAAGCTCGGCATCTGCGGCGAGCATGGCGGCGATCCCGCCTCGATCGGTTTCTGCGAGAGCGTAGGCCTCGACTACGTCTCCTGCTCGCCCTTCCGCGTGCCGATCGCGCGGCTGGCCGCCGCCCAGGCGGCGCTCGGCGCGGTGCGGGCGAAGGAAGGCTGAGGCGGGGCAGCGGTACGGCGCCTCGCCAGGGCATCGGCACGCCAGGGGCGCCTTCAGCCTCGCATCGGGTGACGGCTTTACCGCCTCGCCACGGCCTGGGCCGCAAGCGCCGCAATCTGGCGCAGCCTCGCTTGATAGGTTTCCAGCGACGGCTGCGGCCCCATCTTCGCGCCGATCGCCGCGTGGGCGATCGTTTCGACGATCTGTTCGGCCTTGAGCGCTCCCAGCGAGACCTCTCCCGAGGCGGCCGCTTGCGTCAGGAGCGCCGTCGCATGGCTGCAGAAGATGTGCTCGAAAGCCTGCGCTTCCCGCGTCGCGATGCTCGCCATCACCGTCTTGAGCTCGAGCAGATGTTCGCCATCGCCGAAAGCGGCATAGCCTGCGCCGAAATGCGCGAGCATCAGCGCTGAAAGCTTGTCGGGAAGGGGCAGGGGCTGCGCCATCACGGCTTCGCAGCGGGCGGCGACCTGCGCCAGAAACCGCGCCATCATCGCCCGGAAGACATCGTCCTTGCCCTTGAAGTGCAGATAGATCGTCGCCTTGGCGAGGCCGGCCTCGCGCGCGATGTCGTCCATCGAACTGCGCTTGAATCCATAGCGCGCAAACCGGCGAAGCGCCGCGTCGGCAATCTGTTCGATCCGGGTCACCGCCTCGTCGTGCGGCGCCGGGGCACATTCTCGTGAGCCGTCCATTCTCACTCTTGACGGATTCCAGTCTTTGCGCGATCTACTGAATGGACTGAATTGATACAAACAGTCCAATTCGGCTGATCGCCACCGCGGTCGCCGTCGGACGCTATGCCGGATCGGGTTCTGACATAACCCCCCGCGACAGACCGACGTTCCGCTTCTTCACATCGTAATTCATCCACGAGGCAGCCATGGCCCATACACTCACCGTCAATGGACGCACCCACAGCGTCGATGTCGACGACGACACGCCCCTGCTCTGGGCGATCCGGGACAATCTCGGCCTGACCGGCACCAAATTCGGCTGCGGTATCGCCCAATGCGGCGCCTGCACGGTCTGGATCGACGGGCAGCCCGTGCGATCCTGCGTGACGCCCGTCTCTGCGGTCGATGGCAAGGTGACGACGATCGAGGCGCTCGACAGCAAGGAGGCGAGGGCGGTCCAGGCTGCCTGGGACACAATCGACGTGCCGCAATGCGGCTATTGCCAGTCCGGCCAGGTGATGAGCGCGGTGGCCCTGCTCAAGGACAATCCCAAGCCCAGCGACAGCGACATCGACGCCGCCATGAACGGCAACATCTGCCGCTGCGCCACTTACGCCCGCATCCGGACGGCCATCCACGCCGCCGCCCGCACCCTGGAGGGTTGAGCATGACCGCCCACGATCTCACACTCTCGCGCCGCTCTCTGCTGGCCGGCGCCGGCGGCCTCGTCATCGCGCTCCACCTGCCCAAGGCGGCGCGCGCCCAGCAGGCGCCCGGCGCCGCGACCTTCGCGCCCAACGCCTTCATCCGCGTCGCGGCCGACAGCAGCGTCACCGTCCTCGTCAAGCATATCGAGTTCGGGCAGGGGCCCTTCACCGGGCTTGCCACACTCGTCGCCGAGGAGATGGACGCCGACTGGAGCCAGATGCGCGCCGAGCACGCGCCCGCCGACGTCAAGCTCTATGCCAACCTCGCCTTCGGCGTGCAGGGCACCGGCGGCTCCACCGCGATGGCCAATTCCTTCGACCAGATCCGCAAGGCAGCCGCGACCGCCCGAATCATGCTGGTGCAGGCCGCCGCCCAGGCCTGGAAGGTGCCGGCCGGGGAGATCACCATCGAGGCGGGCGTGCTCAAGCACGCATCGGGCAAGCAGGGCCGCTTCGGCGAGTTCGCCGAGGCCGCTGCGAAGCTGCCGGCTCCGGCCGACGCGCCCTTGAAGTCACCCGCCCAATACCGGCTGATCGGCAAGGAGGGTGCGGTCAAGCGCATCGACGGTGCCGACAAGGCCCGCGGCAAGGCGCAGTTCACCATCGACATCAGCGCGCCCGGCATGCTGACCGTCGTCGTCGCCCGGCCGCCGCGCTTCGGCGGGAAGGTGGCGAGCTTCGATGCGACGGAGGCCCTCAAGATCAAGGGGGTCGTCGACGTCAAGCAGATCGGCTCGGGCGTCGCCGTCTACGGTCAGGGGATGTGGCCGGCGATCAAGGGCCGCGAGGCGTTGAAGGTCGTCTGGGACGAGAGCGGAGCCGAGACACGCGGCAGCGCCGAACTCATCGCCGAGTACCGCGCGCTGGCCCGCACGCCGGGCACCGTCGCCGGAAACCATGGCGATGCGCAGGCCGTGCTCGCCAAGGCCGAGCGCGTGATCGAAGCCGAATACGTCTTTCCCTATCTGGCCCATGCGCCGATGGAGCCCCTCGACGGCTATCTCGAATGGAACGCGCAGGGCGCGCTCGCCCGCTTCGGCAGCCAGTTCCAGACCACCGAGCACATGACGATCGCCACCGTGCTCGGTCTCCCGCCCGAGACGGTCAGGCTCGAGACCATGCTGGCCGGCGGTTCCTTCGGGCGGCGCGCCCAGGTCAGCCAGCATCTGGCGGCGGAACTGGCCATGTGCGCCAAGGCGATCGGCCCCAACCGGCCGGTCAAGCTGGTCTGGACCCGTGAGGACGACCTGATCGGCGGCCATTACCGCCCGCTCTTCGTCCACCGCCTGCGCGGCGCGGTGAAGGACGGCAAGATCACCGCCTGGACCAACAGCATCGTCGGCCAGTCCTTCTTCCTGGGCACGCCCTTCGAGGCGATGACCGTGAAGAACGGCATCGACGCGACGATGGTCGAGGGCGCTAATGAGCTGCCCTACGACGTCGCGGATTTCCGCTGCGAGGTCCACACGGCAAAGGTCGGAGTGCCCACCCTGTGGTGGCGCTCGGTCGGGCACACCCACACCGCCTATGCGGTCGAGTGTTTCATCGACGAACTGCTCCAGGCCGCGGGGCAGGACCCTGTCGCCGGGCGGCTTGCCCTGATGGGCAAGGAGCCGCGGCTGGCTGCCGTGCTGAAGGCTGTCGCGGAACTGGCGAAATGGACCGGTCCCGACGCCGGCAACGGCCGGGCGCGCGGCGTCGCGGTGGCGGAAAGCTTCGGCTCCTTCGTCGCCCAGATCGCCGAGGTCTCGATCGGACCCGACGGCGAGCCCAAGGTCCACAAGGTCTGGTGCGCGATCGATTGCGGCATCGCGGTCAACCCCGACGTCATCCGCGCCCAGATGGAAGGCGGCATCGGCTTCGGCCTCGGCCATGCCCTCTATGGCGAGATCACGCTCGACAAGGGCAAGCCGGTGCAGACCAATTTCGACAGCTACCGCTCCCTGCGCTTCCAGGAGATGCCGGAGGTCGCGGTGGCGATCGTCGCCTCGACCGAGAAGCCGACCGGCGTCGGCGAGCCCGGCGTCCCGCCGATCGGCCCGGCGGTCGCCAACGCGCTCGCCCGGCTCGGCAAGGGGCGCCCGCGCCAGCTGCCGATGGTCGGCGGGATGGTGTGAGACGATAGCGGACGCCGAGGCGCCCGACCTGGCCGGGAGGCGGCAGGCTCACCTGAGCCTGCCGCCTTTCGCGTGCCGCGGCCATTCGCTGGACCCGCGTTGCCTTTTGTGCTAGGGCTCCCCATGTAAGACGAGATGCGGCCGGGTTCTGGCCATCCTCCGCGCGGTTTTTTCCGGTCGGCGGGCACGATTCAGATCCACCACACATCGACTACGAGACCATGGCAGGCGTCCGCGCGCCGCGCTGTGTCTTTCCGATATACGCGGATCTGAAACGTAAGGACGACCAATATGAACAAGGGCACCGTCAAGTGGTTCAACGCCACCAAGGGCTACGGTTTCATCACCCCTGAGAACGGCGGGCAGGACGTGTTCGTCCACATCTCCGCCGTCGAGCGCGCCGGTCTGCGCGAGCTGGTCGAAGGCCAGGTCGTGTCGTTCGAGCTCGTCGCCGATCGCAAGACCGGCAAGTCCTCGGCCGGCAACCTCGCCGTCGCCTGAGGCAACCCAACGATCCAGGCCGGCCCCGCGCCGGCCTGGTTCACCGACGACACCTTCCGGCGCTGTGGCTTAGCGGTTCGCCGGCGGGACAGATTCAATATTCAAAGGCCGGGCGCAATCCGGCGGCACAGCCGAGACCCACATGTGCCCCTTGCGTCACGGCGTCCGGAAAGACCTGTTTTGACCCAATTTACCGACCTCGGCCTGGCCGAGCAGCTTCTCAAGGCGCTCGCTTCCGAAGGTTACACCACGCCCACGCCGATCCAGGCGCAGGCCATCCCCCACATCCTCCAGGGCCGCGACCTCCTCGGCGCCGCCCAGACCGGAACCGGCAAAACCGCCGCCTTCTCCCTGCCGCTGATCCACAGGCTGCTCAGCCAGCCGCGCCGCATGGAAACGCGCCAGGTGCGCGCGCTGATCCTCTCGCCGACGCGTGAGCTCGCCGCCCAGATCGAGACCTCGATCCGCGCCTACGCCCAGTTCACCACCGTCAAGTCGGCGGTCGTCTTCGGTGGCGTGCCGGTCGGCAAGCAGATCCGCGCGCTCGGCCAGCATGTCGACATCCTCGTGGCCACGCCGGGCCGTCTGCTCGACCTCGTCGACCAGCGCGCCGTCTCGCTGCGCGAGATCGAGTACCTCGTCCTCGACGAGGCCGACCAGATGCTCGATCTCGGCTTCGTCCATGCGCTGCGCCGGATCGCTACGCTGATCCCGAAGAAGCGCCAGACCCTGCTGTTCTCGGCGACGATGCCCAAGCCGATCCGCGAGATCGCCTCGGCCTATCTGAGCGATCCCGTCGAGGTCTCGGTCGCGCCGGTGGCGACGACCGCCGAGAAGATCGACCAGCGCGTGATCTTCACCACGCCGGGCGAGAAGCCGGCCCTGCTGGCGAAGACGCTGAGCGTGCCGGAGATGGAGCGCGCCATCGTCTTCACCCGCACCAAGCACGGCGCCGACAAGGTCGTCCGCCAGCTCGAGGTCTCCGGCATCAAGTCCGCCGCGATCCACGGCAACAAGAGCCAGGGCCAGCGCGAGCGGGCGCTCGGCGCCTTCCGTGACGGCGAGCTGCGCATCCTCGTCGCCACCGACATCGCCGCCCGCGGCATCGATGTCGACGGCATCAGCCATGTCGTACAGTTCGACCTGCCCAACGTCGCCGAGACCTATGTCCACCGCATCGGCCGCACCGCGCGCGCCGGCGCCTCGGGCATGGCGATCGCCTTCTGCACGCCCGAAGAGCGCGGCGACCTCGCCGCCATCGAGAAGCTGACCCGCATCGCCATCACGCCCATGGGCGAGGTGCCGTATTGGGACGGCCGCACCCCCAAGAAGCCGCCCCAGAACCAGGGCCGCGGCGGACGCGGACAGCAGGGTGGCGGCGGTCGCGACCAGGGCCGGCCGCAGGGCGAACGCTCGGCGCGCCCCCAGGCCGCCAAGCCCGCGCATGGCGGCGCTCCGCGGTCTGAGGCGCCTCGCGGCGAGCGGCCGCAGCGCACGGATGCCCAGGCTCCGCGAAAAGACGCCGGTTCCGCCAAGGAAGGGCTTGGCGGCGTCGCGTTCTTGCAGCAAAGAACACAGCAACCACGCACCAACGGCGCCCGGCGGCGCGCGAACTGACGCGCGACGAGCCAGAACCGGGACGGGCCGGCCTTGAGGGGCCGGTCCGTTCCCTGCGCCAACGGGCACACGAAGGACGACAGAATGGCTAAAGAAGAACTGCTCGAATTCGACGGAACGGTGGTCGAAGTGCTGCCGGACGGCAATTACCGGGTGAAGCTCGACAACGACCACGTCATCCTGGCCTATGCCGCCGGGAAGATGAAGAAGAACCGCATCCGCACCATCGCCGGCGACCGCGTGGTCGTCGAGATGTCGCCTTACGATCTCGATCGCGGCCGCATCAACTTCCGCCAGAAGACCGCCGGCCCCGCGCCCAGCGGCCCGCCGCGCAACCAAAACTTCCGCCGGCGCTGAGCCGCTTCATGCGGTTCTCGCGAGTCGAGCTCGTCTTCGTCGCCTTCGGCGCCGCGCTCGGCGCCCTCGTCGCCCTGGTCTTCAAGGCCGGCTGGCTCGTGCCCTCCGCCAGCTTCCCGCCCTTCATCCTGGTTCTGCTCGGGCTCGGCCTGACCGAGATCGTCGCCGGGCTCGCGCTCGGCCGCTCCCCGGGCGCGCTCGTGGCGATGCCCGCCCGCCTGCTGGCCTTCTTTCTCGGCGTCGGCGTGCTCGCGCTGCTGATGGGCGGGCTGGGGTAGGGCGCCTCGCGACTGCTGCGACAAGCGTCGCCACCCTTCGTCACCAACCACCTCGTCATCCTGGACAAGCCGCGAAAGCGGCGCAGGCCGGGATCCATCATAGAGAGCCGTCGCGCCCGATGATGGATCCCGGCCGGCCTTCGGCCGCCCAGGATGACGCGGAGGAGGCGTTGGCGACCTCGAACCACCATAAAAAAACCCCGGCCGAAGCCGGGGTTTGAGTGGTCTTTTCCGTAGTCAAAGGCAGTCAGTACACAAACGTCTCAAGTCGAAATTCAGTAGCCGGCCCTCTGCCAGTGCTGCGAGCCGGGGCTCACGAGCACCTTGCGATGGCGGGTCTCGGTGACGGCCGGCACGGTCTCGTGCAGGACCTGCGTCGGCCGCACCATCACCTTGCGCTGGCGCTGGGTGTAGACCGGCGGAACCGTCTCGTATTCGACGCGGGCCGGGGAAACCTCGACCGTGCGCTGGCGGAAGCCGTATTGCGGCTTGTCATAGACCCAGCAGCCGGTGGTGCGGCCATAGGCGTCGGTTGTGACCTCCCAGCGCTTGCCGCCGGGCGAAATCAGGACCTTCTCCTGGACCGAGGAATACTGGGCGGGGACATGATGCTGGATCTGCCGCGCCGGATGGATCATCACCTTCTCGGTGACGTAGTCGTATTCGGCCGGCACGATGCGGCGATAGGTCTTCGCGGGGCGCACGACCTGCGTCTCGGCGATCGTGCCATAGACCGGAGGCGTCTCGACCAGATTGTAGCAGGCCGCGCCCTGGCAGGGGGCCGGGCGGCAGGAGGAGCCGAAGCAGCCGCCGGCCTGGGCAGCGCCGGCACCGAGCAGCAGCGCCGCCGAAACGGCGGACGCCGTGAAAGCCGAAACGGTGAGAGCCTTGTGCGCCATGTCCGACAACCTGTCCCCGACCTCGCGGCGTCTGGCGCCGCTTCTTGAGCCGGAGAAAGCCGCGAAACAGTGATGAACGCAAGGTAAACGCCAAAACAAGGTAAAATTAACCAAGTCTCGGCGCCGCCGCATCTTCATGCAGATTGCAGGGACATGAAGCAAAAGCCGTGCATTTGAGCGGATTTTCGCGGGGATCTGCGCGGGACGGCGGCCTGCGCCCCTCAAAGCGCAGGGCTCGTGCGAAGACGGCGATCAGGGAGAGTCCGCTCGAGCGCGAGGCCCAGGGCCTCCAACCACAGGCGGCGCCGACGCGCGCCAGCCGTGGCCAGACGCCGAAGAGCGGCGTCACGGGATGGATCGAGAGGACAGGACGAGCGCCGTCTGCGCTGTGATTGCGCGCAAGGCCATCGCTTCACGGACCGTGTCGATGCGGGTGCCGCGTCGCCGGGACGCAACTCAGAAGGGCAGACCCAACCCGGCAGCGCGTGGCTGCGATGGTTGGAAACGGGGTGCCCATGGCTGGGGATGTCGTCGCAGGCGGCCCGCTCGGCAGCGGTGGAGCGGCGCGACAAGCTGTCTGTGCCATGAATCCCCTTGCGGGACCGCAAGGTCCAGGATTGCGCGACAACGCCCCCCGAAAGCCGGGAGGCGTTGTCCCGTGGCAACGTCGGCGGTTGACCGCCGGAAATGTCTTACTTCAGGCCGGTGTTGATGGCTTCGAACTTGGCCGACAGGCTGGTGCCGATGTTCGTCCAGACGGTGATGCAGACCACCGCGATCAGGGCCGCGATCAGGCCGTACTCGATGGCGGTGGCGCCGGACTCATCCTTGGCGAAGCGAGCGAAAACGTTGGTCATGTGAAACTCCTCTTGAACCACGGTTTGACGGCTGCCTTCGCTCTGAAGTGGCTCTGGTCAGCGTCATCACCTTGGCTGAGGTCGTTTGACGCTGGGTTAATGGGCGGCATGCCGGGGGTGTCGCGCCCGGTTGTTCGTCTCCGATAGTTAATCACTGCTTTCCAGGCGGGCACCTTGCACGGATCGACAGGCCAGTTCTGTTACGTCAAGCGCCCCGCTTCAACCTGCCGGCGGAAGCGGCGGCCTGGGGGCAATGGCAGCGCTGCCCCGGGGTCAACAGGACGAGGCGGAGCGGTTCTCGCCCGGCGGATCAGTTGTTGAAATAGCCTTCCAGCAGCGAGATCTGCTCGCCATAACGCCGCCGCAGGCAGGCCCTGTCCTCGCCGCAGGCATCGCGGCGGCTGACCCAGCGGCTCTGCTCCCGCCGGATTTCGGCGCCTCTGCCGCTGTCGGAGACGGCGCGGCGGTAGGCCACGCTGACGACCCCGTCGAGCCGCGACAGTTCGGCGCTGTCGCAGACGGTCTCCTGAGCCAGATTGGCGGGGTTTGCGCACCAGGCCGGCTTGCGGCCGGGATCGATGTCGCCCGGACCGGAGCCGGGACGCGGCTGTGACTGTGCGGCCCTGACGACCGGGCACTCGATCGTCTCGGAATAGGGCTTGTTCAGCGAGGCGTGGTCCTGGCTGGCGTTGAAGGTGATGTTGTACTCGTTCTCCGCGCCGCCGGCGTAGGTCCTCTCGCCGTTTCGGTGCTGCGTCAGCCGCAAGGTGCGGGTCCGCCCGTCGATCGCGTTGGCCGAGATCGTTTGCTGGTCGAGGACCGTCACCCTGATCGTGAAGGGGCGAACCCCGTCATCGCAGCGAAAGCTCCGCGTGCTCTGTGCGTCGGCGGGGGTGGCGAGCGCCGCCAGGACGAGTCCGGCGAGGGCGCAGATGTTAGTGCGAAAAGACATCGTTGTTCGCGCCCTGCTGGTGCGACC
The DNA here is from genome assembly GCF_001713455.1 of Bosea sp. RAC05. Taxonomy (NCBI): domain Bacteria; kingdom Pseudomonadati; phylum Pseudomonadota; class Alphaproteobacteria; order Hyphomicrobiales; family Alloboseaceae; genus Allobosea; species Allobosea sp. RAC05. The sequence continues at coordinate 1,783,597 of NZ_CP016464.1, forward strand.
AACGCTACGTCAGCCGGCTATGTTAATTTGAATTAACTTTGAAGAACCTGCCGCGCTCCCGGCCCCCCGTCAAGCGGCGGCCAGGCGGAGGAGGGCTGGGTGGACGGGCGCCGGCCCGCAGCGGTTCCTGGACCGGTTTACGCGATCGGGGGGCGCAGATCGGGTTGCCGGCTGGGCATCGTCAGCGATCACGGTTGCCCCACTCAGATCGCAGATCGCCGGCTCCGAAACATCGCCGCAGGGCGCCTACAAATTAGGCGATTTGGTCCCAACTTCTGATGCGTAAACGAATTGTTTATGAAGCCGTTAATATATCTGCCGATATTCCCTTTGGGAACGTGTGCGCAAAGGAGCCGTGGGATGGACAGACGCCGGGCTATTTTGGCCGTAGCCGCCACGACCTGCTTCGCGCCGCAGGCGTTCGCTCAAGCGCGCGAACTGAAGATTGTCGGATCGGGCGATGGGATGGAGATGCTGCAGGCCGCTGCGAAAGAATACATGGCCGCGCATCCGGGAAAAAACATCGTTGTTCCTCCCAGCATCGGGACGGGCGGTGGGTTTACCGCCGTCGGGACCGAGCGGGAAATACTCGGTCGTGTGGCGCGATTGCCCAACGATGCCGAAACAGCGCAAGGTCTGGTTGCGACGCCGGTCGTTTCTGTCCCGATCGCCATCTTCGCTCATCCGTCAACGGGTGTGACGCAGCTGACATCGGCACAGGTTGTTGCTGTTTTTTCGGGCAAAGTACGGAACTGGACTGAGGTTGGCGGCAAGGACATGGTTGTCCGCGTGGTGCGACGCGACCTGAGTGATTCAACGGTCGTGGCCCTGCGAGCGACGATGCCGGGTTGGAAAGACCTGGTGTTTTCGGACCGCTCCAAGCAAACGCTATCGACCACGGAGATGCTGGAGTCCGTCCGCATGACCGAGGGCGCCATCGGTTTTTGCCCCTATGCGAAGCCCCTCGAGGGTGTGGTCAATTACATCGCGGTGGATGGTGTCAAGCCAACGGAACCGACTTACCCGTCGCATGTCTTGCTGTCGCTGCTGCACAAAGCCAGCACGATCAACGATGAGGCGAAGTCATTCCTGGCTTTCATCAAGACGCCGCGCGCGAAGGATATCCTCAGATCGGCCGGTGGGAAGGTTGACTGAGCATGTCTGGCCATCCCATCCCCAAGCGATCGATGGGGACACGGCTCATCGTCGTGGTGCTGACGATGACGGCCTTCGCCTTCGCTGGCGTCGCGGGTTTCATTGCGTGGCGCCTCGACCAGAATCTGCTGATCCAGTCGGCGGAGATGTACCGGCTGTCGAAGAACAATCTCTCACAACGTCTTGAAAGTGACGCGCGTCGTGGCTTCAACGCCATGGAAAAACGATTCCATGAGATCGGGGAGGACATAGGTCGAATTTCGAAGCGCAACGATATCATCAAGTTGCTGATGACGAGCAATATTACTGAAATCAAGCGGGAGTTGAATATCGCCGTCGCCGAGGCGGATTTGACAGGCCTGATGATTTTTGATCACAAGATGCGCTATGTCGAAGGCTTCGCCGAGAATTTGGATACGCTGGCCTGGGCGACCAATTTCAGTAAGAAATCTATATTTTCTGAATTGTCAAGCGTATTACATAATAACAATCGCTCGGATCCTAAGATATTCGGGCGGATTGTTCAGGGCGATGCCGCTTTGCTCGCGGCGCTGGGGTCGAAGGCCGAGCCTTCGCTCGTGTCAGTGATGGCTTATCCGGTCTTCGATGATTTCGGAGATGTGTTTGCCGTGATGGTCGCCAGCCGGCGGCTCAAGGCGGAAGAGGCGACGCTGAAAGGGCTGAACGAGATCGTTCCGGTCGCCATGGCTGTCGTCGTCGGCCGGCGGATCGTGTCGTCTGTCGGCTTGGACGACAAGACCATCGAGATCGAGACGGATCAGGCCGGCACGTTGCAGCGGTCAACGCACGGCAACCTCTACTATCGCTGCACGCCTGCCTTCGCCGGTGCGTTCTTCTGCGCATTTGCGCCGGAGATCGATCTGACGCAGCAGAGCGATACGCTGACGAAGATCGGCCGCGACCAGACCCGCGCTGTTTCAGTCTCCGTCCTGATGATCGCCTTTGGCGCCATGCTGTCGCTGGGCGTCGTTCTGTTTTTCGTCATGCGACGGGTCACCAGACCCCTGGCCAGGATCGCGCAGGTGATCGAGCGCGTCTCCAACGGTGAGGCCGAGGCCGCCGACTTCGGGGCCGGCCGCAACGACGAGATCGGTCAGATCGCCCGTGCGGTCAAGATCTTCCAGGACAACCTGGTTCAGACCGAGCGCATGCGGGCCGAGAGACGTGAAGACGCGGCAAGGGCCGACGAGGAACGCCAGTCCACGATGCAGGCCATGGCGGATCGGTTCGAGGCCTCGGTTGGCGAAATCCTGCGGTCGGTTTCGGTGAAGGCCGGGGAAATGAGATCGGCTGCCGGGAGCATGGCGGAGGCCGCGCTGAAGACGAGTTCCCAGGCCAAAACAATTGAAGCGAACTCCGAGTCGACCGCCGTGAGCATCGCGGCCATGAACCGGTCCACACAGGAACTGGTTTCGTCCATTGAAGAAATCAGCCGGAGGACGGTTGAATCGGCGCAACTGTCGAATAAGGCCGTCGAGGTGGCGAATTATTCTGGCAGCCAGATCAACAATCTGACGAAAAAGGCCAACCAGATCGGTGATATCGTCAACGTGATCTCGACGATCGCGGCTCAGACCAATCTGCTGGCGTTGAACGCAACCATTGAAGCGGCGCGCGCCGGTGTGTCCGGCAAGGGCTTTTCGGTCGTCGCCTCGGAAGTGAAGATACTGGCGGAAAGAACGGCTCAGGCGACCAAGGATATTGGCGAGCGTATTCATGAGGTGCAGATCGCGACGAAAGATTCATTCGATTCAATCGAAGAGGTCGCGGATATCATCAGGCGATTGAGCCATTCGGCGAACGACATCGCCACATTTGTCAAAAACCAAGATCTGGTCACACAAACGATTGCACTGAACGTGTCGGACGCGTCCAGCAGGACAGCCAAAACAGCGTCTGGCATCATCGAAATTTCGAAAGAATCGTTCTTGACGGGAGCGATTGCAAGTCAGATGCGGGAGTCAGCTGAAATCCTCGACAGTCAGTGCGAGCAGCTGAATGCCAAGACGAGTCAGTTTCTGTCGTCCGTCCGTCATTAGCGTTTCATCGTCGGGGCGGCCTGGTTTCGGCCTGGTGGGGTCGAAGACATAGGCGGCGCCATGCGCGGTGCCGAGCCATGCACACGCAGCGCGACCCTCAGCGGCGCTGCGCGCCTGACGTCCGCCGGCGACCGTCGCGTGGTGACCCGGATTGGCTCGGGCCATCGCTGCAACCCCCTGTGCGGACCTCGCTCCGCCCCCCGTCAAGTGGCGGCGAGCTGGGGAGGGCTGGTGGGCGGTTGCCATGGATCGCGGCGGCTCCTGCGCCGGTGCATGCGATCGGCGAAGAGCGGGCCCACGAGCCATAGCCACTCACGCCAGGCTCCGCGGCGATTAAGACAAGTGGGGGCGCAGATCGCGGTGCCCGCCGATGGTCCATCGACAGGCGATACCACCCCCTCACGTCTGCCCCGGTCGCAGCTTGTAGAAGATGTGCTGGCCGATCGTGTCCATCTTCTTGAGCTTCTTGGCCCAGTAGGGGCGGACATATTGGGCGTGGTAGTGGGTCGAGGCGCCCACCTCCGGGAGATAGGTCGTGCCCTCATAGACCTCGCGGGCGATGCGGACGGCGTCGCGCCAGGGGCCGGGCTCGGTGATGCGCAGGGACTTGCCCTCGCAGGTGAAGGTGAACTGGCAGGCCAGGTAGCGGTGGCTGTTCTGATAGACCACGCCGCAGACGCTGTCGGGGTAGAGCGTGCTCTTGACGCGGTTGAGCACGACCTGCGCGACCGCGGCACGGCCCTCGTCGGATTCCGAGCGCGCCTCGAAATAGACGGCCTCCGCCAGGCAGCGCTGCTGGCGCGCCATGTCGGCGGCGGGGATCAGCCCGGTATAGATTTCGCGCGCGCCGCTCTCGGGCAGCGCGCCGCGCCGTGCGGACGAGGAGGGCGCTCGCGCCATCAGGCCCGGCCGCTCCGGCTCCGGGGGCAGCAGCGCCGGCACCAGCGTGGTCACGCTGTAGTTCACGGCGGGCGTCGTCGAAGTCTGCGCCAGCGGCGCGGCGACACTGGGTGTCGCGCCGTCGAGCGTGCGCGGGACATTGCCATAGGGCGAGACGCCCGACGCCGCGAGCGCATCGGGCGAGGCATCGGAGAGGGCGGGGTCGGTCAGGCCTTGCTCGTTGGCATGCGGCTCGAAGCCGACCGGCGGGCCGGTGATGGCCTCCGCCTCGCGCAGCGCGGCGATCGAGAAGCCGCCCGAGATCAGCCCCGGCTGGGTGTCGCCGAAGACGACGCGCTCGAGTTCGCCGGGCGCGCGCGCCGAGAGGCCCGGGCGCAGCCGCGGCAGCGGATCGCCCTTGGCGGTGCGGTCGACCTCGGGGAAGCCCTTGGCGCTGCGCTTCATCTCCTCGCGCGGCTGGCGCGGGTCGATGACGAAGCGCCGCTCGGGATCGTCGAAGGAAAGATGCGCCTTCTGGATCGCCGAGGTCAGCGACAGGCCGGGCAGGCGGAAGGCGCTGGCCGCGACGAGCAGCGAGGGGCCTTCCTCCAGTTCCGAGGCTGGGCCCGGCTGTGTGCGGAAGAGCGCGGTGGTGGGCAACGTGTCGAGGCCGGCATTCTGGCCGGCCGAGGCGGTGAAGGAGACCAGCAGTCCCGCCGACAGAGCCCAGGGCGCGACCGTCGACAGGGCCCATCTGAGCCCGGCCGATCCGATGTGTCTGGTCCGCCGCCGCAACCGCAAATGACTCAAAACCGCTCACCCACCACGAACAACAGGGCAGCGACGGGCGCGCGACCGGCGCGCTTTCGCATGCTGTCGTTATCACCCCGGTAGGGTTGAGCGCGGGTTAACGCGGGCGGATTGGAACGAAGTCGGGCGGGCGGCCGGGCGTGCGCGCCGCCCCTCCCATGCATCCGCGTGATGCGCCATCCCACGGAAACGCGTTATCGTGCCGTCGTGTTCGGCGCTATCGTGCAGCCACACGTCAGCCCCTGCCGGAGATGTCAGCCCATGAGCGTCGCCTCGAGCCCCGCCCCGGGGCGCAGCCATGCGCCTGAGATCATCGTCGCGGCGGGCTGCCTGATCGCGCTGATCACCTTCGGCCCGCGCGCCAGCGCCGGCCTGTTCCAGATCCCGATGACCGTGCAGTTCGGCTGGGGGCGCGACACCTTCGGGCTGGCGCTCGCCATCCAGAACCTGCTCTGGGGGCTTGGCGCGCCGTTTGCCGGCGCGATCGCCGACCGCTTCGGCATCGTCAAGGTGTTCTGCGCCGGCGCGCTGCTCTATGCGGCGGGCCTCGTCGTGATGGCGCTCGCCACCACGCCGCTGCAGCTGCATTTCGGCGCCGGCGTGCTGATCGGCTTTGGCCTCTCGGCCTGCTCCTTCAACCTCGTGCTGGCCGCCTTCGGCAAGCTCCTGCCCGAATCCTGGCGGCCGATGGCGTTCGGCGCCGGCACGGCGGCGGGCTCCTTCGGCCAGTTCCTCTATCCGCCGATCGGCAACATCCTGATCGAGCAGATCGGCTGGAACCAGGCGCTGATGGTCTTCGCGCTGACGCTGCTGCCGATCCTGCCGATCTCGATCTTCCTGTCGACGCGCAAGCTCGGCGGCGCGGTCCAGGCGTCTGCCGCCAACCTGCCCAACCAGTCGATCGCGCAGGCGCTGGCGGAGGCCTTCAAGCACCGCAGCTATGTCCTGCTCGTGCTCGGCTTCTTCACCTGCGGCTTCCAGCTCGCCTTCATCACCGTCCACATGCCGGCCTATCTCAAGGATATGGGCCTGGCGGCCTGGGTCGGCGGCTGGACGCTGGCCGTGATCGGGCTCGCGAACGCGGTGGGCTCGCTCTCCTCGGGCTGGCTCTCGACACGGATGCCCAAGCGCCATCTGCTGGCCTGGATCTATTTCGGCCGCTCGGTGGCGATCGCGGTCTTCATCCTGCTGCCGCCGAGCCCGGCGACCGCGATCTGTTTCGGCATCGTCATCGGCCTGTTCTGGCTCTCGACCGTGCCGCCGACCTCCTCGCTGGTCATGCTGATGTTCGGCACGAAGTACATGGCGATGCTCTACGGCTTCGCCTTCTTCTCGCATCAGGTCGGCGGGTTTCTGGGGGTCTGGCTCGGCGGCCTGCTCTATGAGGCCTTCGGCTCCTATCTCGTCGTCTGGTGGCTCTCGGTTGCGCTCGGCATCGTCTCGGCGCTGATCAACCTGCCGATCGTCGAGAAGCCGGTCGAGCGCACGGTGCCGCAACCGGCCTGACGAAAGGCGCACGGCGCGCGGGGTTGCCGCGCGGCCGGCGCTGCGTATCTGGTGCCGGACACGACAGTCCGGAGGAAACGCCCATGACCACCTTCAAGGCCCTCGTCGCGACCAAGGGCGAGGCCGGCCCCAACCTCGCCTTCACCGACTTCGCCGAGAGCGAGCTGATGGAGGGCGATGTCACCGTCCGCGTCACGCATTCGACGGTGAACTACAAGGACGGCCTCGCCATCACCGGCCGCGCCCCCGTGGTCCGGCGCTGGCCGATGATCCCCGGCATCGACTTCGCCGGCCGGGTCGAGACCTCGGAGCATCCGGAGTTCAAGCCGGGCGATCTCGTCGTGCTGAACGGCTGGGGCACGGGCGAGACGCATCTGGGCGCCTATGCCCAGAAAGCCCGGGTCAAGGGTGACTGGCTGGTGCCGCTGCCGGCGGGTCTCAACCCCGACGAGGCGATGGCGATCGGCACCGCCGGCTACACGGCCATGCTCTGCGTGCTGGCGCTCGAGAAACATGGGCTCAAGCCCACAGACGGCCCGGTGGTCGTCACCGGCGCGGCCGGCGGCGTCGGCTCGGTGGCGGTCGCGCTGCTCGCCAAGGCCGGCTGGCATGTCATCGCCTCGACCGGCCGGGCCGAGGAGGCGGAGTATCTGAAGGGCCTCGGCGCCGCCGAGATCATCGACCGTGCGGAATTGTCGGCACCCGGCCGCCCGCTCGGCAAGGAGCGCTGGATCGCGGGCGTCGACGCGGTGGGCTCGCATACGCTGGCGAACCTTCTGTCCATGACGAAGTATGGCGGTGCCGTCGCCGCCTGCGGCCTGGCGCAGGGCATGGACCTGCCGGCCTCTGTCGCGCCCTTCATCCTGCGTGGCGTCGCCCTGCTCGGCATCGATTCGGTGATGTGCCCGAAGCCGCGCCGGCTCGAGGCCTGGTCCAGGCTGGCGGCTGACCTCGACCGCGACCGCCTCGCCCTGATGACGACGCGGGTCCCGCTGACCGACGTCATCGAAACCGCCCGCGCCATCGTCGACGGCAAGGTGCGCGGGCGGGTCGTGGTGGAGATTGGCTAGGCGGGCGGGAACCCGTCTCCGGGCGAGAGGATTGACGAAAACTAAACCATAGGTTGTATTCACCTCGCGGCCTTGCGCGGGGGGATGTTGTGATGCAACCGACGGTCTTGTTGAGCGCCCTGATTCTGGCGGGGCTGATGGGCATGGTGGGGCAGGGTGCGCGCACCGTCGTCGGCCTGAAGAAGCTGCACGACTCCAACGCCACCCAGCCCCCCGATCAGGCCACGACCTTTCTCGCCAGCCGCCTGGTGATCAGCCTGATCATCGGCTTCATCGCCGGGGTGCTGGCCGCGCTGGCGATCGGCCTCGACAAGCTGACCGGCGCAGCCGGCGCGACGGTCGAGGTTCTTCTGGGGCTGGCTGCTGCCGGCTATGCCGGCGCCGACTTCATCGAAGGGTTCATGTCCAAGGCGCCCGCCATCACCGGAGGTGCCGCAACGCAGACATCGACCGGTCCGACGGGAAGCCCTTCCGCGGCTGTCGCGCCCCAGCAAACCGAACAGGCCGACCGGCTGATCATGCAGACGTCCCAGCTGAGTACGGAGATCGCCTCGCTGCAGTCGGTGCTGGCGACCAGCGCCGCATCGAGCAACTGGTCGAGTTTCTCCGCCGTCACGCAGGTCACGCCCGAGCTGGTCGCCCGGCTGTTCGTGCCCGCGACCCCGCTCGCCAATATCCGCACCCACCTGCCGCATGTCCTGGCGGGACTGCGCTCCTACGGTCTGGCCGATCGCGACATGCTGCTGATGGCGCTCGCGACGATCCGGGCGGAGACGGAAGGTTTCGTGCCCATCGACGAGATGAAGAGCAAGTTCAACACCGAGAAAACCCCGTTCGACCTCTACGAGCCGGGCACGCCGATCGGGAAGCGGTTGGGCAACACGCAGGCTGGCGACGGCGCCCTGTTCAAGGGGCGCGGCTTCATTCAGCTCACCGGCCGGGACAACTACACCCGCATCGGCACGCAGATGGGCGTCGATCTCGTTGCCCAGCCTGCCCAGGCCAACCAGCCCCGCATCGCCGGCCTGATCCTCGCCCAGTTCCTCGCCAACAAGGAGGATGCGATCCGCGCTGCTGCGGCGGCGGATGATCTCGTCCAGGCGCGCAAGCTGGTCAATGGCGGCAGCCACGGCCTCGACCGCTTCAAGGATGCGTATGCCAAGGGGCGGGTCGTGATCCCGGAAGGCATCGAGATCTGAAGCCGGGACAGGGGAGGGGCCTACCCCGTCCCCTCGATCAGCCCGCGCTTCTTCGCCAGTTCGCCGCCGACATAGTCCATGAAGGCGCGCACGCGCGGGGCGTTGCGGATGTCGGGATGGGTCAGGATCCACAGCCCGGTCGAGAAATCCGGGTCGGGCGGGAGCAGCCGCACCAGGGCGGGGCGCTGGTCGGCGATGAAGCAGGGCAGGGGGCCGATGCCGAGCCCCTGCTCGACCGCCTCCGCCAGGCCGAGCACGGCGGAGCTCTTCAGCGCGATCCGCTCCGGCGCCACCTTCTCGCGGACATAGCGCGCCGCCTTCACGTAGCCGAGCGCATCGCCGAGCGCGACCCAGTCGCGCTCGAACAGATCGGCCGGGGGCGACGGGGCGTTGGCCCCGTTCTGCGCGGCGCTGCCATAGATCGCCCAGTTCAGCGTCGCCAGCCTGCGCCCGACCAGCGTCTCGCCCGGCGCATCGCTGGCGCGGATCGCGATATCGGCGTCGCGCTTGGACAGGTTGAGCGCCTGGTTGCCGATGACGATGTCGAGCCGGATCGCCGGGTGGATGGCGCGGAAGGCGGCGAAGATCGGCAGCAGCAGGTTGAGGTAGAGCGTGTCGGTGGTGGTGATGCGCAGCTCGCCGGAGGGAGCGAGATCGCGTCCCGCGAGCCGGCGGCTGAAGGCGGCGACATCGTCCTCGACGCGGGCGGCCAGCATCGCCATCTCGACGCCCGCGACGGTGGCGACATAGCCGGTCTTGCGCCGCTCGAAGAGCTGCAGCCCGACCTGCTCCTCGATCTGCCCAAGGCGCCGGAACACGGTGGAATGGTTGACGCCGAGCGCGGCGGCCGCCCCCGTCAGGCCGTGATGGTCGGCGATGGCCTTGACCAGCCGGAAATCGTCCCAGGCGAGATTCGTGCTCATGGCGGGCCCCAGCCGACGGTCTCCGGCAGGCAATCCGAAATCTTGCAGGTGTGCAAGAGCGCGGGCGGCTTCACCGCGGCGCGGCGGCCCTCCGGAGCCGGTCGTTGATCGCCTCGCCGAGGCCGTGATCGGGGATCGGCGCGACGGCGATCACGGCGGGGCCGGCGGCATCGAGCGCCCGCAGATGCCCGAACAGGTTGGCGGCCGCTTCGGTGAGATCGCCGCCGGGGCTGAGATCGAGCCCGGGCGCGGCGCTCGCCAGCAGGGCCGGGTCGCTGCCGAAGCCGAGCCAGGCTTCGCCGGGGCGCGGGGCGTCCGCCTCGAGCCTGATGCGGGCTGCAGGTGCGTAATGAGAAGCGAGCAGGCCCGGCGAAATCGGCGCCAGGCCGGCCTCGCCCGCGAGCACGAGCGAGCGCCCGATCACACCCTCGATCGCGCTGCGCGGCAGGCCGCCGGGCCGCAGCAGGCGGGGCGCGCCGTCGAGACAGGCGACGATGGTGGATTCGACGCCGACCTCCGTCGCGCCCCCGTCCAGCACGGCGTCGATCCGGCCGTCGAGATCTTCCAGCACATGGGCGGCGCTGGTCGCGCTGACGCGGCCCGAGCGGTTGGCGGAAGGCGCAGCGATGGGCCGCCCCGCCGCTTGCAGGATCGCATGGGCGAGCGGATGCGACGGCACCCGCAGCGCGACCGACCCTAGCCCGGCGCGTGCGAGCTCGCTGACCTCGCACCCGGCCGAGACCGGCACCACCAGCGTCAGCGGCCCGGGCCAGAAGGCCCGCGCCAGCGCGAGCGCGTTGGCTTCGAACAGCCCCTGCCGGCGGGCGGCTGCGAGATCGGGCAGATGCGCGATCAGCGGGTTGAAGCTCGGCCGCTCCTTGGCGCCGTAGATGCCGGCGACCGCGGCGCCGGAGGTTGCGTCGGCCGCGAGCCCATAGACCGTCTCGGTCGGCAGCGCGACGAGGCGGCCCTCCCGCAGCAGGGCGGCGGCGCGCGCGATGCCGTCGGCATCGGGCCGCAGGCGTTCCGTCACGCGGTCGGTGGGAACATCCTGCATCACGGGAATCTGCGTCACCATGGCTCCATCGCCGGGCGGTCGCGCCCGATTGACCCCATACAGTTTACATATAAACTATATCACTGCTGCAGCGGCGCCGTTCGCGCAGCGCATGGCCTCGGGGATAGTTCCTCGCTACCATCGCGGCAACGCCAAAAGCGGCTGGCCGGGGCATGGCGCACCGCCAGCCGACGTCACGAAAACAAAGATGGCCGGCTGCGACAGTGGCAAGGCTGGCGTCCAGGGAGAACACATCATGAGCTATCGCGCCCCCGTCGAGGACATCCTCGCCACGATGCGCCATGTGGCGGGCCTCGACCGGCTGATCGCGGATGGTCTGGCGCCGGAGCTCGATGGCGACATGGCCCAGGCCGTGCTCGACGAAGCCGCGAAATTCGCTGGAGACGTGCTCGCGCCGCTCAACCGCGTCGGCGACAAGCATGGTTGTGTGCTGAAGGACGGCGCCGTCACCACGCCGCCGGGCTGGAAGGACGCCTACACCGCCTGGGCCGGCGCGGGCTGGAACGCGCTGCCGGCCCCGCCCGAGCATGGCGGCCAGGGGCTGCCGGCGCTGCTGCAATCGGCCTGCATCGAGATGTGGAACTCGGCGGCGTTCGCCTTCGCGCTCGGTCCGCTGCTGACGGTCGGCGCCATCGAGGCGCTGCACGCCCATGGCTCGCAGCATCTCAAGGAGACCTATCTGCCCAAGCTCGTCTCGGGCGAGTGGATGGGCACGATGAACCTGACCGAGCCGCAGGCCGGCTCCGATCTCAACGCGCTGCGCGCCAAGGCCGAGCCGGTGGGCGACGGCACCTACAAGATCACCGGCCAGAAGATCTACATCACCTATGGCGAGCACGATCTGACCGAGAACATCGTCCATCTCGTGCTGGCGCGCCTGCCGGATGCGCCCGCCGGCACCCGCGGCATCTCGCTCTTCCTGGTCCCGAAATACCTCGTCAATGCCGACGGCTCGCTCGGCGCCCATAACGACCTGCGCTGCTCCGGCATCGAGCACAAGCTCGGCATCCATGCCTCGCCGACCTGCTCCATGGCCTATGGCGACAAGGGCGGCGCGATCGGCTGGCTGATCGGCGAGGAGAACCGGGGCCTCGCCTGCATGTTCACGATGATGAACAACGCCCGCCTCAACGTCGCCCTGCAGGGCGTCGCCATTGCCGAGCGGGCCTATCAGCAGGCGCTGTATTTCGCGAGGGAGCGCCGCCAGGGCACGGCGCTCGATGCGCCCAAGGGGGCGCCGATGAGCCCGATCCTCGTCCACCCGGACGTCCGGCGCATGCTGATGGAGATGCGCGCCAAGACACAAGGCGCGCGCGCCATCGCCTATCAGGTGGCCGAGGCGCTCGACCGTTCGCACCGCGCCGGTGACGCCGCCGCGCGCAAGGCGGCCGCCGAGCGCGCTGCGATTCTCACCCCCGTCGCCAAAGCCTATGCCACCGATATCGGCGTCGAGGTCGCCTCCACCGGCATCCAGATTCATGGCGGCATGGGCTATGTCGAGGAGACCGGCGCCGCCCAGCATCTGCGCGATGCCCGCATCGCCACGATCTATGAGGGCACCAACGGCATCCAGGCGATCGACCTCGTGCTGCGAAAGCTGCCGCTCTCGGGCGGACAGGCGGTCGCCGACCTGATCGCCGAGATGCGGGCCGTGGTCGCGCAGGTCAAAGCGGCCAACACGCCGGGCTTCGGCCACAGTGCGGCGCGCCTCGCCGCCGCCGTCGATGCGCTGGAGCGCGCCACGCGCTGGATGCTGGCGACGATGGGCAGTGACCAGGGGGCCGTGCTGGCCGGCGCGACGCCCTATCTCAAGCTCTTCGCTTTGGCGCAGGGCGGCACCGGCCTCGCCCGCAAGGCGCTCGCCACCCGCACCGAGGCGCAAGGGGCGGACGATCTCGCCACCGCCCGCTTCTTCGCCGACATCCTGACGACCGAGGCGCCGGCGCTCGAACTGGCGGTGACGGAAGGCGCGGGCGCCATCGCGGATGCGGCGGCCGTCTTCGCGGCCTGAGAGCCGCCTGCGCCGTGCTATCCCGCGGCCGGCTTGCGGACGCGAATGTGCAGGAACAGTGGCGCGACACGGGTGTCGGCAATGTAGGGATGCAGGCGCGCCATCTCGGGGCTGGCCGAGGGCTCGGCCATGTGCTCGATCATCAGCGGGGCCTGAGCGATCAGCGAAATCCATTCGCTCAGCGTCCTGTGGAAACGCGGCACCCGGAACGGCTCGACGGCGGCTTTTTCCTCGGGCGGAGCGGCGCCGAAGCGCCAGATGTCGAGCGCGCCGTCGATGCCGTCAAAGTATTGGGCGACCTCGACGGCGCGCACGGTCCCGTCCGGTTCGCGCAGTACCTTGCGGTGCGGCGGCGTGAAGCACGGGTGAAGGATCGAGAACTGCAGGAAGCCGCCCGGCTTCAGCACGCGCGCCGCCTCTGACAGCACGAGGTCCTGCCGCGGCATGTCCATCAGCGACATGAAGGCGGTGGCGAAGTCGAAGCGCGCATCGGGGAAGGGCAGGGCCATGCCGTCGCCGAGCTGGTAGGCGATACCGAGCGGCTGCGCCGCTTCGGTTGTCAGAGCATGGCGGATGAAGGTCGGAGCGATGTCGATGGCGCTCATGCGCGCGCCGGCCTGCGCGAGCTTGCGGGTGTTCGAGCCTTCGCCGCAGCCGATATCGAGCCCATCGAGCCCCACCACGTCCGGCAGGTTCGCCATGAAAACGGGCGTGTTGAGAGCGTCGCGGTAGAGATCGTAGCCGGCCCGCGCCTGGCGGGTCCAGGTTTCGGCATTGCCCTCCCAGCAGGCGGCGACGTCTTCGGCATCCATGGTATTCCTCCCTTCGACACCCCGCCGCGCGGCGGGGGCGGACGACTGCCCATGCACAGGCGACAGAATGATGACCCAGGATCTCTCCGGCCGCGTCTGCCTCGTCGCGGGCGCCTCGCGCGGGCTCGGGCGCGGCATCGCCCGGGCGCTGGGGGAAGCCGGCGCGACCGTCGTCGTCACCGGCCGCTCCAGCGAGGCGGGGCCGCGCACCGACCACCGCCCCGAGACCTTCGAGGACACGGCGCGTGAGGTCGAGGCCGCCGGTGGCAAGGGCCACCCCTATCGCTGCGACCACACCCAGGAACGCGAGGTCGACCAGCTCGTCTCCTGGTGCCTGCGCCGCTTCGGGCGGCTGGACGGGGTCGTCGACGCCGTCTGGGGCGGCAATGAGGGCTATGACGGCGAGCGCTATCCGGACGGCTCCGCCTTCGGGGCGCCGTTCTGGCGAAGGCCCGTGGCGCGGCTGGGCCAGAGCTTCGAGAGCGGTGTTTATGCACAACTGCTGCTGGCGCGCGCGGTCGCACCCGCCATGGTGCAGGCGCGCAAGGGCCTGATCGTCACCGTGGGCTTCGACACGTCAGGCGGCTATCTCGGCGACGTCGTCTACGATCTCGCCCAGGCCGCGATGAACCGGCTGACCCTGGCGATGGCGGAGGAGCTGAAACCCTTCGGCGTCACCGCGCTCGGCCTCTCGCCGGGGCGCGTCGCGACCGAGCGCGTCCGCGATGCCGGGCTGGCGACGGAAGCGTTCGAAACGCCGGCCTATGCCGGCCGTGCGGTCGCGGCCCTGCTCGCCGATCCGGCTGTCGCGCGCCATGCCGGGCAGGTGCTCAGCGTCGCGGATCTCGCGCACGCGCATGGCTTCACCGACCGGGACGGTAGCCGGCCGGAACGCTTCGTGCCGCAGGCCTGACCCGCCCGTTATCGGTTTGACACGGCCTGCGGGTTGGAGTTCCTGCGCCACTCGACGTCGCCTCCCGACCAACCCGGACGGTCCCGCCATGCTGATGATCAATGCCATCTGCCCGGAGCACGGCGACCGTCTCGTGCGGCGGGTCCTGCCGGACGAGGAGGCGATTCCCCAGGGCGCGGTCTGGGTCGATCTGCTGAACCCCACCACGGCCGAAGACAGGAAGATCGAGACCTATCTCGGCATCTCGATCCCGACGCGGGAGGAAATGCACGATCTCGAGCCCTCCGAGATCATCTATACGGAGAACGGCGCGCATTACATGACCGCGCGCATCATCTGCCAGTCCGAAACCGACGTTCCCAAACTCGCCGACGTCACCTTCATTCTCACCGAGTCGGCGCTGATCACGGTGCGCTATGACGAGCCGGGCGCCTTCACCATCTTCCTCAACCGCGCCAACAAGCCCGGCGGCTGCGGTCTGGAGCCCGCCGCGGTGATCGAGGGGCTGATCGAGGCGATCGTCGACCGCGCCGCCGAGGTTCTGCGCGGCGTCGGAGACCGCGTCGACCTTCGCTCGCGCCGCATCTTCGAGGGGCGCGGGTCGCAGGTCGAGCAGGGCGGCGCCTATCAGGCGGTGATCCGGAAGATCGGCCAGTACGAGCACATCATCTCGAATGTCCGCGAGAGTATGGTCTCGGTCGAGCGCGTGCTGCTCTTCCTCTCGGCGAACTTCAAGCGCTCGAAGAAATCCGCCAGCGCGATCGTTCCTGAATGGCGCAGCGCCATCCGCGACGTCCAGGCGATCGAGGAGCACGCGACCTTCCTGACCAGCAAGCTCCAGTTCATGCTCGACGCGACGCTGGGCCTCGTCGGGCTCGAACAGAACAAGATCATCAAGCTGTTCTCGGTGGTCTCGGTGGTGCTGATGCCGCCGACCCTGATCGCCTCGATCTACGGAATGAACTTCAAGGCGATGCCGGAGTTGGAATGGGCCCACGGCTATCCGATGGCCCTGGCGATGATGGTGATCTTCGCCGTGCTGCCATACCTGTTCTTCAGGTGGAAGAAGTGGCTCTGACCACGCGAGCCTGAGATCTCGCGCAAAGCGGGATCGCGACGATGACCACCCCCCAACTGCTCTCCGTCTCGCTCGTCGCGGTGATGATGGTCGCCTTCCTCTGGGGACGTCTGCGCTATGACATCGTCGCCATGCTGGCGCTTCTGGCCGGCGTCGCCCTTGGGATCGTCCCGGCGGGCGAGGCCTTCAAGGGCTTCTCCGACGACATCGTCATCATCGTCGGCAGCGCGCTGGTCCTGAGCGCCGCGGTCGCGCGGTCCCGGGTGATCGAACGCGCCCTGGCCGGGATCATGCCGGTGCTGGGCTCGACCCAGGCCCAGGTGGTGCTTCTCGTGGTCGTCGTCGCGGTGATGTCGGCGATCATCAAGAACATCGGCGCGCTCGCCATGATGCTGCCGATCGCCTACCAGCTCGCCCGCAAGGGCGGCCGCTCGCCCTCCGTCTTCCTGATGCCGATGGCCTTCGCCTCGCTGCTCGGCGGCATCGTCACCCTCGTCGGCACCTCGCCCAACGTCATCGTCGCCCGGGTTCGGGCCGAACTCGGCGGCGAGCCCTTCTCGATGTTCGACTTCACCCCCGTCGGGATTGTCGTCGCGCTCGCCGGCTGTGCCTTCCTCGCCATCGGCTACCGCCTGTTGCCGCAGGAAAGGCGCGGCGCGGTCTCGCTCGACCAGGCGATCGACATCAAGGACTATGTGACGGAGGCCGCGATCGTCGAGACCTCGGCGCTCGCGGGCAAGACGGTCGCCGAGCTCAAGGCGCTGGGCGGGGGCGAACTCCAGATCGTCGCGATCCTGCGTGACGAGCGGCGCCTGCAGGCGCCCTTGCCGGACGCCAGCCTGAAGGCCGGCGACACGCTGCTCCTGCGCGGCGATGCGGCGGTGCTGGAGCGCGTCGTCGCCGAGGGCGGACTCGATCTCGACGGCCAGCATCGCCCGATCGAGAAGGAGGACGCGCTCGATCCCGATCAGGTCAGCGAGGCGATCATCGGCCCCAATTCGGTGCTGATCGGCCAGTCGGCCGGCGATATCGGGCTGCACGCCCGCTTCGGCGTCAACATGATCGCGATCAGCCGCTCCGGCGAGCGCTTCACGCAGCGCCTGCGCGACATCCGCCTGCGGGCCGGCGACATCGTCGTCATCCAGGGCGACGAGAAGCAGCTGCCGGAGAAGCTGATGGAGCTCGGCCTGCTGCCGCTGGCCGACCGGGTCGTCTCGCTGGGCTCGACCCGCAAGGCGGTCATGACCGTCTCGATCGTGCTCGCGGCGGTGATAGCGCTCGCCTTCGGCCTCGCCCCCGTGCCGCTGACCTTCTTCGCCGCCGCGGTGCTCCTGATCGCGCTGCGCTGCCTGCCGCTGCGCGAGGCCTACAGCAGCATCGATGCGCCGATCCTGCTGATGCTGGCGGCGCTGATCCCGGTCAGCGACACGCTGCGCTCGACAGGCGCCACCGACGTCTTCGCCGGCTGGCTGGCGCAAATCGGCTCGGGGATGCCGGGCTGGGCCTCGGTCGCGCTGATCCTGGCGGCTGCGATGGCGGTGACGCCGTTTCTCAACAATGCCGCGACCGTGCTGGTGATGGCGCCGATCGGCGCGGGCTTTGCCGCCAAGCTCGGCTACAATCCGGATGCCTTCCTGATGGCGGTGGCGATCGGCGCGGCCTGCGATTTCCTCACGCCGATCGGCCACCAGTGCAACACGCTGGTGATGGGCCCCGGCGGCTACCGGTTCAGCGATTACCCCCGGCTGGGCGCGCCGCTGTCGCTGATCGTCCTGGTCGTGGCCGTCCCGATGATCCTTCTCGTCTGGCCGTTGCAGGCGGGGTGATCCCGCACTGCGGCGCATCTCGGCGCTGCGGCATGAAACCGTCCGGCTTCTTGTGCGTTGCAGCATTACGGCCCATACCAGTGCGGCCACCGCAACCTCTCCCAACCAACGAAAGGAGCGACGATGCTGGAACGGCATGAGGGCGACAGCCTGCCCGAGGACGAGCGCGACCGTCCCGAACCGCAAGTCGAGGCCACCGAGACCGACACGACCACGGCAGTCTCGAACCGCGACTACCAGGCCGGCTTCTGGAGCCCGCCGAACTGAGGCGGCCAGGTGCAACAGGGTCCGGCGCGGCAACTGCCGCGCCGCGCCCGTCGAGCCGCCGCGGTTGAAAAGCCGCCCGCACCCGCCCACTTCCGTGACCCGGCCGGGTTTGGCCAAGAGGGGATTGGCGCAGGCCATGACGGAAACCACGAGACGGCGGGCCCTGCTGCTCCGCAATCCGAAGTCGCGACGCGGCGGCGAGTCGATCGACTCCGTGCTGCGGCGGCTCGAGGACGGCGGCATCGCGACAACCGTCGAAACCTTCGAGCATCTGCCCGAGATCGCGCGCGACATCGTGCGACTGCGGGAATCGGCCGATCTCGTCATCGTCTGCGGCGGGGATGGCTCGGTCTCGTCGTCCGCGCTCGCGGTGATGGAGAGCGGCCTGCCGCTCGGCATCATCCCGATGGGGACGGCCAACGACCTCGCCCGCACGCTCGACCTGCCGCTCGACCCGGCCGAGGCGGCGAGCGTGATCGCCGCCGGCGCGACCCGGCTCGTCGATGTCGGCACGGTCAACGGCCACGCCTTCTTCAACGTCGCGAGCATCGGGCTCAGCAGCGAACTCGCGCAGGGGCTTGACCCGGCGCTGAAGAAGCGCTTCGGGCGGATCGGCTATGCGCTGGCGGCGCTCAAGGTCCTGACGCGCGCCTCGGTCTTTGGCGCGACGATCATCGAGAAGGGGCGGGCCACCCGGGTCGAGACCTACCAGATCGCAATCGGCAATGGCCGCCATTATGGCGGCGGCAACGTGATCGAACAGGACGCCGAGATCGACGACGGTTCGCTCGACCTCTACAGCCTCGAACTCAGGAACGTCTGGAAGCTGGCCTTGATGCTGCGCTCCTTCCGCTCGGGCACGCATGGCGCCTGGCAGGAGGTCCGCACCGCCAAATGCACCGAATTCACGATCGAGACGCGCAAGCCCATGCCGATCAATGCGGATGGAGAGATCGTCACGGCGACGCCGGCGCTGTTCAAGGTTCACCCCAGGGCGGTCGCGATCTTCGCGCCGCCGGCGGAGCCTTCCCGCGCGCGGCCCCTGGCGCCGCTGTACCACCGCTAGCGCGGCCCGCTCCGATCGGGGATCGCCCCGGATCAGGCGGCGAGCGTGGTCATCAGCCGGTCGACCTCGCTGGCCAGCCGCTGGCTCTGGTCGGTGAGCTGGTGCGCCGAGATATGGACCTGGGCTGCGGCATCGGTGGTGAGCCTGGCGCCGCCATTGACCTCGTCGATGGTGTGGGCGACCTCGGCCGTCAGATGCGCCGTGCGCTGGGCGTTGCTCGAGATCTCCTGGATGATCGCCGTCTGCTCGACGAAGGCGGCGGCGATGGCGGTCGAGATGTCCGACATCTTCCCGATGGTGGTGCTGACCTGCCCGATCGACTCGACGGAGCTGCGTGTCGCGCCCTGCATGTCGGCGACGAGCCTGGCGATGTCATGCGTGGCGGCGGCGGTCTGGCCGGCCAGAGCCTTCACTTCGGCGGCCACGACGGCGAAGCCGCGCCCGGCATCGCCGGCGCGCGCCGCCTCGATCGTCGCGTTCAGCGCGAGCAGATTGGTCTGCTGCGCGATATCGGAGATGACGCTCAGCACGGAGCCGATCCGGTCGGCGGCGGTCGACAGCGCTGCCATCCGCTCGTCGGTCAGCCGCGTGTGATCAACCGCGCTGCGGGCGAAGCGGCTCGACTCGTCGAGCTGCCGGCTGATCTCGTTGACCGCCATGGCGATTTCCTCGGCGGCGACGGCCATCGAGGTGACGTGGCCCGAGGCCTCCTGCGCCGCGACGCTGACGAGTTCGGAGCGTGTCTGGGACTGCCCGGCCGTGGCCGACATGTCGTCCGCCGCGGCCTCGAGCTGTACGGAGGCCGCCGCGACGCTGGCGACAATGTCGCCGGCCGCCTCCTGGAACTGGGTCGCGACCTCGCGTAGGAGCAATGATCGCTGCTGCGCGCTGCGCTCCTCGATGGCGGCCATCTCCTGCCGGGCCGCATCGGCGGCGATCAGTTGCAGGCGGAAATCCTCGATCGCGCGGGCGATCTCGCCGATCTCGTCCGAACGGTTGCAGCCGCTGATCGCCGTTTGCCGCTGCCCGGCCGAAACCCGGGCGACCTCGCGCGACAGCGCCACCAGCGGCTTCGCGAGGCTGCGCGCCGCGGCCATCGTCAGCACGATGATGACGACGAAGAAGGCCAGTTGCAGGCCGAGTTTCGTGCTGATGTCGCGCTCCTGCTGCGCGATCCGGTCAGTGAGCAGGCCCGCGAGGCTCGTCTCGGCGACACGGGTGAGGCCCGCCGCCCCCGCGAACTGGCGCTCGATCGCCCTGTCAGCATCCGTGACGAGGCGCACCAGCGGCGCGCTGTCTGGCTCCAGGACGATATGGGCCGTCGCGGTGCTGACGGCATGGCTGGCCTGGAGCAGCGCCACGGGCGCATCGCCGAGCTGGGCCAGAATACGCCCGTCGGTATTGCCCTCGATGGCCGAGGCGACCGTATTCTGGACCGTGTCGCGGACCCGCTCGAACCGGCTGACGGCCGAAACCAGGGTCGCGAGATCGCTGCGCGTGCTGTAGCCGGTCCGGAAGGGCTCCAGAGCGCGCCGCAGCGCGGCTGTGGCCGTCGCGGCCTCCGGCAGCACGACGCTCACCAGGTTCATCAGGTAATAGCTGTCGAGCTTGGGATCGAGCGTCAGGTAGGAGCCGTCGGCGATCTTCACCAGGGCGGTCTGTGCCTGCTCGAAGGCCTGCACGGCATCGGGTCGCCCGGCGGCCCGCAGGAAGCTGCCGACGGCATCGGCCGATCCGAAGACGCCGTCATGGCGCGCCCGAACGGGCTCGAGCGCCGCGATCGTCTCCGGCGGAAGGCCGGTGGCGATGCGCGACAGGTCGAACAGAAGCGGCGTCAGGGCCTGCAGATAGCGGACGCCGTCCAGCTCGCGGCGGGCGAAGTTGATGTCCTTGTTGGCCTGATCGACATAGGAATAGGTCATCAGTCCGAAGGGAACCGCCACCAGAAGCAGAAGGCAGAGGAGCTTCCGGCTGATCTTGAAGTCTGCGTAGCGGAGAAAGCCCATTTTTCAGATGCCTGGAAACGCGCCGGTTCACGGCCGTCGTTTCATGACGCTACGGCAGAAGACCCTATTTTACGTTAATCCGGCGCAGGAAAGTCTGGCCTTTCCCAAGCGTCGCCGCCCCTCATCGCTCAGGTGAGCCTTTCGCGCTCCAGCGCGTCCCCGTTTCGCGCCGTTCCGGCCTCCAATACGCGGGCGGTGAGGCCGCCATGGCCGCGGACCGCGTTGTAGCCGCCCAGGCCCAGCGTCTCCTCCATCCGCGAGCACGGGTGGCATTCTCCTGTCGCCTCCAGTAGCGCGGAGCCGAGCCTGAAACGGCGACCCTTGAGGGCCGCGAGGTTGATCCCCGCGACCACGATGTTGCGCCGGAGCAGCTCAGGGGCGACGGCCTCACAGCCGAGATGCGAGGCAATCGCGGCCAGATGTTCGGCCTGGATCAGCGTGACGTGGCGGGCGCCGCCGGTACGGCTGCTGTAGTGGTCGCCGATGAGCCCTTCGCTGGCGTCGAGCGTCGCCGTCTCGACGGACTGCATCGGTGCCCGCCGCGCCGGGCGCAGGCCGATCCAGACGATCCGCCCGGGGCGCAGCGGTCCGTCGATCAGCCGGGCGAGCGGGGAGGCGGGGTCGAGCGGCATCGCCGGCTCACGCCATCACGCGCGCCACCACATCCTTCAGCGCGCCGGCGTCGCGCTCCAGCCAGCCCGGCACGGGCAGCCCCTTGGAGCGCAGGAACGCGGGATTGAACAGCTTCGACTGGTAGCGCGTGCCGTAGTCGCAGAGGATCGTCACGATGGTGTGGCCGGGGCCGAGCTGCCGGGCGAGCCGCATCGCGCCCGCGACATTGACGCCCGACGAGCCGCCCAGGCACAGCCCCTCATGCTCGAGCAGGTCGAAGACGATCGGGATCGCCTCCGAATCCGGGATCTGGAACGAGACGTCGATCGGCGCATCGACCAGATTGGCGGTGATGCGGCCCTGGCCGATCCCCTCGGTGATCGAGGAGCCTTCCGACTTGAGCTCGCCGGTCGTGTAGAACGAGTGCAGCGCCGCGCCCATCGGGTCGGCCAGCCCGATGGTGATTGTCGGGTTGAAGCGCTTCAGCGCGATGCCGGTGCCCGCCAGCGTGCCGCCGGTGCCGACCGCGCAGATGAAGCCGTCGACCTTGCCGTCCGTCTGCGCCCAGATCTCGGGGCCGGTCGTCTCGACATGGCCCTGGCGGTTGGCGGTGTTGTCGAACTGGTTGGCCCAGATCGCGCCGTTGGGTTCGCTCTTCGCCAGCTCGGCGGCGAGGCGGCCCGAGACCTTCACATAATTGTTCGGGTTGACGTAGCCGACAGCCGGCACCTCGACCAGCGTCGCGCCGGCCAGCCGCAGCATGTCCTTCTTCTCCTGGCTCTGCGTCTCCGGAATCACGATCACGGAGCGATAGCCCAGCGCATTGCCGACCAGCGCGATGCCGATGCCGGTGTTGCCGGCCGTGCCCTCGACGATGACGCCGCCCGGCCGCAGCTGCCCCTTCGCCTCGGCGTCGCGGATGATGGCGAGCGCGGCGCGGTCCTTGACCGACTGGCCGGGGTTCATGAACTCGGCCTTGCCGAGGATGGTGCAGCCCGTCTGCTCCGAGGCCCGCTTCAGCTTGATGAGCGGCGTGTTGCCGATCGCTTCGATGACGCCGTCGCGGCTCGCCATATCCGGATTTCCCTGTTTGCTCCCAACCTGATAGGCGAAAGCGGCGGACGGGTCACCAGCCTCGCGCCGCTCGGCCCCCGAACGAAACAGGGCGATCGGCGATGGCCGGCGCCGGAGATAATCTTGCCCCCGATGACGCTCGCGATGAACGAGATTCTCTCCGTCGGCCGCCTCGGGCTGCGCGGCGACGGCATCGCGCAGACGCCGACGGGCGATGTCTTCGTGCCCTATGCGCTGCCCGGCGAGACGGTGCGCGCGGTGCGCGACGGCGAGCGCGCCCAGCTCGTCGAGATCATCACACCCGCCGAATCGCGCATCGCACCGATCTGCCCGCTCTTCACCCGCTGCGGCGGCTGCGCCGCCCAGCACATGTCGGAGAGCCTGTATCGCGAATGGAAGCGGCGCCAGGTCGAGACCACGCTGGAGCGCGCCGGCATCGCCGCGCCCATCGCGGACATCGTCGACGCGCATGGCGCCGGCCGCCGCCGCGTCACCTTCCATGCGAGGCGCGAGGGCCCCGGCATGCTTGTCGGCTTCATGGTCGCGCGCAGCCATGATCTCGTCGCTGTGCCGGCCTGCCCGGTGCTGGCGCCGGGCCTGGCGCGTGCCCCCGCCGCGGCCCAGCTCGTCGCCAACCGGCTCGGCGGCTCGAACAAGCCGCTCGACATCCAGGTCACGGCCTCCGAGGCCGGGCTCGACATCGACATTCGCGGCCATGGCCCGGCCGGCGAGAAGCTCAGGCTCTCCTTGACGGAGGCGGCCGAGCGGCTCGATCTGGCGCGGCTCTCCATGCATGGCGAGATCGTCGTCGAGCGCCGCCCGCCGCAGCAGCGCATGGGCCGCGCGATGGTCGCGCCGGCGCCCGGCGGCTTCCTCCAGGCGACGGCAGCGGGCGAGGACGCGATCGGCGCGCTCGTGCTGGCCGCGCTGCCCGCCAAGGCCAAGCGCGTCGCCGATCTCTTCGCGGGTTGCGGGCCGATCGCTTTCCGCCTCGCCGAGCGGGCGCAGGTGCTGGCCGTCGAGAGCGACAAGGCCGCCATCCTGGCCCTGACGCGCGCCGCCAGCACGACACAAGGCCTGAAGCCGATCGCCAGCGACGTGCGCGATCTCTTCCGCCGGCCGCTGCTGGAGCACGAACTGAACGGCTTCGACGCCGTCATCCTCGACCCGCCGCGCGCCGGCGCCGAGGCCCAGGCGCGGCGGCTGGCGGCGGCCAAGACCCCGACCGTGATCTACGTGTCCTGCGACGCGGGGAGCTTCGCGCGCGACGCCGCGATCCTGATCGCGGGCGGATATGCGCTGGACGGTGTGACGCCGGTCGACCAGTTCCGCTATTCCGCCCATATCGAGCTCGTCGGCGTCTTCCGGCGCGCCAAGAAGAGCTGAGACCCCGGAGGCATCCGTGAGCGCATCCATCCTCGACGACATGGCGGCCATCGTCGGCGCGAAGAACATCGTCACCGATGCCGACGCCATGGTGCCCTATCTCAAGGAATGGCGGGACCTGTTCCGCGGCAAGGCGCAGGCGATCGTGCGCCCGGGCTCGACCGCGGAGGTCGCCGAGCTCGTGAAGCTCGCCGCCCGCACCGGCACGCGCCTCGTGCCCCAGGGCGGCAACACCGGCCTCGTCGGCGGCCAGATCCCGATTGCCGAGGGCCGCGAGATCGTGCTCTCGCTGCAGCGCATGGACCGCGTCCGCAGCCTGGACACCGACAGCGACACGATGACGGTGGAAGCGGGCCTGACGCTGCAGAAGGCGCAAGAAGCGGCGGAGGCGGCCGGGCGCCTGTTCCCGCTCTCGCTCGCCTCGGAGGGCTCCTGCACCATCGGCGGCAATCTCTCGACCAATGCCGGAGGCACGGCGGTGCTCGCCTATGGCAATGCCCGCGAGCTCTGCATGGGCCTCGAGGTCGTCCTCGCCGACGGGCGAATCTGGAACGGGCTGCGCCAGCTCCGCAAGGACAACACCGGCTACGATCTGAAGAATCTCTTCATCGGTGCCGAGGGCACGCTCGGCATCATCACCGCTGCCGTGCTGAAGCTGTTCCCGCAGCCGGCGGCGCGCGCCACCGCTTTCCTCGCCGTGCCCGACCCTGAAGCGGCGCTTTCGCTGCTCAACGCCGCCAAGGCCGGCGCCGGTGGCACGCTCACCACCTTCGAGCTGATGTCGCGGCTCGGCGTCGAATTCGTTCTGCGCCATGCCGCTGGCGCGCGCGACCCGCTCTCGGAGCCGTCGCCCTGGTATGTGCTGATGGAGGTCTCGGCCCAGTCCGCGACCGGGCTCGACGAGGCGGTCGAGGCCTTCCTCGGCGAGGCCCTCGAGAACGGGCTGGTCACCGACGCCGCGCTCGCCGGTTCGCTCTCCCAGCGTGCCGATTTCTGGAAGCTGCGCGAGATGCTCTCCGAGGTGCAGACCTACGAGGGTGGCTCGATCAAGCACGACGTCTCGGTGCCGCTGCATGCGGTGCCGGCCTTCATCGCCCGCGCCTCGCAGGCCGTGTCGGCGATGGTGCCGGGCTGCCGACCGCTGCCCTTCGGCCACATGGGCGACGGCAACATCCACTTCAACGTCAGCCAGCCCGTCGGCGCCGACAAGGCCAGCTTCATCGCGCGCTGGGAAGAGATGAACACGGCGGTCCACGCCATCGTCAGCGAGATGCACGGCTCGATCTCGGCCGAGCATGGCATCGGCCGCCTGAAGCGCGACCTGCTGCCCGGCGTCAAGGATCCGGTCGAACTCGCCCTGATGAAGACGCTGAAGGCGACGCTCGATCCGCAGGGCATCCTCAACCCCGGCGCCGTGCTGGCCATGTGAGTTCCAACAGTTCGGCGCAAAAACGGTTCTTTGTGTTGGAACGGCCGCTCATGTTAGAGTTCCAACACAACGAGCTGTCTTTGCGCCGAACTGTTGGAACTGACGATGCGTCCGCTCGACAATGATCAGCGTCGCGAGACGATCAACACGCGCCAGCGCTATATGGCCTTTCGCGAGGCGAAGCAGCGCCTCGAAGGCTATCGCGGCTCGATGGTCTGGTCCGCCACCAAAGGCACGGACTATCTCCTTCATAGCAGCTACGCTGATGCGCGCGGCCGTCGCACTCAGAAGTCGCTCGGTCCCCGTTCGCCCGCGACTGAACAGATCAAGCTGGATTTCGAGACTGGCCGCTCCACCGCGCGCCGGCGTCTGAAGGCCGCGAAGGCGACGCTCGATCGCCAGGGTGCGCTCAATCGCGCCCTGGGTTTGGGTCGCGTGCCGCTGACGAGCGCACGCATCATCCGCGCGCTGGACGAGATCGGTGTTCTCGGCAAGGGATTGCGGATCGTGGGAACGAACGCGCTTTACGCCTACGAGGCCGCCTCCGGCGTTTTTGTCGATCCCGACATCACGTCCACCGAGGATATTGATCTCCTGTTCGACGCGCGCCGCGAATTGCGTTTCGTCGCCAG
This sequence comes from Bosea sp. RAC05, assembly GCF_001713455.1. Taxonomy (NCBI): domain Bacteria; kingdom Pseudomonadati; phylum Pseudomonadota; class Alphaproteobacteria; order Hyphomicrobiales; family Alloboseaceae; genus Allobosea; species Allobosea sp. RAC05. The sequence continues at coordinate 1,809,389 of NZ_CP016464.1, forward strand.
CCGCGATCTCGGTGAGGACGGCTTGATGGGACTGCTCCGGCGGATCGACCCCAGCTTCGCGCGAAGCCGGGAGGCCTTTCGCGCTGTCAACGACGAGGGTTTTCTTGTCGATCTCATCATGCCGGCAGCGATTCCGCCCTGGAAACAGGTGCGTGACAGCCTGATCGGAGCGGCGGACGATCTGAGTGCCGTTGCGATCGACGGTCTCGAATGGCTGGAGAACGCGCCGCCTTTCGAAGCCGTCGCGATCGACGAACGCGGCATGCCGCTGAGAATCGTGGCGGTGGACCCCCGCGTCTTCGCCGCTCACAAGTTCTGGCTCTCCGGACAGCCGGGCCGCGACCCGCTGAAGCGTGACCGCGACAAGGCGCAGGCAGAGGCTGTCGGGCAACTCGTGGCGCGTCACCTGACGCATCTCTCGATCGCATCGAAGGAACTGGCCGCGCTGCCTCGCGCGATTGTCGAGACGGCCCGCCCGCTGTTCAGGGTGAATGGCGAGACGCGTTAGAACAGATCGCCCTGAGCGTCGTCCCGGGTGGCTTTCCGGGATCGGGACCGTGTTGCGACAACCGGCTCCACGGCCCCATCGAACGGCGCCTGAACCTCCGGGCCGTCATTCGCCACCTTGTTCACGGCGCTGCCGATCCGCACCATCTCCAGCAGATCCTCCGGCGGCGGCCGCAGCAGCGCGGTGTAGGACTGGGCTTCGGCCGCGGGATCGAGCCAACAGTCGAAGTCGCGGGGATCGAGGATCACCGGGCAGCGGTCGTGGATCGCCGACATCAGCCCGTTCGCCGGGCCGTTGACCAGCGCGACGGTATCGATCTCCGAACCGTCCTGCGAATGCCAGGTCTCCCACAGCGCCGCGAAGGCGAAGAGCCCGCGATCGGGCCGCCGGAACAGATAAGCGCGGCTCTGCGCCTGGCGGCCCTCGCCGAGCCGGTGCCATTCGTAGAAGCCGTCGGCCGGCATCAGGCAGCGCCGCCGCGTCAGCGCCGCGCGGAAGGAGGGCTTGGTCGCGGCACTCTCGCCGCGGATGTTGATCACGAGCGGGAAGTCCCTGGGGTCCTTGACCCAGCCCGGGATGAAGCCCCAGCGCATCAGCATGAACTGCCGGTGGCCGTCGTGCTGACGCACCACCGGCACGGGCTGCGTCGGCGCGATGTTGTAGCGCGGCGGAAAGTTCGGCTGCTCGGGATAGCCGAACAGGGACCGCATCGCGGTGGGGGGCAGGGTGATGGCGTAGCGGCCGCACATGACCCCGATGTGGCCCTCCCGGCGGGCGCGATCAATACTTTGTTTGGGTTTGGCGCAGCATAGTCCCGGCGGTTTGGGGTTCATGATGACCGTCTCCGCGATCAAGGCGCTGGCTGGTGGAGGCGATGGCGGGGGTGAAACGCCCGGGGGGCCGCGCCTCTCGACCGACTTCCTCAATCTCTACGCCGAAGCCCTCATGCTGATCGGGATGGCCGCCGAGGATCTCGATATCGTGGCGGATCTGCAGGCCTGGCGCCCGGTGAGCTACCGCGACCATTTCGCGACGTCGCCCTTGCGCTGTGCGCCGTCGGCGCTCGCGGCCTATGACGCCCTCCCGCCCACACGCCGGGAGGGGTTCGAGAATCTCTGCCTGGCGATGACCCGACTCGTGACGACCGCCGCCGCGCTGCTGGCCGACCGGCAGGAAGGGCTCGATGCGACGACCATCGCCGATGTCGCGGGCGATGCGCTGCGGCGGCAGATCGGCCGCGCCACCCATTTCATCAATGCCAACGGCACGATCGACATTGGTGTGGCCGAGAGCCGTGCGCTGCAGGCCGAGGTCGACGCCCTGTTTCGGGGCTGATCAGCCGGCGCGCTGCCCGCCGATCAGGAACTCCCGGTTGCCGTCGCCGCCCTCGATCGGCGAGGGGATGGGCTCCCGCACCGCAAAGCCGAGTTGCTCCAGCAGGATCGCCACATCGGCGCAGACCGCCTGGTGGACGGCCTCGTCGCGCACGATGCCCTTCTTGAGCGCCGCGCGGCCGGCCTCGAATTGCGGCTTGATCAGCGCCGCGATCTGCGCGGCCGGTGCCAGCAGACCTGCCACGGCGGGCAGGACGAGACGCAGTGAGATGAAGCTGACATCGATGGCGGCGAGCGTCGGTGCTTCCGGCAGATCGGCGGGCGTCAGGCTGCGGATGTCGCACGCCTCGAGGCTCATGACGCGCGGATCGCCGCGTAGCGAAGCGTGGAGCTGGTCCCGGCCGACATCGACGGACACGACCCGGCGCGCGCCACGCTTCAGCAGCAGGTCGGTGAAACCGCCCGTCGAGGCCCCGACATCGAGGCAGACGCGGCCGGACGGGTCGTAGCCGAAGAGGTCGAGCGCCTCGGCGAGCTTCAGCCCGCCGCGCGAGACGTAAGGATGCGGTGCCTGCGCGGTGAGGACGGCGGTGGCGGCCACCATCTCCGAGGCCTTGCGGACGGGGCGACCGTCCACCGTCACCAGCCCTGCTGCGATCGCGGCCTGGGCCCTGGCCCGGCTCTCGCACAGGCCCCGCTCGACCAGGAGCTGGTCGGCACGGCACTTCGGGGCGGCGGCCATGGCCCGGCTCAGGCCCGGCGCACGGCCGTCGCTGCGCCGAGGGCGGCTTCCACGCTCCGGACGATGCCGGCGGCGTCGAGCCCGGCGGCGGCATACATCGCGTCCGGCTTGTCGTGCTCCTGATAGAGGTCCGGCAAGGTCAGCGTCCGCACCTTGAGGCCGCGGTCGAGCGCGCCGCTGCGGGCGAGCAGATGCAGCACATGCGCGCCGAAGCCGCCGACGGAGCCTTCCTCGACGGTCACGAGGATCTCGTGCTCGCGGGCGAGCCGCAGGATCAGCGCCTCGTCAAGCGGCTTGGCGAAGCGCGCATCGGCGACGGTGGTCGAAAGCCCGCGCTGGCCGAGTTGCTCGGCCGCCAGCAGGCATTCGGCGAGACGCGTGCCCAGCGAGAGCAGCGCGACACGCGAGCCCTCGCGCACGATGCGCCCGCGACCGATCTCGAGCGGCACGCCGATGTCGGGGATCTCGACGCCGACGCCTTCCCCGCGCGGATAGCGGAAGGCGATCGGCCCCTCGTCGAAGGCCGCCGCGGTGGCGACCATATGCGTCAGCTCCGCCTCGTCGGCCGCCGCCATCACCACCATCTCCGGCAGGCAGGCGAGGTAGGCGATGTCGAAGGCGCCCGCATGGGTCGCGCCGTCCGCGCCGACCAGCCCGGCCCGGTCCAGCGCGAAGCGCACGGGCAGCTTCTGGATCGCCACGTCATGGACGACCTGGTCATAGGCGCGCTGCAGGAAGGTCGAGTAGATCGCGCAGAACGGCTTGTAGCCCTCGGTCGCGAGACCGGCGGCGAAGGTGACTGCATGCTGCTCGGCGATGCCGACATCAAAAGTCCGCGCCGGGAACTCCTTGCCGAAGGCGTCGATGCCGGTGCCCGACGGCATCGCGGCCGTCACCGCGACGATCTTGTCATCCTCACGGGCGGCCTTGATCAGCGCATTGCCGAAGACGGAGGTGTAGCTCGGCGCATTCGCGGGCGCCTTGGCCTGCTGGCCGGTGACGGGGTCGAACTTGACCACGGCATGGTACTTGTCCGCCGTCGCCTCGGCCGGCGCGTAGCCCTTGCCCTTTTGCGTCACGACATGGACGAGGATCGGCCCCTGGCTGGCGTCGCGCACATTGCGCAGCACCGGCAGCAGGTGATCGAGATTGTGCCCGTCGATCGGGCCGACATAGTAGAAGCCGAGCTCCTCGAACAGCGTGCCGCCGGTCCAGAAGCCGCGCGCATATTCCTCGGTACGCTTGGCCTTGTCGTGGAAGAAGCGAGGCAGCCGCTCGGCCAGCTGCTTGGCGATCTCGCGGATCGAGCGATAGGTCCGGCCCGAGACCAGGCGCGCCAGATAAGCCGACATCGCGCCGACCGGCGGGGCGATCGACATGTCGTTGTCGTTGAGGATGACGATCAGGCGCGAGCCGAGCGCGCCGGCATTGTTCATCGCCTCATAGGCCATGCCGGCCGACATCGCCCCGTCACCGATCACGGCGATGACGTTGTTGCTGCCGCCGGCGAGGTCGCGGGCGACCGCCATCCCCAGTCCGGCCGAGATCGAGGTCGACGAATGCGCGGCACCGAAGGGATCGTAGGCGCTCTCCGAGCGGCGGGTGAAGCCGGACAGGCCGCCGGGCTGGCGCAGCGTCCGGATGCGCTCGCGCCGGCCGGTCAGAATCTTATGGGGATAGGCCTGGTGGCCGACATCCCAGATCAGCCGGTCGCGCGGCGTGTCGAAGACGTGGTGCAGGGCCACCGTCAGCTCGACGACGCCGAGACCGGCGCCGAGATGGCCGCCGGTCACCGAGACGGCACTGATCGTCTCCTGCCGCAGCTCTTCGGCGAGCTGGCGAAGATCGGCGTCGGGGAGCTTGCGGAGGTCCTCGGGCGTGGCGACGCGGTCGAGGATCGGCGTGTGAGGGCGCTGGGTCACGAGCCGGGTCTAACGCATCCCGCCGGGGTGGCACAAGGGCGGCAAGGTCGCGCAGCGGGTGCGCCACCGCCCAGGCCAGCCATCGCCACGAACCCGGCACCCCGGGTTGTGAAACATTCGTTCACCATAAGGTTATGGATAAGCCGCGTCCGGCTGTCTGGAGCGGCGCGAATCGGCTTGTGCGGCGGCATGCAACTTGCTCCAACGGCAGCGGGAGCGATGCGGGATCCGGGGGGAAACGATGCAGCGGAGTGATGCGAGCAGGGTTGCGGGTCGGTTCATCAGGGCGCTCAAGGTCGGCCTGATGGCCGGCCTGGTTTCGGCCGCTATGGCCGCGCCGGCGGGGGCTCAGGGCACGCTGCGCATCGCGATGACGGCCTCCGACATCCCCACCGCGACGGGCCTGCCCAACAACGGCTTCGAGGGCATGCGCTTCCTGGGCTACCCGGTCTTCGAGAGCCTGGTCCTGTGGGACCTGACGACGACCGACCGCCTGGCGCCGCTGCGTCCGGGCCTCGCCGAGCGCTGGGAGCAGGCGGCCGAAGATCCCAAGACCTGGATCTTCCATCTGCGCCGCGGCGTCACGTTCCATGACGGCACGCCCTTCGACGCCGACGCCGTGATCTGGAATTTCGAGCGCTACTTCAACAAGGATGCGCCCCAGTTCGAGGCGCCAGCGGCCGCCATCGTCCGCGCCCGGGCGACGATCATGACGGGCTACCGGAAGATCGATGCCTCCACGGTCGCCATCACCACCAGCACGGCCGCCTCCTACTTCCCCTACATGGTCTCGCTGGTGCTGCTGAGCTCGCCCGCCTCCTTCGAGAAGGCCGGGCGCGACTGGGCGAAGACGGCGCTGCTGCCGTCCGCGGGCACCGGTCCGTTCCGGATCGCCAGCGTGGTCCCGCGCGAGCGCGTCGAACTGGTGCGCCATGACGGCTACTGGGACGCCGCCGGCAAGGCGAAGCTCGACAGGGTCGTGCTGCTGCCGATGCCGGAGGCGAATGCCCGGCTCGCGGCGCTGCGCACCGGCCAGGTCGACTGGATCGAGGTGCCGCCGACCGACGGCATCCCGTCGTTGCGGCAGGCCGGCTTCACCATCACCACCGGCTCCTACCCGCATGTCTGGCCCTGGCTGTTCAACATCGGCGCGACGGACAGCCCGCTGAAGGATGTCCGCGTCCGGCAGGCCCTGAACTACTGCGTCGACCGCGACGGCATCGTCGCCCTGCTGAACGGCATGGCCGAGCCAGCGGTCGGCTGGCTCAAGGCGAACGACGCCGCCTTCGGCAAACCCGCCAACCGCTACCGCTTCGACCCCGCCAAGGCGAAGGCGCTGCTGGCCGAGGCGGGCTTCGGCCCGCAGAAGCCGCTGAGCTTCAAGGTCATGATCTCGACCTCCGGCTCAGGCCAGATGGCGCCGCTGCCGATGAACGAGTTCCTCCAGGCCAGCATGAAGGAGGCCTGCGACATCCGGATCGACTTCAACGTGACGGAATGGCAGGTGCTGCTCAACAGCATGCGGGCGCAGCCGGACCAGCCTTCGCTGGGCGGATCGCTCGCGCTCAACATCAGCGGCCCCTCGACCGATCCGAGCGTGATGGCGCGCTATTTCAGCGCCGCCAGCGCCCCGCCCAACGGCTTCAACTTCCCGCAATGGAAGGATGCCGCCTTCGAGGCCGCCCTGGCCAGGCTCGCGGCGGCGAGCGACCCGCGCGTGATCCAGGAGCAGACCGCGCTCGCACATGAGCAGCTGGTGGATGACCCGCCCTGGCTGTATGTTGTCCATGATCTCAACCCGCGCGCCATGTCGAAGAGGGTCCAGGGCTTCGTCTCCCCGCAATCCTGGTTCGTCGATCTGACCCGCATCAGCATGCAGTGACCCTCATGGACACCGCCTCCCGCATCAGCTCGGATCCGGCCCTGTGGCCGGCCCATGTCCTGGCGCGGGAGATCGCGGCCCGGCGGCTCTCCCCGGTCGATATCGTCGAGGCGCTGCTGGCCCGGATCGAGCGGCTCGACCCGAAGCTGCACGCCTTCGTCGACGTCTATGCCGCTGACGCGCGGCTGGCTGCCGAGGCGGCGGATAAGGCGATCCGCGCCGGCCATGCGGTCGGGCCGCTGCACGGTGTGCCTGTCGCGCTGAAGGATCTGATCGACCTCGAGGGACGCACCACCACGGGCGGCTCGGCCCATTGGCGCGGGCGCCGCTCGACCATGACCGCGACCATCGCCAGGCGCATGTTCGCCCAGGGCATGATCGTGCTCGGCAAGACGCATACGGTCGAGTTCGCCTATGGCGGCTGGGGCACCAACGAACACATGGGCACGCCCTGGAACCCCTGGGACGAGGCCGTACCGCACACGCCGGGCGGCTCCTCCAGCGGCTCCGGCGTCGCCGTTGCGGCGCGGCTGGCGCCCTGGGCGATCGGCACCGACACGGGCGGCTCGGTCAGGCTTCCGGCCGCCTTCTGCGGCATCACCGGGCTCAAGGTGACGATCGGGCGCATCCCGGTCACCGGCATCATTCCGCTCTCCGCGTCGTTCGACACGCCCGGCCCGATGGCGCGCAGCGTCGAGGATTGCGCGCTGCTCTACGACGTCCTGCAGGGGCCCGATGCCGCCGACCCGAACACCCGCGGCGTGATGCCCGAGAGCCCGATGCCGACGCTGCGGCGCGGCGTGCGCGGCCTGCGCCTCGCCCGCATGCCGCAGCGCGACCGCGCCAGCTGCGACGCGCAGGTGCTGGCCGCCTATGACCGCTCGCTGACGACGCTGGCGGGCCTCGGTGCGGAGATCGTCGACATCGACCTGCCCTGGACGCTGGAGCATTTCACCACGACGAGCGGCATCGTCATGGCCGAGGCCTTCTTCAACGGTGGTGCCATGGCGCAGGATCCCGCCTTGCCGCTCGACCCGGCGGTGCGCGCCCGCTTCCTCGCCGGGGCTCATTTGACGGCGCAGGACTATCTCGCCACGAAGGCATTCCAGGCCCAGGCCAAGCGCGACCTCGCCACGGCGATGGCCGACATCGACGCGCTGCTGACCCCGAGCACGGCCACCCCGGCGATCCCGCTCGACACGGTCGATCAGGATGTGATGCCCTCGCGCTTCACGCGTTTCGGCAATGTCATGGAGATGTGCGGGCTGTCGCTGCCCAACGGCTTCACCGCCTCCGGCTTGCCGCTCTCGCTGCAGATTTCCTGCCTGGGCTATCAGGAGGCGATGGCGCTGCGCATCGGCTTCGCCTTCCAGCAGGCGACGGAATACCACCTCGCCACCCCGCCCATGGTGGCCTGAGCGCGGGCCTCCGCAGGAAACGGGTGGGACGCGCCGGCCCTGGCTGACATCACCTGCCGACCCCTCGGCAGGAGCCCCCGATGTCCTCGTCTTCCTTCCCGGCGCTGCTGCTCGCCGGCACCTTTGCCCAGTTCGCCGACCGGCTGGCACTCGACACGATCACGCTGGCGGCGACGCAAGGCGGCGCCAGCCCGCGCCTCGTCGGCCTGCTGGTCGCGGCCCAGTCGGCGGCCTGGCTCTTGGTCTCGCTCCCGGCCGGCGTGTTCTCGGACAGGCTCGCCCCGCGTGATCTCATCCGCTTCGGCGGGGGCCTGATCGCGACGGGCGCGGCGGCAGGGGCGGCTCTGCTGGCGCTCGGCCACACGGGTTGGCTGCTGGCTGCGACGAGCTTTGCCGCCGCAGCCGGTGCGGTGGTGATCGCGCTGTCGATCTTCGTGCTGATGCCGCGCACCGTTCCGATCGCCGACCTGCCGCACGCGAACGGGCGGCTCGAACTCGGCCGCGCCGTCTTCAGCCTGGCGGCGCCGCTGATCGCCGGCTGGGCGGTTTCACGCGGGCAGGGCTGGCTCGGCTTGAGCCTCTGCGCGCTCGCGGGCGTGCTGGCGCTGGCCGCAGCCTCTCGCCTCCCGGGCGAGCGCCCGCCATCGCAGCCGCGCCTGCCGCTCCACCTCGCCATCGCAGAGGGCGGCCGCTTCGTCGCGCGCCACCCCTATCTGCGGCCGATCGCGCTCTGCGCCATCGCCTGGAACCTCGCCTTTTTCGCCTTCACCGCGATGATGGCGCCTTATGCCGCGCGCATCCTGCTGCTGGCCCCGGAGCGGATCGGCCTCGCCACGGCCGTCTATGGCGCCGGGCTGATCGCGGGCGCGGTCAGTGGCGCGACCCTCATCGCGCGTCTGCCGGTGGGGATCGTGCTCGTCTTCGGCCCGGCCTCATCCTGCCTCGGGGCCGCCCTCCTGGCGCTGGCGCCGCCCGCCTTCGGCTGGCCCGCGCTGGCGCTCGCCTTCTTCCTCTTCGGCTTCGGACCGATCCTCTGGTTCATCGCCCAGACCAGCCTGCGCCAGGCGGTGACGCCGCCGCATCTGCTCGGCCGCGTCAGCGCGACGCTGACCACGGCGATCTACGGCATGCGCCCGCTGGGCGCGCTGGCCGGCGGGCTCGCGGCCGAATACGGAGGGCTGGAGACAGCGATCGGGCTGCCGGTCCTGCTCTTCGCCCTCTCGACGCTGGCGATGCTCGCCTCGCCGATGCCGCGGCTGAAGGCGATGCCGGAGGGAGGATCGATCGTGCCGGCGCGCGGCTGATCGACGTCGTCAGCTAGGCAGGCTTGACCCGCTCGACGCCGCTGAGCTTGAAGCCGAGCGCTTTCAGAACGGCCAGAAGCGTGCTCAGAGTCGGATTGCCCTTGGCGCTCAGGGTTCGATAGAGCGTCTCGCGCGACATTCCAGCTTCGCTGGCAAGCGTGGTCATGCCTTGGGCGCGGGCGACGATGCCGATGGCCTCTGCGATCTCGTTCGCATCACCCGAGGCGAAAGCGTCTTCGAGAAATCCCTGTGCGACGTCCGGATCGGTGACGAGTTCGGCAATGTCGAACGGGCGGGAGATGTGGTCAGGATTTGCGGGCATGATCCCATTCCTTCAGATCGTAGACGGCTCTGGCGATATCCCTGGACTGACTTTTCTTGTCGCCTCCACCAAGGAGCAAAATCAGGATGCCGCCACGCCTCGCATAGTAGATGCGATAGCCGGGTCCGTAGTCGATCTTGAGCTCACTGACCCCATCGCTCAGAAAGCGGCCATCGCCCGGATTACCCAGTCTGAGCCGCGACAAACGTGTCGCGATGCGGCGCTTGGCCTCTCCGTCGCGAATTTCGGCGAGCCAACGATCAAACGCGGGCAGCACCTCGAAATTCATCATCGGGTTGTATCTTAAAAGCTACAAAAAGGGAAGTCCTCAGCCGTGGCTACGAGCGGTCTCGGAGATCATCCCTCGGGCAGCGGAATGAACTCGGCCTCGTCGCCCGGCACCGTGTCGAAGCGCCCCGCCTTCCATTCCGCCTTGGCCTGGTCGATGCGCTCCTTCGAGGAGGAGACGAAGTTCCACCAGATGTGGCGGGGTCCGTCCATCGGCTCGCCGCCGACGATCATCAGCCGGGTCTGGTCGATGCCGAGGATCGAGATGCGGTCGCCCGGCTTGAAGATCAGCAGCTGCCCGGCGCCGAATTCGTCGCCGGCGATGTCGACCTGGCCGGAGACGATGTAGATCGCGCGCTCGTCGTAATCGGGGTCGAGCGGCAGGATCGCACCCGGCGACAGCACGGCCTCGGCATAGAGCGCATCCCACGGAAAGCTGACGGGCGAGGTCTGGCCATAGGCCGAGCCCATGATCAGGCTGACGCGCTTGCCGCCCTCGACGATCCGCGGCAGCTCGGGCGCGGCATGGTGGATGAAGGCCGGCGCCGTCTCCTCGTGCGACTTCGGCAAGGCGAGCCAGGCCTGGATGCCGAACAGCTTCGGCGGCTTCTGGCGCTCCTCCAGCCCGGTGCGCTCGGAATGGACGATGCCGCGCCCCGCCGTCATCAGATTGACCGCGCCGGGGCGGATCGGCAGCGCGGTGCCCAGCGAATCCCGGTGCATGATCTCGCCGTCGAAGAGATAGGTCACGGTCGAGAGCCCGATATGCGGGTGCGGGCGGACATCGATCCCCTGGCCGAGCAGGAATTCCGCAGGGCCCATCTGGTCGAAGAAGATGAAGGGCCCGACCATCTTGCGCCCGACCGAGGGCAGAGCGCGGCGCACCGAGAAACCGCCGAGATCATGCGCACGCGGCACGATGACCTGCTCGATCGCATCGCAGGAGCGGGCATCGCCCAGGACGGGGTCTTCGGCGGGAAGCTGGGACATGGCGAACCTCTCCGGTGATGCCGCCAGAGTGCGGGCTCGCCGGCCCACGGGCAAGCCCGCCCCGTCGGCAGGCGGGTTTCGCGGCTGATGCTCGCAAAAGTTGTAATTTCTATTGATGTATTCCTAAAGATGTAGTTGCCTTGCCTGGCTGCCAGCAAGGCAGTGCGGCGACGCCGATCCGCGGAGGGTCGGGTTGCAAGATGTCGGGGGCTGCCATGAAGGTCGATGACCACCGGTTGAAGCTCGATAGCGGAAAATTCGCGACCTTCGTGTCGACCGCCAACATGGGCGGGCCGTTGGCGAACGGGGCGCCCAGCATCCTCGTGATCCACTACACCGCCGGCGGGACGGCGTCCGGAGCGATCCAGACCTTCAAGTCGCAGTCAGCGAGCGGGCGGACCTCGGCGCACCTGGTCATCGACCATGACGGCAAGATCACCCAGATGGTGCCGTTCGATCGCGTCGCCTGGCATGCCGGTGCAAGCCGTTGGCGCGGCCATGACGGCATCAATCAGCACGCGGTCGGGATCGAGGTCGTCAACTGGGGCAAGCTCTCGAGAACGGGCGGCGGGGGCTGGGTCAGCTGGACCGGCGCCAGTGTCCCGGCCAGCCGCGTGATGCTCGCGCCGCACAAGCATTTCCCCGGTCAGGAACACGGCTGGGAGATCTTCGACGAGGCCCAGATCGAGGCCCTCATCGCCGCCTGCAGGGCGATCGTCTCGGCTTATCGAATTCAGGGCTGGGATCTCGTCGGCCATGACGACATCTCGCCGATGCGCAAGATCGACCCAGGCCCGGCGATGGCGATGGACAGCCTCCGCTCGCGGGTCTTCGGGCGCGAGGACGACGCCTTCGACAACCGCCTGTTCCGCGTGAATGCCCCGGGAGACGGGCTCAACCTGCGCGAGAATGCCGGCCTCGCCAACAGCCGCGTCATCAAGAAGCTGCCGCACGACACCACGGTCCATGTCGTCGAGGTCGTCGGAAGCTGGGCGCTGGTCGCCGAGGTGATCGCCGGCAACGACGATGTCACCGGGTTCGTTCACATGAACTGGCTCGTGCCGGTGGCCGCCTGAGCGCGTCCGCCGCGGCCGTCCGGACCGCTACCGATCCACGTCGAGCGGGGCGGTGCCGGTCGGCTTGCCGTCGGCCGACAGCGTGATCTTCTCGATGCGCGCCTCGGCCTGCTTCAGCAGAGCGTCGCAGCGCGCCTTCAGCGCCTCGCCGCGCGTGTAGATCGCGATCGATTCCTCGAGCGGCACGTCGCCCCGCTCCAGCCGGGCGACGATGTCCTCGAGCTGCTTCAGCGCCGCCTCGAAGGGCAGGGCGCCGACGTCGTCATTTGCGTTGGTGTCGGTCAAGGTCGGCGATTCCCGTTGGGCCACTCTTATCGGTGCTTCGGCCGTGCCGGGCAAGGCGCAGTCCAAGAGGGCCTCGTCTTCTCTGGTCAATATCACGAATAGAAGGACTGCCGAAGGATGCCGACGAGGCTGTCGGGTGCGGCGACGTCGAGCGCAATCCTTGGATACCGCTTGTCGTCAATCAGGCCGCGATACTGCGGATGGCGCGTCAAGCGATAGAATTCGTAAGCTGATGGACCTTTGCGAATGATCTCGTAGGAAGTGCAAGTGGTTTCGAGGGTCTTCTGCGAGCGAATGCCGAGTAATCGAAGAAACGTCCGCCAAGCCTCCATGCTCTCGACCTCTTCGGTAATGCGCGCGGGTTCCTCGATGAACATCTGTCTCACGAACTGTTCCAACCCGTTCAATTCGTTGACAAAGGCTCTGACGGGCATGCGGAGGGACGGCACCCCCCGGACATTTACGCTGACGGGGCCAAGCACATGCTTGCCGTCCTTCAACGCCCCCGTCACCTTCCACACCCGATAGGCCATTCCAACCCGCCTTGCGAATGAGCTCACACCGGCAGCGCCGAGCTCTTCTTGATCGAGCGCAGCGTCAGCGTCGACTGCACGCGGGTGACGCCGGGCAACTGCGTGATGATGTCGGTGTGGATGCGCTCGAAATCGGCGCTGTCGCGATAGATCACCCGCATCAGATAGTCATGCGCGCCGGCGAGCAGATGGCATTCCAGGATCTCCGGCAGGTTCTGCACCGCCTGCTCGAAGCCCTCCAGCGAGGCGCGGCCCTGCTGGTCGAGCGTCACGAAGACGAAGGCGGTGCCGGGAAACCCCGCGATCTTGTCGTCGAGAATCATCGCATAGCCGCGGATCAGCCCGCTCTCCTCGAGCTGGCGTACCCGGCGCAGGCAGGCCGAGGGCGACAGATGCACCTTCTCGGCGAGATCGGAATTCGTGATCCGGCCATCCGCCTGCAGGATGCGCAGGATGGCGCGGTCGCGTGAATCGAGTTCGATGGTGGTCATGATGCGCTGGCTCCCCAGCGGGGATGAATCCTGCGAAAATCGCCGGAGCGCAAGCAATCTTCTGCATCGATTTCAGCAGGGTTGCGCTGCTTTCGGCGTCAATGGCCGCCGTGGCCGCACGAAGCTGTCAGCGCATGCGGGGCGATTCAGTCCCATGTCAGCCGGAAAGGCGTGCCTTCGAAGGCGTCCGCCCCGCGCCCGATCCCGGCGATCGCCTCGCGCATGCGCCCGTCGCGGCCAAGCATGGCGTCGGCGATGGCGACGAGCCGGGCATTGGGCGTGGCGGAGGGGGAGGCCTTTCGCAGACGGGCGGCCAGCTCCGCCTCGTCGCGTTCCGGCGCCAGCGCGCAGGCGGCGATGTAGGCGGCCGCCGTCGAGCGGCTGATGCCGGCCCAGCAATGGATCAGGATCGGCGCGGTGCGGTCCCAGCGTCGCGTGAAGGCGAGGAAGCGCTCGACATGCGCCTCGGCCGGCACGACATGGCCCTCCATCGGCGCGCTGATGTCGGACAGGCCGAGGAACAGGTGGTTCGCCTCGCTGATGCCGGCCGGGCGCTCCACGGCGGTGCCGACATTGATCAGCGTGACGAGATGGCTCGGTCGCACGGCGGCGACGGTCTCATGCAGCTTCGACAGCGGGGAGACATGCAGGGTCGGCATTGTGAGGTGTCCGGCTGGGGCGTGCGAAGGGCATAATCCACCCGGGCGCGGCCGTCATCCCAGGCCCGCCATTCTCGCCGGCGCAGTCTGGATGACGACGGGACGGGACCGCGAGGCCGCGTGCGGCGGGCTGGTTCGTTTACATGTGAACCATCCTGCCCTAGAAGGTCTCGACCGGGGCCATGTCCTCGCGAGAGTTCGCCATGAATCTCTGGTTTCGCCTGATCTGGCTCCTCGTCACGAGCCCCTTCCGTCCGCGGCTGGAACCGCTGGCCGAGCCGTCGCGGCTGTCCTTTCGCGTCTGGCCTCATGATCTCGACACCAGCCTGCACATGAACAACGGCCGCTACTGGTCGCTGATGGATCTCGGCCGCACCGACCTGATGCTGCGCACGAAGCTGTGGCGGGCGGTGTTGCGCCACCGCTGGGTTCCGGTGGTCAATGGCGGCATGATCCGCTTCCGGCGGGAGTTGCGCGCCTTCCAGCCCTTCCGCCTCGACACCGAGATCCTGTGCTGGACGCAAACCTGGCTGGTGATCGAGCACCGCCTGGTCACGCGGGGCCGGGACGGCACGGAGACCGTCGCGGCCCATGCGCTCGTCCGGGTGGCGCTTTATGACCGCGCGGCGCGGGCCTATGTGCCGGTGGCGCGGCTGATGACCGAGATCGGGACGCAGGCGGAAAGCCCCCCGCCGCGGCCGGATGTCGACGCCTTCCTCGCCGCCGAGGACGCGATGCGCAGTACCGCCGCCAGCGCCACCGCCTGACGCGCCCATTCGGCGCCTTCGCCGCTCATTCCGCGGCGAAGCGTGTCGCCCGCCACTGGGCCAGCAGGGCGCGCAGGGCGCCGGGCTTCAGCGGCTTGTTGAGCAGGTGGACGTCGAGCGCCGCGGCCGCCTCCCGCACGTTGGGGGAGCGATCGGCGGTCAGCAGGATCGCGGGCAGCGGCAGGCGCGATCGTTCGCGCAGGGTGCTGATCGCGGTCAGGCCGTTGCCATGGTCGAGATGGTAGTCGGCGATCAGCGCATCCGGTGCGGCACGCTTCTGCAGCGCCATCGCGGCGTCCAGGCTCGCCGCCGTCGTGACCTGGCAGCCCCAGCCCTCGAGCAGGCGCTTCATCCCGTCCAGAATGGCGGGCTCGTTGTCGATCACGAGGAGCTTCAGCCCGGCGAGCTGCCCGGCCGGCACCGCGCGCGGCGCCGGGCCGGTGCTCATCTCGGGCAGCGGCGAGGCGCGTGGCACCAGCACGGCGAAGCGGCTGCCCCGGCCGGGCACCGAATCGAGCGTCAGCTTGTGATCGAGCGTGCGGGCGATGCGCTGGACGATCGACAGGCCGAGCCCGAGCCCGCGGGCCACCTTCGCGCCCTGGTCGAGGCGCTGGAACTCGCGGAACACCGTCTTCTGCTTGCCCTGCGGAATCCCGAGCCCGGTGTCGAGCACCTCGACCGAGACTTGCCCGCCCCGCCGGCGAAAGCCGATCAGAACCTTGCCGCTCGGCGTGTACTTGATCGCGTTCGAGACCAGGTTCTGGAGCAGGCGCCGCAGCAGGCGCCGGTCCGAGCGCACGGCGAGGCTCGTCGGCATGAAGACGAGCTTGAGACCCTTCTCCTGCGCGCTCGGCTCGAATTCGCGCTGGAGCTGGCGCAGCAGTTCGTCGAGCCGGAACGACGTGATCTCCGGCTTCATCGCTCCGCCGTCGAGCCGCGAGATCTCGAGCAGCGCGGTCAGGATCTCCTCGACGGCATCGAGCGAGGCGTCGATGTTCTCGGCGAGATCGGGGCTGCCGGCGGCGCGGTCGCGCTCCACCAGCGAGGTCGCGTAGAGCCGCGCCGCATTGAGCGGCTGCAGGATGTCGTGGCTGGCCGCGGCGAGGAAGCGCGTCTTCGAGGCGTTGGCCTCCTCGGCCTCCGCCTTGGCGCGCTGCAGTTCGGCGTTGACGCGCAGGATTTCCTCGGTGCGCTCGACGACGCGCCGCTCGAGGCTCTCATTGGTCCGCTCGAGTTCCTCCTGCGCCGCCACGGCCTCGGTGATGTCGGTATAGGTCGTGACGAAGCCGCCATCGGGCAGCGGGTTGGTCCGGATCTCGATGACCTTCTTGGACGGGTAGAGCTTGAGCCGGACCGGCTCGCGGTCGCGCACGAAGCTCTGCAGCCGCGCCGCCATCAGCTCGTCCTGCTGGCCGTCGCCATAGGCGCCGCGGGCGGCGTTGTAGCGCACGATCTCGTCGAGGCCCGTCCCGAAGCGGACCATCGAGGAGGGCAGGTCGTAGAGCTGGATGAAGGCCTGGTTCCAGGCGAGCAGGCGCAGGTCGCGGTCGAGCACCGTGATGCCCTGGCCGGCATGGTCGAGCCCGTGCTGGAGGATGTCGCGGTTGTACTGCAGCGCCGCGGACGCGTCGTCGAGCAGCTTGAAGGCGGCTTCGGTGGTGAGGTTGCGCCGCCGCAGCAGCAGCGACAGCACGAGCCGCGAGGAGGCGGCGCCGATGGCCGACGAGAGCAGATGCTCGCCGAAGCGCAGCAGGTGGATATCCGCATCCCGTGTCGGATGGGGTTCCTCGCCGCGGCTGCTGGCGAAGCCCTCGAAGGCGCGCTGCGTCCGCTCCTGGCCGAGATAGCGCCCGATGGTCGATTGCAGCTCGGATTCGGTGACGCTGGAGCGCCAGAGCGAGAAGGATTGCGCCATTGTCGCCCGGTCCGATTCGACGAAGGCGTTGGCCTGCAGGCGCTCCATCGCGGTGGCCGGCCGCAGCAGCGAGAAGCCGATATAGGCGAGCAGGTTGAGGCCCATGCTCCAGAACACGCCATGCGGAAGGGGCGGCAGATCGAGCCCGAACAGCGCCTCGGGTCGCAGCGCCGCATGGCCGAACAGTCCGTTGGCGACGACGTCGTTCCAGATGCTGCCCGGACGCACCAGGCTCGGCATCAGCAGCGTATAGGCCCAGGTGGCGAGACCGACGATCAGCCCGGCCGCGGCGCCCAGCGCCGTGCCGCGGCGCCAGACCAGCCCGCCGAAGAAGGCTGGTGCGATCTGCGCCGTCGCCGCGAAGGACAACAGGCCGATCGCGACCAGGGCCTGCTCGCCGGCCGCCCGGTAATAGGCGTAGCCGAGCAGGATGACGCAGAGGATCGCAACGCGCCGGATGATCACGACCTGCGAGCCGAGATCGCCGCCCATCGTGCCGTTGCCGGCCCCCTGCCGGTCGATCGTCGTGGCCGAGCCGGTCGGATCGCTCAGCGCCCGGCGGCCGCGCAGCAGCACCGGCATGACGAGATGGTTCGAGATCATGATCGCCAGCGCCACCGAGGCGACGATCACCATGGCGGTCGCCGCCGAAAGCCCGCCGACGAAGACCAGAAGCGCGAGCAGCCCCTGCTGCTGCTGCAGCGGCAGCAGCAGGACCGTCATGTCGCGGTCGATGCCGTTGCCCGGCATCAGCAGTTCGCCCGCCATCGCCAGCGGCAGCACGAAGAGGTTGATCAGGACGAGGTAGAGCGGAAACATCCAGGCGGCGCGGCGGACGTCCCCCCTGTCGCGGTTCTCAACGATCGTCATGTGGAACTGGCGCGCCAGCAGCAGCGCGGCGCAGGCCGACAGCAGCGTCAGAGTCAGGAAGGTCGGCCAGCTCGAGGTCCGCTCCCAGATCGGCGCGGCGCCGCTTGGCAGATGTGCGGCCTGGGCGAAGAGGTCGCCGGGCCCGTCATAGAGCCCGTAGACGATGAACACGCCCAGCACGAGGAAGGCGACGAGCTTGACCAGCGATTCGACCGCGATGGCCAGCACCAGCCCGTCCTGGTGCTCGGTGGCGTCGATATGGCGCGTGCCGAAGGCGCAGGCGAAGCCGGCCAGCACCATCGCCACGAGAAAGGCGAGATCGGTCAGGACGGGCGCGTCCGCGGCCGCAGGCCGGCCGCCCGTCGCTGCCAGCAGGACGGAGAGCGAACTCGCCACGGCCTTGAGCTGGAGGGCGATGTAGGGGAGCGCGCCGATGACCGCGACCAGGCAGACCAGCGCCGCCACGCGCTCGCTCTTGCCGTAGCGCGCGCCGACGAAGTCGGCGACCGAGGTGATGTTCTGCGACTTCGCAATGCCGACGATGCGCGAGACGAAGCGGTGGCCGAAGCCGATCACCAGGATCGGCCCGACATAGATGCCGAGGAAATCGAGCCCTGCGCGGCTGGCGAAGCCGACCGACCCGTAGAAGGTCCAGGAGGTGCAGTAGACGCCGAGCGCCAGCGCATAGATCGTCGCGCGCGCCCGGCCGCTGACGAGGCGGCGGCCCGATGTGTCGGCGGCATGCGCGATCGCAAACAGCGCGCACAGATAGGCCAGCGCCACGAGGACCACGGACCAGGCGGGGATCATTCTGCCTCCATCGCAGCCGCGTCACCGGCCGGACCTTAGAGGAGGAGATCGAAGCGAGGAAACAGGTTTCCACAGAGCCGCTTCTTCCTCTAGCGTCATCACAGAGACGCAGCACGGCCGAGCGAGATCGGCCGACCATCACCGGAAGGGTCTGAAGCATGATCGAGGAATTCAAGAAGTTCGCGTTGAAGGGCAACGTCGTCGATCTTGCGATCGGCGTCATCATCGGCGCGGCCTTCAGCAAGATCGTCGATTCGCTGGTGTCCGACATCATCATGCCGTTCTTCGGCGCGCTCGGCGGCCTCGATTTCTCGAACTATTACGTCGGCCTGAACAGCAGCGTCACGGCCCCGGTCCTCGAGGAGGCCAAGAAGCAGGGCGCGGTCCTGGCCTATGGCTCGTTCATGACCGTCGCGCTGAATTTCCTGATTATCGCCTTCGTGCTGTTTCTGGTGGTGAAGGGCATCAACCGGCTGCGCCGCGCCGAGGAGGCGAAGCCCGAAGCGCCGACCCCGCCGGCGGCGGACGTGGTCCTTCTCACCGAGATTCGCGACCTGCTGAAGCAGAAGACGGTCTGACGGACGCGCGATCGGTCGCGTCGATTCATCACCGCGACCGATCGACCCGATCTCGCGATTTCATGCCTGCGCGCGCCGTCATCGGCTAAAGCAGTGCGGTCTAACCTGTGAGGTCGCCCACGATGTCCACCGCTCCTGTCGCCGGCACCAGCCTGCTGTCGTCGCTGCGCCCCGAGGCGCGCAACGCGCCGGAAAGCGGCATCGTCGAGGTCGTCAATCACGGCCGGATGAAGGAGGGGCTGATCCCGCTCTGGGTCGGCGAAGGCGATCTGCCGACACCCGACTTCATCGCCCGCGCCGCCAACGCCTCGCTGGCCGCCGGCGAGACCTTCTACACCTGGCAGCGCGGCATCCCGGACCTGCGCGAGGCGCTGGCGCGCTACCACACCGCGCTCTACGGCCGGCCCTTCGGCATGGACTCCTTCTTCGTCACCGGCTCGGGCATGCAGGCGGTCCAGATCGTCGTCCGCATGATCACGGGGCCCGGCGACGAGGTCGTCATCCCCACGCCGGCCTGGCCGAATGTCGCCGCCGCGATCGGCGTCGCCGGAGCGATCCCCGTCAATGTGCCGATGGACTATGTCCAGGGCCGCTTCTCGCTCGACCTCGGCCGGCTGGCCGCGGCCATCACCCCGAAGACGCGCGCCATCGCCATCAACTCGCCTGCCAACCCGACCGGGTGGACGGCCACGAAGGATGAACTGGCCGCCATCCTGGAGTTGGCACGCCAGCACGGCCTCTGGATCATCGCCGACGAGATCTATGCCCGCTTCGTCTATGACGGCTCCGCCCGCGCCGCCTCCTTCCATGACGTGATGGAGCCGGAGGAACGCGTCCTCTTCGTCCAGACCTTTTCGAAGAACTGGGCCATGACGGGCTGGCGCGTCGGCTGGATCGAGGCCCCGCCCGCCTTCGGCCAGGTCATCGAGAATCTGATCCAGTACTCGACCTCCGGCGTTCCGGTCTTCGTCCAGCGCGCCGCCATCGCCGCGCTCGACGAGGGCGAGCCCTTCGTCACCGAGCAGATCGCCCGCGCCACGGAAGGCCGCCGGATCATCGCGGAGGGGCTGAAGGCCACCAACCGGGTCACCCTGTCCCCGCCCGATGGGGCGCTCTACCAGTTCTTCTCGGTCGATGGCTGGCAGGACAGCCGGGCGCTCGCCATCGACCTGGTCGACAGGGCCAATGTCGGCCTCGCGCCCGGAACCGCCTTCGGCCCCGGCGGCGAGACGGGACTGCGGCTCTGCTTCGCCCGCAAGGCCTCCGATCTGGTCGAGACCGTCGCCAGGCTGCAGCGCGCCCTGGCCGGCTGAGGGCGGCCGGAGAGCCGGCGCTCAGGCCCGGCGCGCATGACGGCCGTGCGTCACGCGGGCCGCCCGCCAAATTGACCCCGGCGCGACCTGTCGCCATGACAGTTATGCTGCATTGCAGCAGCGCGGCGGGGCATCATGGCGCAACCGGGTCATACTTCGAAGACGCTGACGGTCCTGTCCCAGGAGGCGATCGTCATCACCATCGCCGCGATCGGCGGCGCGCTGTTCTCGCTGCTGGGCGCGCCGGCCGCCTGGCTCTCCGGCGCCATGATCCTGAGCGCGCTCGTCGCGTTCGTGCGGCCCCTGCCGGTGCTGCGCCGCTCCTGGTTCGATTCCACCGTGCTGCTCTCGGGGACGATCATCGGCTCGGCCGCGACGCCCGAGGCCCTGGCTGCGGCGGTGCGCTATCCGGCCTCGCTGGTCGTCCTGCTCTTTGCCATGGCCGGCATCATGGCCGCCACCGGCGCCTATCTGCGCTATGTCGCGCGCTGGTCCTGGCTCGATGCGCTGCTGGCGGCGGCGCCCGGGGCGCTTGCGACGGTGCTGGCGGTCGCCCAGTCGAAAGGCGCCAATATCGGCCGCATCTCGGTGGTCCAGCTGTTTCGCCTGCTCGTTCTGGTCGCGCTGCTGCCCAGCCTGATGCAGCTGACGGGGCTGCATTCCGACCTCCCGACGCCGCCGGCGAAGATCCTCGATGCCTGGACGATGCTCCTGCTGCTGCTCGCCGGCTTCGGCGTCGGGCTCGTGCTCGACCGCATGGGCGTGGCGGCGCCGATGATGTTCGGCGCGACGCTCGCCAGCGCCGTGGCGCATGGCACCGGTCTCGTCGAGGGCAGCCTGCCGCCTCCGGTGCAGATCGCGGTGCTGGTCATGCTGGGCTCGACCATGGGCGGGCGCGTCGGCGCCATCCCGCGGCGCGAGCTTCTGGGGCTGTTCCCGCTGGCTGCGGGGGGCCTGCTCGTCTCGCTTGGCGTCGCCTTCGCCTTCGCCTGGCCCGCCGCGCTGCTGGCGGGCGTGTCATATGCCGATTCGATGACCGCCTTTGCGCCCGGCGGGCTCGAGGCCATGGCGATGCTCGCCTTCGCGATGGGGCTCGACACGCTCTATGTCGGCTCGCACCACCTGATGCGCTTCCTGATCATCGGCTTCGCCATGCCGTTCCTGATCGACCGGATCCCGGGCCGCCCGCCGGAGCGCTGAGGCCCGGCGGGCGGCGGAGGCATCAGTCGACGCCGATCGTCGTCAGGTCCTGGAACCAGTGCTGGGCCAGCACGAACTTCTTCACCTTCGGCGAGAGCGCATGCGGGTTGGTGTCGTGCACCACCCAGCCGAGCACCGCGTCGTCGACGATCAGGCTGTGCACCTTGGCGAGCAGCTCGTCCTGCTTAGCGACGTCGAAGCTCTTGGCGGCCTCGTCGAGCAGCGCATCCACCGCCGGGCTCGACCAGGTCCCCCAGTTCACGCCGACCGGCGCGACCTGGCTGGAGTGGAAGAAGCGGATGATCGCATAGAGCGGGTCCGAGGTGACATAGGCGACGTTGTTGGCGGTGACGTCGGCGTTCATCTCGTCCTTCGCGCCCTTCCGCCAGCGCGTGTAGAGCACCTCGAGCTCGACGACCTTGAACTCGACCTCGATGCCGACATCCTTGAGGTTCTGCTGGATGAACTCGTTCATCGGCAGCGACTGCATCTGGCCCGAGCCGCCCTGGGCGATGACGAAGGTGGTCTTGAGCGGCTTCTGCTTGGAATAGCCGGCCTCGGCGAGCAGCTTCCTGGCGGCTTCCGGGTCGTACTTGATCTGGAAGGTCGGCTTGCCGAACCAGGGGCTCGTCGGGTCGACCTGCCCGATGGCCGGGCGCGCCAGCCCGTTCAGCAGGGCGACGATGCCCTCGCGGTCGATGGCGAGGTTGAGCGCCTTGCGCAGCCGCACATCGGCCCAGGGCGAGCCGGGCGCGACCGAGAGGTGGTAGTTCCAGACATGCGGCGTCACGTTCTCGACGATCCGCATCTTCGCCGACTTCAGCTGCGGCACGGTGTCGGGCGCCGGCGTCTCGATCATGTCAACCTGGCCGGTGATCAGCGCATTGGTCCGCGCCAGAACCTCCGGCATCGGCAGCAGGATCAGCCGGTCGACCTTGGCGAGGCGCCGCTTGTCCCAGTAGTCGGCGTTCTTGACCAGTTCGGCGCGCTCGCGCGGCACGAATTTGTCGAGCTTGAACGGGCCGGTGCCCGAGGGCGTCATCGCGAACTTGTCCCAGTCCCGGCCGACCTTCTCGTACTGGGCGGGCGAGGACACCAGGAACCAGAGCATCTGGTAGGGGAAGAAGGAATCGATCGCCTTGGTGGTGATCTCGACCGTCCTGGCATCGACCACGCGGTAGCTCGCCACCGATGGCAGCCGCGGCCTCACCTGCGCCGCCTGGCGGCGGTCGTAATGCGGCGCCTTCTCGTCCAGCACCTTGTCGAGGTTCCAGACCACGGCGGCGGCATCGAGCGTCGAGCCGTCATGGAACTTCACGCCCTCGCGCAGCGTGAACAGCCACTTCTTCGGGTCGGTGGGATCGACCTTCCACTCGGTGGCAAGCCCCGGCATCAGCTTGCCCGGCCGGTCGGCGACGTCCATCTCCCAGGCCACGAGCGGGTCGTAGATCGTGTAGCCGGTGAATTTATAGGCGCCGGCGCCGCGATCGGGCTGGCCGGAGGTCAGTGGGATGTCGGCCAGCGAAATGCCGTAGCGCACCACGGACTCGGCCTGCGCACCGCTGGCGAGCGAAAGGGCGACGGCGGCCGACAATGCCAATCGTTTCAACATGCATGCAACTCCAGTGGGGAAGATGCATGCACTTCAGCAAGCGGTGTGCCATGGCCGCTGCCCTCGCGAACACGTCATCGAGAGCGCTTGCGTCGCTCAGCGTGGGCCGGGCCAGACGGCTCCGTTCGTGTTGGTCATCACCGCATAGAGCGAGCTGGTGCCGCAGATGAACAGGCGGTTGAGCCGCGGGCCGCCCCAGCAGACATTGGCGACGACCTCGGGGATTGCGATCTTGCCGATCAGCGTCCCGTCGGGGTGATAGACGTGGACGCCGTCGGCGGCGCTGGTCCAGATTCGGCCCTCGACATCGAGCCGGAAGCCGTCGAACAGGCCGGCCGTGCAGGTGGCGAAGACCCGCGAATCCTTCAGCCGCGTGCCGTCGGCAGAGACCTCGCAGGCGCGGATGTGGCGCGGCCCATGGACCGGATCGTGGCTGGCGCCGGTGTCGGCGATGTAGAGGATGCGCTCGTCGGGCGAGAAGGCGAGCCCGTTGGGCTTGACGAAATCATCCGCGACCAGGCTCAGCGCGCCGCTCTGGCCGTCGATCCGGTAGACATGGCAGGCGCCGATCTCGCTCTCGGCCCTGTTGCCCTCATAATCGCTGAGGATGCCGTAGTCGGGATCGGTGAACCAGATCGACCCGTCCGACTTGACCACGACGTCGTTGGGCGAGTTCAGCCGCTTCCCCTGCCAGTGGCTGGCCAGCACGGTGACCGAGCCGTCAGGCTCGGTGCGCGTCACCTGCCGGCCGCCATGCTCGCAGGTGACGAGTCGGCCTTCGGCGTCGACCGTGTTGCCGTTGCTGTTGCGCGCCGGCTGCCGGAACACGCTCGTCTGCCCGCTCATGGCGTCGAAGCGCAGCATCCGGTCGTTGGGGATGTCGGAGAAGACCAGCGTGTTGTGCGCCCGGAACCAGGCCGGCCCCTCCGCCCAGCGCGAGCCGGTCCAAAGCCGCTCGACGCGGGCCGAGCCGGGAATGATGCGGTGGAAGCGGGGATCGAGCACGGTCGAGCCCGTGCCTTCGAGAATGCCGAACATGGAACCTGTCTCCGCCTGCGTGCTGCCGATGAGCCCGTCTTACGTTTACAGCGTCAGCCCGGCGTCCCAATAGGGCGTCTGGCCATAGAGTTCGGCGAGGTAGTCGACGAAGGCGCGCACCTTCTGCTCCATGTGCCGGCGGCTTGGATAGACCGCGTGGATGGCGACGCGGCTGCCGACCGAATAGGCCGGCAACACCCGCTGCAGCGCGCCCGACTTCAGCTCCGGCCCGACATCCCAGGTCGAGCGCAAGGCGATGCCGAGCCCCGCCAGCAGCGCCTCGCGCACGACCTCGCTGGAATTGGTCCGCAGCGGGCCGGCGACGCGTACCGTCACCGGCCCGTCGGGGCCGTCCAGCGTCCAGTGGTCGGTGTTGTGGGCGATCAGCGTATGGCGCGAGAGGTCCTCGATCGTCGCCGGAACGCCCGCTGCCGCGAGATAGCCCGGCGTCGCACAGAGCACGCGGTGGTTCGGCGCGAGCCGCTTCGCGACCAGGCTCGAATCGCGCAAATCCGCAATGCGGATGGCGAGATCGAAGCCCTCGCCGACGATGTCGATGAAGCCGTCGCCGAGCACGAGTTCGACGCTGACCAGCGGATGCGCGTCGAGGAAGGGCTTGAGATGCGGCGCGATGTGCAGCCGCCCGAAGGAGGTCGGCGCCGAGACCCGCAGCGTGCCGCGCACCTGCCCGGCCCCACTCGCCACCCAGGCCTCGGCATCCTCGATCGAGGACAGGATCGAGACGACCCGCTCGTAGAAGCCCTGTCCGGCCTCGGTCAGCGAGAGCTGCCGGGTCGTGCGTTGCAGCAGCCGCACGCCCA
This sequence comes from Bosea sp. RAC05, assembly GCF_001713455.1. NCBI lineage: Bacteria > Pseudomonadati > Pseudomonadota > Alphaproteobacteria > Hyphomicrobiales > Alloboseaceae > Allobosea > Allobosea sp. RAC05. The sequence continues at coordinate 1,834,067 of NZ_CP016464.1, forward strand.
GCCGCTCCTCGAGCCGGCGGATGCGCTTGGAGATGACCGCCGGCGACAGGTTGAGCTGTCGCCCGGCGGCGGACATGCTGCGCGCCGTCACGACATGGGCGAAGACGTCGAGGTCGCCGAACCGGTCCATGGCTGCACAGATCCCTCGTCGATTTTTTCGACTATGGAAAAGATCATGCGCGTCGGTCGCACTGCAAGTCGTTTCGAATTGGTCTAGGGTCTCACAGGTCTGCCAGCGTGAGCCCTCATCCTGAGGAGCCGCGAAGCGGCGTCTCGAAGGATGCTCCAGTGCGCTCTGGATCATCCTTCGAGACGCGAGCTTTGCTCGCTCCTCAGGATGAGGGCTGAGGGTGGCCGGAGACGCAGGAGTTCACGATGTCCGCCATCGCCTTCCCCATTCCCGACCAGAGCATCCTCGCCCGCCGCGAGGAGATCGTCGCCGGCCTCGCCACGCTGGTCGCGCCCGAGGCGCTGATCACCGCCGAGGACGAGCGGCGCCCCTATGAGACGGATGCGCTGACCGCCTATCGCCGCCTGCCGCTGGCGGTGGTGCTGCCCTCGACCACGGCGGAGGTCGCGGCGGTCCTGAAGTTCTGCGGCGAGCAGGGCGTGCCGGTGGTGCCGCGCGGAGCGGGCACCTCGCTCGCCGGCGGCGCCATTCCGCAGGAGGATGCCGTCGTCATCGGCGTCTCCAAGATGAACCGCATCCTTTCGATCGACTATGCCAACCGCACCGCGAAGGTGCAGGCCGGCGTCACCAATCTCGCCGTCACCGGCGAGGTCTCGGCCGAGGGCTTCTTCTACGCGCCCGACCCGTCCTCGCAGCTCGCCTGCTCGATCGGCGGCAATATCGGCATGAACTCCGGCGGGGCGCATTGCCTGAAATACGGCGTCACCACCAACAACGTGCTCGGCGTCACCATGGTGCTGCTCGACGGCAGCATCGTGGAGGTCGGCGGCGCCCATCTCGATGCCGCCGGCTACGACATCCTCGGCCTGATCAACGGCTCCGAAGGCCAGCTCGGCATCATCACCGAGGCGACGGTGCGCATCCTGCGCGCGGCGGAAGGCGCCAGGCCCGTGCTGTTCGGCTTCCCGACCAGCGAGCAGGCCGGCGCGGCGGTGGCGGCCATCATCGGCGCGGGCATCATTCCCGTCGCGATGGAGTTCATGGACAAGCCCGCCATCGAGATCTGCGAGGCTTTCGCCCATGCCGGCTATCCGATGGATGTCGAGGCGCTGCTGATCATCGAGGTCGAGGGCTCCGACACCGAGATGGACGCCCAGCTCGCCCGTATCGTCGCCATTGCGCGCGAGCACGGCGTCAAGACGGTCAAGGAGAGCAAATCGGCGATGGAGGCGGCCGCGATCTGGAAGGGCCGCAAATCCGCCTTCGGCGCCACCGGCCGCATCGCCGACTACATCTGCATGGACGGCACCATCCCCACCGGCCAGCTGCCTTACGTGCTGCGCCGCATGGCCGAGATCGTGAAGGGCTATGGCCTGCGCGTCGCCAATGTCTTCCATGCCGGCGACGGCAATCTCCACCCGCTGATCCTCTACAACTGCAACGACCCGGTCGAGGCGCAGAAGGCGGAGGATGCCGGCATGGACATCCTCAAGCTCTGCGTCGAGGTCGGCGGCTGCCTGACCGGCGAGCACGGCGTCGGCATCGAGAAGCGCGACCTGATGACCTTCCAGTTCAACCCTGAGGATCTGAACCAGCAGATGCGGGTGAGGGCGGTGTTCGACCAGCGCTGGCTGCTCAACCCGGCGAAGGTGTTCCCGCTGGAAGGGCGGGTGGCGGCGTGACGATCGGCTTGCAGCAATGACCCTCCACATCCCCACCACCGAGGCGCAGGCCTGCGCCATCGTGAAATCGGTGATCGACAGCGGCGTTCCCCTGTCGATCGGCGGCGGCGGCACGCGCGCCGGGCTCGGCCGCCCGACGCAGACGCAGAGCACGCTCTCCAGCGCCGGCCTCACCGGCATCACGCTCTATGAGCCGGCCGAGATGGTTATCGCCGCGCGCGCCGGCACGCCGCTGGCCGAGGTCGAGCGCACGCTTGCCGAGCGCGGCCAGATGCTGCCCTTCGAGCCGATGGACCACCGCGCGCTGCTGGGCACGGATGGAGAGCCGACCATCGGCGCGGTTGCGGCCGGCAACATCTCCGGCCCGCGCCGGATCAATGCCGGGGCCGCGCGCGATTCCCTCATCGGCATCCGGCTGGTGAACGGCCGCGGCGAGGCGATCAAATCCGGAGGGCGGGTGATGAAGAACGTCACCGGGCTCGACCTGGTGAAGCTCGTCGCCGGCAGCTACGGCACGCTCGGCTTTCTCACCGAGGTCACCTTCCGCGTGCTGCCGAAGCCGGAGCGCATCCTGACGCTCGCCTGGCGCGGCCTTTCGGACGAGGCGGCGGTGGCGCTGCTCTGCACCGCGCTCGGCTCGCCCTATGAGCCCTTCGCCGCCTCGCATCTGCCGGCCGGCATCGGCGCGGCCCAGCCCCGCACGCTGCTGCGGCTGGAGAACTTCTCCGACTCGATCGACTATCGCAGCCGCGAGCTGATCGCGCTGCTGGGGGCCCATGGCGCACCCGAGCGGATCGAGGGGCAGGATTCGGTCGAACTCTGGCGCGATGTCCGCGACGCCCGCGTCTTCGCCGGCACCGACGAGGCCATCTGGCGGCTGTCCGTCGCCCCTACCGCGGGTCCGAAAGCAACCGCTGCCATCGCGGCGCGGGTGCCGGGCGCGCGCTGGTTCTATGACTGGGGTGGCGGGCTGGTCTGGCTCGCGGTCCCCGCCGGCGCGGATGCCGCGGCCGACGCGATCCGCACGGCGATCAGGCCGCTGGGCGGCCATGCCACGCTGGTGCGCGCGCCGGCCGCCATCCGCGCGAGCGTGCCGGTGTTCGAACCGCTGCCGGAGCCGCTGATGCGGGTAACGGCGGGCATCAAGACGAGCTTCGATCCGGCGGGGATTTTCGAACCCGGCCGGATGTATGCGGGGGTGTGATGACCCTCATCGTCATGGTCGGGCTTGTCCCGACCATCCACGTCTTCTTTTCAGCCGCGTCGCAAGACGTGGATGCTCGGCACAAGGCCGAGCATGACGGTGAGTGAGCCGGATATCAGACCATGCAAACCAATTTCAGCCCCGCCCATCTCGCCTCGGACCCGCGGCTTCCGGCCTCGGAGAAGATCCTGCGCACCTGCGTGCATTGCGGCTTCTGCACCGCGACCTGCCCGACCTATCTGCTGCTCGGCGACGAGCTCGATTCCCCGCGCGGGCGCATCTACCTGATCAAGGACATGCTGGAGAACGGCAAGCCGGCGACCGCGGAGGTCGTGAAGCATGTCGATCGCTGCCTCTCCTGCCTCTCCTGCATGTCGACCTGCCCGTCCGGCGTGCATTACATGCACCTCGTCGACCATGCCCGCGCCCATATCGAGGAGACCTATGAGCGCTCCTGGCACGACCGGCTGCTGCGGCGCGTGCTGGGCGCGATCCTGCCCTATCCGGGCCGCTTCCGTGTCGCGATGCTCGGCGCGATGCTGGCGAAGCCTTTGGGGCCGGCGCTCGGCGCGCTGCCGCTGGTGGGCGCGCGGCTGAAGGCGATGCTGGCGCTGGCGCCCTCCAAATTGCCCTCGCGCTCGCCGATGGAGGGGCCGCAGAGCTTCGCCCCCGCCACGACGCCTGCGGGCAAGCGCGTCGCCATTCTCTCCGGTTGCGCCCAGCCGGTGCTCGACCCCGCCATCAACGAGGCGACGATCCGGCTGCTGACCCGCCACGGCGTCGAGGTGGTGCTGCCGAAAGGCGAGGGCTGCTGCGGCGCGCTCGTCCACCATATGGGCCGCGAGCACGATGCCCACGCCTTCGCGCGCGCCAATATCGACGCCTGGACGGCCGAGATCGAGGGCAAGGGCCTCGACGCCATCCTGATCACCACCTCGGGCTGCGGCACGACGATCAAGGATTACGGCTTCATGTTCCGCAACGAGCCGGCCTATGCGGCCAAGGCGGAGCGGGTGTCGGCGCTGGCCAAGGACGTCACGGAGTTCGTCGCGACGCTTGATCTCGTGCCGGTGCGGGATGTCGCCATGCCGATCGCCTACCACTCAGCCTGTTCGATGCAGCATGGCCAGCAGCTCAAGGATGGGCCCAAGCGCCTGCTCTCGGCCGCCGGCTTCGCGGTGAAGGAGGCGCCGGAGGGGCATATCTGCTGCGGCTCGGCCGGCGTCTACAACATCCTCCAGCCGGAGATCGCCGGCCAGCTGCGGGAGCGCAAGGTCGGCAACATCCAGAAGACCAAGCCGATGCTGGTCGCCACCGGCAACATCGGCTGCATGACCCAGATCGCGAAGGGCTTCGCCGACCGCGGCGCCACCACCCCGGTGGTCCACACTGCCGAACTGCTCGACTGGGCGACGGGCGGACCGTTGCCGGAGAAGCTCGCGCAGGCGGGCTTGGCCGATCGCCCGCTGCGGGAGGTGGCGCGGGTGGCGGCGGAGTGACGAGCCACGCCGTCATGCTCGCCCTTGTGGCGAGCATCCACGTCTTGAACACAGGCCTCGGCAAACGAAGACGTGGATGGTCGGGACAAGCCCGACCATGACGGGCAAGGTTTCGCAAGCCGCAAACCCTTGCCCCATCCGCCCGCGCAAGCTACCGAACGGCCCAATCCCGCCGTCGAACACACGAAACGAACGCCCATGTCCGTGGACAAGCCCGCCCCCGCCAAGCTCAAGGCCCGCCAGCCGCGCGGCTTCGTCGATCGTGGCCCGGCCGATGTCGCCGCCACCGAGCGCATGCTGGCGGTGATCCGCGAGAGCTTCTCGCGCTATGGCTTCGATCCGGTCGAAACGCCCTTCGTCGAGTACACCGACGCGCTCGGCAAGTTCCTGCCCGACCAGGACCGGCCCAACGAGGGCGTCTTCTCCTTCCAGGACGATGACGAGCAGTGGCTCTCGCTGCGCTACGATTTGACCGCGCCGCTCGCCCGCTATGTCGCGGAGAATTACGACGCGCTGCCGAAGCCCTATCGCAGCTACCGCGCCGGCTATGTCTTCCGCAACGAGAAGCCGGGCCCGGGCCGCTTCCGCCAGTTCATGCAGTTCGACGCCGACATCGTCGGCGCGGGTTCGGTCGCGGCCGATGCCGAGATTTGCATGCTCGCCGCCGACACGATGGAGGCGCTCGGCATCAAGCGCGGCGACTATGTCGTCAAGGTCAACAACCGCAAGGTGTTGGATGGCGTCATGGAGGCGATCGGGCTGGGCGGCGAGGAGAATGCCGGGCGCCGGCTGACGGTGCTGCGCGCGATCGACAAGCTCGACAAGTTCGGGCCGGAGGGCGTGCGCCTTTTGCTCGGCGAGGGTCGGAAGGACGAGAGCGGAGATTTTACAAAGGGCGCGGGGCTGGCACCCCATGCCATTGATAAGGTGCTGGCATACGTGTCGGCGCAGCCCTCCGTCGGGACTGACGTCAGCGGCTCAGCAGACAGAGCGACAATCACGCGCTCGTTCACAAACATAGCGACCATCGATCAACTGCTGGGCGCTTTTGGCGAAAACGCCTTATGCGTCGAGGGGCTTGAGGAGCTCCGGCAGATGGCGGTTTTGACGGAGGCGGCAGGCTATACGTCCGCTCGCATTCTTATCGATCCGTCGATTGTCCGCGGCCTCGAATACTACACCGGCCCTGTCTACGAGGTGGAGCTGACCTTCGAAGTCCCCAATGACCAAGGCCAGGTCGTGCGTTTCGGCTCTGTCGCGGGCGGGGGGCGCTATGACGGGCTGGTCGGCCGCTTCCGGCCCGAGCCTGTGCCGGCGACGGGCTTCTCGATCGGCGTGTCCCGGCTCTACACCGCGCTGAAGGCGGTGAAGTCGCCCATCGTCGATCAGAAGAACGAACTGCCGCTCGTCGTCGTCACGGCGATGGACAACAAGTCGCCGGAGTTCATGCCGGGCTATCAGGCCTTCGTCTCGACGCTGCGCCAGGCGAAGGACGACAACGACAAGCCGCTCTGCCGCGCCGATCTCTATCTCGGCTCATCCGGCTTCAACGCCCAGATGAAATATGCCGACCGCCGCGGCGCCGTCTGCGCGATCATTCAAGGGTCTTCGGAACGCGAGGCCGGCACGGTGGTGATCAAGGACCTGATCCTCGGCGCCGAACTCGCCGCCGCCTCCCGCGATGTGAAGGATTCCGCCGAGCACAAGGCCAAGCAGGCGGAGGCGCAGTTCTCCGTGCCGGTCGAGGGGCTGGTCGAGGGTGTGAAGACGGTGCTCGCGCGGCATTCGTGAAGCTCTCCCCCTCCCCCTGGTGGGGAGGGGATAGGGGTGGGGGGCGAATGACTGGGTGAGCGTTGTACCCAGTCGTTCGCCCCCCACCCCGGCCTCCGCTTCGCTCGGCCGACCCTCCCCACCAGGGGGAGGGAGACGGGAAGCGTTCACCCATTTCCCTCAAATGCCTCGAAAATCGCGCCCGCCGCTGCTAGGACAGCGCCCGTAACAGGATGAAGCCGCCGTGCCCGCGACCGCTGCCAGCATCGAGACCGTGATCGCGCTGTTCGCGCGCGAGGGCTATGCCCGCGCCGAGCCCGCGATCCTGCAGCCGGCCGACGTCTTCCTCGATCTCTCGGGCGAGGACATCCGCCGCCGCATCTTCATGACGCAGGATGCCGATGGCCGCGACTGGTGCCTGCGGCCGGAATACACCATCCCCGTCGCGCTCGATCACATCGCGTCTCGCCGCACCGAGCCGGCGGCCTATGCCTATGCCGGCCCGGTCTTCCGGATGCGCTCGGGCGAGCCCGGCGAATTCGCGCAGGCCGGCATCGAATCCTTCGGCCGTGACGACTTCGCCGCCACCGATGCCGAGATCATGGCGCTGACGGTCGAGGCCACCGCCGCGCTCGGCCTCGCAAGCCCGAAGATCCTGATGGGCGACGTCGCCCTGCTGGGTGCGCTGCTGGACGGGCTGTCCGTGCCGGCCGGCGCGCGCCGCCGCCTGATGCGCGCCGTCGTGCAGGGCCGCGGCGTCGAGGCTGTCGAGGCGCTCGATCCCCCGGTCGCCACCGGCGAGACCGCCCATGCCGGCCTGCTCAAGGCGCTGGAGGGGCAGGACCCCAAGGCCGCGAAAGCCTTCGTCGAGGACGTGCTCTCCATCGCCGGCATCTCGACCGTCGGCGGCCGCAGCGCCTCCGACATTGCCGAGCGCTTCCTGGCGCGGGCCGCCGAGCGCGAGAACCCGGTCAATGGCGACGTCAAGGCGCTGCTGGCGCAGGTGCTGGCGATCAAGGGCGATCCCGACACGGCTTCCGCCGCGCTGCGCGCGCTCGCGGATCAGGCTTCGCTCGATCTCGGCCGCGAGCTCGACGCCTTCGACGAGCGCACCGGCTTCCTCGCCGTGCGCGGCGTCGATGTCGGTGCGATCGGCTTCCAGGCCGCCTTCGCCCGCAATCTCGACTACTACACCGGCTTCATCTTCGAGCTTCACGACGAAGGCCGCGGCGACGGCAAGCCGGTCGCCGGCGGCGGCCGCTACGACCAGGTGCTCGGGCGCCTCGGTGCGGCCGCGCCGATTCCGGCCGTCGGCGCCTCGATCTGGCTCGAGCGCCTGGCGGGAGACGCCGCATGACCGACATTGCCGCTAAAGACTCGGCCGCCAACGACGCCCCGCTCGTTCTCGCCGTGCCCTCCAAGGGCCGGCTGCAGGAGAACGCCACAGCCTTCTTCGGCCGCGCCGGCTTGAAATTCGTCAAGTCGCGCGGCGAGCGCGACTATCGCGGCACGATTGCCGGCGTCGAGGGCGCCGAGGTCGCGTTTCTCTCGGCGTCCGAGATCGTCGCGCAGCTCGCCTCGGGCGCCGCCCATCTCGGCATCACCGGCGAGGACCTCGTGCGCGAGCAGGTCGCGGATGCCGATGCCGCGGTCGAGATGCTGACCCCGCTCGGCTTCGGCCACGCCAATGTCGTCGTCGCCGTGCCGCAGGCCTGGATCGATGTGCGGACGATGGCCGATCTCGACGACGTCGCCTCCGCCATGCGCAGCCGCCAGGGCCGCAAGCTTCGGGTCGCGACGAAATACGTCAATCTGACCCGCCGCTTCTTCGCCCGTCACGGCCTCGCCGATTACCGCATCGTCGAGAGCCTGGGCGCCACCGAAGGCGCACCCGCCGCCGGCACGGCCGAGATCGTCGTCGACATCACCACGACCGGCGCGACGCTGGCCGCCAACGCGCTGAAGATCCTCGACGACGGCGTGATGCTGGCCTCGGAAGCCAATCTCGTCGCCTCCGTGCGCGCGCCCTGGGGCGAGCGGGCGAGGGCGGCCGCCAACGCCATCCTGTCGCGCATCGCGGCCGAGGAGGAGGCACGCTCCGTGCGCGAGATCCGGGCGACGCTCGGCGCTCCGTCCGACACGCTGGGCGATCTCGGCGCCCTGTTCGGCGCGCGGCTGCCCTTCGGGGCGAGCGCGGCGTGCGGCGTGCTGACGGTGCATTGCCCGGAAAAGGCGGTCTTCGCGCTGGTCGAGCATCTCGCCGCAGCCGGCGCCGACGACGTCACGGTCTCCGCACCGGCCTATGTCTTCCGCAAGGCCAATCCGCTGATCGAACGCCTGCAGTCGCGGCTCTGAAGACCGCTCGCGTGGTTTCGGCGGGCGCCTCCAAGCGAGGCCGCCGCTGGGGGGCAGGCGGCCTCGCCGGTCGCTGACGGCTCCGGGGGGATGAAGCCGTCCGCTGGACGACGTCACGTGGACGTGTGAGGCGATACGCTGTCGACCGGCCAGTGGATGCGGCCGCGGACACAAAAATCAGCTCCGCCGCCCATCGTTTCGACATCGTCGCCGGCGATGACGGGTCCGGGACGGCAGGGTGGCGCAGCTTCGCGGTTGATCGCGGCGCGATAGGCGGCTACGCGCTTTCCCACGAGGCCGGCGATGCGTTAGGGTCGCGCGGAAATTTCAGGTTCGACGACCGGGTAAGACGATCATGATTCGACGCCTTGGCTATGCCGCCATCCTCGCCGCCATAGCCGCGCCCGTGCTGATGCCGAGCGATGCGCAGGCCCAGCGCCGCCAGCAGATGCCGTCGCGCGAGGAACTCGGGCAGCAGGCTCCGGCCGTCCAGCAGCAGCAGGAAAAGACCTTCCCGCTCGGGGCCTCCTGGACCGCCGTCTCGCTGAACGGCAAGTCGATCGCCGACCGCCGCGCCACGCTGCAGGTGGACGCCAATCTGCGCGGAACGGGCTTCGGCGGCTGCAACACCTTCTCGGCCTCGGCCTATCCGCTGCGCTCGCAGGGCTTTGCGGTCGGCCCGCTCGCGCTGACCAAGCGCACCTGCGACAAAGGCCAGTCGGAGTTCGAGCGCGCCTTTCTCACGGCCCTGCGCGGCACCCGCAACTGGGACCTCGTCGAGGGCAAGCTCGTCCTGAAGGGCGCGGCCGGCGAACTGCGCTTCGACCGCGGCTTCTGACGCGGCCTCGCCCGATCCTCGACCGTCATCCCGGGACGACCTTCGGTCGCCCAAGATGACGGCTTGGGTCTCAAGCCAAGGCGCCGTTCACGCCTCCGCCGGCAGCTTCGCCGTCATGCGCGGCGTATAGGTGCCGTCCGGATTCGGCTCCATCGTCACCACCGCATCGTGCATCTCGCGCAGGGTCGAGCGATGGCCGATCGAGACCACGCGGGTCTGCGGCAGGGCCGTGTCGATGGTGGCGTAGAGTTCGCCCTCCAGCTTCTCGTCGAGCGAGGCGGTCGCCTCGTCGAGGAACAGCCAGTCGGGTTTCGCCAGCAGTGCCCGCGCCACCGCCAGCCGCTGCTGCTCGCCGCCCGACAGGCGCTGGCCCCAGAGATCGATCTCGTCGAGCCGGTCCTGCAGATGGCCGAGCTTGACCTTCTCCATCGCGGCGCGGATCGCCGCGTCGTCATAGGCGTCGGCTTCCGCCGGATACGCCATCGCAGCGCGCAGCGTGCCCTGCGGCAGGTAGGGGCGCTGCGGCAGCAGCATGACCTCGGCGTCGGCGGGAATGCCGACGCGGCCCTCGCCGAACGGCCAGATGCCGGCAATCGCCCGAAACAGCGTCGATTTGCCCGAGCCCGATGGCCCGATCAGCAGCGTCCGCCGCGCCTGGCCGAGATCGAGACTGTCGACGCGCACGATCGGCGCGCCATTGGGCAGCGTCAGCACCGCGCCGCCGACATGCACGTTGCGATCGGGCGCGCGCTCGCGGTGGATCGTCTTGTCACCGACACCGGCCGCCTGCGCCTGTGCGATCGCGGTCTCGAAGCTCGTGAGACGGTTGATCGAAGCGAGGTAGGACGCGATCGACTGGTAGCTGTTGATGATGAAGGAGAGCGCCGACTCGACCCGGCCGAACGCCGAGGAGGTCTGCGTCAGGGTGCCCAGCTGGAACTCCTTGGCGAAGTAGCCGGGGGCCAGCAGCAGGAACGGGATGACGACATTGGCCTGGTTGTAGGACAGCGTGAAGCTCGTGATCTTCAGCTTGCGCCACATCAGCTCGAAGAAATTGGCCACGATGGCGCGGAAGCGCTGGCCGAGATGCTGCAACTCGGCCTTCTCGCCGCGCATCGAGGCGATCTGTTCCGAATATTCGCGCAGGCGCGCCATCGAGAAGCGGAAATCCGCCTCGCGCCGCTCCTGCTCGAATTCGAGCGGGATCAGGTGGCGGCCGATCAGATGCGTGATCCAGGTCGCCAGTGCCGCATACAGGAACGTCGCCCAGAAGATGAAGCCGGGAATGATGATGTCGGTGCCCGGCACCTTGATCGTCACGGGCAGCGACCAGAGGATGATCGAGAACGAGACCAGCGTCGACACCTGCGTGAGCAGCGTCAGCGAGAAGGCGTAGGTCTGGTTGAGGAAGGCGCGCGTGTCTTCGGCGATGCGCTGGTCGGGATTGTCGGCGGTTCCGGCCAGCGACATGCGGTAATGCGCGCCGCTCGACAGCCAGCGGCTGTTGTAGTCGGCGGCCATGTATTCGCGCCAGCGGATCAGCAGGACCGACTGCCCGACGATCTCGACCAGGTTGCTGATGACCGAAATCGTCGCCCAGACACCGAACACCCAGATCAGCTGATACCAGAACGCCTGGACATCGTAGTTCTGCAGCGCGTTGTAGAAGTCGCGGTAGAAGAAATTCAGCCTCAGCGCGATGCCGACCTGCGCCTGGTTGAGCACCACGAGGAAGACGATCAGCGCCACCGCGAGCCGGCCGAGCCTCACCCGGTAGCGGCCGAGCAGCCAGAGATTGGCCTCGGTCGAGACGTCGGAGAGAAAATAGGGCGACGAAATCCGCGCGATCCGTTGGACCACAGGGGCAAACGAGATCGCGTAGATCAGGATGCCGAAGACCGCGACCGTGGTCGCCAGGCTCGCCGGCGGGGCGACCGCCATCCAGTCCTTCGGCCAGAGCCCCGCCTGCGCCAGCAGCGCGCCGCCGCCGAAGACCACGAATTCGGTGCCGAAGATGCCGGAGAAGATCTTCAGGAAGAAGGCGATCTCGGTCGAGCGATACAGCGCCGCTGCCAGCAGAGCACCGACGACGCCCATCCCGATCGTGCCGGCGTTGCCGCTCTGCTGGCCTGTGACGAGCGCCACGACGGCAAGCAGGGCGACGGCGAAACTCAACTTGCGCATCGGCAGGTCCTGATCAGAGCTGGAATCGCGGAGAAGCCGCGGCCCCGACCATGTCGCAGCCGATGCGGCCGTTCAATGGCGCAGCGTCAAGATGAGCAAATTGTCATGCCGCGATGGGCCCGCCGCAATGAAACAGGCCCGGCGCGAGCCGGGCCTGGCCGTGTCGGCGAAAGGAGGCGGTTCAGCCGCCGGGCTTCTGCTTGCGGCGTGCGTCCAGTTCTTCGGTCACGGCGATGACGTCGAGATAGTCCTCGTGCTTCGCCGGGGCATAGGTCGAGACCTGGCCGTCGGTGAAGGTCCTGAAGACCTCGGGAGCAGCGGTCTTCATCGCCATCATCGCCGCGACGAAGTCGCGCTTCAGGCCTTCGGGCAGATTGGCCCGGGTCGAGAACGGGCTCGCCGGGATCAAGGGGGAGGTCCAGATCACGCGCGTCGAGCCCTGCGGGATCATCCCCTTGTTGGCCAGCCGCTGCACCACGCCGGAGTTTTCGTTGACCTGGAAGGTCGCGACGGCCTCAAACTGGCCGCGCACCAGCGCGAGCACCGAATTGTCATGGCTGCCGGAGAAGACCGTGCCGCTGAAATGCGTGGCCGGATCGAACCCCTGCTTGCGCAGATAATAGGACGGGAAGGCGTAGCCGGAGGTCGAGTTGGGGTCGGCGAAGGCGAAATTCTTGCCCTTGAGATCGGCGACGGTCCGGTAGGGGCTGTCGGCGCGCACGACGATGACGGAAAAATAGCCCTCCTGGCCGTTGTTGTCGACGTCGCGGAACAGCGGCTGCAGCTTGTCGCCGAGCACGCGCCGGCCGAGCGAATAGACGGCGGGTCCGAAGCGCGAGAATTCGAGCTGGTCGGCGCGCATCGCCTCGACGAGGCCGGCATAGTCGCTGACCCGGTAGAGCTTGACCGGCACGCCGAGCGCCTTGGTCAGGTAGTCGATGACCGGCTGGGTGCGGGCCAGCGCGGCCGCTTCGTTCTCGGCCGAGGACACGCCGAAGCGGATTTCCTTGATGGTCTGGCGCCAGTCCGCCTGGGCGAAGGCCGGCAGGGTCAAAGCCGGCAGGGTCAAGGAACCGCCGAAGCCGGCGAGAAGGGAGCGGCGCGTGAGCATGGGTGGCCTCCGGCGAGTGGGAAGGCGTCGTCATGCGCTGGTTCTGCGTCGCTGCCGTTACGGAGCGATGTCGCTGGTGTGACGCAACGGCCGCGCCGCCTGCCTCCGCTCAAAGAAAAGGCCCGGCTTGCGCCGGGCCTTCCCATATTTTCGCTGATAGCGAAGGGGACTGGATCAGAAGTCCATGCCGCCCATGCCGCCGCCGCCCATCGGGGGCATCGGGGAGTCCTTCTTCGGGAGCTCCGCGATCATCGCCTCGGTGGTGATCAGCAGGCCCGCGATCGAAGCGGCGTCCTGGATGGCGGTGCGCACGACCTTGGTCGGGTCGATGATGCCGGCCTTGACCAGATCGCCGTACTCGCCGGTCTGGGCGTTGTAGCCCCAGGCGTAGTCCTTCGACTCGAGCAGCTTGCCGATCACGACCGCGCCGTCACCGCCGGCGTTGTCGACGATCTGACGGGCCGGGGCCATGATCGCCTTGCGGACGATCTCGACGCCGGTCTTCTGGTCGTCGTTCTGGGTCTTGAGCGACTTGACCGAGGAGAGCGCGCGCAGCAGAGCGACGCCGCCGCCCGGCAGGATGCCCTCTTCCACCGCAGCGCGGGTGGCGTTCAGGGCGTCGTCGACGCGGTCCTTCTTCTCCTTGACCTCGACCTCGGTCGCGCCGCCGACGCGGATGACCGCGACGCCGCCGGCGAGCTTGGCCAGACGCTCCTGGAGCTTCTCGCGGTCGTAGTCCGAGGTGGTCTCCTCGATCTGCGCCTTGATCTGCGAAACGCGGGCCTCGATGTCCTTCTTCTTGCCGGCGCCGTCGATGATCGTGGTGTTCTCCTTCTCGATGCGCACCTTCTTGGCGCGGCCGAGCATCTGGAGGGTCACGGTCTCGAGCTTGATGCCGAGGTCTTCCGAGATCATCTGGCCGGCGGTCAGGATCGAGATGTCCTCGAGCATGGCCTTGCGGCGGTCACCGAAGCCCGGAGCCTTGACGGCCGCGACCTTCAGGCCGCCACGGAGCTTGTTGACGACGAGCGTGGCGAGAGCCTCGCCCTCGACGTCCTCGGCGATGATGAGCAGCGGCTTGCCGGTCTGCACCACGGCCTCGAGGATCGGCAGCATCGCCTGGAGCGAGGACAGCTTCTTCTCGAAGATCAGGATGTAGGGGTCTTCCAGCTCGGCGACCATCTTCTCCGAGTTGGTGATGAAGTAGGGCGAGAGGTAGCCGCGGTCGAACTGCATGCCCTCGACGACGTCGAGCTCGGTCTCGGCGGTCTTGGCCTCCTCGACGGTGATGACACCCTCGTTGCCGACCTTCTGCATGGCGGTCGAGATCATCTTGCCGACCGACTCGTCGCCGTTGGCGGAGATCGTGCCGACCTGCGCGACTTCGGCGTTCGAGGTGACCTTCTTCGAGTTCTTCTTGAGGTCGGCGACGATCGCCTCGACGGCGAGATCGATGCCGCGCTTCAGGTCCATCGGGTTCATGCCGGCCGCAACCGACTTGGCGCCCTCACGGACGATGGCCTGGGCCAGGACCGTGGCGGTCGTGGTGCCGTCGCCGGCATGGTCGTTCTGACGGGACGCGACTTCGCGAACCATCTGGGCGCCCATGTTCTCGAACTTGTCGGCGAGCTCGATCTCCTTGGCGACGGTGACGCCGTCCTTGGTGATGCGGGGAGCGCCGAACGACTTCTCGATCACGACGTTGCGGCCCTTGGGACCGAGCGTGACCTTGACCGCGTTGGCGAGGATGTCGACGCCGCGCAGCATCTTGTCGCGCGCATCGGTGGAAAAGCGGACTTCTTTGGCAGCCATGAGAGCTACTCCTTGGAATGCAAACGGAAAGGGAAAGTCAGGCGGCTATCAGCCGATGACGCCCATGATGTCGGATTCCTTCATGATCAGGAGGTCCTGACCATCGATCTTCACCTCGGTGCCGGACCACTTGCCGAAAAGGACGCGGTCGCCCTTCTTGACGTCCAGGGCCACGAGCTTGCCGGCTTCGTCACGGGCGCCGGGGCCGACGGCGACGATCTCGCCCTCCTGCGGCTTCTCCTTGGCGGTGTCGGGGATGATGATGCCACCCTTGGTCTTCTCTTCGCCATCAAGGCGGCGGACCACAACGCGGTCATGCAGCGGACGGAACTTCATGGTTCTGTCTTCCTCTCGGTACAAATTCGATGCGGGCCTCAGGATCCGCCCGCGCGGGTATCTGTTAGCAGTCCCCATGGGCGAGTGCTAACCGATGGCGCGGAGATAGGGCTGCCCCCTCCCGGAGTCAAGAAAACAACCACGGGAATGACGCGCCCTCGGACGCTGATGGTGAATGCGGGGGAGTCCGGACCCGGCTCCAGGACTTGGCGGCTGCCAAGCCGGGCGGAAGGCGCTACCATGGCACCATGACCACCCCCGATCCGTCGCCCGCCACGCCTGAGCTCCTCGACGACATCGCCCGCACCTGCGTCGCGCTACATGTGCGGATGACGGCGCGCGCCGTCACCCGCGCCTATGACGAGGCGATGCGCTCGAGCGGGCTGAAGATCACCCAGTTCGTGCTGCTCTCGGCGCTGAGCACCGGCGCCTGGCGCTCGGTCACCGAACTGGCGGAGCGCTTCGCGCTGGAGCGCACCTCTCTGACCCGGAATCTCCAGCTGCTCGCGGCGGAGGGGCTGATCGAGCCGGTCGCCTGCAAGGGCAGGGCGTCGATCTATGGCGTGACGCCGAAGGGGCGAGCCGCCATCGACGCGGCAATCCCGCACTGGCGCGCCGCGCAGGAGAGGATCGAGGGCGGGCTCGGCAAGGACGACTGGAGCCATATGCGCGACCGTCTCAAGGCGCTGCGGCGCGTGGCGCGCGGAGCCGGCTGACGACGGCTTGACCGAGCCTCGGGCGAGCCCTTATCGTGTAGATACACGAAATTGAGGGCCGGCCATGGCGCGCGACGTCGGAGTGGTATCGCGGGAGACGCTGCTGGCAGGCAGCGGCCTCGATTTCCTGCGCGGCATGATCGAGGGCCGCCATCCTGGCCCGCCCTTTGCCGATGCGATGGATCTCGATCTTGTCGAGGTGGAGGAGGGCAGGGTGGTCTTCACCGGGCGTCCCTCGGCGCGCTTCTTCAACCCGCTCGGCACGGTCCATGGCGGCTGGACCGCGACGATCCTCGATTCCGCAATGGCCTGCGCCACCCATGCGACGCTGAAGCCCGGCGAGGGCTACACCACCCTGGAGATGAAGCTGAACTATGTCCGCCCGGTCATGCCCGAGAGCGGCATCGTGCGCTGTGAGGGCAAGGTCATCCACCGCGGCGGCACGGTGGCGACCAGCGAGGGCCGGCTGCTCGACGCGCGCGGCAAGCTGCTCGCGCATGGCACCGAGACCTGCGTGATCTTTCCGGCGCGGGCGCCGCGGTGAGCCGCCTCAACGCCGGCTGATCGCGATCGCGCCCGCGACGATCAGCACCGCGCCCGCATAGGTGGTGATCAGCGGCACCTCGTCGAAGAAGACATAGCCGAGCAGGCTCGCCCAGATCAGCGCGGTGTATTCCAGCGGCGCCAGACGCGAGGCTTCCGCCCGCGCGAAGGCCGAGGTCAGGGTCAGATGGCCGGCGACCCCGAGCGCGCCCGCCGCGAGATAGATCAGGAGATCGGCGGCGCTCAGCGGCACGAAGACGAGCGCGGCGGGCACCGCCAGCAGCAGGGCCGGCCCGCAGTTCTGGAAGGCGACGATGACCGCGGGATGCTCCTTCAGCGCGATGCGCCGCAGCAGGATCAGGTTGAAGGCATAGGCCACGGCCGAGAACAGGGCGGCGGCCACGCCGAGCCCGGCGCCGCTGACCTGCCCCTGCAGCCGCGGCCAGACCATGACGAGCATGCCCGCCACGCCGAAGCCGAGCGCCTGCCAGATCCGCGCATCCATCTTTTCCTTGAGCAGAACCCCGCCGAGAAGCGCCACGAAGACGGGCGCGAGGAAGGCGAGCGTCAGCGCCTCCGCCAGCGGCAGGACCGAGATCGAGTAAAAGAAGCTGCCCGCCGTCAGCACCACGACCGGCACGCGCACGCTGTTGCCGATCACGCTGGCGCGTGTCGGCACGGGCGGCCGCGCAATGGCGAGCACCACGAGCGCGCAGACGCCGCCCATCGCGAAGCGCATGAACAGCGCCACGATGAAGGAATGCTCCTGCATCTGCGCCTTGATCACCGCATCCATGACGGTGAGCAGCGCGATGCCGAGCAGGGCGCGCAGGGCGGGGCTGAGGCTCATGGCGCGCCGCGCAGGTCGAGCCGGAAATGGAACTCCCAGGTTTCGGACACGTCGGCGAGGTAGCGCTCGCCGGGCCAGCGCCGGAAGCCCAGCTTCTCGTAGAAGCGATGCCCGCGCGCGAAGCGCGTGTCCGACCACAGCATCATCGCCTCGAACCCGCCGTCGCGGGCAAAGCGCAGCGCCTCGCCGAAGAGGGCCTGCGCCAGGCCCGAGCCGCGGAAGGCGGGAGCGGCATAGACCTTGGTGATCTCGACCGCGTTCTGCGCGGGGACCGGCGTGGCGCCGAGCGAGGCGGCGATCCCGCCTTCCGGCGCGTCGGCGACCCAGAGCCGGCCGCCCTTCGCGGCGAAGTGGCTGGCCGGCTGGCGCAGCTCGGGGAACTCCGCCCATTCGAAGACACAGTTCGGGTATTCGGCGAAGCTCGCGGCGATCAGCGCTGCGAGCGGCGCGGAGTCGTCGTCACGGGCCGGGCGAAGGGGAAGGAGCTGGGCGGTCATGGCGCCCTCGCCATAGCCGGCTCCGCGGCCCGGCGATAGCGGCAGCGCCGCCGCCGGGCATTCGGGTCGCGCATGCGAGGCCCATCGGGCGCGACTTCAGCCCTGCGCCGACGTCTGGGTGCTGAGATCCCGAGCCAGGGACACGACCGTCTCGAAGGAAAGCTCGGTCCGATCGATCCGGTCCGGGATGCCGTGAGCGGCGAAGATCGGCTGCTGCTGCGGGGTCCGGCGACAGCCCCCCATCGTCCAGGCCTGGAAGACGCGCTCGCTGATCGGGCGGATGTCGATCACCGCGACGTCCCGATGCCGGTCGTCCTGGGCGATGCGGGCCATCGTCGCGTCGAGCGCCTCGCGGGGCCCTTCCAGGACCTGCACGAAGCTGTCGCGGTCGAAGATCAGGAAGCCGGTGACGCCGGCGGCGAGATTGTTGCGGCGCGACACCGCCAGAATCGCGCGCAGCGCCTGCAACTCGCTGTCGACCCGACCGGCGCGGTAGATGGAGGTGTAGACCAGTTGCTGAAGAGGTGCCGTGTTCATCGATCCGTCTCTGTACAGGGCCGTTGCCGTCCCAACGCGGTCCGATGCCTCAGGTTCGCGGCAAATGATTGTCAAATTGCCAATGCCCGATGTCGCGATGCCGGCGCGCGCGCAAAAGCCGGCCCCTGCTTGGAAAATCGCTTCGCTGCCGCTACGCCAGTGCGGCGCCACGGCGGCGCGGAAGGCCTGAGTCGGCCCCGCCGACACGGCTGGACGACACCGGGGCCTCGGGACGCATGATCGAGACGCGATGACGGTCCTTCTGCCTTTCGTCGTCAACGCCGCGTTGAACTTCGTTCTCGGGCTGCTGATCGCCTTTTTCCTCGGGCCTTCGGAATTCGGCCGCTATGCGATCGGCGCCGCCATCATCGTCCTGGTCAACACCGCGATGATGGACTGGATCAGGCTCTCGGCCGTGCGCTTCTATTCGCTGCGCAGCCGCGAGACCGAGCCGGAGATCCGCGCGACGCTGGACCTGCTCGTCGCCGGCGTCAGCATCACACTCTGCGCGCTGCTCGTCGTCGCCGTGGTGGCGGGGTTCGACCTGCGCCTGCCGGCGATGATGCTCTCGGCCGCCGTGCTGGCCGGCATCGGGGCCGGCCTCTTCGATTATCATGGCGCCATCGCCCGGGCGCGGTTCCTCGATGCGGCCTATGCCCGGCTGGTGATCGTCAAGAACCTGCTCGCCCTCGTCCTGATGGTGGGCGGCGCCTGGCTGACCCGGGACCCGACCGTGGTTCTGCTGGGCGGACTGATCAGCGCGGCCGTGGCGCTGGTGTCCGTCCGGCGCCGGCTGGCCGATGCGCCGCTGTCGCTGAAGGCGGGCCGGGCGGATCTCGCCTGGACCTTCGCGCGCTATGCGCTGCCGATTGTCGCGGGCAACGCGATCTATTCGCTGATCCCGCTGATGAACCGCTCGCTGCTGGCGGGCGCCCATGGCTTCGCCGAGGCGGGCTATTTCTCGCTGGCCTCGGACATGGGCTTGCGCCTGTTCGGAACGCTGGGCGCAACGCTCGAGATCGTGCTCCTGCGCGAGGTCATCCGGCTCGACGAAACCCGCGGCCGGCGCGCCGCGCAGCGTCGGATCGCCGCCAACCTGGTGATCGTGCTGGCCGTGGCGCTGCCGGCAGCCGTCGGCTTCGCGCTGGCGCTGCCGGCTTTCGACCGTCTGCTGGTGCCGCCGAGCTTCCAGGGCCGCTTCTCCGCCTATATGGCGCCGCTGCTGCCCGGCTTCGTCGCGCTCACCATCTTCCAGGCGGGGCTCTACCCGGTCTTCCTGCTCGAGAAGCGCACGCTGGTGACGACGCTGGCGGCGCTGGTCGCCCTCCTCGTCAATGTCGCGGTGCTCACCGCCTTCGGGGCAGGACAGCCATCTGCCTATGCGCTGGCGCAGATGGCGGCGTTCCTCGTCGTGCTCGCCATCACGGCGGTGGCGGCGCTACGGATCCTGCCGGCGATGCCATCTCTGCGGGACTGTGGCGCGATCCTCCTGGCGGTCGCCCTGATGGCGCTGGCGATCTGGCCGCTGCAGGGGCGCCTGCCCGCCGCGGCCGAACTGGCCCTCCAGGTCGCCATCGGCGCGCTGGTTTATGGCGCCGTGATCCTGGCCTGCGACGTGGCACGCTCACGGACGCTGCTGCGGCTGCGGTGGGCGTCCCGCCGCGCCCGCGGCGCCTGACCGCGCGATCGGTCAGGCGCCGGAAACCTTTCCTTCACCCTGTCTTTTGGGGCGATGATAAGGTTAATCCGTCGAATTCGATGGATCGGTACAGCAAAGCTTTCGGAAACCATAAGGATTCACCATTCCTTTTAATCAGGCGCCTCAGGCTTCGCTCCATCGCTGCCGAGGTGTTTGTGTCATGCGTCCCGTTTTGTCCGTCTCGTTGCTCGTGCTCGCAGGCGCGCTGGCCGGCCCAGCGCCATCCCGGGCCCAGGGCTATCCCGATCCGATGACGACCGCCTCGTCGCCGCGTGGCCAGTATGGCGGTGGTTTCATCGAGCTGCTGATGACCGGACGGGACCCGAGCCCGCGGGGAGGCGTGGTCTACAACCGGCCCGGCGCGTCGGCCTATGGCCACAGCGCTCGTCCTGCCGCCGGCTACGAGGCCGATCCCTTCGGCCAGTCCGCCGGCCCCTCGGCCCCTAATGGACGCCGTGTCGCGGCGCTCGGCCAGCCGCTCGAGATGGAGCGCCCGATCGAGCGCGTCATCGACCCCCGCTTCCGCAAGCAGGAGGTCGCCTATGACGGGCCGCACAGGCCCGGCACGATCATCATCGACACGCCCCAGCGCTTTCTGTTCCTCGTCCAGCCGAACGGGCGCGCGCTGCGCTACGGCGTCGGCGTCGGCCGGCCGGGCTTCTCCTGGGCCGGCATGAAGACCGTCAGCCGCAAGGCCGAGTGGCCGAACTGGACGCCGCCGCCGGAAATGCTGAAGCGCCGGCCCGATCTGCCGCGCTTCATGCCGGGCGGGCCCGAGAACCCGATGGGCGCGCGCGCCCTCTATCTCGGATCCTCGCTCTATCGCATCCACGGTACGAACGAGCCGCATACGATCGGCCAGGCGGTCTCCTCGGGCTGCATCCGCATGACCAATGACGACGTCCAGGACCTCTACGAGCGCGTCCGGGTCGGCGCCAAGGTCCTGGTGATCTGAGCCGCGGTCCAGCAAAGGAAAACCCACCCGGCGCGGGCCGGGTGGGTGTCCTGTGATCGCCGGTTGAGACGGCTGCGCCGCGTCAGGCCCAGCTCTCGTCGTCGCCGCCGTCGAACATGCTGGAGCCGTCGTCGTAGCCGGCATCCTGCGCGTCGCCATGGGCGGCCTGCTGATAGCTCGCCTCGTTCGACGAGCCGTCGTCATAGGCGGCGGGTTGCGCTTCGGTGCCGCTTCCCGACGCTTCGCCGGCCGCCTCGGCCGGCTTGGCCTCCGCAGCCTTCGCCGCTCCGCCGCCGAAGGCGTTGCTGAGCACGCTGCCGAGCATCATGCCGCCCGCGACGCCGGCCGCCGTGGTGAGGGCCGTCGCCATGAAGCCGCCGCCACGGCCCGGAGCCTGCGCCGCCGCATTGTTCCAGGGGCCTGGCTGCTGCTGGCCCGGTCCCGGCGGCATGCCCGGTCCCGGCTGAGCACCGGGCGCGGCTGCCATCATGCCCGGGCGCTGGCCCGACCACGCCGCGCTTGCGCCCTCGGGCGCCGCCCGCTGCGGGAAGGACGGCACGGAGCGCGGCCGCGGCGCCGCGGCACCGCCGCCGAAGATGCCCGACAGGAAGCCCCCGTTCTGCGCCGGGGTTTCGGCCGGCTGACGGCTCTCGAGGTCCCGCAGCTGGGCCTGCAGCTCCTCGACCTGCGCCTGCAGGTTGGTCAGGGCGGTCTCCTGGACATAGACCGCCTGGGCCATCGCATAGGGAGCGTAGGGCTGATCGCGCAGCCGCTGGGCGATGTAGTTTTCAGCCTCGGGGTCGCGGGGCTGGTTGGCCGCCTGTTTCAGGCGGTCGAAAATCCCGGCGATCACGTCGCGTTCTTGCGGCGTCATCGTCATCTCCTCTCATGTCGGGCGGCGCGGATTGCGTCGCCTGACGAGAGGTGGGGCCTGCCTGTGACGGTATCAAGGCGCCGCCCGGCTTGCGCAGGTCAGCGCCGGTGACGCCGCCGTCAGATGCTGCTCGGTTCCGAGGTGAACTCGTCGAAGCTCTCGCCCTGCTGCGGCGCCAGCAACTGCCCACGGTTGAGGACGACCACCGTCGTGCCGGTCGGGACGCGGCTGTGCAGGTCGATGATATCCTGGTTGAACAGCCGGATGCAGCCGCTCGACACGGACTGGCCGATCGACCAGGGCTCGGTCGTGCCATGGATGCGGTACATCGTGTCCTTGTTGCCCTGGTAGAGATACAGCGCGCGCGCCCCCAGAGGGTTGTCGAGGCCCGCCTGCATGCCGCCGGCCCAGGGCCCGTTCTTCTCGGGGTCGCGGGCGATCATCGCGGCCGTCGGCGTCCAGCGCGGCCAGGCCGCCTTGCGGGCGACCGTGGCGCGGCCGCGCCACGACATGCCCTGCTTGCCGACGCCGATGCCGTAGCGGATCGCGCGGCCGTTCTCGCGAACGAGATAGAGGAACTTGTTGTCGGTATCGACGATGATCGTGCCCGGCTGCTCGCGGGTGGGATAGGACACCTCGCGACGCAGGAAGCGCGGATCCACCTCCGAGATGTCGGTCGCCGGCAGCGGGAATTCCTCGTCGGGACGCTCGCCATACATCGCCAGATATTCGGCGCTGACGCCGTAGCCCCTGGATGAAGCCACCTCGTAGGGCTGCTGAGGGCCCGTCACGCAGCCTGCGAGCGCAAACGGCATCATCAGCAGGGTCGCTCGCCGCGACGGACGGGCGAGGGAGGCGGGCAGGGAGGCGACGGCGGTCTCGACGGACATGAAGTTGGGCTCTGCTTTATTGATCTTGCGGACGCGGCTGAACAACGGCGGAACGGCACCGGCGTTCCACGATTGACGCCGATGATGACCTTCAAGTCACTTCGCATGGCTGTGGGGTGAACGCGATATGGCGAAAGTGTGGCGGGCCCTCACTGTGGCCGGTCGGCAACAGGGCCTTCGACCGAGTGGGGCGCATGAGAACTGCCCAAGATGCGTTTCCCCTTGATATGGTTTCAAATGGAACCTTAAAGGCGCCCTTTTTGTCCAAAAGTCGCGGTTTTAAGCAATTCTTCATCGGATCGGTTAAGTCTAATTCCAATGTAGGCGAGAGCCGCAGCGGCACTTCCAGTGCCGTGTGTCATCGCCGACCGAGCACTACGCCTGGCCTACCGCTTCTATTGACATTGATTGGTGCGCCTCCCCCCCCCGCGCATGTCGGTTAAACCGGCGCCGTCTGATCCCGGTCACGTTCTGTATTGCGCAGGGTGGGCCGTGTGCCGACGCCGCTTCGAACTCGGATTTCTTCGATGAAAAAGCTTCTTTCGTTCCGTCTTCCCATCGCCACCCGCCTCGCCCTCCTCGGCGTCTTCTTCGTCGGGATCGCCGTGGCCGCCTCCGTCATGGTCTCGCTGCAGGCGGCGGAGAAGGCGATGCGCGAACGGGCCCAGGCCAGTCTCGTGGTCAACATCAACCTGCTGCGCGATCTCGTCGCCGCGAAGGGGGAGCCGCGGCTCGACGGCGACAAGCTCTATTTCGGCAACGAGCTGATGAACGGCAACTTCGCCGCGGTCGACAAGGTCAAGGCGCTCGCCGGCAGCGTGGCGACGATCTTCATGGGCGACGTCCGCATCGCCACCAACGTGCAGAGGCCCGATGGCCAGCGCGCGGTCGGCACCAAGCTGGCGCAGGGCGCGGCCTATGACACGGTGCTGAAGCAGCGTCAGACCTATTCGGGCGCGGCCGACATCCTCGGGCTGCCCTATTTCACGATCTACGAGCCGATCATCCAGAAATCCGATAACCGCGTCATCGGCATCCTGTTCGTCGGCATCAAGCAGGCGGATTTCACCAGCGTCGTCAGCGACATGGTCACCTCCAACGTGATCGCGGGCCTGCTGATCGCGATGGCCGCAGGTGTCGTCCTGTTCCTGCTCGTTCGCCGGATGATGAAGCCGCTCGGCAGCCTCAAGGTCGCGATCGAACGCCTCGCCGCCGGCGACATGGCGACTGCCGTGCCGACGTTCCGCGCCGGCGAATTCGCCGAGATGGCCGGAGCCGTCGGCGTGCTGCGCGACGCCGCCATCGAGAAGGATCGTCTCGAATCGGAGGCCGCGTCCCAGGCCAGCCTGATGGACGAGAATCGTCGCTCCACGGAGCAGGAGCGCCAGGCAGCGGCCCAGCAGCGCCTGCAGCAGGCCCGCGAACTCGAGAAGGTGGTCGACGCGCTCGCCGCGGGGCTCGCCGAACTGTCCGAGGGCAATCTGACCCATCGCATCGGCGGGGACATCCCGGCCGACTATGCCAAGCTGCGCGACGACTTCAACGCAACGGTGGACCGTCTCTCCTCGACCGTCCGCACGATCCAGACGACGTCGGCCGATGTCGGGCTGGCGGCCCGCGAGATCAATATGGGCGCCAACGATCTCTCCAAGCGCACCGAGGAGCAGGCCTCCTCGCTGGAGGAGACCGCGGCGACGACCGAAGAGCTCGCGGCTTCCGTGAAGGCCTCGGCCCAGGCCTCGCGGAACGCCGCGGCGATTTCGGACGAGGCGATGAAGGCGGCGCAGGCCGGCGGCGCCATCGCTGGGAAGGCCGTCGACGCGATGGCCCGGATCGAGGATGCCTCGACCAAGATCTCCGACATCATCCGCGTGATCGACGACATCGCCTTCCAGACGAATCTGCTGGCCCTCAATGCAGCCGTCGAGGCTGCCCGCGCCGGCGATGCCGGCAAGGGTTTCGCGGTCGTCGCCTCCGAGGTTCGCACGCTCGCGCAGCGTTCCGGCGAGGCGGCCAAGGACATCTCGGCGCTGATCTCCTCCTCCAACACCGAGGTCGGCGAGGGCGTGAAGCTGGTGCGTCAGGCCGGCGAGCAGCTCAGCCAGATCCTGGCAGCCTCGGAGCGGGTCGCAGCCACCATCGCGGAGATCTCGGCGGCGTCGGGCGAGCAGGCGAGCGGCATCGACGAGATGAGCCAGGCGGTGGCCCATCTCGACGAGATGACCCAGCAGAACGCGGCCCTTTCCGAGCAGAGCGCGGCCTCGGCCGGTTCGCTCTCCGAAAAGATCAACCAGCTCAACGACCTCGTCGCGACCTTCCGCACCGGTCACGAGCGGGCGACCGCCGCCGCTCCCGCCTACAAGCCGGCCTCCGAACCCGCCCGCCTGCGCCAGCTCGCGGAAGCCGCCTTCGCGCAGACGAAGGCACCGGCAGCGCGCGCTCCCGCGCCGCGCGAGCCGGCTCCGATGCCGGCGGCTCCGGCCCGCAAGGTCGCCAACAGCCGCAGCGGTGATGCCGGCTGGGAAGAGTTCTGATCGGCCGCCTCCCGCCTCCCGGCGCCACGCCGCCTCGCCGTCCAACGGGCGCAGACCTCCAGGTCTGCGCCCGTTGCATTTTCGCGCGCCGGCCTTGTGCCGGCGGGCATCGACAGCCCGGCCTCCGCGCGACTATGCAGGTCTGAGGCATGGCCGCTTCCGGACGGGCGCGCCGATGGCGCGCTGGGCCGCTGGGGAGGTGTCGATGAGCAGCAATCTGAGGGTCGACGGTCCGCGGCTGGTATCACGGCTCATGGCGCTGGCAGCCATCGGTGCGACGCCGGAAGGCGGTTGCCGCCGCCTTGCCCTGAGCGATGAGGACCGGCAGGGCCGCGACTGGCTCGTCGCCGAGATGACGGCGCTCGGCCTCGAGGTGAAGATCGACGCCATCGGCAACATCGTCGGCATCCTCAAGGGCCGGGAGGAGGGGCCGGCCGTCATCCTGGGCTCCCATATCGACACGGTGGGCACGGGCGGGCGCTATGACGGCGCGCTCGGCGTCGTCGCCGGCGTCGAGGTGCTGGCGACGCTGCGCGATGCCGGGCTTGTGCCGAAGCGTGACCTCGCCGTCATCGCCTTCACCAACGAGGAGGGCGCCCGCTTCCATCCCGACATGCTGGGCTCCTATGTCTGGGCAGGCGGCATGAGCGTCGAGGCCGCCCATGCCGAGCTGGACGCCGAAGGCGCCGTGCTCGGCACCGAGCTCCGGCGCATCGGCTATGAGGGGCCCGAACGGCCGGGGTTCCTGCCGGCCCATGCCTATCTCGAACTCCATATCGAGCAGGGGCCGGTGCTGGAGAACGAGGGCGGCGGGCTCGGCGCGGTCACCGGCATCCAGGCGATCTGCTGGCTCGAGCTGACGCTGAAGGGCCGGCCCAGCCATGCCGGCACCACGCCGATGGCCTATCGCAAGGATCCGGGGCTCGCCGCCGCCCGGATCAACGTCTACGCCAACGACCTGACCCGCGCGATTCCCGGCCAGCTCGCCAACAGCGGCGTCATCCGGGTCCAGCCGGCCAACGTCAACGTCGTGCCCGAGACCGTCGTGATGACGCTCGACCTGCGCAATCCCGACGACGCCGCGCTGGCGCGCGCGGAAGCCGCGGTGCGGGGCTACTGCGCCGAGATCGCGGCGCGGCACGGCATCGAGATCGCCTTCCGCGACCTCGCGCGTTTCCCGGCCACGCCCTTCACCGAGACGCTGATCGCGACGGTGGAGCAGAGTGCGGCGGAACTCGGCCTGCCGATCCGGCGGATCATCTCCGGCGCGGGGCACGACGCGCAGATGATGTCGCGGATCTGCCCGACGGCGATGGTCTTCATTCCCTCGATCGGGGGGCTCTCGCACAATCCGGCCGAGTTCAGCACGCCCGACGACATCGCTTCGGGAGCCAACGTCCTGCTCAATGCGGCCTGGCGGACGGCCAACGCCTGAGGCCGCCCGGTCAGGGCACGCTTTGCGGAGCATCAGGAGCGCGCGGTGGCTCCCGGCTTGCTTGGCCGGGCGCGCCGTGACCACAGCACAACCCGGCAAGACGCAGACAGGATAAGCCCATGACGACGATCGCCTCGCTCTCCGCCGCCGAACTCGTCCCGCTCTTCGCGGCCCGCAGCCTGTCGCCGGTCGAGGTCGCCAAGGATTCGCTGGAGCGGATCGAGCGCTTCGAGCCGCAGATCAACGCCTTCGTCGTGCGCGACGCGGCAGCGACGCTCGCCATGGCGGAAGCCTCGCAGGCGCGCTGGCTCAAGGGCGAGCCGCTGGGGCCGCTGGACGGGGTGCCCGTCACCATCAAGGACAATATCGGCGTGGCGGGCTGGCCGATGCGGCGCGGCTCGGCCGTCGCCTCCGGCGCAGCCTTCGCCGAGGACGCCCCGCGGCGGCTCGCCTGCGCGAGGCCGGCACCGTCTTCCTCGGCAAGACGACCATGCCGGAATATGGCTGGAAGGGGGTTGGCGATTCCCCGCTCTCGGGCATCACCCGCAATCCCTGGAACATCGCCACGGGCCCGGGCGGCTCCTCGGCCGGCGCGGCCTCGTGCGCGGCGCTCAACCTGGGCTGCATCCATCTCGGCACCGACGGGGCCGGCTCGGTGCGCATCCCCGCCGCCTTCGCCGGGGTCGTCGGCTTGAAGCCCACCTATGGCCGAATCCCGGCCTGGCCGGTCTCGACGATGGGCTTCCTCGCCCATCTCGGCCCGCTGACCCGCACCGTGACCGACTGCGCGCTTGCCATGAACGCGATCGGCCGCCCCGACATCCGCGACATGACGGCGATGATCGACCGCGCGCCGGACTATGTCGACGGGCTGAAAGGGGGCGTGAAGGGCCTGCGCCTGGCCTGGTCGCCGACGCTCGGCCGCGACGTGCCGGTCGATCCGGAGATCGCCGCACTGACGCGAGCCGCGGCGCTGGCCTTCCGCGAACTGGGCGCGACCGTCGAGGAGGTCGATCCCGGCTTCGACGACCCGATCGAGACCCTGATGACGATCTGGTCGGCGGGGGCTGCCCTCGCGCTCCGCGCGGCGGGGCCCGCCGAACGCGCCCGCATGGACCCCGGCCTCGTCGCCGTCGCCGAACAGGGCGAAAGGGTCGCGGGCGCGGCCTATGTCGATGCGCTGCTGAACCAGCGCAATGCGCTTGCGCACAAGATGGCGCAATTTCATGCACGCTTCGATCTGCTGCTGACGCCGACCCTGCCGCTGCCGGCCTTCGAGGTCGGGATGAACACCCCCGGCCATGGCGCCTATGGCGACGACTGGACCCGCTGGACGCCCTTCACCTACCCCTTCAACATCACCCAGGCCCCGGCGATCTCGCTGCCCTGCGGGCTGACCGGCGCGGGTCTGCCGGCGGGCCTGCAGCTGGTCGGCGCCTTCGGGCGGGACGCGCTGGTGCTGCGCGCGGCGGCAGCCTTCGAGACCGCGCGACCCTTCGCCCGGATCGATGCCCCCGTCGGCACCGCCTGAGAAGGCCGCCATCGCCTGAGGTGCGGGCGGCGGCGCCTTTTCGTGCCGCCGTCGTCATCCTCGAAAAAATATTCTCTCCCGGCGAAAACGGGCGCGACAGCCCCGTGGCGTGGCGAAGCCGCAGGCGGTTCCGTTTGGCACGAAGCGTGCAAGCGGTTCGCGGCCTGCGGAAGGCCTGGCAGACGAGTTGTCAGGGCGGATGTTTTCTGCCCAAACTCGCGCCAAGGTCGCCCGTCGAGAGGTTGCCGTGTCAGGGGAGAGAATGATGGACCGCAGAACATTTCTGAAGACCGCGGCAGGAACCGGCGCACTTGCCGCCGCCGGTGGGCTCGGCTTGCCCGCCCTCGCGCAGGGCGCGGCGGCCTCCAAGACGCTGCGCTTCGTGCCGCAGGCCAACCTCGCGAATTTCGACCCGATCTGGGGTACGCAATACGTCGTGCGCAACGCCGCGCTGCTGGTCTGGGACACGCTCTACGGCATCGACTCGAAGTTCGAGCCGAAGCGCCAGATGGTCGAGAGCGAGACCGTCTCGGCCGACGGCCTGACCTGGACCTTCAAGCTGCGCGACGGCCTCAAGTTCCATGATGGCGCGCCGGTGACGTCGAAGGACGTTGTCCAGAGCCTCAAGCGCTGGCAGGCGCGCGACCCGATGGGCCTGATGATCAAGGCGATCGAGGTCGAGCTGTCGCCGGTCGACGACATGAGCTGGAAATGGGTCCTCAACAAGCCCTATCCGAAGATGCTGCTGGCGCTGGGCAAGAACAACGCGCCCTGCACCTTCATCATGCCGGAGCGCATCGCCAAAACCGATCCCTTCACCCAGATCACCGAGTATATCGGCTCCGGGCCGATGAAGTTCGTCCGCAGCGAATGGGTCCCGGGCGCCAAGGCGGTCTTCGAGAAGTTCGCCGACTACAAGCCCCGCACCGAGAAGCCCGACTGGCTCTCCGGCGGCAAGGTCATGATGTTCGACCGCGTCGAGTGGGTGATCATGCCCGATCCGGCGACGGCCGCCGCCGCGCTCCAGAACGGCGAAGTGGACTGGTGGGAGACGCCGCTGGCCGACCTCGTGCCGGTTCTCAAGCGCAACGCCAATGTCAGCGTCGACATCGGCGACCCGCTCGGCAACATCGGCGCCTTCCGCATGAACCATCTGCACCCGCCCTTCAACAACGTGAAGGTGCGCCAGGCGGTGATGACGGCGCTGAACCAGGAAGACTACATGCGCTCGATCGTCGGCGACGACGACAAGCTCTGGAAGCCGATGGCGAGCTTCTTCACCCCCGGCACGCCCCTCTACACCGAAGAGGGCGGCGAGATGATGAAGAAGAAGAGCGTCGCCGAGGCCAAGAAGCTCCTCGCCGAGTCCGGCTACAAGGGCGAGCCCGTGATCTGCGTGGTCGCGCAGGACATGGCCGCCACCAAGTCGATGGGTGACGTCACCGCCGAGCTGCTCAAGAGCATCGGCATGAAGGTCGACTTCATCGCCACCGACTGGGGCACCGTCGGTGCCCGCCGCGCGCAGAAGACGCCTCCGGGCCAGGGCGGCTGGAGCATGTTCCACACCTGGCATGCGGGCGCTGACTGCGTGAACCCGGCCTCCTACACGGCCGTTCGCGCCAATGGCGAGAAGGCCTGGTTCGGCTGGCCCGACGTGCCGGCGGTCGAGACCGAGGTCACGAACTGGTTCAACGCCAAGGACTTGGCCGAGGAAAAGGCTGCGATGGGGCGCCTCAACAAGGCCGCCGTCGAGAACGTCGTCTATTGCCCGACGGGCTTCTATCTCGGCTACCAGGCCTGGCGGAAGAACGTCTCCGGCGTGACCAGCGGGCCGTTCCCGGTGCTGTGGGGCGTGACCAAGGCCTGATCCGCCGAGGGGGCGGTCTTTGCCCCCGATCGTCTTCGGAGGCGGCGCGCCCGGCGTGCCGCCTCCGGCTCTTCTCTGTGTCCGCCGCGTCCGGCGGCGCAGACCGGATTTTCGTCGAACGACAAAGGGTGCGTGAGCCGCAATGTTGGCCTTCATCGTCAGACGCATCATCACGACCATCCCGGTGATGGCCTTCGTGGCGCTGTTCGTCTTCTCGCTTCTCTACATCGCGCCCGGCGATCCGGCCGCCGTCATCGCCGGCGACCAGGCCTCGCCGGCCGATGTCGAGAAGATCCGCGCCAGCCTCGGGCTGGACCGGCCCTATCTCGTGCGCTTCGCCGAATGGTCGTTCCGCGTCCTGCAGGGCGATCTCGGCACCTCGATCTTCACCTCCCTGCCGGTGACGCAGCTCATCGCCCAGCGCATCGAGCCGACGCTCTCGCTGATGGTGCTGACGCTGATCTTCGCGGTGACGATCGCCGTGCCGATGGGCGTCATCGCCGCCTGGAAGGCCGGCACCTGGATCGACCGGGGCGCCATGGCCTTCGCGGTCTTCGGCTTCTCCGTTCCCGTTTTCGTCGTCGGCTACCTGCTGGCCTATGTCTTCGCGCTGCAGCTCGACTGGGTGCCGGTGCAGGGCTACACGCCGCTCTCGCAGGGCTTCTGGCCCTGGTTGCGGAACCTGATCCTGCCGGCGATGACGCTGGGCCTGGTCTACATCGCGCTGATCGCGCGCATCACCCGGGCCACCATGCTCGAGGTCCTGCAGCAGGATTATGTGCGCACCGCCCAGGCCAAGGGCGTCGGTCAGCGCGATGTCCTGTTCCTGCACGCCCTCAAGAACGCCGCGGTTCCGATCGTGACGATCATCGGCATCGGCATCGCGCTCCTGATCGGCGGTGCGGTCGTCACCGAGAGCGTCTTCGCCATTCCGGGCCTCGGCCGCCTCACCGTCGATGCCATCCTGCGTCGCGACTACCCCGTCATCCAGGGCGTCGTGCTGATGTTCAGCCTGGTCTACGTGCTGGTGAACCTGATCATCGACCTGACCTACACGATCGTCGATCCGAGGATACGCTATTGACGATGCAAAGCTCGATTCCGGCCTCCGCTGCGCTGGCGGCGGCTCCGGAGCCTGCGGTTGCCCCTCGCCTGGGGCGGTTCAAGCGCTTCCGTCGCTATCTGCGTCGTCACCCCGCGGTGGCGATCGGCGGTTCGCTGCTCGTGCTGATGGCGCTGATCGGCCTCTTCGCGCCGCTGCTCTGGACGGTGGACCCCACTACCATCGCCACCTCGCGGCGCACGCGCGTGCCCTCCGAGCTCTACTGGTTCGGCACGGACATGCTGGGGCGGGACATCTACTCCCGCGTCGTCTACGGCGCGCGGGTTTCGCTGGTGGTCGGCTTCAGCGTCGCCATCCTGTCCTCGGTCATCGGCCTGACGATCGGCCTCTTCGCCGGCTTCGTGCGCTGGGCCGACGGCATCGTCATGCGGATCATCGACGGCATGATGTCGATTCCGCCGATCCTGCTCGCCATCGCGCTGATGGCGCTGACGCGCGGCTCGATCCAGAACGTCATCATCGCCATCACCATTGCCGAGATCCCGCGCGTGGCGCGGCTCGTCCGCGGTGTCGTGCTGTCGCTGCGCGAGCAGCCCTATGTCGAGGCCGCGATCGCCAACGGCGCCCGCACGCCGCGCATCATCCTGCGCCACATCCTGCCCAACACCTTCGCGCCGATGAGCGTGCAGGCGACCTATATCTGCGCCAGCGCCATGATCATCGAGGCGATCCTCTCCTTCATCGGCGCCGGCATCCCGCCCGCGACGCCGTCCTGGGGCAACATCATGGCGGAGGGTCGCGCCCTCTGGCAGGTGAAGCCCCACATCATCCTGTTCCCGGCGATCTTCCTCTCGATCACCGTGCTCGCGGTGAATCTCCTGGGCGACGGCCTGCGCGATTCGCTGGACCCGCGTCTCGCCAAGGCCCTCTGAGGCCGACGCGGCATCGACCGACATCTCCGGGCGCCTGCGCCCGGAGCAATGCCCCCCGCGATCGTCGGCGATTGACTGATCGCCCTGACACAGTCGAGCCTCCCGCCATGCTGCATATCCCAGACGCTTCGGCCCGGCTTCCCCTCAGAGCGTCCGCCCGGGAGGCAGGTCAATGAGCCGCATCCTCACCATTGCCGCAGCCCAGCTCGGCCCGATCCAGCGGGACGAGAGCCGCGCGTCGGCCGTCGCGCGCATGATCGACTTGATGCGTCAGGCGAGAGCCCATGGCGCCGATCTCATCGTTTATCCGGAGGCGGCGCTGACGGCGTTCTTTCCGCATTGGTGGATCGACGACGAGGACGAGATCGACAGCTATTTCGAGAGCGCGATGCCCTCCAACGAGACCGCGCCGCTCTTCGACGAGGCCAAGCGTCTCGGTGTCGGCTTCCATCTCGGCTATTGCGAACTGGCCTACGAGGGCGGCCGCAAACGCCGCTTCAATACGTCGATCCTGGTCGACAAATCAGGCGCGATCGTCGGCAAGTACCGCAAGATCCATCTGCCGGGCCATCCCGAGCACCGCCCCGAGGCGCCGTTCCAGAATCTCGAGAAGCGCTATTTTGAGACGGGCGATCTCGGCTGGCCGGTCTGGCGCACGATGGACGCCCATATCGGCATGATGATCTGCAACGACCGGCGCTGGCCCGAGAGCTACCGCACGATGGGCCTGCAGGATGTCGAGCTGATCGTGCTCGGCTACAACACGCCCAAGCACAACCCGCCGGCGCCCGACCATGACCGGCTCGGCAATTTCCACAACCAACTCGTCATGCAGGCCGGCGCCTACCAGAACGCAACCTGGGTCGTCGGCGTCGCCAAGGCGGGCCTGGAAGCCGGCGTCGACCAGATCGGCGGCACCTGCATCATCGCCCCGACCGGCGAGGTCGTGGCGCAAGCCGTGACCGAGGGCGATGAACTCGTGGTGGCCCGCTGCGACATGGATCTCGGCAAGAGCTACAAGGCCTCGACCTTCAACTTCGCCCGCCACCGCGAGCCGCAGGCCTATCGCCTCATCGTCGAGCGCAAGGGCGCGGTGGGGCCGGCATGATGGCGCACGACCCCATGCTCCGTCATTCCAGGTCTCCGCTTCGCTGCGCCCGGAATGATGACGTTCTGTTCTGAAATCGAAAAAACGGCCGAGGAAGCTCCATGACCCACGATCTCATCCTCAAGGGCGGTCGCGTCATCGACCCCTCGCAGAAGCATGACGGCGTCTGCGACGTCGCCTTTACCGGCGGCAAGGTTTCCGGCTTCGGCAAGGACCTGAAGGGCGCCAAGGAGATCCGCGACGTCTCCGGCTACATCGTCACGCCCGGCCTGATCGACCTGCACACCCATGTCTACTGGGGCGGCACGTCGCTGGGCATCGACGCCGACGAGTTCTGCCGGGCCTCGGGCGTGACCACCTCGGTCGACACCGGCTCGGCCGGGCCGGGCAACTGGCCGGGCTTCCGCAAGCACGTCATCGAGAAGAGCCAGGCCCGCATCCTCGCCTATCTCCATGTGTCCCATGCCGGCATCTACGGCTTCGACCACCGCGTCATGGTCGGCGAGAGCCGCGACATGG
The DNA here is from genome assembly GCF_001713455.1 of Bosea sp. RAC05. NCBI lineage: Bacteria > Pseudomonadati > Pseudomonadota > Alphaproteobacteria > Hyphomicrobiales > Alloboseaceae > Allobosea > Allobosea sp. RAC05. The sequence goes on from NZ_CP016464.1 coordinate 1,867,538, forward strand.
CGATGATGAACCCGATCGACTGCGCCGAGGTCGCCGACAAGAACCGCGACCTGATCGTCGGCATCAAGGTCCGCGTCGGCCTGCACGCCTCGGGCGACCAGGGCACCGCCCCGCTCAACGTCGCGCTGCAGGTCGCCAACGAGGTCGGCATGCCCCTGATGTGCCATATCGACCATCCGCCGCCCTCCTATGAGGAGGTGGTCAACATGCTGCGGCCCGGCGACGTGCTCACCCACGCCTTCCGGCCCTTCCCGAATGCCCCCTGCACGGCGCAGGGCACGGTCAAGCCGGAGGTTCTGGCCGCCCGCAAGCGCGGCGTCATCTTCGACATCGGCCACGGCAAGGGCTCGTTCTCCTTCAAGACGACGCGCGCCATGCTCGCCAACGGCTTCCAGCCGGACGTGATCTCGTCCGACGTCCACAAGCTCTGCATCGACGGGCCGGCCTATGACCAGGTCACGACCATGTCGAAGTTCCTGCTGATGGGCATGAGCCTGAACGACGTCATCGCCGCCTCGACCGTGAACGCGGCCATGGCGCTGAAGCGCCCGGAATATGGCTCGCTCAGGGTCGGCTCGCTCGGCGACGCGACGATCCTGACGGTGAAGGAAGGCAAGTTCGACTATGCCGACGTCACCGGCGAGCACATGACCGGCGACCGCAAGATCCTCTCCGAGGGCGTCGTGCTCAAGGGCGCCTGGTGGCATCCGAAGCGGACGAACAAGTTCAGGAAGGTCGCGGGCTGAGGTAGCGACCAGGTCGCGTCCTGTCGTCATTGCGAGCGCAGCGAAGCAATCCAGCGCTTGCCTGACCGTCAATGGATTGCTTCGGTGCGCTCGCAATGACGGACGGCCCCAGCATGCCGGCTGCTCCCCCGATGTGGCGCCCGATGACCGCTGCCGACCTGCCGGCCGTTCTGGCGGTCGCGGCCGCGGTGCATCCGGACTATCCCGAGGACGAGACCGTCTTCGCCGAGCGGCTGCACCTGTTTCCGCAAGGCTGCCTCGTGCTGGAGGGGGCAGACGGGCCGATCGGCTATGTCATCGCCCACCCCTGGCAGCGCGCCGCGCCGCCGGCCCTGAACAGTCTGCTGCGCGAACTGCCGTCGCAGGCCGGCTGCTTTTACATCCATGACCTCGCGCTCCTGCCACAGGCACGCGGCAGCGGGGCAGGGGGTGTCGTCGCCGCGAGGCTGGCGGAGATCGCGGCCGACGCCGGCCTCTCCTGTCTCGCACTCGTCGCCATCGACGGCTCGTCCGGCTTTTGGCGGCGGCAGGGCTTTCGCTCGGTGCATGAGCCTGCCCTTGCGGAGAAGCTCGCCAGCTATGACGATGCCGCCCGCTATATGGAGCGCGCGCTCCATCCAGAACACGAAACGACCGCAGAGGGACGAACGACACCATGAGCGCCGAGCAGAAACTGAAGGATCTGGGCCTGGAACTGCCAGCGATGGCGGCGCCGATGGCCAATTACGTGCGCTTCAAGAAGGCTGGCGATCTCGTCTTCCTGTCGGGGCAGGGGCCGCGCAATCCCGACGGCTCGATTCCCAACGGCAAGGTCGGCAAGGAGTTCACCACGCAGCAGGCCTATGACTTCGCCAGGAACACAGGGCTCGGCCTGCTCGCGGCGATGAAGGAGGCCGCCGGCTCGCTCGACAAGGTCGAGGTCATCAAGCTGCTCGGCATGGTCAACGCCGTGCCGGAGTATGGTGACCAGCCCAAGGTCATCAATGGCTGCTCGGACCTCTTCGTCGCCGTGCTCGGCGAGAACGGGCGCCATGCCCGCTCGGCCGTCGGCATGGGCTCGCTGCCGGGCAACATGCCGGTCGAGATCGAAGTCATCATCAAGGTGCTGCCGTGATGGCTGCCGACCACGAAGGCCTGAAGGCCGAGATCGCCCGCATCTATGGCACGCCGGCCGTGGTGATCGACCTCGACAAGGTCGAGGCCAACATCGCGCGCCTCCAGGCCGTCTGCGATGCCAAGGGCGTCGCCAACCGCCCGCATATCAAGACGCATAAATCGCCCGAACTCGCCCGCCTCCAGATCGAGGCCGGCGCGCGCGGCATCACCTGCCAGAAGCTCGGCGAGGCCGAGGTGATGGCCGATGGCGGCATCGACGACATCCTGATCAGCTACAACATCCTCGGCGAGCAGAAGCTCGGCCGGCTCGGCCATCTTCAGCGCCGCGTCCGGATGATCGTCGCCGCCGACAACCCCGTGACCATCGCCGGCCTGCCTCAGGCGGCCGAGATCGCCGGGCGCGACCTCGAGGTCGTCATCGAATGCGACACCGGCCGCCAGCGCGCCGGCGTCGAGACGCCCGCCGAGGCGGTCGAACTGGCGAAGCTGATCGCGGGCTCGAAGGGGCTGCGCTTCGCCGGCTTCCTGATGTACCCGCCCGAGGATGGCTGGGCGCGCACGCAAGTGTTCCTCGACACCGCCAATGCGGGTCTGCGCGAGGCGGGGCTGGAGGCGTCGATCGTCTCCACCGGCGGCTCGCCCAACATTCCCCATATCGGCGAGCTCAAGGGAGCGACCGAGCACCGCGCCGGCACCTCGATCTTCAACGACCGCATGCAGGTCGCGGCCGGGGTGGCGACGCTCGAGGATTGCGCGCTGACCGTCTACGCCACGGTGGTCAGCCGGGCCGGCCCCGAGCGCGGGATTCTCGATTCCGGCTCCAAGACGCTGACGAGCGATTCCGGCGGGCTCGACGGCCACGGCCACATCCTCGAATACCCGGCCGCCCGCATCGCGAAATTCGCCGAGGAACACGGCTTTCTCGATCTCTCGGCGAGCAATGACCGGCCGGGCGTGGGCGAGATCGTCCGCGTGGTGCCCAACCATGTCTGCGTCGTCGTCAACATGGTCGACCGCCTGGTGACTGTGCGCGGCGGCGAACTGGTGGGCGAGTTGCCGGTCGCGGCGCGGGGAAAGCTGGTCTGAACGGTCGGAACCGGGGGAGGCGCACGCCTCTCCCGAATGCCGGACGATCCCGCGACGTCAGTTCTGGCCGATCTTGCTGCCCTTGATGACCGTATTGGCGCTCGATTTCACGGTGACACGGCCCGACGCGTTGGTGGTGATATCGCGCCCCTTCAACGTCACGGACCCATCCTTCTTGAGCTCGATCTGGGCGCTGCCGCTCTTGACCGTCGCATCGTCGCTGGCCGTCACAGAGAACTTCTTGCCGGTCGCGATCACCAGGTCTTTCCCAGCCTCGACCGACATCGACTGGGCGCTGGTGAGGCTGAGATCGACCGTCGTCTGAACATGGCACTGCCGGCTGTCGAGCATGATCTCCTGACCGCCGGCCAGCTTGATCCGCGTCCCGGCGCTGAGGGCGAAGATGCTGCCGACCGTCATGGCGCAAGCGCTCCCGGCCGTGAGTGTCAGGGCGCCGCCGGCGGTGATGCTGACGCCGCCGGCCGCAGTGATCGCCAGCGCCCCACCGGGCGTGGCCGAGATCATCGCGGTCAGAGCGGCGAGCTGGCTTTCCAGCCTGGCGATCCGGCGTTCGAGCGCATCGCTGTCAGTGGCCATGGCGGCGTCCTTGCTGCATCCGGTCGTGCGGACGTTAGGAAAACCTAGCGCCTTCCGCGGCCCGACAGAAGTTCCCTCGGGAGCAGCTACTCCGGATGGCGTGCGTTCCAGGCTGCCGCATAGTCGCTGCAGAGGCGGTCGAGCTCGGTACGGTCGGTCACGCCCGCCGGGCGCGAGCGCGAGGGCGACGCCTGCTGGAAGGGGACATAGCGCTGATGCGCGACGCGCCAGAGCCGGCGCAGCTCCGCCAGCGGATCGACATGGTCGTCGACACGGATGTCGAAGCTCGGAATCGGTTCGCCCGACCAGATCCGGATGGCGGCCGACTGCCGCCCGCGCTTGTCGCCGCCCGCCTTCTCGCCGGCTTCGAGCGCGACCAGCAGCCGCTCGTCGAAGTCGAGCGCGGAGGCTGCGATATAGGCCTTCAGCGTCTGCTGGATCACCTCCGGCCCGCTCAGCATGTTGCCGGCCACCGAGACCTGCGGCCCGTCGACCGCGCCGCACCAGTCGATGCAGGAGGCGCCGGTGAAGGCGGCGATCTTGCCCTCACGGTCGATCACATGGAGCTGGCGATGGGCGCGGCCCTCGTCGGCCGCGGTCAGCGTCGCGATGATCTCGACCGCCGAGCGGCCCTCCTGGAGCAAGCGCATGCCGTCGACCCCGTAGAGTGGGTTGACGAAGGCCTGCGTCGCGATGGCGCCGATGCGGCCGCCGCCATAGGGCACACGCGAGCCGACCGCGAAGGCGCAGGTCGAGACGGCGACACCATAGGCGCCGGTGGCGGCGTCGCGGGCGACGATGGACCAGGTCATGCGCGTGTCCTCACCGGCCGGCCGCGTAGGCCTGCATCAGACGCGGCGTCGCGGCCGCGCGCAAGAGACCGTCGGCGCTCTTTTCGGCGGCGGTGAGGCGGCCGATCGTCCAGGCCGGTGCCCGCTCCAGCTTGTGGCCGCGGCGGGTGAGATCGGCGAGCACGCTCTCGCCGATGCTCTCCTCCACTGCCAGATGGCCGAGCTTGGCTTCGCGCGGATAGAAGGTCGAGGGGAAGTGCTGGGTGTGGAACAGCGGCAGGTCGATCGCCTCCTGCAGGTTGAGCCCGTGATGCACCCGGCGCAGGAACAGGCCGAGCTGCCACTGCTCCTGCTGGTCGCCGCCCGGCGTGCCGAAGACGAGGCGCGGCTCTCCGTTCTCGAAGGCGAGCGAGGGCGTCAGCGTCGTGCGCGGCCGCTTGAACGGCGCCAGCGCCGAGGGCAGCCCCTCGTCGAGGAAGAAGGCCTGGGCGCGGGCGTTGAGCGGGAAGCCGAGCGCCGGGATCACCGGGGAGGACTGGAACCAGCCGCCCGAGGGGGTGGCGGCGATCATGTTGCCCCATTTGTCGATGACGTCGATATGGACCGTGTCGCCACGCCGCCCGGCTGCCACCATCGCCGCCGTCGTCGGTTCGCCGACGGTCGCGTCGCCCTTGCCGGCCTGTCCGGCATAGCGCACGCCGGCCAGGGCCTGCGCCACCTGCGCCTCGAATCCGGCGATCATGCCCGGACGCAACTCCTGCGAGGCGGTGTCCGTGATCAGGTTGCGGCGGCCGCGGGCATAGTCCTCCGAGAGCAGCGTCGCCAGCGGCACCTTCACGAAATCGGGGTCGCCGTAATAGGCCTCGCGGTCGGCGAAGGCGAGTTTCATCGCCTCGGCGACATGGTGCACGAAGGCGCCGCTGTCGGGGCCCATCCCGGCGATGTCGATGCCCTCGAGGATCTTCAGCGTCTGCAGGAAGACCGGACCCTGGCCCCAGGGGCCGATCTTGAAGACCTCCCAGCCGTGATAGGTCACGCTGGCGGGCGCCTCGTAGGTCGGCTGCCAGCGGGCCATGTCGTCGGCGGTGAGCAGGCCCTTGTGCCGGCGTCCGGAGGAATCAATCGCCTCCGTCGTCCGGCAGAAGCTGTCGATCGCCTCCGCAACGAAGCCCTTGTACCAGGCGTCATAGGCCGCCTGGATCTGCTTCTCGCGGCTGCCGCCGGCAGCCTCCGCCTCGCTCAGGATGCGCTTGTAGGTTTCGGCCGCGGCCTTGTTGCGGAAGAGAGCCTTGGCCTGCGGCACCTGCCCGCCCGGGAGATAGACCTCGCCCGAGGTCGGCCACTCGTTCGTGAACAGGTCGGTCAGCCCGGCGATGGTGTCCGAGACGCGCGGCAGCATCGGGTGGCCGTTCTCGAAATACCCGATCGCCGGCTCCAGCACCTCGCGCAGCGGCAAAAGGCCATGGTCGCGCAGCAGCGTCATCCAGCCGCCGAAGGCGCCGGGCACGACGGCGGCGAGCAGGCCGGAGCCCGGCACGAGATCGAGCCCCAGCGCCTTGAAGGCGTCGATCGTCGCGGCCTCCGGCGCCGTGCCCTGGCCGCAGATCACCTCGACCTTCTTCGTCTTCGCCGAATAGAACACCGCCGGCATCTCGCCGCCGGGTCCGACCAGATGCGGCTCGACGACCTGCAGCACGAAGGCGGCCGCGGCGCAGGCGTCGAAGGCGTTGCCGCCCTTCTCCAGCATCGCCATGCCGGTCGCCGTCGCGAGCCAGTGCGTCGAGGTGCAGACACCGAAGGTGCCGAGGATTTCAGGCCGGGTCGTGAACATGCGTGGGATCCAGTGCAGGCGAAATCGGTGCGAGGCGGGCAGGCGCGAGCTTAGGGCGAAAAGGCGAGCCCGGCTGCGCCGTCCCGGGCATGAGGGGCGCGCGGTGCAAGCAACTCATCCCTCCTTCGGGTCGAGCACGTCGCGCAGGCCGTCGCCGAGCAGGTTGAAGCCGAGCACGGCGAGGAAGATGCAGACGCCCGGCGCCACCGACATCCACGGCGCCTGTTCCATGAAATTCTTGGCGACGTTGAGCATCTGGCCCCAGGACGGGGCAGGGGGCTGCTGGCCGAGCCCGAGGAAGGACAAGGCCGCCTCGAGGATGATCGCCTGCGCCATGAACAGCGTCGACTGCACCACGATCGGCGAGAGGATGTTGGGCAGGATGTGGCGCAGGACGATGCGCAGGTCGCGGGCACCCACAGCCCTCGCGCCCTCGACGAAGTCCTCCGCCTTGACGCTCAGCACCTGCGCCCGCACCAGCCGCACGAAGACCGGCACGGCTGAGAGGCCGATCGCGATCATCGCATTGATCAGCGAGGGGCCGAGCACGGCCGCAAACGCGATCGCCAGGATCAGGAAGGGGCAGGCCAGCATCGCCTCGGTGACCCGCGAGATCGCGGCGTCGATCCAGCCGCCATACCAGCCCGCCAGCAGCCCGAAGGGAATGCCGATGGCGAGCGCGATCACGACCGAGACGATGCCCGCCAGCAGCGAGGCCTGCGCGCCGAAGAACAGCCGCGAGACCTGGTCGCGCCCGAGTTCGTCCGTTCCGAACCAGTAGACCTCGGAAGGCGGCTTGCGGATGGCAAGGAAGTTGGACTTCAGCGGATCGGCCAGCGGCAGCAGCGGCGCCAGCACGGCCATCAGCACAAAGGCGAACACGATCGCGCCGCCGATCAGCGCGGAGCGATTGCGGGAGAGGCGCACCAGCACGCCGGGCCGTGGCCGCAAGGCGAGTTCCGGAGGCGTGGCGAGCGTGTCGGTGGCTGCGGTCGTCATCACTGCGCCCTCAGCCGCGGGTTGACCAGGATGTAGAGCACGTCGGCGAGCAGGTTCATCAGGATGAAGCCGATCGCCGTGCACAGCACCACGCCCTGCACGACGCCGTAGTCGCGGTTGAACACCGCATCGACGATGAGCTTGCCGAAGCCGGGAATGGTGAAGACCTGCTCGGTTAGCACCGCGCCGGCCAGCAATTCGCCGAACAGGATCGTCGTCAGCGTGATGATCGGCACCAGCGCGTTGCGAAGGGCATGCCGGTTGACGACCGCGTCCTCGTCGAGCCCCTTGGCGCGGGCGGTGCGGACATAGTCGGAGCGCAGCACCTCGAGCATCGCCGAGCGCGTGTGCCGCATCAGGAAGGCGGCAAGGCCCGAGCCGAGCACGAAGGCCGGCATGATCAGCCGCTCGATCGCGCCGATGGGATCGCTGAAGAAGGGCTCGTAGCCGGACGCCGGCAGCCACTGCAGCTCCACCGACACCACCAGGATCAGCATGATCCCCAGCCAGAAATTCGGGATCGACAGCCCCGACAGGGCGAGCGCGCTGGTCGTGTAGTCCACCACCGTGTCCTTGCGCCGCGCCGCGAGCACGCCGGCGGGAATGCCGATGGCGATGGCGACGAGGATCGAGGCGATGGCGAGTTGCAGCGTCACCGGCAGCTTCTGCAGGATCAGCCCGAGCACGGGCTCGCCGGTGCGCAGCGAACGGCCGAAATCGCCCTGCACCACCTGGCCGAGCCAGGCGAAGAACTGCACGACGACCGGATCGTCCATGCGGTAGATCGCGCGCAGCCGCGCGATCACCTCCGGATCGCGTTCCTCGCCGGCGATGACGAGGAACGGATCGCCCGGCAGCGCGCGCTGCAGGGCGAACACGAACAGCGACACCAGGAACAGCGTCGGGATCGCGATCAGGATGCGGCGGCCGATCAGCGCGAGCATGAGGCTCTCGTCGAGGCGTGGATCATCAAGACCGCTTGATCCCGGCCAGCCGGATCATGCCGTCCGGGTTGATCACGAAGCCGCTGAGGTTGGAGCGCAGCGCGAAGAAGACCGTCTGATTGTAGAGATAGACGATCGGCAGCTCGTCCTGCAGGAACTTCTGCGCCGCGTCGTAGCGCTTCTTGCGCTCGGCGACGTCATAGACCGTGCGCGCCTCGTCGAGCAGCCGGTCGACCTCGGCGTTCGAATAGCGCCCGTCGTTCTGGTTGCCCTTGGTCGTGACGAACTGGTGCAGGTTGCCGTCCGGGTCGATGCGGCCCGACCAGCCGATGCGGCTCATCTGGAACTTGCCCTGCTGCTGGTCGCGCAGCTGGCTGGCGAACTCCGTCGAGCGGATCTGGATGTCGATGCCGGCTTCCGCCGCCATCGCCTGGATGACCTGCCCGAGCTGGGCGTCGACCGGGTTGTTGGTGACGAAGAGCTCGACCGACACCTTGGTCAGCCCCGCTTCCTTGAGCAGCGCCTTGGCCTTGGCGACGTCACGCGCCGGCACCGGGAAGTCGGCGCTGACATAGCTGTTGCCGGGGTTGAAGGGCTGCACCATCGGCTCGTAGAGCCCCTCGAACACGACCTGGCTCAGCACCTTGCGGTCGATCGAGAGCGAGAGCGCCTGGCGCACCCGCTTGTCCTGCCCCATCGGCTGCTTGGCGGCGTCGCCATGGGCCGTGTTGATGGTGATGCCCTGGTAGCCGAGATTGGCGATGCTGGTGACCTTGAGGGCCCTGTCGCCCTGCGCCGATTTCACATCGGTCGGCGCCAGCCGCTCCAGCATGTCGAGCTCGCCCGAGCGCAGATTGGCCAGCCGCACGGTGGTATCGGGGATCGAGCGGTAGAGCACGCGGTCGAAATGGTAGTTCTGCGCCTCCCAGTGCTCCTTGAAGCGCTCGAGCACGATGCGGTCGTTCTGCACCCGCTCGACGAACTTGTAGGGGCCCGAGCAGACCGGCTTGGCGCCGACATCGCCCGCCAGGCTCTTGGGCGCCAGCATCATGCCGGCGCGGTCGGTCAGCTGCGCGAGCAGCGTCGCGTCGGGCCGCTTCAGCTTGAGCGCGATCGTGGTGGGGTCGACGACGGTGACGCTGTCGACCGAGGCGAGCTCGGATTTGCGCAGCGAGTCGGGCAGGGTGCGGGCGCGCTCGAGATTGGCCTTGGCGGCCTCGGCGTCGAACGCCTCGCCGTCGTGGAACTTGGCGTCGCTGCGAAGCTTCATCGTCAGCGTGAGGCCGTCGGCCGAGAACGACCACTCGGTCGCCAGCCGCGGCACGATCTTCAGGTCGGGCGTGATGTCGAGGAGCTTGTCGCAGAGCCCCTTGAACACGATCCGGCCGACGAAGGTGCGCGCCTTGTGCGGGTCGAGCACGTCGGGATCTTCCTGCAGGCCGATGCGCAGGGTCGAGGGCGCCTGCGCGACGGCGGGCAGGGCGGCGAAGGTCAGAGCGGTGGCGCAGGCCAGGGCGGTGAGAAGCTTCATCGGATATCCCCTGTTGTCGTTTGCGGTCATGATCGCCGAAGATCGTTCCGGTTGGTACCAGACTGATGCAAAATCGCAGCGGCGTCGATGCCGCACCGCCGCGTGTGCGTCGGGATTGCATGCCGTTGCGGAGGCTGCCTGCAAGCAATTTGGCGGCCAGCCTCGGCCAATGCGGCCGTGGGCCTCATGCGTCGCGCCGGATCGCCTTGACGCCAGCGGGCGGCTACAAGGCGACGCAGACGGAGCCGGCACGAGACCGACGGAGGAACGACGATGCTGCTGGGTGTGATCGCCGACGACATGACGGGCGCGACGGATGTGGCGCTGATGCTGAACCGCAGCGGCATGCGCACGGTGCAGACGATCGGCGTGCCCCGCCCCGGCCACGCGCTGCCCGAGGCGGACGCCGTCGTCGTCGCGCTGAAGTCGCGCACCAACCCCGTCGCCGAGGCCGTCGCCGATTCGCTGGCCGCCTGCGAGGCGCTGCTGGCTGCGGGTGCACGGCAGATCCTGTTCAAATACTGCTCGACCTTCGATTCGACCGCGAAGGGCAATATCGGGCCCGTTGCCGATGCGCTGGCACAGCGGCTCGGCGCGGGTCTGGCCATCGTCTGTCCCGCCTTTCCGGCCAATGGCCGCTCGATCTACCAAGGCTATCTCTTCGTCGGCGCGGTGCCGCTTCACGAAAGCTCGATGAAGGACCATCCGCTGACGCCGATGCGGGATTCCAGCCTGATCCGCCTGATGGGCGCGCAGACCACGGGCGCCGTCGGGCTGGTCGACTACGCCACCGTCCTGGCCGGAGCCGAGGCGGTGAAAGCCCGCTTTGCTGCGCTGGCCGACCAGGGCGTCCGTTATGTCGTGACCGACGCGCTCACCAACGCCGATCTGATGGTGCTGGGCGAGGCGGTCGCCGAACACAAGCTCCTTACCGGCGGCTCCGGCATCGCCATGGGCCTGCCGCAGAACTTCCGCCGCGCCGGCCTGCTGCCGGAGCGCGAGATCGCAGCCAGCCTCGCGGCGCCCCGGGGCCGCGCCGGCATCATCTCCGGCAGCTGCTCGACGGCGACGCGCGGCCAGATCGCCAAGGCGATCGAGGCCGGCTTTCCAGCCCTGAAGGTCGATCCGATGGCGCTGGTCTCCGGGGCGCAGGATGCCTCAAAGCTCGCCGACTGGGCGCTGGCGCAGGCCGCGGACACGCCCTTCCTGCTCTATTCCAGCGACGATCCGGCCGAGGTCGCCGCGATTCAGGACAAGCTCGGGCGCGAGAAGGCCGGCGAGACCGTGGAGCACGTCTTCGCGAAGACGGCGGCCCTGCTGGCCGAGGGCGGCGTCTCGCGGCTGCTCGTGGCGGGCGGGGAGACCTCGGGGGCGGTCGTCCAGGGGCTGGGCATCGGCCTGCTCGAGATCGGCCCGGAGATTGACCCCGGCGTGCCCTGGACCCGCGTGGCGCAGGGCCGCGACATGGTGATCGCGCTCAAATCCGGCAATTTCGGCGCGCCCGACTTCTTCATGAAGGCCTGGGCCCTGCTGCGCTGACCCCGGATTGGCGAGGGCGGGCTTGCACGCGCCGCCCGGCAGGGCATGATGGCCCCGGGAGGTCCGCAGCGACATGGCGTTTCTCGGCGAATTGCTGACCAATGTGGCCGATCGCGGCCGGGCGCTGATCGGCTTCGAGCGCTTCATGACGCAGCGCAACCGGCCGATCGACCGGCTCTGCGAGGATCTGCTCTCGGGCCGGGGCGAGGCCTCGGGCATGGCGCTGGCGCAAGGGGTCCTGGAAGCCTGGGAACGGCTCGACAAGCCAGGCCGGCGCGCCTTCTTCGCCATGCTGCAGGAGCGGTTCGGGCCCGATCACGAGCGGCTCGACCGAGCGATCGAGGCCTATCGCGCCGAGCCCGGCGCAGCCACGATCTCGGCGCTTCACCTCGCCTCCGAGCCCCGCCGGCAGGAGCTGCTGCGACGTCTCAACCTGGCCCCCGGCGGCACCCATGTGCTGGTGCGGATGCGCGAGGCCTTGTTCGAGGCGATGGAGAGCGACCGCGACCTGCTGACCGTCGATGCCGATTTCCGGCATCTCTTCGGCTCCTGGTTCAACCGCGGTTTCCTGGTGCTGCGCCGGATCGACTGGCGCTCGCCGGCGAATGTGCTCGAAAAGATCATCCGCTACGAGGCCGTCCACGAGATCCAGGGCTGGGACGATCTGCGCCGGCGGCTGGAGCCGGCGGACCGCCGCTGCTTCGCCTTCTTCCATCCCCAGCTTGTCGACGAGCCGCTGATCTTCGTCGAAGTGGCGCTGACCCGCGCGATCCCGCGCGGCATCGGCGAGGTGCTGAGCGGGGAGCGCGAGGTGCTGCCGGCCTCCGAGGCGACGACGGCGGTGTTCTATTCGATCTCCAACTGCCAGGAGGGCCTGCGCGGCATCTCCTTCGGCAATTTCCTGATCAAGCAGGTCGCCGAGGATCTGAAGCGCGAGCTGCCGGGGCTCGAGACCTTCGTCACGCTGTCGCCGGTGCCGGGCTTCGCGCGCTGGCTCGAGGGCCTCGTCGCCGAGCCGGGCGACCTCGGCCTGACGAACGAGGAGCGCTCGGAGCTCGCCCGCCCGGCCGGCGAGACGATCTCGCTCGACGAGGCGACCCGGCTGCGCCGCGACAAGCTGCTCGGCCAGATGATGGCGCATTACATGCTGCGGGCGCGCACGGCCTCGGGGCGCGTGATCGACCCGGTCGCCCGGTTCCATCTCGGCAACGGCGCGCGGCTGGAGCGCATCAATGTCGGCGGCAACCTGTCGGCACGCGGCCTGCGCGAGTCGCATGGCGTGATGGTCAATTATCGCTACGAACTCGATGACATCGAGACCAATCACGAGGCCTTCGCCACCCGCAACACGGTCGTGGCCTCGGCCGCCGTGCGCAAGCTGTTGCGGCCGGCCACGAGTTGACCCGCGACGCAGGTGACGCCAATGGGAGAACGGCTCCGTTCCGAGGGGCCGCAAAACGCGACGGCTACGCCTGAAAGGACCCTGATCATGGGCAACCACCTGTTCGACCTGGTCAGGTCTCGGATGCCGGCGCCGGACGCTCCCTTCGCCCTCCTCGATGACGGCCGGCGCTATGCCTATGCCGACATGGTCGATGCCTCGGCCCGCTTCGCCAATGCGCTGGTCTCGCTCGGGGTGAAACCGGGAGACCGGGTGGCGGTCCAGGTCGAGAAGAGCGTCGAGGCGTTGATGCTCTATCTCGGCGCAGTGCGCGCGGGCGCGATCTTCCTGCCGCTCAACACGGCCTACACCCCGGCCGAGATCGAGTATTTCCTCGGCGACGCGCAGCCCGCCGTCTTTGTCTGCGATCCGGCGAAGGCCGACGCCCTGAAGCCCTATGCCGACAAGGCCGGCGCCAAGCTCGAGACGCTCGGCATCTGGCGCTCGCCGGACGTCTCTGCCGGCTCGCTCTCAGACAAGGCGCTCGCCGCCTCGACCGCGTTCGCCGACATCGCGCGTGGGCCCGACGACCTCGCCGCGATCCTCTACACGTCGGGCACGACGGGGCGCTCCAAGGGCGCGATGCTCAGCCACGACAACCTCGCCTCGAACGCCTTGGCGCTGGTCGATTACTGGCGCTTCACGAAGGACGACGTGCTGCTCCACGCGCTGCCGATCTTCCACACGCACGGCCTCTTCGTCGCGACCAACTGCGTGCTGTTCTCCGGCGCCTCGATGATCCTGCTGCCGAAGTTCGATCCCGACCAGGTCTTCAAGTACCTGCCACAGGCGACCTGCATGATGGGCGTGCCGACTTTCTATGTGCGGCTGCTGCAGGATACTCGCCTGACGACGGAGGCGACGAAGCATATGCGCCTCTTCGTCTCCGGCTCGGCGCCGCTGCTGGCCGAGACGCATCGCGAATGGCGCGAGCGGACCGGCCACGCGATCCTCGAGCGCTACGGCATGACCGAGACCAACATGAACACCTCCAACCCCTATGAGGGCGAGCGGGTTGCGGGCACGGTCGGCTATCCGCTGCCGGGCGTGTCGGCCCGCGTCGTCGATCCCGAGACGGGCAAGGGGCTCGGCCCCGACGAGATCGGCATGATCGAGGTCAAGGGCCCCAACGTCTTCAAGGGTTACTGGCGCAACCCCGAGAAGACCGCGGCCGAGTTCAAGCCGGACGGCTTCTTCATCACCGGCGATCTCGGCAAGATCGACGCAGCCGGCTACGTCCACATCGTCGGACGCGGCAAGGACCTCATCATCACCGGCGGCTACAACGTCTATCCCAAGGAGGTCGAGACCGAGATCGACGAGATGCCGGGCGTGATCGAGAGCGCCGTCATCGGCTGCCCGCATCGCGATTTCGGCGAGGGCGTCACCGCCGTCGTGGTGGTCAAGCCCGGCGCGGCCATCACGGCCGCCTCGATCGCGCAGACGCTGGAGCAGCGCCTCGCCAAGTTCAAGCTTCCCAAGCAGGTCTTCATCGTCGACGACCTGCCACGCAACACCATGGGCAAGGTCCAGAAGAATCTGCTGCGCGAGCAGTACAAGGACATCTATGCGCCCAAGGGCAAGCCGGGGGCGTAGGGCAATCCGACCTCTGCGATTTTCCTTGCGGGAAGATACGGCATTGCCGTAGTTTGCGCGGATGCAGACCGTGCTGCTGACCTCGGTTTTCGAACGGCAGGCCAAGGCGGCTGGTCTGGGCGACGACGAGATACAGGATGTCGCGGTCGCGATTGCCAGCAATCCTCTCGGGGGTGCCCTAATGGTCGGGACCGGCGGCGCACGAAAGCTGCGCCATGCCGGCCGGGGTGAAGGAAAGAGCGGCGGCTACCGCACGATTCACTACTTCGGCGGCGACGACGTTCCGATCTTCCTTCTGGCGCTGATCGACAAGGGCAAGCGGGCCAATCTGACCCAGGCCGAGCGCAATGACCTTGCCCGGACACTGCCGAAAATCGCCGATGCCTACCGGCAGGCGACCAAGTCAGGAGATCGTTGAGATGCCGACATTCGGACAGGACCTGGTCGCGAGCGCGACCGAAGCGGTGGCGATCGCGCGAGGCGACAAGGAGCCCGCCAAGACAATCACCGTCGAGACTGTCGATGTTGCTGCCATTCGCAAGAAGCTGGGCCTCTCCCAGGAGGCCTTTGCCCGCAAGTTCGGCCTGAGCCCGGCGACCTTGCGCGATTGGGAGCAGGGACGCCGCAGCCCGGACAGGACCGCCCGCGCGCTGCTCAAGGTCATCGACCACGCTCCCGACACCGTCGAGCGAGCGCAGAAGGGCGCTTGATACGGGCTCGGCCTGCAGCGGTCACAGGCGCGTTCTCGGGGGCTAGCCGGCCCCCTTGTGCAGCCGCTCCAGCGGAAACCGCGCCACATCCGCCAGCAATTCGACGAAGCCTTTCGCCTGGAAGGCGGCCGTCGCCTTGCCCTTCTCGGCCGTGGCGAGCGAGGCATCGCCCGCGGCGCCGGAAGGGTGGACGTCCTGCGCCATCCAGGCCATCGCGTGCAGGCCGGTCGGCCGCAGCCAGCTGTAGCCCTCGGCCGCCATATCGACCGTCAGCGGGTTGAAGGCGGCGGCCTGGCCCATATCGACCAGGTCCGGCCGGAAATGGAGCATCAGCGAGGTCTCGATGTCGCCGGCATGGATGCCGTGATTGGCGTCGAGATCGGCGAAGAGGCCCGGCGGCAGGCCGAACGCGCGCCAGGCCGTCGTCACCGCGAGCATGCCGTGCCGCACGCGCAACTCCCGCGCCACCACCTTCATCGGGTCGATATTGCCGCCATGCGAGGTCAGGATCACCAGCTTGCGCAGGCCCGCGCGCCGGACGCTCTCGCCGATCTCGATCCAGCTCTGCGTCGCGCTCTCCCAGGAGAGCGTCAGCGTGCCCGGCGAATGCAGGTGCTCGTTCGACTTACAGATCGCCAGCGTCGGCAGCACGAGCACGTCGAGCCCGGCCGGCACCAGCGGCATCGCTTCCGCGAGCATCGCGTTCATGATCGTGGTGTCGACCGACACCGGCAGATGCGGCCCATGCTGCTCGATTGCCGCCAGCGGCAGCACCGCAACGGTGCCCTCCGCCGAAAGCCGGGCGAAATCGGTGGTCTTCAGATCGCCCCAGAAGCGCGCGCCCATCGTCTTGTCGTCTCCATTTGCGTGACCCGCACAGTCTAGCCCGCCCGCGCGGAAAACGCAGGCGCGATCACCTGTGGGCAATGGCCTCCGGCGGCGCCATGACGCAGTGTCGCGGTTCCTGCCGAAGCCCTGTCATGGCATACAGTTTGCTGCCGCGCAGCCAAGGCGTTCAGCCGAGGATTATCAGGGGAGGTCACAAGGATGACGATGACGAAGTACCGCCTGACGCGCCGTGGTGCGCTGGGCCTGATCGGTGGATCGGCGCTGGTCGCCGTGCCCGGAGCGCGGGTGAGCGCGCAGACGCTCGACAAGGTGTCCTACCAGACCAACTGGCGCGCCCAGGCGGAGCATGGCGGCTTCTACCTCGCCGCCGCCAACGGCATCTACAAGAAGTACGGCATCGACGCCGAGATCCGCCCCGGCGGCCCGCAGCAGAACCCCTCGCAGCTCCTGCTCGGCGGCCGCGTCGACATGATCATGTCGAACTCCTTCGAGGCCATCCGCTATGCGCAGGAGAACATTCCCTTCCTCTGCATCGCCTCGATCTTCCAGAAGGATCCGCAGGTCATCATCTCGCATCCGGGCGTCGGCAACGACTCGCTCGCCGCGCTGAAGGGCAAGCCGATCCTGGTCGGCGCCGCCGGCCGCACCAGCTACTGGCCCTTCCTGAAGGCGAAGTTCGGCTACACCGACGAGCAGATCCGGCCCTACACCTTCAACATGGCGCCGTTCCTGGCCGACAAGACGATCTCGCAGCAGGGCTTCCTGTCGTCGGAGCCCTTCGCCATCCAGAAGCAGGGCGGGGTCACGCCGGTGGTGCATCTCATCGCCGATGCCGGCTTCGAGAACTACAACACGACGATCAACATCTCTCGCAAGATGGTCGACGAGAAGAAGGACCTGGTCCAGCGCTTCGTCACCGCCACGCTGGAGGGCTGGGCCGCCTACATGAAGGGGCAGAACGTCGCCGCCGCCAACGCGCAGATCCTGAAGGACAATCCCGACATGGATCAGGAGAAGATCGACTACGCGGTCAAGGTGATGAACGCCAACGGCATCGTGCTCTCGGGCGATGCGACGACGCTCGGCATCGGCGCCATGACCGATGCGCGCTGGGGCTCGTTCTACAAGACGATGACGGATGTGGGCGTGTTCCCCGCCGGCATCGACCTGAAGAAGGCCTACAGCCTGGAGTTCATCAACAAGGGCGTCGGCAAGGCGTAAGCTTGCTCCCTCGCTGCCGTCATCCCGGATAAGCCGCGTAGCGGCGCCGATCCGGGATCCATCGTAGAGTTCGACGCCCTTCGATGGATCCCGGGGCAAGCCCGGGATGACGTCGCGGTTGGTGCGCCCAGCACAATCAACGGATCATCAGGCTTTGGACACGGCCTCTCTGAGCACTCCCCATGCCGTTCGCCCGGAGGGTCGCAAGCCCCTGGTCTGCGTGCGCCATGTCTCCAAGCAGTTCGGCAACGGCACGCTCGCCGTGCGCGACGTCAATCTGAGCCTGGGGGAGGGCGAGTTCGTCAGCCTGCTCGGTCCCTCCGGTTGCGGAAAGTCGACGCTGCTGCGGATGATCGCGGGCCTCGGCGCGCCCTCCAGTGGGACGATCGAGTGGCCGACCACGGTTCATGACGCATCGGGCGAGCCGCAGCGGGATCTCGGATTTGTCTTCCAGGACCCGACGCTGATGCCCTGGGCGACGGCGCTCGCCAACGTGATGATGCCGCTGACCCTGAAGGGGGTGCGCACCAGCGAGGCGCGCGAGCGGGCGGCGGCGATGCTGGCCCTGGTCGGCCTCTCCGGCTTCGAGAAGTCCTATCCCCGCGAACTCTCCGGCGGCATGAAGATGCGCGTCTCGATCGCGCGCGGGCTGGTGCTGCGGCCGAAGATCCTGCTGATGGACGAGCCCTTCGCCGCGCTCGACGAAATCACCCGCCACCGCCTGAACGACGATCTGCTCGAGCTGTGGTGGAAGGAGAAGTTCACCGCGGTCTTCGTCACCCATTCGGTGTTCGAATCCGTCTATCTCTCGAAGCGCATCGTGGTGATGGCGGCGAGACCCGGCCGCGTCATGGCCGATCTCGACGTCGACGCACCCTATCCGCGCGACGACCTCTTCCGCACCTCGCCGGAATACGCCCATCTCTGCCGGGTGGTCTCGGGCAAGCTCAAGGAGGCGATCGGCTCATGAGCATGCCATCGATCGAAGCTCCGGCCCCCGCCCATGGCGGCACCGACTCCGACGCGCGCCCGGTCTTCTTCACCGAGCCGCGCCTGCTGGGCCTGCCGGCCAGCGCCTGGCCGCGCATCCTCGCGCCGATCGCGATCGGCGTGTTCTCGCTGGCGCTCTGGGAGTTCGCTGTCCGCTGGAACGGCATCCCGGCCTATATCCTGCCCGGGCCGCTCCTGATCGGCCAGACCCTCGTCTCCGACTGGGGCACGCTGTCGGGCTCGCTCTGGATCACGCTGAAGATCACCTTCTTGGCGCTCGCCGCGGCGGTCATCGTCGGCGTCACGCTGGCCGTGCTGTTCACCCAGTCGAAATGGCTGGAGATGTCGCTGCTGCCCTATGCGGTGATCCTGCAGGTGACGCCGATCGTCGCGATCGCGCCGCTGATCATCATCTGGGCCGGGGACATCAATCTCGCGCTGCTGATCTGCGCCTGGATCGTCGCGTTCTTCCCGATCCTGTCGAACACGATCCTCGGCCTGAATTCGGCCGACCACAACCTCGTCAACCTGTTCCAACTCTATGGCGCGAGCCGCTGGCAGACGATGCGCTATCTCAAGCTGCCGGCCGCCTTGCCCTATTTCCTGGCCGGCCTGAAGATCTCCGGCGGGCTCGCGCTGATCGGCGCGGTTGTCGCGGAGTTCGTCGCCGGCACCGGCGGCAGCGCCTCGGGGCTGGCCTATCGCATCCTCGAGGCCGGCTATCAGCTCAAGATCCCGCGCGTCTTTGCCGCCTTGCTGATGATCTCGCTTTCGGGCATCGCGATCTTCCTTTGCACGAGCTGGATTTCGCACATGCTGCTGCGGCGCTGGCACGAGAGCGCCCTGAAGCGGGAGAACTGAGATGAGCGCACTGCCCGAACGCCAGCCGAGGCCCGAGCGGGTCTCGCGCTACGACATCGCCGCGCTGAAGGAGGATCTCGCCGGCATCGCGCTGATCGACGAGACGCAGGTCGTCCGCAAGCGCTCGCGCGACTTCTTCTGGTACTCGCCGATCCTGAACCAGCAGCTGGCGGACAAGTCCGCCGACATCATCGCCACGCCCCGCGACGAGGCGGAGGTCGTGCGGATCGCGGCCGCCTGCGCGCGTCGACGCATTCCGCTGACGGTACGCGCCGCCGGAACCGGCAATTACGGCCAGGCCGTCCCGCTCGAGGGCGGCGTCCTGCTCGACATCACCGGCCTGACCGGCATCGAATGGCAGAAGCCCGGCATCGCCCGCATCGCCGCCGGCGCCCGCATGCTGGATGTCGACATCGCGCTGCGCGAAACCGGCTTCGAGCAGCGCATGCATCCCTCGACCAAGCGCAGCGCGACCGTCGGTGGTTTCGTCGCGGGCGGCTCGGGCGGGGTCGGCTCGGTGACCTATGGCGGCCTGCGCGAACCCGGCAACATCCTGGCCGCGCGCATCGTCACGGTCGAGGAAGAACCGCGCATCATCGAATTGCGCGACGACGCCGCCCAGAAGGTCAACCGCGCCTATGGCACGACCGGCATCATCACGGCGCTGGAAATGCCGCTCGCGCCGGCCTGGCCCTGGATCGACGTCATCGTCGCCTTCGACAGCTACATGGACGCCTTCGAGACGGGCTACGAGGTCGCCCTCGCGGACGGCATCGTCAAGAAGCTGGTGACGCCGATCTCGTCGGTGATCACGCCTTATTTCGGGGCGCTCAAGGCCCATTGTCCTGAGGGCAAGAGCATCCTGATCTGCATGATCGCCGAAGGCTCGCTCGGCCCGTTCAAGGCCATCGTCGGCAAGCGCGGCGCGGTGACATACGAGGCGCCCTCGGAGGAGGGGCCCGGCACCGTGCCGCTCTACGAATACACCTGGAACCACACCACGCTGCAGTGGCTGAAGAGCGACCGCTCCATCACCTATCTCCAGTGCCTCTTCCCGCATGATCGGCTGGTCGAGAGCGCGCGCGAGACGATCGCCGCCTTCGGCGACGAGCTTCTACCGCATCACGAGTTCATCCGCTTCGGCGGCAAGGTGACGGCGAGCGCGCTGCCGATCCTGCGCTACTCGACACCGGAGCGGCTCAACGCGGTCATCGCCCAGCATGAGGCGTCCGGCGTCTTCATCGCCAACCCCCATGTCGTCTCGCTGGAGGAGGGCAGCCGCCACAAGCGGGCCGATGCCGACCAGCTCGGCTTCAAGGGCGAGGTCGACCCGCAGGGCCTGCTGAACCCGGGCAAGATGGCGAGCTTCGTGCCCGCCGGTCAGGCGAAATAGGCGAGCTTCCGCGAGGCCGGCATCGCGTCGATCTCGCGCAGCCCCGCTTCCGAGCCGCTCGCGAGCGTCGCGGGGGCAGGCGCTGACGACGGGCCATGCCGCTCGTCGAGCAGCCCGAGCGACAAGGGCTCGGACGTCGAGGCCGGGTCGTAAGCCACGTCCGGCTCGTCGAACACGACATCGTCGTCGAGTTCCAGAATGGAGCCGATCCGGGGCTCGCTGCCGAGCAGGCCGGTCGCTGCCGCCCCGCTGGCGACGGGTGCCACGGGCTCGTCGTCGATCTCGATGACCTCGATGCTGCCGCGGCCGACATAGGGCGGGGCTTCGACCAGCCCGATGTCGAGCACGCGCGGGAGCGGCGCGGTGAAGGGCTCGCTCGGCGCGGATGCGGACGACAGGCCGGAGACGGCGCGCAGGCTGCTGTCCAGCATGGCGATCGTGTCGGCGATCTTGTCGATCTGCTGCACTGTTCCGTCGACGACGGCCGTCGCGGTGGCGATCTCGGCGGCGTGCTGGTCGAGCTTGTCGCACAGACCCTCGCCTGCGCCGGCCTCGCGCAGATTCCAGGCGACTTCCTGGATGCTCTCGGTGGCCTGCAGAATGGTGCCGGCGACCGCCTCGATGCGGGCGGCGAGGCCCGAAGCGCGATCCTCGGCCCGGCCGCTGATCCGCTCCAGATCGATGCGCAGATCGGCGATCAGCGCCGTGGCCTCCGCGATGTCCGACACGGCCATCGGCTGCGGGGCCGGCGTGCCGACGACCCGCTCGATCCGATGGATGGCCCCGAGAATCTGCTGCGTGTCGGCGTGGCGGTTGCGGCGGGCAAACTCCGCCATGAACCAGCGGCCGCGAGCCGTTTCCATCACGGCGGCTTCGATCGCCTCGTAGTCCGTCTCGCTCAGCGGCGTCAGCGACCGTGCTTCGCTCATGACCGATCTGCTTTATGAGGCCCGCGCGAATCAAGAGCGGCGGCAGACCTGATGCACCCTGACGTTACCTGCCACCGGATTGGTTAACGATTGGTTTCCCAAAGGGTAGCGCCGGGTCGGGCGCCGCGATGCCCGCCGCCCGGCATGATCCGCCGCCGCTGTTGCATCCACGCCCTTGCCAAGGCCAATCGGCGCGGCGATACAGGCGACAGGGGTGAGGCCGGCGCCTTCGATGGTGTCGCGGATTGATGAAAGACGTCGTCGATCGCGGGCGAGGACATCACGCAAACCATGGCGATCCCTGATACGGCCGAACCCCAGGCGGTCTTCCGCGACGATGCCGGGACCCTTGCCGTGACGCTGGCCGGGTCCTGGAGCGCTGATCGCGCCCCGCGAATCGAGACCCTCGTGAAGGAGATCGCCGAGCGCGTCAGCCGGTCGGCGCGGGCGCGGCTGGATCTCTCCGCAGTGGAGCGGCTCGATACGCTCGGCGCCTATGTGCTGAACCGCGTCAAGTACGACCGCGAGAGCGCAGGCGCCGCCGTCGAGATCGTCAGCAAGCGACCCGAGCACGGCGTGCTGCTGGCCGAGATCGAGATTCACGATCGCGAGCAGCCCGTCTCCAGCCGTCAGTTCCGGATCGTCGACATCCTCGTCAGGATCGGCGCGGCCGTCGTGCGCTTCGGTCGCGACATGGTCGCGGGGTCGATGTTCCTCGGCGAGGTCGTCGTCGCCTCCGCCAGCGTCGTGCTGGGGCCGCGCAAGTTCCGCGGGCCCTCGATGGTCAACCAGATCGAGCTGATCGCCTTCAACGGCGCGCCGATCATCATGCTGATCTCGTTTCTCGTCGGCTGCATCGTCGCCCAGCAGGGCATTTTCCAGCTGCAGCAATTCGGCGCGACCGCCTTCGTGGTGAATCTGACGGGCATCCTGATCCTGCGTGAACTGGCGGTGCTGCTGACCTCGATCATGATCGCCGGCCGCTCCGGCTCGGCCATCACGGCCGAGATCGGCTCGATGAAGATGCGCGAGGAGGTCGACGCGCTGCGGGTGATGGGCCTTGACCCGATCGAGGTGCTCGTCGTCCCGCGGATTCTGGCTCTGGTCGTCTCGCTTCCGATCCTGACCTTCATCTCCGCCATGTCGGGGCTGACGGGTGCCGCGCTGGTCTCCTGGCTCTATGGCGGCATCGGGATCGACACCTTCCTGGCCAGGCTGCAGTCCGTCATCACCTGGAAGCACTTCTTCGTCGGCCTGGTGAAGGCGCCGTTCATGGCCTTCGTCATCGGGCTGATCGCCTCGATGGAGGGGCTGGCGGTCAAGGGCTCGGCCGAGTCGCTCGGCCGCCAGGTCACGGCCTCGGTGGTGAAGGCGATCTTCATGGTGATCGTCGTCGATGCGCTTTTCGCCATGTTCTTCTCATCCATCGCCATGTGAGGCCCGTATCCCGACCATGAGCGAGCAGGGGATCCATCAGGCAGACGCGGCGTTTCGGAACGCCGAACCGTCGCGGGACGCCGCCGCCGGCGCGGAGGGCGAGGTCGTCATCCGCGTGCGCGACCTCAAGGTCGCCTTCGGCGAGAAGGTGATCATGGACGGGCTCGACCTCGATGTGATGCGCGGCGAGATCCTCGGCTTCGTCGGCGGCTCGGGGCAGGGCAAGTCGGTGCTGACCCGCACGATCCTTGGCCTCGTGCAGAAGGCGCGCGGGACGATCGAGGTCTTCGGCGAGGACGTCGACACGCTCAGCACCGTTCAGCGCCGCGCCCTCGAGCGCCGCTTCGGGGTGATGTTCCAGCAGGGTGCGCTGTTCTCGGCGCTCAGCGTCAAGCAGAATATCCAGCTGCCGATGCGCGAATATCTGGAGCTGTCGCCGGCGCTCCTCGACGACATGGCGATGGTCAAGCTCGATCTCGTCGGCCTGCCGCCGGACGCGGCCGACAAGTCGCCCTCGGAACTGTCGGGCGGCATGATCAAGCGCGCCGCGCTGGCCCGCGCGCTCGCGCTCGACCCCGACATCGTCTTCCTCGACGAGCCCACCTCGGGCCTCGATCCGATCGGAGCGGCCGAGTTCGACGACCTCATCGTCACGCTGAAGCAGACTTTGGGGCTGACCGTGTTCATGGTAACCCACGATCTCGACAGTCTCTATTCCGCCTGCGATCGAATCGGCGCCCTGGCGGACAAGCGCGTCATCGCCGTCGGCCCCCTGGCCACGATGCTGGCATCCGACCATCCATGGCTCAAAGCCTATTTCGGCGGCGAGCGGGCCAGGGCCCGCATGCCGTCGGAGCACCGGGAACACGCAGTCTAGCCCATGGAATCACGTGCAAACTATGCGCTCGTCGGGTTGTTCACGCTGGCGGTCCTCGCTGCGGTGTTCGGCTTCGTCTACTGGTTCAACAGCGGCAATGCCGGCGGGCGGCAGGACGTGCGCGTCATCTTCAGCGGCACGGTGACCGGCCTCGGCCGCGGCTCCAACGTGCTGTTCAACGGGCTGCGCGTCGGCGAGGTCACGCGCATCGAGCTGCAGCCCAACGATCCCAGCCGCATCAACGCGGTGATTTCCGTGGACGCGAACACGCCCCTGCGCGTGGACACACGGGCGCGGCTGGAGACGGTCGGCCTCGCGACCGGCATCGTCGCTGTTCAGCTCGTCGGCGGCGACCCGAAGTCGCTGCCGCTCAAGCCGCCGGAAGGGCAGACCCTGCCGGTGATCGTCGCCGACCGCTCCGAGCTGCAGGACATCGTCGAGACCGTGCGCAACATCGCCGCCAAGGCGGATGCCACGCTCAGTGGGCTCAACAATCTCGTGAAGGACAATGCCGGCTCGATCGGCAACACGGTCAGGAACGTCGAGCGCTTCTCGGCCGCGCTCGGGGATAATGCCGACGGCGTCGACAAGCTGATGAAGAGCTTCGGCAGCATCGCCGAGACGATCGCGCCCCTCTCCGAGAAGCTCGGCGTCCTCAGCCAGGAACTCACCGACATCGTCCGTTCGGTCGACCAGAAGAAGGTCACCGAGATCATCGGCAATATCGACCGGTTCACCGCGGCGCTCGGCGGCTCCAGCGGCGATGTCGGCAAGGCGGTCAAGGACGTCGCCTCGATCACCGAAAAACTCAACAAGGCGGCCGACCAGGTCGAGGGCGTACTGGTCAGCGCGCAGGCCTTCCTCAACACCGCCGCGGGCAAGGACGGGCGCAGCGCCTTCTCCGAGGTCAGCGACGCCGCCAAGTCGATCCGTGTGCTCGCCGACAACCTCGACAAGCGCACGGCCGAGATCACCAGCGGCATCAGCCGCTTCACCGGGCCGGGGCTGCGCGACATCGAGGCGCTGGCCAGCGATGGCCGTCGCACGCTGACGGATCTCAATCGCACCCTGCGGAGTTTGGAGCGTAACCCGCAGCAGTTCATCTTCGGCGGCAAGCCCCCGCTCCCGCAATATGGTGGATCCCGCTAGACCCATGTCGATCCCGATTCAGTCGTCTCCCATCATGCCCCGCCGCCTGCGTGCCGCAGCGCTCACGCTCACGGCGGCCTTGCTGCTGGCGGGATGTGGCGGCGGCAGCGCCCCCACGACCTTCGACCTGACGGCGCCGCGCGATTTCGGGCGCGTCGGCGCTTCGCGCGCCACCCTGGTGGTGCAGGAGCCGACGACGGTCCAGGCGCTCGATTCCGACCGCGTCATCGTCCGCGATTCCAGCGGCGCGCTGTCCTTCGTCGGTGGCGCGCAATGGGCCGACCGCGTGCCCAAGCTGGTCCAGGTCCGCCTCATCCAGACCTTCGAGAACGGCGGGCGCGTCGGCTCGGTCGCGCGCCCGGGCGACCGCATCACGCCCGAGGCGCAACTGCTCACCGACATCCGCAGCTTCAACATCGACGCCGCCAGCGGCACCGCCGTCGTGGAGATCACGGCCAAGCTGGTCGGCGACCGCAGCGGCGAGGTCCGCCGTGCCCGGCTCTTCACCGCCCGCGTTCCAGCCGGTGCCGTCGACGGTCCCGCCGCCGCCCAGGCGCTCGACCGCGCCCTGTCCCAGGTCCTGATCGAGATCGTGCGCTGGGCGCGCTGAGGCGCCGCGCAAGCCACGGCAGCCACTCTTGGGCCCTGGGGCGGCAAGCTCCAGCCCTCCGCCCCGTCGATCTCCAGAGGCGATCGGAACCGGCGCCCCGACACGTCCAATGAAAAAAGGCCGCCCTGACAGGCGGCCTTTTTTCATGTCCGATCGGGGAGGGCGCTTACTCGAAGCGCCCGCTCGCATGGGCGAGCATCGTGTAGACCTTACCGGTCTCCGAGGTCAGGTAGGTCTTGGCCACCATCGAGTCGCGGTCGTCCTTGGCGGCTTCCGCCAGCAGGCGCTCGAACTCGTCGATGTAGCGGTCGACCGTCTCCTTGAACTCGGCGTCGCGGCGGTACTTGCGACGGATCTCGTCGAAGGTCTGCTGGCCCTGCAGCGTGTAGAGGCGCCGCGTGAAGACGTTGCGCTCACCGCGCTTGTAGCGGTCCCACAGCTCCACGGCGGCGTCATGGTCGATCATCCGGGCGATGTCGACCGACAGCGAGTCGAGCCGCTCGATCGAATGCGCGGTCGGCTTGGGTGCCTCGGGGGCCTTCTCCTCGCGCGAGGCGCGGTTCAGCAGGTCCGAGAGCCAGCCGCCCTTGGCCGGGCCGGCGGGCTCGGCCGCAACCGGCCGGCGCGGCGCCTCCGCGACAGGGGCGGGAGCCGCAGCCGGGGCCGGGGCCGGGCGCGGCGGCAGGCTCTGGCGCAGTTCGGCGCGTGGCGCGGGCTCGGCCGTCTCTGCGCTTGCGTCGAGCGAGGGCCTCAGCAGGGGCTCGGCCACGGGCAGGCGGGCCTGCGTGACGGTGGTGTAGGCCGGCTCCTGCCGGGGCAGGGTGGCGGCGGGGGCCGAACGACGGCTCTGGCCGGCATCGACCGGCAGCGCGACGTCGCTGCGGCGGCCGGAGCGGGTGACGATCTCCGTCAGCTCGTTCAGGGCCTTGATCTGCTCGGCGACGACCCGGCGCATGGCCGAGGTCGATTCCTGCGTCTCGCGCGGCAGATCGAGCACGCCGCGCTTCAGCTCGGCGCGCGTCTCCTCCAGCTCGCGCTGGATCTCCGCGGAGACGCCGCGCATGTCCTGCGCCGCGACCTGGAACCGCTCGGTCACCTTGGCGAGCTCGCCGCCGACCTCGCTGGTGACCTGCTCATAGGCCTGGCGCAGCGCCTGGGCGGTGCGGTCGCGCTCCTTGCCGGTCGCGGTCCGGATCAGCTCGAACTGCTGGGCGATGGCGCTGGTCGTCGTCTCGGCCGAGTCGTTGAGCACCGCGCCGATCTGGCGGGCGCGGCCTTCGGCCGTGCTGAGCGATTCGTCCATGAGGGCCGCGAAGGAGCGCGTGATCGACTCGACATCGTCCGTCCGTGCCGCGATCAAGCCATGCAGTTCTTCCAGCGACTGCTTGCGATCAGCCAGCGCCTTGCCGACGCGGGCCTCGACCTGCTCGAGGCGGCCCGTGACCGAATGCAGGGCGGCGGCGCTCGTCTGGGTGATCTCGCCGAGCGCATGCCCCTTGTCGTCGAGCTGGCCGATCAGCACCGCCGTCTCGCGCAGCGTGCCCTCGGAGAACGCCTTCAGTTCCCCGATCTGGGTCGCGATCTGCTGCGAGGCCTTGCCGGTCTCGTCCATCACGGTGGCGATCACGCTCTGCAGGTCACCGACGCGGGCCGACAGCCCACCCTCGACGGCCGCGAGGTTCTTGTTCGCGCCGTTGACGATCTGCTGCATCAGCTTGTTGGCCTCGCCGAGGCGCCCGAGCATGCCGCCGAGCTCGCCGCGCAGCTGCTCGTTGGTGGCGACCAGCGCTTCGACGGACTGACGGGTGCCGTTCTCCAGCGTGTCGCGGAGCGCGCTCGACGAGGTGTCCAGCGCCGTGGTGATGGCCGTGCCCCGCTCGCGCAGGCCCTCGATGATCGAGGAGCCGCGGGTTTCGATGGCGCGCACGACCGTCTCGCCGATATTGGCGACCTCGTTGGCGATCGACTCGCCGCGCTGTCCGAGAGCCGCGACCATGCCGCCGCCCTTGTCGTCGAACAGCACGCGCAGTTCCTCGGCGCGGGCGCCGAGCGCCGACGAGATCGAGTCGGACTTCGACTGCAGCGTCTCGGCGATCTGCTGACCGCGCTGGTCCAGCGTGCCCGAGACGGTGTCGAGGCGGTTGACGACGCGCTCTTCGAAGCGCGCGACGCTGCGGTCCAGCGTATCGGCGATCTGGAGTGCGCGGCCGCCGAGCGTGGCGTTGATCGTATCGGCCTTTTCGCTGAGCGTGCGGGTGAGCGACTCGCTCTTCGAGGTGACAACCTCGCCGATCTCGTCCGCCTTGGCGGCAAGCGCGCGGGTGACCTCGCGGCCGCCCTCCGCCAGGACGCGGGCGATGTCGACGGTGCGCTCGACCAGCGCCTCGTTCAGCGCCGTCGCACGCGAGCCGAGATTGCCGTCGATGCGCGCGATCAGGCTGTCGAGCGATGTGGCGATCTCGGCGCTCTTGGCGCCCGAACGCTCCTCGAACAGCTTGATCTGGCTTTCCATCGCGTCGGTGGCTTCGCGGGTCCGGTCGGCCAGGATCGCGGCGGCCTCGGCGGCGCGCGTTCCGACCCGGTCGGCCAGGGCCATGCCGTCCTGCCCGATCAGCTTCTCGACGCCTTCGATGCCGCTGGTGACGGCGAGCGTCAGCGCGCGCGTATCGTCGGAGAGGCGGCCCGTGAGCTCGCCGCCCTTGTTGATGATGACGTCCTCGAAGGCTGCCAGCCTGTCGCCGAGCGCGGTCTCGACCTGCCGGCCCTCGGTCTCGAAGAGGCTGGCGAAGGCGCTGAGGCGCGCGCCCATCGTGGTCTCGATCTCGCGGCCCTGCTCGTCGAACAGGCGGGTCAGCGCATCGTGGCGGCCGGCCAGGGCCTCCGTCAGCGCCTGGGCACGGCTCTCGACCGAGCGCAGCATCGATTCCGCATTGGCGGAAAGAGCCTCGTTGACGCGGCCGCCCTGCTGGGTCAGCGCCAGCACGATCTCCTTGCCGGTTCCGGCCAGCAGCGTGCGGGCCTCCTCGGCATGGACGGTGAAGGTCTCGCGCAGGCCGCGCGTCGCCTCGGTGACGCGGTCGGCGACGTCGCGACCGTCGACATTGATGGTTTCGGTGAGGGCGCGGGTGGCATCGCCCAGGCGGCGCGCCAGCTCCTCGCTCTGCTCGCCGAGCAGCGTATGGACCTCATGGCCCGCGCTGACCAGATCGCGCAACAGGCTCTCGCGCTGGTCGCCCAGCAGCGTGCCGACCTGCTCGCCGGTCTCCGTCAGGCGCAGCAGGAAGCCGCTCTGCTGCTGCTCGAGTGCGCCCTGCGCGGTCTCGGCGGCGTCCGTCAGGCGGGCGGCGAGCGCCGCGCCGCGCTCGTCGAGCCGCTGGTCGAGACTGTCGCCGGTTTCCGCCAGACGCGTGATCAGGGCGCTGCTGCGCTCCGCCAGCACGGTGTGGACCGAGCGGCCGACATCGGCGACGCGCGTCACCAGCGCCTGGCTCTCGTTGCTCAGCAGGTCCTTCACCTCGAGGCCGGCCTGCGACAGCTTCACCGTCAGGGCGGCGGCCTGCTCGTCGAGCAGTGCGCCGACGCGCGTGCCGGTCTCGGACAGGCTGGCCGCCAGCGCATCGCTCTGCAGCCCGATCAGGCCGTTCACCTGCTCGCCGGCCTCGCCGAGGCGCATGACGAGGGCTTCGCTCTGGTTGTCCAGGAGCTTGGCGACTTCGGCGCCGGCCCCCGACACGCGGGACGCCAGGGCGTCGCTCTGGCCCGCCAGCAGGCTGGCAACATTGGTGCCCGTGCCGGAGACGCGCGCAACGAGCGTGTCGCTCTGCTCTTCCAGGAGCTTGGCGACGTTCGCGCCGGTGCCCGACACCTGGGACACGAGATTCTCGGCCTGCTGGCCGAGCATGGACTGCACGGTTTCGCCGGTTTCCGACAGCCGCGTCACGAGCTGGCCGCCGCGCTCGTCGATCACGCTCTGCAGGCCGTCGGTCACCGAGGCGACGCGCGTCGCCAGTTCCTCGCCGCGACGTCCGACCGTGTCGCCGAGCGACTGGCCGACTTCGTCGACACGCAGGATGATGGCGTCGCTGCGCTCGCGCAGGATGTCGTCGACCGTGCGGGCCGTGTCGTTCAGTCGCGTCACGAGGCTGTCGCTCTGCGAGCCGATCAGCGTGTTGACGCTCTCGCCGACCTCGAGCAGGCGCGAGGCGATGAGTTCGTTCTGGCGCGCCAGCAGGCCGTTCACGCCGCGGCCGACCTCTGCGAGACGGGTCGTGACGCTGTCGCCTTCCTCGGCGAGCGAAGCCCGCAGGCTCTCGCCGGTCTCGGCCAGCCGCGCCCGCAGCGCCTCGCTCTGGTCGTCGATCAGCGCGACCATGCTGCGGCTGCTCGTCTCGAAGCGCTCGGCCGCCTCGATCCCGCGGGCGGCTATGTCCTGCGCCAGCGTTTCGCCGGTCGTGCGCAGCGTCTGGTTCACGGTGTCGACGCGGGCGGTCAGCGTGTCCACCACCTGCGAGCCGGTCTCGCTGATGGCGCGGGTGACGTCACGCGCTCCCGTCGCGAGGCCCTCGGCGAGGGCCGCACCGGTGCGCTCCAGCGAGGAGGCGATGTCGCGCGCGCGGCCGTCCAGCAGGGTGGACAGGCTGTCGCTGGCGCCGGACAGCCTTTCGCTGACCTCGCCGGAGGTGACCTGCAGGCGTTCCACCAGCTCGCTGCCGCGGCCGCTGATCTCGTCGATCATGCGTTCGCCGGCGCGTCCCAGCGCCAGCGTGATCTGGTCGCCCTTCTCGCCGAGCGAGCCGGTGACCCGGTCGCCGACTTGGGCGACGGCCTCGGCGATGGTCCGGCTGGCGTTGTCGAGGTCCTTCGACAGGTTTTCATGGGCGCCGCTGATCGCGAACTTGACGCGCTCGGCATTGCCGACGACCGCCTCGCGCTGTGTCACCAGCTCGTCGATCAGGGCCCGCAGGCGGATTTCATTGTCGGCATAGGCGCGCTCGAGCGTGGCGATCTCGCCGCGCACGATCGTCTCCAGCTCGCCGGCACGGGCGACAGCCCGCTCGATGCCATCCCCCATCGCCGCGACCTCGCGGCGGATGGTCTGGCTCAGCGAGAGCACGGCATCGGCGCCCACCACCTCGGGCTCGGCCAGCCGCAAGGCGACCTCGGTCATCGCCCGCGAGACCAGGCGCATTTCCTGCGTGCGGCGATAGAGCGCCGCCAGCACGAAGAAGAACACGACCGGCGCGCCGATCGCCAGCGCCAGCAGCGTCCATTCGCCGACGCCGAAGGCCGCGAGACGGTCCGGCACGCCACCCTCGGTGGCACCGAGGCGGCTGTTGAGAACGAAGGCGGCGCCACCGAGCCAGGTCAGCGTGGCGAGCGCCGCAAACCAGTAGGGCTTGGCCGAAGGCCGGACCGAAAAGGCCTGGACCAGAGAGGTGGAATCGCGCCGGTCGTCATTGGCGACCCGGCTGGTGTCGGGAGCGATCGCGGGCCGGGGCTGCGGCGCGGCGGCGGCGGCCGGCGGCGCGGGCTGCTCGATGCGCGGCAGGTCGAGCTTCAGGTCGTTCTCGGTGGTGGCGGGAAGCTTCGGCTCGGAGGCCGGTTCGCTCTCGGAGCCCACCTTCGGCTGGTCGAGCCGGAGAGCCTCCTCGATCGCGGACATCGCGGCTTCGGTCGGATCCTGAAGCTTCTTTTGCCGGGTCATGCTGTGCCGCCTCGCCACGCTACTCGATGAGCGCCCGATCGCGTTTCTCGACCTGACCTAGGACCGCCTCTGGTCCGGCCGGGGGAGAAACACTGCGCCCATCATTTACCAATTGGAAGGGTAGTTGACGCTCATAGCGTTGGGAACCCGTTTGCGGTGCCGATTCACAAACGTCGTTAACGCCTCGTTCACCATGACGGCGCTTTCTGAAGCGTGTCCCGACCGTCGCCGCGAACCGGCAGAACCGCCATTTTCGAGCCTTTGATGCCCCAGACAGCCATCGATCTTGCCCATCTCGCCCGCCAGACCGGCGGCGACCACGATCTCGAGCGCGAGCTTCTCGCCCTCTTCGCCCAGCAATGCGTCCATCATCTGCGCACGATCCACCAGGCCGAGGATTCGCGCGCCCGGATGGACGCGGCCCATACGCTCAAGGGGCGGCCCGGGCCGTCGGAGCCTGGCAGGTCGCCGAGGCGGCGGACGCCATCGAGCAGCGGATCGCCGAGGCAGACGCACGACGGACCGAGGCGGCCATGGACACGCTCGCACTCGCGGCGGCCGAGGCGCGCGCGGTCATCGGTCGTTTCGACAGCGCGGCCTGAGCGCCAGCGCGCCCGCACCGATCCGCCGCAGGGCGGGATCGCGCAAAGGGCGTTC
Organism: Bosea sp. RAC05; assembly: GCF_001713455.1. Taxonomy (NCBI): domain Bacteria; kingdom Pseudomonadati; phylum Pseudomonadota; class Alphaproteobacteria; order Hyphomicrobiales; family Alloboseaceae; genus Allobosea; species Allobosea sp. RAC05. Next base: position 1,899,142 of record NZ_CP016464.1, read on the forward strand.
CCCGCCGGTTGGAAATGCTCTAAGGCGAGCGCGTCCCCTCGCATGCTGGAGTTCGAGATGCCGCAGGTCACCTTCATCGACGCGCACGGAGAGAGCCGGACGGTCGAGGGCGAAGCCGGGGCCACGGTGATGGAAGTCGCCATCCGCAACGGCGTGCCGGGCATCGAGGCCGAGTGCGGTGGCGCCTGCGCCTGCGCGACCTGCCATGTCTATGTCGACGAGGCCTGGACGGCGAAGACAGGCCGTCCCGAGCCGATGGAGGAGGACATGCTCGACTTCGCCTTCGAGGTGAAGCCGACCTCGCGCCTCTCCTGCCAGATCAAGCTGCGCGACGACCTCGACGGCCTCGTCGTCCGCACCCCGTCGCGCCAGGGCTGACAACGGGCGCTCGGACCGGCCGTCCTACTCGGCCGCAGCGGGCAGGGCGGGCGACATCACCGTCTCCGCCCCCGGCGCCGGATGCCGCGGCACCAGGAACGCCAGGCCCAGCGAGACGATCGCCACGCCGGAGCCGATGTAGAACACGATCGCCGGGTCGCGCAGCCAGATCAGGCCGAAGGTCACCGGCAGGAACACCGCTGCGATGTGGTTGATCGTGAAGGCCACCGCCGAGGTCGGCGCGATGTCGGCCGGGTCGGCGATCTTCTGGAAATAGGTGCGTTGCGCCAGGGTGAGGGTGAAGAACACCCCGTCGACGATGAAGAGCGCGCCTGCGACGAAGACGCCCCAGCCGGCGAAATGGCCGTGGCTGGCCAGCGCATAGCCCACGAAGACCACGACCAGGGAGACGTTCTCGAGCTGGATCGTGACGCGCTCGCCGACGCGGCCGACGAGATGCCCGAGCGCCGGGCCCATGAAGGTGTTGATGCCATAGGTCGCCAGCAGCAGCATCGCGGTCGCCGAGACGTCGTAGCCGAAGCGCTCGACCAGCAGGAAGCCGCCGAAGGCCATGAAGATCTGCCGCCGGGCGCCCGACATGAAGGTCAGCGCGTAGTACAGCCAGTACCGCTTGCGCAGCACGAAGCCCTTGTTCTGCGGAACGGTGCCCTCGAACCGCGGAAACACCAGCCAGGCGAGCAGCGCCAGGACCACGACCAACCCGCCGGCGACGAGAAAAACCACGATATAGCCCGGCTGGAACACCCGCCAGACCACCGCGATCGATCCAAAGGCCAGAAGCTGGGCCGTCGCCGAGGCGCCGGCGATGCGGCCGAGCAGGCGCGGCGCCTCCTTCTTCGGCAGCAGCTGGAGCTGCAGCGACTGCTGCGCCGTCTCGTAATAGTGGAAGCCGATCGACATGATCGTCGTGGTCAGCATCAGGCCGCCCAGCGTGGGGTGGTAGCCGGTCACCGCGACGCCGATGCCGAGCGTCACCAGGCTGACATAGGCCAGCATCTGCTCGCGCATGAACCAGAACAGGATGATGGCGGTGAAGGCGAGGAAGCCCGGAATCTCGCGGACGGACTGCAGGATGCCGATATCGGCGCCGGAGAAGCCGGCCGCCTCCTTGGCGAAGTTGTTCAGCAGCGCGCTCCAGCTGGCGAAGCCGAGCCAGTTGATGAAGGCCAGCGTCATCAGGAAGACGGTGGGGGACGCCAGGAGGGCGGCGGGGCCGGTCGGCCGGGAGGCGGTGTCGGACATCGCAGGGCCCGTTCGGGGAGTGCGGAGGAGATCACCGCGGCAACGCAGGGCCGAGGCCCGCAAGGCATCACTTCTAGAATGGCCGGGCCATGTTGGGTAGCGTGACTCCGTGCATGGCGCGCCAGCGCGGCATCGGGGGCGGCGGCGGACGCTTGCCTTTGCGCTGGATCATCGCGCTGGCCGTCGCGCGCCCTAGGATGGCTCACGCAGCAGCGAGGAGAGCGAAATGTACAAGTCGATTCTGGTTCCCGTCGACATCGCCGAGCCGGAGATGGCCGAGCCCGCCATCGCCGCCGCCACCTCATTCGCCAAGGCGTCGGGCGGCGCCGTCAGGCTGGTCTATGTCCGCTCGCTCGTGCCGGTCACCTATATGGAGTTCGTGCCGGCGGGGTTCGATGCCGAGCAGCAGGAGGATGCCGAGGCGAAGCTCGCCGCCATCGCCGCCAAGATCGACCTCCCCGAGGCGCAGGTTTCCGCCAAGGTGCTGATCGGCTCGGTGCATGGCGAGGTTCTGGCCGAGGCCGATGCGAGCGGGGCCGATCTCGTCGTGATCGGCTCGCACGAACCCGGCATTCTCGCCTATGTCATCGGCTCCAACGCCTCGTCGATCGTGCGACGGGCCAAATGCTCGGTGCTGGTCGTCCGCTGAGCGGCGTCAGGCGCGCCGGCCCGGCACGAGGTCATCAGGCACCTCGCCGAGCGCGAGTTCGCGCGGCTTGTTCAGCGTCACCATGGGCATGACCTGCCAATAGGAGGCCGCTGCCAGCAACAGGCCGAGCAGGGCGGTCGAATAGGCGCCCTGCAGCAGCGCGCGGCCGGTGAAGAAGGCGAGCATCAGCAGGGACAGCGCGCTGACCGTCGCCAGCGCGATCCAGAGCAGCGACGGCTTGCCGGCGACGAAGCGCGCGCGGGGGTTGGCTTGGGCGATCGCGGCCGCCAGCGCGCTCACGAAGGCGTGGTAGCCGGTGTCGTCGCGGTCCATGTCGGTCAGCGAGCGCCAGGACAGGTTGCCGAAGGTGATGGTCTTGCCGTCGGACAGCCGCAGCTGCGTCTTGAAGCCCTTCGAGCTGAGATTGCTCGGTGCATAGACGAACCGGACCTGTTCGACCGCCGACAACCTCACGCGGTCGACCTTGCGGGTCGAGTCGACGACCAGCGTGTCGCCCTCCAGCCGGTAGGCGATCTCGAAACCGACGGGTCTCGCCCGCTGGCGCCAGGATGGGGGAGGGGTATCGTCGTCGGCAATCGGCTGCATGGCGCGAGCCATAGCCGCTCAAACCGCGCTTGTCGCGGCCTCTCCGCCTCAAGGGGTCAGCTTTTCGTCGCGTCCAGCTTTTCCGACAGCCATATCTTGATCAGTGACTGATAGGGGACGTCGCGCTTGTTGGCGGCGATCTTGATGCTGTCCAACAGCGCGTTGGGCAGCCGGATCGAGATCGAGGTCGAGGACGGCTTCAGGTTGGGAAAGCGAACGGCGGACGCTTTCGTCCAGTCGACATAGTCCGTGGAGTCATGCGTTTCCCAGAAGGTCCGCTCCTCTGCCTCGCTTTGGAATGTCGGGATCCTCTTAAGCGACTTGGGCATAATGCCTGCGCTCCTTTCGGTTCATGTCACGCGCCGAAATCACGCGGATGAGGCTTCTGTCTCTCCGCAATGTGAAAACCACATAGAGATGACGCCCCTCATCGGTTCGGCCCAGCGCCCGGAGCCTGTGTTCTGTAACGCTGTATTCCCGATCCTCTGCCAGCAGCAGCGGCTGGTTCATGAAGACCTGCTCCGCCTCCGCCTGACTGACATGATGCTTGTCGACGCTCTTGCGCTCGTTTCCCTGATCCCAATCGAAGCCGATGACGAGATTGAGATCGACCACGATTGTATATCCTGATCATATACGCATCAACTGTGGCTGGCGTGACCTGGTCACCCCTCGGGGACGCCTCAGCGCGCCAGCACTTTCATCGCCCCGTCGAGACCGTCCAGCGTCAGCGGGAACATCCGCCCGCCCATGAGCGAGCCGATCTGCCGGATCGACTGGGTGTAGCTCCACAGATGCTGCTGCACGGGATTGAGCCAGACCGATTTCGGGAAGCGGCCGGTGATCCGCTCCATCCAGACCGCCCCGGCCTCCTCGTTCCAGTGCTCGACCGAACCGCCGGGCATCGCGATCTCATAGGGGCTCATCGAGGCGTCGCCGACGAAGACGACGCGGTAATCGGCCGGATATGTCCGCAGCAGTTCCAGCGTCGGAATCGTCTGGTCGTGCCGGCGCCGGTTCTCGCGCCAGACCCGTTCATAGGGGCAGTTGTGGAAGTAGAAATGCTCGAAATGCTTGAACTCGGCCCGCGCCGCCGAGAACAGCTCCTCGGCCAGTTCGATGTGCCAGTCCATCGAGCCGCCGACATCCAGGAAGAGCAGGACCTTCACGGCATTGCGCCGCTCGGGCCGCAGCTTCACGTCGAGATAGCCATGCCTTGCCGTCTCGCTGATCGTCGAATCGAGATCGAGTTCCTCGGCCGCACCCGTGCGGGCGAACTTGCGCAAGCGGCGCAGCGCGATGCGCAGGTTGCGCACGCCGAGCTCGCGCGTGTCGTCGAAATCCTTGAACTCGCGCTTGTCCCAGACCTTCACCGCCCGGAAATTCCGGTTGCCGTCCTGCCCGATGCGGACGCCCTCGGGATTGTAGCCATAGGCGCCATAGGGCGAGGTGCCGGCGGTGCCGATCCATTTCGAGCCGCCCTGGTGGCGCCCCTTCTGTTCGGCGAGGCGCTGCTTCAGCGTCTCGAAGAGCTTGTCCCAGCCGAGTGCATCGATCTGCGCCTTCTCGGCGTCGGTGAGGTATTTCTCGGCGAGCTTGCGCAGCCACTCGTCGGGGATGGCCTGCGCCTCGACCGCCTGGCCCAGCGTCTCCAGGCCCTTGAAGACCTGTCCGAAGACCTGGTCGAAGCGGTCGAGATGACGCTCGTCCTTCACCAGGCAGCAGCGGGCGAGGTGATAGAAATCCTCGACCCGGTGCTCGGCCAGATCGGCCTCCACACCCTCGAGCAGCGCGAGATACTCGCGCAGCGTGACGGGGACCTTGGCGGCCCGCAGATCGGTGAAGAGTCGCAGGAACATCGCGCTACTCTGGCGCGCCCCGCGCCGGGGTCAAGCCGGACCCGGCCGTGGTTCCGGCCGGCGAGCGGCGCGGAACGACGGCAGGGCAGGGGCGATCACGCCACGGCGTCGGCGAGATCCTTGGTGACCTTGAACTTCACCACGGTCTTGGCCGGGACCTTGATGGTGGCGCCGGTCGAGGGGTTGCGGGCTTCGCGAGCCTCGCGCTTGGCGGCCGAAAACTTGCCGACGCCACCCAGCGTGATGTCGTCGCCGGCCTTCAGGGTCTTCGCGACGACGGTGCCGAGCGAGGCCAGGATGGCGGAGACGTCCGTCTTCGACTTGCCGGTCTCGTCGGCAATGGCGGCGATCAGTTCATTCTTGGTCATGAAATCCTCCATGGGGAGCGTTGTGGGGCATCACGCGACGCGAAGGGTCGTCCGGCTCGTCCGAAAACGCAGCGCGAAGGCCGCAGGCGGCGCGATGCGGTTGCGGCAGTTGCCACGACCACCGTCGAAAGGCGATGCCCGCGCCGCTAGATACGCACAGAATTCGCATTCGTTCCGCGCATTGTGGCGTCGGCGCAACCAAAGGGCGTCTCGATCCCGTGCGATTGACAAGGTCGCGCCTGTTATTTCAAGCTTGAAATAATCGAGGGTCTGGGGACGCGCCATGAAGGTCATCATCGTCGGAGGCGGCATCGGCGGCCTGACGCTCGCGCTGATGCTGCAGGCGCGCGGGATCGGCGCTGTCGTCTACGAGCAGGCCAGCGAGATCCGCGAAGTCGGTGTCGGGATCAACACCCTCCCGCACGCCATTCGCGAACTGGCCGATCTGGGCCTGCTGCCGGCGCTCGACGCCGTCGCGATCCGCACCCGCGAACTGGTCTACATGAATCGCTTCGGCCAGACGGTCTGGCGCGAGCCGCGCGGCCTGCATGCGGGTTCGCCGACGCCGCAGTTCTCGATCCATCGCGGCCGCCTCCAGGCCGTGATCCGCGACGCCGTCGTGGCGCGGCTGGGCGAGGGCGCGGTCCGGACCGGCCGACGTCTGCAGGGCTTCATCCAGGACGAGGGCGGCGTCACCGCCCACTTCGCCGATTCGCGCCGGGGCGAGACGGGCGAGACGGCACGCGGCGATATCCTCGTCGCGGCCGACGGCATCCACTCGATGGTGCGCGCCCATTACTTTCCCGACCAGGGGCCGCCCCGCTGGAACGGTGTCCAGATGTGGCGCGGCGCCTGCGACTGGCCGGTCTTCCTCGATGGGGAGAGCATGATCGTCGCCGGCGGCATGGCCGGCAAGCTGGTGCTCTACCCGATCGCCAAGGGCAAGACGGCCCAGACCCGGCTGACCAACTGGGTCGTCAACATCCGCACCGGCGATCCCGCCAAGCCGCCGCCGAAGGAGGCGTGGTCGAAGCCCGGGCGGCTCGAGGACGTGCTGCCCTTCGCGCGCCGCTTCACCGTGCCCGGCGTCGACATTCTCGGGCTGATCCAGGCGAGCCCCGGATTCTGGGATTACCCGATGTGCGATCGGGACCCGTTGCCGCGCTGGACCCATGGCCGCGTCACGCTGCTCGGCGATGCCGCCCATCCGATGTATCCGGTCGGCTCGAACGGGGCCTCCCAGGCGATTCTCGACGCCCGCTGCCTCGCTGACGGGCTGGTCCGTTCGGAGCACCCGCGCCACGCGCTCGCCGCCTATGAGGCCCAGCGCCTGCCGGCGACGGCGGACATCGTGGCGCTGAACCGCAAGGGCGGGCCCGAGCGTGTCATCGACGCGGTCGAGCAACTCGCGCCCAACGGCTTCGACGATGTCGAGCGGGTCCTGAGCTATGCCAAGCGCGAGGCGATCGTGAAGTCCTATGCCGGCAAGGCCGGGTTCTCGCAGGAGCAGCTCGCCCGGCGGAGCTGAGCGGCTCAGCCGGCTTCGGTCAGTTGCCGAATGCGGCTCTTCAGCCGGGCATTGTCCTGTTCGCAGTGCTTCAGGCGTCGTGCCATGTCGAGCGGCACGATCTCGCCGCTGGACGGGGCCTCGAAGGCGACGCCGACGCGCTCGCCGTCGCGCCAGCGGATCCGCGCGACATAGGCGCGCTGATGGCGCGCGATGTCGAGATCGAAGGCGATCGGCAGCGCGATGGAGTCGGAGATCACCAGCAGGGCTCCGTCGTCTGAAACATTGCGGACGACACAATCGAGTGTGCAGTTCTTTTGGTTGAAACTGACGCGGCCTCCAAGCAGAGATCGGAGGCGTTGTTTCTTTCGTCGCTCGACAATCATAGTATTGAGTTCCCTAACGTCATGCTGATTACTACGATAAACAGTAACAGCGATCAGGGAATGGGGCCGGCTTAACCTGGGGTTAACCTTAACGACCCGGCGGCGCGCGAGCCGGGGTCCGCCGCTGCTCCCGGCGCGGCGGCAATCCCAGGCTTGGCTGTCAGCCGGCTTCGGTCAGTTGCTGGATGCGGCTCTTCATGCGGGCATTGTCCCGCTCGGCCATGCGCAGGCGCATGGCAACGTCGGTTTCCGCAGGGCTTGCGGTCTCCGGAACCGTCTCGGACTCGAAGGACACACCGATGTGCGTGCCCGTCCGCCAGCGGACATGGGCCCGGTAGCAGCATTGGCGCTGGGCGATCTCGAGCTCGAACTCGGCGGGCAGGAGCACCGTGTCCGGCACCACGATGAGGGCGCCCCCGTCGGAAATGTTGCGGACGACGCAATCCAGGGTCGCGCGCTTCTGGGTGAACAGCGCTCGCGCGCCCAGAAGAGAGCGCAGCCGTGGTGTCTGGCGCCGCTGCGTGGTCATGGCTCGATCCCGGCCGTCTTCATCGGGTGGCCCATGCCGCCTCGAGGGGACCATGCCAGAGCCCGCGCTGCGCTGCAGCCGTCGGCTCTTTCAATGTTTAACGATCAGTCGCCCGGATGCGCGAAAGACGGCGGGCTCAGCCCGGATCGCTGCGGCCGGCCCTGCGGGCACGGGCTTCCGCCAGCGAGATGACCTCGCTCGGCCGGGTCTCATCGGGCGTCAGGAAGGCGACCCCGACATCGTCGCCGCGCCGCCAGCATTGACGGACGCGACGGCTGTCACCGGCCGGGATGTCGAGCTCGAAGGTGTCCGGAAGCTCGATCCAGTCCGCCATCCGCACCATCGCGCCGGTCTGCGACCGATTTCGCACGGTGCAGGCCAGCACCGACTGCTCGCCGTTGAACACGAGCCGAGCCGGCTGGTGGAGGCGGCTGCGCGTCTGGAGGCGGCGATCGGCGATCATCGGCAGGCTCCTGCAAAGGGCCTCCCAGGGATCGGAGGCGAGCTGCCGGCGAAACTGCCGCAAACCGGCCGCCGGTGCAGCCTTTACCTCTGCTTAACCTTACCCCGTCGGCGTCAGGCGCCGTCGGGCGGCGGCGGCAGGAAGTCGACCTCGTGCTTGGCCGAGAGCGCCACGACATCGGCCGGATTCTGCTCCGCCATCGAGTGGATGCCCCAGAACAGGTCGTAGAGCCGCGCCGTCGGCGCTACCCAGAACAGGCACTTCACCGGCGCATCGCTCTTGTTGAAGAGACCGTGCGGCACATTGCGCGGCAGCCGGATCAGGTCGCCCGGCAGGGCATGGCTCTCGGCCCCGTCGAGGACGAGGTCGAGCCGCCCCTCGAGCATGTAGATGAACTCGTCCTGCGTCGTGTGGATGTGCGGCGGCACGAAGGTGCCGGGCGGGAAGGTGGCGTGCCAGGAGAAGGACTCCTCGCTCAGCGACTTCGGCACATAGGTCTGGCCGAGGATGTTCCAGGAGATCGAATCGAGCCCTTCATTGGCCCGGGTCACGCCGGCGGTCAGTGGCTTCATCGCAGATGTCCTCGCTCGTCAGAAATGCAGGAAGCGGTCCTTGACCGCGCTGTCGCTGCGCAGGTCGTCGCTGCTGCCGCGCCAGACGACGCGGCCCTTCTCCAGCACGACATGGCGGTCGGCGATCTTGGCCAGCGCATCGACGTTCTTGTCGATCACCAGGATCGACTCGCCCTCGGCCTTGAGCGCGGCGAGGCAGGCCCAGATCTCCTGGCGGATGATCGGCGCCAGCCCCTCCGTCGCCTCGTCGAGGATGATCAGGCGCGGGTTGGTCATCAGCGCCCGGCCGATCGCCAGCATCTGCTGCTCGCCGCCCGAGAGCTGGTTGCCGCGGTTGGCGCGGCGCTCCTTCAGGCGCGGGAAGAAGGCGTAGATCCGCTCGATGTCCCAGCGGGCCTTGCCGAAACGGCTGGCCGCGGTGGCGATCAGGTTCTCCTCGACGGAGAGCGTCGGGAAGATCATGCGCCCCTCGGGCACCAGGCCGATGCCCGCCTGGGCGATCCGGAAGGCGGGCGCGCCGGTGAGATCGCGCCCGGCGACGCTGACCCGGCCGGATTTCGGCGGGATCAGCCCCATGATCGCGCGGATGGTCGTGGTCTTGCCCATGCCGTTGCGGCCGAGCAGCGTCACCACCTCGCCTTCGCCGATCGAAAGATCGACTCCGAACAGGATCTGCGCCTCGCCATAGCCGGCATCGAGCCCCTCGACGATCAGCATGGCGGTCAGCCCTCCTCGCCGAGATAGGCTTCGCGCACCGCCGGGTCGGCCCGGACCGCCGCCGGCTCGCCCGAGGCGATGACGCGGCCATAGACCAGCACGCTGACGCTGTCGGCGAGCGCAAACACCGCCTCCATGTCGTGCTCCACCAGCAGCATGGCGTAGCGGCCTTTCAGGCTCGCCAGCAGCGCGATCAGCCGCTCGCCCTCCTCGCGGCCGACGCCGGCGAGCGGCTCGTCCAGCAGGATCGCGGCGGGCTCCAATGTCAGCGCCATCGCGATCTCGAGCGCGCGCTTCTCGCCATGCGACAGCCGCCCGGCCAGGATATGGGCGCGCTCGGTCAGGCCGACGGCCTCGATCGCCGCCCAGGCCGGCGCGTTCAGCGCCTCGTCCCGGGCCGCGTTGCGGAACAGCGCCAGCGGATGGGCCGCCCGCGCCTGCGCCCCGAGCGCGACATTCTCCAGCACCGAGAGCGAGGGGATCGTCGAGGTGATCTGGAAGGTTCGGGCAAGGCCGGCGCGCGCCCGTCGTTCCGGCGAGAAGCCCGTGATGTCCTGTCCGCGGAAGCGGATGCTGCCGGTATCGGGCCGCAGCATCCCCGAGATCTGGTGGACCAGCGTGGTCTTGCCGGCGCCGTTGGGGCCGATCAGCGCGTGCAACTCGCCCGGCGCGACGGAGAGGCTGACTCCGTCCGTGACCTTCAGCGCGCCGAAGGCCTTCTGGAGTCCGGAGAGCACCAGAACCGGTTCAGTCATCGCGGCCGGCCCCGAGCTTGCGCATCAGCCCGACCAGCCCGCCGCGCGTGAACAGCACGAAGAGCACGATCATCGGCCCGAAGATGACCTTCCAGTGCTCGGTCCAGCCGGCGAGGATGTCCTCGGCGAAGAGGAAGGCGAGCGCCCCGATGATGGCGCCGTGCAGCGAGCCGACGCCGCCGAGCACGACCATGAAGATGAGCTCGCCGGAGCGCGGCCAGGACATGAAGGCCGGGCTGACGAACTCGGTCTGGTTGGCGAGCAGGAAGCCGGACAGGCCCGCGATCAGCCCGCTGATCACATAGGCGACGAGCCGCACCTGCGCGACCTGGAACCCGGTGACGGAGACGCGCGTGGCGTTCTCCCGCGCGGCGCGCAGGACACGGCCGAAGCGCGAGGCGACGATCACGCGGACGAGGAGGTAGCACGCCAGGAGCACGCCGAGCACGATGTAGAAGAAGCCGGTGCGGCTGCGGAACGCATCGAAGCCCAGCACCGTGCTGCGCTGGTAGAGCGTCAGCCCGTCGTCGCCGCCATAGGCGGACAGCGCCTGAGCCAGGAAGTAGACCATCTGCCCGAAGGCCAGCGTGATCATGATGAAGGTGACGCCGCGCGTGCGCAGCGAGACATAGCCCGTGACCAGCCCGAAGAGACCGCAGGCGGCCAGCACCACCGGCAGGATCAGCAGACTCTCGGCCAGCCCCTCCGTGATCATGATGCCGGTCGCATAGGCGCCGATTCCGACGAAGGCGGCATGGCCGAAGGAGACCAGCCCGCCGACGCCGAGGATGAGGTCGAGCGAGAGCGCCGCGATGGCGAAGATCATCGCCCGCGTCACCAGCGTCAGCCAGTGCGAGGGCAGGCCGAGCGAGACCGCGAGCGGCAGCAGCGCCAGCAGCCCGAAGAGCAGGATCGGCACCAGCGGGAGGCGCCGGGCGGGCAGGGGCGCCGCAGGCCCGGTCGCGGCGGGCAGGGTCGTGGCGGCCTCGCTCATGCCCGGCCCTTCGAGGGCAGGAGCCCCTCGGGCCGCACGAACAGCACGATCGCCATGACCAGGTAGATCAGCATCGAGGACAGGGCCGCGCCCGCCGCCCGCGCCGAAGGAGCGCTCATGAACAGCCGCAGCAGGTCGTTCATGAAGGAGCGCCCGAGCGTGTCGACAAGGCCGACGATCAGCGCCCCGACAAAGGCGCCGCGGATCGAGCCGATGCCGCCGACCACGATCACGACGAAGGCGAGGATCAGGATGTTGTCGCCCATGCCCGGCTCGACCGAAAGGATCGGGGCCGCCATCGCGCCGGCGAAGGCCGCCAGCATCGTCCCGAAGGCGAAGACGATCATGAAGAGCTTGTTGATGTCGACGCCGAGCGCCGACACCATCGGCGCATTCGAGGCGCCGGCCCGCAGCAGCATGCCCGTGCGCGTCTTCTCGACGACGAACCAGAGCAGGGCGCCAACGGCGAGCCCTGAGCCGATCAGCGCGAAGCGGTAGGTCGGATACAGGATGCCGTCGAGCAGCGCGACATTGCCCGACAGGAAGGCCGGGACCGGCACCGAGAGCGGCGCGGCGCCCCAGAGCATCTTCACGCCCTGGTTCAGCAGCAGGATCAGCCCGAAGGTCGCCAGCACCTGGTCGAGATGGTCGCGGGCGTAGAGATGTCGAAAGACCAGGAACTCCAGCGCCAGCCCGATCACCAGCGCGGCCGCGAGCGCCAGCACCAGCCCGAGCACGAAGCTGCCGGTGATGCCGACGAAGGTCACCGCGAGATAGGCGCCGAGCATGTACTGCACGCCATGCGCCAGGTTGATGAAGTCCATGACGCCGAAGACGAGCGTCAGCCCCGCGGCCACCAGGAACAGCAGGATGCCGAGCTGGAGGCCGTTCAGGATCTGGACGATGAGGAGGCCGGTGGTCATGGGATCGGTGGCTCGCTGTGCCCTTGCGATCAACCTCGGCCGTCATTCCGGGCGCAGCGAGGCGGAGACCCGGAATCCATCGTCGAGTACGAGGCCCTTCGATGGATCCCGGATCGGCGCCGCTTCGCGGCTGGTCCGGGATGACGGCGGCGGATGTGTTGGTCCGCTGCGTCAGATCACTTCAGCGCGCAGTCCTTCGCGTGCGGGTCGGCGTAGTCCGTGAACACCTTCGAGACGATCTCGGTCTGGAACTTGCCGTCGGCGCGCTTGGCGGCCTTGACCAGGTAGAAGTCCTGGATCGGGTAGCCGTTGGTGTTGAACTTGAAGTTTCCGCGCAGCGAGGTGAAGTCGGCCTTCTTCAGGGCGGCCCGGATCTTGTCCTTGTCGGCCGTGCCGCCGGCTGCCTTGATGGCCGAGTCGATCAGCATGGCCGCGTCATAGGCCTGCATCGCATAGGAACCCGGCACGATCTTGTAGGCCGCCTCATAGGCGCTGACGAATTTCTTGCTCTGCGGGTTGTCCATGTTGGGCGCCCAGGTCATGCCGCCGAACAGGCCGACCGCTGCATCCTGCTGCGCCGGCAGGGTCGATTCATCGACCGTGAAGGCCGAGAGGAAGGGAATCTTGCCCTGCAGGCCTGCCTGCGACCACTGCTTGACGAAATTGACGCCCAAGCCACCCGGCAGGAAGGCGAACACCACGTCCGGCTTGGTCGAGGCGATCTTGGCGAGGTCGGAGGCGAAGTCCATCGAGGTCAGCGGCGCATAGACCTCGTCGACGATCTCGCCCTTGAAGTAGCGCTTGAAGCCGGCGAGCGAGTCCTTACCGGCCTGGTAGTTCGGCGCGATGATGTAGGCGCGCTTGTAGCCCTGGTCCTGCGCATGCTTGCCGAGCACCTCGTGGACCTGGTCGTTCTGGTAGGAGGTCACGAAGAAATTCTGGTGGCAGCCCTTGCCGGCCATGGTCGAGGGGCCTGCATTGGGGCTGATCAGGAAGGCACCCGAGTCGAGGACGGGCTTGGCGATCGCGCCGAGGATGTTCGAAAACACCGGGCCGACGACGAAATCGGCCTTGGCGCTTTCGACATAGGCCTTGACCTTGCCGACGGCGACGTCGGGCTTGAGCTCGTCGTCGATCACCGTGATCTGCACCGGCACGCCGCCGAGCTTGCCGCCGTTCTGGTCGACCGCGAGCTGGAAGCCGTCACGGACCTGCTGGCCGAGCGCCGCGGCCGGGCCGGTCAGCACGCTGACGACGCCGATCTTGAGCGGCTCCTGCGCCTGGGCCGACGCGATGCCGAGCGCGAGCAGGCCGGCGCCGAGCGAAAGCGAGAATTTGAGTGTCATGTCGAATGTCCTCCCGGGACGAGCGAGAAAGCGACAACGCGACAGGGGTCCCCTCGACCTCCTTGACCGCGCGATGGGGGCATATTGTTTCAAGCTTAAAATATCTGCAAGGGGGCCGCTGCAAGAATGTTGGGCGGCACTCTTGCTCACATTCCGGGGCGGCCTGGCAGGCCGAACCCGGAATCCACGACGGGGTGAAACCTGCATCAGGTCCGTCCGCGAACGCTTGCCCGGTCATGGGTTCCGGGTTCTTCGCTGGCGCGAAGCCCCGGAATGACAGGCCTCACGCCTGAACGCCGTCCACATACCAGTCCATCTTGGACAGCAGCTCGTCGGAGGCCTTCTCGCCGGCCTTGAGGCGCACGGTGCCCTTCTGGTCCTTGAGCTCACCGGTGAAGGGGTGCAGCGTGCCGGCGACGATGCCCTTGGTGACCTCGTCGGCGGCGGCGCGCGCAGCCGGCGTCACGGCGTCGTTGTACGGCGCGATCTTGACCATGCCGTCCTTGATGCCGTGCCAGACGTCGCCGCTCTTCCAGCTGCCGTCCATCACCTCCTTGACGCGCTTGATGTAGTAGCCCGACCAGTCGTCGACGATCGCGGTCAGATGCGCCTTGGGGGCGAAGGCCTTCATGTCGGAAGCCTGGCCGAAGGCGAAGACGCCGCGCTGCTCGGCCGCCTGGAGAGCCGCCGCCGAGTCGGTGTGCTGGGTGATGATGTCGCAACCCTGGTCGATCAGCGCCTTGGCGGCGTCGGCCTCCTTGGCGGGGTCGTACCAGGTCGAGGCCCAGATCACCTTGGTCCTGAAGTTCGGGTTCACCTTGCGGGCGGCCAGCGTGAAGGCGTTGATGCCCATCACAACCTCGGGAATCGGGAAGGAGGCGATGTAGCCGGCCTGGCCGGACTTCGACATGTGCCCGGCGATGGTGCCGATGACCGCGCGGCCCTCGTAGAAGCGGGCATTGTAGGTCGCGACGTTCTCGGCGCGCTGATAGCCGGTCGCGTGCTCGAACTTCAGGTTGGGGAACTGCTTGGCGACCTGGATGGTCGGGTTCATGAACCCGAACGAGGTCGTGAAGATCAGCTGGTTGCCGGCCTGGGCGAGCTGGCGGATCGCGCGCGCCGCATCGGGGCCCTCCGCCACCTTCTCGATGAAGCTGGTCTTGATCTTCGCCCCGTACTCCTTCTCCAGCGCCAGCCGGCCCTGGTCGTGCGTCCAGGTCCAGCCATGGTCGCCGACCGGGCCGACATAGATGAAGCCGACGCCCAGCGGCGCCTGGGCGCGGGCGCCCGTGCCGATCAGCGGCAGCGCCGCAGCGCTGGCTCCGGCTCCGAAATTGAACCGGCGGCGGGTGATGATGGAGGTCATGCTACGCGTCTCCCCTGGTTGGTTGCGGCGTCACGACGCCGAGAATGGCTTGCCGAGGCAGGCCGGCGCATTCGCCCGGCCCGCCCTGCGACCCAGCGACATCATGGTCAGAACCGCGACGGTCGCAAGATAGGGCGTCATCGCCAGGAGTTCGGGCGCGAGCCAGGTGATGCCGGCCGCCTTGGCCTGGAGCTCCAGCGTCATCACCGCGCCGAACAGATAGGCGCCCAAGAGCAGCCGCCCTGGCCTCCACGCCGCGAAGACGACGAGCGCGAGCGCAATCCAGCCGCGCCCGGCCGTGAGACCGTCGGCCCACATCGGCGTCAGCGCCAGCGAGAAATAGGCCCCGCCCAGGCCGGCGAGCGCGCCGCCGAAGGCGATCGCCGCATAGCGGATGGCGATGACGGGGTAGCCGATCGCATGGGCCGAGGCGTCGTTCTCGCCGACCGCGCGCAGGATCAGGCCCGGCCGCGTCCGGCGCAGGAACAGGCTGACGCCGATCACGAGCGCGAGCGAGAGATAGACCACGATGTCGTGGCCGAAGACCGCGCGCAGCCAGGGATGCTCCGAGAGCGCGGCCGGAAACACCGGGCCGAGCCGCGTGATCGTGCGGCCGACGAAGCCCGCGCCGATCAGCGAGGAGGCGCCGATGCCGAAGATCGTCAGCGCCAGCCCCGTCGCGACCTGGTTGGCCGTCAGCGACAGCGTGAGTACGGCGAAGACCATGGCGGTGGCGACTCCCGCCATGACCGCCGCCAGGAGGCCGAGCATCGTGCTGCCGGTGCTGAACGCGACCGCGAAGCCCGCCACCGCGCCGCACAGCATCATGCCCTCGACGCCGAGATTGAGGACGCCAGACTTCTCCGTGACGAGTTCCCCCAGCGCCGCCAGCAGGATCGGCGTCGAGGCGGCAACGAGGGTCATCAGGATCGAGACGAGGATGGCGGTGGTCATGATCCGCCCTCCGTCATTCTCGGGCGGAGCGCAGCGCAGACCCGAGAATCTCCGGGGAGAGATGCTCGGGTCGAGCCCGAGCATGACGTGCTGGTTGGAGCCCTCATGCCGCCCGCACCTTCCAGCCGATGCGGTACTTCACCAGCACGTCGGTCGCCAGCAGCACGAACAGCAGCAGCGCCTGGAACATGCCAGTCGCCGCCTGCGGCAGGCGGACCGTCGTCTGCGCGATCTCGCCGCCGACATAGGTTCCCGCCAGCACGACGCCTCCGAACACGATACCCAGCGGGTTCAGCCGGCCCAGGAAGGCCACGATGATCGCGGTGAAGCCGTAGCCGGTCGGGAACTGCGGGGTCAGCTGTCCGAAGGGGCCGGCCGCCTCGAACAGGCCGGCCAGCCCGGCGAGCCCTCCGCCTGCGAGCAGCGTCGCCCAGGTCACCCGGTCGGCGCTGAAGCCGCCATGGCGCGCGGCGGCGGGCGCGAGCCCCACGACCTTGACCGCATAGCCGGCGGTCGTCTTCTCCATCAGCAGCCAGGCGACCAGCGCGATCAGCAGCGCGGCGGGGATGCCGAGATGGACGAGCGAGCCCGGCATGATCGCCGGCAGGGTCTGGTCGGCCCCGAACATCCGCGTCTGCGGAAAGTTGAAGCCGTCCGGGTCCTTCCAGGGCCCGCGCACCAGGTAGTAGAGGCCCTGCACCGCGACATAGGTCAGCATCAGGCTGGTCAGGATCTCGCTGACCTGCAGCCGAACGCGCAGGAAGGCCGGCACGGCCGCCCAGGCCATGCCGCCGAGCACGCCGGCCAGCGCCATCACGGGGAGAATCCACCAGCCGGTCATGCCATGGGTCGCCAGGGCCACGCCCGTGCCGGCGATCGCGCCCATGATGTACTGGCCCTCGGCGCCGATGTTCCAGACATTGGCCCGGAAGCCGATCGCCAGCCCGAGCGCGATCATCACCAGAGGGGCCGCCTTGACGCCGAGATCGGGCCAGCGCTGCGGCTCGATGAAGGGCGTCACGAAGATGCTCTCCACCGCGTGGAAACCGTCATAGCCCATCGCCGTGAAGACGATCATGCCGAGCAGCATCGTCAGCCCGATCGCGATCAGCGGGCTGAGCCAGAGCATCAGCGTGCTCGGTTCGCGGCGGCGGCGCCATTCAAGCATGGGCCGGTGCTCCCGGCGGCGAGGGGGCCCCATGCACCCCGCCCATCATCAGGCCGATCTCGTCGATGCCGAGGCTGGCCACCGCGCGCGGTGCGGAGAGCCGGCCCTCGTTGATGACGCAGAGCCGGTCGGCGAGTTCGAGCAGTTCGTCGAGATCCTGCGAGATCACCACCACCGCCGAGCCCTTCTCGGCGAGATCGACCAGTTCCTGCCGGATCGCCGCCGCCGCCCCCGCATCGACCCCCCAGGTCGGCTGGCAGACGACGAGCACGCCGGGCGTCTGGCCGATCTCGCGGCCCATGATGAATTTCTGGAGATTGCCACCGGAGAGCGAGCGCGCGAGCGCCGCCGTGCCGGTGGTGCGGACGTCGAAGCGCTTGATCACCGCATCGGCGAAGCGGTTGACGTCTCCCGTGCTGATCAGCCCGAGCGGCGTCAGCGGCAGGCGGTGGCGCGCGGTCAGGATCGCATTGTCGGCGAGCGAGAAATCGGGGACCGCGGCATGGCCGTTGCGCTCTTCCGGCACGCAGCAGAGCCCGAGTGCCCGGCGCGCGCCCGCATCCAGCCGCCCCACCGGCCTGCCGTCGAGCGCAATCGCATCGGCCGTGTTCGCCGGCCGTTCACCGGACAGTGCGGTCAGAAGCTCCGACTGGCCGTTGCCGGCGACGCCGGCGATGCCCAGGATCTCGCCGGCCCGCGCCTCGAAGGCCACCGCACGCAGATCGGTGCCGAAGGGAGGCTCCCCCGGCAGCGTGAGCCCGGACACCGACAGCCGCACCGGCCCGGCGCCGTCGCTTCCGGCATGCTCGATCTGGCGCAGCTCGGCGCCGATCATCAGCTCGGCCATGCGCTTCGTGCTCTCGACGCGCGGGTCGCAGGTGGCGACGACCCGGCCAGCCCGCAGGATCGTGGCGGCCTCGCACAGCGCCTTGATCTCGTGGAGCTTGTGCGAAATGTAGAGGATCGCGCAGCCCTGCGCGGCGATCTGGCGCAGCGTGCCGAAGAGCTTGTCCACCTCCTGCGGCGTTAGCACCGAGGTCGGCTCGTCCATGATCAGCAGCCGGGGATTCTGTAAAAGGCAGCGCACGATCTCGATGCGCTGCCGCTCGCCGACCGATAGCGTATGGACCTCGCGCTCGGGGTCGAGCGGCAGCGAGTAGCTTTCCAGGATCGCGGCAACGCGGCCCTTCAGCTCGTCGCTGTCGCAGGCCTCGTCGAGGCCGAGCGCGATGTTCTCGATCACCGTCATCGCGTCGAACAGCGAGAAGTGCTGGAAGACCATGCCGATGCCCAGCCGCCGCGCGACCTTGGGCGAGGGGATCGAGACCGGCGCGCCGTCCCAGGCGATGGTGCCGGTGTCGGCCTGCTGCACGCCGTAGATGATCTTCACCAGCGTCGACTTGCCGGCGCCGTTCTCGCCGAGCAAAGCGTGGATCTCGCCCGGGCGGACGCTGAGGCTGATGTCCTCGTTCGCCTTCACACCGGGAAAGCTCTTGGAGATGCCCGACAGGGCGAGCCGGGGGCGAACCGTCTGGTCAGGCGGTTGCGTCATGGCCGGCCCGTTCCTCCGCTCCGGCTCCTCGGGAAGCCTGTTGTTTCCGAAGCAAACTCCGCACCAGCTCGGCGGCCGTCAAGGTCGCGATCACCTGCGGCCGCTTGTCGTCCACATCGGCGCCACCGATCGGGCAGGTGAGGCGGGACAGCGCCTCGCGTCGCCCACCGGCGCGCAGGAAGCCAGCCTCGAACCGCGCCCGCTTCGTCGCCGAGCCGATCATGCCGACGTAAGCCGCATCGCCCCGCTGGAGCGCCGCCTCGGCCAGGCGGTAGTCGAGCGCGTGGCTATGCGTGAGAACGACATGGGCCGCACCAGTCGGCGCCGTGGCGATGGCCGCGACGGGATCGGCCATGCGGACGCAGGTCACCGCCGCCGGCAGCCCGTCCATCACGCCGTCGCGATCGTCGATCAGCGTCACCCGCAAGGGGAGAAGCGCCAGCGCCTCGACCAGGGCCCGCCCGGTATGCCCGGCGCCGAACACCAGCACGGCCGGGCGCGCCTCGGCCTCGGCTCGCTCCCGCGCCACCTGCATCGCGAGGTCCGCCGCTGTCGCGCGCCGCAGCGAAACCTGCACCCGTCCGCCACAGCACTGGCCCATCTGCGGGCCGAGCGGGATGTCCAGCAGGCGCTCCGTCTCGCCCGCCTCCAGCATCGTGCGGGCGATGTCGAGGCAGTGGAACTCGAGCTGCCCGCCACCGATCGTGCCGGCGATGGCATTGGGGCTGACGGCCATGGCCGCGCCGGCCTCGCGCGGGGTCGAGCCCGCGGCGCGGGTGAGGGTGACGAGGATGGCGCCATCCGCGAGGTGGCGGGCGAGGAAGGCGGCGACGCTCATCGGCCCGCTTCCGCCCGCACCCGCCCCACCGCCGCCAGCACGCGCTCGGGCGTGGCCGGCGCATCGAGCCGCGGACAGACCCGGTGGCCGCCGACGCTTGCTACCGCATCCGACAGCGCATGCAGCACGCTGATCGCCAGCATCAGCGGCGGCTCGCCGACCGCCTTCGAGCGGTGGATCGTCGCCTCGCGATTGGGAGCGTTCTCCAGCAGTGCGACGTTGAAAATCCGCGGCCGGTCGGAGGCGACGGGGATCTTGTAGGTCGAGGGCGCATGCGTCTTCAGCACGCCCTTGGCATCCCAGACCAGTTCCTCGGTCGTCAGCCAGCCCATGCCCTGGATGAAGCCGCCCTCGATCTGGCCCTTGTCGATGGCGGGGTTCAGCGAGGTCCCGCAATCATGCAGGATGTCGACGCGCTCGACCTTGTATTCGCCCGTCAATGTATCGACCGCGACCTCGGCGGCGGCCGCGCCATAGGCGAAGTAATAGAAGGGCTGGCCGCGCCCGGCCTTGCGGTCCCAATGGATCTTCGGCGTCGCGTAGAAGCCAGTGGCCGAGAGCTGGACGCGGCCCATATAGGCCGCCTTGACCAGATCGGCGAAGGCGATCTCGCGGGCGCCGACCTGCACGAAACCCGGCCGGAAGACGATCGCCTCCGGGCTTTCCTGCCAGTGCCGGGCGGCGAACTCGGTCAGCCGCGCCTTGATCGTCTTGCAGGCGTCGAGCGCCGCCATGCCGTTGAGATCGGAGCCGGAGGAGGCCGCGGTGGCGGAGGTGTTGGGCACCTTGCCGGTCGTCGTGGCGGTGATTTTCACCTGGTCGAGGCCGATCCCAAAGGCCTGCGCCACCACCTGCGCCACCTTGACGTAGAGCCCCTGGCCCATCTCGGTGCCGCCATGGTTCAGCATCACCGAACCATCGGTGTAGACATGCACGAGGGCGCCGGCCTGATTGTACCAGGTGGCGGTGAAGGAGATGCCGAACTTGACCGGTGTCAGCGCGATGCCGCGTTTCACGATCGGGCTTCTGGCATTGGCCTCCCGGATCGCCGCTTGCCTCGCGCGGTAGTCGCAGGAGCGCTCCAGCCGCTCGATCACCTCGCCCGCGATGTTGTCCGTCACCGTCTGGTGATAGGGCGTCAGATCGCGGCCGGGCCCCTCGCCGGGCGTGCCGCCATAGAGGTTGCGCCGGCGCACCTCCAGCGGGTCGAGCCCCGTCGCGAAGGCGACCTCCTCGATGAAGCGCTCGGCCCCGACCATGCCCTGGGGGCCGCCGAAACCGCGAAAGGCGGTGTTCGACACCGTATGGGTCAGCAAGGGCTCCGAGCGGGCGCGCACCGCCGGGTAAAAATAGCAATTGTCCATGTGGAACAGCGCGCGGTCCGTCACCGGCCCCGAGAGATCCGCGTTCCAGCCGCAGCGCGCCGCATAGACCGCATCGACGGCATGGATGCGTCCCTCGTCGTCGAAGCCGATCTCGTAATCGACGACGAAGTCGTGCCGCTTGCCGGTGACGATCATGTCGTCGTCGCGGTCAGGCCTGAGCTTCACCGGGCGCTTCAGCTTGCGCGCGGCGAGCGCGGCGACGCAGGCGAAGAGGTTGGACTGCGTTTCCTTGCCGCCGAAGCCGCCGCCCATGCGCCTGACCTCGACGGTGACGGCATGGGAGGCGACGCCCAGCACCTGCGCCACCATGTGCTGCACTTCGCTGGGATGCTGCGTCGAGGAGAAGACCTGCATGTCCTCCTCCTCGCCGGGAATGGCGAGCGCGATCTGGCTTTCGAGGTAGAAATGATCCTGCCCGCCGATCGTCATCGAGCCCTTGAGCCGGCGCGGGCTTTCCGCCAGCGCGGTGGCGACGTCGCCGCGCTCGAGCTTGAGCGGGTCCGTGACCAGCGCGCCGCCGGCCGCACGGGCCGCCGCGACATCGAGCACGGGCGGAGCCTCGTCATAGACCGCCAGCGCCAGCGCCGCTGCCTCCCGCGCCGCCTGGCGCGTCTGCGCCACCACGGCGAAGAGCGGCTGGCCGTGATGCAGGATCGTCTGCGTCGCAAAGACCGGCTCGTCATGGCGATGCGTCGAGGAGATGTCGTTGACGCCGGGAATATCGGCCGCCGTCAGCACGGCGACCACGCCGGGCGCCGCCAGCACGGGCGCGAGATCGAGCGACACCAGCCGGCCATGGGCGATGCGGCTCAGGCCGAGATAAGCGTGCAGCAGCCCCTCGGGCGCAGCGATGTCGTCGATATAGACGGCTTCGCCCGTGACATGGCGGGCGGCGGAATCGTGGAGGCGCGGCGCTCCGACCATGGCGGAGGCGTCCTTGTCGAGCCGGCGGCGCGCATCAGCCATGGGCGGCCTCCGCGAGCGGGCCGGCGACGCGGGTCTCGACATCGGGCTGCGTCGTCTCGATCAGGAACCGCCGCAGCAGGTTCCCCGCGACCGTCAGCCGGTAGCCGGCCGAGGCCCGCATGTCGCTCAGCGGCGTGAAGTCGCTCGCCAGCGCGGCGATGGCCGCAACCACGGCCGCCTCGTCCCAGCGCCGGCCGGTCAGCGCGGCTTCCGCGGCGGCGGCGCGTCTGGGCGTGCCCGCCATGCCGCCATAGGCCAGCCGGGCCTCCGCCATGCGGCCAGCGGAATCGAGCCGCAGCAGGAAGGCGCCGCAGACGGCCGAAATGTCCTCGTCGAAGCGCTTCGAGATCTTCGAGACATGGATCAGCGCATCCGGCCTCGGCCTGGGCACGATCACCGCCTCGACGAACTCGCCCTCGCGCCTGTCCTGCTTGCGGTAGTCGAGGAAGAAATCTTCCAGAGGGATTTCGCGGCGGGCAATCACACGCGAGCCCTCATCCTGAGGAGAAGCCGGAGGCTTCGTCTCGAAGGATGCTCCAGCGCCCTCTGGATCATCCTTCGAGACGGCCGCAAGAGCGGCCTCCTCAGGATGAGGGCTGTGGTGTGGATGGGCGCGTGCCAGAACCAGCCTCGCTCCCAGCGCGATCAGCGCCGGCGGCAGGTCACCGATCGGCGAGCCATTGGCGATGTTGCCGCCGATCGTGCCGGCGTTGCGGACCTGCTCGCCGCCGAAGCGGCGCATCAATTCGTCGAGCTGCGGCGAGAGCGACGCCAGCACGGGGCGGACGTCTGCATGGGTCGCCATCGCGCCGAAGACGAGGTGATCGCCGCGATCCGTGATCTCCCGCAGCGCCGTGACGCGCCCGAGGAAGATGACGGGATCGAGCCGCTGCATCCCCTTCGTCACCCAGAGCCCGACATCGGTCGCACCCGCGACCAGCGTCGCCTGCGGATGGGCGGCCACCAGATCCGCCAGCCCCCCGACGGTGGCCGGCGCGAAGAAGCGCCCGCCGGGTCCGGAGAGGGCGAGCGCCTCCTCGTCGGAGAGGTCGCGCAGCCTCGCGGTGATCGTCTCCGGGTCCGGCCTGTTGCCATCGCCAGCATACATCCGCTGCGCCGCCGCGATGATGGGCTCGTAGCCGGTGCAGCGGCAGAGATTGCCCGCCAGCGCATCCTCAATGCGCGCAACCGATGGCGCATCCTCGTTCAGCCAGAGCGCGAAGAGCGACATCACGATGCCCGGCGTGCAAAAGCCGCATTGCGAGCCGTGGCAATCGACCATCGCCTGCTGCACCGGATGCAGGCTGCCGTCCGGGCCTTTCAGATGCTCGACCGTCAGCACCTGGCAGCCATCCAGCGTCGGCAGGAAGCGGATGCAGGCATTGATCGCCTCGTAGCGCAGCCGCCCGCGATCGAGCCGGCCGACGACGACGGTGCAGGCGCCACAATCGCCCTCGGCGCAGCCCTCCTTGCTGCCGGTCAGGCGCCGGTCCAGCCGCAGCCAGTCGAGCACCGTCAACGTCGGATCGCAGTTTGCGATCTCGACCAACTCGTCGCCGAGGAGGAAGCGGAGCGTGTCACGCATGGGCGGCTCGCATGGTGCTGAGCGCTCCATTGTGGGTCATCCCGGGTGACCCCTCGGGTCCGGCCTTTGGCCGGCCCAAGGACAGGCTCCGGGAGACCCGGGATCCATGCCGGAACCTCTGCCGGACGCGCTCCGGAATGGATCCCGGATCTCCGCTTCGCTGCGTCCGGGATGACGGCACGAAGGGCGAGGGTCGGGACTGATCCGATGCGACACAAATCATGCTCTCAGATTAGGCATGATCCCCGCTTGGCCGGAAGCTTTGATTTGGTGCAGATGTGATGTGAATCCGAGCCGGAGTGCGCATTCGTGAGCCAGACCAGCCCCCTTCGTGCCCTGCGCGGCCGCCTTTTGTGGTTCGTGGCCGATCCGCACGACGTCGGCGAGGCGGCGCATCGTTATGTCGCGGACGGGGTGCTGGTGATCGAGGGCGGCGTGATCCGTGCAGTCGGTCCGGCGGAGGCCATCCTGCCGACCCTGCCGGCGGGGGCGGAGATCACCGACCACCGCCCGCATCTGATCATGCCCGGCTTCATCGACGCCCATCTTCACATGCCGCAGACGCAGGTGATCGCCTCTTATGGCGCCCAGCTGATGGACTGGCTCGAGCGCTACACCTTCGTCGAGGAGCAGCGGCTGGCGCAGCAGGGCCATCCCGAAAAGCTCGCCACCTTCCTGCTCGACGAACTGCTCAGCCATGGCACCACGACGGCGGTGATCTACTGCTCCGTGCATCCGCAATCAGCGGAAGCGCTGTTTGCCGAATCCGAGCGCCGCAACACCCGCATGATCGCCGGCAAGGTGATGATGGACCGCAACGCGCCCGAAGCGCTCACCGACACCGCCGAAAGCAGCTACGCGGATTCCAAGGCGCTGATCGAGCGCTGGCACGGCAGGGGACGCCAACTCTATGCCATCACGCCCCGCTTCGTCGTGACCTCGACGCCGGAGCAGATGGAAGCGGCCGGGCGGCTGGCGGCCGAGCATCCCGACTGCCATGTCCAGACCCATATCAACGAGAACCGGGCCGAGATTGCGCTGGCCAACGAACTCTATCCCGAGCCTGGCGACTATGCCGGCATCTACCAGCATTACGGCCTGCTCGGCCCCAGAAGCCTGCTCGGCCACTGTATCCACATGACCGAGCGGGAATGGCGGCGTTTCGCCGAAACCGGCAGCGTGGCCGTCTTCTGCCCGACCTCGAACCTCTTCCTCGGCTCCGGACTGTTCGACTGGGCCCGCGCCCGGGCGGAGGGCGTGCCGGTCGCGGTCGCGACCGATATCGGCGGCGGCACCTCCTATTCGATGCTGCGGACGATGTCGGAGGCCTACAAGGTGCTGCAGTTGCAGGGGCAATCGCTCTCGGCCTTCGCCGCGCTCCACGCCATCACGCTGGGCAATGCCAAGGCTTTGAAGCTCGACCACCTGATCGGTTCGCTGGAGCCCGGCCACGAGGCCGACATCGTCGTGCTCGATGCGAGCGCCCAGCGCGCCATGGCGCATCGGCTGGAGACGGCGCGCGACCTCGGCGAGGAGCTGTTCGTGCTGGTCACGCTCGGCGACGAGCGCAACGTCGTCGCGACCTATGTGATGGGGGAGCGGGTCAATGCTCCGTCATTCTCGGGCGGAGCGCTCGGGTCCGATCGTCGATCGGCCCAAGCGTAAACGCCGCGCAGACCCGAGAATCTCCGGCAAGAGATGCTCGGGTCAGGCCCGAGCATGACGCGCTTCACCCCAGCACGCCGCCCTTCCTGGCGAAATCGATGTAGATCTCGCGCAGGCGCAGCGCGGTCGGGCCCGGGGCGCCGTTGTGGATGCTGTGGCCGTCGATCGTCGTCACCGGCATGACGAGGCTGGTGGCGGAGGTGATGAAGGCCTCCTCGGCGTCCAGCGCCTCGGCCAGCGTGAATTCGCGCTCCTCGAAGGCGAAGCCCGTCTCCGCGATATAGGCCAGCACGGCCTTGCGGGTGATGCCGGGCAGGACCTTGTTCGAGAGTGGCCGCGAGATCAGCGTCTTGCCCCTGACGATCCAGGCGGTCGACGAGGCGCCCTCTGTGACCACGCCGTCCTCGATCATCCAGGCCTCCTGCGCGCCGTTTTCGGCGGCGAACTGCTTGGCCAGCACCGGGGCGAGCAGGTTGACGCTCTTGATGTCGCGCCGGGCCCAGCGCAGATCCGGCGTGGACACCACCTTGATCCCGGTCTTCGCCGCCGGGGCGTTCACGAAGTTGCGGGCCTGGGTGAACATCACCAGCGTCGGCGTGACGTCCTTCGGGAAGGGGAAGTCGCGATCAGCCGCGCCGCGCGTGACCTCGAGATAGACGCCGCCTTCGTCGAGGCTGTTGCGCTTGATCAACTCCTCGTGGATCGCCACCAGTTCCGCCGTCGACCAGGGCAGGACGAGCCGGATCTCGCCGCAGGAGCGCGCGAGCCGCGCCAGATGCGCCTCGCAATCGACGAGCTTGCCGCCGATCACGGCCGACACCTCGTAGATGCCGTCGCCGAAGATGAAGCCGCGGTCGAAGACCGAGATCTTGGCGTCCTCCTCGGGGAGATAGGCGCCGTTCACATAGACAATGCGGGACATCGGTCGGTTCTCGTCAGCGGGTTTCCAACAGCATCGCTCCTAGCCGAGACGCAGGTCGGGCGCGAGGGGCCAATGCCGGCGTCGATGCGGGGGCAGCCCCGCTTCCGTCAGGGGCGAAAGCTCAGGAAGCGCGACGGGATGACACCCAGCGGGTTGGGCGCGAAGCCGGCGAGCCGGCTCGAAACGAGGTTCCTGTGGGAATAGTGCAGCACCGGAATCCAGGGCTGGTCGCGCACGATCAGGCTGTCGGCCTCGCGCAGGATCGCAGCGCGCCTGGCGAGATCGGCTTCTCCGGCCGCGAGCTTCAGCAGCGCGTCGAACTGCGGATCGGCATAGCGACCGACATTGAAGCCGGCGTTGTCGCTTCGGAACAGGAAGAGGAAGGTCAGCGGATCGGAATAGTCGCCGATCCAGCCATAGCGGGCGACGTCGAAATCGCTGCCCTCGCGCAGATGGGCGAAATGCGCCGCGCTGTCGGTCTCGATCAGGGAGGTCTCGACGCCGATCGCCGCCCATTGCTCGGCGATGGCCGCGATGGTGCGCCGGTTGTTGTCGCTGCGGTTGTAGCGCAGCGCGAGCCGCAGCGGCATGCCGGGCCCGTAGCCCGCGGCCGCCATCAGCCGCTTTGCCTCGTCCTCGCGTTCGAGCGGGGAGGCGGCCTTGAAGTCGAGTTCGGCGCGCTCGCCGTAATTCCCGATATGGGGCGGGATCACGCCATAGGCCGGCAGCATGGTGCCGGCCCAGACGCGTTCGGCGATGAACTCCCGGTCGATCGCGAGCGAAAGCGCCCGGCGCAGCCGCGCATCGGAAAAGGGGGCTTTGGCCGTGTTCAGGACGAGGAAATAGGTGCCGAGCGCTGGCGAGACGCGCAGCTGCGCGCCCAGCCGCCCGCGCAGCGTCGCGATCTGGTCGGTGGGGATGTCGGTCGTCAGGTGCAGTTCGCCGGCCAGGAAGCGCCGCGCCGCGACCGCAGCATCCGAGATGGGATAGGAGATCACCGTCTCGATGCGGACCTCGGCGGCGGCGTGGAAGGAGCGGTCGCGGTCCAGCCGGATATGGGAGCTGGGCACGAAATCCTTCAGCACATAGGGGCCGTTCGAGACCCAGTCCGCCACGCGCGCCGCCATCCGGCCGGGCCGGTCCGCGGTGGCCGGGTGGACCGGCAGCGTGGCCTGGTGCGCCAGCAGTTCGAGCAGATGGGGCGTCGGCCGTTCGAGCCGGATTTCGAGCAGCCCGGGCCCGAGAGCCGATACGCCGAGATCCTCCACGCGCACGCCCTCGGCGGCCTTGTGGATGCGCTCGGCGTTCAGGATCGGATCGAGCAGGGTGGCATAGGGCGCGCCCGAGCGCGGATCGACCATGCGCCGCAGCGAGAACACGAAGTCGGAGGCCGTCACCGGCTCGCCGTTCGACCAGCGCGCATCCCGACGCAGCGTGAAGCGCCAGACCAGCCCGTCCTCGCTCGTCGTCCAGCTCTCGGCCACGCCCGGCGCGATCTCGCCTTTCATCGTATGGATGACGAGGCCCTCATACAGGTCGCGCAGCAGATGCGCTTCGGCGACGCTCGTCGTCCGCAGCGGATCGAGACTGCCGGGATCGCCGTCATGGCTGCGGTAGAGAACACCCTGGGCCAGCGCAGCCCCCGCCGTCGCGAGCGCTAGACCCACCGCGAGCACGAAAGCGAGACTCCGAAATCCCGGCAAAAGACGCTCTCCCTGCTGCGACGGGTGAGACGGGCGGGGCCCGCTGGACCGCAGTAGAGCGCGGCTCGTTGGCGCCGCCAAGAGGGCGAGACGGATCGGCACGCGGCCGCTCCGCCGCTCCGTCACTCCAGCAGGAACCGGTCGTTCTCGAAGGCGATCACGCAGTCAGGCGCCAGGGCCCCGCAGTCGCGCAGGGCGTTCGCCTTGGCGGTTTCCAGATCGGTGGTGCCGAACCAGTAGCGGAACTCCTTCTTGCTGCGGCTGAGCGCCATCGCCCGCTCGCCGGGCCCTGAGAAGTAGCGCTCGAAGACATCGAGCCGCGTGGTCAGGCCGAGCTTGGCATGGAAGGTCCGGCCGCGATCGCGGGGGATCGTCGGCAGGCCCCAGGCGCGCAGCGAGGCGTCCATCTCGCGCAGCCAGAGATGCCTCGCCTGTCCGTGCAGGAAGGCCATGTGGCCGCGCGGCTTGAGCTCCGGCAGGTCGATGAAGCGGACATCGGCCCCGGCATCGAGCGCCGCCTTGCGCATCCGCGCGACCAGAGCCGGCGGGAAAAGCTCGTCATTGCGGGCATAGATCCAGAGCTGCGGCACCGCATCCGGCCCCTGCCAGGCGGTCATGGCCGCGACCAGAGCGTCCTGGCCGTTCTCCTTGCAGCCTTCGAGATTGAGCCCGCCGGCGACATTGACGACGCCGCGCAGGCCCGGCGGCTTGCGGCGCATCAGGGCCATGGCGGTGGCGCCACCGGCCGATTCCCCGAGCAGGATCACCCGCTGCCCGTCGATATCCGGCCGCGCCTGGAGGACGCGCAGCGCGCCTTCGATGTCATCTGCGTCGTCGCCGAAGGAGCCGGCGACGTCGGGGGCCGGGCACGAGGCCAGCGACGGCAGCGGTCCGTCCGACTGGCCGGCACCGCGGCGCATCACCACCGCGGCGAGCCAGCCCCGGCGGGCGAGATCGCGCGCCAGCGTCGTGTAGCGGGCCGCCCGCAGATCGCCCATGCTGAGCGAACTGCTGTTGCGGCCATGGGTGATGATCGCCAGCGGCAGCCGCCCGGTCACGCCTTCGGGCCGCACGATCAGGCTTTCGAGGCGGACCTCGCGGCCTTTCGCCTGGATGCGAAGGAAGCCGCTCTCCTGCCGCAGTGCCGCGCCCAGCGTAACGTCCTGGGCAAAGGCGCGGTGACCCGGCCATGCCGCTGCCATGGCGACCAGCAGACAGAGCGCGCGCAGGACCATCGCGATCTTCAAGGCCTGCTTTCCTCCAACTGGCGCGGCGGCACCGTGGGACAGGCGCCGCGTGGATCATGGCAGAGCGGGTGTCGCGTCTGCAACGGCGGCAGGTGGCTGTCAGCCGGCCGCCGCCGCCCGCTCCTGCGCCTCGACCACCGCCACCGCCGTCATGTTGACGACGCCGCGTGCGGTCACCGAGCCGGTGAGGATGTGCACGGGCTTGGCCGCGCCGATCAGGATCGGCCCGACCGGCAGCGCATCCGCCAGCACCTTCGCGAACTGGTAGGCGATGTTGGCGGCGTCGAGGTTCGGGAAGATCAGCACATTGGCCACGCCCTTGAGCCGCGAGGAGGGCAGGACGCGCTCGCGCACCATCGCCACCAGGGCGGTGTCGGCCTCCATCTCGCCGTCGCATTCCAGTTCCGGCGCCCGCTCGCGGATCAGCCCCAGCGCCTTGCGCATCTTGACGGCAGAGGGCGTGTCTGCGGCACCGAAATCCGAATGCGACAGCAGCGCGATCTTGGGTTCGATGCCAAAGCGGGTGACATGGCTCGCCGCCAGCACCGTCATGTCCGCGATCTCCTCGGCGCTGGGATCGTGCTTCACATGGGTATCGGCCAGGAAGAAGGCGCCCTTGTTGGTGATGATCAGCGTCATCGCCGAGATGTCGCAGACGCCGGGCGCCAGGCCGATGATGTCCTTGATGTGCCGCAGCCGCGACATGAAGCGGCCTTCGAGGCCGGTGATCATCGCATCGGCCTCGCCGCGCGCGACCGCGAGCGCCGCGATCACCGTGTTGTTGGTGCGCACGAGCGAGCGCGCCGCCTCGGGCGTGACGCCGCGCCGGCCGGCGATGTCGAGATAGGTCTGGACGTAGTCGCGATAGCGCGGGTCGTCCTCGGGATTGACGACCTCGCAGTCGAT
The DNA here is from genome assembly GCF_001713455.1 of Bosea sp. RAC05. Taxonomy (NCBI): domain Bacteria; kingdom Pseudomonadati; phylum Pseudomonadota; class Alphaproteobacteria; order Hyphomicrobiales; family Alloboseaceae; genus Allobosea; species Allobosea sp. RAC05. The sequence goes on from NZ_CP016464.1 coordinate 1,928,714, forward strand.
GCCCGGCCGGATCGACAGGCCGAAGCGCTGCACACGGCTCTCGATCACGCTCGGGCGGCCGATCAGGATCGGAATCGCCAGCCCCTCTTCGAGCGCGATCTGGGCGGCCCGCAACACGCGCTCATCCTCGCCCTCGGCATAGATCACGCGCTTGGGATCCGCCTTCGCCTGGGTGAAGAGCGGCTTCATGATGAAGCCGGAGCGGAAGACGAAGCGCGAGAGTTCCTCGCGATAGGCCTCGATATCGGGCAGCGGCTTGCGCGCCACGCCGGTCGCCATCGCCGCCTGGGCGACGGCCGGCGCGATCCGGATGATCAGGCGCGGGTCGAAGGGGTTGGGGATCAGCGAGGTCGCCCCGAAGGTCGAGGATTCGCCGCCATAGGCCCGCGCCGCGATGTCCGACGTCGCCTCCCGCGCCAGCGCTGCGATGGCGCGCACGGCGGCGAGCTTCATCGCCTCGTTGATCGTCGTCGCCTGCACGTCGAGCGCGCCGCGGAAGATGTAGGGGAAGCAGAGGACGTTGTTGACCTGATTGGGATAGTCCGAGCGCCCGGTGCAGATCATCGCATCGGGCCGCACCGCCAGCGCGTCCTCGGGCGTGATCTCGGGATTGGGATTGGCCAGCGCCAGGATCAGCGGCCTGGGACCCATCGCCTTGGCCATCTCGGGCTTCAGCACGCCGGCGGCCGAGAGGCCCAGGAACACGTCGGCGCCGGAGATCACCTCCGCCAGCGTGCGCGCGTCGGTCTCCTGCGCGTAGACCTCCTTCCAGCGGTCCATCAGGGTGTTGCGGCCCTTGTGGACGACGCCTTCCAGGTCGGTCACCCAGATGTTCTTGCGCTGCGCGCCGAGCTCGACCAGGAGGTTGAGGCAGGCCAGCGCCGCCGCACCCGCGCCGGACACGACGATCTTGACGTCGCCGATCTGCTTGCCGGAAAGGTCGAGCCCGTTGAGGATCGCCGCCGAGACGATGATCGCCGTACCGTGCTGGTCGTCATGGAAGACCGGGATGTTCATCCGGGCCTTCAGCTGCTCCTCGATCTCGAAGCATTCCGGGCCCTTGATGTCCTCGAGGTTGATGCCGCCGAAGGTCGGCTCCAGCGCCGCGACGACCTCGACGAACTTCTCGATATTCTTCTGCTCGACCTCGATGTCGAAGCAGTCGATCCCGGCGAACTTCTTGAAGAGGACGGCCTTGCCCTCCATCACCGGCTTGGACGCGAGCGGCCCGATGTCGCCCAGCCCCAGCACGGCCGTGCCGTTGGTGATGACCGCGACGAGGTTCTGCCGCGAGGTCAGCTCCGCGGCCTGGGAGGGATCGTCGACGATGGCCTCGCAGGCGGCCGCCACGCCGGGCGAATAGGCGAGCGCGAGGTCGCGCTGGTTGCCGAGCGGCTTGGTCGCCTGGATCTCGATCTTACCGGGACGCGGCAGGCGGTGATAGACGAGCGCGCCGGAGCGGAGATCGGGGGACAGGTTGCTCTTCATCGCGGCGGCTCCGGCGGCGCAGGCTCAATGTCAGGAGCAGCCGAGGTCGCGCGAATGGGGCGAGGTCGTCAAGCGCGGTGAATGCATTAATCGCAGGCAGGGATCGCCGTCATGGCCAGGCCGGGAAGCATGGGCCGGGCCATCGACCTTGAATCACTCTGTTAAGGCCCTCGCGCAGCAGATGAGGCGATCGATTCAAGCCGTTGGCCTGAATCGCCTTTCTGGTTCGCCGGCGTCCGCTCAGAGCGCCGCGACGCGGCTCAGAACGCCTTGAAGGTGATGATCGTATGGGTGTCGGCGATCTCGGGGATCGACTGCACCTTCTGGGCGACGAAATGGCCGATATCGACGTCCGCCGCGACATGGAACTTCGCCAGGATGTCGTAATTGCCCGCCGTCGAATAGATCTCCGAGGCGATCTCGCGATCGGCGAGTTCGCTGGCGACCTCATAGGTCTTGCCGAGCTTGCATTTGATCTCGACGAAGAAGGTCTGCATCGCGGGCTCCGGATCTCGTCTGCGGCCTGGCCCGTCCGGCGGCCGGGAGGCCGCCCGCCGCAGCCGCCGCGCCCGATCTGGATAGAGCCTCCCGCCCCGTCAGATCAAGCGCCGGCGAGTTCGGCGATGCGGCGCGTCATGGCGTTCTCGGGATCGGCGAGGCCCGCGATCACCGTGAAGTGGTTGGCGCCGGCGATCTCCTCATAGCGGGTGCGGACGCCCGACAGCCCCCAGACATCGACGATGCGGCGGCTCTGCTTGAAGTACTCCTCGCTCTCCTCGCCGCCGACGACGGCGTCCATGACCAGGCCGGAGGGCGCTGGCCAGAACAGCGGGCTCTCGCGCTCGGCCGCCTCGAAGCTGAGATTGAGCGCACCGTTGATGCTGGTCTCCGTCAGCGGCTTCAGATTGTAGAGGCCGGAGATGCCATAGGCCGCCGGCACGAGATGCTCCGGCAGGTTCTCCTCGACATTGGCCCAGTTGGTCGCGAGCAGGCAGGCGGCAAGGTGCCCACCCGCCGAGTGGCCACTCGCGACCACCGGCAGCGTGTAGCGCTGCCACAGGGCCGCGGCCGCCTGCTGCATCTCCCAGACGATATGGCCAACCTCGACCTGCGGGCAGAGATCATAGCCGACGACCGCCACGGGCACGCCGCGCCGGTTCAGCCCGCGCGCCATATGCGAAAAGAAGCTCCGGTCGAGCGCCTGCCAGTAGCCGCCATGGATGAACAGGACGATGGCGTTGCCGCGCATCGTCTCGGGCTTGAACAGGTCGTAGCGCTGGCGCTCGCTCTCGCCATAGGAAACGCCCAGCTCGCACAGGGCCTCGGCGCGATAGGCCTCGGCATCCCGGGCCCAACTCGCGATGATCTGCGGATGCTCCGGCACGCGGGCGCGGTTGTTGTACTGGATCTCGTAGTCGCCCGACATTCCCTCGCTCCGGCTCGCCCGATCTGCGGATGCAGCCCCCTTTCGGGAGCGCGTCACCCCCCGCTTGGCAGGTGTCGCCACTGTGCGCCATCGCTTTTGACAGGTCGAGCCATGGGCGGCACAAGGCTGCGCGCGTCTCGTGCAGGACGCTTTTGCTGTGGAGACGACGATGGACAACCCGATCCTGGCCGAGGTGACGCGCGGCGGCACGGTCGAATCGCGCCATCGCGGCGCCGCCATCGTCGTCGACGCCGATGGCGGCGTGGTCTTTTCCACCGGCGATGTCGAGCGCCCCGTCTTCCCGCGCTCGGCGGTGAAGGCGATCCAGGCGCTGCCGCTGCTCGAGAGCGGCGCCGCTGACCGCTACGGCCTGACCGAGGCCGAGATCGCGCTTGCCGTCTCCTCCCATTCCGGCGAGCCGCTGCACGCCGAAACCTCGCTGGCGATGCTGGCGAAGGCCGGGCGCGAGCCCGGCTGCCTCGAATGCGGCGCGCATTGGCCGATGAACGAGAACGCCGCACGCGCGCTGGCCCGGGCCGGCCGCGAGCCGAGCGCGCTCAACAACAACTGCTCCGGCAAGCATGCCGGCTTCGTCTGCCTCGCCTGCGGGATCGACGAGGACCCCGCAGGCTATGTGAAGGCCGGCCATGCCGTGCAGAAGGCGGTGCGCGGCGCGCTGGAGGAGGTGACCGGAGCCGCCCATTCGACGGACTTGATGGGCACCGACGGCTGCTCGATCCCGACCTATGCGGTGCCGCTGAAGGCTCTTGCCCTCGGTTTCGCCCGCATCGGCACCGGCCATGGCTTCGGGCCTGAGCGTGCCAGGGCCGCCGCCCGCATCCGGAAGGCCGCCGCGGCGCATCCTTTCATGGTGGCCGGCACCGGCCGCTTCGACACCCGCGCCATGGAGCTGCTGCGCGAGCGCATCTTCATCAAGACCGGCGCTGAAGGCGTCTATTGCGGCACCCTGCCGGAGCTGGGCTATGGCATCGCGCTGAAATGCGACGATGGTGCCGGCCGTGCGGCGGAGGTGGTGATGGCCGACCTGATCGCGCGGTTCCTGCCGATGGACGAGGCCGGCTTGGCCGCCTTCGCGCCGCTGCGCGAGAGCGTGATGACGAACTGGAACGGCATCGAGGTCGGCCGGGTGAGGGCGGCGTCTGGCAACTGAGCCACCGGCCGCGGCTTATCCCACCGCGTTGTTCTCGACCCGCACGCCCGCCGCCCGGGCGTCGGGGGCCTTCGTCAGATCCCCCGTGACCGCCTTCCCGTACTCGGTCCCGACGACGGCGCCGCGGCTCGCCTCGGCGATGACGTTGCCCGAGATCACCGCATTGCGCTGTTTGGGGACGAGCGAGACGGAGATGCCGATGCCGGTCCGGCGCACCATGTTGCCGGTCGCGACGAGATTGCGCATTCCCCAGGACCAGCCGAGCGAGATGCCGATCTCGCTGGCATCCTCGATGACGTTGCCGGTCACGGTGGCTTCGGCCTCGACATGCACGCCCAGGCCGCCGATCGGCTCCTTGACGCCTGGATAGAGACCCTTGCGGGCGCGGCGGACGATGTTGTTGGCGAAGACGCTCAAGCGCCCGCCATGGTCGAGATTGGTGATGTTGGCTCCTTGCGCGCAATCCTCGACGAGGTTGTTGGCGATGATGGCGCCCTCGAAGGCGAACTCGGAATAGAGCCCGACCTCGCCGCAGCGCCGCCCCTGGTTGCCGAGAATCTGGACGCTGGCGCCGGAATTGTTGCGGATGAAGGTCAGCGCGCAGTCGCGCAGCTGGTTGCCCTCGATGATCACGCCACCGGCCCTGTAAAGGCTGATGCCATTGCCATTGGGGCCGTCGCCGCCCGCGTCGGCGCGGATGCGCTCGACGCGGTTGCCGCGCACGATCGAGCGCTCGTCGCCCGCCTGGCCGCGCCAGAGCTGGATGCCGTTGTTGCCGCAATCCTCGACGGAGTTGCGCTCGATGCGAAGCCCCCGCGAGTCGAGGGAAAACAGCGCCGATTCGCGCATGGTGCGGAAGCTGCTGCTCTCGATGTCGCCGCCTGTGCGATGGATCACGAGCCCGACCGAGCCGGCATCGGTGAAGGCGCAGTCGCGGATCTGGAGGACCTCCACATCCTCGGCCGTCAGCAGGCCCTGGCGGCCGGCAGCGCGCAGGCCGAGCCCGTCCAGCGTCAGGCCGGTCAGCGACGATCGCTGGGTGCCACGCGCCTCGAGCAGCGGGCCGGGCTGCGCCGCCACCAGCGTCGTCGCGCCCGGCACGCCGATCAGGCTTGCTCCCTCCGGCAGGCTGACGCGGCCGATGCGGTAGCGCCCCGGCGCGATGACGAGCGGAACCTGGCGCCGCGCGGCCTCGGCAAGCGCGCTCTGCAGGCGCTGCGATTGATCCTCGGCGGCGCCCGGCCGCAAGCCGAACGGGGCCGCCTCGAGCCCGAGCCCGCCCAGGGGCACCGGTTTGGCGGCGCGTGAAGACTGGCCGAGCCCCGGGGCGGCCGCGAGCGAGCCTGTCCCGAAAACAGCCATGGCCAGCAGCGAACGCCGCGATATCGCGAGAGGGGTTTGCGCCATGCGAGCGGTGGTTCAAGCGCCGTGCCGACGGCGCCTGTGCCGTTCCGGCACGCCGATCAGCCGGCCCCGCGGCCCTGACGCGCGAGCGCGGCCCCGATCTCGGCGAGGCTCGCCACCAGCACCGCCTTCGCCGGGCGAAAGCCCGCGACGCGTCGTGACGGGCGCGAACCGGGGGCAGGGCGCAGCCAGGGCACATGGATGAAGATGACCGGCACGCCGCTGCTGCGGTTAGGCCGGAGGGCGGCCGCATAGCACGCGTCACAGAGATAGCGCCCGGCCGAGGGCGAGAGCGCGCTGCGCAGCCCGCGGCGGCGCAGAGCCGCCAGCGCGGCCTGGGGAGGGGCCGTCGTGCGCAGGGGAAGGGCAGCCGGCACCGGCCTCGCGGTCGGAGTCGCCCCGCTGACGTCGGGATGGAGCGGGCTGGCATGGCCGCGGCCGAAGAGTTCCACCCGGATCTTGCGGGCGCGTGCGGCAAGCCCGAGCATCAAGATCGCCCGGGGGCGCGAATCCGCGAGATGGGCGCGCAGCCGTGGCAGCCCTCCAGCATAGCTCGTCTCGAGGATCAGGGCCTCGGTGGCGAAGCCGGCGGCCTGGAGCCGCGTCGTCACGGCCAGCGCCAGGGCGGTCGTCGGATTGACCCGCACCCGCGGGAAGGGGCCGAAGCCCGTGACCAGAATGTCGGGGCGCGCTTGTGTCATCGGCTCAGAGCCCCAGCGCCTGCGCGATGTCGTCGGCGGCCAGCGTCGGCGCCAGCGTGCCCGCCGCGACGGCGGCTTCCAGCGCCGGCGTCGCAGCCTTCAGCGCGGGGTCGTTGCGCAGCTTCGCCTTGAGACGGTCCTCGACCATGGCCCACATCCATTTCACATCCTGCCGATGACGCTTGTCGGCGATGAGCCCCTTCGCCTCGTGGCGAGCGCGGTGATCCTCGATCCTGGCCCAGAGCGTGTCGAGCCCGTCGCCGGTCAGGCCCGAGATCGTCACCACGGGCGTCGACCAGAGCGGAGAGGCCGGCGCCAGGATGTGCAGTGCGGCCTGATACTGGGCCGCGGCGGCGCGCGCGGCGGTCGCACCCGCTCCATCGGCCTTGTTGACCGCGATCATGTCGGCGAGTTCGATGATGCCCTTCTTGATGCCCTGCAACTCGTCGCCGGCATTGGGCAGCATCAGGACCAGGAAGAAATCGGTCAGCTCCGCCACGGCCGTCTCGGATTGCCCGACGCCGACCGTCTCGACCAGGACGACGTCGAATCCCGCCGCCTCACAGAGCAGCATCGTCTCGCGCGTGCGTGCCGCGACGCCGCCGAGTGTGCCCGAAGAGGGAGAGGGCCGGATATAGGCCGCTGGATCGACCGCGAGCCTCGCCATGCGCGTCTTGTCGCCGAGGATCGAGCCGCCGCTGCGGGTCGATGAGGGGTCGACGGCGAGCACGGCGACCTTGTGTCCGCGCTGGGTGAGAAAGCTGCCGAGGGCGTCGATCGTCGTGGACTTGCCGACGCCGGGCACGCCTGTGATCCCGACGCGGATGGCACCGCCGGTCCGCGGCAGGAGCGCCTGGATCAGTTCGCTGGCCTGGCGGCGATGGTCCGGCCGGCGTGATTCGACCAGCGTGATCGCCCGCGCCAGCGCCGCCCTGTCGCCGGCGAGCAAGGCGGCGGCCAGTGCGGTGACAGGAGCGGGAGGATCGGCCATAAGCTCCCCTAGCAAGGCCGAGGGTCCAGCGACAAGGTTCCGCCGGTCGGCCTTGCCGTCATCGTGAGGCGCGCGGGCGTCTCGACGGTGCATCGCGCACGGGGAGAGCTGTCAGGCGATGATGACGACGCGTGCGGCGATGCGGCTTCGGATTCTGGTTTGGGCGGTCCTCGCGCCGCTGGCGCTGGGCGCCTGCGGGACGCCGCGCGTGCTCCAGATCAACCCCACCGCCAGCGTCCCCGCGGATATCGCCGGCACGGTGGAGATGTTCGTCGCGACGACGCGCGAGGCCTCGTCCGAGCCTGTCTACTTCAATGGCGAGCGCGGGCCGCGGCTGGCGTTCGCGCGCCTGGATTTCACGGTCCCGCGGGCCCACAAGACGGGCGAACTCGAACTGCCGGATTCGGGGCCGAGCGATCCGGCCAAGCATTTCGCCGTCACCAATGTGCAGCGGCTCGACCTCGCGCCGATCGTCGCCGATGTCCGCCGCGAGATCCTGAAGCGGCCCGCGTCCCAGCGCGACGTGCTGGTCTTCGTGCATGGCTTCAACACCAACTTCGCCGATGCCGCCTATCGGTTCGCGCAGATCATTCACGACTCGGGCTTCAAGGGCGTGCCGGTGCTGTTCACCTGGCCGTCGCGCGGCCAGTTGCTCGCCTATCCCTATGATCGCGAGAGCGCCTATTACTCGCGCGACTTCCTCGAGCTGAATCTGCGGGCGATCGCGCGCGATCTCGGCACGACGCGCATGGACATCCTGGCGCATTCGATGGGCACGCTGCTGACGCTGGAGTCGCTTCGCCAGGCCTCGATTCGTGGCGACGGAACCTTCGGCGGCAAGCTTCGCGACGTCATGCTTGCGGCGCCCGACGTCGATCTCGACGTTTTCAGGACCCAGATGCGCGAGATCAAGCGTCCGGTCACCGTCTTCGTCTCGGCGGATGATCGCGCGCTCGATTTTTCCCGCCGCTTCGCCGGTGACAAGACGCGGTTGGGCGCCGTTTCGGCGAAGGACACAGAGATTATCGCGGAACTCGAGAAGCTCGGCGCGCGCATCATCGACCTCTCGGAAGTGACGTCGGGCGACCCGCTGAACCACAGCAAGTTCGCCTCCTCGCCGAAGGTCGTGCAGATGATCGGCCAGCGTCTGCAGGCAGATGGCGGCATCGCCACGGCGGGTCCCCAGCTCGGCGACCGGCTCGGCGACATCGCCGGCGGCGTCGTCGGCACAGTGGGCTCGACCGTGGGGCTGGTCGTGACGGCACCCGTGACGATCATCTCGGGTGGCCGCTGAGCCACGCTTGGCGTCGAACCGCGGGTGTTCGAGAGCCTCGCCGCATTCTGGCCGCGTTAGCCTGTCGTTAAGGGGGGACTGGCCAATTCGGCCCCCTCATCATCGACTGGATGCCCGACACGATGCTTGGTTTACGGCACGCATCTTCTTGCCGTCGGGCGGCGCTCGCCGCGCTGCTCGCACTCGCGCTCTCGGCCTGCGCCCAGAGCGAAGTCGCCGTCTCGCCGTTCTCGGAGCCGACCCGGGCCGATGCCTCGGCGCTGGGCAAGGAGCCCGAGCTGCTCGTGGTGACGACCCGCAAGCCGGTCGGCCCGCGCCAGCCCTTCTTCGGCTCCGATCGCGGCTCGCTCACCTTCGCGGAAGCGCGCCTCGCACCGCCCGCCGACGGGATTTCGGGCCGCGTCTCCTCCGCCGTCAGCGGCGACTGGGCGGTGCTGGGACTGGACAGCCAGACCTCCGCCGATGCCGGCCGCGCCTTCGCCCAGGCGGCGACCGGCCGCGATGTGCTGCTCTATGTGCATGGCTACAACGAGACCTTCGAATCCGCGGCGCGCAGCGCCGGCCAGCTCTCGCATTCGCTCGAATTCCAGGGCCGCACCGCGATCTTCTCCTGGCCGTCCGGCGGCAAGCTGTTCGACTATGCCTATGACCGCGAAAGCGCGCTCTGGTCGCGCGACGGCTTCGTCAAGGCGCTGCAGGCCCTCGTCGCCAATCCGACGGTCGGCCGCATCCACATCGTTGCGCATTCGATGGGCACCTTCCTGACGCTGGAAGGGCTGCGCGAGCTGCGCGATTCCGCCGACGTCTATTCCCGGATCGGATCCGTCGTCCTCGCCTCGCCCGACATCGATATCGACGCCTTCGAGCAGACGGTCGGCAAGCTCGGCCCGCTCGCCCGCCGCATGACGCTGATCATCGACCCGGGCGACCGGGCGCTGGCGATCTCCGCCCGCATCGCCGGTGGCGTCGCGCGCGCCGGAGCGGCCGACCGTTCGCGCCTGGAGGCCCTGGGCGTGCGCGTCGCGGACACCTCCGGCCGGGGCTGGAGCATGCTGCGGCATGACCTCTTTCTCTCCGACAGCGAGGTCACGCAGGTCGTGCGCCGCGCCATGGACCGCGGCAAGGGCGCCTGAGCGGCTTGTCCGGCCGGGCGGTCCCGCGCAAACTCCGCGCCGAGGAGGCGTGGAGCGATGTCGACGGTCGGCCGGGTTCTGGTGGCAATGCTCCTGCTGGCCTGCTGCCCGCAGATCGCCGCGGCCCATGACCCGACGCCGTTCCAGGAGCCCGGCCGCAGCCATGTGATCCACGAGGACGTCTCGCCCGCCGGCGCCGAGCCGATCAATGTCGAGACCTATGTGCCGGCGGCCTGCACGGGCAAACCCTGCCCTCTGCTGATCGCAATCCACGGCCTCGAGCGCAATGCCGAGACCGCGCGCGACAACTGGGTCGAGGCGGCCGAGCGCCATGGCCTGCTGATCGCCGCGCCGCATTTCGACCGCGACCGGTTCCCGACGCGGCTGTTCCAGCAGGGCGGCGTGCGCGACGAGACGGACCCGGCGCGCTGGCTCTATGCCAGCATCGAACGCTTCTTCGATCGCGCCTTGGCCAGCGGCAGGGTGGCGGGATCGAGCTACGTCCTGTTCGGGCATTCCGCCGGCGCCCAGTTCGTCCACCGCATGGCCCTGCTGATGCCGGCGGCACGCTTCTCGACCGCGATCAGCGCCAATGCCGGCTACTACACCCTGCCTCTGCGGGGCGAGGCGGGCGGCTTGGCCTATCCCTATTCGCTGAACGGAACGCCTGCGACCGAGGCGGCGCTGGGGGCCGCCCTCGCGAAACCAGTTTTGGTGATGCTCGGCGAGCGGGACGACGACCCTGCCCATCCGCAGTTGAACCACAGCCGGGGCGCCGAGGCGCAGGGCTCGAACCGGCTGGCGCGCGGGCGTCATTTCATGGCGGTCGCGGCCACTGAGGCGGCGCGGCTGAAGGTGGAGAGCCCCTGGCGCACGATCGTGGTGCCTGGCGTCGGCCATGATTCGCGGCGGATGGCCGCCGCCACGGCGGAGGCTCTCTTCGCGGGGCGTTAGCGGCTCACAGCGGCGGCAGGCCGATGCGCTTCTTCACCGTCGCCAGCGCGAAGTTGGACTCGACCGACTGGATGCATTTCAGCCGCGTCATCTTCTGCTTCAGGAAGCGCTCATAGCCCTCGATGCCGTCCGTCAGCACCCGCAGCAGATAGTCCTGGCTGCCGGTCATCAGGTAGCATTCGGTGACCTCGTTCCAGCCTTCGACCGCCTTCTCGAACTCGGCGATGTGCTCTTGCGTCTGCTGCGACAGCCGCACCGAGACGAAGACGCTGAAGGGCAGGCCATAGGCCTTGGGATCGACGGTTGCCGAATAACCCTGGATCACACCGCTCTCCTCGAGACGCTTGAGGCGGCGCAGGCAGGGCGTCGGGGACAGGCCGACTTTCTCCGACAGATCCTGGTTGGTGATGCGGCCATCCTCCTGCAGGACGGCCAGCATGCGGCGATCGACGTTATCGAGCATAAACTGCTCCCACTTGCTTCAACTATGGAAGGATCTCACTCTCGTACTGCCATAGAGGGGTGGAACCGTCCAAGCAATCGCTGCGTCTTACGCTTATGTTATCGCCTTGGGCGCATTCTGCGGCGCACCCCGTTGGACAGCGAGGCCATCATGAGCGACGACAGCTATCACAAGGACCGGATCGCCAATCGCAAGCTGCATCCCGAGACGTTGATGATGGGCTTCGGCTACTCGCCGGCCATGTCGGAAGGCTCGCTGAAGCCGCCGATCTTCCTGACCTCGACCTTCGTCTTCGAGAACGCCCAGCAGGGGAAGGATTTCTTCGACTTCACCTCCGGCCGCCGCCAGCCCAAGCCGGGCGAGAAGCCCGGACTGGTCTATTCGCGCTTCAACCACCCGAACATGGAGATCCTCGAGGATCGCCTGGCGATCTGGGACGAGGCGGAAAAATGCGCCGTCTTCGCCAGCGGCATGGCGGCCATCGCGACGACCTGCTTCGCCTTCCTGCGACCGGGCGACACGATCATTCATTCCCGCCCCCTCTATGGCGGCACCGAGACCCTGCTGAAGAACCAGATGGGCGCCTTCGGGGTCACGCCCTTCGGCTTCACCAACGGGCTCGACATCGCGCAGATGCGCGAGACCGCCAAGGCCGCCGCGGCCAAGGGGCGCGTCGGCATGATCCTGGTCGAGACGCCGGCGAACCCGACCAACGGGCTGGTCGATCTCGCCGCCTGCAAGCTGATCGCCGACGAGCTCGAAGCCTCGCAGGGCCACCGCCCGCCGGTCGTCGTCGACAACACAATGCTCGGCCCGAAATACCAGAAGCCGCTGAAGCAGGGGGCCGATCTCTCGCTGCTCTCGCTGACCAAATATGTCGGCGGCCATTCCGACCTCGTCGGCGGCTCGATCAGCGGCGCGGAGGCGCTGGTGCGGCAGGTCAAGAGCTGGCGCGGCTCGCTGGGCACGCAGCTCGACCCCAACTCCTGCTGGATGCTGATGCGCTCGCTCGAGACGCTCGACATCCGCATGAGCCGCGCCAACGAGAACGCGAGGCTGGTCGCGGACTACCTCTCCGCCCATCCGAAGGTCGCCAAGGTGCATTATCTCGGCGACCTCAAGGATGGCGACCCGCGCAAGGCGGTGTTCGACCGGCAATGCACGGCGGCCGGCTCGACCTTCGCCTTCGACGTCGTCGGCGGCGAGAAGGAGGCCTTCGCGCTGCTCGACAATCTCCAGATCATGAAGCTCGCCGTCTCGCTCGGCGGCACCGAGACGCTGGTCTCGCACCCCGCCGCGATGACGCATTCGGGCGTTGCCCGCGAACTGCGCGAGGAGATCGGCCTCACCGACGCGCTGATCCGTATTTCCGTCGGCATCGAGAACATCGAGGATCTGATCTCGGACCTGGCCCAGGCGCTGGAAGCGGTGTGAGGCTTGCCGCCCGTCATTGCGAGCGCAGCGAAGCAATCCAGCCGGCCCGCTCGCCGTCCTCCTAGATTGCTTCGTCGCTGCGCTCCTCGCAATGACGGTGGGCGTGTTCGTGTCGCCTAAACCCCAACCCGCCCCCAGCCCGGCAGCTTCAGCGCCGGACTGCGCAGGTCGAAGCCCGCCACCAGGCCGAGCAGGTTGATCTCGACGCCCTCGACCCAGCCGATCGTGAAACCGGCGAGCCCGTAGAGCGACGCCTGGATGCCGGTGCGGCTCGGCGTCAGCCCGGCGAACAGGCCGTCCTCGCGGAAATCCTTGCCGATTGCGGTCGGTGGCAGGGCCCGCGCCAGTTCCGGCACCTCGGCCATGACATGCTGGACGAAGCTGTTGGAGTTGGGGCCGGGCCAGGCCTGATAGCTGCCGGGCGTGGCATAGGCATAGCTCTTCACCGCTGCGCGGATGCGCGGGATCAGCGCTTCCGCCGCCGCGCCTCGGATCTCGGCCACCGGCTCCGGCAGATTGCCGTACCAGCGCCCGTCGGCCTCGCGGTGGTTGACGCGCACCGGCGTGCCCCAGCCGACCACGTCGAAGCGGGTATAGGCGCTGGCGCCGGCCTCCTTCACCACCACCCAGGAATGATGCGCGAAGACGCCGCGCCAGCGGCCGACGCGGGCGGCGAAGACATGGACGGTGGCTTCCGGCTCGGTCGAGGCGGCGGGCAGGAGCTTCGCGCTCGACCAGTCGGCCCGGCGCCAGTCATCGGCCGTTCCCTGCATCGACCACCAGGCGGCGTGGGTCGCCACCGGCACGATGAAGACGAGCAGGAACAGGAGAGGCAGGAGGCGGGCAGCGCGCATGATGGCAATATGTGGCAGTCCTGTTGCATCGCAAGATCGATCGGCGCGGTGCGGGATCACAACGGCTTGAGACGTAGCGCCAAGCTGTTAGCTTCTGCGCCGCCTGTCCGGAGAGGAATCGAACGCATCATGATGTCTGGCCGCTGGTTCAAGGGAATCGTCTCGGGTCTCGCGCTGGGCCTGTCGCTGGCCGTTGCGGGCCAGGCCGCGGCGCAGGGCAAGGAACTGCGCATCTACAACTGGTCCGACTATGTCGACCCCGAGGTTCTCGACGCCTTCAAGAAGGAAACCGGGATCACGGTCGTCTACGACACCTTCGACCAGATGGAGACGGTCGAGACCAAGCTGCTGGCGGGCAAGACCGGCTACGACCTGATCGTGGTCACCGCCTCCTTCCTGCCGCGCCACATCCCGCTCGGCCTCTATGCGCCGATCGACGCCGCCAAGGTGCCCAATCTGAAGAACGCCTGGCCCGAGATCCAGGGGCGGCTGGCCAAATACGACCCCGGCAACAAGCACGCCGTGAACTACATGTGGGGCACGACCGGGATCGGCTACAACGTCGCCAAGATCAAGGAACGGCTCGGCCCTGACGCGGTGATCGACAGCTGGAAGATCCTGTTCGATCCCGACCAGCTCAAGAAGCTCTCGAACTGCGGCGTGCATGTGCTGGATGCGGTCGAGGAGATGTTCCCCGCGGCGCTGCGCTATCTCGGCCTCAACCCGGATTCGAAGGCCGAGGCCGACCTGAACAAGGCCGGCGAGCTCTTGCGCAAGATCCGCCCGCACATCCAGAAGTTCCATTCGTCGGAATACATCAACGCGCTCGCCAACGGCGACATTTGCCTCGCCGTCGGCTATTCCGGCGACATCCTCCAGGCGAAGAAGCGCGCGGAGGAGGCCAAGAACAAGGTCGAGATCGCCTATTCCATCCCGAAGGAAGGCGCGCTGATGTGGTTCGATTCCTTCGTGATCCCGAAGGATGCGGCCAATCCGGAAGCCGCGCTCGCCTTCATCGACTTCGTCAACCGCCCCGCCATGGCGGCGAAGAACTCCGACTTCATCCAGTATGCCAATGGCAACATCGCCTCGAAACCGCTGCTCTCGGCGGCCGTGCGCGACAATCCCGGCATTTATCCGCCGGATGCGGTGATGGCGCGGCTCTACACGATCACCCCCTACGACCAGAAGTCGCAGCGGCTGGTGAACCGGCTCTGGACCCGGGTGAAGACCGGCAAGTGAGCGGGCGGGCAAAGTGAGCGCACGGGCGTGAGCGAGCAGAGGGGGCGAGGGGCGGGCGCGATGCGCAAGGCATCGCCCGGCAGCGTGCGTCGCGCCTTCCAGCCCTGGAACGATCCCGCCGCGCAGCCGCTCGTCGAGTTCCGCGGCGTGACGAAGCGCTTCGGCGGCGTCACCGCCGTCGCCGATGTCTCGCTCTCGCTCTACCCGCGCGAGTTCTTCGCGCTGCTCGGCCCCTCCGGCTGCGGCAAGACCACGCTGATGCGGATGCTGGCGGGCTTCGAGACGCCCGACGCGGGCGCCATCCTGCTCGACGGCGTCGACATCACCGCTGTCCCGCCGCATCTGCGGCCGGTCAACATGATGTTCCAGTCCTATGCGCTGTTCCCCCATCTCAGCGTCGCCGACAACATCGGCTACGGCCTGAAGCGCGAGGGGCTGCCGCGGGCCGAGATCGACCGGCGCGTGGCTGAGATGTTGGCGCTGGTCAAGCTGGACGGGCTGGGCAAGCGCCGCCCGGACCAGTTGTCCGGCGGGCAGCGCCAGCGCGTCGCGCTCGCCCGCGCGCTCGCCAAGCGCCCGAAGCTCCTGCTGCTGGACGAACCGATGGCGGCACTCGACCGCAAGCTGCGCGAGGCCACCCAGTTCGAGCTGATGGACATCCAGAGCAAGCTCGGCACCACCTTCATGGTCGTCACCCACGACCAGGACGAGGCGATGACCATGGCCGACCGCATGGCGGTGATGGACCATGGCCGGCTCGTCCAGATCGCCCCGCCGGACGTGATCTACGAGGCCCCCGTGAGCCGCCACGTCGCGGAGTTCGTCGGCGATATCAACATCCTCGAGGGCCGCGTCGAATCCGTCGACGGCGATCTCGTCAGCGTGATGACGCCGCTGGCGGGCATCGTCGAACTCGACGAGGAGGCGCCGGCCCTGTCGCCGGGGGAGCCGGTCCTCGTCGGGCTGCGGCCGGAGAAGATCGCGCTGAGCCATGACGAGCCGGCCCAGGGCACCAACAAGGTCCGCGGCGAGATCTGGGACATCGGCTATCTCGGCGACATGACGATGGTTCAGGTCATGATCGGCGGCGACGACGGCCAGCTCCTGAAGGTCTCCCTGACCAACCGCTCGCGCCGGATCGAGCGCCCCTTCGCCTGGGAGGATACGGTCTGGCTGTCCTGGGACGTCGAGGCCGGGCTGGTGCTGAAGCCGTGAGCGGGCCGGTGTCGCTCGTGAAGGCACAAGGCCGTCTGGTCGTGGCCGTGCCCTATCTCTGGCTGGGGCTCTTCTTCCTCGCGCCCTTCGTCATGGTGCTGCGGATCGCGCTGTCGGATGCCGCCACCGCGTTGCCGCCCTATGCGCCGCATTTCGAGGGCTTCGCGGCGCTGCGCGACTTCCTGGCCGGGCTCGATCTCGAGAATTTCGGGCTGATCTGGGAGGATCCACTCTACTGGCAGAGCTATCTCTTTTCGCTGCGCATCGCGGCGCTGACGACGCTGATCGCGCTCGCGATCGGCTATCCGCTCGCCTATGCGATGGCGAGCGCCCCGGCGCGCTGGCGCGCCATCCTGCTCGTGCTCGTCATCCTGCCGTTCTGGACCTCCTTCCTGATCCGGGTCTACGCCTGGATCGGCATCCTGCGGCCCGAGGGCCTGCTCGACATGGCGCTGGCGGCGCTCGGCCTCAGCGATCAGCCGCTGCGACTGTTGAATACCGAGACCGCGGTCCTGATCGGCATGGTCTATTCCTACCTGCCCTTCATGGTGCTGCCGCTCTATGCGACGCTGGAGAAGCTCGATCGCAGCCTGCTGGAGGCCGCCGCCGATCTCGGCGCGACGCCGCTCAGGGCCTTCGTGACGGTGACCTTGCCGCTCTCGCTGCCCGGCATCCTGGCCGGCTCGGTACTGGTGTTCATCCCCGCCATCGGCGAGTTCGTCATTCCAGACCTGCTCGGCGGTCCGGACACGACGATGATCGGCAAGGTTTTGTGGACCGAGTTCTTCTCCAACCGCGACTGGCCGCTGGCCTCGGCCGTGGCGGTCGTGCTGCTGGTGGTGCTGGTCCTGCCGCTGGCGTTGCTGCAGCGCGCGCGGCTGGCGCGGGCCGGCGAGGCGGGAGGCAGGGCATGACCCGGCTCGGCCCCGGCCTCATCCTCGCCCTCGTCGCGGGCTTCGCCTTTCTCTATCTGCCGATCCTCGCGCTGATTGCCTATTCCTTCAACGCCTCGCGGCTCGTCACCGTCTGGGGCGGCTTCTCGACGCATTGGTACGGGACGCTGCTCGCCAACGAGCCGCTTTTGTCGGCGGCCTGGCTCAGCCTGCGCCTCGCCTTCGTCTCGGCCACGCTCGCAACCGTGTTGGGGACGCTTGCCGCGCTGGCCTTGGCGCGGCAGGGCCGCTTCCGCGGGCGCCTGCTGTTCTCCGGCATGGCGCTGGCGCCGCTGGTGATGCCGGAGGTGATCACCGGCCTTTCCCTTCTGCTGCTCTTCGTGGCGGCGGATGTGGAGCGCGGCTTCTGGACGGTGACGATCGCCCACGCGACCTTCGGCCTCGGCTTCGCCTGCATCGTCGTGCAGGCCCGCCTTGTCGGCTTCGACCGCTCGCTGGAGGAGGCGGCGCGCGATCTCGGCGCCACGCCGCTGGTCACGTTCTGGACGGTGACCTTACCATTGATCGCGCCGGCGGTGGCGGCGGCCTGGCTGCTCGCCTTCACGCTGTCGCTCGACGACCTCGTCATCGCGAGCTTCACCACCGGGCCTGGCGCCACGACCCTGCCGATGCGGCTCTATTCGGCGGTTCGGCTCGGCGTCTCGCCCGAGATCAATGCCGCCTGCACCATCCTGATCGGCTTCGTCGCCACGGTGGTGATCGCGGCCTCGCTGCTGCTGAAGCGGCGCCAGGCCCTGGGCGCCTGAGCGTCGGCGCGAGCTGGTTCCACCCATCCTGGCTAAACGGCGTGTGAATGGCGGCCTCAATCCCCGTTCAGATGCGATCCGCCATGGTCGTGGTCGAGGCGAGGGGATGGCCCGAGCCCGCAACAGGACAAGGATCATGGCCCGCAGATTCGTCGTTACCGCGCTGGCCGGGCTCGCTCTCGGCGCTGCCGTGTTCGCCGCCGGCAGCGTCGTGGCGCCTGCCCCCGCCGAGGCCTTCGGGGGCCGCTACGAGGAGGGCTGGGGTCCGCCCCGGCATGGCTGGCGGCCGCCGCCGCCCGTCTTCCACGGCTACTGGGGCCGCCGCCGCTGGCATCACCATGACGGCTACGGCTTCCGTCCGCCGCCGCCCCGCTACGGCTACGGCTATGGTCACGGCTGGCGCTAGTGTCGCGCAGCGACGCCCGTGATCATGGGACAGGCGCGGCCCGCCGGCCGCGCCTGTCCGCTATTCGGCCGCCGTGCGCTGGACATAGCCCAGCCGGCCGTTGAGGTCCTCGAGCAGCTTCTCGGCCGCATCGGCGATGACCGTGCCGGGCGGAAAGATCGCCGAGGCACCGGCCTCGATCAGCGCCTCGAAATCCTGCGGCGGGATGACGCCGCCGACCACGATCATGATGTCGGGCCGGCCGGCCTTGGCGAGCGCCGCCTTGAGCTCGGGCACCAGCGTGAGATGGCCTGCCGCCAGCGACGACACGCCGATGATGTGGACGTCGTTCTCAACACCCTGGCGGGCCGCCTCGTCGGGCGTGGCGAAGAGCGGGCCGATGTCGACGTCGAAGCCGAGATCGGCGAAGGCAGAGGCGATGACCTTCTGGCCGCGGTCATGCCCGTCCTGCCCCATCTTGGCGACGAGGATGCGCGGGCGGCGGCCATCGGCCTCCTCGAAGGCCTGCGTCATCATCTGCACGCGCATCACCGCCGGGTTCATCGTGCCGACCTCCCGCTTGTAGACGCCCGAGATCGACTTGATCTCGGCGCGATGACGGCCGAAGACCTGCTCCATCGCCAGCGAAATCTCGCCGACGGTCGCCTTGGCGCGGGCTGCCTTCACCGCGAGGTCGAGCAGATTGGCCTCGCCCTTCGCCCCCTCGGTCAGGGCGGCGAGCGCGGCCTGAACCTCGCTCTCGTTGCGCTCGGCCTTGAGGCGCTTCAGCTTCTCGAGCTGCTGCGCGCGCACCGAGGCGTTGTCGACCTTGAGCACGTCGATCGCGGCCTCGTTGTCGGGCTTGAAGCAGTTCACGCCGATGATCGCCTGCAGCCCGCCATCGATGCGCGCCTGGGTCTTGGCGGCCGCCTCCTCGATGCGCAGCTTCGGGATGCCGGCCTCGATCGCCTTGGCCATGCCGCCGAGCGCCTCGACCTCCTGGATATGGCCCCAGGCCTTGGTCGCCAGTTCCGCCGTCAACCGCTCGACATAATAGGACCCGCCCCACGGATCGATGATCCGGGTCGTGCCGCTCTCCTGCTGCAGCAGGATCTGCGTGTTGCGGGCGATGCGGGCGGAAAAGTCGGTCGGCAGCGCCAGCGCCTCGTCCAGCGCGTTGGTGTGCAGCGACTGGGTATGGCCTTGCGTCGCCGCCATCGCCTCGATCATCGTGCGCGGCACGTTGTTGAAGACGTCCTGGGCCGTCAGCGACCATCCGGACGTCTGGCAATGGGTGCGCAAGGGCAGCGACTTCTCGCTCTGTGCGCCGAAATCCTTGACGAGCTTCGCCCAGATCAGCCGGCCGGCGCGCAGCTTGGCGACCTCCATGAAGAAGTTCATGCCGATCGCCCAGAAGAAGGACAGGCGCGGCGCGAAGGCATCCACCCCAAGCCCCGCGCGCTGGCCGGCGCGGATGTATTCGACGCCGTCGGCGAGCGTATAGGCGAGCTCGAGGTCCTGCGTCGCCCCGGCCTCCTGCATGTGATAGCCGGAGATCGAGATCGAGTTGAACTTCGGCATATGGGCCGAGGTGTAGGCGAAGATGTCGCCAATGATCCGCATCGAGGGGGCGGGGGGATAGATATAGGTGTTGCGGACCATGAACTCCTTGAGGATGTCGTTCTGGATGGTCCCCGAGAGCTTGGCGGCCGGCACGCCCTGTTCTTCCGCCGCGACGATGTAGAGCGCGAGCACCGGCAGCACGGCGCCGTTCATCGTCATCGAGACGCTCATCTGGTCGAGCGGGATGCCGGAGAACAGGGTGCGCATGTCATAGATCGAGTCGATCGCGACGCCGGCCATGCCGACATCGCCGCCGACGCGCGGATGGTCTGAGTCATAGCCGCGATGCGTCGCCAGATCGAAGGCGACGGAGAGTCCCTTCTGCCCCGCAGCGAGATTGCGGCGGTAGAAGGCGTTGGAATCCTCCGCTGTGGAGAAGCCGGCATATTGCCGGATCGTCCAGGGCTGGTTGACATACATCGTCGGGTAGGGCCCGCGCAGATAGGGCGCGATGCCCGGCAGGGTGTCGACGAAGGGGAGCCCGTCGCGATCCTCTGGTCCGTAGACTGGTTTCACCGGGATGCCCTCGGGCGTCAGCCAGGCCTCGCCGGCCGGCAGCGCGGGAGAGGCGGGGCTGGTGCCGTCGGCATAAGCCAGCGTCGTGAAATCCGGGATGGCTGTCATGGCTGTCTCCCGTCCTGACGATCCCACCAGTGGTGGAAATGATGCACCGGTCCGTGCCCATGGCCAACCGGAACCTCGTCGGCCGCCGCGATCGCCGCCGAGATGTAGGTCTTGGCCTGGCCGACGGCCTCCGGCAGCGAAAGCCCCTTTGCCAGCCCAGATGCGATGGCCGATGACAGGGTGCAGCCCGTGCCATGGGTGTTGCGCGTGGTCAGGCGCGGCGCCGCGAAGCGCTGGCGGCTGCCGCCCGCGAGCAGGAGCAGGTCACTGCTGTTGTCGCCGCCGCCATGCCCGCCCTTGATCAGGACATTGGCGGCGCCGAGCGCGGCGAGCGCATCCGCCTGTCGCTCGACAGCGTCCTCGGTTTGCGCCTCGCTTGTGCCGAGCAGGGCGGCCGCTTCCGGCAGGTTGGGGGTGATCAGCGTCGCCAGCGGGAAGAGATGGCGGTGGATGGCGGCGACGGCCTCGTTTTCCAGGAGCCGCGCGCCGGAGGCCGCAACCATCACCGGATCGAGCACGATGTTGCGCGCCTTGTGGCGCTTCAGCCCCGCGGCCACGGTCTCGATCAGCTCGGCCGTCGCCAGCATGCCGATCTTCACCGCCGCGACGTCGAGATCCTCGAAGACGGCGTCGATCTGCTGCGCGACGAAAGCCGCCGGCACGGCATGAATCGCGCTCACGCCCCTCGTGTTCTGCGCGGTCAGCGCGACGATGACGCTGGCGCCGTAGACCTGATGGGCCGCAAAGGTCTTGAGATCGGCCTGGATGCCGGCGCCGCCACTGGAATCCGAGCCGGCGATGGTCAGGGCGATGGTGGTCATGGCCCGGTCTCCTCAGGTGGCATCGTGCGCGCGCCGCAGCGCGTCGAGCACGTCGCAGCCGGCATAGATGAACGACCTCACTCCCGCATTGTTCAGCGCCTCCTCCAGTTCGCCGGGCCGGCCCGCGAGCCAGACTGTCGCGCCCGCCGCCGTCAGCGCCTGCGCAGCGGGGACGCCCTCGGCAGCATAGGCGGCGTCCGCCCCGCACAGGCAGGCGAGCCTTGCGCCCGAGGCCGTGAAGGCGGCCGTGAGCGCGGCGAGATCGGTGCCGCCGTCCTGCGCGAAGCCGTCGCCGACCGGGGCGGCGAGACCGCCCGCCTCGAACAGGTTGCGCGCGAAGCCGGCGCGCGCCGTGAAATCGGCGACCGGCCCGAGCGTCGCCAGGAAGACGACCGGCTTTACGGCCGCCGCATCGGCCCGGTCGCGCAGCGTCTCAAAGGGTTCGGCCAGCCGCTGCGACGGGAGGGCCTTCGCCCGCAAGCCGTCCTGCGGCGCGATCAGGCCCTCCTGGCGTTCGGCGCCTGCGGCGAGCCGAGCGATCAGGGCGTCGGGATCGGGCGCAGTTCCGGTCCGGCCCGTCGGCGTGCCGATGGTGACTGGGGCCACATCCAGCACGGCAACCGCGGCCTCCCTGAGGTTCGGGAACTCGCTCGTGCCGGTGATCGGCTCGCGCCGCGTCGCGATCGCCCTGGCGTGCGCGTCGCGCTGATGTTCCAGCGCCGTCTGGGCCGTGCCGGCGGTGAGCGCGGCGAGGATCCCCGGCAGGCCGTCCTTCGCCTGCCGCTCGACCGCCTGCATCTGCGCCCAGCCCTGCTCGCACAGCGCCTGCGTCAGCGTCTCGAAGCTGCCGGAGCCCGCGGCGGGGTCGGCGACGCGCCAGAGATTGGCCTCCTCCAGCAGCACGAGCTGGGTGTTGCGCGCGATGCGGCGGGCAAAGGCATCCGACAAACCGAGTGCTGCGGTGAAGGGCTGCACGGTGATCGAGTCCGCGCCGCCGATGCCCGCCGAGAAGGTGGCGATGGTGCCGCGCAGCAGATTGACCCACGGGTCGCGCCGCGTCAGCGAGCGCCAGGCCGTCTCCGCATGCAGGACCATCGGCGCCGGCGTCAGCCCGCAGGCGCGCTGGATGCGGGCCCAGATCAGGCGGGCCGCCCGTAGCTTGGCGATCGTCAGGAACTCGTCGGTGTCGGCGACCAGCGTGAAGGAGATCGCGTCGCGCGCCTCCTCCAGCGAAAAGCCTGCGGCTTCCAGCGCGCGCAGATAGGCGATGGCGCTCGCCACGCCATAGCCCAGTTCCTGCGCCTCGCTGGCCCCGGCCTCGTGCCAGGGCCGGGTGTCGACCGTGACGAAGGGGCCGTTGAAGCCGCGCGCCTTCAGCGCCCGGATCGTCGCGGCGAGACGGCGCCCGACCTCGGCCCAGGAGGCCGCGAGCCCGCCCGTGCCGGCGAAGACGCCGATCGGGTCCATGCCGAAATCGAGCGACAGCGCCTCGGGCGAAAGCCCGCGCATCTCGACCAGCGCGGCCAGCAGCAGCGCGTTGATGCGACCCTCCGGGGCAGGGTCGAGTCGCAACTGGATCAGGTCGAGCATTGCGCCGTCGAGAGCGGCATCGAGAGCAGCGACATCCTTTGCGACAAGCCCGTATCCGCGTGCGGCGTGGGCTCCGGCGAAGGCGATCGTCAGCGCGTTCGCGCCGCCCTCGAGATCGGCCAGAGCCAGCTTTTGCGCCTCGGCCGGCTCGGGATGGTCGAGCCGGGCCGTAACCTGCCAGCGCCCGGCCTGCGCGCGCAGGGGCCGGGCCGGCGGGGATGCCGCCAGATAGAGCGGCTCGACACGGATGCCGTCGGCCGTCTTGGCCACCAGGCGCTTCTCGAAATCGCCGCCCTTGAGCACCTTGTCGACCGCCGCGCGCCAGGCCTCCTGCGTCGGGGCCGGAAACGCGCTCATGAAGGACAGGTCGGGGTCCGGGGCCGAAGTCATGCGAAGCTGTCCTCGTCATCAGCCGCTGCGCGGCTGCGTGGCGGTGATTGCCATGCGGGGCGCCGCGCCGCCATTCCTACTTCGTCGCAACGCGGCTGCGCAAACCCGCGCCGGGGAGGGGGCAAACGACAACGCCGCCTGGCGGCGGCGTTGCAAGGTCCATCGCGGCGGCGGCGCCTTAGACGAACTGGCCGAGCCCCGGGATCGCGCCGACGATGGCGCCCATCGCATCCTCGCCCGCCTTCTCGCGGCCGACGGCGAACATTTCCTTCGAGACGGACTGGATCTGGCCCATCGACAGGCCGGCGCCCATCAGCTGTCCGCCGAGCGCCATCACGCCGCCGCTGCCGCCCATCAGGCCGCCGACCATACCCATCAGGCCGCCCTTGGCGCCGCCCTCGGCGGCGGCGAGTTCCTCTGCGCCCGGCAGGGCCGCCATCAGCTGCCCGATCTCGGCCGCCGGGCCCTCCTTCTGCAGGAAGGCGAGAATGATGCCGATCGCCTTGCGGGCGAGCTCTTCGTTGAGGCCCGAGGCCGCGATCACGCGGGAAATCAGTTCGTCCATGATGTCGATCCTGTCGGTTGCGGCGCGGATGGCCAGATAGTTCACATATCAACGATTGGGCGGATGCGATAGTCCGGCGACCGGACGGGCTTCCGCCGACGACCGCCATTCGCTACATCCTTGGCCGTGACCCATCGACAGCACAACAGGCAGGCCCATGGCGGATGACGGCGCGATTCTGATCGGCAAGAGCTGGAAGCCGGAGACCCTCCTGCTCAAGCTCGCCAACCGCCACGGCCTCGTCACCGGCGCCACCGGCACCGGCAAGACCGTGACGCTGCAGGTGCTGGCCGAGGGCTTCGCCCGCGAGGGCGTGCCGGTCTTCGCCGCCGACATCAAGGGCGACCTTTCGGGCATCGCCGCGCCCGGCGATTCCAAGCCGCCCTTCCTCAAGCGCGCCGAGGAGATCGGCGTGAAATACGAGCCCGACCAGTTCACCACCGTGTTCTGGGACGTCTTCGGCGAGCAGGGCCACCCCGTCCGCGCCACGATCTCGGAGATGGGGCCGCTGCTGCTGGCGCGCCTGCTCGATCTCAACGAGACGCAGGAGGGCGTGCTCAACATCGCCTTCCGCATCGCCGACGAGCAGAAGCTGCTGCTGCTCGACCTCAAGGACCTGCGCGCCATCCTCGGCTTCATCGCCGAGAACGCCAAGGACCTGACGACGAAATACGGCAACGTCACCTCGCAGACGGTCGGCACGATCCAGCGCGCGCTGCTGGTGCTGGAAAACCAGAAGGGCGACCTGTTCTTCGGCGAACCGGCGCTGGAAATCTCCGATCTGATGCGCACGGACCGCTATGGCCGCGGCATCGTCAACATCATGGCCGCCGACAAGCTGATGGCCAATCCGCGGCTCTATGCGACCTTCCTGCTCTGGCTGCTCTCGGAGCTGTTCGAGCAGCTGCCCGAGGTCGGCGACCTCGACAAGCCCAAGCTCGTCTTCTTCTTCGACGAGGCGCATCTGCTCTTCAACGGCGCGCCCAAGGCGCTGCTGACGGCGGTCGAGCAGGTCGTGCGGCTGATCCGCTCCAAGGGCATCGGCGTCTATTTCGTCACGCAGAACCCGCTCGACATCCCCGAGACCGTGCTGGCCCAGCTCGGCAACCGCGTCCAGCACGCCCTGCGCGCCTTCACCCCGCGCGACCAGAAGGCGGTCAAGGCCGCCGCCGAAACCTTCCGCCAAAACCCCAAGATCAACACGGCTGAGGCGATCATGCATCTGGCGGTCGGCGAGGCGCTGATCTCGACGCTCGAGGGCCGGGGCTCGCCCACGGTCGTCGAGCGCACGCTGATCGCGCCGCCGATGGCCCAGGTCGGGCCCTGCTCGGCACAGATCCGCCAGCAGGCGCTGACGGAGTCCGGCTTCAAGGGCAAGTACGACACGATGATCGACCGCGAGTCGGCCTATGAAGAGCTGATGAGCCGGAAGAACATGGCGCCCGAAGGCGAAGTCGTTGAGGCCTCGACGACCGGGGGCGGCGGCATCCTCGACACGATCGGCGGCTGGCTCGGCGGCAGCGGCGCGCCGCAGCAGCGGCCGAAGACCGGCCCCGGCAGCCGCGGCGGCGCCCTGCCGCAGAGCATGGCCGAGAAGGTCCTGACCTCGGCGGCCCGCTCGGCCGCGACCACGATCGGCCGCCAGGTCGGCACCGCGATCCTGCGCGGGGTGCTTGGCAGCATGATGGGCGGGAAGCGGTAGCAAGCGCGCCAAGCGCGGGCTCAGCCCTCATCCTGAGGAGGCGCGAAGCGGCGTCTCGGAGGATGATCCAGCGATCGCTGGAGCCTCCTGAAAGCATCCTTCGAGACGCCATTTCTGACGAAATGGCTCCTCAGGATGAGGGCTGTGGTGAATGCCACGCTTGCAGGGCTGGTATTGCCTGCATGTTCGGATGCTGACGCCGCCCCCGTGCCTTGCCATGATGGCGTCACCTGAATCGGCTCAGCTTTCCCGCACGAGCCCAGCCTTGCCGAGTGCCATGACCCAGCTTCCTGCGATCCTCGCCCGCCTCGATGCCGATCTCGACGCCTCGCTGGCGCGCCTGTCGTCCTGGCTCGAAATCCCCTCGATCTCGACGGATTCGGCTTACGCCGCCGACAGCCGCCGCGCGGCGGAGTGGCTGGCGAAGGACCTGGAATCGCTCGGCTTCACCGCCGGCCTGCGCGAGACGCCCGGCCATCCGATCGTGCTCGCCCACCGGCCCAAGCCCGGCGCACCGCATGTGCTGTTCTACGGCCATTACGACGTCCAGCCGGTGGACCCGCTGGAGCTCTGGGACACCAAGCCCTTCGCGCCCGTGATCAAGGAGATCGAGCCCGGTCGCCGGGTCATCGTCGCGCGCGGGGCCTGCGACGACAAGGGCCAGGTCATGACCTTCATCGAGGCGCTGCGGGCAACGATCGCCGAGACCGGCGACCTGCCGATCGGCGTGACCGTGATGGTCGAGGGCGAGGAGGAATCGGGTTCGGTCAACCTGCCGGCCTTCGTCCGCGACAATGCCGCCGAGCTGAAGGCCGATTTCGCGCTCGTCTGCGACACCGGCATGTGGGACCGGCAGACCCCGGCCATCACCGCCTCGCTGCGCGGCCTGGTCTATCAGGAGGTGACGATCACCTGCGCCGACCGCGACCTGCATTCCGGCCTGTTCGGCGGTGCGGCCGCCAACCCCGTCCATGTGCTCGCGAAGATCGTCGCCGCGCTGCATGACGAGGACGGGCGCATCACGCTGCCGGGCTTCTATGACGGCGTCGAGGAGCCGACGAACCAGCAGAAGGCCGACTGGGCCGATCTCAACCTAACCGAGGACGAGTTCCTCGGCCAGATCGGGCTAAAGCACTCCATCGGCGAGAAGGGGCGCATGCTGATCGAGCAGATCCAGTCCCGCCCGACCTGTGACGTCAACGGGCTCTGGGGCGGCTATACCGGTGAGGGCACCAAGACGGTGATCGCCGGCAAGGCCTCGGCCAAGGTCTCCTTCCGCCTCGTCGGCCAGCAGGATCCCGACAAGATCGCCGCCGCCTTCCAGGCCTTCGTGCGCGCGCGGCTGCCGGCCGATGTCACGGCGGAGTTCATCGCCCATGGCGCCTCGCCGGCCATCGCCGTGCCGGTCGAGTCGCAGGCCCTGCGCCAGGCGCAGAATGCGCTGACCGAGGAATGGGGCCGCAAGGCCGTGACCATCGGCTCGGGCGGGTCGATCCCCGTCGTCGGCGATTTCAAGCGCCTGCTCGGCATCGACACGCTGCTCGTCGGCTTCGGGCTCGACGACGACCGGGTGCATTCGCCCAACGAGAAATACGACCTCTCCTCCTTCCACAAGGGCCAGCGCTCCTGGGCACGCATCCTGCAGGCACTTGCCGCGAAGGGGGCCTGAGCCGATGAAATCCGTCTGCGTGTTCTGCGGGTCCAACCCCGGCAATGATCCTGTCTATGCCGAAGGCGCGCGCGCCATGGGCGCCGAGATTGCGAGGCGCGGCATGGTGCTGGTCTATGGCGGCGGCGCGGTCGGGCTGATGGGCATCGTCGCCGATGCCGCGCTCGCGGCCGGCGGCGAGGTCCATGGCGTCATCCCCCGCGCGCTGCGCGAAAAGGAGGTCGGCCATCACCATCTGACCCGGCTCGAAATCGTCGAGACCATGCATATCCGCAAGGCCCGCATGGCGGAGCTGTCGGAAGGCTTCATCGCCATGCCCGGCGGCATCGGCACCTTCGAGGAGCTGTTCGAGATCTGGACCTGGGCCCAGCTCGGCATCCACGACAAGCCGCTCGCCTTCCTCAATGTCGCTGGCTTCTACGATCCCTTGGCGACCTTCCTCGACAACACGGTGGAGGCCGGCTTCCTGAAGCAGACCCACCGCGCCATGACAATCACCGACACGGAGCCCGCGACCCTGCTCGACCGCATGGAGCAGTATGTTCCGGCGGTGACGTATAAATGGGTGGAGAAGGAGGAGGTGTAGTTCTCACTTGCGCAGTATTTCATTCAAGATGGTAGAGAATCGGCCTGTATCAAGGAAGTAATTTGGATATGCGCGCTGCAGCGCTTGTAGCGAATCGACGCGCACAAGAACTGCTTGAGACGATGAATCTGATGGAATTGTTTTCTCTAGGTCAATATATGATTGGTTAGCAATCTGAGAATCTCTCAGGCGAAAGCCTCGGACTGCGACCTTGTTTTCGCCGGGTATCATGTGAACAAGTAGAATTTTAGCGTCGCTTTTGCTGAGGTTGCCGACATATTGGAGAGTTAGATTATACGCATTGAGTGTATCTTTAACACGAAGTTGGTTCGAAAGCTGCGCGATCTCCTTACGCAATTCTGTTAGGCTATTTGGCGTTCCTGGCACGGGCGCGCTGTCCTCTCGTACTGCAATTGCTGAACTCATTAGAGCAAAAAAACGTTGCCATTCGGCGCTTCCGCCTCGCCATTTCAATGCCTGCTTGGTGAAGGTGCCAACTGCTTCAACTGCTGTAGCCCAAGCATGTTGATCTTGCGAGCGGATTTGAATTTCTATTTGAAGTCCATCGTAATCTTTTCGTGTATCGCGGCCTTTGTATTTAAATATCAGATGCAAACTTCGATAACCATCATCTTTCGGATTTAGGATATAGTTCTTCTCGTTCCTTAAAGAGTGGTCGCCATAAGAGTGGTATTTATCGTACAAGGCGTTTACGATCTTAATATTCTCAACGACGGCTCTACATCCAGCAATGTCTTGCATCTGTGAAAGTTGCATTGTCCCAGAAGACAATTTCCGTTTAATAGATTCGAGTCTCTTGATGCGTTGCGAGACAGAGAAATTTCGACTTAATGAATTCGCTTTGTTCCGCAAGGTGACTTGAAATGTATTCAGCGGGTATGCGTGAGAAGACCGCCAGTTATTTA
This sequence comes from Bosea sp. RAC05, assembly GCF_001713455.1. Taxonomy (NCBI): domain Bacteria; kingdom Pseudomonadati; phylum Pseudomonadota; class Alphaproteobacteria; order Hyphomicrobiales; family Alloboseaceae; genus Allobosea; species Allobosea sp. RAC05. Next base: position 1,957,064 of record NZ_CP016464.1, read on the forward strand.
TGATGCTGTAATGAATGTCATTTTTAAATATGTCAGCATCCGCTGCGATCGCTTTGCCAGCACGGTCAACCTGACTTTTTGTGTACTCTGGTTTGGCCCAAGCCATGAAAGACTCCACTCTGCCCTCCCGCACCGTACGCCAAAGCTCTCGTGTCGCAAGTAGGAAAATATCCCTTGACAGCGTCACGCTGATCCGCTAGACATCAGGAACGCTCACGAAGTGTGACCAGACGCCCAAGCCGCCGCGCTCATCCGCCGGCGGCTTTCGCATGTCGGGCCCTGCGAGGTTTTCCCATGTCCGATTCCGATGATGACGCGCCGGCATTGCCGGTCGCGAAGGGCAAGCGCTTGTCCGTGGGCCGCAAGGCCGTGGTGACGCGGCTCTGGCGCGCGGCGCAGCGCCAGCTCGATGCGCATGAGGCGCGGCTCGACGAATTGCCGAAGGGCGCAGCCGCCAGCGAAACCGAGGCCAAGGCGCTCGCTGTGCTCGCCCGCACCGTGCGCGAACTGGTGGCGCTCGACGCGGCGGCGCCCGGCCGGGAGGACAAATCCACCGATGAACTCTCGCCCGCCGCCGGACTGCGCCACGTCGCCGAACTCCGAAAGGAGCTTGCACGACGTCTTGAAGTCCTTGCCGCCGGAGAGACGGATCCCGCTGTTGCGGCAACTCCTGTCCACGGCGACGCCTGACCAATACGAGGTTCTGATCGTCGAATGGACGATCTGGGCGCGGCCGGACCAGATGCCGCCGCCACCCCCGCTCCGGGGTGTCTGGCTGGTGCTTGGCGGTCGGGGTGCGGGCAAGACCCGCACCGGCGCCGAATGGGTCAAGGGCATGGCGCTGGGGCAGGAGCCTTATGCGCCGGCCGCCACCGAACGCATCGCGCTGGTGGGCGAGACGCAAGGCCAGGTCCGCGACGTGATGATCGAGGGCGTCTCCGGACTGCTTGCGATCCACACGCGCTGGGAGCGGCCGAGCTGGTATCCCTCGCGGCGGCGGCTCGAATGGCCCAATGGCGCCATCGCCCAGGTGTTTTCGGCGGAAGATCCGGAAGGGCTGCGCGGCCCGCAATTCGGTGCCGCCTGGTCCGACGAGCTGGCGAAATGGCCGAACATTCAGGAGAGCTGGGACATGCTGCAATTCGGGCTTCGCCTCGGCGACCGGCCGCGCCAGATCATCACCACGACGCCGCGCCCCGTGCCGCTGATCAAGCGCCTGCTGGATGACCCGCAAGTGGCCGTCAGCCGCGCGGCGACGAGCGCCAACCGCTTCAACCTCGCGGCCGATTTCATCCGCAGCGTGACGCTCAGCTATGGCGGCACGCGGCTCGGCCGGCAGGAACTCGACGGCGAACTGGTCGAGGAAAGCGCCGATGCGCTCTGGACGCGGGCGATGATCGAGGAGTGCCGCGAGCGGGAGGCGCCGGCCCTGGCGCGGATCGTGGTGGCGGTCGATCCGCCGGCCTCGTCCTCGGCCCGCGCCGATTCCTGCGGGCTGGTCGTCGCCGGCCTCGACGGCGACGGCCTCGGCCATGTGCTGGAGGACGGGACGGTGTCTGGAGCCCGCCCGCATGAATGGGCGGCCAAGGCGGTCGCGCTCTACCGGCGCTTCGAGGCCGATGCGCTCGTCGTCGAGGTCAACCAGGGCGGCGAGATGGCGACCGCCGTCATCCGCGAGGTCGATGCCGGCGTGCCGGTGAGCGCGGTCAGGGCGACGCGGGGCAAATATCTGCGGGCCGAGCCTGTGGCGGCGCTCTATGCGCAAGCGCGAGTGCGCCATGCCGGCGCCTTTCCCGCGCTGGAAGACGAGATGTGCGATTTCGGCCCCGGCGGCCTGAGTTCCGGCCGCTCGCCTGACCGGCTCGACGCACTCGTCTGGGCGCTGACCCATCTGATGCTGGGCCCCAAGGGCCGGCCGCGGGTGAGGGGGATTTAACGGACGTCATTCTCGGGCGGCGCGCCGTCATAGCGAGCGCAGCGAAGCAATCCAGGGGCCGTCGCGCGCTGCCGTTCTGGATGGCTTCGCTGCGCTCGCAATGACGGATCACTTCAACAGCGAGACCTCCATGCTCAACTTCCTACGCCACCTGCGCGGCCTCGCCGCGCCGGAACGCAAGCGCTCGCGCGTCGGGCCGCTGATCGCCCTGCACGAGGCCGGTCGTCCGGTCTGGACGCCGCGCGATTATGCGGCGCTCGCCCGCGAGGGCTATGAGCGCAACCCGGTCGTGCATCGTTGCGTCCGGTTGATCGCCGAGGCTGCGGCCCAGACGCCGCTGATCGCCAAGGTCGGCGACCGGGAAATGCCCGAGCATCCGGCGCTCGCGCTGATCGACCGGCCCAATCCACGCCAGGGCGGCATCGCCTTCCGCGAGATGCTGTTCGGGCATCTGCTCGTCGCCGGCAACGCCTATGTCGAGGCGGCCGGCACGGGCCGAGAGCCGCGCGAACTCTACGCGCTGCGGCCCGACCGGATGAAGGTCGTGCCCGGCCGCGATGGTTGGCCGGAAGCCTATGACTACAGCGTCGGCGGCGACACCATCCGCTTCCGTCAGGATGAGGGCGTCGTCCCGCCGATCCTGCACCTGACCCTGTTTCACCCGGTCGACGACCATTACGGCCTCTCGCCGATCGAGGCCGCCGCCTGCTCGCTCGACATCCACAACGCCGCCAGCGCCTGGCACAAGGCCCTGCTCGACAATGCGGCCCGGCCCTCCGGCGCGCTGGTCTATGACGGGCCGGACGGGGCGAGCCTCACCGACGCGCAGTTCGAGCGGCTGAAGGCCGAACTGGAGGAGAGTTTCCAGGGCGCCCGCAATGCCGGCCGGCCGCTGCTGCTGGAAGGCGGGCTTGACTGGAAACCGCTCTCGCTGACGCCGGCGGAACTGGATTTCGTCGCGGCCAAGGGCGTGGCGGCGCGCGAGATCGCGCTCGCCTTCGGCGTGCCCCCGCTGCTGCTCGGCCTGCCCGGCGACAACACCCACGCCAATTTCGCCGAGGCCAACCGCGCCTTCTGGCGCCAGACCGCGATCCCGCTGGTGCGGCGCACGGCGCAGTCGCTGGCGCAGTGGCTGGGGCCGGCCTTCGGCGGGGAACTCACGTTGGAGCCCGATCTCGACGCGATCGAGGCTTTGGCGGACGAGCGGGAATCGCTCTGGCGCCGGCTCGGCGCGGCGACCTTCCTCAGCGAGGACGAGAAGCGCGAGGCGGTCGGCTACGGCCGGGCGCCGCGAGCGGGGGAGGCGAACCCATGAACCTGCTCGACCAGATCGTCACCGCCTTCGTCGGGCGCGCCGATGTCGGCCATCTCGGGCTCCTGCTCTGGGCTGCGACGGCCTCGGCCGCAGCCTGGTTCGTGATGCGCGAGCTCTCAGCCGCCAACCGGCGCTTCGACGATTTCGTGCGCGAACTCAACCGCTTCAACGCCCGTCACGAGGGGGACCAGCCATGACACGTTCCGCAGAGCAGAAGCCCGCCCCGCCAAAAGCCTCCGGCCCGGGCCATAGCCCGCCGCGGCAGCCGGCGCGCGGCCCGGCCAACACGGAGGCTTTCGGCCGCTTCCTGCGCAATCTGGCGCGGCTGGAAGGCGGTGCGGGTGGTGTCGGCAAGGCCGGGGAGCGGGCGCGATGAGGACGTTGCCTTCCGCCGGCCCCTGCGACCGCGAGTCCAAGTTCCTGCCGCTGCCGCCGGCGCGCATCGGGCTCGACGGGCTGTTCGAGGGCTATGCCAGCCTGTTCGGCATCGCCGATCTCGGCAAGGACATCGTCGAGCGTGGCGCCTTTCGCGAGAGCCTGGCGCGGCGGGGCTCAGCCGGCGTCAAGCTGCTCTGGCAGCATGATCCGGCCGAGCCGATCGGCCGCTGGCTGGCGCTCACCGAGGATTCGCGCGGACTCTTCGTCAGGGGGCAGCTCTCGCTGGCCGTCGCCCGCGCCCGGGAGATCCACGCCCTGATGCGCGAAGGGGCTGTCGATGGCCTCTCGATCGGCTTCCGTTCCGAGCGCGCCCGCACCGAGCCGCGAAGTGGCCTGCGCCGGCTGGAGCGGATCGACCTCTGGGAGATCTCGATCGTCACCTTCCCGATGCTGCCGCAGGCCCGGATCTCCGCCGTCAAGGCGCTGCGCCCCGCGCAGCGGTCCTCTTACGCCGCCTTCGCTCACGCCTGAAACCGTTCTTTTCCCGAAGGAGAGACCATGACCACTGTCACCCACGGTCCCGAGAGCAAGGCCGCCGGCGCCGACTTGTCGCTGGCCTTCGATGACCTCCGCTACACGCTGGAGAGCTACCGCGTCAGCAATGACGAGCGCCTGGCCCAGATCGAGAGCCGCCACGGCGTCGACCCGCTGACCGAGGAGAAGATGGCGCGCATCGACGCCGCCCTCGACGACGCAACGCGCCGTCTCGACCGCCTGACGCTGGACCGCAGCCGCCCGGCGCTCGGCCGCGACGAGCCGCGCGATCCGCTGGTCGGCGAACACAAGGCCGCTTTCGCGGCCTATGTCCGCAGCGGCGAGGCCGGCGGCCTGAAGCGGCTCGAGGGCAAGGCGCTCTCGGCCGGCTCGGGTCCGGACGGCGGCTATCTCGCGCCCTCCAGCGTCGAGAGCGAGATCCTGCGGCGGCTCTCGACCGCCTCGCCCATCCGCGCGCTGGCGACGGTGCGGACGATTTCGTCGGGCACCTACAAGAAGGCCTTTTCGACCACGGGGCCGGCCTCGGGCTGGGTCGGCGAGACGGCGGCGCGCCCGCAGACCAGCTCGCCCACCCTGGCGGAGCTGAGCTTCCCGGCGATGGAACTCTACGCCATGCCGGCGGCGACGCAGACCCTGCTCGACGACGCCATCGTCAACATCGACCAGTGGATCGCCGAGGAGGTCGAGAGCGCCTTCGCCGAGCAGGAGGGCGCGGCCTTCGTCAGCGGCGACGGCATCGACAAGCCCAAGGGCTTCCTCGCCTATCCGATGGTCGCGGAGGCGAGCTGGAACTGGGGCAGCATCGGCGTGCTCAACACCGGCGTCGCCGGCGCGTTCGCCACGGCCAACCCCTCCGACATCCTGGTCGATCTCGTCTATGCGCTGAAGGCCGGCTACCGCCAGAACGCGTCCTTCGTGATGAACCGCAAGACGCAAGGCGCCGTGCGCAAGTTCAAGGACTCGACCGGCCAGTATCTCTGGCAGCCGCCGGCCTCGATCGGCGCGCCCGCGACGCTGATGGGCTTCCCGCTGGTCGAGGCGGAGACCATGCCCGACATGGCCAACAACGCGATCGCGCTTGCTTTCGGCGATTTCCGGCGCGGCTATCTCGTCGTCGACTGGGCCGGCGTGCGCATCCTGCGCGATCCCTACTCGGCCAAGCCCTATGTGCTGTTCTACACGACCAAGCGGGTCGGCGGCGGCGTGCAGGACTTCGCGGCGATCAAGGGGCTGAGGTTCGCCGTCTGACGCGGGTCTCTTCGCCCGCCGGGGACGACACGCCTCAGCGGGCGAACCACCAGCTGTAGCTCGCCGCGGGCGGGGCCCGTTCGCCCGCGCGCGGACTGGGGCCGAGCGCCAGCAGCCGCGCGGCCGAGTCGGTGATCCAGACCCGGTGCTCGCTGATCGGCGTGATCGCGGTGAAGCCGCCGCAGATGCGCCGCTCGCGCGTGTTGAGCGGGCCGCTCGACCAGCTCACGATCCCCACGAGATCGCGCGAGCGGATGTCACCACGCAGCACCGGCCCGCCGGAATCGCCGCGGCAGGCGCCGGCACCGGGCGTTTCGCCCTTGGCCTCGGCATCGACCGCCACCTTGACCGTGTTCTGCGTCGTGTAGTTGCCGGCATTGACCAGCCGGGTCTCGCGCAGGCGGCGCGCGGTGTTCTTGTTGGTCTCGATCGAGAGGCCGAAGCCGGCCATGGTCACCGTCTCGCCCTGCCAGAGACTGCCGCCCAGGGTGACGGGCTGGATGTCGGTAGGGAGGGGGCCGCCAGCCGGAGCATGGCGAGGTCGGCCCCGGGCTGGGTGCGCGGAGTCGTTCCCGGCACGAAACTGGGGTGCGGCAGGACGGCGACGACGGCATGCCGGCGGGCGCGGAACTTGGTGTCCAGGCTGACGACGCTGACCGATCCACCGCCCATCAGGCAATGGGCCGCGGTCAGCACCAGTTCCGGTGCGATCGCGGCTCCGGAGCAGAGCTCGCCGCGGCTGGTCTCGACCCGCAGCGTCGAGGCGCGGGCACCGCGGACATCCTGCGACGGCACGCCTCCCACCACCGCCAGCGCCGGCGTGGTGCCGACGAGAAGGGCGCAGGTCAGGACGAAGAGAAAGCGGCGCGGTGTCATGATGCGAACCGGTTGTGATATCGCCCTCAATCTAGGTGCTGCGGCGCTGCAGTCCAGCCTTTTGCCTCACGAACCCGGCGACCAGTTGGCACGCTCGCCCCAGCCGGCCAGCGTTCCATCGATCCAGCGGCGTTGCGGCGCGACGAGAACGCCCTGGCTGAGCAGGCCGCAGCTTTTCCCCGAAGGCCCGGTCGACCAGCTCGTCACCGCGATCACGCCGTCGCCGTCCCGTCCCATCATCGGACCGCCGGAATCGCCCTGGCAGGCGCCTGGGCCCGCCGTCTTGCCGGCTCCGACGGGGTCGGCCGCCCAGAGCAGCAGCTTGCCGGGCCCATAGGGCTCGACCACCGCAAGCGCCGCCGAGCGATAGACGCCGGTGCTGCGGGCCTCGCCCTCGCGCGAGACGCCGTAGCCGGCCAGCACGACCGGCGCCCCGCTGCGTGGCGGCGCGCCATCGCGCAGATCGGCGGGCCTGAACCGGCCGGGCAGGGGCTGGGACAGGCGCAGCAAGGCCAGATCGATGGAGCGCTGCCGCGTCGCGACGGCGTTGGCGCGGAAGTCCGGATGCATCGCGACGGCGGCAGGCGGCAGCAGAACAGGCTCGCCGCCGTCCTTCCAGTGGATGCGCAGTTCCGTGCCGCCCGCCGCGCAATGGGCGGCGGTGAGAACGGTTCGCGGCGACAGCACGATGCCGGTGCACACGCCGCCGCGTGCGTTCAGGACCATCAGCGTCGAGCCGCCGAGCGGCCCGCCCTCGCGGCCGGCGACCACGGCGCCGGCCTGGGGCACGGCCAGCGCCAGACCGCAGACGATGCTGCCCAGGCTGATCAGACGTCCGATGCGCATCGCGCTCCTCCGGTGACGGAAGACGCTCGATAGCGCGTCGCTCCCCGCAATTGAACCCTCGATCGGAGCGCCCATGACGCCGCTTGCCCTGACCCCGCCGGCCGAGGAGCCGGTCTCTCTGGCCGAGGCGCGCGCCTTCCTGCGCCTGGACGAGACGGCGGAGGAAGATCTGCTGGCCACGCTGATCACGGCCGCCCGGCTGATGGTGGAAGCCGCGTCGGGGCGCCTGCTCGTCGATCAGGCCTGGCGCATCGTGATCGATCGCTGGCCGCAGGGCGGCGCGCTGCGGCTGCCGCTCTCGCCCGTCGGAGCGATCACGGCCGCGCGGGTCTATGACGCGCTCGGCATTGCCCAGCCGGTCCAGCCATCGGCCCTGCGTCTCGACACCAGCGCCGATCCGCCGCTCCTGCAGGTGGTCGGGGAGGTGCCGGAAATCGGCCGGGCCCAGGGCGCGATCGAGATCGACGTCGTGGCCGGTTTCGGAGCGACCGCGGCCGCGGTTCCGGCCCTGCTGCGACAGGCGGTCCTGCGCCTGGCCGCGCGCTGGTTCGAGCACCGGGGCGATGTCGTCGGGCGCGATGCCGAGGCCCTGCCGCCCGAGATCCTGGCGCTGGTCGCGCCGTTCCGCCGCGCGAGGCTCTGAGCCATGGCGCCTTCGAACCCGGATCGGGCCCGCGTCGGGGCGCTGCGTCGGCGGCTCTTGCTCGAGGCCGCGGTGGCGACGCCCGATGGTCTCGGCGGGACAACGCAGGTCTACGAGACCGTGGCTGCCGTCTGGGCCCAGCTCGAATGGATCGCTGGCGGCGAGCGCTGGCGCCGGGGGCGGCCCGAGCAGGTCGCGACACACCGCGTCACCCTGCGCTGGCGCGCCGGTGTCGATGCCGGCCAGCGCCTGCGCGACGGCGACCGCCTCTTCGACATCCGCGCGGTGGCCGACCCCGATGGCGGCCGGCGCCGGCTGGTCTGTCTGGTGCAGGAGATCGGACCTTGAGTGACCCCATTCTGGCGCTTCGCGCCGCGATCCAGGCGCGGCTCGAGGCCGATCCAGGCCTCACGGCCCTGATCGGCCCCGCCCGCATCCATGACGAGGCGCCGCGGGGCGCTAGCGGCACCTACATCGTGCATGGCGAGGTCGAGGCGCGCGACTGGTCGACCGGCAGCGACAGCGGTTGCGAGCAGGAGTTCGGCCTCACCGTCTGGGCCGGCGAGAGCGGCTCGTCGCGGCTGGCGCTGGAAGCCGCCGCGCGCATCGTCGCTCTGCTCGACGGGGCCGGTCTCACGCTGTCGGGCCACCGGCTGGTCAATCTGCGCTGGCGCTCGCACCGCCTGGCCCGCGACGCCGCGACCGGGCTGGCATCCGTCGCGATCCGCTTCCGCGCGGTGACGGAAGCACCATGATTTCAAACACATCGTGATGAGGGAGAGGCCGGATGTCGGCACAGAAGGGCAAGGACCTGCTGCTCAAGGCGGCGGATGCGGGTGGGGTGTTCGTCACCGTTGCCGGGCTGAGGGCGCGCCAGATCGCGTTCAATGCGGAGGCGGTGGACGTGACGCACTCCGAATCCGCCGGTCGCTGGCGCGAATTGCTGGCGGGAGCCGGCATGCGCCGCGCCGCCATCAGCGGCGCCGGCATCTTCAAGGACGAGGCGTCGGACGCGCTGGTGCGCCAGATCTTCTTCGATGGGGTGATCCGCAATTGGCAGGTGATCGTGCCCGATTTCGGCACCGTGACCGGCCCCTTCCAGCTCTCGAGCCTGGAGTATCGCGGCGACCATGCCGGCGAGGTCACCTTCGACCTGTCGCTGGAGTCGGCCGGCCAGCTCGCCTTCACGGCCCTCTGAGGAGGCGGCGATGATCAACCGGCACCGGGGCGACACCGCCCTGATGGTCGAGGGCGAGGCGCTGCCGATGCGGCTGACGCTGGGCGCGCTCGCCGAACTCGAACACGCCTTCAGCGTCGACAGCCTGCCGGCGCTGGGCGAGCGCTTTGCCTCCGGCCGGCTCTCGGCCCGCGATCTTGCCCGCATTCTCGGTGCCGGGCTGCGCGGGGCCGGCGCCACAATCGACGATCGCCAGGTTGCCGAACTCGGCTTCGATGGCGGCCTCAACGGTGCAATCAAGGCCGCCATCGCCTTGCTCGACGCGACCTTCGGCGCTGACGACAGTGCTCCGGAGGCAGCGGACACGCCGCGCCCTCCGCTGCCGCCGGCGGCGTGAGCCCGTCGGCGGAGGCCGTTCCTTTTCCCTGGCGCGAGGTCATGGCGTTCGGGCTCGGCCGGCTTGGCTGGCCGCCGGCCGTGTTCTGGGCCGCGACACCACGCGAAATCGTCGCGGCCCTGCGGGTTCACCAACCGGCCGACACCGCGACCGCGCCCCGGCGCGTCGATCTGCAGGCGCTGATGGCGGCCCATCCCGACGCCTGACCAGGCGGCCACCCCCTGTTCGAAAGCGAGGCCCACCATGGCCGACGACGAGATCGACCTGTCCTCCCGCCTCTCCGATCTGCGCTCGCTCGGCTCGCTGACGCAGAGCCTCGACAAATCAGCCGCAAGCTTCGGCAAGTCGATCACCAACGCCTTCGCCAAGGGCATCATCGAGGGAAAGCGCTTCGAGGACGTGCTGCGCAGCGTCGGTCGCTCGATCACCGAAACGCTGCTGAAGTCGGCGCTGAAGCCTCTCCAGTCGAGCCTCTCCAGCCTGCTGGGGACGGGGATCAAGGGGCTGACGGGCCTGTTCGGCGGCGTCGGCCTGGGAGGCGGGGCCACCGCTCCGGTCGCCGCCTTCGCCGAAGGCGGGGTGATCGCCTCGCCCGCCTATTTCCCGCTCGGGCGGGGGCTCGGGCTGATGGGCGAGCGCGGGGCCGAAGCGATTCTGCCGCTGTCGCGCGGCGCCGACGGCAAGCTCGGCGTCCGCTCCTCGGCCGAGACGCGCCGCCCGCTCAACGTCGTCGTCCAGGTTTCGACGCCGGATGCCGACAGCTTCCGACGCTCGGAGGCGCAGGTGTCGGCCGCGATCGCACGGGCCGTCGCCCGCGGCGGCCGCGCGCTCTGAAACGGGGTGCTCATGAGCGATTTCCACGAGATCCGCTTTCCGACCGACATCGCCCGTGGGGCGCGTGGCGGGCCCGAGCGCCTGACGCAGATCGTCGCGCTCGCGTCGGGCCGCGAAGTGCGCAACAGCCGCTGGGCCCATTCCCGCCGGCGCTACGATGCCGGCCTCGGCATCCGCAGCCTCGATGCGCTGGCGGAGGTCGTCGCCTTTTTCGAGGAGCGCCGCGGCCGGCTCTACGGCTTCCGCTGGCGCGATGGCCTCGACTGGAAGAGCTGCCCGCCCTCGCAGGGCCCCACGGCGACCGACCTGGCGATCGGCACCGGCGATGGCCTTACGGCGAGTTTCCAGCTCTGCAAGCATTACGGCACGGGCCTGGCGACCTACCGCCGCCCGATCCGCAAACCGGTTCCCGGCGAGGTCATGGTCGCGGTCGATGGAACGGCCGTCGACCCCGCCCACGTCACCTGCGACGCAACGAACGGTCTGGTGACCTTCGCAGCCGGCCATGCGCCCGCGCCGGGCGCCGTCGTCACGGCGGGCTTCCTGTTCGACGTGCCGGTGCGCTTCGACATCGACGCGATCGAGATCGACCTCTCGGCCTTCGAGGCCGGCGAGATCCCGCGGATTCCGGTCGTCGAGATCCTGTCCTGAAGCCCTGCAGGAGCTGTCCCATGCGCGCGATCCCCGAGGCCCTGGCCGACCATCTGGCCCAGGGCGCGACCACGCTTTGCCGTTGCTGGAGCCTGACGCGGCGGGACGGTCTCGTCCTCGGCTTCACCGACCATGACGGCCCCCTCGTCTTCGACGGCGTCACCTTCGCGGCGACGACCGGGCTCGAGGCGGCGGAGACGAGCGCGGAGCTCGGCTTCGCGGTCGGAGGCGGCGACGTCGCGGGCGCGTTCGCGGCGAGCGGACTGAACGAGGCCGATCTCGCCCGCGGGCTCTATGACGATGCCAGGGTGACGCTCTGGCTGGTCAACTGGGCCGATCCCGCCCAGCGACTCCGTCTCGAAACCGGCTTCGTCGGCGAGGTTCGCCGCAGCGACGGCGCCTTCACGGCCGAGGTGCGGGGGCTGGCCAAGGCCTTCGACGAGGAGCGGGGGCGGCTCTACTTGCGCTCATGCTCGGCCGATCTCGGCGATTCCCGCTGCGGGGTCGCGCTGGCGGTCGCCGAAGCCGCCGTGACAACGACCGACGGCCGGTTGAGCCTGACGGCGGCGGCGCTGGCCGCCTTCGCGGACGGATACATGACCGGCGGGCGGCTGGTCTTCACCGGCGGGGACGCGATCGGTTTTGCGACCGAGGTGAAGCGCCACGCTGCGACCGGAATGGATGCCTCGCTGGAACTCTGGCAGGCGTCGCCGGCGGCGATCCGGCCGGGCGATCCCTTCACCGTCTCCCCCGGCTGCGACAAGAGCTTCGCCACCTGCCGGGCCAAGTTCGGCAACGGGGTCAATTTCCGCGGCTTCCCGCACATTCCCGGCAACGACTTCATCATCGGCGGCGTCCGGCCGGGTGATGGCGCCCTCGACGGTGGCAGCCTGTTCCGATGAAGGCGCCCCTGCTCCGTGACGACATCGTCGAGGCGACGAGGGGCTGGATCAGCACGCCCTATCACCACCAGGCCTCCCTGCGAGGCGTCGGCTGCGACTGCCTCGGGCTCGTGCGCGGGGTCTGGCGCGATCTCCATGGCAGCGAGCCCGAGCAGCCGCCCCCCTACACGCCGGGCTGGGCGGAAAGTCTCGGGACGGAAACGCTGGCCGCCGCAGCGCTGCGCCATCTCGTCCCCGTCGAACCGGGAGAGGCGCGAGCGGGCGACGTGCTGCTGTTTCGCTGGCGGGCGCATCTGCCTGCCAAGCACTGCGCCATCCTCAGCGCGCCCGACCGCATCATCCACGCCCATGACGGCGCAGCGGTCGCCGAGGTCGCCCTCACGCCGTGGTGGTGGCGGCATCTCAGCCACGCCTTCTCCTTTCCGGGAGTAATCGACTGATGGCGACTCTCCTTCTGCAGGTCGCGGGCAGTGCGCTCGGCAGCGCGGTCGGCGGCCCGATCGGTGCCGTGCTCGGCCAGGCGCTGGGCGGCATCGCCGGGGCGCGCATCGACCAGTCCCTGCTCGGCGGGTCCGCCTCGACGCGCCGCGTCGAGGGGCCGCGCCTCACCGAGGTCAGTGGCCTGGCCGCGACCGAGGGGGCCGCGATCCCGCGAATCTATGGCCGGGCCCGCCTCGGCGGGCAGCTGATCTGGGCGACCCGCTTCGAGGAGGAGATCAAGGTCACGGTGACCCGGACCAAGACCGGCGGAAAGGGCAGCCCGCGGGCGAAGACGATCGAGACGACCTATGCCTACCATGCCAATCTCGCGATCGGCCTGTGCGAGGGGCGGATCGCGTTCGTGCGTCGCATCTGGGCCGATGGGCGCGAACTCGACGTCACGACGGTCGCGATGCGCGTCCATCAGGGCGACGAGGCGCAGGAGCCCGACCCGCTGATCGCGGCGAAGGAGGCCGGCGAGACTCCGGCCTATCGCGGGCTCGCCTATGTCGTGTTCGAGCGTTTCCCTCTCGCCGACTACGGCAACCGTGTCCCGCAATTTTCCTTCGAGGTCGTGCGGCCCGTCGAAGGCCTCGCCCAGATGATCCGGGCCGTGACGCTGATCCCCGGCGCGGGCGAGTTCGTCTACGAAACGCGGGCCGTCAGCCACGAACCCGAGCCGGGCGTCACCGAAAGCCTGACCCGCCACCAGCTCTACGGGGGCGCCGACGTCGACACCGCGCTGGCCCAGCTCACCGCGCTCTGCCCCGCCCTCCGGCGGGTCGCGCTGGTCGTCACCTGGTTCGGCGACGATCTGCGGGCGGGCGCCTGCACGATCGCGCCGCGCGTCGAGATCGCTCACAAGCCGACGCTCGGTGCCGAATGGGCGGTGGCGGGCCTCGATCGTGCGACGGCCCGCGTGGTGAGCGAAGCCGAGGGGCGGCCGGCTTTCGGCGGGACGCCCTCGGACGAGAGCGTGATCCGCCTCATCCGTCGCCTGCGCGACGACTACGGCCTCGACGTGGTGCTCTACCCCTTCGTGATGATGGACATCCCAGCGGGCAATGCCCTGCCGGACCCGGTATCGGGCCTGCCCGGGCAGCCGCGCTATCCCTGGCGCGGCCGCATCACCTGCACGCCTGCGCCAGGGGCGCCCGGAAGCGCAGATGGCACCGCCGAGGCCGAGGTCCAGATGGCGGCGTTCCTGGGCAGCGTCGCCGCCTCGGATGTCGTCATCGAGGGGGAGCGGGTCGTCTGTGCGGCTCCGGACGAGTGGAGCTACCGCCGCTTCGTGCTGCACTACGCCAGGCTGGCGCAGATTGCCGGCGGCGTCTCAGGCTTCGTGGTCGGCTCGGAAATGCCGGGCCTGACTCATGTCCGGGGCACGGGTGGCTACCCGATGGTTGCGGGTCTCGTCGACCTCGCCGGACTGGTCGCGACGATTCTGCCGGCCGCCACGCTGACCTATGCGGCCGACTGGACCGAATACGGCGCCGATGTCCGCGATGGCGGCGACGACGTCGGCTTTCCGCTCGATCCGCTCTGGGCCTTGCCCGCCATCGGCGCGATCGGCATCGACTTCTACCCGCCGCTCTCGGACTGGCGCGACGGCGCAGGACATGCCGACAGCGCCGTCGCGACGGGACCGGCCGATCTCGGCTATCTGCGGGCCCGGCTGACCGGCGGCGAGGCCTATGACTGGTACTATGCCGATGCCGCCGGTCGCGCCGCACAGCTGCGCCTCCCGATCACGGACGGAACCCACGGCAAGCCCTGGGTCTTCCGTCCGAAGGATCTCGTCGGCTGGTGGAGCAACCCGCATGTCGAGCGGGTGGGCGGCGTCGAAACGTCCCCCACCGCCTTCGTGCCCGGTGCCAAGCCGATCTGGCTGACCGAGATCGGCATTCCCGCCGTCGACAAGGGCGCGAATGCGCCCAACGTCTTTCCGGACGCGAAATCCGCCGAGAGCGGCGCTCCCTACTTCTCCAGCGGCGCGCGCGACGACCTGGTCCAGGCGCGCGGGCTCGAGGCGGTCATCTCCGGCTTCGATCCGGCGCGCGCGGGTTTCGAGGCCGGGCGCAACCCGGTCCATCCGGAAACCGGCATCCGGATGATCGACCCGTCCAACATCTTTGTCTGGAGCTATGACGCGAGGCCGTTTCCCGCCTTTCCCGATCTCGGAGGGATCTGGGCCGATGGGACCGCCCACGACACGGGGCACTGGCTCAACGGCCGCATTGAAGGCACGCCCGTCGACCGGCTGCTGAGTCGCATCCTCGCCGATTTCGGACTGCCTGCCGCCGATGCGATCACCGTCGACGGCTTCCTCGACGGCTATGTGCTGGAGCGGCCGCTCTCGGCCCGCCAGGCGCTGGAGCCGCTCGGCCAGGCCTTCGGCTTCGACGTGACGATGAGCGCGGGCCGGCTCGTCTTCCGCGGCCGCTCCGGTCCCATCGCGCGCCGGATCGGGAGCGACGATCTCGTCCTCGATCGCGAAGGCCGGCCCTTCGCTCTGCGCCGGGCCGAGGAGAGCGAATTGCCGCTCGAACTGCGTCTCGGCTTCACCGACAGCGAGACCGAGTACCGCGGCACAGCGGCTCGCTCGCGCCGGCTGGCCGGTGCTGCGCGCCGCGAGATCGGCGTCGATACAGCGATCGTCACCCGCTCGGCCGAAGGCCAGCGTCTCGCCGATCAGCGCCTGCAGGAGATCTGGGCCGGCCGCGAGACGCTGGACCTCGACTTGTCGCCGCGCTGCCTCGATCTCGAGCCCGGCGACGTGGTGGCCCTGCCGGTGGCGGGCGATGACAGGCTGTTCCGGCTGACCCGGATCGAGGAGGGCGCGACCCGCCGAGCGAGCGCGCGTGTCGTCGAGCCGGCGATCTACCGCGACAACGGTGTCCCGAGCCTGCCGCGACCGCCGCGCGCGCCGCCGCCATTGCCCGGTCGGCCCCTCGCCATCCCGCTCTCCCTGCCGATCGTGCGCACACAGCCGCCGCCGCTGCTGTCGCTCGCCGCCTTCGCCCAGCCCTGGCCCGGTGCGCTCGCCGTCTGGCAGGCGGATGGCGCGGGGCAGTTCGCGCTGCTGCGCCTGGTCGAGGCGCCCTCGATCGTCGGTGAGACGCTGACGGCACTGCCGCCGGGTCCGCTCTGGCGCAGCGACCGCCGGGCTACTCTGGAGGTGCGGCTGCGGGGCGGCGTGCTGTCCTCGGTGACGCCGGAGGCGGCGCTGGGTGGGGCCAATGCGCTCGCGCTCATCGGCGCCGATGGCGTGATCGAGATCGTGACCGCATCGCAGGTCGAGCTGATCGGCCCGCAGCGCTTTCGCCTGTCTGGCCTGCTGCGCGGCCTCGGCGGCTCGGAGGCGGCGGCGGGCCGGACCCTGCCGCCGGGGGCGAGGCTCGTCGTGCTGGACGGTGCTGCCGTGACCCTGACCGACGACCTCGCCGACCTCGGGCGCGAGCAACGCTACCGGGTCGGTCCCGTCCAGCGCGACATGGGCGATCCATCGATGGCGGAGATCGTCGCGACGGCCGGAAGCGGCGCGCTGCTTCCGCTTTCGCCGGTGCATGCCAGGGCCCGGCGGGCTGCGGGCGGCATCACCATCGACTGGATCCGCCGCAGCCGCATCGACGCCGATTCCTGGGATCTGGCGGAGGTTCCGCTGGGCGAGGAGGCCGAGCGCTACGATATCGCGGTCCGACTGGGCGGGGTCGTCCTGCGTCGCCAGGCCACCGACCGCGCGACCTGGTTTTATTCGAACGCCGAGGAACTGGCCGATTTCGGCGCCGCTCAGGCCGAGATCGAAATCGTGATCGCCCAGATCAGCGCCGTCGCCGGGCGGGGGCAGGAATACCTTGGACGCCTGCCGATCCGCTGACATACTCAGGGCTGATCGCAACATTCATGGCGTGTTCACGCGTGCGGGATTAGCCGATGTCGATCATGCCCGTCGAAACCTTCCTTGCCCTGTCCCTGCTGGCGAATCCGTTGCCGATCCATCGGATCGACAATCCGGAGCCGATTTCCTGCCTGTCCGCGGACGAGACGCGCGATGCCGTGGCCGAAGGCCGCGTCATCCAGCCGGCGCAGGCGTCGCGCCATGCCCGACAGGCCGCCCCGGGCGAGGTCGTCCGCATCAGGCTCTGCCGCCAGGGCGACGAATACGTCTATGTGGTCACGACGCTGAAGCGCGACGGCCGTGTCGCCCGCGTGACGCTCGAGGGACAGTCGGGCAAGGTCGGCACGATTCGCTGAGCGCGCCGGGCGTTCCCAGCCCAACAGGAGTTGATCCGCCGTGAGACTGCTCGTCGTCGAGGACGACAAGGACCTGAACCGCCAGATCGTCACGGCCCTTGAGAATGCCGGCTATGCCGTCGACAAGGCTTTCGACGGGGAGGAGGGCCTCTATCTCGGGGAGACCGAGCCCTATGATGCGGTCATCCTCGATCTCGGCCTGCCCAAGGTCGATGGCGTCGCCGTGCTGCAGGGCTGGCGACGGGCCGGCAAGACGATGCCGGTGCTGATCCTGACCGCGCGCGACCGCTGGAGCGACAAGGTCGGCGGCTTCGATGCCGGCGCCGACGACTATGTCACCAAGCCCTTCCATGTCGAGGAACTGCTGGCGCGCGTGCGGGCGCTGCTGCGCCGCGCGGCCGGGCACGCCACGTCCGAACTCGTCTGCGGCCCGGTCAGGCTCGACACGCGCGCCAGCCGCGTCGTCGTCGACGGCAACCCGGTCAAGCTGACCTCGCACGAGTACCGGCTGCTGGCCTATCTGATGCACCATCAGGGTCGGGTCGTCTCCCGCACCGAACTGGTCGAGCATCTCTACGATCAGGATTTCGATCGTGATTCCAATACGATCGAGGTGTTCGTCGGGCGCCTGCGCAAGAAGCTCGGGGTCGAGGTCATCGAGACCGTGCGCGGCCTCGGCTACATCTGCGCCGCGCCCGCCAAGGTCTGATCGTCGGCGATGCCGTTCCGCCCGCATCGCTACTCTATCGGCGCACGGCTCTTCATCTCGGCGGCGGTCTGCTGCGCGCTGGTGCTGATGCTGGCCGGCGTCGGCCTGACGACGTTCTATCGCCGTTCGGCGGAACGGGGCTTCGACGAGCGCCTCAGCGTCTACATCAAGGAACTGATCGCCGATCTCGCCGCACCGCCCGAGACGGAACGCCAGGCGATCGGGGATCTCGGCGAACCGCGCTTCGATCTGCCGCTGTCGGGTTGGTACTGGCAGATCATCCGCCTCGACGGCGAGCGCCCGACGATCCGCGCCTCGCGCTCGCTCGTCGGCGGGCAGCTGCCCAAGCTGCTCGACCAGCCGATCGTCCCCAATGCGCGGGGCATCCGCGAAAGCTACATCTCCGGCCCCGACGATCGTTCGCTGCGCATCCTCGAGCGCGAGATCGACGTGGGCGAGGATGGCCGCTTCACCGTGGCGGTCGCCGCCCCCTCCGACGAACTCGACGCCGACATCCGCGACTTCCGCTTCGCGCTGACGATGACCTTCGTGCTGCTGGGGCTCGCGCTCGTCGCCTCGACGATCGTCCAGGTTCGCTTCGGCCTGCGCCCGCTCGCGAGGCTGCGAAGTGCCGTCGGCTTGGTGCGCACCGGCGAGACGCCGCGCATCGTCGGGCAGTACCCGCCTGATCTCGCGCCGCTTGCCGGCGAGCTCAACCTGCTGATCGACGCCAATCACGAGATCCTCGATCGCGCCCGCACCCAGGTCGGCAATCTCGCCCATGCCCTCAAGACGCCGCTGAGCGTGATGATCAATGAGGCCGAGGCCGGGGAAGGCCATCTGGCGGAGACGGTCAAGAGCCAGGCCGCCGTCATGCGCGATCAGGTTCAGTACTATCTCGACCGCGCCCGGGCGGCGGCGCTCTCCGGTGCGCTCGGCGGCGTCACCGAGGTGGTGCCGTCGCTCGATGCCCTGATCCGGACCTTCGCCAAGATCTCGCAGGGCCGTGGCATCGCCGGGAGCCACAGCGTATCAACCGGCGTGCGCTTCCGGGGCGACAGGCAGGATTTCGAGGAAATGCTGGGAAACCTGCTCGATAATGCCTTCAAATGGGCGGAGTCCTCGGTCGCCGTTTCGCTCGACCCGGCGCCCGCCGGCTCCGGCCGGATCGTCCTGCTGATCGATGACGACGGCCCGGGTCTGCCCGACGATGCCCGTGCCGACATGCTCAAGCGCGGGCGGCGCCTCGACGAGGGCACGCCCGGCTCGGGCCTCGGCCTGTCGATCGTCGTCGATCTGGCCAAGCTCCATGGCGGCGAGCTCTCCCTGGAGCGGTCGCCGCTCGGTGGCCTTCGGGCGCGCCTGACACTGCCTTCGGTCTGACGAGATGACGCACCGCGTGACCCTATGTCGCCATATTCGGGGCATGAAGCGGCGGCCGCTTTTGGCTATGAGCGTATCATGCTGATCTGGATCATCTTCGCGGTCATGACCGGGGCCTCCGTGTTTGCGCTGCTCTGGCCGCTCGGCCGGGGCCGGTCGCTTGCGTTCGCCGATGTCGGGGACGCCACGAGCCTCTATCGCGCGCAACTCGGCGAGATCGACCGCGACCTCGCCCGCCGCCTGATCGGGCCGGTCGAGGCCGAGGCCGCACGCGCCGAGGCCGCGCGTCGCCTGCTGCGCGCCTCGGGCGATGATGCGGCGCCCGCCGGCGAGACCGAATCCTCGCTGCGCCGCCGCCGCGCCAGTTCGGCGCTCGCTCTGTCCTGCGTGCCGCTCCTCGCCTTGCTGGTCTACGGCGCCTATGGCTCGCCCGCAAAGCCGGACCAGCCGCTCGCGGCGCGTCTCCAGGCCGATCCGTCACGACAGGATTTCGCGCTCGCGCTCGCCCGGATCGAGACCCATCTCGCCGCCAACCCCTCCGACGGCAAGGGCTGGTCGGTGATCGCGCCGGTCTACATGCGCCTGAACCGCTATGACGACGCAGCCACCGCCTTCGCGGCGGCCATCCGCCATGGCGAGGCGAGCGCGGAAGCCTATGCCGGGCTGGGGGAGGCGCGGGCTCTGGCGGCCGGCGGCGTCGTCACCGCCGCTGCGCGCGAGAGTTTCGCCGGCGCGCTGCGCGTCGATCCGAAGAATGCCCGGGCCCGGTTCTTCCTCGCCATTGGGCAGGAGCAGGATGGGGACGCGCCCGGCGCCATAGCCAGCCTGCGCGCCCTGCTCGACGAGGCCGCCGCAGACGCGCCCTGGACCCAGACCGTCCGCCAGCGCCTGGCGCGGCTCGAAGCCGAGACGGGTGCCGGGGGCATCGCGGCGTTGCCGCCGGCCGAGCAGCAGGCGGCGATCCGCGGCATGGTCGAGGGCCTCTCGGCGCGCCTGAAGGCGGGCGGCGGCACGCTGCCGGAATGGACGCGCCTGATCCGGTCGCAGGTGGTTCTCGGCGACAAGGTGGCGGCGCGCGAATCGCTCGCCATGGCGCGCGAGCGGCTGGCGCAGGAGGCCTCGGCCGCTGCGGCGCTGGACGCGCTGGCCGGGGAACTCGCCCTCAAGGAGACAGCGCCATGACCGCCGTCGAGCCCCTGCGCCCGCTCGCCGGGAAGCGCCGCTACACGCGAAAGCAGCGCCGGCTCATGCTGATCGGCGCCGCCGGACTCGTGCTCGCCCTGTCGGCCGGGCTCGTGCTGTTTGCGCTGCGCGACACGATCGTCTTCTTCTACGGGCCGACGGAGATCTCGGAGAAGGGCGTGACGCCCGGCACGCGCATGCGCCTGGGCGGTCTGGTGGAGCAGGGCTCCGTCGTTCGCGGGCCCGGCCAGCGCGTCGTCTTCTCGATCACCGACAGCCGCACCGTCATCAAGGTCACCTATGAGGGGCTGCTGCCTGACCTGTTCCGCGAGGGGCAGGGCGTCGTGACCGAGGGCGTTTTCCAGGGCGGCGATCAGTTCCGCGCCGACTCGGTGCTCGCCAAGCACGACGAAACCTATATGCCGCGTGAGGTGGCAGACACGTTGAAGAAGCAGGGCCATTGGCAGCCGGGCGGGGCGGGGGGATCGGCTCCCCCGTCGAAGCCGGCCCCACAGGCGTCCCCATGAGGCAATCATGATCGTCGAGATCGGCCATTTCGCGCTGGCGCTGGCGCTCGGCGTCGCCGTGGTGCAGTCGCTGGTGCCGCTCTGGGGCGTCGCGCGGCATGACCGGGCGCTCGCCAGCGTCGGCTCGGCGGCCGCCGTCACCTGTTTCCTGCTGGTCGCATTGGCCTTCGCCGCGCTGGTCACGTCCTATGTGCGCTCGGACTTCTCAGTCGAGAACGTCGTCGCCAACTCGCACTCGACGCAGCCGCTGATCTACAAGCTGACCTCCGTCTGGGGGAACCACGAGGGCTCGATGCTCCTCTGGGTGCTGATCCTGACGCTGTTCGGCGCGCTCGTCGCGCTGTCGCGCCGCTCGCTGCCGGTGCGTCTGCGGGCCGGGACGCTCGCCGCCCAGGGCATGGTCACGGTCGCCTTCCTTGCCTTCACCCTGCTGACCTCGAATCCGTTCCGCCGGATGATTCCGGCCCCGCCCGAGGGGCAGGATCTCAACCCGATCCTGCAGGACCTCGGCCTCGCGATCCACCCGCCGCTGCTCTATGTCGGCTATGTCGGCTTCTCGATCACCTACGCTTTCGCCGTCGCGGCCCTCATCGACGGGCGGATCGACGCCGTCTGGGCCCGCGCCGTCAGGCCCTGGACGCTGCTCGCCTGGGTCTTCCTGACGCTGGGCATCGCGATGGGCTCCTACTGGGCCTATTACGAGCTGGGCTGGGGCGGCTGGTGGTTCTGGGACCCGGTCGAGAACGCCTCGCTGATGCCCTGGCTGGCCGGCACCGCGCTGATCCATTCCACGGTGGTGATGGAGAAGCGCGACGCGCTCAAGGTCTGGACGATCCTGCTCGCGATCCTGACCTTCTCGCTCTCGCTGCTGGGGACCTTCATCGTCCGCTCCGGCGTGCTGACCTCGGTGCACTCCTTCGCCACCGACCCGGCCCGCGGCCTCTTCATCCTGATGATCCTGGTCTTCTTCGTCGGCGGCTCGCTGGCGTTGTTCGCCTGGCGCGCGCCGCTCTTGCGGCAGGGCGGCCTGTTCGCGCCGGTCTCCCGCGAGGGCGCGCTCGTCGTCAACAACGTCTTCATCGCGACAGCCTGCGCCACCGTCTTCATCGGCACGCTCTATCCGCTCGTGCTGGAGATGGTGACGGGCGACAAGATCTCGGTCGGCCCGCCCTTCTTCAACGCCACCTTCGTGCCCGTTCTGGTCCCGCTGCTGCTGCTCCTGCCGCTCGGCCAGTCGCTCGCCTGGAAGCGCGGCGACCTGCTCGGCGCCGCGCAGCGCAACCTCGCCGCCTTCGGCCTGGCGATCCTCGC
The DNA here is from genome assembly GCF_001713455.1 of Bosea sp. RAC05. NCBI lineage: Bacteria > Pseudomonadati > Pseudomonadota > Alphaproteobacteria > Hyphomicrobiales > Alloboseaceae > Allobosea > Allobosea sp. RAC05. The sequence goes on from NZ_CP016464.1 coordinate 1,978,668, forward strand.
CGCGCTCGCCCTCGTCGCCTTCACCTGGGGCGGCCCGGTGCTGGCCCCGCTGGGCATCGGCCTCGGCGTCTTCCTCGTCGCCGGCGCCGCCTTCGATCTCGGCGAGCGGATCATCAGCCGCGCCAGCGGGTGGCCGGCCATCTGGTCGCGGGCCAAGGGGCTGCCGCGTTCGGCCTGGGGCACCGCGCTCGCCCATGCCGGCGTCGGCCTGAGCGTCATCGGCATCGCCGCCGTGGCCTGGAGCACCGAGGCGATCGGCGTGCTGAAGCCGGGCGAGCGCCTCACCAGCGGCCGCTACACGGTCGTGCTGGAATCGATCATGCCGCGTACCGGCCCCAATTTCCGGGCGGAGGTGGCGCGTTTCCAGGTCTTCTCCGGCAATCGCGAACTCAAGCCCGTCGAGGCCGCCAAGCGAGTCTACCTCGCCCGCAACATGCCGACCACGGAAGCCGGCATCCGGACCGATGGCCTGAGCCAGGCCTATGTCGCGCTCGGCGAGCCGCAGGAGGACGGCGGCATCGCGGTGCGGCTCTACGACAAGCCGCTGATCCTGCTGATCTGGATCGGTGCGATCGTGATGTCGCTCGGCGGTGCGCTGTCGCTGACCGACCGGCGCTTCCGGCTGGCGGCGCCGCGGCGCGCCAAGGCCCAGCCGGTTGCCGCGCCCCAGCCGGCGGAGTGAGCGCCATGCGCCGAGTCCTCTGGCCGCGTCTCGCCCTCGCCATCCTGCTGGCGATCGCCCCCGGCCTTCCCGCCCGGGCGGTCCAGCCGGGCGAGGTGCTGCCCGACCCGGCCATGGAGCGCCGCGCCCGCGCGATTTCCGGCGAGCTGCGCTGCCTCGTCTGCCAGAACCAGTCGATCGACGATTCGGACGCGCCGCTCGCCAAGGATCTGCGCGTGCTGGTGCGCGAGCGGCTCGTCGCCGGCGACAGCGACACGGCGGTGCGCGATTTCGTCGTCGCCCGCTACGGCGATTTCGTCCTGCTGCGGCCGCCCTTCGACCTCCGCACGGCCCTGCTCTGGGCCGCGCCTCTCATGATCCTGCTGGCGGCCCTGGTCTTCACCTGGCGGCGCGGCCGCGCCATGCCCGCCCCGGCCAGCGCGGCGCCGCTGTCCGATGAGGAACGCCGCCGCCTGCAGCGCCTGCTGGATTCCGAGACGCCCTGAAGCGGCGCAACCGCTGCAGAAACATTTCGCAACCTTACGAAACAGTCATCTTCGGGCGAAATCGGCGTAAGGCGCCGCCCGTCATGGTCCTCGTCACGAGCAGGGAAGGCCCTGCCGCTGATTTCGAGGTTCTCGCCATGACGACCCAGACGACCCCCTCCCGTTCCATCCTGAAGCGCGGCGCGCTGCTCGCCGGCGCGGCCACCCTCGGCATCGGCCTCGCGGCCGGCCTCGCCGACGGCGCGCTCAGGTTCGACCACCCCGCCTTCGCCCAGCCGATCCAGCTCTCGGGCGTCCAGACCCAGCTTCCCTCCTTCGCCGACATGGTCGAGAAGGTGAAGCCGGCCGTCGTCTCCGTCCGCGTCAAGCAGACGATCGACGCCGCCGATGACGGCCAGGGCAGCCTGGACGATCTCCCGCCCGGCCTACGCCGCTTCTTCGAGCAGCAGCAGCCTCCGCGCGCGCAGCGTCCGAGCCGGCCCGAGCCGCGCCAGGGCATGTCCCAGGGTTCGGGCTTCTTCATCAGCCAGGACGGCTATGTGGTGACCAACAACCACGTCGTCGACAAGGCCTCCGAGGTCCAGCTCGTCACCGACGACGGCAAGACCCTGAACGCCAAGGTCATCGGCACCGATCCGCGCACCGACCTCGCCCTGCTCAAGGTCACCGAAGGCGGCAGCTTCCCCTTCGTCCAGCTCGCCCCGGCCAAGCCGCGCATCGGCGACTGGGTGCTGGCGGTCGGCAACCCCTTCGGTCTGGGCGGCACGGTCACGGCCGGCATCGTCTCGGCGCAGGGCCGCGACATCGGCTCGGGCCCCTATGACGACTTCCTGCAGATCGACGCGGCGGTGAACCGCGGCAACTCGGGCGGGCCGACCTTCAACCAGAAGGGCGAGGTCGTGGGCGTCAACACCGCGATCTTCTCGCCCTCGGGCGGCAATGTCGGCATCGCCTTCGCGGTTCCGGCCTCGACCGTCGAGCAGGTGGTCTCCGCGCTGAAGAAGGACGGCACCGTGTCGCGTGGCTTCATCGGCGTCCAGATCCAGCCGGTCACGCCCGAGATCGCCGAAGCGGCCGGCCTGAAGCAGCCGCATGGCGCCCTCGTCGCCGCCGCCGAGCGCAACGGGCCTGCCGCCAAGGCCGGCATCAAGCGGGGCGACACGATCCTCTCGGTCGATGGCGTGTCGATCAAGGACGCCCGCGAGCTCTCGCGCAAGATCGCGACCTATGCCCCGGGCTCGAAGGTGAAGATCACCGTCTGGCGTGACGGCAAGGAGCGCGAGATCGGCTTCGAGGTCGGCCGCCAGCCGGCCGCCTGATCGGTCCCATCTCCCGCGCCGGCCGCGACGGCCGGCGCGGGACAAAGGCAAGGCTCGCGTTCTTTCGGCAGTCAGTCGCCCCCGCGCCGGGAGACCAGCCTTCACCGCGGCAGGCCGGATGCGTATCCTCCGGCCTGCCGTTTTTCTTCGTTCTGGGATAGGCTTGGCCGATGCGACTGCTGATCGTCGAAGATGATGCCGAGGCCGCGGCCTACCTGACCAAGGCCTTCCGCGAGGCCGGCCATGTCGCCGACCATGCGGGCGACGGGCTGGAAGGCTACGCCATGGCCGAGGGCGGCGGCTACGATGTCCTCGTCGTCGACCGCATGCTGCCGCGCCTGGACGGGCTCTCGCTGATCCGCTCGCTGCGCGAGCAGAAGGACGCGACCCCGGCCCTGATTCTCTCCGCCCTGGCGCAGGTCGACGACCGCGTGAAGGGGCTGCGCGCCGGCGGCGACGACTATCTGCCCAAGCCTTATGCCTTCTCGGAGCTTCTGGCGCGGGTCGAGGTGCTGGCGCGTCGCCGCGGCGCGCCGGCCTCCGAGCCGACGAGCTACCGGGTCGGCGATCTCGATCTCGACCGGCTCGCCCACCGCGTCACGCGCGGTGGCACGGAGATCCTGCTGCAGCCGCGCGAATTCCGGCTGCTCGAATATCTGATGAAACATGCGGGCCAGGTGGTGACGCGCACCATGCTGCTGGAGAATGTCTGGGACTATCACTTCGATCCCCAGACCAACGTCATCGACGTGCATGTCAGCCGCCTGCGCGCCAAGGTCGACAAGGGCTTCGAGCACCCGATGATCCACACCATCCGCGGCGCGGGATACATGGTCCGTGACACACAACGCTGACCGCTCCGCGGGCGAGGCGAGGGGATCGCCGCGGCCGGCGCAGCGCTTCCTGCCCAACCTGTTCCGGACGACCGCCTTCAAGCTGACGGCGGTCTACCTCGTCGTCTTCGCGCTCTTCGCCGGGCTTCTGCTCGGCTATGTCGCCTGGAACGCCAAGCGCCTGCTCGACGATCAGATCCGCTCCACCATCGACGCCGAGATCCAGGGCCTGGCCGAGCAGCAGCGCCAGGGTGGGATCCGGCGGCTGGTCAACGTCATCGAGCGCCGCTCGCGTGCGCCGGGCGCCTCGCTCTACCTCGTCACCACCCCGGTCGGAGAGCGCATTGCCGGCAATGTCGAGGCGCTGCCGCCGGGCACGCTCGACCGTCCGGGCGAGGCCGAGATCGAATATGCCCGCACCAGCGAGGCGGTGGACAGGCCGAGCCGGGCCATCGTGCGCGTCTTCGTGCTGCCGGCCGGCTTTCGGCTGCTGGTCGGCCGCGACGTCGAGGAGCGCGAGCGCCTCGGCATCGTCATCCGTCGGGCTGCGGGCTGGTCGCTCCTGCTGGTCTTCGTCCTCGGCTGCTTCGCGAGCTGGTTCGTGGCGCGGCGCGTGCTCAAGCGCATCGACGACATGACGGGGACCGCCCAGTCGATCATGGCCGGCGACCTCAAGGGCCGTCTTGCGATCTCGGGCACGGGCGACGAGCTCGACCGGCTGGCGCTCAACCTCAACGCCATGCTGGAGCGCATCGGCGAGCTGATGGCCGGCATGCAGCAGGTCTCGGACAACATCGCCCATGACCTCAAGACGCCGCTGACGCGGCTGCGCAACCGGGCCGAGGAGGCCTTGCGCACCGCAAGCTCGCCTGACGAGCTGCGCACCGCGCTCGACGGCTCGATCGACGAGGCCGACAACCTGATTCGCGTCTTCAACGCCCTGCTCATGATCGCACGGCTCGAGACCGGCCGGATCCAGGACAGCATGGACACGCTCGACCTCTCCGAGATCGTGTCCGGCCTGGCCGAACTCTACGAGCCCCTGGCCGAGGAGGCGGGGCTTTCGCTCGTCACCGAGGTGTCGCCGGGCCTGCGGGTTTCCGGCAACCGGGAGCTGATCGGCCAGGCTCTGGCGAACCTGATCGACAATGCGCTGAAATATGCCGCGCCCGCCGCGAGCGACCGGGCGCAGGTGACGGTGTCGGCCCGGCAGGAGGGGGGCGAGATCCTGCTCTCCGTCGCCGATCAGGGGCCGGGCATCCCGGCGGAGGACCGTGCCCGCGTGCTCGAACGCTTCGTGCGTCTCGATGTCAGCCGCAGCAAGCCGGGCTTCGGGCTGGGGCTCGCCCTCGCGGCCGGCGTGGTGCGCCTGCATGGCGGCCAGCTGCGGCTCGAGGACAATGCGCCGGGCCTTCGCGTCGTCATCGCCCTGCCGGCACATGTCATGGCAGCCGCCGGGCGGGACGCGATCGAACCCGCTGGCGCGACCAAGCCTGTGGACATGCCGCCCGCGCGCGAGCGTCCCGGCTCGACAGGCGCGCCAAACCCTGTTGGCGTCCCCTCGCTCTGAGGGGGACGAGGCATGGCCGGGCGGCTCTGTGACAGATTGAACGCAGCGCCGGTTCTGCCGGCCCGCGCCCGCGCCGCGAACCTGCTGGCGAAGGACCTGATCGAGCAGCTGCACGACGAGGCCGCCGCGCAGGCGCTGGCGACCCATTTCGCCGACAACGAGCGCAGCGCCGCGCTCGTCGCAGGCCTGGTCGCGCATGCGCCCTTCCTCACCCAGATCATGCGGCAGGACCCGGCCGGCCTGCTCGCCTGCCTGACGGAGGAACCGGAGGTGCAGCGTGACGCGCTGCTCGCCGAGGTCGCCCGCGCCGGCGCGGCGGCGACCGACGCGCCGGAACTCATGCGCCTGCTGCGCCGCTTCCGGCGGTCGATGGCGCTGCTGATCGCGCTCGCCGACATCGGGGGCGTCTGGAGCGTCGAGACCGTGACGGCGGCCCTCACTGACACGGCCGACACCGCCGTGAGGCTCGCCACCGAGCATGTCCTGCGGCAGGCCGCCGATCTCGGCCGCATCCGCCTGGCGGATCCCGCCGAGCCCGGGCGGGAATCGGGGCTCGTCGTGCTCGCGCTCGGCAAGCACGGCGCGGGCGAGCTGAACTACTCCTCCGACATCGACATCGTCGTCTTCTTCGATCCCGACAGGGCTGAAGCCGCAGGCGTGGCCGAGCCGACGAGCTTTTTCGTCAAGCTCACCCAGCAGATCGCCCGGATCATCCAGGAGCGGACGCCCGACGGCTATGTCTTCCGCGTCGATCTGCGCCTGAGGCCCGATCCGGCCTCGACCCATGTCGCCGTGCCGCTGCCCTCGGCCTATGCCTATTACGAGACCGTCGGCCAGAACTGGGAACGCGCGGCGATGATCAAGGCGCGGCCCGTCGCGGGGGACCTCGCGCTCGGCCAGCGCTTCCTCAAGGACCTCGCCCCCTTCATCTGGCGCAAATATTTCGACTTCGCGACCATCGCCGACATCCACGCGATGAAGCGGCAGATCCAGACGGTGAAGGGCCATGAGACCATCGCGGTCGCCGGCCACAACGTGAAGCTCGGGCGCGGCGGTATCCGCGAGATCGAGTTCTTCGTGCAGACGCAGCAGCTCGTCTTCGGCGGCCGGCGCACGGCCCTGCGCGGACCCCGGACGCTGGAGATGCTGGCGGAGCTGACGCGGGAGGGCTGGATCACGCCCGCCGCCCGCGACGAACTGGCCGAGTCCTATCGCTGGCTGCGCACGATCGAGCATCGCCTGCAGATGCGCCATGACGAGCAGACGCAGACGTTGCCCAAGGCGACGGCCGATCTCGAGGCCTTCGCCCGCTTCTGCGGCTATGCCTCGACGGCGGCCTTCGGCAAGGCGCTGACCGCCCATGCCCGCCGCGTCGAGGGCCACTACGCGCTCCTGTTCGAGGAGGGGCCGAGCCTCGCCAGCGAGGCGGGAACACTGAGTTTCACCGGCTCTGACCTCGATCCGCAGACGCTGGAGACGCTGCAGAAGCTCGGCTTCCGCCAGGCCGGGACAGCGGCCGAGACGGTGCGGGGCTGGCATTTCGGCCGCCGCGCCGCCGTCACCAGCGCGCGTGCCCGCGAGGTCCTGACGGAACTGACGCCGGCGCTGCTGGTGGCGCTCGGCCGCACCGCCGATCCCGATGGGGCGCTCGCCCATCTCGACAACGCCTTCGTCCGCATGCCCGCCGCCGTCGAGCTGCTGACGCTGCTGCGCTCGCAAGGCTCGCTGCTGACGCTCTTCGCCGAGATCCTCGGGAGCGCGCCGCGGCTGGCGAAGGTCGCGGCGCTTCACCCGCATGTGCTCGATGGCGTCATCGACCCCGCCTTCGGGCAGGCCTCGCTCGACGGCGATGCGCTGGTGCGCCGGATCCGCAGCGTCGTCGGCTCGCCGCCGCCCAGCGTCGAGGACGGGCTCGACCGGCTGCGCGATGCCGCGCGGCAGGAGAACTTCCTCGTCGGCGCGCGTCTCCTCTCCGGCGTCTATCCGGCGCAGGCGGCGGCCCAGGCCTATTGCACGGTGGCTGAGGCCTGCCTGCGTGTGGCCTTCGACGACACGCGCGCGGCCTTCGTGGCCGATCACGGCGTGATCGAGGGGGCCCAGAGCGTGGTGGTCGGGCTCGGCCGGCTCGGTGCGGGCGAGCTCACGCCCTCATCCGATCTCGACCTGATGCTGCTTTATGACCGGCCGGAGGATGCCGAGCCCAGCCGGGGCCGCCGCAGCCTCGATCCGGTGACCTGGCATGTCCGCTTCACCCAGCGCCTCGTCGCCGCGCTGACGGTGCCGACGCGGCGCGGCACGCTCTATCAGGTCGACATGCGGCTGCGCCCGTCGGGCAACAAGAGCCCGGCCGCGACCCAGTTCGCGGGCTTCGAGGCCTATCACCGCGGCGAGGCCGAGATCTGGGAGGAGATGGCGCTGACCCGCGCCCGGGTCGTCGCGGGCGATCCCGCGCTGGCGGAGCGCGCCGAGGCCTCGATCCGCGCGATCCTGAGCCGCCGCCGCGAGCCGGCGAAGGTCGCCGCCGCCGTCGCCGAGATGCGCGCCCTGATCGCCAGGGAGAAGGGCGAGAAGAACCCCTGGGACCTGAAGCTCGCGCTGGGCGGCCTGACCGATCTCGATTTCCTCGCGCAGTATCTCGTGCTCGCCCATGCGGCCGATCATCCGGCCCTGCTGGTGCGCGACACGGCGTCCGTCTTCGCGGCTGCCCGCATGGCCGGGCTGCTGGCGGCGGCCGATGCCGCCGCGCTGGGAGAGGCCGTTCGGTTGATCGGTGACGTCCAGCTCTGGCAGCGCTTCACCGTCGAGGAGGCGTTCGACCCCGCCGCGGTGCCCGCCCGCGTGCTGACCCGGATCGCCACCGCGGTCGGGCGTCCTGACACGAAGGTCCTGAGGGCGGAGCTGGACGAGGTGCGCAGCGGCGTGCGCGCGATTTTCACGCGCGTCCTCGGCGCGGCCCGCGCCGGCTGAGCGTCACGCCGCCCGGGCCATGACCCGGCCGGCGCCGCCGTCCAGCGGCAGATGGACCATGACGATGGTGCCGGCGCCGATCGCCGAGCGCAGCCGCAGCGAACCGCCATGTAGTTCCGTCAGCGAGCGGGCGATGGCGAGGCCGAGGCCGGAGCCCTTGTAGCTGCGGGTGAGATCGCCCTCGACCTGCTCGAAAGGCCGGCCGATGCGGTGGATCTTGTCCTTGGGAATGCCGATCCCGCTGTCCTCGACGAAGATGTTGACGGCACCGGGAACCGGCCGGATGCGAATGGCGACCTGGCCCGCCTCGGGCGTGAACTTGACCGCGTTGTCGAGCAGGTTGCCGAGGATCTGGTAGAGCGCGTGCGGATCGGCCTCGAGATGGGTGTCGCGCGGCCCTTCGATGGTGAGCGCGAGGCCCTTGCGGTCGATCTCGTCCTGCACCGCTCGGACCGCCTCGTCGACGACCAGCCCGATCGCGAGGTCGGTTTTCTCCAGGCTGACCTTGCCCGATTCCAGCCGCGACATGTTCAGGATGTCGTTGATGAAGCGCAGAAGGTACTCGCCGCTCGCATGGATGTCGCGGACATAGTCGCTGTACTTCTCGCCCAGCGGCCCGAAAATGTTGCTCTGCATGACGTCGGAGAAGCCGATGATGGCATTGAGCGGCGTGCGCAGCTCATGGCTCATATTGGCCAGGAATTCGGATTTGGCGCGGTTGGCGCTCTCGGCCACGGCCTTCTGCTCGAGATAGCGCTCGGCCATGTCGGTGAGCTGCTGCGCCTGCGCCTCCAGCTTCTGGCGCGAGGCCTTGAGATCGGTGACATGCATCAGGAGCTGGTGCTCCGATTGCGTCAGCCGCTCCTCTTGCTGCTTCAGCTTGGTGATGTCGGTGCCGACCGAGACCGAGCCGCCGTCCTTGGTGCGCCGCCCGTTGATCTGGAGCCAGCGCCCGTCGGAGAGGCGGGCCTCGTAGGAGGACGAGCCGTCATGGCCGCGCAGCGAGCGCATCGGCTCCTGGTCGATGCTCGGCTGGGCGCTCGAGCGCATGATCTCGTCATGGCAGACGCCGGCGACAGCGAGTTCCGGCGGCAGCTTGTGGAGCTGCTGGTACTTGGCATTGCACAGCACGAGGCGGTTGTTGGCGTCCCACAGCACGAAGGCTTCCGAGATCGCCTCGACCGCGTCGCGCAGCCGCGCATCGGCGGTGGCGGTGCGCTCGGCCATGCGGCGCTGTTCCGAGATGTCGACGACGATGCCGACGAGGTGCTGCGCATGGGTCCGCCGGTCGATCACGAGTTCGGCGCGGGCCTTCAGCCAGATCCACTGGCCGGCGCTGTCGCGGACGCGGAATTCCTGGTCGAGATGCGTGGCCTCGCCCCGGCTGATCGCATCCGCCAGCGCGTAGAGGTTGACGTCGTCGTGGTGGATGAAGCCGCTGACCTCGCCGAAGGACATGTATTGTCCGGTCCGGGCATAGCCGAGCATGGCGTACATCGAATCCGACCAGTAGATGCGGCCGCGGGCGAGATCCCAGTCCCAGAGGCCGCAATGGCCGCGATTCAGGGCGGTGTCGATGCGCTCGCGGATGCAGTCGCAATCCTCGTCGGCGGCGCGGGCGCGGCGCGACTGCACGATGAACCCGATCGTGATGGCGGCGAGCACGAGGGCGGCGGTCGCAAAGAGGAGCGCGAGCCCGCTGCGCCGCTGATGCCAGATCGACAGGGCCCGCGAGACCGGGTGCAGCACCGCGACCTGGCCGAGCGGCGCGGCGAGGTTGCGGACCGCCGCGATGGCCTCGACGCCGTCGGGCAGGGTGATCCGCATGACGCCGGCGCGGTCGCCGAAGGCGGTCAGCGGCTGCGTCGGGCCGAGGAAGTCGATCAGGGTCCGCTGGCTCTGCCCGATGGCGGGCTGGCTGGCGATGACGTGCCCGTCCTCGGCGCTGACATGCACGGTGCGGCCATGCGCGGCGAGGTGGCGGGAGTTCAGGGCGGCGAGCACGGCGGCGGGGGCCACCCCGCGCTGCGAGGCGCTGTCGAGCTCGCGGGCCAGCAGGGTCGAGACGAGGTCCATGTCGCCGACGGCGTCGGCCATCGCGTCTTCGCGCATCGCGGTGGTCTGGATGGCGCCGCCAGTGGCGAGGAGGAGGATGAAGAGGGCGACGAGACCGGGGATAACGGTGCGGAATGTCGGCTCGAGAGTCTCGAAACGCTGGTACAGCGGATGTGTCAGCGATCGTGCTACACCCAGAATCGAATCTGCGCGCACAGTTGCGCAGTCCGCGTTGGCACGCGTCATGCCCGTCCCCCTTCGGATACCTTACCGTCAGTAGATCGGGAGACGTGCCGCATCCCCGCGAATCACTTTCAGTTGAATCCGAGTGACCAGATTTGTCTAGCCAGGAGTTGAATCCGGTCCGTCGAATTCTCCTTCAGGTTGTATCGCTGGAGTGATTGAATCTTGTGCGCGTAATGAAACGTTAACCTTTTCGACAGGTCGCCGTTAACCTCTTCAGGCCAGCGTCCGTTCGGCGATGTCTGCGACATCGCGGGAGAGATTGGGCGTGTTGGCGACCATGCCGAGTTTCGTCTCCGCCAGCGCCTTGCGCCGCGGCTCCAGCATCCGCCAGCTCTTGAACGAGGCGAGCAACCGGGAGGCGACCTGCGGATTCGTCCGGTCGAGCGCGATCACGATCTCGGCCAGGAAGGCATAGCCCTCGCCGTCGGTGCGGTTGAACTGGGTCAGGTTGGCCGCGAAGCCGCCGATCAGCGCGCGCACGCGGTTCGGGTTCGTCAGCGAGAAGGCCGGGTGCTGCATCAGGGAGCGAACGCGGTCGAGCGTGCCGCTTTCGGGGATCAGGGCCTGGGCCATCAGCCATTTGTCGAGAACGAGCGGTTCGGCCGCATAGGTCTTGGCGAAGCGCGCGATCAGGGCCTCGCGCGCCTGCCCGGGGATCAGCGTCATCGCGGCCAGCGCCGCCAGCCGGTCGGTCAGGTTGTCGCCGGCAGCGAACTGCGCCTCGGCGAGTTGTGCGCCGCTGTCGGGGGCCGACAGCGCGATGAGCCCGAGCAGTTCGTTGCGCAGCGCCCGCCGGCCGGCCGAGGCGGCATCGGGGCTGTAGCGCGCCGCCGAGGCCAGCCGCTCGCGCAGGTCCAGCAGATCCGGCCCGAGCCGGCGGCCGATCTCGGTCGAGAGGCGGCGATGGGCCGCCTGGATCGCATCCGGATCGACATCGCGCCCAATCTCGCGGGCGACGTCGCCCAGGGCCGGCAGCCGGAGGACCTGCGCCGCGAAGGCGGGGTCGCTGGGTGCCTGCGTCGTGAGGAAGTCACGCAGCCCCGTGGCCAGGGCCTGCCCGGTGGTGACGAGAGCGTCGAGGCGGCCGGGGTCGCGACCGGCCTCGACGAGGGCGCGCATCGCCACCGTCTGCCAGGCCTGCCAGCGGTTGAACGGATCGCTGTCGGCCGAGAACAGCCGCAACAGCGCGGCCTCGTCGAGATCGAGCTCGAGCCGTACCGGGGCGGAGAAGCCGCGCAGCAGCGAGGGGATCGGCGGCTCGGCGACGTCGGTGAAGGTCACCGACAGCGACGGCTGGTCGAAGATGACGATCCCGTTGCCGGCATAGGCCTCGGACGTGGTCGCGAGCGGCAGGTCGCCGCTCCCGCCCACGAGCCCGAGCGCGACCGGCAGGACGACGGGCTGCTTCTCCGGCTGGCCGGGCGTCGGCGCCGTCTTCTGCGCCAGATCCAGCGTGTAGCTGCGCGCCGCCGCGTCGTAGCGGCCCGATGCGACGATCGTCGGCGTGCCCGCCTGCTCGTACCAGCGCGCGAAATGCGTCAGGTCGTGGCCCGAAGTCTCCGCGAAGCAGCCGAGGAAATCCTCGATCGTCGCCGCCGTGCCGTCGCAGCGCTCGAAATAGAGGTCCATGCCGGCGCGGAAGGCGGCCTCGCCCACAAGCAGCTTGAGCATGCGGATCACCTCCGCGCCCTTCTCATAGACCGTCGGCGTGTAGAAGTTGTTGATTTCCTTGTAGGCGCGCGGTCGGACGGGGTGCGCCAGCGGCCCGGCATCCTCGGAGAACTGCGTCGTGCGCAGCGTCCGCACATCGGCGATACGCTTGACCGGCCGCGAGCGCTCGTCGGCGGAGAACTCCTGGTCGCGGAAGACGGTGAGGCCTTCCTTCAGGCAGAGCTGGAACCAGTCCCGGCAGGTGATGCGGTTGCCGGTCCAGTTATGGAAATACTCATGCGCGATGATCGCCTCGATCGAGGCGTAGTCGCCGTCGGTCGCGGTCTGCGGGTCGGCCAGCACGTATTTGTCGTTGAAGATGTTGAGGCCCTTGTTCTCCATCGCGCCCATGTTGAAGTCGGACACGGCGACGATGTTGAACACGTCGAGATCGTAATTTCGGCCGAAGACGCGCTCGTCCCAGCGCATGCAGCGCACCAGGCAGTCCATTGCCCAGCCGGCGCGATCGGCCTTGCCGGGCTCGACATAGACCGCGAGCTCAACGCTGCGTCCCTCGGCCGTCACATAGCTCTGCCGGACATGGTCGAGCGCGCCGCCGACCAGCGCGAAGAGATAGGCGGGCTTGGGGTGGGGGTCGTGCCAGATCGCGAAATGCCGCTCGCCGCCCGGCAATTCGCCAGCCGCCACGCGGTTGCCGTTCGACAGAAGGACCGGCGCGATCAGCTTCCGGGCCTCCAGCCGCACCGTGTAGACCGACATCACGTCGGGGCGATCGAGGAAATAGCTGATCCGGCGGAAGCCATCCGCCTCGCACTGGGTGCAGTAGACATGCGAGGAGAGATAGAGACCCATCAGCTTGGTATTGGCGGAGGGGTCGACCTCGGTGTCGATCATCAGCGTGAAGCGCCGCGTCGGCGGCGCATGCAGCGTCAGCTGCTGCGGGGTGACGCTGTAGGCGGCCTCGTCGATCAAAAGGCCGTCGAGCCTGATCGCCACGAGCTTCAGCTCGTCGCCGTCGAGCACGAGCGGCGCACCGGGCCGCCCGGCCGGGTTGGGGCGCAGCGCGAGCTGGGAGCGGATGCGCGTCTTCGTCGGGTGCAGGCTGATGTCGAGATCGACCGTGTCGATCAGCCAGTCGGACGGGCGGTAGTCCTCGAGACGGATCAGCGGTGTGTCGTCGGAGCGCATGCGGAACTCTGAAAAGCGGCGTTTCGGATCATCCGGCGCGCCGGATCGTTGCCATGGTCTGTAGCCCGCCGACCCGACGGCCGAAAGGGTGCGCCGCGTCGCTCACCCGGGAGCGTGCCCGATAGGGCCTGCTCCTAGCTTGCCGGCCCCGCAATGGTTGGCTCGGCATGGCTCACCAGGCGGCAAACCTGCGGCCGCGCGATCCTGACCGCCCGCTCGATCTGGTCGACGGCGGCATGGACGGAGGCGACGTCAAGGGCAGGGTCGACGCGGCAATGGTAGTTCACCACCAGGCCGTTCAGGGTCTGGCGGACCCTGACATTGTGGATGTCGTGGATCGGCCCCCTCAGCGTCGCGGTCTCGCTGGCCAGCGCCTTGCCGATGTCCTCGACCGTCTCCCAGGCCGCGTCATGGCCGGCCGGCGCACCCGTCTCCATCGGTTCGATATGCGTCTCGACCTCGGTCTCGCCGCCGAATTCGTCCCGGATCGCCGCCTCCAGCCGCGTCGCGATCTCATGCGCCTGGCCGAGCGGCAGCCTGGCCTCGACCTCCATGTCGAGACTGACCGAGAGCCGCTGCCCGATCGTGTGCACCGAGACATGGTGCACCGGGATCTTGAGCTTGAGCGCGATCAGCAGCACGCGCTCCAGCGCGGTCTCGTCGTCGACCTGAACCGGGTCGGTCGTGACCGCGATTTCGGCACCGGGTTCGATCCGCTCGAACTCCGCCGTGAGCGCCTCGCGGATCGCCGCCACCCGCTCCAGCGGCAGCGTGCGCGAGACGGTGATGCCGATCTCGCCATGGATGCGCCCCCCCGTCGGGCGGACCTTGAGCCAGTTGACGCCGACCACGCCGGGCACGCCCTCGGCGCCCTCGCGCAGACGCTCGCTCACCCCCTTGGGCGCCGCGTCGAGCAGGGTGTCGATGGTCCGCCGCCCCAGCCGGTAGGCCGACAGCGCGGTGAAGGCCGCGATCGCGAAGGCGGCGATCGTGTCGGCCCGGGCGACGCCGTACCAGACACCGATCAGGCCGGCGAGCACGAGGGCGGAGCCAACGAAGTCTGCCGAGAAATGCGTCGCCTCGGCGGCCAGCGCCTCGCTTCCGGTTTCCTTCGCGACGCGCGTCAGCGAGCGCCAGCGGATCGCATCCACCACCATCGAGAGCAGCATGATGCCGATCACGATGGGCGTGACCGAGACGGTCTCGATCAGCCCCGTCCAGAGCCGGTTGCCGGCTTCCCAGAGGATCGCGCCCGCCAGCGTGAACAGGATCGCGGTCTCGACCAGCGCCGCCAGCGCCTCGACCTTGCCATGGCCGTAATGGTGCTCGTCATCGGCCGGCTTGTCCGAGACGCGCACGGCAAACCAGGTGAACAGCGTCGAGCCGACATCGATCAGGCCCTGCAGCGCGTCCGTCAGCAGGGCGAGCGAGCCCGACAGGATCGCGCCGACGATCTTGGCGCCGGTGAGCAGCAGCGTCGCCATCACCGAGAGGATCGCGGCACGCTGCTTGATCTGCGCCATCTGGGCGGCGGTGGCGCGGACGGGCGTGCCCTCCAGGCCGTCTTGCGTTGAGCTCATGGCCTGTCCTGCCGGCTGCGTCTTGGAACTGTGTTCACGAGCGGCGATGCTTTCGCCCGATTCAACGGTAGGATCAACCCGACACCATCAGGTGAACGCCGTCAGGATGCGCCCGCCGCCACGGTCGGGCTGAAGAGGAAACGGACAAAAACGATGCGCTATCTCCACACCATGGTCCGCGTGACCGATCTCGCCGCCTCGCTGGATTTCTACGTGAACAAGTTCGGCCTGGTCGAAACCCGCCGGATCGAGAACGAGAAGGGCCGCTTCACCCTGGTCTTCCTGGCTGCGCCCGACGAGGTCGAGACCGTGCGCCAGCAGGGCAGCCGCGGCCGGCCGACGCTCGAGCTGACCTATAACTGGGACCCCGAGACCTACACGGGCGGGCGCAATTTCGGCCATCTCGCCTACGAGGTCGACGACATCTACGCCACCTGCGACAAGCTGATGAAGGCCGGCGTCACGATCAACCGCCCGCCGCGCGACGGCAACATGGCCTTCGTCCGCTCGCCCGACAACATCTCGATCGAGCTGCTCCAGAAGGGCGACCCGAAGGCCCCGGCGGAGCCGTGGGCGAGCATGCCGAACACCGGGGCCTGGTAGGCGCCGGATGCTGGCAGCGGGTGCGCGTCCGAGAGAGGGTGTGGTGATGGATCCGGAAGAGCCCATGGTCGTTGAACGGGAGCGCTGCGCCGCGGCCCGGACGGACCTCGACCCGCCGCGATGACCGGCGTCTTCTGTCTCGGCATCTCGACGCTGGACTATGTCTACAGCGTCGAGACCCTTCCCACCCGCGGCGAAAAATACCGCTCCAAGGCTCTCGCCGTCGTCGGCGGGGGCTGTTCCGGCAATGCCTCGGTCGCGATCGCCCGGCTCGGCGGTCGCTGCTGGCTGGCGACGCGGCTCGCCGACGATCTGCCGGGCGATGAAATCGTCGCCGACCTCGTGCGCGAGGGCGTGGAGACCGGCTTCGCCCGCCGCGTGCACGGCCTGCGCTCCCCGGTCTCGGCCATCCTCGTCGATGCGCAGGGCGAGCGCATGGTGATCTCCTATTCCGATCCGGCGATGCCGGACGACACCGACTGGCTCCCGGCCACCTTGCCGGACGGGGCGCGGGCCGTGCTCGCTGACACGCGCTGGGGCGAGGGTGCGCTTGCGGCGCTGCGTCTCGCACGCGCAGCCGGCGTGCCCGGTGTGCTCGACGGCGACCGCAAGCCGCCCCATCCCGATCTGGTCGCGACCGCGAGCCATGTCGCCTTCAGTGCGCAGGCCCTGGCGGAACTCTCCGGCGAGGAGGACCCGCGCGCCGGTCTCGCCCGGATCGCGCGCGAGGGGCCGACCTGGCTGGCGGTCACGCTCGGCAAGGACGGGGTGCTCTTCGTCGAGGACGGCACGATCGCCCATCTGCCCGCCTTCGCGGTCGAGGCCGTCGATACGCTGGGCGCCGGCGACGTCTGGCACGGCGCCTTCGCGCTCGCACTGGCGGAGGGGCAGGGCGAGCGCGCGGCGATCCGCTTCGCCTCGGCGGCCGCGGCGATCAAATGCACCCGCTTCGGCGGCCGATCGGGCGCGCCGCGACGCCAGGAGATCGAGGCCTTTCTGGCGCAGCGGGGCTGAGGAGCCCGCGGGTCGCGATTGCCCATCATTTGGGCAGCCGGAGCGGGCGAGGCTCTTGCCGGAAAACGGCGCGCGCGGAAGATTGCAGCGTCGTTCGACTCCGCCCCCCGTTCGGGAACCTCCATGTACGCGCCGCCCGTTCCGGCCGCCTCTGATCCGCTGCTTCCCGCCTATGTCCGCGCCGCGGGCGGGGTGGCGCTGCGCTTCGGCCGCGTCGGCGCGCGGACGCTGCGGCTCGACCTCTCCGAATCCGGCGGCTACCGCGCCCGCTTTCCCACCACCTTCGACGCGACCAGCGAGGCCGTGCTGATCAACACCGGCGGTGGCATGGCCGGTGGCGACGCGATGAGC
The DNA here is from genome assembly GCF_001713455.1 of Bosea sp. RAC05. Classification (NCBI taxonomy): domain Bacteria; kingdom Pseudomonadati; phylum Pseudomonadota; class Alphaproteobacteria; order Hyphomicrobiales; family Alloboseaceae; genus Allobosea; species Allobosea sp. RAC05. The sequence continues at coordinate 1,995,232 of NZ_CP016464.1, forward strand.
GTGACGGTCGATCTCGGCTTCGGCAGCGAGGCGATCGTCACCACCCAGGCCGCCGAGAAGATCTACCGCAGCCAGGGGGGCGACACCCGCATCGAAACCCACCTCACCGTCGCCGCCGGCGCATCGCTCTGCTGGGTGCCGCAGGAGAGCATCCTGTTCTCCGGCGCGCGCTTGAACCGCCGCCTCGCCGTCGATCTCGCCGCCGATGCGAGGCTCGTCGCCTGCGAGAGCGTGTTCTTCGGCCGCAGCGCCATGGGCGAGAGCGTGCAGCGCGGCGCCTTGCGCGACCGCTGGCGCATCCGCCGCGAGGGGCGGCTCGTCTTCGCCGAGGATGTCCGGCTCGAGGGCGCGATCGCCGACACATTGGGGCGCTCCGCGATCGGCGCCGGGGCCCGTGCCGCCGCGACGATCCTCGTCGCCGGTGGCGATCTCGCCGACAGGCTGGAGCAGGTCCGCGCGCTCGCCGAGGAGGCACAGGCCGGCGCGGTCGAACTCGGCGCCGGCCTCGTCTGCGACCTTCTGGTCGTCCGTCTTCTCTCTCCCGATGCCCAGGCCCTGCGTCGCGTGCTCGTCACGCTGCTCGGGCATCTGACCGGCCGTGCGCTGCCGCGCACCTGGTCAACTTGAGGAGAGCATCATGCTGGCGATCCAGGGTCTGAAATGCATCTACGACACCGGCGCGCGGGGCTGGGCGATCGAGCTGGCGCTGAGCGGCGAGGGCGAGGAGGCGGTGCGTCGCTTCGATGTCGACGGGCCCGACGATGCCGAGATGCTGATCGAGGCCTTCGAGGAATCGACCTCCAGCGCCTTCGACCCCGCGACGGGCGAGATCGTCTTCGCCTATGAATATGCCGATTTCGGCGTCGAGGACGAAGACGACGAGGACGAGTCGGAAGACGAGGACGGCGAGGACGAGGATTCGGACGGCGCCGACGAGGACGAAGAGAAGGACAAGACATGAATCTGACGCCGCGCGAAAAGGACAAGCTGCTCGTCGCCATGGCCGCCATGGTCGCGCGACGCAGGCTCGAGCGCGGCGTCAAGCTGAACTATCCCGAGGCCGTCGCGCTGATCACCGACTTCGTCGTCGAGGGCGCGCGCGACGGCCGATCTGTCGCCGACCTGATGCAGGCCGGCGCCCATGTGGTGCGGGCCGACCAGGTCATGGACGGCATCGCCGCCCTCATCCACGACGTCCAGATCGAGGCGACTTTCCCGGACGGGACCAAGCTCGTCACCGTCCACGAGCCGATCCGCGGCGCCTCCGACGCGATGAAGCCCGGCGAGGTCACGACGCTGCCGGGTGACCTCGTCATGAACGAGGGCCGCGAGAGCCTGACGCTCACCGTCTCCAACACCGGCGACCGGCCGATCCAGATCGGCTCGCATTATCATTTCTTCGAGGCCAATCCGGCGTTGTCCTTCGAGCGCGACAAGGCGAGGGGCTTCCGACTCGACATCCCGGCCGGCACCGCCGTGCGCTTCGAGCCGGGCCAGACCCGCGAGGTCCGCCTCGTGGCGCTGGCCGGCAAGCGCGAGGTCTACGGCTTCCGTCAGGAGGTGATGGGGAAACTCTGAGCTGTCTCAGCTTTGAGTTCTGCAGACCCCGATCTGCCTTTGAGGAGATGACACGATGCCCTTCAACTTTCCCCGCAACGCCTATGCCGCGATGTTCGGCCCCACCACCGGCGACACGGTGCGCCTCGGCGACACCGATCTCGTCATCAAGGTCGAGAAGGATTTCACCACCTATGGCGAGGAGGTGAAGTTCGGCGGCGGCAAGGTCATCCGTGACGGCATGGGCCAGAGCCAGGTCCGCAACGCCGACGGCGCCGTCGACACCGTCATCACCAACGCGCTGATCCTCGACCACTGGGGCATCGTGAAGGCCGATATCGGCATCCGCGCCGGCCGCATCTGCGCCATCGGCAAGGCCGGCAATCCCGACATCCAGAGCGGCTTCGGCAATTTCGACCCGACCGAGACGATCATCGTGGGCCCCGGCACCGAGGTCATCGCGGGCGAGGGCAAGATCGTCACCGCCGGCGGTTTCGACAGCCATATCCACTACATCTGCCCGCAGCAGATCGAGGATGCGCTGATGAGCGGGCTCACCACCATGCTCGGCGGCGGCACCGGCCCGGCCCATGGCACGCTGGCGACGACCTGCACGCCCGGCCCCTGGCATCTCGGCCAGATGATCAAGGCCGCCGACGCCTTCCCGATGAACCTCGCCTTCGCCGGCAAAGGCAACGCGGCGCTGCCCGGCGCCTTGGTCGAGATGGTCGAGGCCGGCGCCTGCGCGATGAAGCTGCACGAGGACTGGGGCACGACGCCCGCCGCGATCGACAACTGCCTCTCCGTCGCCGACGACTACGACGTGCAGGTGATGATCCACACCGACACGCTCAACGAGAGCGGCTTCGTCGAGGACACGATCGCCGCCTTCAAGGGCCGCACCATCCATGCCTTCCACACCGAAGGAGCGGGTGGCGGCCACGCACCCGACATCATGAAGGTCGCGGGGCTCCCCAACGTCTTGCCGTCCTCGACCAATCCGACGAGGCCCTTCACCGTCAACACGCTCGACGAGCATCTCGACATGCTGATGGTCTGCCATCACCTGTCGCCGTCGATCCCGGAGGACCTCGCCTTCGCCGAGAGCCGCATCCGCAAGGAGACGATCGCGGCCGAGGACATCCTGCACGATCTCGGCGCGCTCTCGATGATGTCGTCGGACAGCCAGGCGATGGGCCGCGTCGGCGAGGTCATCACCCGCACCTGGCAGACCGCACACAAGATGAAGGTTCAGCGCGGCACGCTGGCGCAGGATGTCGGCACCGGCGCCGACAATTTCCGCGCCAAGCGCTATGTTGCGAAATACACGATCAACCCGGCCATCGCGCACGGGATCTCGCGCCATATCGGCTCGATCGCGATCGGCAAGCTCGCTGACATCGTCATCTGGTCGCCGGCCTTCTTCGCGACCAAGCCGGATCTGATCATCAAGGGCGGCATGATCGCCGCTGCCCCGATGGGCGACCCCAACGCCTCGATCCCGACGCCGCAGCCGGTGCATTACCGCCCGATGTTCGGCGCCTTCGGCAAGGCGGTGACCTCGACCTCGCTGGTCTTCGTCTCGCAGGCGGCGATGGCCAACGGCCTGCGCAACCGGCTCGGCACCGAGAAGGAGATGGTCGCGGTCGAGAACGTGCGCGGCGGCATCTCCAAGAAGAGCATGATCCACAACGACGCGACGCCCGATATCCAGATCGATCCGGAAACCTACGCGGTCGTCGCCGACGGCGAATTGCTGGTCTGCGAGCCCGCGACGGAACTGCCGCTGGCGCAGCGATACTTCCTGTTCTGAGAACAGCCGGGGGCCTCTCGGCCAGTTCCTGTCGCATCCCCACCGGCGGCGTGCGGCAGTGCCGTCGAACCCATCGAGGCCTCGCTGTCTCGGAGACGGTGGGGCGCGCGGCCGAACCCTTGCTGCATCCGCACCCCGCACCGTCACGTAACCGGGCTTCCCGCCCGTTGCGTTTCGGAGCCTGGCCTCTTGTCTGATCCCTTTCTCGTCATCGCCCGCATCGAGGTTCGCCCCGATGCGTGGGAAGACTTCGTCGCCGCGGCCGTTGCCTGCATCGAGGTCACCCGCCGCGAGCCCGGCTGCCTCGCCTTTGAGATCCACGAAAGCCTGACGCGACCCTGCCGCTTCGTGTCGTTCGAGAGTTGGGAAACCCGCGCCGACATCGACCGGCAGATGGGCTCGCCGCATATGCGGGCCTTTCTGGAGGCCACGAGGGCTTGTGTCACGGCGCCTCCGGTGATCGAAGTGATCGAGCCGCTGTCGATCGACCGCCTCTGATCTTCGCTTTCAGTCACGGACGGATCCATCATGGTGCCGTTGGCGGGCCGGACGGGACGTTCGATCCTGGCGCGGCGACGGCGATGGGCGATGGCCGTTCTCCGGAACTTCGAGAGGATCGCGTGATGGGGATACTTCGGGCCTGGGTGACGGTCTTCGGGCTGGCCTCCTGTACGCTGCTCCTTCAAGGCTGTGGCGCCCTGCAGGGCTGTCCCGACCGGACGACCATCTGTAAACTGATGTGAGAGCGACGGTGTCCGGTCGGACGCTGAGGGCTTGCGTCACGGCGCCTCCGGTGATCGAAGTGATCGCGCCGCGGTCGATCGACCGCCTCTGATTGTCGCTGTTAGTCACGGACTGATCCATCATGCTTCGCGCCACCTCCGTCGTTCGCAAGGCCGCCGTCAGGCAAGATCGCGTCGTCGATACGCTGACGCTCGACCATGACGACCGCAACCGCCGCCGCCTCGCGCTCAAGGCCGATGGCGGGCTCGACGTTCTGCTCGATCTCGAGAAGGCCACCGCGCTCGGCGACGGCGACGCCGTCAAGCTGGAGGATGGCCGCCTCGTGCTGGTCAAGGCCGCGCCGCAGAGCCTGCTGGAGATCAAGGCCGAGAACCCGCTGCGGCTGATGCGCGTCGCCTGGCATATCGGCAACCGGCACACGCCGGCCGAGATCACGGCTGAGGCGATCTATATCGAGAACGACCACGTGCTGGCCGAGATGGTGCGCGGCCAGGGCTGCGCGATGCAGGCCGTGATGCGGCCCTTTCAGCCCGAACGCGGCGCCTACGACCACGACCACGCCAATTGCGACCATCCCAGCCACGCCCACGGCCATCATGATCATGGTCATCATGACCACCACCATGACCATGACCACGCGCATCATGGGCACGATCACGCGACGCACGCCCATGGTCATGCCGAGGCGCATGCTCATGGCGACAAGGGGCACGCCCATGCGGAAGCGCACGCGCATGCCCATGGCGACGCCTGCGGCTGCGGGCATGATCACGCGCACCACGACCACGCGCACCACGACAACGGCCACAAGCATGGCGCCGAACACGGCCCCAAGGGCCATAGCCACGATCACTGAGTGGCGCGCATGGCGGCCCATCTGCCCCTGATGGTCTGGCTGTCGCCGTCCTTCCCGGTCGGCGCCTTCGCCTATTCTCACGGCCTCGAATGGGCCTTCGAGAGCGGCGACCTGCATGACGCCGAAACCCTGCGGGACTGGCTCGAGGCGCTCGTCTCGCACGGCTCGTTGCGTAACGACCTGATCCTCTTCGCCTGTGCCGCCCGTGCCATCGAGGCCGGCGACGAGACGGCGCTCGCGGAGATCGCCGAACTCGCCCTGGCCCTGGCCAATTCGGCCGAGCGCCGGCTTGAGACGGTGACGCAGGGCAACGCCTTCGTCGCGGCGTTGCGGGCCGCCTGGCCCTGCGACGCCATCGAGCGCCTCAAGCGGGTCTGGCCGGGTGACGTCGCCTATCCGGTCGCCGTCGCGGCGGCCAGCGCGGGGCACGCCCTGCCGCTTGCAGCGTCGCTGGAGGCCTATGGCCTGGCCTTCGTCGCCAATCTCGTCTCGGCCTCGGTGCGGCTGGGCATCGTCGGCCAGACCGACGGTCAGCGGCTCACCGCCGCACTGGTTCCCGCCGTGCAGGCGGCGGCCGCGGAAGCCGAGCCTGCGACGCTGGATGATCTCGGCGGCTGCGCCTACCGCTCCGACCTCGCCTCGCTGCGCCACGAGACGCAGTATTCGCGGCTGTTCCGCTCGTGAGCGCGGCCCGCGACTTGCACCCGCCGAAATCAACTCCCCGAGCCGTCCCGGCCCGCTGCACCGCCTGATCGTTCAAGGAACTTCGCAGATGTCACGCTCTCCCCATGGCCCGCTGCGTGTCGGCATTGGCGGCCCCGTCGGCTCCGGCAAGACGGCGCTGATGGAGGTGCTCTGCAAGCGCCTGCGCGACACCTATGACATCTGCGCCATCACCAACGACATCTACACCAAGGAGGATGCGCGGCTGCTGACGGTGGCTGGCGCGCTGCCGCAGGAGCGCATCATGGGCGTCGAGACCGGCGGCTGCCCGCACACCGCGATCCGCGAGGACTGCTCGATCAACCTCGCCGCCGTCGAGGAGATGCGCGGCAAGTTCCCCAACCTCGACATGATCCTGATCGAGTCCGGCGGTGACAATCTCGCCGCCACCTTCTCGCCCGAACTGGCGGACCTGACGATCTACGTCATCGACGTCGCGGCCGGCGAGAAGATCCCGCGCAAGGGCGGCCCCGGCATCACCCGCTCCGACCTGCTGGTCATCAACAAGACCGATCTCGCCCCCCATGTCGGCGCGGATCTTGCAGTCATGGAACGCGACACGAAGACGATGCGCGGCAAGCGGCCTTACGCCTTCACCAACACCAAGGCGGGCGAGGGCGTCGATGTCGTCATCGACTTCATCGAGACGGCGGGGGGCCTGCGGGCCGCTCCGGCCGCGTGACGGACATGCAGGGGAGACGGCGATGCGCGCGATGGCGAAACAAGTGGGGCTGGTGGTGATCGCGTCAGCGCTGGCCGGGCCGGCCCTGGCGCATACGGGCGTCGGCGCCGTGCATGGCTTCGGCGCCGGCCTCCTGCATCCGCTCTTCGGTGTCGACCATGTCCTCGCCATGGTCGCTGTCGGTCTCTGGGCCGGGCTCACCGGCGGGCGGGCGCGGCTGGCCTATCCGCTCGCCTTCGTCGGCATGATGGTTCTCTCCGGCCTTTGGGGCATGTCCGGCGCCGCCTTGCCGGGGGTGGAAATCGGCATCGCCGTTTCCGTCGTCGTGCTCGGCCTTGCGATCGCGCTGCGGGCGACGCCGCCGCTTGCGGCGGGCGCAGCCGCCTGCGCGATCTTCGCGATCTTCCACGGCCATGCCCATGGCGCCGAACTGCCGCAAGGGTCGAGCGGGCTCGGCTATGCGCTCGGCTTCGTGCTGGCGACCGCCGCGCTGCACGGCGCCGGCCTCGGTCTGGCCGGCCTGCTGGCGGCGCGTGCGCCGCTGCTCGCCCGTGTCGCCGGCGGCGGCCTGGCTCTCGCCGGTGTCGCCATTCTCGCGAGCTAGCCGTCTCAGCATCCTGCCGCCCTCGTGGGACGGCAGGATCAGGCGGAAGCCGGCCTGCTGCGTCAGATGATACGGCGCCGCAACCAGCCGCCGATCTGCTCGACCGCGACCACCAGCGCGAAGACGGCCAGGATGATGGTCAGCGCGGTGTCGTAGTCGAAAAGGTCGAAGGCGACCTTGAGTTCGACGCCGATGCCGCCGGCGCCGACCAGCCCGAGCACGACCGAAGCCCGCGTCGCCTTCTCCACGCAAAACAACGACGTCGCGATGAACGACGGCATCGCATTGGGCACGACCGCCGAGAAGATCAGCCCGGTCTTGCTCGCCCCGATCGTCGAGAGCGCCTCGCGCGGGCCCTTGTCGGTTTCCTCCATCGCCTCGGCGAAGAATCGCCCGGCATAGCCGATCGTGTCGATCATCAGCGCCAGCACGCCGGCCGCGGGGCCGAGCCCGACGGCGATGACGAAGAACAGCGCCCAGATCAGATCCGGCACCGTCCGGAAGAAGGCGATCAGCCCGCGCGCCAGAACCCGTACGATCGGATGCGGCGAGAGCCCGTCGGCGGCGAGGATCGCCAGCGGAAAGCTCAGGATCAGGCCGAGCACGCAGCCCGACACCGCCATCTGGAAGGTCGTCGCCAGCGACCAGAAGATCTGCTCACTCCGGCTGAGGTCGGGTGGGAACATCCGCGTCAGGATGTTGCCCATATAGGGGATGCCGCGGATCAGCTTCTCGGCCGACAGTTCCGAGCCGCTGAACGACCAGATCACCAGCGCCAGCGCCAGGAATCCGCCGGTGAAGGCGACGGCGCTCGGGCGTTCGAAGCGGTCGACGGCGAAGGTCGGCCGTGCAGTCTGAGGCAGGCTCATGCGAACACCGGTGCCGGCGCGCGCGCCGGCTCCTCTTGGGGCTCGCCACCGTCGCCCGGTTCCTCGAAGAAGGCCGCGAGTTCGGCCTCGGTGCAATGACCGGCCCGGCGGTCGAGTGCGATCGTCCCGCCGCCCAGCCCGACGATGCGGTCGGAAAAGCGCAGCGCATGCGCCATGTGGTGCGAGACGAAGACCAGGGTCAGCCCCTTGTCGCGCGTCAGCCGGAACAGCAGCTCCATGATCTCGCGACCCGCGCGCGGGTCGAGGCTGGCATCGGGTTCGTCGGCGAGCACCAGTTCGGGCCGCTGCATCAGCATACGCGCGATGGCGACGCGCTGGGACTGCCCGCCCGAGAGGGAATCGGCCCGCTGCAGCGCCTTGTCGGCCAGTCCGACGGCCTCGAGACAGGCCATCGCCTCGTCGCGCACGGCGGCGGGCGCGAGCGACTGCGCCCATGTGCGCGGGCCGGAGCGACGCGCCTGAACGCCATGCACGACATTGGAGAGCGCGCTGAGCCGCGCGACGAGATTGTGCTTCTGGAAGACCACGCCGACCCGCGCCCGGAAACGCTTCAGTGCCGAGCCGCTGAGATCGCCGACTGTCTCACCGAGCACGCTCAGCCGGCCCTGATCGGCCTCCGCCAGCCGCACGATCATGCGCAGCAGCGTCGACTTTCCGGTCCCGTTCGCCCCGATCAGGGCAAGCGATTCACCCGCCGGCACGCGGAGGTCGAGGCGCTCGATGATGGTGCGGGGCCCGAAGCTCTTGCGCAGGCCGTCGATGGCGATGACGGGGACGCCAGCCCCCGCCACGGATGGCCCGATGGCGGGCGAGGGCGTCGTCACTCGATGAACTTGTTGAATTCGGTGATGCCGATCGTGGCGTAGATCGAGCGGACATAGTCGTAGTCGCTGTCCTTGACCTCGGGCAGGAAGACGCCGCCGGCGAATTTGCGATTGTCGTCGGTGCCGGTGGTGACCGCCTTCATCAGCTCCGTGCCGTGGTCGAGGAAGGCCTTGCGGACCTTGGCGACGATCTCGGGCTTCACCTTGGGGCTGGCGATCATCACGTCGTTGGGCAGGTCGCGGCCACGGGCCACCACGGTGAAGCCGGTCTTGGTGTCGCTCTCGCGGATGCGCTGGAGATGGGTGAGGTTAAGGCCGATGGCGGCGATGTCGCCGCGCTTCATCGCCTCGACCGCGACATTGCGCTTCACGAAGATCGGCTTGTAGTCGACATTGTACTTCAGGCCGAAATCGGCGAGCGCCTGCGCGGGGCCGAGATGCTGCGAGGTCGAGCCGATCTCGCCGAAGGAGATCGTCTTGCCCTTGAGATCGGCGACGCTCTTGATCGGCCCGTTCGCGAGGACCGCGACCTGGCTGAAATAGTCCGGGCGCTGCCAGCCGACCACCGGCACCGCCTGGGTGCGGGCCTTGAACACGACATACTCGGCCGGCCCGGTCAGGACGAAGTCGACCTGGCCGGCGGCCATCGCCTCGACGGCGGCCGTGCGGCCCGACACCGCGAAGAACTGCACCTTGACGTCGGCGACCTTCTCGAAGGCGGCCTTGAACGGGCCGAATTCGCGCTGGAGCGATTCCGCCCCGTCGATGTCGGTGACGGCGAAGCGGATCGCGTCCTGCGCCTGGGCGGCAGGCGTGGCGAAGGCGGCCGCTGCGGCGAGCAGCGCGACGGCGATGGGCTTCAGCATGGGGCGGTCTCCCGTTTAACGATGGGTCAGCGGCTAGTGAAGCCTTGCGACGCAGGGGTGACGGCTGCTTGACGGTTCGGTGACGAAGTCTGTCATGCGGCCGTCATCCCCGGATTCCATGCGCGGTCGGCCGCACCCTTCGATCGCGGCAGGGAGATGGATGTGGCGATTTCGATTACGGGCGGCGATATCCTGGGCGATGGCCTCGAGCGTCGCGACCTCGCTGTGGCTGACGGCCTGATCGCTGCCTTCGACACCGCGCCGCGCGCGGGCGCTCTCAGGCTCGATGCGACCGGGCTCCTCGTGCTGCCGGGGCTCGTCGACTGCCATGGCGATGCCTTCGAGCGCCACATCATGCCCCGGCCGCGGGTTGCCTTCGACATCGACCTCGCTTTGAAGGATGCCGACCGGGCCCTGCTCGCCAATGGCATCACCACCGCCTTCCACGGCGTGACCTGGTCCTGGGAACCGGGCCTGCGCGGGGCGCAGAACGCCCGCGCCCTGGCCGAGGCGATCGCGCGGCTGCAGCCGGAACTGGGCGCCGATACCCGCTTCCATCTGCGCCACGAGACCTTCAACCTCGATGCCGAGCCGCAGATCCTCGACTGGCTGGCCGAGGGCCGCGTCGGCGTGCTCGCCTTCAACGACCACACCGAGGGCACGCTGAAGACGCGCCAGCGCCCCGACAAGATCGGCAAGATGGTCGAGCGCACGGGCCTCTCGACGGAGGCCTTCATGGCGCTGGTCGAGGCCGTCTATGCCCGCAAGCCCGAGGTCGAGGGCTCGATCACGCGGCTTGCCGCGGCGGCGCGCGCAGCCGGCGTGACGATGTTCTCCCATGACGACATGACGCCCGACATGCGCGCCTGGTACCGTTCGCTGGGCGTGACCGTCGCCGAGTTCCCGATCGACGAGGCCACCGCACGCGCGGCCGACGCCCATGGCGAGGCGATCGTCTTCGGGGCCCCCAATGTCGTGCGCGGCGGCTCGCATACCGGCTGCCCGAGCGCCGAGGAGATGGTGCGGGCCGGGCTCTGCACCATCCTGGCCTCGGACTACTACTATCCGGCGCTGGCGCTCGCGCCGTTCCTGCTGGCGCGCCGCGGCGCGGCCTCCTTCGCCGAGGCCTGGGCGCTGGTCTCGCGCGCTCCGGCGCAGGCGCTGGGCTTGGACGACCGCGGCGTCATCGCGCCGGGCAAGCGCGCCGATCTCGTTCTCGTCGAGGATGGCCCCCATCCCCGCATCGTCGCGACCATCGCCGCCGGCCGGCTCGTCCATCTCGCCGACCAGCGCCTGCTGGGGTGAGGCTCGCGGGCCTCGTGGCGCTTGCGCCCGGGGCTGGTCGCGGCCCGATCCTGCGGGTGGCCGCCGCAGGTGCATCGCGTCGCATTTTCGGCTAGTCAGCCGCCATGACCGCCCTTTCGCCCGAGCTGCTGCGCTTTTCCGTCGCGCCGATGATGGACTGGACCGACCGGCATTGCCGCGTCATCCACCGCCTGATGTCGCGCCGCGCCCGGCTCTACACCGAGATGGTGACCGCGCAGGCGGTGATCCGGGGTGACCGCCCGCGGCTGATCGGCTTCGACGCGGTCGAACATCCGGTCGCGCTGCAACTCGGCGGCAACGATCCCGCCCTGCTGGCGCAGGCCGCCCGGATCGGTGCCGATTTTGGCTATGATGAGATCAACCTCAACTGCGGCTGCCCCTCCGACCGCGTCCAGGGCGGGGCGTTCGGCGCCTGCCTGATGCGCGAGCCGGCGCTCGTCGGCGACTGCGTCGCGGCGATGAAGGCGGCGGTCGCGATCCCCGTCACGGTCAAATGCCGCATCGGCGTCGACGATCAGGATCCGGAAGAAGCGCTTGATGCGCTGACGCAGGCGGTGACGGCGGCGGGTGTCGATGCGCTCATAGTCCATGCCCGCAAGGCCTGGCTGCAGGGGCTCTCGCCCAAGGAGAACCGCGAGATCCCGCCGCTCGACTACGAGCGCGCCTACCGGCTGAAGGCGGCCCATCCCGCTCTGCCCATCGCCATCAATGGCGGCATCCGCGCCCCGGAGGAATGGGCGGGCCATCTCGCGCATCTTGACGGCGTCATGATCGGCCGCGAGGCCTACCAGAACCCGGAGATCCTGCTGCGCGTCGATCCGCTGCTCTTCGGCGAGGACGCGCCGGTTGCGGACGCCTTCGCCATGCTGGAGGCGCTGGAGCCGCATCTCGCGCGTCATCTCGAGGCCGGCGGGCGGCTGCATGCGTTCACGCGCCATCTCGTCGGCCTGTTTCCCGGCCGGCCGGGCGCGCGCCAGTTCCGCCGCCATCTCGCCGAGCATTGCGTCGCGGCCGGCGCGGGGCTGGCCGAGCTTCGCGCGGCGATCGCCCATGTTGCCCGGCACGACGCCGAGCGGGCCGCCTGAGGAGGCATGACGATGGCCGAGGCGCCTTCCGACACCGAGATCGGCCGCCGTGTCGCCGAGAGCTTCGACAAGCAGGGCTTCATGACGACGCTGGGCGCGCGGCTCCTGCGCGTGGCGCCGGGCGAGGTCGAGATCGAACTGCCGGTCGGGCCGCTCGTTTCGCAGCAGCATGGTTTCGTCCATGCCGGTGCGGTCGCGGCCATCGCCGATTCCGCCTGCGGCTATGCGGCGCTGACGCGGATGCAGGCAGGGGCGGGCGTGCTGACCGCCGAGTTCAAGATCAACCTCTTGGCGCCCGCTGCCGGCGAAAAGCTCATCGCCCGGGGCCGGGTGGTCAAGGCAGGGCGAACGCTGACGCTCGCCCTGGCCGAGGTCTTCGCCGTCCGGGACGGAGCCGAGAAGCTCTGTGCCATGCTGACCGCCACCTGCATGGCGGTCGGCGGGCGCGAGGGCGTGTCGGATTGACACGCCAGCGAGACTTGACGTTCTCAGTGGACGTAAGGTAACTTAACGTAATGGTTAAGTTGGAATCCTCGCAGCTGGACCGCACCTTCGCGGCTCTGTCCGATCCGACGCGCCGAGCCCTGCTCGCGCGCCTCGAGGGCGAGCACGCGGTCTCGGTCAGCGATCTGGCCCGGCCCTTCGCGATGTCGCTGCCGGCGGTGATGAAGCATCTCGACGTGCTGTCGGATGCCGGGCTGATCACGCGGACGAAGACGGGCCGTACCGTCTCCTGCCGCCTCAATGCCGACCCGATGGAGGAGGCGATGGGCTGGCTCGCGCGCTATCAGAGATTCTGGACGCAGCGCCTCGACGCGCTGGAGGCGATGCTGGAAGCGCGCCGCAAGGCTCCCTCCGAGGCCGAGTGAACGCCCCGAGAGAGGACCGGCCATGCACGAGCGCGTCGCGACCACGCCGAGCCTGACGATCAAGCGCCGGTTGAACGCCACGCCGGCCGAAATCTTCGAGGCCTGGACTGACCCGACGCTGCTGATGCAGTGGTTCGGGCCGGAAAACGTCGTGACGCAGGAGGTCTCGGTCGACGCCCGGGTCGGCGGTGGCTTTCGCGTGGTGATGTTGGAGGATACCGGCGAGCGTCACGAGGTCTCCGGCACCTATTACGAGGTCGTCGCGAATGAGAGGCTGGCCTTCTCCTGGTCCTGGGTCACGACGCCCGAGCGCGTCTCGCGGGTGATCGTCACCTTCAAGCCCGATGGCGCCGGCACGATCCTGACCCTGCTGCACGAGCAGCTCTTCGACGAGCAGGCGGTCAAGGGCCACACCCATGGCTGGACCGGCTCGCTCGCCAAGCTGGAGGCGCTGTTCACCTGACGACCGGCCCGGCTCTACGCCAGGCCGGTCGCAGCGCGGTCTTCAGCCCGGCCCGGCGCCCTGCGTGCCCAGATAGAGCGCGTAGATCGACTGGCTCGCGGCCATGAACAGCCGGTTCCGCTTCGGCCCGCCGAAGCAGATATTGCCGCAGACCTCCGGCAGGCGGATGCGGCCGATCAGCTTGCCGGCGGGGTTGAAGATGTTGACGCCGTTGTAGCCGACATTGCGCCCGGCATTGGACGAGGCCCAGAGATTGCCCTCGACATCGCAGCGTAGGCCGTCGGGCCCGCAATTCACGCCGTCGAGCATGCAGTCCGAGAACACCCGCCCATTGCTGAGCTTGTTGTCGGCGCCGACGTCGAAGACATGGATGTCGCCCTTGCCGCCCGGCCCGGTATCGCCCGGTCCCTTGCCGGTCGAGGCGATGTAGAGCCGCTTGAAGTCGGGCGAAAAGCACAGGCCGTTGGGGTCCGGCACCTGCGACTCCGGCACGACGAGCTCGACGCGCCCGCTCGGGTCGAGCCGGTAGGTGTTGGTCGGCAATTCGCGCTTGGCGAGCCCGATGCCCGGCGGCTGGCCGAGGCGGGGATTGATCTTGCCGTTGGCGTTGCTCGGCCCGCCCGGTGCGTCGGGCGCGCCCTCGTAGAGCTGGCCGCCATAGGGCGGATCGGTGAACCAGTAGCTGCCGTCGGGATGGGCGACGATATCGTTGGGCGAATTCAGCTTCTTGCCGTCGAACGAGTCGGCGAGCACCGTCGCCGAGCCGTCGAGTTCGTAGCGCACGACGCGGCGATTGAGGTGCTCGCAGGAGAGCTGGCGGCCCTGGAAATCGAAGCTGTTGCCGTTGCTGTTGCCCGACGGCGCGCGGAAGACGCTGACATGGCCGTCATCCTCGATCCAGCGCATCTGGCGGTTGCGCGGGATGTCGCTCCAGACGAGGTAGCGGCCCTGGGCGTTCCAGGCCGGCCCCTCGACCCACAGGCCGCCGGTCCAGATCCGCTGGATCGCGGCATTGGGCTGTGCCAGCCCGTTGAAGGCCGGATCGAGCGCGATGACGTCGGGGTCCCAGAAATAGGTCGTCGGAGCGCCCTGGCGGCTGAAGTCGCGTGGCGGCGAGGTGACGGTGGTCGGTGGGGACGGCCGGTTCGCGGTGGATTGGGCGAAGGCCGGCCCAGTGGCGGCGGCGAGCGCTCCGAGCCCCGCGGCGTGGATCAGGCGGCGCCGCGACAGGATCGCAGGCTGTGCCTCGGTGGGATCGTGGTCGTGAACAGTCGGGTCTGTCATCGCTTTATCCTCCCAGATGATCGTTGCGGTCCGGCTTGGTGCCGGCCTTGATGTCGTCTCGACGGTCTCCTCGCGTTGGCTCGCCCGCGACGGGCGGGCGACGCGCAGATCATCAGCGGGATGGGCCGGGGTCGAGCGGTGACGGCGTGGGGGCCGCCGTGCAGGGCGAGCATGCGGGGAGGCTCCCCGCGGCACCCGTCTTGCTGGGCGCAGCGCATGGCCGGGGCCCGGTGACGGATCATCGCTGCATATCGGCTCCGCCCTGCCGTGCTTGCTCCGGCGCCGGAAATCCCCCACAGCAGCCTCCCCTGTGTCGGAACGCTGTCATGCTTGCTGGAATTCCCGTCGGCGACCTCGTCTTCCTCGCCATCTCGCTGGTCGCGGCGGGGGCCATCACCGGCCTGCTCGCGGGCGTCTTCGGCGTCGGCGGCGGCGCGGTCATCGTGCCGATCCTCTACGAGGTCTTCCGCGTCATCGGCGTGCCCGAGGATGTCCGCATGCCGCTCTGCGTCGGCACCTCGCTGGCGGTCATCATCCCGACCTCGATCCGCTCCTTCAACGCCCATCGCGCCAAGGGCATGGTCGACATGTCGATCCTGAAGATCTGGGCGGTCCCCGTGGTCCTCGGCGTCATCGTCGGCAGCTACATCGCCCGCTTCGCGCCCGCGGACCTGTTCAAGATCATCTTCGTCATCGTCGCGATCTTCAGCGCGCTGCGCCTGCTCTTCGCCTCCGATCGCTGGCAGCTCGGCACGCAGATGCCGGGCCGGGTGCTGATGACGGTCTATGGCGGCGTCATCGGCGTGCTCTCGGCGCTGATGGGCATCGGCGGCGGCCAGCTCTCCAGCCTGTTCATGACCTTCTACGGCCGCCCGATCCATCAGGCGGTCGCGACCTCGTCGGGGCTCGGCGTGCTGATCTCGATCCCCGGTGCGCTCGGCTTCATCTATGCCGGCTGGCCAAAGATGGACGTGCTGCCGCCGCTCTCGCTCGGCTATGTCTCGCTGATCGGCTTCATCCTGTTCATCCCGACCTCGATCTGGACGGCGCCGATCGGCGCGCGCCTCGCGCACCGGCTCTCGAAGCGCAAGCTCGAGGTCGTCTTCGGCCTGTTCCTGCTGCTCGTCGCGGCCCGCTTCATCTGGACGCTGCTGCATTGATCGCGGGAGGGTACTGGTGACGGACAGCGCGAGCCCCATCGGCATCCGGGCTCTCGCCGCCGCGGACCATCAGGCGCTCGTCGCGCTGATGGTGGACATGCAGGCGCACTACCGCGTCCCCTGTCCACCATCGCAGGCCATCCTGGACGGTCTCGCCAACCGGCCCGCCGGCGTCGAGATCCTGATTGCAGAGCGTCAGGGAGCGCTGCTCGGCTTCGCCTCCGCCTGCGCGATCTATCCGGGGCCGGGCCTGACCTCGGGCTTCTTCCTGAAGGAACTCTATGTCGCCGCCGCCGCGCGCGGTCGCGGGATCGGTCGCGCGCTGATGCGCGCGCTGGCAGAGCTCGCGCTGGCGCGCGGCCACAAGCGGCTCGACTGGACCGCGGATGCCGCCAACCCCGACCTGCTGCGCTTCTACGATGGCCTTGGTGCCATCGCCCAGAGCGAGAAGGTCTTCTACCGCCTGGCGGGCGAGGCCCTGTCGGGGCTGGCGCGGACGGAGGCCTGATCCCGTCCGCGCCGGAGCGCGGCGGGCGTTACCAGACGACGCAGCGGCGAACGCCGCCAACGATTCCGTAGCGCCGGCAGACGGCACCGTGCTTGCGTGCGGCGGGACGGCGGACGGCGACGGCGCCGTTGGGGCCGACGCAGCCGGCGCGGTAGACACCCTTGGCGCAGACCACGGCGGCGGCCGGCGCGGGCAGGGCGATGCTGGACACGGCGTAGATGGCGGCGGCGGCGAACAGCCCGGTGGGCAGGCTGATCATGATCTTGCGCATGCGAATCTCCTGATGAAATCGCTCGTCTGAAACGCCCCGAAGGATGCGCCGCCATTCCGTATCGTCAAGGTGCTCCGACGCTTTTCCGGGCTCCGAGCCGAGCAGGCAGTTCGGTCATGATCGCCCGGCGCTCCGCCTCGCTCAGATTGCTCCAGCGCCCGATCTCGTGGAGCGAGCGGCCGCAGCCGAGGCAGAGCCGGGTTGCGGGGTCGAGCTGGCATAACTTGACGCAGGGCGAGGAGATTGCGGTCACGACAGGCCTGTCACCAGCATCAGCGCGAAGCCGAGATAGAGCGCGATTTCGTCGAGCTGCTGCGTCGCTCCTGCGACGTCGCCGGTCTGTCCGCCGATCAGCCGGCGGCAGAGGCGCCTGACGAGAAACGCGTTGAGGGCGATCAGCGCGAGCCCGAGTCCCAGCCCCGCAAGCGGCAGCCGGCAGATGAGCGCGAGCCCGCCCGCGAGCAGAAGGCCGATGGCGGAGGCCAGCCAGGCCGTCGGCAGGCTCGGCCGCCCGACCGACGCCGAGGCACCCACCGGGCGGGCCGGCGCCATCCCCGCCAGCAGATGCAGACCCGACAGCCGCGACAGCACGGCCGCCGCCACGAGGGCACCGCTTGCTGCCAGAGGCCCGGCCCGGTCGAGGATCAGCGCCAGCGCGAAGACGCGCAGCAGCAGCGCCAGAGCCATCGCCAGGGCGCCATAGCTGCCGAGCCGGCTGTCCTTCATGATCTCGAGCCGGCGCTCGGGCGTGCGCCCGCCGAAGAGCCCGTCGGCACTGTCGGCGAGCCCGTCCTCATGCAGGGCGCCCGTCGTCACCGCCAGCGTCGCGAGGGCGAGCGTGGCCGAGAGCAGCCCGCCGAGCCCGGCGGCTCCAGCGCCAGCCAGGACCAGCGCGGCCGGCAGGGAGATGACCAGCGCCGCCAAGGGCAGGGCGCGCGGCACGGTGCGGAAATCGGGTGCGGCATGGGGATCGGCCTCGCCGGGCAGGGCTGGCACCGGCAGGCGCGAATAGAAGCGGATGCAGATCGCGGTCGCGACGGTCCAGCCGGGCCAGGCCGGCTCGGCACCCGCCGGCGGTACAGGCGCGGCCTGCGGCACCGCCTCATCCCTGTCCTCGATTGTCTTCATCCGCCACAGCCTATAGCAGCAGCGGCAACCGCGGGGCCATCGCCGAAGCGCCGCCGCCCGTCCTTAGCCACAGAGTCCACCATGGCCGTTTCTGGATTGCCCTTCGACGACATCCGCGAGCTGATCGCCGCGATGCCCGGCCCCGATATGGCGGCCGCGAACATGGTGCGCGCCCGCGACAAGGAGTTGACCAAGCCCGCCGGCAGCCTCGGCCGCATGGAGGAGATCGCCGAATGGCTCGCCGCCTGGCAGGGCAAGGGCAAGCCCTCGGTCGACCGCCCGCTGGTCTGCGTCTTCGCCGGCAATCACGGCGTCGTGGCGCAGGGCGTCTCGGCCTTTCCGCAGGCGGTGACGCGCCAGATGCTCGAGAATTTCGCGGCCGGCGGCGCGGCGATCAACCAGATCTGCGCCGCCTTCGATCTCGGCTTCAAGGTCTTCGACCTCGCGCTCGACCTGCCGACGGGGGATTTCACGCAAGGTGACGCGCTCGACGAGCGCGCCTGCGTCGCCACCATGGCCTTCGGCATGGAGGCGCTGGTCGGCGGCACGGATCTGCTCTGCCTCGGCGAGATGGGCATCGGCAACACCACCTCGGCCGCCGCGATCTATGCCGCGCTCTATGGCGGCGATGCCGCCTTCTGGTGCGGCCGCGGCACCGGGCTCGACGATGCCGGGCTGAAGCGCAAGGTCGCCGCCGTCGAGGCCGGCATCGCGCTGCACCGTCCCCATCTGAAGGACCCGCTCGAGGTGCTGCGCCGGCTCGGCGGGCGCGAGGTCGCGGCGATCTGCGGCGCCATCATCGCCGCCCGCTCGCAGCGGATCCCCGTGATCCTCGACGGCTATGTGGTGACGGCCGCCGCCGCCATCCTGCACGCGATCGAGCCCTCCGCGATCGACCACTGCATCGCCGGCCATCTCTCGGCCGAGGGCGCGCATGCGCAGGTGCTGGCGACGCTCGGCAAGGCGCCGCTGCTGGCGCTCGACATGCGGCTGGGCGAAGGCTCGGGCGCTGCTCTCGCCGCCAGCCTCGTCAAGGCGGCGGCTGCCATCCACAACGGCATGGCGACCTTCGCGCAGGCGGGGGTCGCAGGGAAGGACTAGCGCTGCGCCTGTTGTGTGAGTGGTCTTTGAGGGGGCTGTAAAAGGTATAATTTCTATACTATATTGACCCATGCCATTTGAGTTCGACCCTCTCAAAAGCGCGGCCAACTTGGCCAAGCACGGGATCGATTTCCAACAGGCGCAGGCTCTTTGGGAGGATGCGCGTCTGCTGGAAGCGCCTGCCCGGACTGAGGGCGAGCCGCGCTTCATGGCAGTGGGACTGATCGGCCAAAAGCACTGGTCCGCGATTTATGTCTATCGCGGCGATCGGGTGCGTATCATCTCGGTGCGGCGCGCTCGAAGTGAGGAGATCGAATACTATGAAAACGGGTGATTTCGATCAGGCTTTCGATGACGGGCAGTCTGTTGAGGACAAAATCGACTGGGCCAAGGCGCGGCGTCCCAACAGCGAGACGAAGCGCGTGAACGTCGATTTTCCGAGTTGGGTCGTCCAAGGCCTGGACCGTCAGGCGCAGCATCTCGGCGTGACCCGGCAGTCCCTGATCAAGCTCTGGATTGCGGAGCGACTGGGCAAGGCGTGACGGCCGACATCAGCGGCGGCGGTCAGGCTGCACGTCTGGTGAAGCGACCGCGCGAGGTTCGCGGCTCCTACCCCTCGTAGCTCGTCCGCAGCCCCGCCCGCTCGGCGTGGCGCTCCTGCGCCAGCTCGACCAGTCGGGTCAGAAGCGCGGGGTAGGGCATGCCCGACGCTTCCATCATCTTCGGATACATGCTGATCGCGGTGAAGCCCGGCAGTGTGTTGATCTCGTTGAAGAAGAAGGCCCCGCTCTGGCGGTCGAGGAAGAAGTCGACCCGCGCCAGGCCGCTGCAGTCGAGCGCGACGAAGGCGTCGATCGCCAGCTGCCGCACGCGCGCCATCTGCGCCGCGTCGAGCTTGGCCGGCAGATCGACGCTCGCCCCGTCCTGGTCGATGTACTTCGCCTCGTAGGAGTAGAACTCGTGCTGCGGGCCGGCATTGAGCTCGCTGGCGACACTCGCCACCGGCGGTTCGCCGTCGAGGACGGCCACCTCGATCTCGCGGGCGTCGATGCCCTGCTCGATCAGCACCTTGAGATCGTACTGGAAGGCGTCCGCCAGCGCGGCGTCGAGATCCTCCCAGCGCTTCACTTTATGCACGCCGACGCTGGAGCCCATGTTGCAGGGCTTGACGAAGACCGGCAGCGTCAGCCCGGCGCGGGCCGCTTTGGTGGCGGCGGCAGGGTCCCGGCGATAATCCCGCCGCGCGACCGCGAAATAGGGCGCGACGGGAAGGCCCGCCAGCGCCGCCAGCCGCTTGGCGATGTCCTTGTGCATCGAGACGGCCGAGCCGAGCACGCCCGAGCCGACATAGGCCGCGCCCGCGAGTTCAAGCAGCCCCTGCAGCGAGCCGTCCTCGCAGAGCGGGCCATGGATCACCGGGAAGACGACGTCCACCGGCGCGATCGCGGCGGCATCGGCGTCGCTCGGCAGGATCGCGGTGCGCCCATCCGCCTGAGATTCGAGGCGGATCGCCGGCGAGTCGGCGGGAATCGGCAGGCTCTCGGTGTTGGCGGCCTCGATCCGGCGCAGATCATGGCACTGCCAGCGGCCGTCCTTGTCGATGCTCACCGGCACCGGCTCGAAGCGCTCGCGGTCGAGATAGCGCAGCACGGACGCCGCCGACTTGAGCGACACCTCGTGCTCGCCCGATTTGCCGCCGTAGAGCACCGCGACGCGCGTTTTCCGGTTCATGATCGAACAATCCGAGAGGTGGGAGGAAGCGGGGAGCGCGGGGGCAGGGCGATCAGGGGTGTCGACGACAGCTGTGGCACGATTCGGGCGGCGTTCAGGCGGCGCGCGTCTCCGGTTCCGGCAGGGCCGCGAGCGTGTCCATGACGCGCACTGGCGGCAGGGTGACCGTCACCTCGGTGCCGGCGCGCGGCTTGGATTTCAGGTTGAAGCCGCCGCCATGCAGGTCGATCAGTCCCTTGACGATCGGCAGGCCCAGCCCCGAACCCTGCTCGGCCGTCTTGATCGCCAGCGAGCCGCGCCCGAAGGTCTGCAGCACGATCGGGATCTCGTCCTCTGGAATGCCCGGGCCGGTATCGGTGATCGAGACATATTGCCCGCCATTGGCGGTCCAGCCGACCTTGACGGTGATCTCGCCGCCCGGCGGGGTAAACTTGATCGCGTTCGAGAGGATGTTGAGGACGACCTGGCGGATCGCGCGCTCGTCGGCCCAGACCCTCGGCAGATCGGGCTCGAACACCTCGCGGATCGTCTGGCTCTTCGCCTTGGCGCGCAGGTTGAGCATGTGCCGGCAGTCCTCGGCGATGTCGGCGAGCGAGAGCGCCTCCTCGTTCAGTTCGTACTTGCCCGACTCGATCCGCGACAGATCGAGGATCTCGTTGATCAGCTCGAGCAGATGCTGGCCGGAGCTGTGAATATCGGCCGAGTATTCCTTGTAGGCCGCATTGGCGTGCCCGCCGAAGACCTCGTTCTTCATCACCTCGGAGAAACCGAGGATGGCGTTGAGGGGGGTGCGCAGCTCGTGGCTCATCGTCGCCAGGAAGCGCGACTTGGCGAGATTGGCTTCTTCCGCTTTCCGCCGGGCCTCGTCGGAATTGGCGTTGGCCGTTTCCAGCTCCGCGATCAGCGCGTCCTTTTCGGCGCGGAAGGCGATGGTCGAGACCGAGCTGACATAGAGACGGTTGGCGAGGAAGACGAAGAACAGCTGCGCCGCCGCGGCCATCACGGCGGTGGTCAGGCTGTCCATGTCGGTGCGGCCCCAGAAATAGGCGGCGATGCCGATCATGATCGGCACGATTCCGGCATAGACCGCCATGGGGATCGAGGCGGCGAGCATCACCGTCAGCGCGCTGACGATCAGCAGCGTCGTCGTGACGAAGACCTTGGCCCCGGGCGCATCCACCTGCGCGAAGACCAGCAGCATCATCGCCCAGCTGATGCCGTGGAAGCCCTCCGCCAGCGCGAAGGCCCGGCGCCAGGGCCGGATCGAAATCTCGCCCATGGCCTGCGTCAGAAAGCGCCGGCTCAGAACGACGATGACCATCGTGGCCAGCAGCACCGTGCCGACCCAGGGCGTGACCCGATCGATGGGCACCCAGAGGCAGGCGGCGGCGGCCACGGCGAGCGCCAGAATCAGCGTTCCGACCGAGCCGTTCATGCGGTACTCGGCGAAAACCCGCAGCAACTCGTTGTCGAAGGCGCGCTCGAGGCCGGTCGAGGACGTCAGCCGCTCGCGCACCGACTTGACCTCGCGGGTGACGAGCTTGCGGCGTGCGAGGACCGTCGGGTCCGGCCCGCGCCCGCGCTGCACCTGTTCGGCTGTCACTTCCGCCATGATCGGGAGACGCGCTGTCCTCTTCCCGCGCGCGGCCTGCGCGACGGGCCTGCCATCATGGTCGGCAAATCGTTAAGCTCTTCCTGATGACGCGCTTCGGATTCACCCGGTGGAAGAACGGACCCCTCGGCTGGCGGCGCGTCGGGCGTCCCGTCGACATCGTCGTGGCGCTGGGAATCCTCGGGCTCCTGGCGATCGCCGGGGCGGTGCTTCAGTACCGTCTCGGGCCGGCTCGCACGCTGGTCGGCATGGCCCGCGCCATCGACGGCGATTCCCTGCGTCTGCTCGGCGAGGAACTGCGGCTCGAGGGCCTCGACGCGCCGGAGCTGCGCCAGAGCTGCCTCGACGCGGGCGGGCACGAGGTCGATTGCGGGCGGGTCTCGCGTCGCGCACTGGAGGCGCTGCTGGCGCGCGGGCCCGTCACCTGCGAGATCGGCAAGATCGATCGCTATGGTCGCGGGCTCGCGCGCTGCCGGCAGGGCGAGACCGACATCAACGCCATGCTGGTGCGGGAGGGGCACGCGGTCGCCTATGGCGGCTACCGCGCCGAGGAAGAGCAGGCGAGGGCGGCCGGCCGCGGCATCTGGGCGCTCCGGTTCGAACGGCCGGAGACCTGGCGGCGCAGCCACGCCCGCTGAGGCGCGGCGCCGATGCCACACAAACATCACGAAACACCTTGAAAGGATTGACCATCCGCCTCGCGGCATGGTCGGGTCGCGCGGCGATGGGGAGAGGATCTCGATGAAGCTCTATGATGGCGGTCGCGCGCCCAATCCGCGGCGGGTGCGGATCTTCTTCGCCGAGAAGGGCGTGCCGCTGCCCGAACTGGTCCCGGTCGACATCGGCAAGCGGGAGCACAAGAGCGAGGCCTTCACCCGGCTCAACCCCTCCCAGCGCCTGCCCGTGCTGGTGCTGGACGACGGCACGGCCCTGGCCGAAACCATCGCCATCTGCCGCTATATCGAGAGCCTTCACCCGCAGCCGCCGCTGTTTGGCCGCGATGCCCGCGAGCAGGCCCTTGTCGAGATGTGGAACCGTCGCATCGAGCTCGGCCTCTTTTCCGCGGTGGCCGCGGTGTTTCGCCATTCCCACCCCTCGATGGCCGAGCTCGAGACGCAGGTGCCGGAATGGGCCGAGGCCAATCGCGAGCAGATCGACGATCATCTCTGGCTGCTCGAACTGCAGCTCGCGGGCAGCCGCTTTCTCTGCGGCGAGGACCTGACCGTGGCCGACATCACCGCCGGCATCGCGATCGACTTCATGAAGCCCTCCCGCATCCCGCTGCCGGAGGACTTCGTCCAGATCCGGCGCTGGCATGCCGAGCTGTCGGCGCGGCCGAGCTGGAAGGCCTGATGCGCGCTGCACTCCTCCTGCTCGGGATCCTGGTCGCGCTGCCGCTGCCCGCCGCGGCGGTGGAGCGTCTCGACGCAGGGGCGATCCGCCGGGCCTTCGAGGGCAACACCGTCAGCGGCCGCTACACCAATGGTGGCTTCTTCACCGAGTTCCACGACCCCGATGGCCGGGCGCTCGGCCATAATGGCTGGCAACCCAACCGCGACGCCTGCTGGACGACGCGCGCCGATCAGGTCTGCTACTATTACGGCCCGCAGACGGATCGCACAGTGCATTGCTTCACGGTCGAGCTGAATCGCGATCTCTACATCCTGCGCAATGCCGGAAACGGCCAGATCAATGCGCTCGCCTCCGTCGAGCTCGGCAATCCGCGCAAGCACGGCGACAATGGCGAGCCCTGGTATTGCGACGGCCTGATCTCGAAGGCGCCCGCGATCCCGATGACGCGGCGGCGTCTGGCGGCGCGCTGATGCGGCTGCGGGCCGCGGGAGCCGTCCTCGTCGCGATGATGGCGGCCCCGGGCCATGCCGGCGCCGCCGAGCGGCTCGACGGCGAGGCGATCCGGCGGGCTTTCGAGGGCAACACCGTCGCCGGGCGCTATGCCGCGACCAACCGCCCCTTCAGCGAGCATCACCATCCCGATGGTCGCGCCACCGGCCACAACCGCGGCGTTCCCAACACCGACGCCTGCTGGACGACCACGGCAGACGCCGTCTGCTACTATTACGGCCCGCAGGAGAAGCGCCGGACCTACTGCTTCACCGTCGAGCGCAGCGGGGCGCTCTACGTCCTGCGCAATCGCCCCAGCGGCCAGATCAACGGCATGGCGACGGTCGAGGCCGGGGACCCCGACGGCTGGAGCCGGTCGCCAGCGAGCTGGACCTGCGATGGGCTTTTGTCGCGGGCGCCGGGCCGCTCGCACTGGGCGAGGCGATGACCGGGAGCGATGGTCTGGAGGCGCTGCTGGCCGAGCTGAGGGCTTGCCGCATCTGCCGCGATGCGCCGTCCCGCGGGCCGCCGCTGCCGCACGAGCCGCGTCCGGTCATCCAGGCCTCGGCGACGGCGCGGCTGTGCATCGCCGGACAGGCGCCCGGCACGCGGGTGCATGCTAGCGGCCAGCCCTTCACCGACCCGTCGGGCGTGCGCCTGCGCGGCTGGCTCGGCCTCGACGAAGGCCGCTTCTACGATGCCGCCAAGGTCGCCATCGTGCCGATGGGGCACTGCTTTCCGGGGCTGGACGCCAAGGGTGGCGATCGGCCGCCGCGGGCCGAATGCGCGCCGGCCTGGAGGGCGCGCGTGTTCGCGGGGCTGCCGGCGGTGGAACTCGTTCTCGCCATCGGGCGCTATGCGCAGCTCTGGCATCTCCGCGAGGCGGCGGCGGGGACCCTGTCGGAGACGATGGCGGACTGGCGCGCGATCTGGGCCCGTCCGGACCGGCCGCGCATCCTGCCGCTGCCGCATCCGTCCTGGCGCAACAACGCCTGGCTCAGGCGCCATCCCTGGTTCGAGGCCGAGCTCGTACCGGTGCTGCGCCGGGAGGTGGCGCGCCTCGTCGGTTGAGCCGCCGCCGCGCGCTCAGCGATAGATGTAGGAGCCCGAATCGAGCCCGCGGTCGACCTGTCCGCGCATCCGGACGACGGTGCGGACCTCACCGATGCTGGAGGGGCCCCGGCCTTCGAGCTGGACCAGCGCCCCGGTCGAGGTCCCGTAGCCGCTGCGCGAGCTCTTGCCGACATCGACGCGGACCGAACCGCCGGCGCGTACGCAGAAGGAGGAGCCGTCCACCCTGACGAAGCCCGGCCCGTATTCGGGGCAGGGCCGCATCGGCCGCGCATCGGCACGAGCGGGATTGGCGCGCTCCTTGACGGCTCCGCGACCCGGGATCGGTTCCCCGATCGACTGGGCCTGCGCGCCGGTCGTGAGCAGCAGGAGGGCGAAGGCGGAACTGGCGAGACGCAGCATGGGGCGGCTTTCCGATCGTGATCCGATGCGACCCTGGCCGAACAAGGCGGCGCAGATGTGGCGGATCGATCCTAGGGCAGGGCCGCCGAACCGAAAACCCCGGCCTTTCGGCCGGGGTGTGGGGATAGTTGGGCCGCGATGCGGCCGGTCGCTCCTTGTCAGAGCTGATTGGCCGCGCGCGCGCGGATCATGAAATTGTCGAAGGTGTATTCGGCGATCTGGAACCAGAGATATTCATCGTTCCGGAAGGCCGCCATCGCGTCATAGACCTTCTTGAAGTCCGGGTTCTTGGCCGCGGTTTCGGCATAGACCTCCTTCGACGCCTTCAGGCAGGCCTCGAGGATCTCCTGCGAGAACGGCCGCAGCTGCGCGCCGGCGCCGACGAGGCGCTTCAGGGCGGTGGGGTTGCGGGCGTCGTACTTCGCCAGCATGTCGAGATTGGCGAGACCTGCGGCCGTGGTCAGCACGGACTTGTAGAGCTTCGGCAGCGCCTCCCACCGCGCGGTGTTCAGGAAGAAGTGCAGCGCGGCGCCACCCTCCCACCAGCCGGGATAATAGTAGAACGGCGCGACCTTGTTGAAGCCGAGCTTCTCGTCATCGGCCGGGCCGACCCATTCGGCCGCGTCGATGGTGCCCTTTTCCAGCGCCGGATAGATGTCGCCGCCGGCGATCTGCTGCGGCACGACGCCGAGCTTGGACAAAACCTGCCCGGCGAAGCCGCCGATGCGCATCTTGACGCCCTGCAGGTCGGCGACGGTCTTGATCTCCTTGCGGAACCAGCCGCCCATCTGGCAGCCGGTGTTGCCGCCGGGCAGCGCGTAGATGTTGTGCTTCTTGTAGAACTCGTTGAGCAGCTCGTTGCCGCCGCCATGATAGAACCAGGCGTTCTGCTGGCGGGCGTTCAGGCCGAACGGAACCGCCGTGCCGAAGGCGAAGGTCGGGTCCTTGCCGACATAGTAGTAGGACGCGGTGTGGCACATCTCGACGGTGCCGTTGGTCACGGCATCGGCGGCCTGCAGGCCCGGAACGATTTCACCCGCCGCGAAGACCTGGATCTGGAACTTGCCGTCGGTGGCTTCCGACACGGCCTTCGACAGCACCTCGGACGCACCGTAGATCGTGTCGAGCGACTTGGGGAAGGACGAGGTCACCCGCCACCGGACCTCCGGCATGGCCTGCGCGATGGCGGGGCTCGCGATCGCGCCGGCGGCGGCACCGGCCCCGGCAACCTTCAGAAAGTGACGACGCTTCATACTTCTTCTCCTCCCCTGGAGCGCTTTTCGTGCGCCTGTTGTCCAGGTCATCACGATTACGTCAGGAAAACAGGTCTGCGCGCCAACGCAAGCAAAAAATGCATGCAATGCATGCGCTAAGAGCATGATTTCCGTTGCGGAAGGGTTTCGTCCCTCAGCCGGCGCAGATCGCGGCCCGCTGCCGCGGTCACTGCGGCCCAAAAATGCAGAAAGCCCGGCCGAAGCCGGGCTTTCGAGCAGCAGCGCTGGTGAGGACGCGAGGCCGCGTCCCCGAGTGCCATCAGCGGGCGCGCGAGCGCACCTGGAAGACGTCGAAGCTGAGCTCCGCCACCTGCCACCAGAGATACTGGTCGCCGCGGAAGGCGGCCATCGAGTCGATCGCCTTCTTGAACTCGGGGTTCTTGGCCGAGATCTCGCTGTAGAGTTCGTTGGACGCCTTCAGGCAGGCCTCGAGGATCTCCTGCGAGAACGGGCGCAGCTGGGTGCCGGCGCCGACGAGGCGCTTCAGCGCCGCCGGGTTCTGCATGTCGTAGCGGGCCGCCATCTGGGTGTTGGCGTAGGTGCAGGCGGCGGTGAGCGCGGCCTGATAGGCCTTCGGCAGCGCGTTCCACTTCTCCAGGTTGACGAAGGCGTGGACGGTGGGGCCACCCTCCCAGAAGCCCGGATAGTAGTAGAACGGCGCGACCTTGGAGAAGCCGAGCTTCTCGTCGTCATAGGGGCCGACCCACTCGGCGCCGTCGATGGTGCCCTTTTCCAGCGCCGGGTAGATGTCGCCGCCGCCGATCTGCTGCGGCACGACGCCGAGCTTGGCGAGCACCTGGCCGGCGATGCCGCCGATGCGCATCTTCAGGCCCTGCAGGTCGGCCGGCGTCTTGATCTCCTTGCGGAACCAGCCACCCATCTGGGCGCCGGTGTTGCCGCAGGGCAGGCCGTGGATGTTGAACTTCTTGTAGAACTCGTTGAACAGGTCGTTGCCGCCGCCCTGGTAGAGCCAGGCGTTCTGGCCGCGCGCGTTTAGGCCGAACGGCACGGAGGCCGCCACCGCGAAGGTCGGGTCCTTGCCGACATAGTAGTAGGACACGGTGTGGCACATCTCGACAGTGCCGTTGGTCACGGCGTCGGCCGCCTGCAGCGCCGGGACGATTTCACCCGCCGCGAAGACCTGGATCTGGAACTTCCCGTCGGTCAGCTCGGAGACCATCTTGGCCATGACCTCGGCACCGCCATAGATGGTGTCGAGCGACTTCGGGAAGGAGGACGCCAGGCGCCACTTCACCTCGGGATTCGCCTGCGCGACGGCGGGGGAGGCGATCGCCGCGGCGGCGGCGCCGGCGGTGGCGGTCTGGATAAACTGACGGCGCTTCATCTCGGGACATCTCCTCGATTGTAACTCGGTAGACCGAGTGTCGTGATGGGTGGGACGCGGTTCAGCCGCCGTCGCCAAGCATTGAGACTTGCTCGGCTTTCTAGAGGAAGGCGTCGGACTTCGCGAGCCTTTTCGGGCAGGTCGTATTCAACTTTCGACTAGGTCGCGCGCCCCCTTGGCCGAGCGCTCCCGGAGGTGGTTAATGCAGCCGATGCTCGACACCGAACGCCTGCGACTGCGCCCACCCCGCGCCGATGATCTCGACGCGCTCCACGCGTGGCGCAGTGATCCTTCTGTCGTGCGCTTCGTCGGCGGCCGCACGCTCGATCGCGAGGAGGCCTGGCAGCGCCTGCTGCGCGCGGCCGGACACTGGTCGCTGTTCGGACATGGCCTGTTCATGGTCGAGGAGAAGGCGGGCGGTGCCGTCATCGGCGAGGTCGGGCTGTTCTACGGCCGCCGGGGCCTCGGGCCCGATTTCGACGCGGCGCCCGAGATCGGCTGGATTCTCGCCGCCGGGGCGCAGGGCAGGGGCTATGCGACCGAGGCGGCGCTGGCGGCGCAAGGCTGGTTTGCCGCGACGCAGGGCGACCGGCGCTGCGTCTGCATGATCGATCCCGCGCACGACGCCTCCTTCCGGGTCGCCGCCAAGCTCGGGTACAAGCGCTATCGGTCGGCCGATTATCAGGGCGGCTCCGTCACGCTGCTCGAACGTCTGCCGGCCTGAGGGGCCGCCAAGGGGAGGGATCATGGACCAGGACAAGCTCGCGAAACTCCGGGCGCGCTACGCCGACGCCAGCGGTGCCGACATCCACGATCCCCATTTCGCGCGGGTCGCGGCCGACCAGTTCAAGGGCGACAAACGCAAATGGCCCTTCTCGGACGTCGCGACCTTCCTCGGCGCGCCCTACCGCCCCGATGCGCTCGGCCTGCCCGATCTCGGCGGCCTCGACGTCGCGATCATCGGCCTGCCCATGGATCTCGGTGTCACCAACCGGGCCGGCACGCGGCTGGGCCCCCGCGCCGTGCGCGCCATCGAGCGCATCGGCCCGATGGACCATGTCATGGGCACCGCGCCGCTCGGCATGCTCAAGGCGGCCGATATCGGCGACGTGCCCTTTCGCTCGCGCTACTCGCTCGAAAGCTGCCACGAGGACATCGAGGCGACCTTCCGCACCATCGTCGAGGCCGGCGTCTCGCCGCTGGCCGTCGGCGGCGACCATTCGATCACCTATTCGATCCTGAGGGCGGTCGGCGCCAGGCGCCCCGTCGGCATGGTCCATATCGACGCCCATTGCGACACGTCGGGCCCCTATGAAGGCTCGAAGTTCCATCATGGCGGCCCGTTCCGGCAGGCCGTGCTCGACGGCGTGCTGGACCCGCAGCGCGTCATCCAGATCGGCATTCGCGGCGGCGCCGAATATCTCTGGGAGTTCTCCTATGAGAGCGGCATGACCGTGATCCATGCCGACGAGGTCGATGGGCTCGGCATTGAGGCCGTCATCGCGAAGGCGCGGGCCGTGATCGGCGACGGGCCGACCTACGTCTCCTTCGACGTCGATTCGCTCGATCCCGCCTTCGCGCCGGGCACCGGCACGCCCGAGGTCGGCGGGCTGACCCCGCGCGAGGCGCTCGCCATCCTGCGCGGGCTGAAGGGCGCCGACATCGTCGCAGCCGACGTCGTCGAGATCGCCCCGCAATACGACGCGACCTCGAACACCGCCCATTGTGCGGCGCAGGTGCTCTTCACCGAACTCTGCCTGATCGCCGAGGCGCGGGCACTGGGGAAGGGGCGTCCCTGAGGAGGACGCTCACGCTTTCCGGGCCAGCCAGATGATGTGGCGGGCGCCGGACTTGCCACGGTGAGCCCGCACCATCACCTCCTCGACCGCGAAGCCGGCATGGCGCAGCCGCCCCGTGAAGCGTCGGTCGGGCCCCTGCGACCAGACCGCCAGGATGCCGCCGGGGCGTAGCGCCGCCTTGGCCAGGCCGAGTCCGCCATCCTCGTAGAGCCGGTCGTTGGCGGCGACCGTCAGCGCCTCCGGCCCGTTGTCGACATCGAGCAGGATCGCGTCGTAGCGCCCGGCGCCGTCCGCGATGACGCGGCCGACATCCTGGACCGCGATCGTGACGCGGGGATCGTCGAGGCAGCCGGCGAAGAGGTCCGCCATCGGCCCTCTCGCCCAGTCGACCACGGCGGGGATCAGTTCCGACACCGTGATCTCGGCCCCGGCCGGAAAACTCGCCAGCGCCGCGCGCAGCGTGAAGCCCATGCCGAGCCCGCCGATCAGGATGCGCGGCTTGGTGCGTCCCGCCAGCCGCGTTGCGACGAGCGTGGCGAGGGCTTCTTCCGAGCCGCTGAGACGGCTGTTCATCAGCTCGATCGTGCCGAGCATGATCGAGAACTCGGCGCCACGTCGCTTCAGCCGCAACTCCCGCCCCGCAGCGCCGGGCAGGGTGGCCGTGTCCAGCAGGGTCCAGGGGATCACGGGCGCAACTCGATCTGGGAGGGCTCCCGCGGCGGGAGGATCGCTGCTGGGTAGGAGACAACGGCACCGCCGTCCAGAGCCGGGCGCGCCATCCATGCGCTGACGGAATGGTGAGGCGACGGGTGCCCGGTTGATCTGCCGGCTGCCGCATCGCTATGGCATCATGCTGCAATGCAACGTGATGGCTGCATTGCCGTGAACCGGACCACGCCACCATGACCTGCGCCACCGAAACCCGCTCGCCCCTTCCGGCCGCCTCGCGCCAGGCGGGCGAGACGCGCCAGCACCATGCCGGCCTGGTCATGCTCGCCCTGGCGATGGGCGGCTTTGCGATCGGCACCACCGAATTCGCGGTGATGAGCCTCGTTCCCTATTTCTCGGTCGGTCTTGGCATCGACGAACCGACGGCCGGCCACGTCATCAGCGCCTATGCGCTCGGCGTCGTCGTCGGCGCCCCGGTGATCGCGGTGCTGGCGGCAAAAATCGCCCGGCGGACGCTGCTGATCGGCCTGATGGCGGTCTTCGGCGTCGCGAACCTGCTGAGCGCGCTGGCGCCGAGCTATGAGTGGATGCTGGTCTTCCGCTTCCTGAGCGGCCTGCCGCACGGCGCCTATTTCGGCGTGGCCGCCCTCGTCGCAGCCTCGATCGCACCGCCCAACCGGCGCGCCCAGGCCGTCGCACGGGTCATGCTCGGCCTCACGGTCGCGACCATCGTCGGCGTGCCGCTCGCCAACGGCATCGGCCAGGTGTTGGGCTGGCGCTGGGGCTTCGGCATCGTCGCGCTGCTGGCGCTGCTGACCATGGCGCTGATCTTCGCCTATGCCCCGCGCGATCGGGTGGTGCCGGGGGCGAGTCCGCTGCGGGAGCTCAGCGCGCTGCGCAGCCGCCAAGTCTGGCTGACGCTGGCCATCGGCGCGATCGGATTCGGCGGCATGTTCGCCGTCTATACCTATCTGGCCTCGACGCTGATGGAGGTGACGCGCGTCTCGCCGGCGCTGGTGCCGCTCGTGCTCGGCATCTTCGGGCTCGGCCTGACGGCGGGCACGCTCGCCGGCGCCTGGGCCGCTGACCGCGCGCTGATGCCCTCGATCGGCGGCATGCTGCTGTGGACCGCAGCGGCGCTCGCCCTGTTTCCCTTGGCAGCCGGCAACATCTGGACGATCTCGATCGTGGTCTTCCTGATCGGCACCAGCGGCGGTCTGGGCGCGATGCTGCAGACGCGGCTGATGGATGTCGCCGGCGAGGCGCAGACGCTGGCCGCGGCGCTCAACCACTCCGCCTTCAACACGGCGAACGCGCTCGGCCCCTGGCTCGGTGGCCTCGCCATCGCCGCCGGATATGGCTGGACCTCGACCGGCTGGGTCGGCACCGGCCTCGCCCTCGCCGGCTTCCTGATCTGGGTCGTCGCGCTGCTGGACCAGCGCGCCCGGGCCGCGCGCTGACGGCCGGATTTCGGTCCGCCACGCCCCTTCTTGGCCCTGCCGCATAAATCGGCGCACGGGCCCAGAAAAGCTGCGCGCGCCCACTTGCGGCCTGGCCTCGCTATCGCCCAATCTGTGGGCAGAGCCGGCAACGGGCCCGCGAAAGCCCGGCTGGCCGAACCCAGTGGGAGGTACCATGAAAGGTTTCGCACGAGTCATCGCCGCCGTGTTGCTGACGGCCGTCGGAGCCAGCGGCGCCCTGGCGCAGGCCAAGGAGTGGAAGGAAGTCCGGATCGGCACCGAAGGCGCCTATCCGCCCTTCAACAACCTCAACGCCAAGAAGGAGCTCGAGGGCTTCGAGATCGACTACGGCAACCTGCTCTGCGAGCGG
This sequence comes from Bosea sp. RAC05, assembly GCF_001713455.1. Taxonomy (NCBI): domain Bacteria; kingdom Pseudomonadati; phylum Pseudomonadota; class Alphaproteobacteria; order Hyphomicrobiales; family Alloboseaceae; genus Allobosea; species Allobosea sp. RAC05. Next base: position 2,027,561 of record NZ_CP016464.1, read on the forward strand.
ATGAAGGTGAAGTGCACCTGGGTCGTGCAGGACTGGGACGGCATCATCCCGGCGCTGCTCTCCAACAAGTACGACATCATCATCGCCGGCATGAACGCCACCGACGAGCGCAAGAAGCGCGTCGACTTCACGGCGGTCTATACCAAGACGCCGATCTGGATCATCGGCCCGAAGACGACGACCTCGGCAGATTTCTCGCCCGCTGCCCTGAAGGGCAAGGCGATCGGCGTCCAGGGCTCGACCATCCACACCAACTACGCCGAGAAATACTACAAGGACTCCACCATCCGTCCGTATCCGACCCAGGAAGAGGCCAATCTCGACCTGATCAACGGCCGCCTCGACTATGTCATCGCGGATTCGCTGGCGCTGGAGGATTTCCTTGCCGGCAAGGGCAAGGACTGCTGCAAGAAGATCGGCGAGATCACCCGCGATCCCACGATCCACGGCCCCGGCGTCGGTGGCGCCGTCCGCAAGGAGGACACCGCTCTGAAGGCGCTGTTCGACAAGGCCATCGCCGAGACCATCGCCGACGGCTCGCACAAGAAGATCGCCGACAAGTACTTCAAGATCCCGATCCTCTGATCGGCCCAGCATTCGCGGCCGGCGCGGCTCCCCCGCGCCGGCTCACGCCTCAAAGGCCCGGCACCCCTCATCGATGTTCGACAAGTTCGCCCTGCTCGGTTTCGGCGATGGCGGCTGGGGCCTCGCCCTGCTGCAGGGCGCGGGCATCACCATCTCGATCGCGCTCGCGACCCTTCCCTTCGGCCTCGCGCTCGGGCTCGTCGTCGCGCTCGGGGCCCGTTCGCAGAGTTCTGTCCTGCGCATACTGGCCACGGCCTACACCACCGTCTTCCGCGGCGTCCCCGAGCTGCTGACGCTCTACATCATCTATTTCGGCGTCCAGGTCCTGCTGCAGGAGGCGTGGCGCTGGCTCGGCCTGCCGGGCTCCTTCTCGATGCCGCCCTTCGTCGCCGGCATGGTTGCGCTCGGCGTGGTGCTCTCGGCCTTCTCCAGCGAGGTCTGGGTCGGCGCTCTCAATTCGATTCCCAAGGGCCAGCGCGAGGCCGCCGCGGCGCTGGGCCTGTCCAAGGGCCAGGCCTTCCGCCTCGTCGTGTTCCCGCAGCTGATCCGCGTCGCGCTGCCCGGCCTCGGCAACAACTGGATGGTGCTGCTAAAGGAGACCTCGCTGGTCTCGGTCATCACCCTGCCGGACATCATGTTCATCACCACCCGCGCCAATGTCGCGACCAAGGAGCCGTTCCTGTTCTTCGGCGCGGCGATGGCGATCTATCTGGTTTTCTCGATGATCTCGGCCTGGGGCATCGGCCGGATGGAAGCCCGCGCCAACCGCGGCATCGCCGCCTTCGGGGGCGCGACGCGATGACCTGGTGCGAGTATCCGGGCTGGGCCGTCGGCAGCGAAGTCCTGCAGAACTATGGCTGCCGGATGGCCACCGGCGTCGGGCTGACGCTCCAGCTCGTCGCGATCTCGGTGTCGCTCGGTTTTGTGCTCGCGATCGGGCTCGCCGTGGCGCGGCTCTACGGGCCGCGCTGGGCGCAGGTCCTGATCAACGGCTACACAACCTTCTTCCGTGGCACGCCGCTGCTCTGCCAGCTCTTCCTGGTCTATTACGGGCTCGGCCAGTTCCGCCTGTTCTGGACCGATCTCGGCCTCTGGTGGTTCTTCCGCGAGCCCTTCTACTGCGCGCTCCTGACCTTCGTGATCAACACGGCCGCCTATCAGGCCGAGATCCTGCGCGGCGCCATCCAGTCCATCTCGCGCGGCCAGTTCGAGGGCGCGCTGGCGCTCGGCCTGCACCGCTGGTCGAGCCTGCGCCACGTCATCCTGCCGCAGGCGATGATCCTGGCGCTGCGCCCGCTCGGCAACGAGCTGATCGTGATGATCAAGTCGAGCGCGCTGGCCTCGCTGGTGACCCTCTACGACCTGATGGGCGCGACGCGGCTCGCCTTCTCGCGCTCCTTCGACCTGTCGATCTACCTCTACGCGGCGCTGATCTATCTGCTGCTGGTCGAGATCGTCCGCCGCGTCTGGGACCGGCTGGAGCTGAGGCTGACGCGGCACATGGCCCTGCGCTGAGCGCCGGGCGAACGGTCGTGGTCACGCCGGCAGCGTCAGCACCATCGCGCCGTTGGCGGTGGCGACCAGCGTGTGCTCGTATTGCACGGTCGGTGCGCGCGGCTCGCCATAGAGCGTCCAGGGATCCTCGCCGTTCTCGGCCCAGTTCGCACCCAGTGAGAGGAAGGGCTCGATGGTGAAGACCTGGCCCTTCTGCATCACCCGGCGCTCGGACCGGTCCGGCCAGGTGGCGAGTTCCGTGGGCTCCTCATGGAGCGAGCGCCCGACGCCGTGGCTCGCGAGATTGCGCACCAGCGTGTAGCGATTGTTTTCGGCGAAGCGGCCGATCGCATCGCCGATCCCGGAGAGCGGCTTGCCGGCGCCGACCTGCCCGATCCCGACCCAGAGCGCGCGCCGCCCGTCGCGGCAGAGCCGCTCCGTCCTGCGGGCCACGGGCGGCACGGCGAAGGAGGCGCCGGTATCCGAATAGAAGCCTGCCTTCTCGGCGGAGACGTCGATGTTGACGAGGTCGCCGGCCTCGATCCGCCGCGCGCCGGGGATGCCATGCGCGATTTCGTCATTGACGCTGATGCAGGTTGCGCCCGGAAAATCGTAGTCCAGTTCCGGCGCCGAGCGCGCGCCCTCCCGTTCCAGCAGGGCCCGCCCGATCCGGTCGAGCTCGGCGGTCGTCATGCCCGGTTCGATCGCCCGTCCCATGGCGGCCAGCGTCTGCGCGACGATGCGGCCGATGTCCTGCAGGTTCTTGAGGTCGTCGTCATTGGAGATCGTCATGGCCGGCTGCCTAGCCGCATCCCGGGCCGCTCACAACCGACACCGCGTCATCGCGCATATGCGGCAGCACAGCCGCGCGCCTTTGCAGAGGGGCAGCCGCAGGCTAAAGCCCATGACGAAATCAAAAACAGCCAAGCGGAGCGAAACATGGCCAAAGTCGCGTTCATCGGTCTCGGCGTCATGGGCTATCCCATGGCGGGTCACCTCAGGGCCAAGGGCCATGAGGTCACCGTCTACAACCGCAACCCGACGAAGGCTCAGGCCTGGGTCTCGCAGCATGCCGGCGTCTCGGCGCCGACGCCCGCCGATGCCGCCAAGGGCCAGGAGATCGTCTTCGCCTGCGTCGGCAACGATGACGATCTGCGCTCGGTGACGCTGGGCGAGCAGGGCGCCTTCGCCGGCATGGAGAAGGGCGCGATCTTCGTCGACCACACCACCGCCTCGGCCAATGTCGCGCGCGAACTCGCCGCGGCGGCCCAGGCCGGGGGCTTCGGCTTTGTCGATGCGCCCGTCTCCGGCGGCCAGGCGGGCGCCGAGAACGGCGTGCTCACCGTGATGTGCGGCGGCGAGCCCGAGGCCTACGCCCGCGCCGAGCCGGTGATCGCGGCCTACGCCCGCATGTGCAAGCTGATGGGCCCTGCCGGCTCCGGCCAGCTCACCAAGATGGTCAACCAGATCTGCATCGCCGGCCTCGTCCAGGCCCTCTCCGAAGGAGTCCATTTCGCCAAGCGCGCCGGTCTCGACGTCGAGGCCATGCTCGAGGTGATCTCGAAGGGCGCCGCCGGTTCCTGGCAGATGGAGAACCGCGGCAAGACGATGAATGCCGGCAAGTTCGATTTCGGCTTCGCCGTCGACTGGATGCGCAAGGATCTCGGCATCGTGCTGGAGGAGGCCCGCCGCAACGGCGCGCAGCTCCCCGTCACCGCGCTGGTCGACCAGTTCTACGCCGAGGTCCAGAAGCTCGGCGGCCGCCGCTGGGATACGTCCAGCCTGATCGCCCGCCTCGAGGAGTGAGGACAGGTCTGCGGCGTCGCGGCGGCCTCAGCCCCGCGCCGCCGCCCCGCGCCGGCCGAAATGGATCGCGATCATCCCGATGATCGTCAAAAGCCACATCAGCACGACGAGCGAGGGCGGCCAGATCGTCACCACGAGGCTGATCGCCACCGTCATCAGCGCGCTGAAGCCGAGTTGCAGCGCGCCCATCAGCCCGGCGGCCGAGCCGGCGAGGTCGGGCCGGGCCGAGAGCGCCTCGGCGGTCGAGCCCGGGATCGTCATGCCGTTGCCGATCGCGTTCAGCGCCAGCGGCAGGAACAGCATGATCGGCGACCAGTCCGCCCTCAGCGAGAGCGGCACGGCCACCGTCATCGCGATGGAGGAGATGACCAGCCCGAGATGGACCATGCGCGGCGCGCCGATCTTCATGACCAGCCGCGCCATCGCATAGTTGCCGACCATGTAGCCGGCCGCGTTCAGGATGAAATAGGCGCCGTAGGTGTCGCTGCCGCGCCCCATCGTTTCGACGACGATATAGGGCGCCGCCGCGATGAAGGCGAAGAAGGCGGCTGAACTGGTCGAGACCGCGATCACGTTGAGCACGAAGACGCGGTTGACGATCAGGGTCGGGAAGGCCCGGAACACGCCGAGCAGCGGTGTGCGCTCTCCCAGGTTCGGCGCCGTCTCGGGCAGTTTCACCAGGGTCAGCAAGAGCACGATCACGCCGCTGACGGTCATGAACCAGAGGATCATCCGCCAGCCGAAGGCGGTTTCGATCTGCCCGCCGAGCCAGGGCGCGATCATCGGCGCGATGACCATGACCATCGTCACGGTGGCGATCTGGCTGGCGGCCTCGTCCCGGTTGGCCGTGTCGCGGATGATCGCGCGCGAGAGCGCAAAGACGGAGCCCGAGCCGGCCCCCTCCAGGATGCGCGCCAGCAGCAGGATCTCGATCGACGGTGCGAGCGCGCCGAGCGCCGAGCCGGCGATGAACAGCGCGATGCCGGCATTGACGCAGGGACGGCGTCCGAAGCGGTCGGAGAGCGGCCCGCTGACGAGCTGGGTCAGCGCGACCGCGACCAGGAACAGCGTCAGCGCGAGCTGGATCGTGGCATAGCTCGAGCCGAAATGGCGCGAGAGCGCCGGCGCCGCCGGCGCGAGCAGGTTGAGCGCGATCGGCTGCAGGGCCGACATCGCGACCAGCACCGTCAGGGTCGGCTTCAGGGTGCTGGCGCTCATGTCGGGGGCGTGCTCGGCAGCTTGAGCTGCGACTGCGGCACCACCTGCTGCCGGTGCATGGTGTAGAGCCCGCTGGCCACGATCATCGCGATGCCGAGCCCGGCGATTGGGTCGGGCACCTCACCCCAGACCAGATAGCCCATGATCACCGCGAGGATGACGACCGAATAGCGATAGCCGGAGACCACGCCGACATCCGTGTTGCGATAGGCGCTGATGATGCAGATGCTGCCGGCGGCCATCAGCGCCGCCGCGGCGGCGACATAGGACGTCTCGCGCCGCCAGACCGGCTGCCAGACCTCCAGCAGCCCGTAGCCGCAGGCCACGACCCCGACGATGGCCGTCGTCATCAGCGCGATCACGGTGGAGGGGATCTCGTTGCCGATCTTGCGCGTCAGCAGGTCGCGGCCGGCGGCGAGGCAGGCACTCGCCAGCGCCACCAGGGCCGCGGCGTTGAAGGAATCGGTGGCGGGCCGCAGGACGACCAGCACCCCGCAGAACCCGATGAAGACCGCGGCGGTGCGGCGCCAGCCGACGCGCTCGATCCGCAGCACCACCGCGAGCACGACGATGATGATCGGCGATGCCAGCAGGATGGCGGTGACGTCGGCCAGCGGCATCTCGGCCAGCGCCCAGATGAAGGTCAGCGTCACCCCGGCGTCGATCAGCCCGCGCAGCAGCACGATCGGCCGCAGCGCGAGGCGCAGCTTGCCGCCCTCCCGGAAGGCGAGGACCAGGCCGAGCGCGATGATCAGGGCGAAGCCCGTCCGCAGCGTGATCGCCTGGCCCGCCGGATAGACCTCGCGGGCGAGCTTCATCAGCGCGTCGTTGCAGACGAACAGCGCCATTGCGGCCAGCATGGCGATGATTCCGCGTCGGTTCTGCTCGGGGCTGGCCACGCGGCTGGTTTCTTTCGTCTCAGGCCGCGAAGCGCGCCAGCGAGAAGGGCGCGAGGTCGAAGCGCGAGCGGCCGCTGTCGGACAGATCGGCCAGGATCTCGCCGATGGCGCTGGCGAATTTGAAGCCATGCCCCGAGCAGCAGGAGGCGAAGACCGCCTGCGGCACGCCCGGCACGCTGTCGATGATGAAGTCCTCGTCCGGCGTCACGCTGTAGACGCAGCCCTTCAGCGTCAATGGCTCGCCCGCCGCATTCGGCAGGTAGCGGGCGAGGCAGGCGCGGATCAGCTCGACCTGCCGGGAGCTCGGCGTGCGGTCGTCCTCGCGCGGGTCCATCGGCTCGCGCCCGAAATGCGGCCCGCCCAGCTTGAAGCCGGGATGTTCGTAGAGCGGGAAGCCGTAGAAATGGCCTTCCTCGACCGTGAGGATGAACACCGGGAAGACGCCCTCGCGATAGAGCTCGGGCTTTCGCGTGGTGAACCAGCCGATTGCCTGGCGGACCGTCGTCACCGTCCGGGCCAGCGAAGGCACCGCGTCGGCGATCCAGCCGCCCGAGGTGATGACGAGTCGCCCGGCGCTGTAGGTGCCGCGCGCCGTCCTGACCGTCACGCCGCCGTCGGCGGTCGGCGCCCAGTCGAGCATCGGCTCGTTGGTGCGGATATCGGCGCCGCGCGACTGGGCGAGCCCGACATGGGCGAAGATCGCCTTCTCGGAGGCGACGAAGCCGCCGCCGGGCTGCCACAGCCCGATGTGGCCAGACGGGAGCGAGAAGCCCGGGAACCGCCGCGCGATCTCCTGGCCGTCGAGTTGCTCGTGCTCGAGCCCATGGTCCAGGCAGGATTGCAGCGAGGCTTCGACCTCGCCGGAGCCTGCCGGCGCGAGATCGAGCGACCCTGTGACGTGCAGCAGCTTCAGCCCGGCCTCGTCGCCCGTCTTCTGCCAGAGCTCATGCGCGCGCTGCACGATCGGCACATATTTCGAGCCTTCGAAATAGGCCAGCCGGATGATCCGCGTCAGCCCGTGCGAGGAGCCCATGGTGTGGCCGAGGTCGAAGCGCTCCAGCCCCAGCACGCGCAGGCCGCGCTGCGCCAGATGCCAGCAGGCGGCTGAGCCCATGGCGCCGACACCCGCGACGATCACGTCATAGCTGTTGCTGTTCATCTCGGCGCTCGTGGGAAAGCGGGAAAGAGGAGGAGGGGACCGGTACGCGGACGAAGCGCCGGTTCCGGAGGCTTACAGGCACAGGCCGGGGCGGTCCATGCTCGCCAGCGCGTCCGGGCACCGACTCCAACACAATGGTCAGTCTTTCTTAACGTTGATGAACCATAAGGAACTGCGGGGCGAAGGGACTGGATGGGCTGATGCAGGGCAGGGTTCGACGCTGGCTGAGCCGTCGAAGCCAGGCGCGCACCGCTGGGCCCGCGGCGGCCATGGAGGCATTGCCTGCAGCCGCGCCGCTCCCCGCCGAAATCGTTACCCTCGCCGATCGCGAAGCTGTCTCCGTGCTCGAGCAGGATGTCGTGGCGGCGATGCGGCGGCTGGCCACGGATCTCGGCCGCGCCGAACAGTTCTCGACACAGTCCGAGACGCGCTCCGGCGCGATTCACGACAGCGTCCTGGCGATGCGGGAGGCCACCGCCACCGCCAGCGCCAACTCGGCCGCGCTGGTGACCGCCTCGCAGCAGGTCTCGGAATCCGCCGAGGAGATCGGCTGCTCCATGAGCCATGCGCGCGAGCGCCTCGATGCCGCCGCGATCCGTGCCGGTGAGGCGACGGAGATGATGACGGGCCTCGCCAAGGCGACGGCCGAGATCCGCGGCATCGTCGATTCGATTGCCGAGATCGCCCGCCAGACCAATCTGCTCGCCCTGAACGCGTCGATCGAGGCCGCCCGGGCGGGGGAGGCCGGCCGCGGCTTCGGCGTCGTCGCGCAGGAGGTCAAGGTCCTCTCCGTCGAGGTGCGCGAGGCCGTCGACCATATCCGCAACCGCGTCGACCGGCTGACCCAGGCGGCGCACGGGTCGGCCGCGATCGTGACCGATGCGCTGCAGATGGTGCGTGACGTCAATCCCGTCATCGCCGCCATCGGCCATGCCTCGCAGGAGCAGGCGGCGGCCACCGCCGAACTGTCGCGCAATGCCGGCGAGACGGCCCGTTTCGTCGAGACCGTCGCCGAGCGCGTGGCGGAGATCGACCGCGTCGCCCTGTCGGCCGCGACCGAGAGCGCCAGCGCCCGCAAGGCGACGGCCCGGGGCGCCAGTCTGGCCGGCGGGATGCTGCGCCGCTTCATCCCGACCTTGCGGCACTCCTCCTTCGCCGACCGGCGCCAGCATGACCGCTTTCCCGCCGAGCATCCGGTCGAGGTCCGGCTCGGCGCCCGTCACTTCGGCAGCCGGACGATCGATATCGGCCGTGGCGGTGCGTTGATCGCCCGTCCCGAGCAGGGCGAACTCGCGCCCGGCCTCTGTGGCAGTCTCGCCATCGCCGATCTGCCGCCGATGCCCTGCCGGCTGGCGGCGGTCAGCGATCTCGGCCTGCACATGGCGTTCGACGACCAGAGCTTCGAGCATGCCCGGCTGCTCGACGAACTGCTCGAGCGGACCGAGAGCGGCTATCGGCCGCTCATCGAACGCACCCATGCCTTCGCCGCCGCCGTCGAGGCCCTGTTCTCGGAGGCCCTGGCGCGCGCCCGACTGAGCGAGGGCGATCTGTTCGATGTCGACTATGTCGCCATCGCCGAGACGGACCCGCAGCAACACCGCAACCGCGCCCTGGCGGTGCTGGAGGAGATCCTGCCGCCGCTGCTGGCGCGGTCCATCGCGTCCGACCCTCGGCTGCTCTTTACCGTTGCGATCGACCGCAACGGCTACATTCCCGTCCACAACGCGGCCTATGCGCTGCCGCAGCGGCCGGGCGATCCGGTCTGGAACGCGGCGCATTCCCGCAACCGGCGCATCTTTGACGATCGTGCCGGCATCGCGGCGGCGCGTTCGGTGCGCCCCTTCCTCGTCCAGTCCTATCTGCGCGACATGGGCGGCGGGGTCCACGAGATGGTGCGCGAGGTCGATGCTCCCGTGCGCATCAACGGCCGCCACTGGGGCGGCGTGCGCATGGCCTACGGGATGTAGACGGGCGCTCGGGCCGCTTTGGCTCAGAGCCGCTCCCAGACGACGGCAACGCCGGCGCCGCGCAAGGCCTGCTGCCAGAGCGTGCTCGCCTGTTCGAGCCGCGTCGGATCATAGACGCCCTGAACCTGGTGGACCTGCAGCTTCCAGTCCCGCGCCCCCGACTCCTGCCAGACCTTGGTGACGAGGCGTTTGAGCCGTTCGGGATCGCGCGTCGCCGGATTGCTGCCGAAGACCGAGAACTGCCCCGAGTTCTGCAGCATGTCCGAGACCAGGACGAGCGACTTGTCGCCCTCGCGGACCCGCGTCTCGGGGCGCGACACCACGTCGCCGACCGCCTCCACGATCGGCGAGAGATTGCCCTTCGCCGGCTGCGTCAGCACCGCCAGCGCCTCGTCGAGCGGCCGCCCGAACTTCTCCACCCAGCGGATGTAGTCGCGCCGCGGATTGCCGATCAGCTCGCTCGCCGTGCGCCCGGGGTTGCACAGCGACAGCAGGGGCGGAAAACCGGGCTCGAAGGCGTCGTTGAAGACGTAGATCGAGAGCATCCGGTCCGCGGGCAGGCCGTCGCCGATCTGCTTGACCAGCCGCTTCAGGCGCCCGGCCTGGACCTCGCTCCACGGATCGCTCTTGTCGACGAGGACCAGCGTGTGGCCGACGGCCCCGGATTTGAGGCACAGCGAGTCGGGGTCGCGCGGCGGGCCCTTCAGCAGCGACGGTGCGGCGAAGAAGCCGACCAGCGCGACGCCCGCCAGGATCGAGGCGACGATCGCCCAGCTTTCGCTCTTCATGGCTTCTGTCTCAGTCCTTCGAGCCTCGGAAACACCGGGCGTCATCCCGGGCCTGCCCCGGGATCCATCATGGAGCGCAGGGTCCTATGATGGATTCCGGAGCTCCGCTTCGCTGCGTCCGGGATGACGGTGTGGTTCGGATACCTGACGAGAATTGTCGCGAGCAATGGCGGCGAAATCCGCATGGATCTGTCGCCGCGTCGCCTCGTCCTGCTCGAACGCGTCGCGTCCGGCCTCGGCGGCCCGCGCCTTCAGTCGCTCGATCTCGCCGGCGAGATCGAGCCCCCGGACCAGCGCAAGCTGTTCGCGCAGCTTCGCCTCCACCAGCGCCGGCATGGTGGCGAGCTGCCGCTCGAAATCGTCGATCAGTCCCCGCAGCGCCACATACTCCGCCAGCGGCGTCGGCTGGTCGATGTCGGCGACGTTCAGGGTCTGCGAAAAATAGGCGGGCGGCATGTCGGTCCGCACCCGCAGATTGGCCTCGCGATACTGCATGAGGGCGGCATCCTTGGCCGCGCGCAGCTGGCCGAGCCGCGCCGCGTAGAGGTCGCGGGCTTCTTCGGCCGCCGCTCTCGAGGCCTGGAGGCGGCTGCTCTCGCGGGCGCAGTCCTCCTTGAAGCCGTCGATGCGCGAGCGCAGGGCTTCCAGCTCGGGCAGAAGCGCGACATCGAGACGGCGCCGCTCCTCCTCGACCGCCTCCCAGCGCTGCCGCCAGCGCTTGTAGGCGCTGCCATGGCCCGGATAGCTGCCGAAGGCGGAATAGCCCTTCACCGCGGCGGCGAAGGCGACGATGCAGCCGATGATGACGAGCGCGGCCGATTTCAGCTCGGCGATGGCGAAGGGGCTCTCCAGCAACCGCGGCAGCACCTGGAGCGAGCGCGCATCGGGCGTCGCGATCAGCATCTCCCGGTAGTGCCCGACGGCGAGGTTGAACATCACGATCAGGATGATAAGGCCGACATAGGCGGGCAGGGCCCAGAACAGATGCGTGGCGCGCACATGCTGGCAGTAGCGCGCCGGCCCGAGGCCTACGAGGAATCCGAGCGCGATGTTGAGCGCCGAGATGATGACGGCGGTCGCCGCCCCGCCGACCAGGCCGAACTCGCTCGCCTCCGCGAAGAAATTGCCGTTGAGCAGGCTCTCCAGCGTCAGCGGCACGATCAGGAACAGCAGGATGAACTGCCATTTGTCGACCTTGGGGTCGGCCGTGCGCTTGTGGATGTAGCTGAAGTACTCGTATTCGCGCTTGGCCCGCAGCGCGTCGTAGACGCGCTGTTCCAGCTCCCCGCCATGGCGGTTGAGCAGCGCGTGCATCGAGGCCTCGATCGAGCGGATGCGGCCCTCATAGCGCTCCTGCGTGAAGGCTTCCCGCCGGGCGGCGATCTCGGCCTGGAGGCCGTTCAGGGTCGCCGAGGCCTCCTGGCGGATCGCCGTGAACAGCTCGATCACCCGCGCCAGCAGCGTCATTTCCGTCTGCGAGGGCACGGCGGAGGAGGGCGCGGGCTGGTTCTCCAGCGCGTCGGCGGCGCCGTGGCGGCCGGCCTCGACCACCTCCGCCAGATAATGGGCCGTGATTGGCGGCAGCGCCCCGCCTGCGCTGCGCTCAGAGGCCATGGGCGCCTCGGCGGATGAAGCGCCGCGCCTCGACGACGTCGACATGGAAATCGCGGAATCCCGGCCGGGCCGGGTTGCGATAGCAGCGCTCGAACCAGATCGTCAGCGCCAGCAGCAGCGCGGTGATGGCGAAGACCGCCAGGCCATCGGCCCGCAGCGCGGCGTCGTCGCGCAGCAGGGCAATTGCGGTGGCCACGGCCAGGATGGTCGAGAACGCGAGCAGCACCGCGCTGCGGTGGCGGCCGACCTCGCGGGCGATCTGCAGCAGCGCCGCGAGGGCGGCCGTCGCGGCGAAGGCGGCGAGTTCGAGGACGAGCACGCCGGCCAGGGTGGCCCCGATCGCCGCGCCGAGTCCGCTGGGAGAGGCCGGCGACAGCGCGAGATGCACGCTACGGGCGCAGAGGCCCGCCAGGACGAAGCAGAGGCCGCACAGCAGGCCGACCACGACGGCGAGCAGCGCCAGGCGTGGCCACAGGCGCAGCGCCATGATCGCCAGATGCGCGATCTGCAGGTCGAGCACGAAGCCCCGGACGGATCGTCCGATCGCCCCCAGCCGGAACAGCAGTCTCCTGATCATCAAACGCTCGCAACCTCCACGCTCCCGCAACCGTCGGACCTTTGGCGAGGGGCGTCAAGGCGCCGTTGCGCGCGAAAAGACGCGCCAAACCTGCCCTAGGGGAAGCAAAATGGCCTGACGGCGTCAGCCGCCGGTGACGCTCATATGGCGCCCGACGGCGGGTTTCGCGCGGCGGCGGTCGATGACGAAGTCGTGGCCCTTGGGCTTGCGCGAGATCGCCTCTTCCATCGCCTTGTGCAGCAGCGCGTCGTCGCCGGAGGCGCGCAGCGGTGCGCGCAGATCGGCGGCGTCCTCCTGGCCGAGGCACATGTAGAGCGTGCCCGTGCAGGTCAGACGCACGCGGTTGCAGCTCTCGCAGAAGTTGTGCGTCAACGGCGTGATGAACCCGATCAGCCCACCGGTCTCCTGCACCCGGACATAGCGGGCCGGCCCGCCGGTCCGGTAGGGATCCTCGACCAGGTTGTAGCGGTCCATCAGCCGGGCCCGCACCACGGAGAGCGGCAGGAACTGGTCGATCCGCCCGGGCTCGATCTCGCCCAGCGGCATCACCTCGATCAGCGTCAGGTCCATGCCGAGACCATGCGCCCAAACCATAAGGCTCTCGATCTCGTCCTCGTTGACGCCCTTCAGCGCAACCGCATTGATCTTGACCCGCATCCCGGCCTTGCGCGCCGCCTCGATGCCGCCGAGCACCTTGTCGAGATCGCCCCAGCGCGTGATCTGGCGGAACTTGTCGGGGTCGAGCGTGTCGAGCGAGACGTTGATCCGCCGCACGCCGTAATCGGCCATTTCCTGCGCATAGCGGTCGAGCAGGGAGCCGTTCGTGGTCAGCGTCAGCTCCTCCAGCGCGCCCGTGGCGAGATGCCGCGAGAGCGAGCGGAACAGGCTCATCACGTCGCGCCGCACCAGCGGCTCGCCACCGGTCAGGCGCAGCTTGCGCGTGCCCCGCGCCACGAAGGCCGTGGCCAGGCGGTCGATCTCCTCCAGCGTCAGCAGGTCGCGCTTGGGCAGGAAGGTCATGTCCTCGGACATGCAGTAGACGCAGCGGAAATCGCAGCGATCCGTCACCGAGATGCGCAGATAGGAGATGTCGCGGCCGAACGGATCGGTCAGCACGGGCCGCGCCAGGGGCGCGATACCCGTCCGTGCGGTGGCATCTGGCAGGGAGCTGTCGAGGAGCACGATCGGCGTCTGTCCGTTCGGTCACCGGGTCTGCGGCGGCGCGCCGCTCATCCCGGCATTGCGTTGAGCCGCAGACATTGGCATTGCAGCCGCCGAGGTCAAGCGCGGCGATCGTCGCGGCCCGCCGGCGGAGAGCCCCATCATGTCGTCCTGGCCGACCGAGATCCGTCTCTCGAAGGACCGTCGCACCCTGCACGTCTCATTCGACGACGGGGCGAGCCACGCGCTGGCCGCGGAACTGCTGCGGGTCGAAAGCCCCTCGGCCGAGGTTCAGGGCCATGGCCCGACGCAGAAGAAGACCATCCCGGGCAAGCGCGAGGTCGAGATCCTCAAGGTCGAGCCGGTCGGTCACTATGCCGTGAAGCTGACCTTCGACGACATGCACGACACCGGCATCTTCGGCTGGGACTATCTGCGCGAGCTCGGCGAAACCGGCGAGGCGAAGATGCAGGCCTATTGCGACGCGCTGGAGGCGCAGGGCCTCTCCCGCGAGCCGCTGCGCCGCCGCTGAGACGGCGCGCCGGCTTGCGGCTCAGTAGAGCTTCAGCCCGTCCATGGTCGAGACATGGGCGGAGATCACCTTCCAGCCCAGCTCCGGGAAGCGGACCCAGCTCTGGCTCTGCCGGCCGATCAGGTCGCGCCCGCGCACCTTGAACTCGAGGTTCACGGTGGCGATGTCGCGGCCCAGCGTCAGGATCTCCAGCCGGATGCGCTTTTCCTTGATGCCCGGGCCCGGCGGGCGCGCGACGCGGTGGGCGTGAATCTCGTCGAAGCCGTAGCCGTTCTCGTGCAGCGCGTAGCGGATCGTGTGCGGGCTGTTCCAGAAGGTTGCGTCGAGCACATCGACGTTCTTGTCGATCAGCGCCTGCTCATAGGCCTCGAACAGCGCCGAGACCTCGGCGACGATTTCGGGCCGGTTGGGGGTGAGATCGGTCATGCGGCTTCTCCCATGGCGCGGGCGACGGCGATCAGCGTGGCGTCGGTGCCGCGTCCGCCGATGATGGAGAGGCCGACAGGGGCCCCGTTGACGGTCGCGCCGGGCAGGCTGACCTGCGGCGAGCCCGTGAGCCCGCCCTGCGCGCAGAGGCAGCTGATCCGGTCCTTCAGCGGCTGCAGCGCCGGCTGAGAGAGCCCGCGCAGCGGCGCCGGGAAGGCGGTCGTCGGCAGGCACAGGATCGTGCCCGGCGGCAGCAGCTGGCGCAGCCGCGCGCGCGCCTCCAGCCGCATCATCTCGGCCCATTGCCGCTCGCCCTCCGGCATCCGCGCGCCGTTGAGCAGGCCGGCTGCGACGCTGAAGGCCATGCGCGGATTGGCGGTCTCGACCCAGTGGCGGAAGGTGTTCCAGGCCTCGACCGGCTGCAGCGTCCGCTGCGCCCGCGCCCAGACCGAGAGCCCCTGCGGCGCCATGATCTCCTCGCGGACCTCGCCGACGATCCGGCTCAGCCGCGCGACCATGGGCTGGAGCGCTTCCGCCACCTCCGGATCGGCGAAGGCGAAGGCATCCGTCGCGATCAGCAGCCGCGTCGGCAGCGCGCCCGGCGCCTCGCCCAGCAGCGCGGTGGAGACGCGGGCGAAGGTCTCGGCATCGCGCGCGAACCAGCCCGTGGTGTCTGAACTCGGCGCCTGCGGCAGCATGCCGGTCGTGTCCACGCGGCCATGCGTCGGGCGGATGCCGTAGAGCCCGCAGAAGCTCGCGGGCACGCGCACCGAGCCGCCGGTGTCGGTGCCGAGCGCGGTGTCGCACAGCCCCGCCGCGACGGCGGCGGCCGAACCCGACGACGAGCCGCCGGGCACGCGCTCCGGCGCCGCGGTGTTGATCGGGGTGCCGTCGAAGGCGTTTTCGCCGAGGATGCCGAGCGAGACCTCGTCGGTAATCGTCTTGCCGACGAAGCTGGCGCCGGCGTCGAGCAGGGTCTGGACGGCCCAGCCGTGGTGCTGAGGCTCGGGATTGACCAGCGCCCAGTCATGGTTGCCGCCGCCGGTCGGCAGGCCGGCGACGTCGAACAGATCTTTCACCGCGAAGCTCAGCCCGTCGAGCGGCCCCCCGGCCTTTCCAGCAATCGGCACCAGGGTGCCAGGTACGAAGGCGTTGACGATGTCGTCCATGATCGATCCTGACAGAGGCCGGGCCCATCTGCACGCAAGCAGGATGCCAGCCCGGGGCGCCAATGAAAAAGGGCCGCCCCGGAGGACGGCCCTTTCGGAAGGGAGCGGACGTCTCGGCTCAGCGCGCGACGACGACGCGGGTGCCGACCTTCACGCGCTCGTAGAGGTCGATCACGTCCTCGTTGAGCATGCGGATGCAGCCGGAGGAGACGGCCTGGCCGATCGTCTCCGGCTCGTTCGAGCCGTGGATGCGGTAGAGCGTCGAGCCGAGATAGAGCGCGCGGGCGCCCATCGGGTTCTCCGGGCCACCGGGCATGAAGCGCGGCAGGTCGGGGCGGCGCTTCAGCATCTGGGCCGGCGGCGTCCAGGTCGGCCATTCCTGCTTGCGGGTGATGCTCTGCGAGCCGGCCCAGTCGAAGCCGGGGCGGCCGACGCCGACGCCGTAGCGCATCGCCTTGCCGTCCGGCATGACCAGATACAGGCGGCGCTCGCTGGTGTTGATCACGATCGTCCCGGGGCGCTGCTTGCCGTCATAGGAGACGATCTCGCGCGGGATCGCGGTGGCCTGCGCCTTGGCCGGATCTTCGAACACGAACAGCGGCTGGCGCGTCAGCGGGTCGATCTCGGCGCGGGCGGTGGTCGCGAGGGCGAGCAGGCCAAGACCACTCAGCGTGGCCATACGGAAGAAGCGGTTCATCGGGACCTCGGGCGGCGGCAAGAAGGGAGCGGACGGCAAAAAGCTGACGCGAAAACGTCAACATCTCCTCAATTTTCTGTCAGAGTCCGGCCACAGGCGCAATCCGGGCCACATCACATCGGTGCGATCCACAGGGCTTTGCAGGGCCTCGTTGCGTGCCGGCAACATGCCGCGCCCGCCTGTCGCCCTCTCGCGCTCAGCGTTCCCGGAAAGTCCTGGCGAACTGGTCCATCAGCGGCTTGACGATGAATGCCAGCGGCGTGCGATCCTCGGTCTTGACGAAGACGTCGGCCTGCATCCCCGGCGCGACCTGGAGAGGCGCCAGGCGGGCCAGTTCCGTCGCGGGAATCGACACGCGGATGGTGTAGAAGACGGCGCCGGTCTGCTGATCCCGGACCGTGTCGGGCGAGATGCGGCTGACCGTTCCCGCGAGTTCGGGCGTCTGGCGCTGGTTGAAGGCGCGAATCTTGACCTGCGCCGGGCTGCCGGGCGCGAGCTGGTCGATGTCGGGCGGATTGACCCGAGCCTCGACCTGGAGCGCCTCCTCGAACGGGACGATCAGCAGCGCCGGCTCGGCGGGGCTGATCACGCCACCGACGGTGTGCACGGCCAGCTGGTGGACGAAGCCGGCATTGGGCGCGCGGATGTCGATGCGTTTCAGCTGGTCTTCGGCCGCGACGCGGCGCTCGATCAGTTCGGCGCTCTTGCTCTGGATCTCGCGCAGCTCCTTCATCACCTCCTCGCGCAGCGTGTCGTCGATCTGGAAGATCTGGAGCTGCGTCTCCGCGATCTTGCCCTCGCTTTGCGCCACGGAGGCGATCAATTGCCCGCGCTGCCCGTCGAGGTTGGCCGCCTCACGCTCCAGCGCGGTCTTGCGGCTCAGGGAGACGAGGTTCTTCTCGTAGAGCTGCGCCACGGCCGCCAGCTCGATTTCGATCAGCGTGGCCTGGCGGTCCCGCGCGTGCTGCTGTGCGCGGGCTCCGGCGATCTCGTTTTCGAGCTGGCTCATGCGCCGGGCGAGCTGCGCCTTCAGTCCCTCCCGCGCGGCCCGCCGCGCGACGAAAAGCGCCTGCTCGGCGGCGACCAGCTCCGCGATCTCCGGCTCGCTGATCCGCCCGGCCAGCTCGGGCGGGATGGTGATGCGCTCGCGCCCGTCGCGCTCGGCCTCGATGCGCCCACGCCGCGCCGCGAACTCGCTGAGCTGCTTGGTCACGATCTGCAGGTTGGCGCGTGCGATCGTGTCGTCGAGCCGGATCAACAACTGGTTTTGCTCGACGCGATCGCCTTCGCGGACCTTCAACTCGCCGACGATGCCGCCGGTTGCGTGCTGAACCTTCTTGACGTTGCCATCGACCACGAACTGGCCGGTCGCGATGACGGCGCCCGAGAGCGTCGTCGTCACCGCCCAGACGCCCAGCGTGCCGGCAAACAGGAGCACGCCCGCACTCCCCATAACGGTGAGCCTGCGCAGCGAGCGCCGGAACTCGGAGGATTCGTCATCCTGCTGGCGTGGTCGCATCATGACGCCGCCGTCTGGCGTTGCACGCCCGGCAGCCCGCCCTGCTTCATGATTTTCTGGAGGATCTCTTCCTTGGGGCCGAACGCCTTGCAGCGTCCGTCCTGCATCATGGCGATATGGTCGACGCCGGCGATGGCCGTCTGGCGATGGGTGACGACGATGACGATGCCGCCGCGTGCCCTGACGCCCCTCACGGCCGCGGTCAGCGCCTCGTCGCCGGCCTGATCGAGATTGGAGTTCGGCTCGTCGAGCACGACGAGGAAAGGATCGCCATACAGCGCGCGCGCCAGGCCGACACGCTGCCGCTGGCCGGCCGACAGCGAGGCGCCGCCTTCGCCGATCCGGGTGTCGTAGCCCTTCGTGAGCTTGACGATGAGGTCGTGCGCG
This sequence comes from Bosea sp. RAC05, assembly GCF_001713455.1. Lineage (NCBI taxonomy): Bacteria > Pseudomonadati > Pseudomonadota > Alphaproteobacteria > Hyphomicrobiales > Alloboseaceae > Allobosea > Allobosea sp. RAC05. The sequence goes on from NZ_CP016464.1 coordinate 2,045,559, forward strand.
CCGGCCGCCTGGGCGGCGGCGACGACCGAGGCGCCGCTGGCGTCGGGATCGAAGCGGGCGATGTTCTCCGCGACCGTGCCCTCGAACAGCTCGATATCCTGCGGAAGATAGCCGATGTGACGCCCGATCTCCTGCGGGTCCCACTGATCGAGACTGGCCCCGTCGAGCCGGACGTCGCCCTTCAGAGCCGGCCAGGCGCCGACGAGTGTGCGCACCAGCGTCGATTTGCCTGAGGCGCTGGGGCCGACGATGCCGAGACCCTGCCCGGCCTCGAGCCGCAGCGAAACCCCGGTGAGGATCGGGGTCTGCAGGCCCGGCGCCGCGACGATCAGGTTTTCCGCGCTGAGCGCGCGCGTAGGCGCAGGGAGCGCCATGCGGTCCCGCTGTTCGAATTGCGGAGCGCCCAGCACCTGCTTCAGGCGTGTCAGGCTCTGCCGGGCCGCGACGAAACCCTTCCAGTGCGCGACGGCGATCTCGATCGGGGCCAGCGCGCGCGAGGTCATGATCGAGGCCGCGATCATCGCGCCACCCGTCAGCTCGCCAAGGATGACGAGGTAGGCACCCAGCCCCAGAACAGCCGATTGCAGCATCAGGCGAAACACCTTGGCGAAGGCGCCGAGCCCGCTGGTGGCATCGGAGCCGGCGAGCCAATCACGCACATGGCGCCGGTTGGCCTGGCGCCATTGGGCCTGGAAGGCCGGCCCCATGCCCATGGCGGTCATCGCCTCGGCGTTGCGGCGGCTGGATTCGGCGATGCCTTGCCGTGCCAGGCCGCTGCCCATCATCGCTCGCGTCGCCTCGCGGCTTCCGGCTTCCGTCAGATAGGTCAGCACCACCATCACGACGCCGCCTGCCACCGTCAGCCAGCCGAGCCAGGGATGCAGCAGGAAACAGCCGGCGAAGAACAGCGGCATCCACGGCATGTCGAAGAACGCCGTGGGCCCTAGAGACGAGAGAAAGCCGCGAATCTGGTCGAGGTCGCGGATCGGCTGCAGCGCCTTGTCCGCGCCGAAGCCGAGCAGTGGCAACCTTTGGGTCGCGGCGAAGGCCGCGGGTGAAACCTGTTCGTCGAAGCGCGCGCCGATCCTCGCCAGCATCCGCACCCTGATCGCGTCGAGGAACCCTTGCAGGCAATAGGCTGCCAGCAGCAGCAGGGAGATGCCGACCAGCGTGGCGACGCTGCGCGAGTTCAGCACACGGTCATAGACCTGCAGCATGTAGAACGACGCCGACAGCATCAGAATGTTGACGATGCCGGAGAACAGCGCCACCGCCGTCAAGGCGCCGCGGCATGAGGACAGCGCCGAGACGACGATCGTTTTCGGCGCGGCGCCTGTTGAATGCCTGTCGTGCATCAAGTCCGCGCCCTGTCGGCGACTAGCCTGGAGCGCAGGAGCCTGGGCACGCGGTTGCACAACGAGCAGTCGATCATGTTTCTGAAGCATGTCCAGAGTATCGCGAAAGGCGCAGGAGCGGCAAGCGCTTCGGGCCTGCTGTCGGGCTGGTTAGCATAGGATTCCTGATGCGGCACGGCTGCCGTCATCTCTTTGAAGGATGTGGCTGCGCTTCGCAGGTTGTCCCACCCGTGACTGGCGACTGGCCTCAGATCTCGCGATCGGCGATCCCGAAGCTGTGCAGCAGCTGTGTCCGGTCCATGCAGCTCACGTCGTAGGTCACGGCGCGGCCCTTGAGTTCCGGCCGCTGCGCGAGTTTGCGCGTCATCTCGGTCGCGATCGCGTCGATGCGCGCCTCGCAGGCCTCGATGCTGGTGAACTGCGTCTCTGCGACGCGGGCGAAGGTGCATGTCGGCTCGCCCGCGACGCAGGCGAGGATGATCATGGTGAAGGCGTCCATGCGATGTCCTAAACCGAGCGTGATTGTTCCCCCGCGGCGGGCCGCAGCAAGGACCTTGCCAGCGTCGCGGGCAGCGCGGGCGCTCCGCCCGCCAGGCATGCGCTGGCGCGCCGAAAGCCCGTGGCGGCAGGCGCGGGGCGTGTATTGTCGGGCGTCACCCGCCCCCGAACCGTCGCCGAGGTCTGCCGCGTGTCCCACCCGCCGCTCTATATCGACTTCCTCAACGCGCTCGACGTCGAGGCGCTCAAGCTCACCGATGCGGAGATCATTGCCGCCGTCGAGGCCGGTCTTGCCGCGCAGGGGCGCGGCCAGACCGAGATCGAACCGCGCGTCCATCTGATGCCGAAGGCCGGCGCCAACGGCCATTTCAACGTGCTGCGCGGCGCCTTCCGGGCGCCGATCGCCCGCGCCGGGGTCAAGGTGATCGGCGACTACGTCGACAACTACAAGCAGGGCCTGCCCTCCGAGATGGGGCTGCTGTTGCTGATGGACCCGCTGACCGGCGTGCCGACCGCGATCGTCGACGGCAGCCATCTCACCGATATGCGCACCGGCGCGATCACCGCGATCGGTGCCAAGTATCTCGCCCGCAAGGGCTCCAAGGTGCTGGGGCATGTCGGCGCCCGCGGCACCGCCTACTGGAACGTGCGGCTGCTCGATTCCCTGTTCGATTTCGACGAGATCCGCGTCCATTCCCGTCGCCCGGAAAGCCGCGAGGCCTTCGGGGCCCGCCTCTCGGCCGATCTCGGCAAGCGCGTGGTCGTCACGCAGGATTGGCAGAGCTGCGTCGAGGGCGCCGACATCGTCGTCGAGGCCTCCCGGCTGAACGCGCCGGAGCCGATGCTGAAGACCGACTGGATCAAGCCCGGCGCCTTCGTCGTGCCCTATGGCACGATGAGCGCGGTCGAGCTCTCGCTGACCGACATCATGGACAAGCTCGTCGTCGACGATTGGGGCCAGTGCAAGGGCGGCCCCTTCGGCAGCCTGCGCGCCCATGTCGAGGCCGGCAAGCTCTCCGAACAGACGCTCCATGCCGAGATGGGCCAGATCGTCGCCGGCCTGAAAGCCGGTCGCGAGCGCGACGACGAGACCATCCTGTTCTGGCACCGAGGCCTCTCGCTCTCGGACATCGCGCTCGGCCATTTCATGCTGGAGAAGGCCAAGACCATGGGCCTCGGCCAGAGGCTGCGCTACGCGTGAGGCTCATTGCCAACGCCCGCATGTATGCCGTCGATGCCGCGACGGCGGCGACCTGGACGGCGCTCTTCGCCCGCATCGCGCAGATGGCCGGCGTGCCGCTCACGGTCATCCCGCATGCCGCACCGGCGCCGCTGGAGGACCTCTGGCGCCGCGCCGATCTCGGCCTCGCCTTCATCTGCGGCTATCCCTTCGCGCGCGGTGGCTTCCCCGTAAGGCTTGTCGCCGCGCCCGTTCCCGCCTCGGGCGATGGCCGCCCGCTCTACGCGAGCCATCTCGTCGTGCGGGCCGACAGCGACATCGCCACGCTCGCGGACAGCTTCGGCCGCCGCCTCGGCTGGACGGTTGCGCATTCGCAATCGGGCTTCAACGCGCTGCGCACGCATCTGCTGCCGCACTGGCAGGCGAGGGGGCCGCTCTATGCGAAGAGTATCGGCCCGCTGCTGACGCCGCGGCGCGTCATTGATGCGCTGCTGGCCGACGAGATCGATATCGGCCCGCTCGATTCCTACTTCCATGATCTGCTGCGGGCGGCTGAGCCGCAGACTGCCGCGCGGCTGCGTATCGTCGAAACGACGGCGCTGCGCCCGATGCCGCTGCTGGTCGCCTCGGACGGCGTCGGGGAGGCGGTCGTCGCGCGGTTGCGGGCGGTGCTGCTGGCCGCGCATCAGGACGAGGAGGCAGGCGCGATCCTCGCCCGGTTGCGGCTGTCCGGCTTCGCCGCCGTTGAGCCGCAAGGCTACCGCGTGCTGGTCGAAGAGGCGGACGCGGCGGATGCCGCCGGTTACCTCCTGCCGGGCTGAGGCGAAACGGGCCGTCATTGCGAGCGCAGCGAAGCAATCCAGGGGCCACCGAGCGAGCCGGCCTGGATTGCTTCGCTGCGCTCGCAATGACGGTCAGGACAGTGTCGTCCCCGCACTCCGCGCCCGTATCCCTGCGAGCGTGATCTGCCCCAGCGCCGTCCCGTCCTCGGCCCTGATCGTTGCCGCCTCGCGGCCCTCGGCCAGAAGCGCCGACAGCACCTCCCGCACCGAGAGCGCGCCCGGCAGCGCAAAGCCGTCCGCCGCCTCGCCGGGCTCGACGGCTTCCGTCGCGCGCACCAGCGAGAGCCGGCGCAGGGCCCGGTCGGCGCCGACGAAATCCGCGACGAAGTCGTTGGCGGGCGCCGCCAGCAGCCGGTCGGGCGTGTCGTACTGCACGAGCCGCCCATCCTTCAGGATCGCGACGACGTCGCCCATGCGGATCGCCTCGTCGATATCGTGGGTGACGAGGATGACCGTCTTCTTCAGCCGCTTCAGGATCGCGAGGAACTCCTCCTGCAGCCGCCCGCGCACGATCGGGTCGACGGCGCCGAAAGGCTCGTCCATCAGCATCACCGGCGGGTCGGCCGCGAGCGCGCGGGCCACGCCGACGCGTTGGCGCTGCCCGCCCGAGAGATGGCGCGGATAGCGATCGAGGAACTGCGCCGGATCGAGCCCGACGAGCTCCAGCATCTCCGCCACGCGCGCCCTGATGCGTGCCGGCTCCCAGCTGAGCAGCTTGGGCACGGTCGCCACGTTCTGCGCGATCGTCATATGCGGAAACAGGCCGATCTGCTGGATGACATAGCCGATATGGCGGCGCAGTTCGACCGGATCGGCCTGTTTGACGTCCTGCTCGCCGACGAAGATGCGCCCCGAAGTCGGTTCGATCAGCCGGTTGACCATCCGCATGGTCGTGGTCTTGCCGCAGCCCGAGGGGCCGATCAGCACGCAGACCTGTCCGCTCTCGATCGTCAGGTCGAGCGCGTCCACGGCCGGTTTGGCGACGCCGGGAAACAGCTTGGTGACCTTCTCCAGCCGGATCGTCATGAGGCTCCCATCCGCAGCTGGCGTGTCATCAGGCGTTCGATCCCCGCAAAGCCGATCTCGACCGTGAGCGCGAGCAGGGCGACCGCGACGGCGCCGGCGATCAGCTGCGGGAAGTTGAAATTCGCCATGCCGGCGGTGATCAGTTCACCGAGCCCCCCGCCGCCGATGAAGGCGGCGAGCGTCGCCGCCGAGACGATCTGCACCGCCGCGGTGCGGATGCCGGCGAAGATCACCGGCAGCGCCAGCGGGATTTCGATGCGCGTCATCACCTGGGCATCGGAAAATCCCTGTCCGCGCGCGGCGTCGACGATGTCGGCATCGACCTCGGTCAGGCCGGTATAGGTGTTGAGCAGCAGCGCCGGCAGCCCATAGAGCGTCAGCGCCACCACCGAGGGCAGGAAGCCGGTGCCCAGCAGCGGCAGCATGATCACCAGCAGCGCCAGCGAGGGCACCGTCCGCAGGATGTTGACGATCGCCATGGCGGCGTTGGCGAAGCGGCGCTGGCGAGTCAGCAGGAGGCCGAGCGGCAGGGCGATCAGCAGCACGGCGGACAGCGCCACGCCTGTCAGCCAGAGATGATTCTGCAGCGCGACGATGAAGATTTTGGGGTTGGCGGCGATCCACTGGGTCATCAGGCGGCCTCCGCCTGGTTGGCGCGCAGCCGCAGCTCGACCCGGCGCAGGCTCTCGTCGCAGAGCACCGCCAGCGCCGAGGTCACGACGGCGCCGACCACGACCTTCTCGCCGAAATCCTGGGTGATGCCCTGGAAGATGATGTCGCCGAGGCCGCCGGCATTGATGAAGGCGGCTACCGTCGCGACCGAGACCTGCGTGACGACGGTGATGCGGATGCCGGCGATGATGACGGGGAGCGCCAGCGGCAGCTCGATGGCGAAGAGCCGGCGCCAGCGGCCATAGCCCATGCCGTCGGCGGCATCGAGGATGTCGGGCGAGATCTCCTGCAGGCCGGTCGCGACATTGCGGATGATGATCAGGAGCGCATAGGCGACGAGCGCCACGATCGCCGGCCAGAAGCCCAGGCCCAGATAGGGGATCAGCAGCGCGAAGATCGCCAGCGCCGGCACGGTGTAGAGCGCGCCCGAAACCAGCAGCACGATGAGCGCGAAGCCCGGCCGCCGCGCCGAGAGCACGCCGAGCGGCAGGCCGATGGCGAGCGCGATCGCCAGCCCGACGCCGACGAGCTGGATATGCTCCCACAGCGCGATCAGCAGCCGGTCCCAGTTCTCGATCATCCAGCTCATGGGTCGATCTCGGGCAGCCAGGCCAGGCCGGCCCGCAAGAGATCGCCGGCCTCGATTGCGAGCGCCAGCGCCTCGTAGTCACGCCCCATCGGCCGGTCGTCGTCGAGCCGGGCGACATGGTCGCGGACGAAAGCGTGCGCGACGGCGGTTCCGCGGCCGAGCGTGATGGTGCCGCGCAGATCGACGGCCTCCGCGGCCACCACGAGTTCGACCGCCGCGAGCCGGGTCAGGCGCCGGGCAATGGCAAGCGTCTTCTCGACGATCGCCGGCGTCATCGGCGCGTAATCCTCGACGCCGTCGGCGACGGGCAGGGTCATGGCGCCGAGTGACAGGGCGAGATGGCGGATCTCGGCCTCCAGCGCCGCGGCGGTCTTCTGCGTCGTCGCGAAGCCGGAATGCGAGCCGCCATGCCGCGTCAGGAAGCGCGGCAGATCGCTCATGCCGGCGTTCATCAGCTTGACGATCCGCGCGGTCGAGGTCGCCGCCAGATGGGAAAGCGCGAGACCGGCGGCCTCGAAGGTCAGGGCGAGTTCGGTCGTGTCGAAATTGACGCTGGAGAGCAGGAGATCGCGCTCGACCAGCACGGCCGGGCTATCGGGCGCGCTGGCGAGTTCATTCTCGACGGCATGGCTGGCTGCTGCGACGGCGTTGCGCGCATGGCCGGCGACGGGGGCGAGGCAGCGGAAGGACAAGGGGTCCTGCAGCCGCCGCGCCGTACCGGGTTCGAACAGGTCGCTGCCGGCCAGCAGGCCGCGCAGCCAAGCGGCCCCGGCGCGGTGGCCGAGAAGCGGCCGCATGTCCGCCAGCCCCTCGTCGAGCGGCGAGAGATTGGCGCGGAAGGCTTCGAGCGAGAGCGCACCAGCCATGAAGCCCGCGTCGAGCGCCTTGTTCATCGCATCGACCGCCAGAGCGCCCAGCCCGACGCTCTGGGCATTGGCGTTGAGCAAAGCGAGCCCGTCCTTGGGGCCGAGCACAGGCAGCGCAATCCCGGCCGCCGCCATCGCCTCGTCGCCGGGCAGGAGGACGCCCCGGAATTCGCACTCGCCCTCGCCGATCAGCGGCAGGAAGGCCTGCGCCAATGGGCTGAGATCGGCCTGCCCGAGCGAGCCGATCCGACGCACCACGGGGTGGACGCCCGCGTTCAGCATCGCGGCGATCGTCTTCGCCAGTGCTGGCGAGAGGCCAGACGCACCATGACAGATCGCGACGAGCCGCGCCGCCAGCAGGGCGCGCACCCCGACCGTCGAGAGGGGCTCACCGACGCCGACGGCGCGCGCCCGGATGGCGCGGGCCTGGAAGGCGGGAATGGCATCAGCGTCGAGGCGGGTATCGACCGCCGCTCCCAGCCCGGTCGTCAGCCCGTAGACGCTGTCGCCCCGTTCGAGCGCCCGCAGCACCACGGCACGCGCGGCGGACAGACGTGGGCCGACCGACTCATGCAGACGGACCGGCGCGTAGTCGAGAGCGATCGCCGCAACGGTCTCGTGGCCGATCGCCTCGCCGCCGATGACGACCTCGGGGTGGCGTTGCGAAAGCCCGCCTGCCTCCGCAGCCGCGCTCAGTTCACCAGCCCCTTGGCCTTGAGGAAGGCGGCTGCCACCGTGCGCGGCTCCTTCTTGTCGACCTCGACCTGGCGGTTGAGCTCCTGCATCGTCGGATTGTCGAGAGCGGCGCCGATCTTCTCGAGGATCGCGACGATCTTGGCGTTGGCCGCGATCTCGGGGCGCACGACGGGCGCGAGGAAATAGGGCGGGAACAGCGCCTTGTCGTCATCGAGCGCGACGAACTTGTCCGCCGCGATCTGCCAGTCGGTCGAGAAGCCGTTGGCGACCTCGATCTGCTTCTGGTTCAGCGCCTCGTAGCGCAGCCGCAGCGCCGCGAACTGCTTGAACTCGGCGAATTCCGCCCCGTAGACCTCCTTCAGCCCCTTGATGCCGTCGCGGCGGTCGACGAACTCCGTGCCCGCCCCGAGCCGGAGCTTGGACGAGGCCTTGCCGAGATCGCTCAGCGTCTTGAGGTTGAATTCCTTCGCCGTCTCGGGCCGGACCACGATCGCATAGCCGTTGTTGATGTTCGACGGCTTCAGCCAGGTCAGGTTGAACTCCTTCTCGTAGAAGGCCTTGACCATGTTGCGCACCTTCTCGGGGTCGGTCTCGGTCACCCCTTGCGCCTTCATCACGGCGTTGAGGCCGGTGCCGGTGTATTCGGGATAGAGGTCGATCGCGCCGCTCTTCAGCGCCTCATGCGCCACCAGCGTGCCGCCGAGATTGATCTTGCGCTCGACCTTGAACCCGGCGGCTTCCAGCGCGGCGCCGTAGAGTTCGGCGACGACGAACTGCTCGGTGAAGTTCTTCGAGCCGATCTTGATCGTCTGCGCGGAGGCTGCGGACAGACCGGCCGCCAGCAGCGCTGCGGCCCCCAAGAGCGTTCTGACAAGGCGCATGGCTGAATTCCTTCCGAGGGCTCGTGAGGTCAGGCTAACGGGGGTGGGGCCCGATGCAAGGATGGGGCAGGACAAAGACGCGTGATCCCGCCCGCGGGCGGGATCACGCGTCACCGGGGTTCGCAGCGCTTCAGCGGATGGCATCGCGCTCGCCGGCCCGGATCGCGCCCGGCAGGCGGTTCTCCGGCGGCGAGAGCGGGCAGACCCAGGCCTCGGAATAGGCGCAGGAGGGGTAATAGGCGAAGTTGAAGTCGAGGATCAGCCGGCCCGCGCCGTCGCTGCCGAGGTCGGCGCTCTTGATCGTGTCGAGCAGGTAGCGGCCGCCGGCAAAGCTCTCCCGGCCATTGGTCGCATCGCCAAAGGGCAGGAAGACGCCGCCGCCATAGCTTTCGATCCAGTACAGTGTGAGTTCCTTGCCCAGCGGTTGCGCGAGCCCGTCCGTCAGGGCGAAGGGGAGCAACGTCATCGTGCCGTCCTTGCCGGCCTCGACGCGGATCGTCTCGCGCTCACGGGCCGGCACGGTGGCGACGGTGAACCGGAGCGCGGGGTCATAGGCGAAGCAATCGATACCGCGGAACTGCGCGCGCCGCGTCGTGGAGAGTGGCGATTGCGGATGTTCGCGGAACAGCCGGTCGCGGACGCTGCGCCAATGCTCCCAGCCCTCCTCGCCGGGCATCGCCCGGATCGCGGCATAGAGGTCGGCCACCTGGCGGCGCCAGTCGTGCAGGCTGGAGAAGCGTTCCAGCAGGCCGGAGGCCGCCGTGTCGCCGGCCCTGTCGATGATGTCGCCCATGATGTTCCACCCCAAACACTGCCTACGCCGCGGCGGCGATCGCGGATCAACGCGCGGGAGCCGATCGGGTTTCAGATGGGCAGAATGACGACAGCGGCTGTCAGCTCCCGTCAGGGGCCGACGCCGCGGGGGGAGCGCGAGCGGCGGCTGCCGTCGTCAGAGCGCGAGATCGACCCAGAGCGCGGCATGGTCGGAGGCCGCATCCTGGGGGCGCTTGAGCTCCGCATAGGCCTCCCATTTCCGGGGCTTCACGCCGGGCCACATCCCCTTCCTGAAGATGCCGCCACCCGTCACCCGGGCAAACAGCGCCGGCGACAGGAGGATGTAGTCGATCTTGTTGCCGGCGGAACTCGCGCCATAGGTTCCGGGAAAGCCGCCATCGTCGAAGGTGGGGTGGGCGGAGATATCCTTGAGCGAGGTGCCTTCGACCAGCGGCTGCAGCGGCGCGCTGCCGGGCGTGTCGTTGAGATCGCCCATAACCGCCACATGCTCGACCCCGCTCGCGATCAGGCCCTCATAGATCGCGGCGACGCGCTCGGCCTGGGCCCGGCGCCGCGCATTGGAGCTGGCCTGGCTGCCGAAGCCCTTGCTCTTGAAGTGGTTGACCATCACCACGAGCCGCGCCCCGCCCGGCGTCGTCAGCTCGAACTCCGGGCAATCGCGCGAGAACACCGGCACGCCCGCGGGCGTCAGGTCATCGACATGGCTGCGCATCGCGCCGATCGGATAGCCGTTGCGGCTCATCAGCCCGACATCGATCCCGCGCTCGTCATTGCCGTCGATCAGCATGACATGACGGAACGGCTGGCCGCCGACCGCCGTCACGATCTCGCGGTTGAAGGCGGACAGCGCCGGCCGGCTTTCGGCCTCGACCACACCGAGCACATCCGCCTGGAGGTCCGCCATGACGCGGGCGGTGTTACGCATCGCGTGCTCGTCGATCGGTTCGTCGCGCAGTTCGAGCGAGCCGACCCAGTCGGCCCGTCCGTCCGCCACGATCTCGACGCCGCCGGTCTTGGGGCGCTTCAGCAACCCGCCGCGGTTGCGCCGCAGCAGCACGAAGGGCCCGGTGTCGGAGTTCTCCAGGCCGAGTTCGACGATGAGCGCGACCATCCGCGCCTTGTCGGCCGCGCTGTAGCCGGGCTGGCCGAGCAGCGCGTTCAGCGCCGCGAAACGCTCCAGAACCGGGCGGCCTTCGGCCCAGCTCTCCAGATTCATCGCCTTGGCGCGATCGAACAGGTTTTCGACATTGTAGACGGCAAGCCGCATCGCATCCTCCCCCAGGGTCGAGACGTCGTCGTGGGCAGTGTCCGTGAGCCACGTGACAATCCGGGGAAGGCGGCAGCCGGACAAGGCCGGGATGGGCTGATTCAGCCGCTTCGCCGTCATATATTTGCGGTCGAGGGTCTCAGGTCAGGCGGCGCTTCTCGAGCTTCCGGGCCAGCGTGCGCCGGTGCATGCCCAGCCGCCGGGCCGTCTCGGAGATGTTGAAGTCGCTCTCCACCAGCGTCTCGTGAATGCGCTCCCATTCGAGGTTCTTGAGCGAGGTCTGGCGCTGGGTCAGCGGCACTTCCGCGTCACCGTCGGTCTTGTCGAAGGCGGCCTCGATATCGTCGGTGTTGGCCGGCTTGGCGAGGTAGTGGCAGGCGCCGAGCTTGATCGCCTCCACCGCCGTGGCGATGCTGGCGAAGCCCGTCAGCACCACGATCTTCGTCTCGGGGTTGCGCTCGTGCAGCAGCCGCACGCATTCCAGCCCCGAGCCGCCGACGACCTTGAGATCGACCACGGCATAGCCGGGCCTTGTCGTCTCGAGCAGCGCCCGCAGGCTCTCGAGGCCGTCGCAATGCTCAACCACATAGCCGCGGCGCTCGAAGGAGCGGCGCAGTACCGGCGCGAAGGCCGGGTCGTCCTCCACGATCAGGAGCGTCTTGTCGTCGCTCATCGGGCATCCTCCTCGGAGACCTGTACGGGCGAGAGGGCGGCGAGGGGCAAGGTCACGGTGACGCAGGCGCCCCCCTGTTCGCGATTGCGGGCGTTCAGCGTGCCGCCGAACTTGCGCATGACGTTGCTGACGAGGAACAGGCCGAGCCCGCCGCCGGGACGCCCCTTGGTCGAGCGATAGGGCTTGCCGAGCCCGGCCAGGATCTCGTCGGGGAAGCCGGGCCCCTCATCGGCGACGATGATGGCGAGGTCCTCGCCCCGCCGTTCGACGCGCACCGCCATCGCATGGGGCGAGGCCTCCTGCGCATTGTCGAGCAGGTTGCCGAGCACCTGCCTGAGGGCGGGGTCGGAAACGATGGGCTCGTCCGGGGTGAAGGCGTTGGCATAGTCGAGCCGCATCGGCGACCGGTGCGAGCGCCATTGCTCGATCAGCTCGTCGACGAAGCCGCGCACGGTGGTCCAGCCCGGATTTTCGGCCCGGGTCTCGCCCGACGACATCAGGATGCCGGAGACGATGGTCTTGCAGCGGTCGAGCTGGGCCTGCATCTCGCCGATCTCGGCGATCAGCTCCGGTTTGGCCTTGAACACCGGCATCCGGCGCCAGTCGTTGACGATGACGGACAGGGTCGAGAGCGGCGTGCCGAGTTCATGGGCCGCGCCCGAGGCGAGCAGGCCCATCCGGACGATATGGTCCTCCTCGACCGCGCGCTGGCGCAGATCGGCGAGCTTTTCGTCGCGGATGCGGAGATTCCGGCTGATCCGCTGCAGGAACAGCACGAGCAGCGCCGCGGCGATCAGGAAGCAGACGAAGACGCCCTGGAGATAGAGCCGCGGCACGCCGTCATCGAGCGCGACCGGCAGCGCGAGCGGCCGATGCGCGCCCATCAGCGCGACGAAACCGAGGCTCGCCAGTCCGACCAGGACCCAGGTCGACCAGCGCTCGAGCAGCACTGCCGCCAGCCCGATCTGGAGCAGATAGAGCGAAATGAAGGGATTGCTGGCGCCGCCGGCAAGATAGAGCTGCGTCGTCAGCGCGCCGAGATCAAACAGCAGCGCGCCGAACAATTCGGCATTGCGGACATCGGCCTCGACGCGGCGGTGGCGCAGGAGGCTCGCCAGGTTGAGCAGGATCAGCAGTAGCAGAACGAGCATCATCTCGCCCAGCGGCAGGGCGATCCCGAGCACCTGGTCGACGAAGAGGATGGTGACGACCTGGCCGCCCACGGCGAGCCAGCGCAGTTGCACCAGCAGCAGCAGGTTTGTCTGGTTGGTGGTGTCCTGGAACCTAATGGGCCTGCTCCCGCGCCCGCCGCAGCCTGAATTCGTGGCGTAGCACGAAGCCCAGCGCGCCCGCGAGCATGGCCGCGAGCGCAAACCAGGTCACCGCATAGACGAGATGGTTGTCCGAGAAGCGGACCACCGTCAGCCCGCCCACGGGAAAGCCGCCGGGGTTGGGCGTGGCGTCGGCATCGACGAAATAGGGCGCGACCGGCGTCAGGCCGCGCGCGGCGGCGATGGCCGCGACGTCGCGGGAGTGCCAGCGGTCCTCGGCCGGTGCGTTCGTCCGCAGGAACCCGCCGCCGGGCTCGCTGAGCCGCAGCAGCCCGGTGACGGTGACAGGGCCCTCCGCCAGCGCCTGCGCACGGCTGGCGCGCTCGCGCCGCTCCGGCGGCACGAAGCCGCGATTGATCAGGACCGTGAAGCCGGAAGCGGTGACCAGCGGCGTCAGCACCCAGGAGCCGGCGCCGCGCTCCGTCACCGCCTGCACGAGCGCTTCGCGATCGTTGAGGAAGCGGCCGGTCAGCGCGACGCGGGTGTATTCCGCCTGCTCGATGTCGGGCCAGGCGGCAGGCCCCGGCGCGGCGACGGGGGCGGCATGGATGCGCGCCTCGACCCGCTCGATCAGCGCCTTCTTCCAGAACAGCCGCTCGACCTGCCAGACCCCCAGCCGCGTGAAGCCGGCGATCCCCGCGAGCGCGACCAGCGCGACGACGACCAGGACCGCGCGCGACCGCGGCGCGCGGGCCGCGGCGGCGGAGGTCACGGCATCTGCCTCATGTCGTGCACCGGCATCATGTTGGTGTTGAGGTGGTACATCACCCACAGCGACCCGGCGAGCGTGATCACCACGACGATCACGGTGAAGACCAGCGCCAGCAGCGTCCAGCCGCCTTCGACACGGCCGTTCATGTGCAGGAAGTAGATCATGTGCACGATGATCTGGACGACGGCGAAGCCCATCACCACGAAGCCGGTGAGCTGGTTGTTGCCGAGCGCGCCGGACATCACCAGCCAGAACGGGATGGCGGTGAGGATCACCGACAGCACGAAGCCGGTCATGTAGCCGCGGAAGGAGCCGTGGGCCTCGTCCTCGGGATGGGGCTCGTAGCCCGGCTGGTGCTGGGCGTTCGTCTCGGAGCTCATCGCAGCATCCCCATCAGGTAGACGAAGGTGAAGACGCCGATCCAGATGACGTCCAGGAAGTGCCAGAACATGCTCAGGCACAACATGCGCCGGCGGTTGGCGGCGATCAGGCCGTGCCGCGCGACCTGCACCATCAGCACCGTCAGCCAGACCAGGCCGAAGGCGACGTGCAGCCCGTGCGTGCCCACCAGCACGAAGAAGGAGGAGAGGAAGGCACTGCGCTGCGGCGTCGCGCCGAGCGAAATCAGGTGGTGGAACTCGTAGAGCTCTATGGCGAGGAAGGCGAGGCCGAACAGCCCCGTCACCGCCAGCCAGCCTTGCGTCGCCGCGACCTTGCCCTTCGCCATCTCCAGCATGGCTAAGCCGAAGGTGATCGAGGAGAAGAGCAGCATCGCGGTGTTGATCGCGACGAGGTTGAGGTCGAACAGGTCCTTCGGCGCGGGACCCGCCGCATAGTTCGCCCCGAGCACGCCGTAGATCGCGAACAGGATCGCGAAGATCAGGCAGTCGCTCATCAGGTAGAGCCAGAAGCCCAGCGGCGTGCTGTGCCCCTCGGGATGCGGGTGCTCGTCCTTGAGATAGAAGACGGGCGCGTCGCCGCCCTGCGGAACGGTCATCGTCGATGCCATGATGTCAGGCCCCCGATCCCGCGAGCAGGCGGGTGCGCGCATTCTCCGCGGCGACGACCTCCTCTGCGGGAATGTGGAAATCGCGGTGGTAGTTGAAGCTGTGGGCGATCGCGACCACCAGGATCGCCGCGAAGGACACCGCCGCCAGCCACCAGATGTGCCAGATCAGCGCGAAGCCGAGCGCCACCGAAATCCCCGCCAGCACGAGGCCGGTCGGCGTGTTCTTCGGCATGTGGATCGGCTTGAAGCCTTCGACCGGCCGGACATAGCCGCGGCGCTTCATGTCGGTCCAGGCGTCGTTGTCGTGCACCACCGGGGTGAAGGCGAAGTTGTAGGCCGGCGGCGGCGAGGACGTCGCCCATTCCAGTGTGCGCCCGTCCCAGGGGTCGCCGGTCAGGTCGCGCAGCTCGTCGCGCTTCCAGATGCTGTAGGCGATCTGGGCGATGAAGCTGACGATGCCGAGCAGGATCAGGAAGGCGCCGAAGCCGGCGATGATGAACCAGATCTGCAGCGAGGGATCGTCGAAGACGCGCATCCGCCGCGTCACGCCCATCAGGCCGAGCACATAGAGCGGCATGAAGGCGAACAGGAAGCCGAGCGTCCAGAACCAGAAGGAAAACTTGCCGAGCAGCGGGTGCAGGCGGAAGCCGAACGCCTTCGGCCACCAGTAGATCATGCCGGCGAAGAGCCCGTAGAGCACGCCGCCGATGATGACGTTGTGGAAATGCGCCACCAGGAACAGGCTGTTGTGCAGCACGAAGTCGGCCGGGGGCACGGCGAGCAGCACGCCGGTCATGCCGCCGATGACGAAGGTCAGCATGAAGGCGATGGTCCACATCATCGGCAGCTCGAAGCGGATGCGGCCGCGATACATCGTGAACAGCCAGTTGAAGATCTTCGCCCCGGTCGGGATCGAGATGATCATCGTCGTGATTCCGAAGAAGGAATTCACGCTCGCGCCCGAGCCCATCGTGAAGAAGTGGTGCAGCCAGACGAGGTAGGACAGGATGGTGATGACCACCGTCGCGTAGACCATCGAGGTGTAGCCGAAGAGGCGCTTGCCCGAGAAGGTCGAGACGACTTCGGAGAAGATGCCGAAGGCCGGCAGGATCAGGATGTAGACCTCCGGGTGACCCCAGATCCAGATCAGGTTCACGTACATCATCGGGTTGCCGCCGAAGTCGTTCGTGAAGAAGTTGGTGCCGACATAGCGGTCGAGCGTCAGCAGGGCGAGCACCGCGGTGAGCACCGGGAAGGTCGCCACGATCAGCACGTTGGTGCACAGCGAGGTCCAGGTGAAGACCGGCATCTTCATCAGCGACATGCCGGGGCAGCGCATCTTCACGATCGTGCAGATCAGATTGATGCCGGATAACGTCGTGCCCACGCCGGCGATCTGCAGCGCCCAGATGTAATAGTCGACGCCGACCTCCGGGCTGTAGGAAATCCCCGAAAGCGGCGGGTAGGCGAGCCAGCCCGTGCGCGCGAACTCGCCGACGAAGAGCGAGATCATCACCAGCACCGCGCCGGCCGTCGTCATCCAGAAGCTGAAATTGTTCAGGAACGGGAAGGAGACGTCGCGCGCGCCGATCTGCAGCGGCACGACATAGTTCATCAGCCCCGTCACCAGCGGCATGGCGACGAAGAAGATCATGATCACGCCATGGACGGTAAAGAGCTGGTCGTAGTGATGGGCGTTGAGATAGCCCTCGGACCCGTTGAAGGCGATCGCCTGCTGGATGCGCATCATCACCGCGTCGGCGAAGCCGCGCAGCAGCATCACCAGACCCAGGATCATGTACATGATCCCGATCTTCTTGTGGTCGACGCTGGTCAGCCAGTCGCGCCATAGCCAGCCCCAGAGCCGGTAATAGGTCAGCGCGCCGACCACCGCCGCGCCGCCCAGCGCCACGACGGCGAAGGTGGCGACCAGGATCGGCTCGTGGATCGGGAAGGCGGCGAGCGTAAGCTTGCCGAAGATCGGAGAGGTGGCGGCAACGGAAGCGTCGGTCACGGGGATTCTCGCTTCAGGACTGTGACGAACGGGCGAGGCCGAGCAGCTCGGTGAAGGTCTGCGGCCGGCGCGGCGTCAGGGGGGCGAACGTCAACGGGGCAAGCGTTGTCAGGGGAGGCGTCAGGCCCAGGCCCCGGATCGGGGTCAGGTCGCGCGGGGCGGTGTCGGGCGGCGCCATGGCCATCATCGCCTTCGCCTCCTCGATCGTGCAGATCGAGGCGATGAAGCGCGGCTCCTCGCCGAAGGGCGCCTGGTTGCCGCCGCGGCGCGAATACTTGTCATAGGCCAGCGGCAGCGTCGTATGCAGGCCGGCGAGGCCGAGGCCCCCCTTGGCGTCGAGCGCCATCATCTCGCTCATGCACATCTTGCCGGGCTGGACGCAGAGATTGCGGATGGCGTCGAACAGGCGCGGCTCGGTCGCGCCGAAGCGCTGCACCGCGACGTTCTCGCTCGGCCGCTCGAGCCGGAGATAGGCGGCGCGGTCGAGCCGGGCGTCGCTCTCCTTTGTCTTGGCGACCCAGCCCTCGAAATCGCCCTCGCTCATGCCGAGGAAGGAAAAGCGCATGCCGGAGAAGCCGGCGCCGCTGTAATTGGCCGAGAAGCCCTGGTAGCGGCCGGGCCGGTTGATCACGGCATGGAGCCGCGTCTGCATCGCCGGCATTGCGTAGATCTGGCCAGCCAGCGCCGGGATGTAGAAGGAGTTCATCACCGAGGAGGAGGTGAGCTTGAAATGGATCGGCCGGTCGACGGGAGCGGCGAGCTCGTTGACGGTGGCGATGCCCTGCTCGGGGTAGATGAACAGCCATTTCCAGTCGAGCGCGACGACCTCGACCTCGAGCGGCCGGGTGGTCGCGGGTACCGGCTTGCCGGAGGCGATCCGGTCGAGCTTGCGGTAGGGGTCGAGCAGATGCGTGCCCATCCAGGTCAGCGCGCCCAGCGCGATGATGATCAGGAGCGGCGCCGCCCAGATGACCAGCTCGAGGCCGGTCGAATGGTTCCAGTCCGGCTTGTAGGTCGCCTCCTTGTTGGAGGCGCGGTAACGCCAGGCGAAGAACACCGTCAGCGCCATCACCGGCACGATGATCAGCAGCATCAGCACCGTCGAGATCACGATCAGGTCGCGCTGCTGCGCGGCGATGTCGCCCGAGGGCGCCATGACCACGAGGTTGCAGCCGCCGAGCGCGGCGAGCAGGGGAAGCAAAGCGAGGACACGCAGGGGGCTCAAGGCAGACACCTTTCGCTGATCGGCTTGCCCGGAGAGCTAGCTGCGGTGCAGCAAAGGTAACATTGGACAATTTGCCCAATGCCGCCCGGAGGCCCGATGGGGCACTAGGACCGGTGCCGCGGCATGGTGCGACGCACCATGCTTTTGTGAGACCGATGCGCGACGGGACAGATCATGGCTCAGATGCCGACCACGGCGGAACGCGACGCCAGCCATCTCAGCGAGAGCCATGGCGAGGTGAACCCGGGCGAGATGGCGATCGGCGTCATCATCGGCCGCACCTCGGAGTTCTTCGACTTCTTCGTCTATGCGATCGCCTCGGTCATCGTTTTCCCGAAGCTGGTCTTTTCCTTCGCCGATCCGCTGACGGGAACGCTGTATTCGTTCGCGATCTTCGCGCTGGCCTTCATCGCGCGCCCCTTCGGCACGGTCATCTTCACCGCGATCGACCGCAAGGCCGGCAAGAGCGCCAAGCTGACGCTCGCCCTGTTCCTGCTGGGCACCTCGACCTGCGCCATCGGCTTCCTGCCGAGCTATGAGAGCATCGGCACGGCCTCGATCTGGCTGCTCGCGCTCGCCCGCATCGGCCAGGGCATCGCGCTCGGCGGCACCTGGGACGGGCTCGCCTCGCTGCTCGCGCTCAACGCGCCCCAGCGCCATCGCGGCTGGTATGCGATGATCCCGCAGCTCGGCGCGCCCTTCGGCCTGATCGTCGCCAGCGGACTCTTCGCCTTCTTCGTCGGCAATCTCTCGGCCGAGGACTTCTACGACTGGGGCTGGCGCTATCCCTTCTTCGTCGCCTTCGCGATCAATGTCGTGGCGCTCTTCGCCCGCCTGCGCATGGTGGTGACGCCGGACTACCAGAACCTGTTCGAGACGCGCGAACTCCAGCCGACGAAGATCGTCGACACGCTGCGGGCCGAGGGGCGCCATGTCGTGATCGGCGCCTTCGCCCCGCTGGCGAGCTTCGCCATGTTCCACATGGTCACGGTCTTCCCGCTCTCCTGGGTCTTCCTGTTCACCAACGAAGGGCCAGCGCGCTTCCTGGTGATCGAGGCGGTGGGTGCGGTCTTCGGCGCGCTCGCCATCGTCGCCTCGGGCCTGATCGCCGACCGGATCGGCCGGCGCGCGCTGCTCGGCGGCTGCGCCATCGCGATCGCGGTGTTCAGCGGCTTCGCACCGCAGCTGCTCGACGGCGGCCTCATTGGCGAACTCGTCTTCATGATCGGCGGCTTCATCCTGCTCGGCCTGTCCTTCGGCCAGTCCTCCGGCTCGGTCGCCTCGGCCTTCTCGCCGACCTATCGCTACACCGGCTCGGCGCTGACCTCGGACCTCGCCTGGCTCTTCGGCGCCGGCTTCGCGCCGCTGGCGGCGCTGCTGCTCTCGACCCAGTTCGGCCTGATCTCGGCCGGCGCCTATCTCCTGTCAGGCGCCGTGGTCACGCTGCTGGCGCTGCGCCTCAACCGCCAGTGGGAAATGCGCCGGGCCGATGAGGGGCGCGGGTGAGGCGGGGTGCGACGGCCGCGCTGCGGCGCGCCGGAGGGCGCTAGCGGAGTGTGGCGAGATCGGCCTTCAGTCGCGCGACGTCCAACTCCAGCAGACGGATGCGGTCGTCTCGGTCGGCAAGGGCCGCTTCCACATCGGCGGCCTCAAATCGCTGCGGGATATGCTGCGGGCAGTTGGCGTCCCAGGCCGTGATGGTGAAAAGCATGATCTGCTCGGGGCGCGCGCTGTAGCCATCCGGCATCAGCTGCGCGGTCAGATCGGCGTCACCCTCGACGACGCGAGCCTCGCCCCAGATCTTGATCCGCCGTTGTTGGGCGTAGTCGATCAGGAACAGGTAAGCCTTCGGATTGTCCGCGAGGTTTCCTTGGGAAATGTACTGGCGATTGCCGGAAAAATCCGCGAAGCCGAGGGTCTTGCTGTCGATGACCCTCAGGAATCCTCTGGGGCCGCCGCGGTGCTGGATATAGGGTTGGCCATCCGCATTGGCGGTGCCGAGGAAGAAGCTCGTCTGGGCTTCCACGAACGACTGCAGCGCCGGTGTGACCTGCGTCTGCCACGAGCCGCCGGCTTCCATCCGCGCATAGCCCGTGCGTGACCCCTTGCGTTGCTGGATGGCTTTGACGGTCGGCGTGAAGGCGATGTCGCTGGAGACAGCGTCACTCATTTTCATGGTCACCTCCCTAGAGTCCGAGATCGCTCAGGGACGGGTGTTCGTCGGGTCTGCGACCCAGCGGCCAGTGGAACTTCCGATCCTCCGTCCGGATCGGCATGTCGTTGATGCTGGCATGGCGACGCCGCATCAGGCCGTCCGGGCTGAACTCCCAGTTTTCATTGCCATAGCTGCGGAACCAGTGGCCGCTGTCGTCGTGCCACTCGTAAGCGAAACGGACGGCGATCCGGTTGCCGTCGAAGGCCCACAGTTCCTTGATGAGCCGATAGTCGAGCTCGCGTGACCATTTGCGCTCCAGCATGGCCACGATCGCGTCCCGGCCGACTGGAAACTCGACGCGGTTGCGCCAGAGGCTGTCGGTCGTATAGGCGAGCGCAACCCGTTCAGGCTCGCGGGAGTTCCAGGCATCCTCGGCCAGCCGGACCTTCTGGGCGGCCGAATCTGCCGTGAACGGGGGCAAGGGAGGGCGGCTTGTCATTGGCACCATCACGAAAGGGAAAAGGGGACATTCAGCGGTAGCGGTGGCTATGCGTCGGCCGTGACATCGATGACCGGCTTGCCGAAATGCAGGGCCGCGTTGAGCGCGTCATAGGCCGCTGGCACAATCAGAGCGCGTATTCCCAGTCGGCTGGCAGCCAGCGCAGTCCGCTGCCATCCTTCACGATCCGGCCGAGGCCCGGGAACGGCATGTGCGTCGCGGCCAGGAGGGACTTCTCGGCTGCGGCCTTCGGGAAAAAGCGGGCGCGGGCCGCGTCCGCCGCCGCCTTGTCCTGCTCGAAGAGAATCCCGAGGCCCGGGATGGCCGGGTGCGCGGCGGGATGGAACAGCATGTCCGCCACGAGCAGCAGGCTGTCCTTGCCGTCCTCGATCCGCACGCCGACCTGGCCCGGCGTATGGCCGCCCAGATCGAACACCGACAGGCCGCGCGCAATCTCGCGGTCGCCATCGATGCGCTGCAGGCGCGGATAGAGCGCAACCACCTCCCGGGACGTCGCGAAACTGCTCTTCAGCAGATCCGGGGCCGCATTGGCCTTCGCGGCGTCGGTGAAGTGATTGATGTCGCGCCGGTCCACATAGATCTCGGCATTCGGGAAATTGGCGCGTCCGCCCGCGACAAGGCCCGCGATGTGGTCGACATGCATGTGCGTGACGATGACCGCGTCGATCTGTTCGGGCTTGACGCCGATCGCCGCCAGAGCGGAGGGAAGCCGCCCGGATGTCTTGCTCACGGTCCCGGCCGGGCCGGCGTCGACCAGAACGAGCTGGTCGCCATCGCGAATGAGCCAGACGGTGAAGCCGGAGCGGACCCCCGTCGGGCGGGCGGCGAAGAACGAGCTGACGGCCTGCTCGACCGCTGCGGGAGGCGCTCCGGTGAACAGGGAAAACGGAAAGTCGATGAAGCCGTCCGACAGGAACGTCACCTCGAACCGGCCGACCTGGATCCGCGCCAGGGGAGCGATCGAGGGCAGGGCGCTCGTGCTGCGGGCGGGTGCGAGGGTCGGCAGCGCCGGAACGGCCGCTGCAGCGAGCAGGGTGCGGGCAAAGGCCCGGCGGGAAAGATCGATCATGG
Organism: Bosea sp. RAC05; assembly: GCF_001713455.1. Classification (NCBI taxonomy): domain Bacteria; kingdom Pseudomonadati; phylum Pseudomonadota; class Alphaproteobacteria; order Hyphomicrobiales; family Alloboseaceae; genus Allobosea; species Allobosea sp. RAC05. Next base: position 2,066,936 of record NZ_CP016464.1, read on the forward strand.
TCGGCGTCCTTGTCTGGCGCTGGGGCCGGGCCTTGCGCGGCTGAAAGAAGGGGACACGCGGCAGCCCGCGCAGGGCGAGATCGCCGCGTGTCGGTTTCTCGGGCTGCTTACTGGTTGAGCTTCGGCCAGTTCTGCACGGCCTTCGCGACGAGGGCGGTCTGGTCCGCCTTGAACAGCTTCAGGATGTCGCCGTTGAACACGACGAACAGCTTGCCGTCGGTAATCGTCCAGCCATCGGCGGGATCGATGTCGAAGAGCTTGCCGTTCGCCACCCCCCAGGCGCAGAAGCCGCCGTACTGGGGCAGGTACTTCGCGGGTTCTTTCTCGAAGGCCGCCTTGTGGGCGGCATTGGCAAAGCGCCAGGTCAGCCCCGCATTCGTCGCGGTGATGGTGTCGAGGCCCCTCTCGGCCTTGCCGCCGGTGAAGTAGGCGACCGGATCGTAGCCCTTGAGGCCGATGCCGGCATACATCGAGTTCGGCGCGCCGCCGGTGCGCGATTGCGCGAGGGCGGGGGATGCCAGGCTCGCCCAGGCGAGCCCGAGGGCGGCGGTGGCCAGCGCGGTCCGGCGCGACGGGATCATGGTCATGGTGGTTCTCCTGTTGTCTGGGGCGTCTTCGGGCAGGCTGCGCTTCAGGCGGCCTTGCGGGCGGTGACGACAGGGAAATCGATGGTCGTCTCGGCGACGCTGTTGACATAGTTCGTCCAGGTGTTCAGGGCGACGTGCAGCACGATCTCGACGATCTGCGCGTCGTCATACCCTGCAGCCTTGATCGCGCGGACGTCGTCGTCGCTCACATGGCCCCGTCGACGGACGACCTCGGCGGCGAAGCGCAGGGCGGCATCGGCCTTGGGATCGTTCGATGCGCCGCTGCGATTGGCGGTCATCTCGGCATCGTCCAGCTTGGCCATGTTCTTGCCGATATAGGTGTGGGCCGAGAGGCAGTAGTCGCAGCCGTTGATCTCGGCGACGGCGAGAGCGATCCGCTCGCGCGTCGGGGCAGGCAGGGTGCCCTTGCCCAGGGCACCCGACAGGCCGAGATAGCCTTCCAGGGCGGCGGGGCTGTTCGAGACGAGGCGAAACAGGTTCGGCACGACGCCGATCTGCTTCTTGACAGCTTCGAGAAGCGGCTGGGCGGCAGCCGGCGAGGCTTCGATGGATGCGGGGATGGCAAGGCGGGGCATGGTCGGTTCCCTTCACGGCGCGGCCGGAACGGCCTGCTGTCCATGGAGGTAGCCCCTTCCAAATTCGCCCGGCAGTCGGCAATGTCGAGAAGGATTCTCCCAGAATTTGGAAGAGACATGGATCGTCTGGAATCGATGTCGATCCTTCTCGAGGTCGTCAAAGCGGGCAGCTTCTCTGCGGCAGGGCGAAAACTCGGCGTGCCCCTTGCCACGGTCAGTCGCAAGATCTCGGATCTCGAAACCTTCCTGGGGACCCGCATCTTCAATCGGTCGACCCGGCAGTTCGCGCTGACCGAGGCGGGCTTGACCTATGTGGAGGCCTGCGAGCGGATTCTGGAGGAGTTGCGAGAGGCGGAGAAAGCCGTCGCGGGCGAATACAGAGCGCCGCGCGGGAATCTCACGATTGCCTCGCCGGTGGTTTTCGGACGGATGCACCTCGTCCCGGTGGTGGCCGAATTCCTCAAGGCCTACCCCGAGATCGATGCCCGCATCGTGCTGGCGGATCGCGTGCCTGAGCGGATGATCGACCTCGTCAAGGAGCACATCGATCTGGCCGTCCGGATTGGACGCCTGCCGGACAGTTCCATGCACGCGTCGAAGATCGGTTCGGCGCAGTTCGCCGTCTGTGGCAGCCCTCGCTATTTTGCCGAGCGAGGCACGCCATCAGTTCCCGAAGATCTGGCCGCCCATCTCTGCGTCACCTTCGAGGGGCTGAATTCACCCACCGAATGGAGCTTTGTCCGGGACGAGGTCGCTCTCGTGGCGCCGATTCATTCCCGACTGATCGTCAACACGGCGCAAGCGGCGATCGAGGCGGTAACCGAGGGTTTCGGCGTAACGCGCGTGCTGTCATATCAGATAAGAGACTTGGTCGAATCCGGGAAACTGGTTCAGATTCTGCATCAATTCATGCCGACACAGTATGACGTCAACATTGTATACGCAAATCAGCCGTATCTGCCGCAGAAGATCCGCGCCTTTCTGGATTTCGCGGCCCCGCGGTTGAAGTCGCGACTAGGCTAGGCCAGATTCGGAACAGGCGTCGGCTGGCGCAGGGCGCTGACGTCCGATCATCGCCGATTTGTCTGCGACAGGGCGGGCGAACCGGCCAGCGCCTGGTATTCCCGTTCCATCGCGATGGTGAGATGCCGGGTGGCTTCTGCCCGGGTAAGGCGCGGGTCGCCAGCCAGGGTCAGGCCGGCTAGCCCTTGCAGCAGGGCGATGATGCGCCAGCTCGCACCCTGAGGGTCGCCGCAGGACCACGCGCTTTCGACGCAGCCACGCTCGAACAGGCCGGCCAGGGCCTGCCACCACTGATCCGTGCATGCGGCCACCACCCGGGACATGGACGGGTCTGCGGCCGCCAGTTCGGTCGCCTCGATCCAGAGGCGCCAGACCGGGTCCGCGGATTCGGCGAAGGCAGTGGCGATGACGTCGCGCAGCACCTGCGAAGCCTCGACGTCGCAGCGCTGGCGGATCGCGCTGTCGAGATCCGCCTGGGCAATCCGGGCAAACGCCAGCGACCGCAGATCGGTCCAGCTGAAATAGTGGCTGAGAAGCCCGACGCCGACACCGAGTTCCTCGGTGACGTCGCGCGTTGTCGCGGCCATCAGGCCTTTGGCCAGAAGCACTTTTTGCGACGCGGCAATGATCGCTTCGCGGCGCTGTGAGGCGGGCATTCGGGTCACAGGGGGCTCCGGCTGGCGGCTCTTGACAGAAAATTGAGCAATCGCTCAATTGAGCGCTTGTTCAATTCTGCGATGGGACGTGGCCAATGGCAAGGGCAGGCGAAGTCGACGCCATCCGTGGATTGGCGCTGCTGGGGATCTGCGTGGTCAATGTGCCCTTCCTGGCCCAACCGCTCGAACACATGCTGGAGCGACCGGCGGGTGTCGACCTTGTCGCCCAGATCGCCGTCGAGTGGCTGTTTCAGGGCAAGTTCTTCGTCCTGTTCTCGTTCCTGTTCGGGTGGGGCTTCGCCATCCAGATGGCCGCCGCGGCGCAGGCGGGCGTCTCCGGCGCGAGACGGTTCACCCTCCGGCTGCTGGGCCTTCTGTTGATCGGCGTGGCCCATGCGACGCTGGTCTTCTTCGGAGACATCCTTGTCCTCTACGCCCTGCTCGGCCTGCCGCTGCTGGCGCTCCGCGGCGCGTCGCCGCGCACGCTGGTCTATGTCGCCGCGGGGGCGATGGTGGTGGGATTTGGCGCACTCTGCGCGCTGGCCATCCTTCTGGCGGAGCCCTCGAACCTGGGCCTTCCGGCCGCCGTCGGACCTGGCTATCTCGGCGGCTTTGCCGAGGCCGTCGGGCAGCGGCTCGCGGACTGGCGCGTTGCCTTCGGCTTCCTGTGGCTGTTCAACGGGCCTGTCGCCTTCGCGGCCTTCTGTCTGGGTCTCGCCGCAGAGAAGATCGATGTCTTTCGACCGGGAAGCCCCACCTACAGCGTTCTTCGCCGCAATCTTCCGCTGTTGCTGACCGTCGGGCTGCTGCTCAATCTGGGCTATGCCCTCAGCCTTCAGGGGACCCTCGGTCAAGACCTCCTCGCGGTCGTGGCTTTTGCCTCGCTCGCCCTGGGCGGGCCGATCCTGGCTTCAGCCTATCTCGTCCTCGCCGTCGAGGCGGCGCGTCGTGGTTGGCTTCAGGGGGCAACCGCTGCGGCCGGGCGGATGTCGCTGACGGGCTATGTGCTCGAAGGCATGCTGGCGGGGCTGGTCTTCAACGGCTACGGCCTCGGTCTTCATGGGACCGTCGGCGCGGCCGGCTGCCTGCTCATCGCGGTCGGCATCGTCGCGGCGACGCATCTCTTCGCGATGCTGTGGCTGAGGTTTGCCGCCAGCGGCCCGCTCGAGATCGTCCTGCGCGGCATCACGCGCTTCGGCGAGGCGAGGTCGACGAACTGGAAAAACGGATAGCGGGCAGGGGGACGCCTGCATCGGCCAAGGCGTCCCGTCGAGCGCGTAAAGGCCGACCGGCCCCGTGACTGGTATGGCGCCGATCTGGGATAGCGAACGGGAAACGATCATGCTTGGCGGGCCGAGCGCGGCTTGCCGGCCCTGCCGGAGGCGGCCGAACCCTATCGCGAGGGCGAATGGGCCAACGATCTCCCGGACCCCTCGGGCGAGCCGGCCCGCGCGGGGCGCTCATGGATGGGCTTGCTCGGCACTGGCGCTTTGGCGGCCGGCGGTTTTTGGGTCGCGGCGAAGCTTCTCATCGAACGCCGCGACCCAGCTCAACCGCGACGATCAGTCGGTGCGGATGCCTTCATTGAGCATGTAGAGGTTCTTGAGATTGCAGAAATCGGCCCGATGCTCGGTCGGATCGTACCCGGCCCACTGGACCCGGAAACGCACTGTGCAGGAGCCGGCATTGCTCTTCCAGTCCATGTTGACCGCTTGACCCGCGGGGACCGGGGCGCTCAGCCAGTTAGTGCTCCAACTTCCGTTCATGAACGTTTGGAAGCCAGTGATGGTCCAACCCTGCGAACGATTGTGAAGCTTGAAAGGGTAGTCGCTTTGCGCGTGGGCGCTTGTGACCGCCTGCGCTGCAAAGACCGCCACGGCGACAACGAGAGCTCGAAACATCAGGATCTCCATGATCGCCGACAGTGGCGACGGGCGCGTGACGTAGAGGCTCGCGGCGGCCCTGTCGAGGCTCAAGTAATCCGCGATAGGATTCCGTGTTTTATACCTTGGTCGGGAGGAAACGATGCTTCGGCCCTCGTCGATGATGCGTCATGACGGTCGCCAAGCGCCGCCGCGCCTACGACCGTCCCGATCCATTCCGAAATGTCCATTTTCCGGCACCGCGCAGCTTTCGCGACCTGGCCGGCGTCGCGCTGCGACATTGTGCAAAGAGCCCATACGGCTTCCTCGGGCTCCAGCCCTGGCGCCATGGCGATCAACTCGGTGATGCGCGCCACTCCGCGATGGGGATTCCAACGAGGGCTCGCTGACCACCGAACATTATGAGGCATGAGAGATCGACGTGCTCGAAGACGTCGCGCTGGCAACCGATTTTGTGCTGATCGAGCTTCAGAAGCTGACCGCAACATCGCTGTTTGCTGGTGAAGTGCGATTGACCCGGGGAAAAGTCCGCCGACCTGGCGCAAGGCCCTCTCCCAAAAAAGCCTTATCCGGCAATGGAGAGGATGGTGGGCGACACAGGGATCGAACCTGTGACCACTCCCGTGTGAAGGGAGTGCTCTACCGCTGAGCTAGTCGCCCGCACCGGCGCCTCTCCTAGTCGGCGCGCGCCGCGTCGTCAAGAATGGGCGGCGACCTTCGAAGGCGTCCCCGCTTTGCCGCCGCCCAGCACCTGTCGCACGGCCGCGGGCAGGGCGTCGAAATGCTGGATCACGAGATCGGGCTCCAGCGTCTCGATCGGCACGTCGGTATAGCCGAAGGGCACGCAGATCGTCGGGATGCCCGCCGCCTTGGCGGTGGCGATGTCCGTGCGCGAATCGCCGATCATCACGGCGCGCGCGGGATCGCCCCCGGCGGCCTCGATCGTCAGCGTCAGGTGCCGCGGATCGGGCTTGTGGAAGGGGAAGCTGTCGCGCCCGGCGACCGACGCGAAGCGCGGCGCGATGCCGAAATGGTCGAGGATCAGCCGCGTGTGCAGGATCGGCTTGTTGGTGCAGACCGCCAGCAGATAGCCCTCCGCCGCGAGCTGATCGAGCGCGCCGAGCACGCCGTCGAAGAGATGGCTGTGGGAGGCGACATCGTCGGCATAGATCAGCAGGAAATCCTCGAACAGTTGCTCCAGCGTCTGCGCCTCGAGCGGTCGGCCCGAGACCTTGAAGCCGCGCTCGATCAGCGCCCGCGCCCCGGCGCCGACCAGTTCGCGCGCCCGCTCCAGCGGCAGGGCCGGCAGCCCCTCGCGCACCAGGATGACGTTGAGCACGCGCATGATGTCGGGCGCGGTCTCGGCGAGCGTGCCGTCGAGATCGAAGACGACGATCGGGGGCAGGGTCATGGGCAGCCGCTCCTGGCGCGTGGGTCGCAGCGCTTAAACGGGTTCGCCCGTGTTTGGCAAGGCGTCGGACCGCCACGCTGGGTCGCCGGGCGGACGTCATCGCCGCCTCCGGCATTGATGCTATCGTGCCGCCGATTCGTGGAAGGAACCGTATCGTGTCTCGATCCCCCGGACGTTTCGTCACCCTGGCGCTGGGTCTCTGGCTGGCGCTGGCCGGTGCCGCTGTCGCCGCGCCCTTCGATTTCGCGCCCGCTCCGCAGACGGACCTGAACCGGGTCTATCGCGTCGACAAGGCCACCGGCGAGGTCGCCGCCTGCCAGTTCCAGCTCAAGGAGGGCGGCGTCGGCGTCACCGTCTGCTTCCCGCCGGGCGAGGGCGCCGGGGCGCAGGCCCCGAGCGACTACACGCTGATGCCCTCGCGGCATGAGCGCGAGGGCGGCATCTTCCGGGTCAACATCCGCACCGGCGAGATGAGCATCTGCTACGTCTTCGACGACAAGACGGTCTGCACGCCCCAGGCGAAGTAGGGCGCTTGCAACATTAGGCCGCGAGACGGGCTCAAAACCGCAGGACCTGTGGTGCTGCCGCGGCCGGTCGCGGTCGTCAGCGGCGCCGGGCGCATGGTATCAAGGGCGCGCCTTCACTCCTCCGCGTCACGGAAGCCCGCCATGCTGAAGCTGAACGATCCCTCCCTCCTCAAGTCGCAGTGCCATGTCGACGGCGCCTGGATTGGCGAGGGCGTCGATGCGGTCGACAATCCGGCCACCGGCGATCTGCTGGCGAAGGTGCCGCGCTTCGGCGCGGACGAGACGACGGCCGCCGTCGAAGCCGCCTCGCGCGCCTTCAAGCCCTGGGCGAAGAAATCAGCCAAGGAGCGCTCGATCATCCTGCGCAAATGGTTCGACCTGATCATGGCGAACCAGGAGGATCTGGCGCAGATCATGACCGCCGAGCAGGGCAAGCCGTTGACGGAATCGCGCGGCGAGGTCGCCTATGCCGCCTCCTTCGTCGAGTTCTATGCGGAAGAGGCCAAGCGCATCTACGGCGAGACGATTCCCTCGCCCTTCCCGAATTCGCGCATCATCATCCAGAAGCAGCCCGTCGGCGTCTGCGCCGCGATCACGCCGTGGAATTTCCCGGCTGCGATGATCACGCGCAAATGCTCGCCGGGGCTGGCCGCCGGCTGCACCTTCGTGGTCAAGCCCGCGCCCGACACCCCGCTGACGGCCTTCGCGCTGATCGAGCTCGCCATCCGCGCCGGCTTCCCCAAGGGCGTGCTCAACATCGTCACGGGCGATGCGGTGGCGATCGGCAAGGTCATGACGACGCATCCGGCGGTGCGCTTCATCGGCTTCACCGGCTCGACGCCGGTCGGCAAGCTCCTGATGCAGCAGGCCGCCTCGACCGTGAAGAAGGTTGGGCTCGAACTCGGCGGCAACGCGCCCTTCATCGTCTTCGACGATGCCGATGTCGACGCCGCCGTGCAGGGCGCGATCGCGGCCAAGTTCCGCAACATGGGCCAGACCTGCGTCTGCACCAACCGTCTCTTCGTGCAGGACGGCATCCATGACGAGTTCGTCGCCAAGTTCGCCGGCGAGGTCGCGAAGATGAAGGTCGGCAACGGCACCGAGGTCGGCGTCGTGCAGGGCCCGCTGATCAACGAGCGCGCCATCGAGAAGGTCGAGCGCCATGTCGCAGATGCCGTCGCCAACGGCGCCAGGGTCGTGGTCGGCGGCAAGCGTCATGCGCTCGGCCGCACCTTCTACGAGCCGACCGTGCTCGCCGGCGCCACCACCACCATGCTGATGACGCGCGAGGAGACCTTCGGCCCGGTCGCCCCGGTCTACCGCTTCAGCACGGAGGAGGAGGTCGTCGCGCTCGCCAACGACACGCCCTTCGGGCTTGCCGCCTATTTCTACACGAAGGATCTCGGCCGCGCCTTCCGCGTCGCCGAGGAGCTCGAATACGGCATGGTCGGCATCAACTCGGCCATGCTCGGCACCGAGGTCGCCCCCTTCGGCGGCGTCAAGGAGTCCGGTCTCGGCCGCGAGGGCTCGCTCCACGGCATCGAGGAGTTCGTCGAGATCAAATACATGCTGATGGGTGGCCTCGGGGCTTGAACCGGGCCGCGACCGCCGTCATTGCGGGGGCGTCGCGACGAAGCGATCCGGGGGCGCCTGTGGCGGCGTCTGCCCGGATGGCCCGCCGCGCTTGCAATGACGTCGAGTTGAGGACGCGACCATGAGCCCCGACGATCTCAAGAAGCAGGCCGCCGCCCGTGCGCTGGAGCTGGTGACACCGGGCATGCGGCTGGGCCTCGGCACCGGCTCGACGGCCAAGCACTTCGTCGACCTGCTCGGTGCGCGCGTCGCGGAGGGGCTCGATGTCCTCTGCGTCTCGACCTCGGAGGTCACGGAGGCGCAGGCGCGCGCGCTGGCGATCCCGATGTCGACGCTGGACGAGACGCCGGAGCTCGACCTGACCATCGACGGCGCCGACGAGGTCGACCGGGAGCTTCGCCTGATCAAGGGCGGCGGCGCCGCGCTGCTGCGCGAGAAGATCGTCGCCGCCGCCTCGGCCCGCATGGTCGTCATCGCCGACGACACCAAGCTGGTCGAGCGCCTCGGCCGTTTCCCGCTGCCGATCGAGGTCGTGCCCTTCGGGCTCGAGGCGACGCGCCGGGCCGTGCTCGCGGCGATGGCGACCGCCGGCGCGCCGGGCGAACTGGTGCTGCGCCGCCGGCCGGACGGCAGCATCCTGCTCACCGATGGCGGCCACTACATTCTCGATGCCCATCCCGGCGTGATCGCCGATCCGGAGCGGTTGGCGGCGGCTCTGTCCGCCATTCCGGGCGTGGTCGAGCACGGGCTGTTCCTCGGCCTCGCCAGCGCCGCCATTCTCGCCGGCAAGGATGGCCTGATCGTGCTGGGAAACCTCGGCTGAAGCCCGGCCGCTGCGGTCGCGGGCCCGCCGCATGGCCTCGCCAGGGGCGCACGCGACGTCGCATCGCCGTAATATGGCTTTCCAGTCGGCACCGTCATGCTCTATGGAAACCCGCGATGCGCGTCTGCGGCATCGGCTCCTCCCGTGAGTCGGGCGGCGCCGGGCATGACCGGAACGTCAGGGATGGCTTGCCCCGCACGGCGCGGCCTTCCATTCACGAACACAGCGCGATGCGGCGCATGACGAAGGGGCTTTGCATGATCCGTCACCACCTTGCCGGCGCAGCCGTCAGCCTGGCGCTTTTGCTCGCCATGCCGGCTCAGGCGCAGACGGCAGCGCAGCCGGCGCAGCCCGACATTCCGCAGTCCTATCTCGAGGCCGGCCGCGACGTCGTCATCCTGTCGGGGCTCGCGGAGTCCTTCGAGGCGATCTATCTCGAGTTCCGTGAGCGCGTCACGCAGACGGTCGGCACTACCCGCCCCGAGGTCCGCAAGGACATGGAGCAGGTGATCGAGGACCTCCGGCCGGAAGCCGAGAAGAAGCGCCAGGAGATCATCGCCTCGGCCGCCTACATCTTCGCCAAGCGCATGAGCGAGGCCGACCTCAAGGAGGTCGCCGCCTTCTTCCGCTCGCCGGTCGGCCAGCGCTACAACGCCATGCGCCCGCGCGCGATCGACGAGATCTTCGCGCTGCTGCAGCCCTGGAGCCTCCAGACGAGCAATTTCCTGTTCGATCGCTTCAGCGAGGAAATGCGCAAGCGCGGCCACAAGCTCTGAGGCCGCAGGCTTCCGCGATCGACGCTGTCTTCGACACGCACTGTGACGCCGTCGGCCCCGCGCCGGCGGCGTTTTTGTGTTTCGGCGGGCCGCCGGGGCCGAGGCCTAGTTCTTGGGGCCGATGCGGACAGGCCCGTCCCCGTCCACCGCAAGCGTGCCCTCGGGAGCGGTGGCGCGGGTGACCAGGACCGTCACGACCCAGAGCAGCGCGCCGAGCGCGATCAGCACGCCCGCGATCTGGTACTGGATGATGTCGCGGCCGGTCCAGGGGCCGGCGAAGAAGGCGCAGGCGAGGGCCCCGAGCACCGGCAGGATCGTCGGCGTGCGGAAATGCGCGTGTCCGACCCCGTCCTTGCGCAGCACCAGCACCGCGACGTTGACGACGGTGAAGACGCAGAGCAGCAGCAGCGCCGTTGTCCCGCCCAGCGCCGGCACCTCGCCGACAAAGCCGATCAGGGCGAAGGCCAAAAGCGTCGTGAAGCCGATCGCGACATAAGGGGTGTGCCGCGTCGCGTGAACCCGTCCGAGCACGGGCGGCAGCACATGCTCGCGGCTCATCCCATAGACCAGCCGGCTCGCCATCAGCATGTTGATCAGCGCACTGTTGGCGACGGCGAACATGGTGATGAATCCGAAGATCCAGATCGGGAAATTCGGCGCCCCCGCCTGGACGACCTTGAGCAGCGGCGTCTCGCCCTCGCCGAGCTGCTCCGGCGGCACCAGCGTGATCGCCGCGATCGAGACCAGCACATAGATCGTGCCGGTGATGACGAGGCCGGTCAGCAGCACCTTCGGGAAGATCCGGGTCGGATTCTTGCACTCCTCGGCCATGTTGACCGAGTCCTCGAACCCCACCATCGCGAAGAAGGCCAGGGTTGTCGCCGCGATCACCGGCCAGAAGGCGCCGCCATCGCCGGTCGCCTTGAAGGTCAGGACCCGCGACACGTCGCCCTGGCCGGCCGTGATCGCCATGGCGCCGATCACGATGACGATCAGCAGCCCCGTCAGCTCGACGCAGGTCAGGACCACATTGGCCTTCACGCTCTCGCCGACGCCACGCAGATTGACCGCCGCCACCAGGGCCATGAAGCCGAGCGCCACCACGGTGATCCAGCCGGTCCCCGACAGGCCGAGGTCGAGCGCGCCCGAGAAATTGGCGGCGAAGGCGCGCGCGGCGGTCGAGGCCGAGGTGATGCCGGAGCACATCACCGCGAAGGCGACGATGAAGGTCAGGAAATGGATCCCGAAGGCCTTGTGCGTGTAGAGCGCCGCGCCCGCCGCCCGCGGGTATTTCGTGACCAGTTCGAGATAGCTGAACGCCGTCATCAGGGCGACGAGGAAGGCGAGCAGGAACGGCAGCCAGACCACGCCGCCGACCTGGTTGGCGACCTGCCCGGTCAAGGCATAGATGCCGGTCCCGAGAATGTCGCCGACGATGAAGAGCAGGAGCAGCCAGGGCCCCATCACCCGCTTGAGGCCGGGTTCAGTCGAGGGCGTTGGGGCGGCGGGCGGAAGGCTGGGTTCGGTCATGAGGTCCTCGTTGCGGCTGGCCGCCTGATGAACACAGTCGCGCCGCATTTGTTCAGGCACAGGCCGTCTCGGATAGGCTGTCGCAGCATTACCAGACTGATTCCGACCGGGGCGCACGCCCCGTGATCGTTCCAGGGCTCGATTGTTGAGGGCTCGCATGTTCGAGGATCGCATGGCCGTGACCGCCGCACCCGTTCTTGTCACCGGCGGCTCCGGCTTCCTCGCCCGCCACTGCATCCTCGCCTTGCTGCAGGCGGGGCACCGGGTCCGCACCACATTGCGCTCGCCCGCGCGGGAGGCCGGCCTGCGCGCCGCGCTCGCGGCGGCCGGCTGCGATCCGCTGGACCGACTCGCGGTGGTGCAGGCCGATCTGCTGGCGGATACCGGCTGGGGCCCTGCCGCGTCCGGCTGCTCCCATGTCCTCCACGTCGCCTCGCCGCTGTCGGCCGCCGCGCCCAGGCATGAGGACGAGTTGATCCGCCCCGCCCGGGAAGGCACCCTGCGGGTGCTGCGGGCCGCCCATGCCGCCGGCGTCGGCCGTGTGGTGCTGACCTCGTCCTTCGCCGCAATCGGCTATGGCCGCACGCTCGAGCGGCCCTTCACCGAGAGCGACTGGACGGACACGGGGGACGCCGATCTCGCCGCCTATCCCAAGTCGAAGACCCTCGCCGAGCGGGCGGCGTGGGACTACGTCGCTGGCGAGGGCAGGGGGCTCGAGCTCGCCGTGATCAACCCCGTCGGCATTTTCGGGCCGCTGCTCGGCCCCGATCTGTCGGCCTCGATCCTGCTGGTGAAGAGCATGCTGGAAGGCCGCCTCCCGGCCGTGCCCCGCCTGATGTTCGGCGTCGTCGATGTCCGCGACGTCGCCGACCTGCACCTGCGGGCCATGACGCACCCGGCCGCCGCCAATGAACGCTTCATCGCCACCGCGGGCGACTTCATGACCATGCAGGAGATCGCGCTGGCGTTGCGCGAGCGGCTCGGCCCGGCCGCGGCCCGCGTCTCGACACGCGTGCTGCCGGATTGGCTGGTGCGGCTCGTCGCCGTCTTCAGCGCTGCGGCGCGGCAGGCGGCAACGCCCGAACTCGGCCGTCGCAAGACCGCCTCCAGCACCAAGGCGCAGGCCATGCTGGGCTGGGAGCCACGCCCCGCCGCCGCGGCACTGGCTGCGACGGGCGAGAGCCTGATCCGGCTCGGGCTGGTCGGCGGCGGCCGCCGGGCGGCCCTCAGTCCTCCGCAGCCTTGAAGCGGTTGAGCCCCTTCATCGCGAAGGGAGCGACCAGCGCGATGGCTGCGATGGCGAGCAGCGTCGCCGAGATCGGGTTCTCGAGCAGGATCATCGGGTCGCCCAGGCTGATCTGCAGCGCGCGGCGCAACTGCGCCTCCGCCATCGGCCCCAGGATCAGCCCGACCACCATCGGCGCGACCGGATAGTCATACCGCCGCATCAGATAGCCGAGATAGCCGAACAGGAAGAGCATGCCGAGCTCGACCGGCGAGGCGTTGACCGCCATCGTGCCCATGGTGGCGAAGACGAGGATGCCGGCATAGAGCCAGGGCTGCGGCACGGCGAGCAGCTTCACCCACAGCCCGATCAGCGGCAGGTTCAGGATCACCAGCATGACGTTGGCGATGAAGAGCGACGCGATCAGGCCCCAGACCAGGTCCGGCTTCTCGGCGAAGAGCAGCGGGCCGGGGTTCAGCCCGTATTGCTGGAAGCCTGCGAGCATGATTGCGGCGGTCGCCGAGGTCGGCAGGCCGAGCGTCAGCAGCGGCACCAGGGTGCCGGCCGCCGAGGCGTTGTTGGCGGCTTCCGGCCCCGCGACGCCCTCGATCGCACCCTTGCCGAACTCCTCGGGATATTTGCAGAGCCGCTTTTCGGTCGAATAGCTCAGGAAGGTCGGCACCTCGGCGCCGCCGGCCGGCAGCGCGCCGATCGGGAAGCCATAGGCCGTACCGCGCAACCAGGGCGCCCAGGAGCGCTTCCAGTCCTGCTTGCTCATCCACAGCGAGCCCTTGATCGGGATGATCTCCTCGGGATCGCGGAAGCGCTTCGAGGCGACGTAGAGCGCTTCGCCCACCGCGAACAGGCCGACCGCCAGCGTGGTCACCTCGATGCCGTTGAGCAGCTCCGGCACGCCGAAGGTGAGCCGCGCCTGGCCGGTCAGCTTGTCGATGCCGACGAGGCCGAGCGTGATGCCGAGGAACAGGCTGGTCAGCCCGCGCAGCGGGGAATCGCCGAAGGTCGCCGAGACCGTGACGAAGGCCACGATCATCAGCGCGAAATAATCCCAGGGGCCGAACTTGATCGCGACCTCGACCAGCCAGGGCGCGAGGAAGGCGAGACCGATCGTGGCGATCAGGCCGGCGACGAAGGAGCCGATCGCGGCGGTGGCCAGGGCGGGGCCGCCGCGTCCGGCCTTGGCCATCTTGGAGCCTTCGAGCGCGGTGGCGAGCGAGGCGCTCTCGCCGGGCGCGTTCAGCAGGATCGCGGTCGTCGAGCCGCCATACATGCCGCCGTAATAGATGCCGGCGAACATGATCAGCGACCCGGCCGGGTCGAGCTTGAAGGTCACCGGCAGCAGCAGCGCCACCGTCAGGGCCGGGCCGATGCCCGGGAGAACGCCGACCGCGGTGCCCAGGAAGACGCCGACGAGGCAGAAAATCAGCTTGGACGGCTCGAGGGCGACCCCGAAGCCGTTCATGAGCGCGAGCAGGGTATCCATGGCTGGCGCTCCTCAGAGAAACAGGCGTTCGAGCGGACCGAGCGGCAGCAGCAGGGTCAGGAGCTTGGCGAAGACGAGGAAGATGACGAGGCCGAGCACGAAGCCGATGGCCGCGTCGACCGCCAGGGCGCGCCGGCCGAAGCCGCGCGCCGTGCTGGCGAACAGGATGGTGATGGCGATCACGAACCCGCCGCCGAGCGCGATGCAGCCGATCAGCCCCGCCAGCCCGCCGACGATCCACAGGAGCGCCCCGCGATCAGCCTCGTCCGGCTTCGGCAGGCCGCCGCGGAAGGCGACCACGAGGTGGGAGAGCCCGAGAATGACAAGACCGACGCAGGCCACCATCGGCATCGCCGTCGGCCCGAGCCCATAGTTCGAGGTGATCGTCTGCTGGGAGGCGTCGTAATAGACCACTCCCGCCAGGGCGAGCAGCAGCAGGCCGACGATGAGGGCGGGCCTGTCGGCGCCGCGTGCCGGTGTATCGTTCGTCATGGCGGGTCCATCATCGGCTGATCGGGCAGCGAAGCGCTGCGGAGGCAAAAAAGGGGGCCGCTCGCCGGCCCCCTCATCATCGATGGCGTGAAGCCGGCCTCACTTCACGAGGCCGACATCCGTCATCACCTTGGCGACGCGGGTCTGCTCCGCCTTCAGGAAGGCGTCGAAATCGGCGCCGCCGAGATAGGCGTCGTCCCAGCCGCGGGCCTTCAGGATTTCGGCCCACTCCTTCGACTTGACCATCTTGCCGATCGCCTCCGAGAGGACCTTGGTCTGGTCGGCGGAGAGGCCGGGAGGAGCCACGACCGAGCGCCAGTTCATCAGCTCGAGGTTGACGCCGCCCTCCTTCAGGGTCGGGGCGTCGGGCGCATTGGCCAGGCGCGCGGAGGACGACACGCCGACGACGCGCAGCTTGCCGGCCTTGATCTGGCCCTCGAACTCGCCATAGCCGGAGATGCCGGCAGTGACGCGCCCGCCGAGCATGGCGGCCAGAGCCTCGCCACCGCCCGAGAACGGGATGTAGTTGATCTTCTTCGGGTCGCCGCCGGCGGCCTCCGCGAAGAGCGCGGCCAGGATGTGGTCGGCACCGCCTGCCGAACCGCCGGCCCAGGTCACCTTGGCCGGATCGGCCTTGACGCGCTCGGCCAGGTCCTTGGCGATCTTGATCGGCGAGTCGGCGGGCACGACGATGACCAGCGCCTCGGCGGTCAGCCGGGCGATCGGCGTCACCTGCGACAGGTTCACCGGCGACTTGTTGAGCAGGATCGCGCCGACCATCACGAAGCCGTTGACCATCAGCTGCGAGCCGTCGCCCTTGGCGCCGATGAGCTGGGCCAGGCCGATCGTGCCGCCGGCGCCCGTCACGTTGTTGACCTGGACGCTCTTGGCGATGCCCGACGCGGTCAGCGCCTGCTGCATCGAGCGCGCCGTTCCGTCCCAGCCGCCGCCCGGCGCGGCGGGCGCCATGATCTTCAGCTCGAGCTGGGCGAAGGCGGCCGTGGAAAGCCCGGCAACGGCGACGGCGACGAGGGCGCCGCGCTTGAGAATGGATGACAACATGGTGTTCCTCCGCTCGCGGATTGGCCCGCGCGATTATTGGGTGACGCCGCCAGTGGCACTTCGCCGCGTCCGCCGTCAATTGCGCCTGATTGAACAATCGGGAGTCAAGATATTTCGCGGCTGCGGCATGGCGGAGCCGCGATCGGGGGGCCCCAAGCGCGAAGCACTGGTGGGACCCGGTGCGATGGCGTAATCGCTGCGCCATGAATCTCAGCGTTCTTCCCGCCGCGGACCTGCGGCGCATCGATGGACCCGTCCCGGCGAGGCTGGCCGCACTCGGCAGCGCTCTGCTGGTCGCCATGCCGCTGGTGATGTGGATCGCGAACCGGTCCGCGCCGCTGGTGCTGGCGCTCGCCACGGTCGCCTTCGTCGCCGCAGGGCTGACGGCCGAGGGCTGGCGTCCCGCCTGGCGGCGCCTCGCGGCCATCCTGCGCAGCCCGATCGGGCTCGCCCTCGGCGGCTTCGCGCTTCTGGCCCTGGTCTCGCTGGCCTGGAGCCACCGCCCCGCTCAGGGGCTGGCCGCCTGGGGCGAATTCGTCCTGCCGATGGCCTGCGGTGCCGCGATCATGGCTTCGGGCCGGTTCCGCCCGGGCCGTCGCTTCGCGCGCGCGCTCGCCGGGGCGATCATCGTCGCGATTGTCTTCATGATGGCCGAACTGGCCACCGGGCTGTCGCTGCGGGCGACGCTCGAGATCGGCCGGCACCAGAGCTTTATCTTCAACCGCCCGGTCCTGACCTGCCAGATGCTCTCGGCGGCGGCCTTCGCCCTGCTGCGCGGCGGGGCGGTCGCGACCCGATGGGACGCCGCTTGGCTCGGGCTGCTCGTCCTGGCCGTCGGCTGGGCCTGCTTCGGTTCCGAGAGCGGCGCGGCCGGGCTCGGCTTCCTCGTGATGGTCGGTGTCGGCCTGACGGCCCGGTTCGCGCCGCGGTTCGCGCTGGCGGCCGTCGCGGCGGGCTTCGCCGCGACGATGGCGCTGGCGCCGGTGGCGGGCCGCCTGGGGGATGCCGTGCTGCCCGCGTCCCTCCATGAGCGCCTCGCCAACTCGCACTCGCGCGACCGGGTCGACATCTGGCTCACCTTCGGCGAGGCGGCCCTGGCGCGGCCGCTGCTCGGCACCGGCTTCGGCACGTCGCCGACGCTCGACCGTCATCCCGTCGCCGCCGAGGTCTCGCCCCCCCGTCGCACCCTTCTGGCCGTCGGCCACCCGCACAATGCGCCGCTCCAGGCCTGGGTCGAGACGGGCGCGCTCGGCGCAGTGCTGCTGACCTTTGCCGGCCTCGCCTGCCTGGCGCGCCTGCGCCGGCTTGCGGCGGCCGATCTGGCGCCGCGGCTGGCGCTCTTCGCCGGCGCCTTCGCCGTCGCCTCGGTGGCGCATGGCGCCTGGCAGGGCTGGTGGATCGCCGCGCTCACGGCCGCGGCCCTGTGGCTCTGTGCACCGCCGCCCGACCCCACCGCATCACCGCCAACCGAAGCTGAAGAGGCGCATCATGGCTGAGTTCGACGTCGATCTGTTCGTCATCGGAGCCGGCTCCGGCGGCACCCGCGCCGCCCGCATCGCCGCCGGCCACGGCGCCCGCGTCATGATCGCGGAGGAGGACCGCATCGGCGGCACCTGCGTCATCCGGGGCTGCGTGCCCAAGAAGCTCTTCGTCTATGCCAGCCGCTTCGCCGAGGACGTCGAGGACGCCGCCGGCTTCGGCTGGACGGTGCCGACGCCGAGCTTCGATTGGCCGACGCTGCGCGACGCCGTCGCCAATGAGGTCTCGCGCCTGTCGGGGCTCTACCGCAAGGGCCTGAACGGCGCCGGCGTGACCATCCGCGAGGAGCGGGCCACCGTCGTCGATGCCCACACGGTGCGCCTCGCGAAGAGCGGAGAGACGATCCGCGCCCGCCATATTCTCGTCGCGACCGGCGGCTGGCCCGCGTTCGATCCGCCGATTCCCGGCGGCGAGCTCGGCATCTCCTCCAACGAGATCTTCCACCTGCCGAGCCTGCCCAAGCGCATGCTGGTCGTCGGCGGCGGCTACATCGCCCTCGAATTCGCCAGCCTCTTCGTGCGGCTCGGCGTCGAGGTCACGGTGCTCCACCGCGGCGACAACGTGCTGCGCGGCTTCGACGAGGACATCCGCAACCGCCTGCGCGATGCGCTCGACCATGCTGGCATCCGCTTCCGCCTCGGCTGCACCGTCGAGCGCATCGAACTGCTGCCGGACGGCACCCGCCGTGCCCATTGCGCCAGCGGCGATCCGATCGACGCCGACGTGGTTCTGGTGGCGACCGGCCGGCGGCCCAACACCAAGGGGCTCGGCCTGGCCGAGGCCGGAGTGGCCCTCGGCCCGGTGGGCGAGGTGCTGGTCGACGGCGATTCCGCCAGCAGCGTGCCCTCGATCCACGCCGTCGGCGACGTCACCAACCGCGTCAACCTGACCCCCGTCGCGATCCGCGAGGGCCACGCCTTCGCTGACAGCACCTTCGGGAACAAGCCCTGGCGAATGGACCATGGCATGATCGCCTCGGCGGTCTTCACCACGCCGGAGATCGGCACGGTCGGCCTCTCCGAGGTTCAGGCCGCCGCCGCCGGCCACGAACTGCGGATCTTCGAATCCGCCTTCCGGCCGATGAAGGCGACGATCTCGGGCCGCAACGAGCGCGTCTACATGAAGCTCGTCGTCGACGCGAAGACCGACAAGGTCCTGGGCGTCCACATTCTCGGCCATGACGCCGGCGAGATCATCCAGGCGGTCGCCATCGCCGTGACGATGGGCGCGACCAAGACCGATTTCGACCGCACCATCGCGCTGCATCCCAGCGCCGCGGAAGAGTTGGTGACGATGCGGACGCCGCGGGCGGGCTGACCCGAGCCGGCGGGGGCGACGGCGTCTCCCGCGCTATCGCGAGCCGTCGCGGCGCCCGGCTGCTCTTCGAGGGCGAGGATATCGGCCGCAGCGATATCGTGCCGGCCCGACCCAGGCCAGGCGCGAAAGCCCGCCATTGGCGTTGAATCGGCGCTCGAGCCGGTTGAACCGCCGCTTCATCGCCTTCACGCGCGCTGCGATGAACCGGAATCGATCTGTCAGCCGTTGCCGGCAAGCGGCTGAGCCGATTCAGCTTTCGCTAACCATGGCGCCTTCGCGCCCGTCTCCGCCGGCCTCGCTCGCCACGGTGGCCTTCGCCGCGCCTTGGGTGTATAGGCGCGCCTTCGCGCTTACGAACGAGTTAACCGGCGCGGAGTGAAGTCAGGAGCAGGACCCATGTCGGAGCGGTGGACGCCCGAGAGCTGGAGGGCCAAGCCCGTCCAGCAGATTCCGGATTATCCGGACCAGGCAGCCCTGAGGGCGGTCGAGCAGCAGCTCGCCGGCTTTCCGCCGCTCGTATTTGCGGGTGAGGCGCGCAAGCTGAAGAAGGCGCTCGCGAAAGTCGCAAGCGGCGAGGCCTTCCTGCTCCAGGGCGGAGACTGCGCCGAAAGCTTCGGCGAGCACTCGGCCGACAACATCCGCGATTTCTTCCGGCTCTTCCTGCAGATGGCGGTGGTGCTGACCTTCGCCGGCGGCTCGCCCGTGGTGAAGGTCGGTCGCATCGCCGGCCAGTTCGCCAAGCCCCGCTCGGCTCCAACCGAGACGATCGGTGGTGTGGAGCTGCCGAGCTACAAGGGCGACATCGTCAACGACAACGCCTTCACGCCGGAAGCGCGCACGCCCGATCCGCGCCGCCAGCTCGAGGCCTACAGACAGTCGGCGGCGACGCTGAACCTGCTGCGCGCCTTCGCCACGGGCGGCTACGCCAACCTCGACAACGCGCATCGCTGGATGCTCGGCTTCGTCAAGGACGCGCCGGCCTCCTCGCGCTATAACGAGGTCGCCGAGCGCATCACCGAGGCGCTCGACTTCATGCGCGCCATCGGCATCGACCCTGAGACGCATCCGGAGATGCGCTCGACGGACTTCTACACCAGCCACGAGGCGCTGCTGCTCGGCTACGAGCAGGCCATGACCCGTGTCGATTCGACCACGGGCGACTGGTACGACACCTCCGGCCACATGGTCTGGATCGGCGACCGCACGCGCCAGCTCGACCATGCCCATGTCGAGTTCTTCCGCGGCATCCGCAACCCGATCGGGTTGAAATGCGGCCCCTCGACCACGGTCGACGGCCTGCTCAAGCTGATCGACGTGCTCGATCCGCAGAACCAGGCCGGCCGCCTGACGCTGATCGGCCGCTTCGGCGCCGACAAGGTCTTCGACACGCTGCCGGCCCTGGTGCGCGCCACCAAGCGGGAAGGGCGCAACGTCGTCTGGTCCTGCGACCCGATGCACGGCAACACCGTCAAGGCCGCCAGCGGCTACAAGACCCGGCCCTTCGACCTGATCATGACCGAGGTGAAGAACTTCTTCGCGGTGCATCAGGCGGAAGGCACCCATGCCGGCGGCCTGCATCTGGAGATGACCGGCAAGAACGTCACCGAATGCACCGGCGGCGCGCGCGGCATGACCGATGCCGATCTGAACGACCGCTACCACACGGTCTGCGACCCGCGCCTCAATGCCGAGCAGGCGCTGGAACTCGCCTTCCTCGTCGCCGAACTGGTCAAGCGCGAGCGCGCCGGCCGGGCGCGCCCGGAGGTCGAGGCGGCCGAGTGAGACGCCACCGTCCGGGGGGCTGAAACAGGAAAGCCGGGGCGCGCCGCCCCGGCTTTTTTCATGTCGGACGAATGCTGCGGCGTCAGAACTTCAGCGCGGCGGCGACACGGCCGGTGTTGATCGTCGTGGTGGTGCCCTCGACATCCGCGAAGCGGATGATCTGGTATTCCGCGCGCAGGAACAGGTTTTCGGTGAGCGCCATGTCGATGCCGCCGCCGGCGGTCAGGCCGAAGCCATAGACATTGCGCTTGGTCTCGCCGACGCGCAGCGGATAGCCGGCCGCGACGACATTGTTCTCCAGCGCGCCGGAAACCGGGTTGATGCGCGTGAAGCGCCAGGTCGCGTCGATCGTCGAGGTCGTGTCGAAACGGCCGACGGCGCCGCCGATCGTGGCGAAGGGCATGATCCGGCCATAGGCCCAGCCCATCCGGATCCGCGCCGTGGCGTAGTCCTTGAGGTCGGCCCCCTGCCGCGTCGTCATCGTGAAATCGTTGACGGTGCCGTCCGAGGTCGTGAAGCGGCGGCCGATGAAGTCGCTGATCAGATACTGGTGGCCCGACTTGGTATAGTCGGCTTCCAGGCCGAGGATCACGTCGCCGAAGGCGAAGTTGTAGCCGGCGAAGCCGAAGAAGGTCGATCCGCTGTCGGTTTTCGAGGGCAGGTTGCTGACCAGCGAGCCCATGTTGATCTCGTTGCCGAGCACCGTGTTCCGGTAGGCGAAGTTGGCGAGGTTCTGCAGCCCGTTGCCCGGCTCGAACTTGGTCGAGGACACACCGGCGCCGCCACCGACATAGAAGCCCGACCAGTTCATGCGGCTGTCGAATTCCGGCGCGGGCGGCGCGTCGTCGATCTGGGACCCGCGCAGGACGGGGTAGTCTGCCGCCTGGGCCGGCGACAGGGCACCGAGCGTGCAGGCTGCGAGGGCGGCGAGGGCGAGGCTTCGGCCCGGTCGATGGGTCTGGCGGGTACGCATGGTCGCTTCTCCGAACGACGGCCGGCAGTCTTACAGGAGCGGCTCGTATCCCATTCATGACCGCTTAACCCTAACGTGAGGTTAAGCGCGGCCGCGAGTCGGCCTGCGCCGCGGCGTTGCCCGGCCGGGCGCGTCGCGCTACAGCCCGGCCATGACCGAAAGCTCCTTCCGCCTCGCCCTCGCGCAAGCCAACGCCACTCTCGGGGACGTCGCGGGCAATGCCGATCTCGTCCGGGCCGCGCGCCGCGAGGCGGCGCTGGCCGGTGCCGACCTCGTCCTGTGTCCCGAGCTGATGCTGGCGGGCGGGCAGGCCCCCGGGCTCGCGCTCCTGCCGGCCTTCCAGGACGCCTGCCGCCGCACCTGCGAGGCGCTCGCGCGCGAGACGGCCGATGGCGGTCCCGCAGTTCTGCTCGGCCTGCCCTGGGTCGAGGAGGGGCGGATCTACAACGCGCTCGCCCTGCTCGACGGCGGCGTGATCCAGGCGGTGCGCTTCAAGGTCCGCCTCGGCGTGGACGGCGACGACGACGAGGCAAAGGTGTTCTCCCCGGGGCCCTTGCCGGGGCCGGTTCCGTTCCGCGGGCGCGTCCGCCTGGGGCTGGCGATCGGCGCCGACATCGCGGATGAGGAGGTGGCCGAGTGCCTGGCGGAGACGGGCGCCGAGATGCTCCTCGTCGCCGCGGCCTCGGCCTTTCGCCGCGACACCGGCGATGTCCGCATGAACGCGGCCGTCGCGCGCGTCGTCGAGACGGGGCTGCCACTGGCCTGGCTCAACGCCGTGGGCGGGCAGGACGAGCGGGTCCTCGACGGCGCCTCCTTCGCGCTCGATCACGAGCGGAACCTGACGCATCAGCTGCCCGCCTTCGCGGAGGCGCTTGCGGTCATGGCGTGGCGGCGCGAGCGCGGCGCCTGGCGCTGCGAAGCAGGGGAGATCGCGACGGTGCCGACCGCAGACGCGGCCGATTACGCCGCCTGCGTGCTCGGCCTGCGCGACCATGTCCGCCGCACGGGCTCGGCCGGACTTCTGCTCGCACTCGGCGGGCCGGACGCTGCGCTCGCAGCCGCGATGGCGGTGGACGCCGTCGGGCCGGAGCGCGTCCGCGCGGTCGTGATGGCCATGTCCGACACTGAGGATCGGGGGGCGGCGGACAATCGAGCGGTCGCCCAGGCCCTCGGCATCCCCTGCCGCCTGGTGCCGGCCGCGCCGCTGGGCGCGCTGCTGGCCGAGACGCTGGGCGCGGGCATCGAGGCCGCGACCGGGGCCGCCGCCGCCCGCGCTGCCCTGCTGACGGCACTGGCGGCGCAGGAGAACCTCACCCTCCTGACCGATGCGGACGCGGCCGGCTCCCCGCTGGTCGATGCCTTCGATCCGGTGAAGCCTTTCTCGGCGACCGAGATCGCCCGCCTCTGCGAGTTGCGCCAGCGCTGGAAGCCCGCGGGGGCGCTCGGGCCGGACGGGACGATCGTCCCGGCGGCCTGGCTCGCGCAGCGTCCCGATCCGCAGCGGGATGAGATCCTGTCCGCGCTCGGGCAAGGCCGGCGTGTCGCCGAGATCGTCGCGGACGGCCATGCTCGCGAGACGGTGATGGCGCTTCAGGAGGAACTGCGCCGCACGCGGAGCCGGGCGCCCTCTGCCGCCGCCGGCGTCAGCCTGACGGTCGCCGGGCCGCGCCAGCCGCGACGCCACGGCTTCGTCGACTGCGGCCAGCCGGTCCATCAGCCGGACGCCGCGCTGGTCCGCGGTGTCGGCCGCAGCGGCGGCGATAGCATCGATTTCTGAGGCCGACTGGCCCGTGCCTCAGTGAATGGCTGCCGGCCCGGCGTCGCCCTTGTCGTGGCGACCGAAGCGGTCGACCATCGTCGCGCTGGCCTCGTTGAGGCCGAGAACCTCGACCGCCGCGCCGTTCTTGCGCAGGCGCAGCACCACCTTGTCGAGCGCGCCGATGGCCGAAATGTCCCAGAAATGCGCATGGGTCAGGTCGATGGTGACGCGCGCCGGGCGGTCCTCGAAGGAAAAGCCGCGTAGGAAGCTCTCGACCGAGGCGAAGAAGATCTGGCCGCGCACCACATAGGTCGCAGCCGTGCCGTCCGCGCTGTCGCGCTTCTCGACGGCGACGAGGCGCGCGACCTTGCCGGCGAAGAAGACGCCCGAGAGCAGCACGCCGACGAGCACGCCCTTGGCGAGGTCATGCGTCGCCACCACGGTCGTCACCGTCGCCAGCATGACGATGGAGGAGGTCAGCGGATTGCTGCGCAGGTCGAGGATCGAGCGCCAGGAAAAGGTGCCGATCGAGACCATGATCATCACCGCGACCAGCGCCGCCATCGGGATGATCCGGACGAGGTCGTCGAGCACGAGGATCAGGAAGAGCAGGAAGGCGCCGGCCACGAAGGTCGAGAGCCGGCCGCGCCCGCCCGAGGTCACGTTGATCACCGACTGGCCGATCATGGCGCAGCCGCCCATGCCGCCGATCAGCGCCGAGGCGATGTTGCTGGCGCCCTGGCCGTAGCATTCCTGGCTCTTGTTGCTGGTCGTCTCGGTCATGTCGTCGACGATCTGCGCCGTCAGCAGGGACTCCAGGAGCCCCACCGCCGCCAGCGCGACCGAATAGGGAAAGATGATCCGCAGCGTCTCGAAGGTCAGCGGCACCTGCGGTAGCGCGAAGACCGGCAGCGTCGAGGGCAGTTCGCCGAGATCGCCGACGGTGCGCAGATCCAGGCCGAGACCCCAGGCTAGCGCCGTCAGAACGGCGATGGCGACGAGCGGCGAGGGGATCGCCCTGGTCACATAGGGGAAGAGATAGATGATGCCGAGCCCGGCCGCGATCATCGCATAGGTCAGCGTGGGAACGCCGATCAGTTCCGGCAGCTGCGCCATGAAGATCAGGATCGCGAGCGCATTGACGAAGCCGGTGATGACCGAGCGCGAGACGAAGCTCATCAGGCGCCCGAGCCGCAGCGCGCCCGCGCCGAGCTGGATCAGCCCCATCAGGATCGTCGCGGCGAAGAGATAGGGCAGGCCGTGCTCCTTGACGAGCGTGACCATGAGGACGGCCGTGGCGGCGGTTGCGGCCGATATCATGCCTGGTCGCCCGCCGACGAAGGCCGACACGCAGGCGATGGCGAAGGAGGCGAAGAGCCCGACCTTGGGATCGACGCCCGCGATGACCGAGAAGCCGATGGCCTCCGGGATCAGGGCGAGCGCCACGACGATGCCGGAGAGGACGTCCCCCCGGATGTTGGAGAACCATTCGCGGCGATAGGCGGAGAAGCGTGTCATGAGAAACCCATAGCGATCGAAGCCCGCGGCCGACGCAGGCTTCAGGGGGGATCGGCAGTTGGGTTATCCGGCGGATCAGCGGCCGGAAGAGCCACCCGGATTTTCACCGGGTCCGGTCGAGTATCGTCACTCAGCCATGGATCATGCTGCGCTGCAATGGCTCGAATTGCGTCGCACCATGCTCCCTGCACATGACTCGAGGGGCGATTGTCGCTGCCGGCCAAAAGCGCCATAAGCGCCGCCATGACCAGCCCCGCGCCTTCCCGCCCGCCGCTCCTGCGCTTCGCGCCCTCGCCGACGGGCTATCTGCATATCGGCAACGCTCGCTCGGCCCTGTTCAACGGGCTCTATGCCCGCCGCCACGGCGGGCGCTTCATGCTGCGTTATGACGACACCGATCTCGCCCGCTCGAAGCCCGAATATGCCGCCGCCATCGCCGAGGACCTCGCCTGGCTCGGCATCACGCCCGATCTCGTCATCAGCCAGTCGCAGCGCCTCTCGCTCTACGATGCCGCGGCGGAGGATCTGCGGGCCGCAGGCCGGCTCTATCCCTGCTACGAGACCGCCGACGAGCTCGACCGGCGCCGCAAGCGCCAGCTCGCCCGGGGCCTGCCGCCGATCTACGACCGCGCCGCGCTGAAGCTCACCGCCGAGGACCGGGCGAAGCTCGAGGCCGAGGGGCGTCGGCCGCATTGGCGCTTCCTGCTGGAGCCGCGAATCGTCGCCTGGACCGATCTGATCCGCGGCGACGCCCATGTCGACTGCGCCTCGCTCTCCGACCAGGTGCTGATCCGCGAGGACGGCACCTATCTCTACCATCTGCCCTCGGTGGTCGACGATGCGGCGACCGGGGTGACCCACATCGTCCGCGGCGAGGATCACGTCACCAACACGGCGGTGCATATCCAGATCTTCCAGGCGCTGGGCGCGGCGCTGCCGGCCTTCGGCCACCATAACCTCCTGACCACGGCGAGCGGCGAGGGGTTGTCCAAGCGCCTCGGCCATCTCTCGCTGCGCGGCCTGCGCGAGGCCGGCGTCGAGCCGCTGGCGGTGGCGGCTTTGGCCACCCTGACCGGCTCCTCGGATGCCGTGCGTCCGGTGGCGAATCTCGACGAACTGGCGGGGCTGGTCGATCTCGCCCATGTCTCGCGCGCGCCGGCGAAATTCGACGAGCACGACCTCGACACGCTCAGTGCCCGCACTCTGCACCAGCTGCCCTATGGGGTCGTCTCACCCCGGCTTGCGGCAATGGGCATTGGCGGGGCGGAGCCGTTCTGGCTCGCGATCCGTGGCAATCTCGGCAAGCTCGACGAGGCGCGGCTCTGGGACGATGTCGTGCGCGGGCCGATCCGGCCGGTGATCGCCGATGTGGACTTCGCCGCGACCGCGGCGTCCGTGCTGCCGCCCGAGCCCTTCGACGCGACGACCTGGAAAAGCTGGACGGCCGCTGTCCAGGCCGCGACGGGCGCCAAGGGCAAGGCCCTGTTCATGCCGCTGCGCCAGGCGCTCACCGCGCAGGACCATGGCCCGGAGTTGGCGGCGCTGCTGCCGCTGATCGGGCGGGACAAGGCGCTGCGGCGGCTGAAGGGCGAGAGCGCCTGAACGCGACCGTCATTGCGAGGAGCGCAGCGACGAAGCAATCCAGGGCAACTTGGGGCACGCCGCTCTGGATTGCTTCGCTACGCTCGCAACGACGCCAGGCGCCAGCGCCTTCAGATCAATCGTGCCGGTGCATCGCCGACTGATGCTTGGTGTCGCGCATGGTCGAGTAGACCAGCAGCGACAGGAAGATCACGCCGGCCAGGTAGTAGAAGAACCACTGCTCGTGGCCCTGTTGCTTGAAGAACAGCGCGATCGCGGGCGCCGTGCCCCCGAAGATCGAGACCGTCAGGGCATAGGGCACGGCGACGCCGGTCGCCCGGATCGCAGTCGGGAACAGCTCCGCCTTCACCACCGCGTTGATCGAGGTGTAGCCGGCCACGAAGATCCAGGCGCCCGAGATCAGCAGGAAGGCGACCCAGGGCGACCTGGTGCCCGCCAGCGTCGTCAGCAGCGGCACGGTCATGAGCGTTCCCGCGACGCCGAAGAAGATCAGCAGCGGCTTGCGGCCGATCCGGTCCGAGATCGCGCCATAGATCGGCTGCAGGATCGCGGCGAAGATCAGCGAACCGGCGATGACATAGGTGGTCGTGATGTCGGAGAAGCCGGCCGTCTGGCGCACGAAGGTCTGCATATAGGTGGTGAAGGTGTAGAAGGCCGCGGTGCCGCCGGCGGTCAGCCCGACCACGATCGCGACCTCGCGCGGATAGCGCATCAGGCCGCGGATCGAGCTTTCGCGCTTCACCGGGCTCTTGTTGGCCTCCGTGAAGGATTCGGTCTCGTGCATGTGGCGGCGCATGAACAGGGCGGTGATCGCCAGCAGGGCGCCGATGATGAAGGGAATGCGCCAGCCCCAGGCAACGAGTTGCTCATGCGTCAGGAAGACGTTCTGGAGCAGCAGCAGGACGAGGATCGCGGTGAGCTGCCCGCCGATCAGCGTGACGTACTGGAAGCTCGAATAGAAGCCGCGATGCTCGGGGTCGGCGATCTCGGAGAGATAGGTTGCGCTCGCGCCGTATTCGCCACCGAGGCTCAGGCCCTCGATGATCCGCGCCAGCGCCAGCAGGGCCGGTGCTGCGAAGCCGATCGTCGCATAGGTCGGCGTCAGCGCGATGATCAGCGAGCCGAAGCACATCATCAGCACGGAGATCGTCAGCGACAGTCGGCGCCCGTAGCGGTCGGCCAGATGGCCGAACAGCCAGCCGCCGAGCGGACGCACGATGAAACCCGCCGCAAACAGCGTCGCCGCATTGAGCTGCTGCACCACCGGATCGCTGGAGGGGAAGAAGGCCGGCGCGAAATAGAGCGAGAAGGCCGTGTAGGCGTAGAAATCGTACCATTCGACGAGATTGCCGACGGAGCCGACGAAAATGGCCTTGAGGCGCCGTTTTGCGTCGGCGAACTCGATCGGACGCGGGTGCGGCTGGGATGTCGCGAGGTTGGACATGGCGGTCTCCGGCGCGGGAGCCGCCAAGGCTGCCTTCGACGACGGGCACGATGCGGTCGGGGAGGCGGTTCCGGTCGGCTCGCCCGATAAGGGGGGGCGTCCGACCTTCTATCGCGCTGTCGTTGTCATGCGTCCACAGGGTGCGCAGGATAATTCTGCGCGACAGAAATGCGTTGGACGCATGGATTGACCGGCCCCATCCGGTCAGGGCCGGATGGTGGCGTTCTCGAGATTCGGCGCCAGGTTGGGCGCGACGATCCGCACCGTGCGGCGCTCGCCGGTCACGCTCTGGGTCTCGCGCTTGAGCCCGTCGCCCTTGTCGAGGACGCGCTCGCCGACCGTGGCCGGGCCGACGCCGGCGGATTCCGTGCCGGCCGTGGGCGAGTTCTCGGACGGCATCGGCTTCTCGTCGGGAATCTCGACCGCTGCCGGTTGCGGTGCCGGCGCCGCGCCACGGCGCCGCGGATCGGGTTTCGCATCCTTCGGTCGCACGGGTTCCGTTGCCTTCGGACGCGAGAGTTCCGCTGCGCGCTGCTCGGTGACGATGACGTCGCCCTTGCGCTTGTCCAGGAGGTACTCGGCGTCCTTCAGCGCCTGGGCCCAGCTCTGGCCGGGAGCGCGGCAGGTGCAGGCGGCGTCGAAGCTGCGCTGGTACTTGCCGGCATTGGGCAGCGAGGCATAGGGCTGCCCGGTCGAGCGCGCGACCGCGTTCTGGATCTCGCCGCCATTGGTCATGCCATAGGCCAGGGTCTGTGTGCCCGGGCAGAGCGCCTGGCACATCTCGTCCGAGCTGTCGCGTCCGCCGGGATTGTTCGCGAGCGGGAAGAAGAAGCCGTCGCAGGTCCGCACGCAGACCGTCTGCGGCCCGCCGAGGCGGGGCTTTTCCTGCTCGAGCGGCTGCTCGGGGTCGAGTTCCGGCAGGGTCGAATCGATTTCGCCGCGGCGCGGCTCCAGGCCGAAGATCGTCTCGAAGAAGCCACGCTGCTGCGGCGCCCGGCAATTCGCGTTGATCGCGGCCACCAGCTGGGCCCGGCGCTGCTCGACCGCGCCGCCCTGGGCCATCTGCTGCAGCCGGGCATATTGCCCCTGCAACTGGCCGATCTGCGCGCGCAAGCCCCCGCATTCGCGTGGCGGGCCTTCGCCGAAGAAGGTGAAGCCGCCGCGCTCGCAGCCCATCGCGCGGTACTGGTTGGTCGCCTGGGCAAGCTGTGCGCCGACGCGCTGCGCCGTCTGCGCGGCGCGCGGATCGCCGCCGCCGCCCTGGCCCTGCAGGCTCGCCAGCTCCGAGCGCCAGGCACTGCAGGCGGGGGACTGCGCGACCGCGACGCCGCCCATGGCGCTCAGGGCCACGAGCGCCGCAACCAGGCGCAGGACGCGCCGCGGAAGGGAGGATCTCGATGTCATCGGGAGTCGGATCACGTCACCTGCTTGTCGGTCTCGAATGCCGGACGATCCTTGCCCCTGGCTGGCGGCTCGTCCCCGTCGCCGACAACAGCCTCCAAACGCGACGGAACTATGGAGCGATGCCCGCCGGGCACCGACGATGTCGGGTCCGCATGCCATATTCGCCCTCGCCGGGCAATCGCTGCGCCGCTTGCGCTCGTGGATCGAGAGGCGGTTGGCGTGCGCGCGCCGACTGTCTAGAAGGCTCGCACCCGCCCGCGCATGTCGCGCCGGCGTTGCGACCGGGCGATGCCGACATGACCCTTCCTCTGGCGCTGGAAGCCGCCTTCATCCCCGAACTGCCGAACTACTATCGCGGCAAGGTGCGCGAGAACTACGATCTTCCCGACGGTCGCCGTATCCTGATCTCGACCGACCGGCTGAGTGCCTTCGACCGCGCCATCGCCGCGATCCCCTGCAAGGGCCAGGTGCTGACCCAGACCGCGCGCCACTGGTTCGAGCAGACCGCCGACATCTGCCCCAACCATGTGCTCGAATATCCCGATCCCAACGTCGTCGTCGGCCGGCGGCTCGACATCCTGCCCGTCGAGATCGTGGTGCGCGGCTATCTCGCCGGCACCACGGGCACCTCGATCCTGACCATGTACAAGCAGGGCCTGCGCGCGATGTACGGGGTCACGCTGCCCGACGGCCTGCACGACAACGAGCGCCTGCCCGAGGCGATCATCACCCCGACCAGCAAGGCCTTCGACGGCGGCCATGACGAGCCGCTCTCGGCCGCGCAGATCGTCGATGAAGGGCTGCTGACCCGCGAGCAGTGGGACACAGTGAGCCGC
This sequence comes from Bosea sp. RAC05, assembly GCF_001713455.1. NCBI lineage: Bacteria > Pseudomonadati > Pseudomonadota > Alphaproteobacteria > Hyphomicrobiales > Alloboseaceae > Allobosea > Allobosea sp. RAC05. Next base: position 2,096,795 of record NZ_CP016464.1, read on the forward strand.
TATGCGCTCGCGCTCTTCGCGCGCGGCCAGGCGATGGCCGCGCAGCGCGGTCTGATCCTCGCCGACACCAAATACGAGTTCGGCACCGACACGGACGGCACGATCCTGCTCGCCGACGAGATCCACACCCCCGATTCCAGCCGCTACTGGATGGCCGGCAGCTATGCCGCACGGTTCGAGACGGGCGAGAAGCCGGACTCCTTCGACAAGGATTTCGTCCGCAACTGGGTCGTCGCCCGCTGCGATCCCTACACCCAGGATCTGCCGCCGATCCCCGCCGAGCTGATCGCCCAGACCTCGGACGTCTATGTCCGCGCCTTCGAGACCATCACCGGCCAGACCTTCGTGCCGCCCCCGGCCGGCGAGCCGCCGCTCGAGCGCATCCGCCGCAATCTCGCGCGGTTCTTCTGACCCTTAGCCCTCGTCGTCGCGATAGCTGCCGGCGAGGTGACGGCTGCGCTCGGTCAGGGTCGAGAGCACGCGCTCGAAGACCTTGAGCTCCTCGGGCGCGATGCCCTCCGTCCAGCGCGCCTGGAAGGCCAGCGCCAGCGGCACGATCTGGGCGTAGATCCGCTCGCCGGCCGCCGTCAGCGCGACGAAGGATTCGCGCCGATCCTGCCGGTTCTCGGCGCGCGAGACCAGCCCGCGCTTTTCCAGCTCCGTGACGGCGCGCGAGACCTTGGTCTTGTGCATCTGCGCGAGTTCGCCGATGTCGCGCGAGGTCAGCTTGCCGAATTCGCCGAGCTGCGCCACCACCCGCCATTCGGGAATGCCGATGCCGAATTGCGCGTCATAGATGCGCCCCAGCGCGCGCGCCGAGTGGAACGCCACGACATTGAGGCGATAGGGCAGGAACTGCTCCAGCCGGAGCGGCGTGTCCGGCTGGGAAGACGGAGGCTTCGTCGTCATCGTCTGGCAGAAGCCTCCCGTGGCCGGACGCTCAGCGCGCCTTCAGCCGGTTCATGAAGCTGTCGAAGGACAGCTCCGCAACCTGCCACCAGAGCAGGTTCTCGCCGCGGAACGCGACCATCGACTCGTAGCCCTTCTTGAAGTCCGCGCTCTTGGCGGAGGTCTCGGCGTAGTACTCGTCGGCCGCCTTCAGCGCCGCCTCCATCACCGGCAGCGGGAAGGGGCGCAGCTGCGCGCCCTGCGCCACGAGCCGGCGCAGGCCGCCCGGGTTCACGAAGTCGTATTTGCCGAGCATCCAGTTGTTGGCCGCCTCGCAGGCCTGCTGGACGATCGCCTGGTAGTGCTTGGGCAGCTTGGCCCAGGCCTCCTTGCCGATGATCAGATGCAGCATGGCGCCGCCCTCCCACCAGCCGGGATAGTAGTAGTATTTGGCGACGCGGATGAAGCCGAGCTTCTCGTCGTCATAGGGTCCGACGAACTCGGCCGCGTCGATCGTGCCGCGCTCCAGCGCCGGGTAGACGTCGCCGGGCGCGATCTGGGTCGGCACCACGCCGAGCTTGGCCAGAACCGCTCCGCCCATGCCGCCGATCCGGAACTTCAGCCCCTTGAGGTCGTCGAGCCCCTTGAGCTCGTTGCGGAAGAAGCCGCCCATCTGGCAGCCGGAATTGCCGCAGGGGATCGAATAGGCGCCGAAGCGGTCGAGCACGCCGTTGACGATCTGCTCGCCCCCGCCGAAATACCACCAGCTGTGCTGCTGGCGGGCGTTCAGGCCGAACGGGATGCCGGTGCCGAGCCCCAGCGTCGGGTCCTTGCCGATGTAGAAATAGGTCGGCGAATGCGCGCATTCGACCGTGCCGGAGGTGACCGCGTCGAGCGCCTGCAGGCCGGGCACGATCTCGCCGGGCGCGAAGACCTGGATCTGGAACTTGCCGTCGGTGGCGTCGCTGACGAGCTTGGAAAACTGCTGCGCCGTGCCGAAGATCGTGTCGAGCGACTTCGGGAAGCTCGAGGTCAGCCGCCACTTCACCTCGGGCTGCGACTGCGCGATCGCGGGCATGGCGACCGGGGTCGCGGCGGCGGCGAGAGCGCCTGTTTTCAAAAAGTCGCGGCGTTTCATAAGGTGATCCTCCCACGGGCCTGTTCCGTCCTTATTGGCCCGTCAGGCGAGGAATGAAAAGACATGAAACTCGCTTCGCTCCAGCATGGCCGCGACGGCCGTCTCGTCGTGGTCTCGCGCGACCTGACCCGCGCCACCGATGCCTTTCCCGTGGTCCCGACGCTGCAGGCGGCGCTCGACGACTGGGAGCGTCATGCCCCGCGCCTCGCCGATCTGGCGGAGGGTCTGGAGCATGGCTCGGTGCCCTCCTTCCGCTTCCACGAGCATGACTGCGCCGCCCCTCTGCCGCGCGCCTTCGGGCGGCTGGTCCTCGCCCGATCGGGCGAAGCGCCCGTCCCCGCGCGGTCCGCCGGGTCGCTGGGGCCGCGCCAGCCGGTGCGGGCGGTCGATGAGAGCACCGGTCTCGTCGCCGAGGCGGGCCTGGCCGTGATCGCGGGAGACGTTCCGGCGATGGCCGGCCCGGCGCAGGCAACGGGCCTGATCCGGCTCGTGATGCTGGGCTGCCGGGTGATGGAGACGGTCGGCGGAGGCGGCGGTGCCGCGCAGGAGGTGGCCTGCAGCTTCTCGCCGGTCGTGGTGACGCAAGACGAGATCGGCTCCGCCTGGCGCGACGGGCGCCTCGACGTGCCCCTGCTGTGCCGGATCAACCAGCAGCCGCTCCAGCGCGGCGAGGCGGCCGGCGCCGTCGCAGCGGGCAGCCTGCTGGCCCAGGCGGCCGGGCGTCAGGCGCTGCAGGCAGGGACGATCGTGGCCTGGGCCATCCCGATGCCGCAGGAGCAGCCGCTGCGCTTCGGCGACACCGTCCGCATCGAGATGAAGGACGCCGCTGGCCATTCCATCTTCGGCGCGATCGAGCAGGAGATCCTGCCGGCCGGGTGAGGGGAACCCTCGCGCGGTCCCCGCGTCGGAGAGCTTGGCGTCCGAGGGCTTGGCGTCATAGCGCTTGGCGCCTGCCGGGCCGCCGGCTACCCTGCGCCCAACCGCCAAGCCCGCTGCGAGAGCCGACGCCTGATGATCGACACCGTCGCCTTCTATCCCGAGACCGTCCCGCTCGCCGTCTTCGTCTGGGGGCCGGTGCTGGTGATGATCCTGTTCTGGGCCGCGGGCATCTGGTCCAGCCGCCAGGGCGTGCCGCGCATGCTCGAGAACGATTGGGACGGCTACAACGCGGCCGATGTCGAGAAGCTCTTCGCGATCTATGGCGAGACGCACCGCGCCCGCTACCGCAACCGTGTGCTGCCGGCCGATGTCGCCTTCGCCTTCACCTACGCCATCGTCGGCGCCATCCTGCTCGCCGGCCTGTCGATGCGCGGGCAGCCCTGGTGGGTGGCGGCGCTCTGTGGTGGCGGCTGGCTGCTCGGCGGCCTCTGCGATGTCGTCGAGAACCTCGCGGTCGCCCGGCTGCTCGACAAATACCCGAAGGTCGAGGCGGGCGACGTCGCCTTCGCCAGCCGTGCGACGCAGATCAAGCTCGTGCTGTTCCTGCTCGGCACCGTCGGCGCCATCGCCGCGGCCTATCTCGCCTTCAAGCCGCTGGCGGCCTGAGCCGCCTCGGGCTCTGGCGCGCACGCTGCACGGCAACCATATCTGGCGCGGGGCACTCGGCCCCGGGAGAGACGCCGCCATGAAAGCCATTGCCGCCGCTTTGGTCGCAGGGACCCTCGGCCTCGCAGCCCTGGCGACGCCGGCCGCCGCGCAGGAAGACCTGATCTTCAAGAAGTCCACCGTCTGGAAGATGCTGACGCCGGACCACAAGCTCGCGGTCTACGGGATCGACGATCCGATCGTCGAGGGCGTGGCCTGCCACTACACCGTTCCGGAAAAGGGCGGCGTCGCCGGCATGTTCGGCGTCGCCGAGGAGGTCTCCGAGATCTCGCTCGCCTGCCGTCAGATCGGACCGATCCGGTTCAAGGAGAAATCCGAGCAGGGCGACGTCGTCTTCCGCGAGCGCCGCTCGCTGATCTGGAAGAAGATGCAGATCGTCCGCGGCTGCGACGCCAAGCGCAACGTGCTGATCTACATGGCCTATTCCGACAAGCTGATCGAGGGCTCGCCGCAGAACTCGACCTCGACGGTGCCGATCATGCCCTGGGGCGGCGTCGGCGAACCGGCGAAATGCGCCGACTGGATCAAGTGAAGGTAAGCCTTGGGCACGGCCTGCCTTCGCTTCGTTCTGCAAGCTGTGGATCCGGCTCTCGGCTGCCCGATCCTCGAAGCGCAATTCTCGCTCGAGACGATCGAGCCGCTGGTCGCCATATTGGGTGATGAGGTAAGGGACGTGCTCGACGGGGCAATCTGGGAGCTCGATGCCTCAGATCTGGAGCGCCTTTCGGCGGTGGTCGGCTTCGTGTTTCCTCGCCAATTCGGCGAAGTCCGGCTTGTGGAGTGGAGCACTCTTCGTGCCGTGCCTTACCTGATCCATACCGAATTCGAGCTGGCGCTGATGCTCGAAGGCCGCAAACCATTCGCTGCCTTCGGCGATGCATATCCCAACGACTGTTTTGAGGCCTGGATGGCCCTGTTCGACCCGTTTGTCGAAGAAGGCCGTTTCGTCCGGCGCATCATCGACCAGCCATTTCCGTCGCCGAAGCGCAATGCGTCAGGCGAGACGGTCGAAGGAATTCGATCCGTCTACGTCGCGCTTCGCGGAGAGGAGTGGCGGATCGAGGCTTGGATCGAGACGTGGAAAACGGCGGCGCTGTCGGGCTGGAACGAGGCGCTGGAGCGTCGCCAGGGCGAACTGCTGGGTTACACCGAATGGCAATGCGACTGGTGGGCCGTGAACCGCCGGGACGTGCTCACCCCCCGCAGGTGATGACCAGCGGCTGCTCGGGCGTCCGGGCGGGCGTGGCCTTCGTCTTCGAGAGCGAGCCGGTGAAGTCCTCGCGCGAGGCCAGACCGAAGGAACTCGCTTTGGCGAAGCCCTTGGCCTCGCACCAGGCATCGGCGACGATCTTGCCGCATTCCGCCTTGCTGGAGATGCAGTCGGCGACGCCGTAGCCGTCCCCGGCCGGGATCAGGAAGGTGCGCTGTTCGCTGGGCGCCGCGCTGGTGCGCGTCGTCGGCAGCACCGACAGGGACAGCCCGGCTCCGACAATCCCGAACAGGCCGACCAGGGCAACGGCGCGACGCATGGATGTGGTTTCCTCGTTCGGACGACGGGCGCTCAACCCTCGACTCACGAGGATGGTTCCGATCGGTTAAGATTTGAATAAAATGGCCCGCATCGGGCCCGGCCGCGGCAAAAGCGGGGCGCCCTCTTGACGGAAAGCGCGCGTGAAGGCAAGCGTGTCGGGATGACGCGGGCCTTCAACCCTATTTGCATGATTTGCCGCTAGCTTTCGCTGGCCGGCTGCTCACGTCCTCATCCTGAAACGGTAAAGACAGACAGCGCCCCGGCCAGCGGCCAGGATCGCCTTCGTTCGTTTTCGCCGTTTACCAGGATACTCCGTCGATGCCGCCGACCCTGAGGCTCTACAACACGCTGACCCGGACGAAGGAGGATTTCGTCCCCGTCGATGCCGCCAATGTCCGCATGTATGTCTGCGGGCCGACGGTCTATGACTACGCCCATATCGGCAATGCGCGCCCGGTCATCGTCTTCGACGTGCTCTACCGGCTGCTGCGGCACCTCTATGGGGCCGATCACGTCACCTATGCCCGCAACCTCACCGACGTCGACGACAAGATCAACGCGCGCGCCGCCCGCGATTTCCCCGGCCTGCCGCTGAACGAGGCGATCGCGAAGGTCACGGAAGCGACGACGGCGCAGTTCCATGCCGACATCGCCGCGCTCGGCTGCCTCCCGCCGGACGAGGAGCCCCGTGCCACCGACCATATCGGGCAGATGCAGGCGATCATTCACCGCCTGATCGCGCGCGGCGTGGCTTATGTCGCCGAGGAGCATGTGCTGTTCCATGTCCCGGCCGTGGCGCATCTGCGCGCCGCGCCGAAATACGGCGCGCTCGCCCGCCGCCCGCTCGACGAGATGATCGCCGGCGCCCGTGTCGACGTCGCCCCGTACAAGCGCGATCCGATGGATTTCGTGCTCTGGAAGCCGAGCCGCGACGGCATCGATCCCGGCTGGCTCTGGCCGAACGGCGCGCCCGAGGGCATCACCCGCCCCGGCCGCCCGGGTTGGCACATCGAATGCTCGGCCATGTCGATGGCCAAGCTGCTCGAGCCCTTCGGCGGCGGGCTTGCCTGCGACGATCCGCAGAAGAACGTCTTCGACATCCATGGCGGCGGCATCGACCTCGTCTTCCCGCACCACGAGAACGAGATCGCCCAGTCCTGCTGCGCCTTTGGCGGCGCGGACGGCTCCGGTCGCATGGCGAACTACTGGATGCACAACGGCTTCCTGCAGGTCGAAGGCGAGAAGATGTCAAAGTCGCTCGGCAACTTCGTCACGATCAACGAACTGCTGGAGACGGAGACGTTCGGCGGGCGCAAATGGCCCGGCGAGGTGCTGCGCCTTGCGATGCTGAAGACGCATTACCGCCAGCCGATCGACTGGACGGTGAAGGCACTGGAGGAGGCGGAGAAAAAGCTGGAACGCTATCGTGGCCTGATCAAGAATTTTGGCTCGGATCGTCCTGCTAACCCCTCCGCGATCGTTGTCCAAAGGTTGTCGGACGACCTCAACACTCCCTCTGCGCTTGCCGAAATCGATGCGATTGCGCGTCGCGCGAACGGGGTTGTGGGTTCGCTGAGTGATGATGAAATCAGATCACTGAATTCTGCGACGGCCATAGAAGCTCAGACAGCCGCTGCGAACGAGTTACGCGCTACGTTGCTTTTCCTCGGTATCGACATCGATGCCGAACCAGAGGGCGCCGTAAACCTGCTCTTCGAACGCGAGGTCGAGACAAAGATCGCCGCCCGCCTCGACGCCCGCCGCGTCAAGAACTTCGCCGAATCCGACCGTATTCGCGACGAACTCGCCGCCATGGGCATCGCGCTCAAGGACGGCAAGGACCCCGCCAGCGGCGAGCCGACCACGAGCTGGGAGGTGAAGCGATGAACCGCGACACACGACCCGCCTCCATCCTCATCTAGCCAGAAAAAGAAACGTCATGACCCCGAAGATCCGCCCCGCCGGCTCGCTCTCCGTCGCGATCAAGCTCGTCATGCTCGCCATGGTCGTGCCGCGCGTGCTGCGCTTCAAGCTGCGGCGTAAACCGTGACCGCGCAGCGCATCTACCTTTTCGACACGACGCTGCGCGACGGTGCGCAGACGACCGGCGTCGATTTCTCGCTCGACGACAAGCGCGCGGTGGCGGGCCTGCTCGACCGGCTCGGCATCGACTATGTCGAGGGCGGCTATCCCGGCGCCAATCCGCTCGACACCGCCTTCTTTGCGGAAAAGCCGACGAAACACGCCAAGTTCGCCGCCTTCGGCATGACCAAGCGGGCCGGGCGCTCGGCCGCCAACGACCCGGGCATCGCCGCGCTGCTGGAGGCGAAGGCGGATGCGATCGTCTTCGTCGCCAAGAGCTGGGACTACCATGTCCATGTCGCGCTCGAGATTCCGCTCGAGGACAATCTCGCCGGCATCCGCGAAAGCGTCGAGGCGGCGAAGGCGGCGGGCCGCGAGGTCATGCTCGATTGCGAGCACTTCTTCGACGGCTACAAGGCCAACCCCGACTACGCGCTCGCCTGCGCCCGCACAGCCTATGAGGCCGGAGCGCGCTGGGTCGTGCTCTGCGACACCAATGGCGGCACGCTGCCCGACGAGATCGGCGCGATAGTCGCCGCGGTGGCGAAGGTCGTTCCCGGCGATCATCTCGGCATCCACGCCCATGACGATTGCGGCTGCGCCGTCGCCAATTCGCTGGCCGCCATCGAGGCCGGCGCGCGCCAGATCCAGGGCACGCTGAACGGGCTGGGCGAGCGCTGCGGCAACGCCAATCTGGTGACGCTGATCGGCGCGCTGAAGCTGAAGGAGCGCTATCGCGAGCGCTTTGCGCTGGGCATCGACGAGAAGCAGCTCGGCGAGCTCAGCCAGGTCTCGCGCGCCCTCGACGAGATGCTCAACCGCGCGCCCAACCGGCATGCGCCCTTCGTCGGCGCCTCGGCCTTCGCCACCAAGGCCGGCATCCACGCCTCGGCCGTGCTGAAGGACCCGCGCACCTATGAGCATGTGCCACCGGAGGCCGTCGGCAACCGCCGCAAGGTGCTGATCTCCGACCAGGGCGGCAAATCGAACCTCGTCGCCGAGCTGGAGCGCATCGGCGTCACGCTCGGCCGCGACGATCCCCGGCTCGGGCGCGTGCTGGAAGAGGTCAAGGAAAAGGAAGCGCAGGGCTATGCCTTCGAGGGCGCTGACGCCTCCTTCTACCTGCTCGCCAAGCGGATCATGGGCGAGGTCCCGGCCTATTTCGAGGTCGAGCGCTTCAAGGTGAATGTGGAGCGCCGCTACAATGCGCTCGGCGACCTCGTCACCTTCTCGGAGGCGATCGTGAAGGTGAAGGTCGGCGACGAGGTGCTGATCTCGGCCGCCGAGGGCGCGGCCGGCCCGGTCAATGCGCTCGACGTCGCGCTGCGCAAGGATCTCGGCCGCTATCAGTCGCTGATCTCAGGGCTTCGCCTCGTCGACTACAAGGTCCGCATCTTCCAGGGCGGCACGGATGCCGTCACCCGCGTCCTGATCGAGTCGGCGGACGAGACCGGCGAGCGCTGGACCACGGTGGGCGTCAGCGCCAACATCATCGATGCCTCCTTCCAGGCACTCGTCGACTCGATCACCTACAAGCTGATGCGATCCGGCGCGACGGGGTGAGGGAAACACCCGGCCACAAATAAGGGCGCGGGGAACCCTTCTCCCGGATGGGAGAAGGGCAGGGATGAGGGACCGCCGCTGATCGTCAAAATCAGACGGAGCCGTGGCACCTTCTTGCTGCGACGGCAGGCCCTCATCCGGCGCTCCGCGCCACCTTCTCCCATCCGGGAGAAGGAAGAAGAGGCGTCGCGCGCCCCTCACTCCGTCAAACGGATGACTTTGTCCTTGCAGAGGTCCATGCCCTCGGCGTCGGTCTCGACCGCGTCGTCGAAGCGCGCCAGCACGAAATAGCTGCAGCCGGCCGGCTTGTTCAGCTTCACGGCGATGCTCTTGCCCGGCGCCAGCGGCTTGGCGATCTTGCCGACGAGGCGGGGCTGGTCGCCGCCGGTGGCGATCTCGAACAGCGTCAGCGGCACGGCCCGCATGTTGGTGACGGTGATCTGGGCCGGTGGCTTGGCGCCCTGCGCGGCGGCCGGCAGCGCCGGCAGGAGGCCGGCAGGACAGGCGAGCAGGCCCGCCAGGACAAGTCGGTGGATCGTCATGGTGTCGTTTCCCCGATGACGCGCTTGCAGCGCTGACCAATCTGACACCCGGCGTTCGGCCGAAGCAAGGCAGGGTTGTGGAAGGTTGTTCTGCGAACCCCCATGCATTCGCGGGCGTTTACCCCTATACCGGCCTCCCAACCTGGAATCGTCCCAAGATGTCACCGCCTGCCGCGCCGCCCCCGGCGCCGATCTTCGCGCGCTCGGCCGTGCTCCAGCCCGGATCGGGCTTCGCCGCCACCTTCCGGGCGCTCTGGCCCTATCTCTGGCCGGCGGACCGCGCCGATCTGCGCCGCCGCGTCGTATTGGCCTTCCTGCTGCTGGTGCTCGGCCGCGTCGTGCTGATGGGCGTGCCCTTCACCTTCAAATGGGCGACGGATGCGCTCGCCGCGACACCGACCACGCTCGGCGCCTGGCTGCCCTGGCTGGTCGGCGCGCCCCTGGCGCTGACGGTGATCTACGGCCTCGCCCGCGTCGGCTCGGCGGCCTTCATCCAGGCCCGCGACGCGCTGTTTGCCCCGGTCTTCATGCATGCGGTGCGCACGCTGGCGCTGCAGACCTTCGGCCATCTGCACCAGCTCTCGCTGCGCTTTCATCTCGAGCGCAAGACGGGCGGGCTGACACGCGTCCTCGAACGCGGCCGCAACGGCATCGAGGAAATGGTGCGGCTCGGGCTCAACCAGCTCGTTCCGGTGACGATCGAGCTCGTCCTGATCACCGCCGTGCTGCTGACGATCTTCAACTGGCTCTATGTCGTCGTGCTGGTGGTGATGGTCACGACCTACATGGCCTACACCATCAAGGCGACGGAGTGGCGCATCGCCATCCGCACCCAGATGAACGAGTCCGACACCGACGCCAATTCGAAGGCGATCGACTCGCTCTTGAACTACGAGACGGTGAAGTATTTCGGCGCCGAGGCGCGCGAGACTGCCCGCTACGACCTCTCGATGGCGCGCTATGAACGCAACTCGATCAAGGCCTACACCTCGCTCGCCTGGCTGAATTTCGGCCAGGCCGCGATCTTCGCGGCGGGCCTGACGATCTCGATGGTGATGGCGGTGCAGGGCTTCCGGGCGGGCACGCTCACGGTCGGCGACTTCGTGCTGATCAACGCCATGCTGATCCAGCTCTACCAGCCGCTGAACTTCATGGGCACCGTCTATCGCGAGATCAAGCAGGCGACGCTCGACATCGAGCAGATGTTCTCGCTGATCGGGAAGGACCCCGAGATCCAGGACAAGCCGGGCGCCAAGCCGCTCGTCGTGCCGGCCGGCGAGGTCACCTTCGAGGATGTCCACTTCGCCTATATCCCCGAGCGGCCGATCCTGAAGGGCATCTCCTTCACCGTGCCGGCGGGCAAGACCATCGCCATCGTCGGCCCGTCCGGCGCCGGCAAGTCGACGATCTCGCGCCTGCTCTTCCGCTTCTACGAGCCGCAACAGGGGCGCATCCTGATCGACGGCCAGCCCATCGCCGATGTCCAGCAGGTCTCGCTCCGCGCCGCCATCGGCATGGTCCCGCAGGACACGGTGCTGTTCAACGACTCCATCGAGTACAACATCCGCTATGGCCGGCCCGAGGCCACGATGGCGGAGGTCGAGGACGCAGCCCGGCTCGCCCAGATCGACCGCTTCATCAAGTCGTTGCCGGAGGGCTATGGCACTTCGGTCGGCGAGCGTGGCCTGAAGCTCTCGGGCGGCGAGAAGCAGCGCGTCGCCATCGCCCGCACCATCCTGAAAGGTCCGCCCGTGCTGGTGCTGGACGAGGCGACCTCGGCGCTGGATTCCTTCACCGAGAAGGAAATCCAGGACGCGCTCGATCTCGTCAGCCGCGGCCGCACCACGCTGGTCATCGCCCACCGGCTCTCCACCGTGATCAACGCCGACGAGATCATCGTGCTCGACAAGGGGCTGATCGCCGAGCGCGGCAGCCACGCCACGCTTCTGGCGGCCGACGGCATCTACGCCTCGCTCTGGAACCGCCAGCGCCAGGTCGACGAGGCCAAGGCGACGCTCCAGCGCGCCAGCGCCGAGGAAGAGCCCAGCGTGCGGGTGTCGCTGGCCCCCTGACGGCGGGAGCGTGCCGCTGGCCCCGGCGGCGCGCTTCCTGCATCCTGCCGGAGCCGATCCAGACTCCCGTCCGACGAGGCGACGCGATGTTCAACCCGTTGAGTTTCGTCGGCTTCCACACCTGGCTCAGCCTCATCGCCATCGTCGCCGGGATCCCGGTCGCGGTAGGGTTGCTCAGGGGCCATGTCAGCCCGCGCTGGACCGGCGTCTTCCTGTCCACCGCCTTCGCCACCAGCGCGACCGGCTTCGGCTTTCCCTTCAGCGGGCTCTTGCCCTCGCACATCATCGGGGCGGTGGCGCTCGCGCTGGTGGTCGTGGCGGGCTTCGCGCTCTATGCGCGCATGCTGCTCGGGCCATGGCGCGGCATCTATGCGGTCGCGGCGATGCTGAGCTTCTATCTGCTGCTCTTCGTCCTGGTGGCGCAGGCCTTCCAGAAGGTGCCGGCGCTGCGGGCGCTGGCGCCCGCCGGATCCGTGCCGCCCTTCGCGCTCGTCGAAGGCGTGCTGCTCGCGGTCTTCGTCGGTCTGACCTGGCTGGCGGCGCGGCGCTTCACCACCTACCGCCCGGTGAGCTGAGCGGCCGCTGCGCTCAGCCGCGCGGGCTCGCGTGCATCCGCAGCGGCTGCTTCGGCCGCAGCGTGATCTTCAGCATCGGCTCAGGAACCTGGCCGGGCAGCGGATCGAGCCGCAGCGCCGGCAGCAGCACCGCCAGGATCGCGACCGCCTCCATTGTCGCAAAGGCACTGCCGATACAGATGCGCGGGCCGGCGCCGAAGGGCAGATAGGCGTAGCGGTGGCGCCCGCGCCCGGCATCGCCGAGGAAACGGGATGGGTCGAACTGCTCGGGCCTGTCCCACAGCCTCTCGTGACGGTGCACCGCTTGGATCGGCACATAGAGCACCATGCCCTGCTTCAGCGCGACGCCGCCGAGCGTGAAGGGCTCCTCGACCTCCCGTGTGATCACCGGGGCGGGCGGGTAGAGCCGCATCGCCTCCTGGAAGACCGCCCTGGTCAGCGGCAGCGCCGCGACATGGCGCGGCAACAGCGGGCCCCCTTCGGTGACCGCCGCGATCTCCTCGAGCACGCGCGCCTCCCAGTCGCGGTTCTGCGCCAGCAGATGGAAGGTCCAGGCGAGGCCGACCGCGGTCGTCTCGTGCCCGGCGGTGACGAAGGTGAGCAGGTTGTCGACGATCTCCTCGTCGCGCATCGCCCGGTCCGTCTCGGGGTCGGCGCTCGCCAGCAGCATGTCGAGCAGGTCGCCGTGCTCCGGCGGCTCGGCCCGGCGCTGCGCCACCAGCGCCCGCAGATTTTCGCGCAGATAGGTCACCGAGGCGCGCGCCCTGGCCCGGCCCGGATAGGGCAGCCAGCCCGGCAGGCCGAAGAGGTTGTAGATGACCATGAAGTTCGACGGTTCGAGATAATCCGAGATCGCCTGCTCGACCTTGCCGACATCCAGCGCCTGCGCGCCCGACAGCATCGTCTCGATGATGATGTCGAAGGTGGTGCGCATCATCTCGTGGCCGATGTCGAGCGGCGCGGAGGCCGCCTGCCAGCGCCCGCGCGTCGCCTCCGCCGCCTCGATCATCGCCGGCAGGAAGCCGAGCAGCCTCTCGTGCTGGAAGCCCGACGCCACGGCCTGGCGCTGCCAGCGCCAATGCGCCCCATCGGCCGTCAGCAGGCCCTCGCCGATGGCGGGGCCGAGCACCTTGCGGATGAGGTTGCCCTTGCCGAGCCTGCCGGCCTGGCGGGTCAGCACCTCCTGGATCAGCGCGGGGTCGCAGACATAGAGGCTCGTGCGCCCACCGGTCGTCGCCAGTACCAGCCGCTCGCGATAGACCTCCGGCGGCATCGCCTGCAGCGGGTTGCGCAGCAGCGAGGCGATCACCGAGAGAGCCGGGCGGCGGCTCTCCACCAGCCCGTCCGGCGTCGTCGCAGCGAGGGCCTCGAGTGTCGTCACGGCAGCACTCCTGTTCGCCTGCGAAGGTGGTCGGCGAATGGGGCGCGGCGATGACGCTCTTCCCTGCGCGGCCCGAACCCCCTAAACAGCGCCCAGAACCGGCGGCCCTTTCCGCCGCAGACCGCATCGGGAGGCGCGACGGCCGCGCGCTCCGCATCACGGAATTCAAAACCCATGTCGCTCGTCGATTCCGTCCGCAAGGTGATCGTGCCCATCCACAAGGAGGGCTATGTCTTCATCGCCATCGCGCTCGTCGCGACGATCGTGCTCGCCAATCTCTGGTCGCCCTTCGGCTGGATCGGCGCGATCATCACGCTCTGGATCTGCTATTTCTTCCGCGATCCGATCCGCATCACGCCGCAGCGCGAGGGGCTGGTGATCTCGCCGGCCGACGGCCGCGTCAGCCAGATCGCCTCGGCCCTGCCGCCGCCGGAACTGAATCTCCCGGCCGAGCCGATGACGCGCATTTCGATCTTCATGAACGTCTTCGACTGCCATGTGAACCGCGCCCCCGTGCCCGGCCGCATCGTCAAGATGGCCTATACGCCGGGCCTCTTCCTGAATGCCGAGCTCGACAAGGCGAGCGACGACAACGAGCGCAACGCGCTGGCGATCGAGACCGCCCATGGCATCGTCGGCGTCGTCCAGATCGCCGGCCTGATCGCGCGCCGCATCGTGCCCTTCGTCAAGGAGGGCGACACGATCGGCACCGGCGAGCGCTTCGGCCTGATCCGCTTCGGCTCGCGCGTCGACGTCTACCTGCCGGTCGGCGTGATCCCGCTGGTGGGCGAGGGCCAGACGGCTTTCGCCGGTGAAACGGTGCTGGCAGACTTCGCCGGCAGCGAGTCGGCGGTGCGCAGCTTCCGCGGCCTGTGACGGGCTCCCTTCTCCCCCCAGGGGAGAAGGCTGGACCCGCCTAGCCTCCGACCCGAAAACCGCGTATCCCGGCTCGCATGAGCGACCTGTTTCCCCCCTTCGAGCCCGAGCGCGTCGAATCGAAGCGCGCGCGCTTCACGCCGATCCCGTTCCGGCTGATCGCGCCCAACGTCATCACCCTGCTGGCGCTCTGCCTCGGGCTGACGGCGATGCGGCTCGTCGTCGAGGGCAAGCTCGAGACGGCGACGATCTGCATCCTGATCGCCGCGGCGCTGGACGGTGTCGACGGCCGCCTCGCCCGGATGCTCAAGGGCACCTCGCGCTTCGGCGCAGAGCTCGATTCGCTCTCCGATTTCGTGAATTTCGGCGTCGCGACCGGCTATGTGCTGTGGATCTTCGTCCTGCACGATCTGAAATCCTTCGGCTGGATCATCGTGCTGACGCTGGCCTGCGCCATGGCGCTGCGCCTGGCGCGGTTCAACGTCATGATCGACGATCCCCACCGCCCGGAATGGCAGAAGAACTTCTTCGTCGGCATGCCGGCCCCGGCCGGCGCGATCACCGCGATGCTGCCGCTCTATCTGCACTTCATCGGCGTGCCCGTGCAGGATTACGGCGCGGTGCCGGTCGGCCTCTACATCCTCTTCATCGCCTTCCTGACGATCTCGCGCATCCCCTGCTACGCCGGCAAGACGCTCGGCACGCGCATTCCGCGCGACAAGGTGCTGCCGATCTTCGTCGCGGTCGTGGTCGTGGCCGGGCTGCTCTTCGCCTATCCGTTCGAGATGCTGGCGCTGGTCGTGATCGCCTATCTCGCCCTGATCCCGCTCAGCGTGGCCCGCTACCGGAAGCTCGACCGTGAGCACACCGCGGCCTCCGCGACGGCGGCTCCGGCCGAGACTCCCTCGCCCGGCGCCTGAGGGCTTTCGTCAGCCCCGGCGCTTGCGCCCGCTGAGGCGCGCCGCATTGGCGCTGGTGCGCTTGGCGAAGGGCTCCAGCGTGGAATGCGCGACCTTGGCTGCGGCTTCGCCCAGGTCGATGCTGCCCGGCAGGCTGAAGGCCATGCCCCACCAGAACAAGGCGCTCGCCTGCGTCGCGGCGAAACCGCTCTCCATGACGGCCGTCACCTTCTCCGTCACCGCCTTGGCGGCTTCGCGCTGGCCCCCGCTGTCGCCGAGTGCACCGCGCATCAGGATCGGCATGCGCATCGCGATCGTGAGGCCTGCATCGGCCTGCAGCGTCGCCATGCGCACGGCCAACGCCTGGGCGGCACCTCCCGCAGCGATCGCGGGACGCGTCTTCCGGCTCGATGTTGGCATGGGGGGAACTCCGGAACGTCGCAGGGCGGATCGCCGATGACACAACGCGTGTGGTGGCCTCGATGATCCCGCGGCCCGACAATCTGTCGGGTCGGGTCTCGGCGGGCAAGGCTGGAATCGCGGTTCGGCTGCATCAATTATGCGCATGGTGAATGGCTCGCCGTTTTCGAGAGCAGTGTCCCGCGCCAGACGCGGGGCTGTCTGGGCCGATTTATCCGACGGCCGAAATGCTCTAGAGGCTTGTCGATCCAGCGCGGCGCCCCGGCCGTGCCCGAACCCCTCGGTCCGCCCTTGAGCTTCTTTTCCTCTCCCAAACATCCCGGCTGGCGCCCGATGCTGGTCCTGGCCTCGGCCTCGCCGCGTCGGCTCGCTTTGCTCGAGCAGGTCGGCCTCAAGCCGGACGCGCTGCTGCCGGCCGATCTCGACGAGACCCCGCTGAAGGGCGAGCGCCCGCGCGATCTCTCCCGCCGGCTGGCCCGCGAGAAGGCCCAGGCCGCCCGCATCGGCGCCGCCGCGCGGCCCGACCTCGAAGGCTGCTACATCGTCGCCGCCGACACCGTCGTCGCGGTCGGTCGCCGCATCCTGCCCAAGGCCGAGATCGTCGACGAGGCCGCCGCCTGCCTGCGCCTGCTCTCGGGTCGAGCCCACCGGGTCTACACCTCGGTCGCCCTGGTGACGCCGGGCGGGGCGGTCCGCGAGCGCGTCGTCGAGACGCGGCTGCGCTTCAAGCGGCTCTCGACCGAGGACATCGAGACCTATCTCGCCTCGGGCGAGTGGCGCGGCAAGGCCGGCGGCTATGCCATCCAGGGCATCGCCGGCTCCTTCGTCGTCAAACTCGTCGGCTCCTACAGCGCCGTCGTCGGCCTGCCCCTGCACGAGACCGTCAATCTGCTGGGCGGCGAGGGCTTCCCGGTCCGCTTCGGCTGGATGAACGTGGCGTAGCGGCGATCGCGGTTCCGCGTGGGGCTGTGATCTGCCCTCACCAGAACCGGCTGCCGGGGATCCCCTTGAAGGGGCCGGCGACATGGGACGTGATCCAGCCGCCATAGAACCCGCCGGGCTGGGGCGTGACCGGCTCGCCATCGACCAGGCATTCGTCGAAAGGGGCGGCATAGAAGGCGACGAATCCCGCCAGCAGCCGAAAGGCCGGCGTCGGCGACGGATAGAGCCAGCCGACTTGGCGGAGCGTCTCGCCGCCGATGTCCAGATCGACATAAGCCGCCTGGCCCTTCCACTCGCAGATCGACCGATGCGGGGACGGCCGCAGCCGCGCATCCTTCAAGCTGTCGGGCGGCAGATAATAGCTCGGCGGGTGGCTGGTCTCGATGACGCGGACGGCCTGCGTCGTGTCGACGATCGTCGCGCCGCGGTGGCGGATGACGATGCGCCGGGCGCAGGGCTCGGCGATGGCTGGGCGCGGAAACGCCCAGACGCTCTCCTGTCCCTCTCCGGCAGGCTCGGGAACGACATGCATGGCGTTGTCTCCTCGTCGCGCGCCTTGTCGGATCAGAACACCGCGTGGTCGCCCCGCTCCGGCGCGGCGGCGCCGCCCAGCACGGCGCGATAGAAGTCGAACAGGGTCTCCGTCCCGGTCGATGGCGTGGCGGCGGCATCGTAGCGGCCGGTCGCCGGGTCCAGCACCAGCATGGATTCGGTGGCGTAGTAGCGGCCGATCCGCGCCAGTTCGGCCTTGGCCGCCAGCGACGGCACCAGGGCGCCCGCGAGGCTCAGGCCGCCGATGATGGCGTCGAGCAGCGCGACGGGGACCTGGCGGAAGCGGGGAGGGCGGCCGAGCAGCGCAAACAGCGCCTCGCCCTGCTGGCGCGGCGTGATCGCCTCGCCGGGGCCGCCGATCGGCAGGATGCGGTTCCACCGGCTCTCGTCCTCAAGGCAGCCGGCGATGAAGTCCGCGAGATCGCCGTCGCTGATCGGCTTGCAGGCGGTCAGGGTTCCGTCGCCGAAGAGCAGGAAGGGCTTGCCCGCGCGGACGCGCTCGATCTGCCCCGACAGCGACTTGAAGAAGGCGGTCGGCCGGACGATCGAATAGCGCAGCCCGGAGCCGATCAGCGCCGCCTCGAAGGCGAGCTTCGCCTGCTGGAACGCGAGCAGCGGCTTCTGCACGCAGATGGCGGACAGCAGCACGAAGTGTTGGACGCCGGCCCGCTGGGCGGCTTCGAGCACGTTCAGATGCGCGCGGTGGTCGACGGCCCAGGCATCAGCGGGCGCGCCCGTGCGCGAGGCCATGCACGACACCACCGCGTCGAAACGCTCTCCTGCGAACCCGTCGCGGGCCAGTGCCACGGGATCGCTCACATCCGCCGTCCGGACGGTCAAGCGATCGGGGAGACCGGCGGTCGCTGAGTCCGGCCGCACGGCGGCGGCGTTGGCATGGGGGCGAACCAGGCAGACGACGTCATGGCCACGTCGCAGCAGGGCGCCTGCGGTTGCGCGGCCGATCGTGCCGGTCGCACCCAGCAGGGCGATCCGCAGGCGAACCTTCGGGGTCGGCCCATCCGGCTGCGCGGTCGCTGCAGGCAGGTCCATGGACGTGGGCTCCGGCGCGGCGCTGTCGATCCCCGTCACATGCCCTCCGCAGACGAGGCCTCGGACATCGCGCCTCAGGGGGGATCAGAGCGCCTGCTGCCGCCCCTGACAAGAGCGCCGCCTCGCCCGTCCGCCTTGCACCTTGCCCGATAACGCCCGATCCTGCCCGCCGCGAACGCAGCCGGCCTCACAAGGGCTGCGCGCCAGGGAGGACTACGCATGTCGGGACGTCTCAGGGGCAAGGTCGCGATCGTGGCCGGGGCGGGGTCGATCGGGCCGGGCTGGGGCAATGGCAAGGCCACCGCCACCGTCTTCGCTCGCGAGGGCGCGAAAGTGATCTGCGCCGACATCAACCGCGATGCGGCGGAGGAGACCGCTGCCTTCATCCAGAACGAGGGCGGCCAGGCCTTCGCGGTCGAGGCGGACGTGACGAAAGCCGACCAGATGGCCGATCTCGTCGGCCGCACGCTCGGCCGCTACGGCCGTATCGACATCCTCGACAACAATGTCGGCATCGCCGAGGTCGGCGGTGTCGTCGAATTGTCGGAGGAGGTCTGGGACCGCGTCTTCAAGGTCAACCTGACCGGCGCCTTCCTGGCGATGAAGCATGTCATCCCGGTGATGCAGCGCCAGTTCGAGGAGAGCGGGGAGGGCGGCTCGATCATCAACATCTCGTCGATCGCCTCGATCCGCTACACGGGCGTGCCCTATGCCAGCTATTCCGCCACCAAGGCGGCGCTGAATCAGCTCACCCGCACCACCGCCGTGCAATACGCCCCGCAGAAGATCCGCGTGAACGCGATCCTGCCGGGCCTGATGAAGACGCCGATGGTTGAACACTCCGCCGGCCTCGCCCAGGTCTACGGGCAGGGGGATGTCGAGGCGATGTGGGCGGCGCGTGACGCGCAGGTGCCGATGGGCCATATGGGCGAGGCTTGGGACGTCGCCTATGCGGCCTTGTTCCTGGCCAGCGACGAAGCGCGCTATGTCACCGGCCTCGAAATGGTCGTCGATGGAGGGATCACGCTCAAATATGGCTGACAACGAGAACACCCCGCCGGCCGCCAGCCCGTCGGTCACCAGCGCCGCGTCGCTCAAGCCCTGCGCCGTCTGCGGCAAGCCGGCGCAGCCTCGCTACAAGCCCTTCTGTTCGGCGCGCTGCGCCGATATCGATCTCGGCCGCTGGCTGAAGGGAAGCTATGTGATTCCCGGCGAGCCGGTCGAGGAAACCGAAACCGGCCTGCCGCCGCGCGAACGCGACGAGGACGGCTGAGTCCGGGTGCGGGAGCGGCAAAGGGGCGGCATGCTTCAGCCGCCATTCATCGAGACGTTGCTACCACCCCCCAGACGCATCGTTCACCCATCGCGGATGTGGCGGACGATGCAAGCCAGGAGAGAGGCATGACGTTGTTCAAGCTCGCAAGAATGGCCGTCGCCGCTGCGCTTCTGCTCGGCACGATGCCGGCGGGCGCCCAGACCGTCGGCAATCAGGATCCCTTCGCGACCATGCGGCCCGGCCAGGGCGCGCCCCAGTACCAGCAGCCGCAGTACCAGCAGCCGCGCCAGCGGCCGCAGCAGGCCCAGCCCTACGACCGCGGCTACGATCGGGGCTACGACCGGGGCTATGATCGCAACTACGATCGCGGCGGCCGGGGCTACGATCGGGGTTACGATCGCGGCCCGCGCTACTACGAGGAGCGTCCCCGCTATTATGAGGAGCGCCCTCGCTACCGCGAAGGCGGCCGCAGCGGCAGTTTCTGCGTGACCTCGCGCGGCTCCTGCTGGGGGCCCCCAGCCCCGCGCGGCGCGCCCTGCCGCTGCGACATCGATGGGCTGACCAAGCGCGGCATCGTCCAGTAGCCGCGCCATGGCCTATGCCGACGAACTCGACGCGGTCATCGCGGCCGAGCAGGGCCTGCGCCGGCGGATCGCCGAGCGCATCGCCTTGGAGCAGGGCGCGAGCGGCGAGGGGCCGCTCTCGCCGCAGCAGCTCGCCGCGGCCGACGCGGCGATCGAGAACTGGGCCGAAGAGGGCGAGGAGGAACTCGACCCGCAGGCCTTCCGGCCGCTGACGCCGCTTCAGGACCTTCTGGCCGAGCACAGGGCGGTCTGCGACCGCATCCTCGATATCCGCGACCGCCGTCTGGGCTGATCCGCCTCAGGCCGCCTGCTCGAGCGCCTTGGCCGTCGCGCCGTCCATCCGGCCGATGGCGGCGAGCACCGGCTGCAGCTCCTGCAGCGACATCTGCTCGAACGGCAGGTTGACGAAGGCCGAAACCCGCGCCGCCAGATCGCGATAGCTCTGCAGGAAGGCGGCGCGCTTGGCTGATTCGGGGCCGGTCGCTGCAGCAGGATCGTCCAGCCCCCAATGCACGCGCAGCGGCACGCCAGGGAAGGCGGGGCAGGCGCTCTCGCTGGCGTCGTCGCAGACCGTGACGACGAGGTCGAGCGGCGCTACCTCCGGCCCCAGGAACTCGTCCCAGGATTTCGACCGCATCTCGGAGATGTCGTAGCCGAGATCGGACAGGAGACGCAGGGCCAGCGGGTGGGGGGCCTCCTGCGGGCGCGAGCCGGCCGAGAAGGCCTGGATCCGCCCCAGCCCCTCGCGGTTGAGCACAGCCTCGGCCATGATCGAACGGGCCGAATTCCCGGTGCAGACCACCAGGACGCGCAAGGGCCGCTCGCTCGCCACCGGGTCGCGGCGCGCCGGAAAGGCGGGCGCCGCATCCGCACAGGGCAGGGGGCCTTCAGTGCAGCAGGCCTCGGCCAGGAAGGCCTGGAGCGCATCGGCGCGCGCGGCCTGGGCGGCGAAGATGATGTGGCGGCCCTCGCGCCGCGACGCCAGCAGCCCGACCTGCTCGAGCGCGGCCAGATGCGCGGACAGCGTGTTGTGCGCGACCGCAAGAAGACGGCCGATATCGCCGGCCGCCAGGCCATGCGGCCGGTAGCGCATCAGCAGCCGGACGATCTCGAGCCGGGTCGGCTGCGCCAGCGCCCCCAGCAGGGCGACGGCGTCCATCGTGTCGAGCTTCGGCGTGGGCCGTCCTGCGTTGGGCCGTCTGGGCGTCAAGCGGCGTCTTCCCTCGGTGCTGAAGGAACGCCGGCGGGTTCGCGGCGCCCCTTGTCCTGGCCGATCGCGTCGAGTCGATGCTGCAGCGCCATGCCCTGCAGGGTCGCCAGCGGCAGGCTCGCGAAGATCGAGATGCGGTTGTTGAGCATGCGGTAGGCGTCGGCAAAGGCAAGCGCCTTCTGGACATCGTCGCCCTCGAAGGCGGCGGGGTCGGGCAGCGTCCACAGGGCCGTCGTCGGATTGCCGGGCCAGGCAGGCGGCACCGCGTTGGCGGCGGTCTCGGAGAGGGTGAAGACGAAGTCGAGCTCTGGCGCTCCCGGCCTGGCGAAGTCGTCCCAGCTCTTGGGCGCCAGACCGGTGAGGTCGTGGTTCAGCGAGGTCAGCAGCCGCACCACGAAGGGATTGATCTGCGGCCGGGGCTGCGAACCGGCGCTGAAGACGGTGAACGTGCCGCCGGGCAGGCGGCGCATGATCGATTCGGCCATGATCGAGCGGGCGTGGTTGCCCTTGCAGACGAAGAGAACCTTGAGAGGGGACGTTTCCATGTCTTCATCTCATTATGTCGGTGAGGGACAACATAATAATTGTC
This sequence comes from Bosea sp. RAC05, assembly GCF_001713455.1. Lineage (NCBI taxonomy): Bacteria > Pseudomonadati > Pseudomonadota > Alphaproteobacteria > Hyphomicrobiales > Alloboseaceae > Allobosea > Allobosea sp. RAC05. The sequence goes on from NZ_CP016464.1 coordinate 2,118,570, forward strand.
GCGCAACATGTCGGAGTCAACCGACATGTTGACATGTTCCCGTCATCCGGTTCATGGACGCTGCAGGTCGTGGGGCAGGGAGCAGGGATCATGAGGGTCGGCATCAATGGCATGGGGCGCATCGGGCGGCTGGCGCTGCGGGCGGCTTTGGGCGCGGCCGACCGGCAGGGCGACGATCCGCGCGCCGGCAACCGGCTCGACATCGTCCATCTCAACGAGATCAAGGGCGGCGCGGTTGCGACCGCCCATCTCCTCGAATTCGACAGCATGCAGGGGCGCTGGCGCGGCGGCATCGCGAGTGCCGGGGAGGACGCGATCACGATCGGCGACCGCCGCTTAAGCTTCTCGGCGGAAGCTGCGCCAGGCGACATTCCCTGGGGCGATCTCGGCGTCGATGTGGTGCTCGAATGCACGGGCAAGTTCCTGACGCCCGCGACGCTGGAGGGGCATCTGAAGCGCGGCGCCAAGCGCGTCATCGTCGCCGCCCCCGTGAAGGACGCGTCCGTCCTCAACGTCGTTGTCGGCGTCAACGAGCATCTCTACGACCCGGCCTCGCATCCGATCGTCACCGCCGCCTCCTGCACCACCAACTGCCTCGCCCCGGTGGTGAAGGTCGTGCACGAGAACCTGCGTATCCGGCACGGGCAGATCACCACGATCCATGACCCGACCAACACCAATGTCGTGGTCGATGCGCCCCACAAGGATCTCCGCCGCGCCCGCTCGGCCATGCTCTCGCTGCAGCCGACGACGACCGGCAGCGCCACTGCGATCGCGCTGATCTACCCCGAGTTGAAGGGCAAGCTCGACGGCCACGCCGTGCGCGCCCCCGTCCTCAACGCCTCGCTGACCGACTGCGTCTTCGAGCTGGAGCGGCCGACGACCGCAGGCGAGGTCAACGCCCTGTTCGAGGCGGCGGCGCGGGGGCCGCTCGCCGGCATCCTCGGCTTCGAGCCGCGCCCGCTGGTCTCGATCGACTATCAGCGCGACACGCGCTCGGCCATCGTCGACGGGCTCTCGACGCTGGTCACCGACGGCACGATGCTCAAGGTCTACGCCTGGTACGACAACGAGATGGGCTATGCCTGCCGCATGGTCGACCTCGCCTGCCATCTCGAGCGTGTCGGGATCTGAGCCCTTGACCCAGGGTGCGCGCAACTACGCCATCGTCACCGCCGCCTATTGGGGCTTCACCCTGACCGACGGCGCGCTGCGCATGCTCGTGCTGCTGCATTTCTTCCGGCTCGGCTATTCGCCCTTCACGCTCGCCTTCCTGTTCCTGCTCTACGAGGCGGCCGGGATCGTCGCCAACCTGATCGGCGGCTGGCTCGCCGCCCGCTACGGCATCACCCGCATGCTCGCGGTCGGTCTCGTCACGCAGATCGCGGGCTTCCTGCTCTTGTCGGGACTGTCGCCGGACTGGACGGCCGCGGCCTCCGTCGCCTGGGTGGTGATGGCTCAGGGGATCTGCGGCGTCGCCAAGGACCTGACCAAGACAGCCTCGAAATCGGCCATCAAGGTCGCCGAGGCCGCCGCCCGCACCGAAAACGCTGAGGGCCGGCTGTTTCGCTGGGTCGCGTGGTTCACCGGCTCCAAGAACGCGATGAAGGGCGTCGGCTTCTTCCTCGGCGGGCTCCTGCTGGAGGCGCTGGGCTTCCGGGGCGCGCTCTGGGCGATGGCGGCGATGCTGGGCCTGATCCTGCTCGGCGTTCTGACCTCGCTGCCGGCGATGATGGGCAAGGCCAAGGCGAGCAAATCCGCCCGCGAACTCTTCGCCAAGAACCGCGCCGTCAACCTGCTGGCGCTGGCGCGCGTCGCGCTGTTCGGGGCTCGCGACGTCTGGTTCGTCGTCGGCGTGCCGGTTTTCCTCTACGCCTCCGGCTGGACCTTCACCATGGTCGGCACCTTCCTGGCGGTCTGGACGATCGGCTACGGCCTCGTTCAGGCGGCGGCGCCGGCCTTCATCGCCCGCAGCCCCGACGGGCTGTCATCGGAGGTGCCGGCCGCGCGGCTCTGGTCGCTGGCGCTGGCGGCGATCCCCTTCGCGATCGCGGCGCTGCTGGCGAGCGGCTCCGGCCTGCGGCCCGATCTCGTTCTCGTCGCGGGACTCGGCCTGTTCGGCTTCGCCTTCGCGGTCAATTCCTCGCTCCACTCCTATCTGATCCTGGCCTATGCCGGTTCGGAGAAATCGGCCGAGGATGTCGGCTTCTACTATGCCGCCAATGCGCTCGGTCGCTTCCTCGGGACCCTGCTCTCGGGCCTGCTCTACCAGTGGGGCGGCCTCCAGGCCTGCCTTATTGGGTCGGGCCTGATGCTGTCCGCCTGCGTCCTGGCAACCGCTGCCCTGCCGCAGCGCGCCGCGGCCCTTTCGTCCGGGCGGGACAGCTAAGCGAAGGCCGTCGGGCTTGCCAGTCTCCTGTTCAAGCGGCAAACTCTGCGCCAGATAGGTTCAACAGGTGTCTCCAGGGCGGTTCCGTCGGACGACACGCAGTCGGGATTGTTGTGTGATGATGAAGCGTGATGGAACCGCCGGAGATGGAACGGCCCTGTCCGGCCGCCGGTTGGAGCGGCTCGACCGCCGCTCCTTCCTCGTCGGTTCCGCCGCCGGCCTCGGCGCGCTGTCGCTGGGCGGCTGCGTCACCCAGGACGGGATGAGCCTCGCCGAGGCGAAGAAGCTCTATGGGCCGGTCGACGACAAGAAGTTCCCGATCCCGGCGACCGATCCCAGCAAGGTCGACCCGCAATACTGGCGCCGCACCGTGCGCTACGAGACCAAGGAAGCGCCGGGCACGATCATCGTCGATCCCGGCAATTACTATGTCTACCGCATCGAGGGCGACGGCAACGCCACGCGCTACGGCGCCAATGTCGGCCGCGACGGCTTCCGCTGGAATGGCGATGCCTATGTCGGGCGCAAGTCGGAATGGCCGACCTGGACGCCGCCGCCGGAGATGATCAAGCGGCAGCCGGAAGCCGCCAAATATGCCCGCGGCATGCCGGGTGGCCTCGAGAATCCGCTGGGCGCGCGCACCCTGCATCTCTACCAGAACGGCCGCTACACGCTCTACACGATCTACGCCTCGCTCGATGAGGAATCGATCGGCTCGGGCATCACCAGCGGCTGCGTCGGCCTGCTGACGCAGGACATGATCGACCTTTACGACCAGACGCCGGTGAAGACGAAGGTCGTGGTCCTGCCGGCGTAATCGCGTCGAACGGAGTTCTAGCCCGACCCCGACGCTGCCGACGTCGGGGTCACCGGGGTCCGGACGCCTCCATCCTCAGCGCTGGGCGAGCGGTCCGAGCCCGGCCCTGCTGCTGCGCGGCGTCGCCAGCAGCAGATGCGTTTCCGACGCGGCGATGCCGGCGATCAGGCGCAGCCGCGTCAGGACCCCGTCGAGGGCGGTCAGGCTGTCGGTGCCGAGTTCCGCGACGAGATCCCATTTGCCGCTCGTCGTGTGGACCGCCGTGACCTCGGCGAAACCCGTCAGCGCCGCGACCACGCGGTCCTTGGCTCGTCCCTCGACCTCGATCAGGGTGATGCCGCGCACGGGGGCGGAGACCGCGTCCGCCCGCAGGATCACCGTGTAGCCGACGATCTCGCCGGCCTGTTCGAGGCGCTCGATGCGCGCCCTGACCGTGGCGCGCGACACGCTGAGCTCGAGCGCGAGATCCGACACGCCGCGACGGCCGTTCCGGCGCAGCAGCGTGATCAGGCGCTGGTCGAGTTCGTCCATCGGTGATTGTCCATTCTGGGCAGTTGGCCTTTCCATAACGGAAATCCGGCTTGTCATCCATGCCAATCTGGCGGGTTCATCCCGCCATCGCCGCGCCCTAACCTTATCGCAGGGAGGCGAGCACGCATGAGACAGACCACTTGCATTCTTCTGGGTGCGCCGGTGCAGGACGGCACCGGACGGCTCGGTTGCGACATGGGGCCCAGCGCCTTCCGCGCCGCCGGCATCGGGCCGGCCTTGCAGTCGCTCGGCCACACCGTGATCGACCGCGGCAACCTCGTCCCGGCGCCGCGACGCGACCTGACCCACGCCAACCCCGCGCTGCACGGCCTGCCCGAGATCGTGGCCTGGACCGAGGCGCTGTCGCAGACCGTCTACGAGACCGGCGCGCAGGGCCTGACCATCGTGCTCGGCGGTGATCACAGCCTGGCGGCTGGCACGCTGGCCGGCCATGCTCGCCGCGCGAGCGAGGACGGCCGCAAGCTCTTCGTGCTCTGGCTCGATGCCCATCCGGACCTCCACACGCTGGAGACGACGGAGAGCGGTCATCTCCATGGCGTGCCGATGGGCTATGCGCTCGGTCTTCCCGGTTTCGCCGGGACCTTTCCGCCGCTAGCGGCGGCACTCGATCCCTCGCGGGTCTGCATGATGGGGCTGCGCAGCGTCGATGCGGCGGAGCGGCGGATTCTGGCCGGCAGCGGCGTGCATGTGCACGACATGCGCGCCATCGACGAAAACGGCGTCGGCGTGCTGCTGCGGCGCTTCCTCGACATCGTCGAGGCGCAGGATGGCATCCTCCATGTCAGCCTCGATGTCGATTTCCTCGATCCCGACATCGCGCCCGGCGTCGGCACCACCGTCCCGGGCGGCGCGACCTTCCGGGAAGCGCATCTGATCATGGAGATGCTCCATGACAGCGGCCGCGTCGCCAGCCTCGACCTCGTCGAACTCAACCCCTTCCTCGACGATCGCGGCCGCACCGCCCGGCTGATGGTGGACCTCACCGCCAGCCTGATGGGCCGCAGCGTGCTGGATCGCCCGACGCGGAGCTACTGAGCATGGACCGCAAGCTCAACCTCGTCCGCTTCGTCAGCGTCGATCGGATGATGCGCATCGTCGGCCGGCACGGGATCGAACGCGTGCTGACCGACCTTGCCGCCTGCGTCGAGGCCGATTTCCGGCGCTGGGAGGTCTTCGACAAGACCGCGCGCGTCGCCTCGCACAGCCGTGACGGCGTTATCGAGCTGATGCCGACCAGCGACGGGCGGCACTACGCCTTCAAATACGTCAACGGCCACCCCCTGAACACGCGCGATGGCCGCCAGACCGTCACCGCCTTCGGCGTCTGGGCCGATGTCGCGACCGGCTATCCGCTGCTGCTGAGCGAGATGACGATCCTGACCGCGCTGCGCACCGCCGCCACCTCGGCCATGGCGGCCAGTCACCTGGCGCCGCACGGTGCCCACACCATGGCGCTGATCGGCAATGGCGCGCAGTCGGAGTTCCAGGCGCTCGCCTTCAGGGCGGTGCTCGGCATCGATCGCCTGCGGCTTTACGATACCGATCCCGCCGCGAGCACGCGCTGCGCCCACAACCTCGCAGGCTTCGGGTTCGAGATCGCGATCTGCCGCTCGCCGGACGAGGCCGTGCTGGGCGCGCAGATCGTGACCACCGCCACCGCCGACAAGGCCAACGCCACCATCCTGACCGACAACATGGTCGGCGCCGGCATCCACATCAACGCGGTCGGCGGCGACTGCCCGGGCAAGACCGAGCTCCATGCCGACATCCTCAGGCGCAGCGACATCTTCGTGGAGTATCCGCCGCAGACGCGCATCGAGGGCGAGATCCAGCAACTCGCCGCCGACCATCCCGTCACCGAACTCTGGCGCGTCGTCACGGGGCAGGCCGAAGGCCGGCGCGAGGCGCGGCAGATCACGCTGTTCGACTCGGTGGGGTTCGCGATCGAGGATTTCTCGGCTCTGCGCTGGCTCGCCGGGGAGGCCGCCCGCACGGGCGAGTACGATGAACTCGACCTGCTGGCCGATCCCGACGAGCCGCGCGACCTGTTCGGCATGCTGCTGCGCGCGGGGGCGGGGCCGGCCGTCGCGCCTCAGCGCCCGCGAGAGGTCTGCGAGACCAGATAGCTCGAGATGGCGTCGGTCAGCTGCGCCGCCTTGGCGACATTGTCGGCGTTCGAGACCATCAGGGCCGTCACCAGCGCCTCGATCACGAGCAGCGCCGCGACATTGCTCGACGACAGCACGGGATGGGTGCAGCGGGCGATCAGGACCTCGTCGGCGAGCGGGGCGAGCGGCGATGCGGCCGAGTCGGTCAGCGCCACGATGGCCGCCTTGCGGTCGGCGGCATAGCGCGTCAGGTGCACGACATCGGTGGCGTAGCGCGGGAAGGAAATGGCGATCAGCACATCCTCCGGTCCCAGCGCCATCAGGCGGCCGGCGGCATTCTCGGTGCCGCCGAACTCGACCACATTGACGAGCTGGCGACAGAAAGGCTGCAGGCCGAGCGTCAGCAGCCCCGCCAGATGGGCGGAGAGGCCGAAACCCATCACATAGACGCAGCGCGCCGAGGTCAGGCGGGCGACGATGCGCGACAGGCCCTCGGGCTCGATCGCCTCGGCCGTGCCGCGCAGATTGGCCAGCGTGTCCTCCAGCCCCTCGCGCAGCGGCGAGCGCCCGTCTTCCCGGTTGAAGCTGCCGCGCAGCTTCTCGACCGGGCGCAGCACGGCCTGGAGCGTGTCGGCGAGCGCGGCGCGCAGATCGGGAAAGCCGCTGAAGCCCAGCAGCCGGGCGAACCGCGACAGGGTCGCTGTCGAGACGCCGGTCGCGGCCGCGAGATCCTCGATCGACAGGGCCGAGCCGCGCACCGGATTGCGCAGGAGGTGCTCCGCGATGACGCGATTGGAGGCCGATCCCGACGCCTGCAGCGCCAGGAGCTTCCGGCCGAGCTCGGAGGCGGCGAAGGCCATGTCGCTCGCGCCGCTGCCGCCCGGGCTGTCGTGAAGAGATATTTTCATATATTGACCTTATGAAAATTAATCGCCAATGTGAAGTCCGAGCGGGAACTCAAGACCACTGATCGGGAGAATGTCATGCTGAAGCGTACTGTCCTCGCCTGGGCCGCAACGGCCTCGTTCGCCCTCGTGCTGGGCCAGCCGGCGGCTGCCCAGGCCACGAAGCTGCGAATCGGGGTCGAGGGCAACTATCCGCCGTTCTCGATGATCGCGCCCGACGGCAAGCTGGGCGGCTTCGACATCGACATCGCCAATGCCATCTGCGCGCAGATGAAGGCCGAGTGCAGCTTCGTCCAGCAGGAATTCGACGGCATGATCCCGGCGCTCAACGCCAAGAAGTTCGACATGATCGTCGCCTCGATGACGATCACCGAGGCGCGCAAGAAGACGGTCGACTTCTCCGATCCCTATTACGACGTGCCTTCGCGCTTCGTCGCCAAGGCCGGCGCCTTTGCCGATCACTCGCCGACCGCGTTGAAGGGCAAAACCATCGTCGTGCTGCGCAATTCGCCGCGCGCCGCCTATCTGGCAGAGAACTACAAGGACAGCACCATCGTCTTCGCCGGCAAGGAGACCGAGGTCTACATGGAGCTCGCCGTCGGGCGCGCCGATGTCGGCTTCGGCTCCTCGGTGGTCTCCGCGGAGGCCTTCCTGAAGAAGCCGGAAGGCAAGGGCTATGCGCAGCTCGGCCCGGCGATCCGGATTGGCGCGGGCTCGGGCGTCGGCATCGCGATGCGCAAGGGCGACGATGCCCTGCGCACCCAGATCAACGCCGCGCTCGCCGCCTTCAAGGCCAATGGCGGCTACAAGGCGCTGGCCGACCGCTATTTCGACTTCGACATCTCGGGGTCCTGAGGTCGGCACCCGGCCCTGATGGACCGGGCCGGCTCCCCTCGTTTCGCGGGACGTGGCCAGGGCTCGCCCGGCCATGACGCCCTTTCATGCCGATCCGGACGAAGCCATGTTCCTCCACGGCTATTTCCCCGCCATTCTCGAAGGCCTGCGTTCGACGCTGCTGGTTTCGGCCGTGTCGCTGGCGATCGCCTGCGTCTTCGGGCTGATCGGGGCCGGCGCCAAGCTGTCGGCCTCGCGGGCGGCCAACATCGCGGCCGACACCTACACGACGCTGATCCGCGGGCTGCCGGAACTCGTCCTGCTGCTGCTGATCTTCTATGGCGGCCAGATTCTGATCAACAGCCTCGCCGACAAGGCCGGGCTCGGCTATCTCGACATCAACCCCTTCATCGCCGGCACGACGACGCTGGGCTTCATCTTCGGAGCCTATCTGACGGAGACCTTTCGCGGCGCCATCCTCGCCATCCCGCGCGGGCAGAGCGAGGCGGGACTCGCCTATGGCATGAGCCGAGGCCAGGTGCTGCGCCGCATCGTGCTGCCGCAGATGGTCCGCCACGCCATTCCCGGCTTCACCAACAACTGGCTGGTGATGATCAAGGCCACCGCGCTTTTGTCGATCATCGGGCTCGACGACATGGTCCACCGCGCCAACCTCGCCTCGGCCGCCACGCGTGAGCCCTTCACCTTCTACGCCGCGATCGGCGGGATCTATCTCGCGGTCACCACGGTCTCGATCCTGCTGCTCGGCTGGGTCGAGCGGCGCTTCTCGCTCGGCGTGCGCAAGGTGGAATTCTGATGGTCGACTGGACCCTCATCGCGGAATCCTGGCCGCTCTATCTCAACGGCCTCAAGGTCAGCCTGATCCTGATGGCGATCTCGGTCTCGGCGTCGTTCCTGCTGTCGGTGCCGCTGGCGATCGCGCGCGTCTCGCCCAATCCGCTGCTCTCGAAGCCGGTTTTCCTCTACACCTATGTGATCCGGGGCACGCCGCTCCTGGTGCAGCTCTACATGATCTATTTCGGCCTGGCGCAGTTCGAATGGCTGCGCGAGAGCGCGGCCTGGCCGCTGTTCCGCAACGCCTGGTTCTGCGCCTGGCTGGCCTTTGCCCTCAACAGCACGGCCTATACGACGGAAATCCTCGCCGGCGCCCTGCGCCAGACGCCGAGCGGCGAGCTGGAAGCCGCGCGCAGCCTCGGCCTGTCGACCTTTTCGATCTACCGCCGCATCCTGCTGCCGAGCGCGATGCGCCGCGCCCTGCCGCAATACGGCAACGAGCTCGTCATGGTCATGCATGCGACCTCGATCGCCAGCGCCGTCACCATCGTCGAACTCACCCGCACCGCCCGCGATGTCTACTACAACAACCTCGCCCCGCTCGAGGCCTTCGGCCTGGTGGCGGTGTTCTACTTCATCATCACCTTCACGCTCGTCGGCCTCGTCAAGCTGCTGGAGGCCCGGTTCCTGAAGCACCTTCGGCCCAAATCCGCCGACCCGAGGCCCGCCTGACGCCATGCTCACCGACATCATCGCGATCCCCGCCGCCGCCCCCGGCACGGCCCACCATCTCACCGTGCAGCGCTTCGGCCGATCCGGCGCCCGGCCTTGCGTCTACATCCAGGCGGCGCTGCACGCCGACGAGATCCCCGGCATGATCTGCGCCCAAGCGCTGCGCCGGGAGCTTCTGGCGCTCGAGGCGGCGGGCGATCTGCGCGGCGAAGTCGTGCTCGTGCCGGTCGCCAACCCGCTCGGGCTCGGCCAGCAGGTGCTCGGCCAGCCGGTGGGGCGCTTCGCGCTGGGGGACGGCGGCAACTTCAACCGCGACTTCCCCGACCTGACGGTGGGGCTGTCGCGCATCGGCGAGGCGCTGACCGACGACCCCGACAGCAACCTCGCGCTCATCCGGGCAGAACTCGCCGCCGTGCTGGCCTCGTTCCCGGTCGAGACGCCGCAGCAGCATCTCAAGGCGACACTGCTGGCGCTCGCCCTTCACGCCGACTTCGTACTCGACCTGCACTGCGATGCCGAAGCCGCGATGCATCTCTACACCCATACCGACAGCGCGCCGATTTTCGCACCGCTCGCGGCCCATCTCGGGGCGCGGGCGCTCCTGCTCGCGGATGTCTCGGGCGGCGATCCCTTCGACGAGGCCGTCAGCCGCCCCTGGGCCGAACTCGCCCGCGCCTTTCCCGACCGGCCCGTGCCCTTCGGCTGCCACTCGGTGACGGTCGAGCTGCGCGGCCAGAGCGACGTCGACGATGCCATGGCCGTTGCCGACGCGGGCGCGATCCTCGCCTTCATGCGCCATGTCGGCGTCATCGCCGGCGAAAAGCCGGTCCTGCCCGCGGCCCTGTGCCAGCCGACCGCGCTCGAAGCCTCCGAGCCACTCGTGGCGCCGACGGCCGGCATCCTCGTCTATCGTCGAGAGCTGGGCGAGACGGTCGAGGCCGGTGCGGTGCTGGCCGAGCTGATCGACCCGCTGAGCGGCGCGGTGACACCCATCCGCTGCCAGTCCGGCGGCGTCTTCTTCGCGCGCTCGGCGCTGCGCTTCGTCACCCCCGGCAAGCGGCTGGGCAAGGTGGCCGGCACCAGCCTGAAGCGCAGCGGCCGGCTGCTCAGCCCCTGAAAGGATCGCGCCATGGACCCGTCAGCCATCGAGCCCTCCGCGGCCGGCGGCCGCCCCGTCGAAAAGCTCCGCGCCGACGGCCTGCGCAAGAGCTTCGGCGCGGTCGAGGTGCTGAAGGGCGTTTCGCTCTCGGCCAATTCCGGCGACGTGATTGCGCTGATCGGGGCTTCCGGCTCCGGCAAGAGCACGGTGCTGCGCTGCCTGAACCTGCTCGAGAGGCCCAATGCCGGGCGGATCTTCGTCGGTGGCGAGGAACTCAGGCTGGCGCCTGGTCGCAAGGGCGAACTCGAGGCCGCGGATCCGGCCCAGTTGCAGCGCATCCGCGCAAGGCTGGCGATGGTGTTCCAGCAGTTCAATCTCTGGGCGCATATGACGGCGGTCGAGAACGTGATCGAGGCGCCGATGCGCGTGCTCGGCCTCTCGCGTGCAGAAGCCGTCGAGCGCGCGGAGCGCTATCTCGCGCGCGTTGGCGTCTCCCACCGCAAGGATGCCTACCCCGCCCATATGTCGGGCGGCGAGCAGCAGCGCGTCGCCATCGCCCGCGCGCTCGCCATGGAGCCAGAGGTCATGCTCTTCGACGAGCCGACATCCGCGCTCGATCCCGAACTCGTCGGGGAGGTCTTGCGGGTCATGCGGCTCCTGGCGGAGGAAGGCCGCACCATGCTCGTCGTGACGCATGAGATGGGCTTTGCCCGCGAGGTCGCCAGCCGCGTCGTCTTCCTGCATCAGGGCGTGGTGGAGGAAGAGGGGGCACCCGCCCAGGTCCTGCTGCAGCCGAAGAGCGAGCGGCTCCAGCGCTTCCTGACCAACAGCCTGAAATAGCCGGGGCGCGGCGGCCATCGTCTGCATCCGATGGAGCGACGGCAGGGCTTGCGCTCCGCAGGCGTCAGCCGCCGCGGATCACCAGCTCATGCGGCATGAAGCAGGCCTTGGCCGGCGCTTCGTCCAGCAGCGCGGCGAGGGTGGCCACCACCACCGGCCCGAAATCGTCATAGGGGATCTTCACCGCGCTGAGCCAGGGGGCGATCCAGGCGTTGAGCGGGTTGTCGTCGAAGCCGAACAGCGCCACGTCGTCCGGGACGCGCAGGCCCGCCTCCGACAGCCGCCGATAGGCGCCATAGGCGATCAGGTCGCTGAGGCACAGGATGCGGCGCGGCACCCGTGGCCCGGCGAGGAGGGCGCCCATGCCGGCATGGCCGATGGCGAGATGGCTCTTGCCGCTGCCCGTCCCGCGCAGGATCTGGGCCTCGCCAATGCCGCCGGCGACCAACCCGGCGACGAAGCCGGCGGCCCGTCGCTGGCCGGCGCTGAAGGACAGCGAGGCGTGCAGCAGGCCGAAGGGGCCGGTCCTGTCCTGGGCCAGCCAGTGCTGCGCCACGGCGAAGCCCGCCGCGTGGTCGTCAATGCCGACGAAGGGCGAGGTTTCGTCGCCGGGGTCGCGCCGGTTGACGAAGACGAGCGGCCGCCCTGCCGCGCGCAGCTGGTCGAGGCGGGGCGAGGGGACGGCGACCAGCAGCACGATGCCGCGCGCCAGCTGCGCCTCCATCTCGGCGAGATACTCGTCCTGGATGGCCGGGTCCTCATGCGTGTCGCAGAGCGCCATCACGAAGCCGGCGTCGCGCAGCGCCAGTTCGATCGAGGCGGCGGCGGCGGCCATCGCCGGGTTGCCGAGATTGGCGGCGAGCACGCCGACGATGCGGCTCTCGCGCTGCCGCAACGCCCGGCCGACGCTCTGCGGCCGGTAGCCCAGGGCCGCGACCGCGGCGTGGACCCGCGCGGCGGTCTCGGAGGTGGCCTTGTTCTCGACGCCGTTCATGACGCGCGACACGGTCGCGATCGAGACGCCGGCGCGGCGCGCCACCATGGCGATCGAGACCGGGCGTGCGCCGCCCGACTTGCTGGTCACGTGATCGCTCACCGTCTGCGACGCCTTCCGGACTCCGGCCCGCTTCATGACAGGGTCTGCGCATGGTTGCCAGAAAGGCGGCGCTTGTCTAGGATTGAGGAAATCGTTTTCCTTCAAAAAAGACGTGTCATCGGGATGGACGCCAAGGTCGAGACAAACGCTGCCGCCGGCGACGGCAAGCCCGTGCTCCCGCCGGGGCATGATCCCTATCACCATCTCCATGACGAGGCTTATGCCGCGCCCTTCTCTGAGGCGCGCGTCGGCTGGCGCGACCTGATCAGCGTCGCCGGCCGCAGGCTCGAATCGCTCGACGGCACCTGGAACTTCGTGCTCGACCTGCATGACGAGGGGCTGCGCCAGCGCTGGTTCGAGGACGCGCCCGATCCGATCGGCGGCTGGACGACCCCGCGCGACTACGATGACGGCGCCTGGCAGACCACGACCGTTCCCTCTTGCTGGAACGTGATGCGCCCGGAATGGACCTATTTCGAGGGTGGCGCCTGGTACACCCGCGAGGTGACCGTCGCGCCCGGCCGGGCCGGGGAGCGCGTGTTCCTGCGCGTCGGGGCGGCCAACTACGAGGCGCGGGTCTTCCTCAACGGGGTCTTCATCGGCAGCCATCGCGGCGGCTCGACGCCGTTCTTCATCGAGCTCACCGGGCATCTGGCGGCGGGCGCGAACCGGCTGCAGATCAATGTCGACAACCGGCGCCGGCCCGAGCGCGTGCCGATGAACCATACCGACTGGTTCAATTATGGCGGCCTCTACCGCGAGGTCGGGCTGCTGCGCGTGCCGGCGGTGTTCATCCGCGATTTCGGGGTCGCGCTCGTCCCGGGCTCGCAGGGCAGGCGCATCGCCATCGACGTCACGCTCTCCGAGCCGACCAGCGGCACGGCGCGGCTGCGCATCGACGGGCTGGCGGAGGAGATCGCGATTCCGGTCGCCGCCGGCGTCGGCCGGATCACCTTCGACGCCGCGCCCGAGCTCTGGAGCCCGGCCCGCCCGAAGCTCTATCCGGTCCGCCTCACCTTCGGCGAGGACGAGGTCGCCGACGCTGTCGGCTTCCGCGAGATCAGGGTCGAGGGCCAGCGCATCCTGCTCAACGGCGAGGACATCTTCCTGCGCGGCATCTGCGTCCACGAGGACGATCGCGACCTCGGAAAGGTCTCGACTGAGGCCGACATCCGCCGCCGTTTCGCCGATGCCAAGGCGCTCAACGCCAATTTCCTGCGGCTGTCGCACTATCCGCACCATGAACTCGCTGCGCGGATCGCCGACGAGGTCGGGCTCCTGCTCTGGGAGGAGGTGCCGGTCTACTGGGCGATCGATTTCGCCAATCCCGACACCTTCGCCGACGCCGACAACCAGCTGCGCGAGATGATCCGCCGCGACCGCAACCGCGCCAGCATCGTGATCTGGGGCGTCGGCAACGAGAATGCCGACACGGATGCGCGGCTCGCCTTCATGAGCGGGCTCGCCGCCTCCTGCCGCGAGATGGACCCGACCCGCCTCGTCTCCGCGGCCTGCCTGATCAACCGCGAGCATTTCCGCGTCGAGGACCGGCTCTCGGAGGCGCTCGACGTGATCGGGCTCAACGAATATTTCGGCTGGTACGAGCCCTCGTTCGACGGGCTGAAGCGGCTCTTCGCCAACTCCGACCTCGACAAGCCGCTGGTCATCACGGAGACGGGCGCCGACGCCGTCGCCGGGCGGGAGGGGCGGCCCGGGGAGCTTTTCGGCGAGACCCATCAGTCCGATCTCTACGAGCGCCAGCTCGATCTGGTCGAAAGCGCGCCCTATGTGCGCGGCTTCTGCCCGTGGATTCTCTACGACTTCCGGACCGAGCGGCGGCAGACCGCCTATCAGCGCGGCTGGAACCTGAAGGGCTTGATCGCCGCCGACAAGACCACCCGGAAGAAGGCCTTCACCACCCTTTCGGAGCGCTATTCCGAACTGGCCCAGCAGCAGACACCTGCTGGGGCATGAACCGCCCGGTGCCAGGGCCAGACAGGCCCAGCCGGGACCACGAGATCCAACAACCAGAACACGACGCGGAGGACACCGAGATGAGCACCACACGACGCACCATCCTGATCGCCGGCATGGCCGCCGCCGCCGCGCTCGCGGCCGCCCCCGTGGCACAGGCCAAGACCACGCTGCGCCTCGGCCACGGTCTCGCCAAGGGCCACCCGGTCGACGTTTCCCTCGAACTCTTCGCCAAGCTCGTCAGCGAGCGCTCGAAGGGCGACATCGAGATCAAGGTCTTCCCGGCTGGCCAGCTCGGCCAGCAGCGCGAACTCCTGGAGCAGCTCCAGGCCGGCGCGCTCGACTTCGCCCATGCCAACGCGTCGCCGCTGGCGGCGTTCGAGCCCGCCTTCGGCGTGTTCGACACGCCCTTCCTGTTCCGCGACAAGGCCCATTTCTTCAAGGTCGTGGACGGGCCGATCGGTCGCGAGATCCTCGAGGCCGGCAAGGCCAAGTCCCTGCTCGGTCTCGCCTACCAGGACAACGGCACGCGCTCCTTCTACGCCAAGAAGCCGATCCGGACGCCCGAAGACCTGAAGGGCCTGAAGATCCGCGTCCAGCCCGGCCCGATCACGACCCGCATGGTCAACCTGCTGGGCGCCGCCGCGACGCCGCTGGCCTGGGGCGAGCTCTACACCGCGCTCCAGTCGGGCGTCGTCGACGGCGCCGAGAACAATGTCACCGCGCTGACCCTGGCCAAGCATGGCGAGGTGATGAAGTTCTATTCGCGCAACGAGCACACCCGCGTGCCCGACGTCGTGCTCGCTTCCGGCGTCACCTTCGGCAAGCTGAAGCCGGAGCAGCAGGACCTGGTCCGCCAGGCCGCGCTCGATTCCTCCAAGGCCCATAACGAGAACTGGCAGAAGGAACTCGACAAGGCCGAGGGCGACGCCGTCAAGATGGGCGTGACCTTCGTCGAGGCCGACAAGGCGGCGTTCCGCAAGGCCGTCCAGCCGATGTACGACGATCTCAAGGCCGTGCCGGCGGTCGCCGCGCTCGCCGAGAAGATCCAGGCTCTGCAGTAAGCCGACAGGCGCGTCCTCCCTTCGCCCCCTGTGGGTGAGGGGAGGACGACGCGCCGTTCCCCCGGTCAGGTTCCGCCATGCTCCACCGCATCCACCGCTCGCTCGACGTCTTCGTGCTGGCACTCGCCGTGCCGATGACGCTCGTCATGCTCGCCTGCGTGGTCTGGCAGGTGGTCGGGCGCTATTTCCTGAACTCCTCGACGTCCTTCACGGACGAGCTCTCGCGCTTCCTGTTCATCTGGGTCAGCCTGCTCGGCGCGGCCTATGTGCTGGGCAAGCGCGGACACATCGCCATCACCGGGCTGATCGACATGGCGCCGCGCGGCGTCCGTCGCGGCTTCGACATCCTGATCGCCGGGCTGGTCATCGTCTTCGCGCTCGTTGTCCTCGTCTGGGGCGGCTGGCTCCTGGTCGAGCGCAATCTGAGGCTCGGGCAGGTGTCGCCCGCGATGCTTCTCCCGGTGGCCTATGTCTACGCCATCATCCCGCTCTCGGGCCTGCTGACCGCGATCTACGCGGCGCTGGTGGTCTGCGAGGTCGCCAGCGGTCAGGAGATCGCGGCCAAGGAGGTCTCGCTCGACTGAGCGGGCATGACCGGCATGGAAGCATCCCCCGCGCTCATTCTCTCTGTCGCCTTCATCGGGCTGATGGCCATCGGCGTGCCGATCAGCCACGCCACGGGCCTGGCCGCGATCGCGGCGCTGCTCACGATCATGCCGCCCCTGCCGGCGCTGTCGGTCACCGCGCAGCGCATCGCGACCGGTCTCGATTCCTTCGCCCTGCTCGCCATCCCGTTCTTCTTCATGGCGGGTTCGATCATGAACCGGGGCGGCATCGCGCGGCGCCTGATCGACTGCGCCAAGGTCTTCGTCGGCTGGATGCCGGGGGCTCTGGCCCAGATCACCATCCTCGCGAACATGATGTTCGGCACCGTCTCGGGCTCGGCGGTGGCCGCCGCATCCGCCATCGGCGGCACCATGCAGCCGCTCAAGGACAAGGCGGGCTACGATCCGGCCTTCTCGGCCGCCGTCAACATCGCCTCCTGCCCGACGGGCCTGCTGATCCCGCCATCGGGCGCCTTCATCGTCTATTCGCTGGTCTCGGGTGGCACCTCGATCGCCGCGCTCTTCCTGGCCGGCTACATCCCCGGCATCCTGATGGGCATCTCGGTGATGGTGCCGGTCTGGTTCATGGCCAAGCGGCGTGGCTACCTGCCGATGCCGCCGCTGCCGATGCGCGAGAAGGTCGCGGCCGTGCTGAGCGCGCTGCCCAGCCTCGGGCTGATCGTGCTCGTCATCGGCGGGATCGTCGGCGGCATCTTCACCGCGACCGAGGGCTCGGCCATCGCGGTGGTCTACTCGCTGGTGCTGGCGGCGATCTATCGCGAGCTGAAATTCGGCGATCTCTACCGCATCCTCGTCGACACGATCGAGGCCACGGCGGTGGTCTCGCTGATGATCGGCACCTCGCTCGCCATGGCCTATGTGATGTCGCTCGCCGGCATTCCGCAGCTGATCGGCGACTGGATCACCGCGATCTCCGACAACAAATATGTCGCGCTGATGCTGGTGAACGTCGTCCTGCTGCTGATGGGCACCTTCCTCGACCTCACCCCCGGCATCCTGATCTTCACGCCGATCTTCCTGCCCGTGCTGACGCAGCTCGGCGTCGATCCCGTGCATTTCGGCGTCATCCTGGTGTTCAACATGTGCCTCGGCATCGTCTCGCCGCCGACCGGCAGCGCGCTCTTCATCGGCTGCGCCATCGCCAAGGTGTCGATCGAACGGGTGACGCGCCCGCTGATCCCGATCTTCCTGTCGACCACGATGGCACTGCTCGTCGTCACCTATGTGCCGGCGCTGTCGCTCTGGCTGCCGCGCCTGTTCGGCTTCATCAAGTAAGGCTTCATCCATGCATCCGCTGACCGGGGCGAGGCTCGCCGGAACCGGCACGAGCCATGTCGATCTCGCGCTGGAGGCCGGCTACGGCGCCCGTCTCTACCTGCTCGACGCGCATCTCGCGCGCCTGCTGATCACCCGGCCGGGTGGGCTGGTGATGCCCAGGACCTGGTCGATCTCGCCCGAGATCGCCTGGGCCGGCGACCCGGACCCGATCGATGGGCGCGACAGGCTCGACGTTTCCGGCTTCCCCGGCGTGCCCTTCTCGGTCGACGAGGACGAGGCCGCGATCACGGTGGAGACGGCGTGGCTGCGCGTGCGGATCCGCCGCTCGCCCCTGATGCTGGACTGGCAGGTCCGCTCCGCCCCCGAGGCGCCGTTCGAGAGCGTGCTGAAGGACCGGCCGAGCCACGCCTATGCCTTCGACCGCCGCTCGAACCGTTTCCGGCATTATCTCGTCCGCGACGAACGCGAGCGCTTCTACGGCTTCGGCGACAAGTCCGGCGACGCCGACAAGCATGGCCGGCGCCTCGCCATGGGCGCCACCGATCCGCTCGGCTACGATGGCGGCCGCTCGGACCCGCTCTACAAGCACATCCCCTGGTCGGTGACGGTGCGGCCCGACCGCGGCGGTCAGGCCGTCGGGCTGTTCTACGACAACCTCGCGCGCGGCGCCTTCGACCTCGGTCAGGAGCTCGACGCCTATCACGACCTGTTCCGCTCCTTCGAGGCCTGCGACGGAGATCTCGATCTTTATGTCGTGCTGGGGCCCGGGCTCGGCGACGTGGTCAAGCGCTTCACCGCCCTGACCGGGCGCGCCGCCTTCCCGCCGCGCTGGACGATCCCCTATTCGGGCTCGACCATGTCCTACACCGACGCGCCCGACGCCTCCGATAAGCTCGTCGGCTTCCTCGATCTGCTGGCGCGGCACGGCATTCCCTGCGGCTCCTTCCAGATGTCGTCCGGCTACACCCTGGTCGGCGACAAGCGCTGCGTCTTCACCTGGAACCGCGACCGCTTCCCCGATCCGCAGGCGGTGACCGCCCGGTTCAGGGACGCGCAGGTCGAACTCGTTGCCAACATCAAGCCGGCCCTGCTGCTGGAGCATCCGCGCTTCGACGAGGTCGAGGCCTTTGGCGGCTTCGTGCGCGACAGCGAGGACCCGTCGAAGCCGCACGTCACCCAGTTCTGGGGCGGCCCGGCGGCCTATCTCGACTTCACCAACCCGCAGACCAGCGCCTGGTGGTCGCGGCAGGTGAAGGAGCAGCTGATCGACTACGGCATCAACTCGACCTGGAACGACAACAACGAGTTCGAGATCTGGGACGAGGCCGCGCTCTGCGACCTCTCCGGGCACAGGGCGACGATCGCGACGCTGCGGCCGGTCCAGACCAATCTGATGATGCGTGCCTCCGCGATCGCCCAGACCGCGGCCGCGCCGGGCACGCGCCCCTATCTCATCTCGCGCTCCGGCGGGCCGGGCATGCAACGCTATGTCCAGACCTGGAGCGGCGACAACCGCACCAACTGGGAGACGCTGCGCTGGAACCTGCGCATGGGCCATGGCTTCTCGCTCTCGGGGCTGGCGAATTTCGGCCATGACATCGGCGGCTTCGCCGGCCCCAAGCCCGAGCCCGAGCTGTTCCTGCGCTGGATCGAGCAGGGCATCTTCTGGCCGCGCTTCACGATCCACTCCTGGAACGACGACGGCAGTGCCAACGAGCCCTGGATGTATCCGCAGCTGCTGCCGCAGATCAGGACATGCCTGGCCTTCCGCGAGCGCCTGACGCCGCTGTTCTACGACCTGCTCTGGCGGATGCATCGCGATCACGAGCCGATCCTGCGGCCCCTGACGCTCGATTTCCCCGACCAGGCGGACAGCTACACCGCGGAAGACGCCTTCCTGCTCGGCGAGCGGCTGCTGGTCGCGCCGGTGCTCGACAGGGGCGCGACGCGCCGCGAGGTCTGGCTGCCCGCCTGCGCCGAGGGCTGGTTCGATCTCTGGACCGGCGCGCCCCATCCCGGCGGTCGGACCGTCACGGTCGAAGCCCCGCTGGGGCGCTGCCCGGCCTTCCTGCGCGGCGGCTCGATCCTGCCGCTCGGGCCCGCGCCCTCGACCGAAAGCGGCCCGCTGACGCTGCGGCTCGCCCTGTCGGACGGCGAGAGCGCCAGGCTCGATCTCTATGACGATGATGGGGCGAGCGTGCTGGAGCCGCCGCTGACGCCGCCCTGCCTGTTCTCGGTCGAGGCCGAGAAGCACGGCGGCGTCGCGACCGTCGCGGTCTCGTTCGCCGGCACGAGGGCACCACGCTGGCCGGAGCTGCGCTTCGAGGATGCGGCCGGCCAGCCGCTCAAGGTCCGTCTGCACGACGGCGTTCTGAGCGAGCGGCTGTCGTTGCCGGCCGGCGCGGGGTCGTCCGTCACCAGTTGACGACGACCGGCCTCGGCATGGTGTATTTCGCGACCAGGCATCGCAGCATCTCGACAATGTCGCGATCGCCGCAGGCCACGATCAGCAGCCAGATGTCGCCGGCAACCTGGAGCAGCAGCTCCTCGAGCTGCTCGTACTCCAGATCGGAAAAATCAAAGCCGATCCGGGTCGGGCTGGCACGGTTGACGACCTGATAGGCGCTCAGGCGCTCCGTGATGGCGGTCAGCGTTTCGCTGGTGTCGGGCTGCTGCGCCAGCTGCTTGGCCAGCACCGCGCCCTCGGCCGCCAGTGACAGGATCCGTCCGATCAGGATTTGCCGGTTCAGCACGCTCATCGCCTTGAGGCTGCCGCTGAACCTCGGCGTGAAGGACGCCTTCCGCGACGCTTTGTCGCTGAATCCGGAGGCCGACGCGAGCGGCTTTGCTGGCGGCAAGGGCATGAAATACTCGAGATCGCAGGCGACCCCGCTGCACCACACCCGCTGCGAGCTGATCTCGACGGCGATGATTCGGCCCGTCGCGGAGCGCACTTCGGCCGGCTCCGCGTCGTAATAGCCGTTCGTCTCGAGCATCCACTGGCGCCGGACGCGCTGCGCACTGCTGAGCGCGGAGCCGGCAGCCAGCAAATCCTTGTGCTGGATTTCCGGCCAGACCCGCTCGATCAGCCGCAGATAACCGTCATTGGCGGCAAGATACTGGGATCCGTCCAACCCGGCCGTCGAGAGACAGGCCGGCACGTCTGCGAGCTGCACGAGGTCGGCGGTGAGGTTGCGGGTCGAAAACATTCGAGCGGTCCAGCGAGTGCGCGATCGGCGTGAATACAGCGTCAATATTCTCGATTCGGTCCTGTTACAGCAATTTTGTTTCGCCGTCTCGGCGAATGGTTCGGTTGCATGGACGATCCGTTAACCCGTTGCTGGAAAGCGCGGGCCATCGCACACGTCGCGGCCGGAAACCCGACGACGCGACGCTGCACTGTCGGGCTGCAAGGGGCGGGCAGGGCGGTATCGCCTGGCGACAGAATGCGCAGCAACCGTGCGTCCCGCCCGGTAATGGCTTGCCGCCGACGGGCGCGGGGCGTGCGGGCCGGGGCTGCCCTGGCCGGACCGTCCGTCCGAGCCGGTCCTCTGCCTCGGCTCTACCGGCGATCCGCGGAACGTCGCTTGCGCGCGATCAGGGTCCAGGCGCGCAGATCCAGGATCACCTTGGCCGTCGCCAGCAGCACGAGCAGGCAAAACGCCGCCTTCGACAGCGGTTCCATCGTCCCGTCGACGAGCCAAGCATGGACAACGCTGCCGCTGACGACCACGACCGCGAGCGCCGTGTGGCCGAGGCGCCAGACCTTCGGCGCCAGGCGGACGCGAGCCCTCAGGGCCGCGAGCGCGGCTGCGGCGAAGGCCGCCCACATGGCGACGACCCCCCAGGCGGAGAAGGGCGTGGGTGAGGCGAACAGCAAGGCGTCGATCACGTCCGGAGCGCTCGTCAGCCAGAGCCCCGCGATATGGAGAAGGATCAGCGCCACCAGAGCGGCGCCGAGCCAGGCATGAACGCGTCGCCCGCGCCGGGCCTGCAGCGCGGGCAGATAGCCGCCGGCCAGCAGCGGCTGAACCAGCAGCAGCGCGAGCGCGAGCATGCCGGCGAAGCTCGAGGCGACATAGACGCCGTCACGCCAGGCGAGCAGCGGGCTCCCCGCCGCCAGCACGATCGGCACTGCCACGGCAAGCGCGAGGGCAGCCCAGATCAAAGGCCTCCGGACTGACGGCAAGCCGCTCAGACCGGCTGAAGCACGAAATGGGCGCTGAGGCTGGTGTCGCGCGAGCGGGCCATCACGGGCCGCAGGAAGACGGTCTTGAAGCCGTCCCCCTCATAGGCGAGATGGCCATGCGCCTGCCCGAAGGCCGGGATGATCTGGGGCATTTCCAGCCGGAAGGTCCCATCGGCCCCGGTCAGCGTGGCGCCGTGGCTGTGCGCGTCGTTCTCGCGCCCCTCCGTGGTGTGGGCCCAGATCTGAATCCGCATCCCGGGCAGGGGGGCGCCGTCGCCCGCACGACGCACGGTGCCCGTCATCCAGAAGCCGCCGCCGCCGATGCGGCTGACGACCGGCGCGCCGGGGATATAGTTGTTGGCGCCGCCCGGCATCGTCGGCGTCGGGGCGAGGCCCTGCGCCTGGGCCGGCAGCAGCAGACCGGGCGTTCCCGTCAGCAACGCCGCGCCGGCGAGCGCGGAGCCATGGGCGAGAAAGGCCCGGCGGGTCGATCGATCATGGGTCAACGCTGTCTCCATGCTTGCATCGCAATCGAGAGCCGGACGGGAGATCGCGCCGCCGGAAGAACCCGATCCTCCAGGGCGCGCCGTTACCGACGCATGCTACCCATAAAGGTGGCGCTCGGCGGGCAGGCAAGGGTATCGGCGAGACGGGAGCGACGCCCGTCTCCACTCGACAAGCCGCCGGGAAATGCCATTTTCACCACGAGATCAGGGGCTTGCGCGATCCCGGTCACCAGGCGCCTGCCCGATCCCCGGTCTTCACAAATTCGCGCACGGCTATCCGGAGCCGTGCCGCAGCGCGTCCACGATCACCTTGAAGGCCGGCAGGCTCCGCCGGCGGCTGGGATCGGAGATGTCATAGCCGGGAAAGGGCGGCGGCCAGTCCTCCAGCAGGGGTATCAGCGCACGACCGGCGACGTGCCCGGCGACCAGATCCTCCGGCACATAGGCGATGCCGTAGCCGTTCAGCACGGAATCGATCATCGCGACCGAGGTGTTGAAGGTCAGTTGCCCATTCACCCGAACACGCAACTCCTGGCCATCCTTTTCGAACTCCCAGGCATAGAGGCCGCCGGCCCTTGACTGGCGCGTGTTGATGCAGTTGTCCGCGACGCGTTCGTTGGGATGCTGCGGCGGTGGGTTGGCGGCCAGGTAGGCCGGCGATGCGACGGCTAGAAGCCGCCAGTCCGGCCCGATGCGGACGGCGGCGCCCGGCGGCGCGCAGGGCCGCCCAGGGCGTCACGACAAGGAAGAAGAGTCCGGCGAGCAGGCCGAGGAGCACCCATTCCATGACGGTTGAACGGCCTCCGGTCGGCATAGCAATCGCATCAGATGACCAGCCTATCGCGGGGGACGAGGGTTGTCATGCCGGGGATGGCCGACCTCGTGCGGGCGCCCTCCGTCGGCACGAGGCCGCGCGTTGCGGCAGCCCTGGGGCGAAGCCCTCCGCGCCGCTTCGCGTTACCGAGCCGGCTGCCGGCGGTAGCCGATCCCGACCATGCGCCGGAACCGCCAGTTCCGGCGCCCGGGCCAGAGCAGGTCGGCGATCATCGCGATGGCGATCCAGCGGAACCAGGTGGCGAAGCTGTTGGACAGGCCCTGCGGCTCCTCATAGCCCCGGACCCAGCCATCCTGGCGTCGCACGCCCTCCCTGACATCGGCGAAGCCGCCATCGGCATTCTGGAAGGCGAGCAGCGCCTCGAGCAGCGTCAGGCACCAGCGCTCGATCGCGTCGCGGCGATCGCCGAGGTGGACATGGCCATGCACGAGCACATCGACCGCATCGACATCGATGCAGGCGCTGTCGATCGCCGGCGGCAGCGACAGGCAGTAATCGACCGCCTTGTCCTGGAAGGGCAGGGGACGGCCCGTCTCGTACCAGAGGTGGAAATTGTGCATCGACCCGGCGAAGGCATGGAGCAGCCGGGTCGGATCCGAGAGCTGGCCGACGCCCCAGAACCCCGTGCTCGGCTCCTGCAGGCGGTCATGCCAGGCGAAGAGCTGTTCGAGGGCCGCCGCGACCCGCGTCTGCACCGCCGCATCGCCATGGCGCGCCATCAGCAGCCAGAAGCTGCCGAGATTGACGATGTTGTTGCCCTCCTGCCAGGGGTCGCGCAGGTCGCGCAGGCTCAGCCAGTGGCCGAGTTCGCGGGCGTCGAGCCAGGGTTCGGCGAAGGCGAGGACCGGCTTGCGGTCGGGGTCGAGGGCCTCGATCGCGCCCAGCGTGTAGTTGGTCACGTGGAAATCGATGTAGCGCCAGGTCTCGCCGAGGTCCGGTTTCTTGAACACGGCCTCATCCGTCATGCCCGTGATGCGGAAGCGGCCATCCGGCAGGCGGGCGCGCTCGAACCAGGCGACCAGCGCCGCCCGGTCGTCCCTGCTGTAGTCGTCGAGCCCGCCCAGCAGGTCGAGCGCCATCACCCCATTGTAGCTGCCGGGCAGGAGCATGCCGGGCCAGCGCGCGGCGTCGTGGTGGTCGCTGATGCGCATCACGCCGCGCGGCGCGCCCGGGGCCTGCATCGTGGCGAGCCAGCCGAGCGTGCGCAGCCGCGCCGCCTCGATGCGCCGCCATGTCGCCTCGAGCGGATCTCCCGCCGCGACCTGTCGAGCCGCCTGTCCCATCGCCTCTCTCACCCCTTCACCGCCCCTGCCGCCATGCCTTCCATCACGCGCTTCTGGGCAATCAGGAACAGCACCGCCATGGGCAGCGTGGTGATCACCGAGAGCGCCATGATGCCCTGGAAATTCGCGCCAAGTTCGCCGTTCATCGACAGCAGCGCCACCGGCAGTGTGTAGGTGTCGGGCGTGCGCGAGATCACCAGGATCGGGAACCACTGGGCCCAGTTCAGCAGGAAGGTGATGATCGCCACCGTCGCCACCACGGGCGCGGCCATCGGCATCACCACCTTGAACAGGACCTGGCTCTCGCTCGCCCCGTCGATCACCGCCGCCTCGATGACTTCGGGCGGAATGGCGCGGAAGAACTGCTCGAACAGGAAGAACTGGATCGGCCCGAGCGCCAGAAACAGGATGATTCCGGCATAGCTGCCCAGCAGCCCGAGCTTGAACATCACCAGATAGACCGGGATCACCAGCAGCATGTAGGGATACATGATGGTGATCAGGAAGCCGTAGCGCAGCAGCGAGAACCCCGGCAGCCGCGGCCGGCGCACCAGCGCATAGGCGCCCAGCGCCGTCACCGTGACCCCCAGCAGCGTCGAGGCGCAGGTGATGGCGACCGAGTTCAGCCCGTAGCGCCACAGGCCGACGCCGCCGATGCTGGCGATCTCGGACAGGATCGACAGGTCGAACCGCTCCGGCAGGAGGCGCAGCGGCGCCGACAGCATCTCGCGGGTCGAGCGGAAGGCCGACACCAGCATCCACCAGTAGGGGTAGAGGAAGAGCAGGCTGACGGTCGAGGCGACGGCATAGGCCGCCACCTGGGCCAGCGGGGAATGGGTGCCGGAGGGGGCGGCGGCGTCCTTCATGGCTGCCTCCGGTCGCCGATGCGGAAGGCGGTCAGCGAGATGCCGATGACGATGGCGAACAGGATCGAGGCCATCGCGGTCGCCTCGCCATAACGGCCCTGGTCGAAGAGCTGGTAGGCGTAGTAGCTGACGAAATTGGTCTGGTCGCTCGGCCCGCCCTTGGTCATCACCACGACCACGGTGAAGGTCTTGAGGAACTGGATCAGCGCGTAGACCGTGTTGATCAGCAGGGCCGGCCGCAGCTGCGGCAGGATCACATAGCGCCAGCGCTGCCAGGTGGTGGCGCCGTCGATATGGGCCGCCTCTTCCAGCGCCTTGTCGCGGATCGAGAGATTGGCGAGGAAGATGATCACGTAAAAGCCGGCATGGTGCCAGAGTTCGGCGATCAGCACGGCCAGCAGCGCGGTGTTGGGGCTGGAGAGACCCCCGAAGGCCGGCAGGCCGATGAGCTCGAGCCCCGCATTGATCGCGCCGAAGGAGCGGTCGTAGAGCCAGCGCCAGACGACGTAGCCGGCGACGTCGGGCGTCACCACCGGCAGGAAGATGGCGAGCCGGAAGAACAGGTTGCCCCGCTTCAGCAGCGTCGAATCCAGCAGCGTCGCGAAGGCCAGCGCGAAGGCGAGGTTCGCCACGACGGAGAGTGCGGTGTAGAGCAGCGTCCGCGCCAGCGACGCCAGGAAGATCGGATCGGCCAGCACCGACGCGTAATTGGCCAGCCCGACATAGACCGGGCTCGGCTTGAGCGCGCTGGCCGACGCCGTGAACGAGACCTGGATCGAGAGCAGGATCGGCCAGATCCCGAACAGGATCGTCAGCGCCGCGAAGGGGGCGACGAAGAGATAGAAGATGCGGTGCCGCCAGGCCTCGTCCAGCCGTCCGGAATGGCCGTGTCGTTCCTCGGACAGGGGCAGGGCGAGGCGGGTCATTCGGGTGTCCGGCTGGGGGAACGGGGCCGCGCCGCCCGCCCGTTGCGATGAGGGCGCCGGGGCGGGACAGGCCCGCCCCGGCGCAAGCGAGGGTTGAAAGCCGCGCTCAGCCTTTGAGCTTGGCCGCCAGGTCGCGCATTTCCTTCGCCGTCTCGGCGATGAAGGGCTTCCAGTCGGCCGGGGGGCTGGCGAGGCCGGCCAGCAGCTTGCGGTGGAAGGCGGCCTCCAGCTCCGGATAGAAGGTGTGGATCGATTCCGGGAAGTCGTAGGCGACGAGCCGGCCCTGCGCCTTCGCGAAGAACTGCTGGCGCTCGGACAGCTTCGAGACGTCGAGATCCTTGCGCACGCCGGCGCCGAGCAGTTCGAGCGAGGCCTGCTGGGCCTCCTTGCCGAGCAGGAACTTGGCGAACTCCACCGCGAGCGCCTTGTTGGGCGCGTTCTCCGGCACAGCAACGCCGCGCATGCCGCCGATCACGACCGCGTTCTGGTCGTCGGCGGCGAAGCGGGGCCAGGGGCCGGAGACGAAATCGCCGTTGAGGACATTGGCGCCGTCCCATTTGCGCACGTTCCAGTCGCCGACGCGGAACATGCCGGCGCGGCCGCCCTCGATCACCTGGTACATCTCGTTGAAGGAGTGGTTGATCGTGTCGGGCGCGACGAACTTGTAGGTGGAGTAGGTCTTGAGGAATTCCTCCAGCACGAGCGCATGCTTGGGTTGGTCGATCGTGATCTTGCCCTCGGGATCGATCAGCGTGTGCCGCAGCCCGCTGCCGAAGGTGAAGAGATCGAGCATGTGGATCAGGTCGCGCGGCTTGGCCGCCTGCAGCGCGAAGCCGAAGGTGTCCGCCTTGCCGTTGCCGTCGGGGTCGGCATCGCGGAACTTGGTCGCGATCCGCTTGGCGTCGTCCCAGGTCTCGGGGAATTTTTCGCCGGTCTTGTCGAGCCAGCTCTTGCGCACGCCCAGCGCCATCTGCACGCGTTGCGCCGGCAGGATGATCATCTTGCCCTTGAAGGTCGCGACTCTCAGATCATCCTCGGCGAGGAAGGCCTTGTCGGCGATCTGGCCGAGCACCGGCTTCAGGTCCATCACCTTGCCGGTCTGGCTCTCGACGCGGATGACGCGCTCGTAATTGTTGAAGATCAGGTCTGGCGCCGTGTCGGTGTTGAGCGCGCCGATCACCCGGCCGAACCACTGGTCCGTCGGGTAGGAGAGGGAGCGGACGGTGACGCCGGGCCGGCTCTTGGCGAACTCGGCGCCGGCCGCCTGGAACCACTTGATCCCGTTGTCGCCGAGATCGTGCCAGATCGTGAGCTCCTGCGCTTTGGCCGGCGCGGAGAGCAGTGTGGCGGCGGCAAACGCGCCGCCGATGAGCAAGGCCAGCCTCATGGTCGATCCTCCCTGAATCCGTGATCGTTTGGCGTCACGTAAACGTTTTCGTTGACTTATCATAAGACCAACTCGATCAAGACATCAAGGGGCCGGGTTCGATCTCGGCGGAGGGCTGCAGGTGACGGGCAAAACCGGACTTTCGCGTCGCGGCCGGCCGGCGACGGCCGATCGCGGCGTCTCGATCCGCGCGGTGGCGGCACGCGCGCAGGTCTCGATCGCGACGGTCTCGCGGGTGGTCAACGGCCTCCCCAACATGGCCTCACCGGAGACGGTCGCGCGCGTCAGGGCGGCGATCGCCGAGCTTGGCTACCGGCCGAGCAGCGCCGGCCGCTCGCTGCGCCAGCGCGAGAGCCGGCTCGTGGCGGTGATCGCGGCCAACCTCGCCAACCCGGCGATGACGGCGATTTCGGCCTCCGTCGAGGTGGCGCTGCGCAGCCGCGGCCTGGTCCTGGCGCTGTGCGACAGCCACGACCAGGCCGAATTGCAGGACGAATACCTGCTCGAGATGCGCGCGCATCTGGTGCGCGCCACCGTGCTGCTCGGCGCCGTGGCGAGCCCGAAGCTGGTCGCGATGATCGAAACCGGCGAGCCGCTCGTCTTCGTCAACCGGCGCTGCCCCGGCGACGACGACCAGCCCTTCATCGGCATCGACAACCGCCAGGCCGGACGCGATGCCGCCGCCTTCCTGCTGGCCAAGGGGATTCGCGACGTCGCCGTGGCCCATGGCCATCTCGCCTCCTCGGCGACCATCGACCGCATCGCCGGCATCGGCGAGGCCTTCGCGGACGCGGGCGCACCCGTGCCGCCGGAGCGTTTCCTGACCACGCAGGGCGCGGAGCATCTGGAAATCGGCTACCGCGCCGCCGACCATCTTCTCGCGGCCGGCAGGCCACCGGCCGGGCTCATCTGCGCCAGCGACATGATCGCCTTCGGCGCGCATCGCAGGCTGACCGAGGCCGGGCTGGCTCCCGGCGCCATGCCGCGGCTCCTGGGGTTCGACGACAATCCGCTCAACCCCTGGGTCGCGCCCTGGCTGTCATCCGTGCGCATCCCCTATCAGGCCTACGGTGATGCGGTCGTTCGCATGATCGACGCCGACGCGCCACGCCGTATCATCCTCGCGCATCAGATCGTCGATCGATCGCCGCCGTGACGGCCACGAGCCTCAGGACCTGAAAGACCGCGCCATGGGACTTCGCTTCATCTTCATGCTGACGCGCAACGACCGCACGGTCGAGGACGCGGCCGACCAGCTGCAGACGGCGCTCGGCCTCGGCGTCCGGCATATCGGCTTCAAGGACATCGGGCTGCCGATCGCGCAGCTCAAGGCCCTGAACGCCGCGATCAAGGCGGGCGAGGCCACCTCCTATCTCGAGGTCGTCTCGCTGGACCGCGACAGCGAGATCGCCTCCGCCAGGGCGGCGCTGGAGATCGGCGTCGACGTGCTGCTCGGCGGCACCCGCGCCGAGGACGTCCTGCCCGTCATCGCCGGCTCCCGGATCCAGTACTGCCCGTTTCCCGGCCGCATCGTCGGCCATCCCAGCGTCCTCGAAGGGAGCCTCGCGGAGATCGTCGAGAGCGCCAGGGCGCTCGCCGCCCATGACGGCGTGCACGGGCTCGATCTGCTGGCCTATCGCTTCAAGGGCGACGTGCCGGCCCTCATGCAGGCCGTCTGCGCCGCCGTCGCCAAGCCGGTCTACATTGCCGGGTCGATCGACACACCGGACCGCATCGCCATCGTCAAGCAGGCCGGGGCGGCCGGCTTCACCATCGGCACCGCGGCGCTGGAGGGGAAATATCCCGCCGCTGGCGGGTCCGTGCCGGACCAACTCGCCGCCATCATCCGCGACGTTGCGCGGCTGAACAATCACCTCTCGCCCTTCAGCAAGAAGAACCTCGCAGCCTCCTTCGCGGCCCTGCCGACGGCCGGTGACGCGCTTGTTTCCGGCCAGGTCAACGGCATGCCGATCGGCCTCACCCGCTTCGCGGGCACCGCGGCCTGGCAGTTCGACCTGCACAGCGACAAGCTGATCTTCGTCCACAAGGGCCGGCTGCTGATGGCGTTCCGGGACCGCGAGGAGATCGTCGAGGAGGGCGAGTTCATCGTCGTCCCGCATGGCGTCGAACATCGGCCGGCTGCGCTCGACGGAATCTGTGAGGCCGTCGTCGTCGGTCCGGCCCGGCCGGGGCAGACCTAGTCGGGCCCGGTCCGCGCCGTCCCGGAGACGATCATGGCCTGCTCGACCATGGCCCGGCGGGACGGCAGCCTCGTCCCGGGACGGAGGCTGCCGGGCCTGGCTGCCGCGGGGGCTTGCGGACGGCCGATCACGCGTGGGAAGCCAGTGGGGTCCGGCTCCGGAACAGCGCGCGCCTCCCGGCGTTGGCCGGTCACCGCCACCGAGGACTGTCGATGAAGATCTCCCTGCTTGCGCTGCTGACGACATCGGGCCTGGCGCTGGCCGCCTGCAATCCCCTCGACACGGGGCCGGTTGGAAACCCGAACGTCCCGCAGCCCCGCAAACCGGTGGAACTCGGCCGCTATGGCGGCACCTGGTACGAGCAGGCCCGCTATGATGCGAGCTTCCAGAAGGGCTGCGAAGCCGTCACAGCGCGCTATGCCGCAAAGCCCGACGGTACCATCGCGGTCGTCAATGCCTGCCGGCAGGGCAGTCCGACCGGCCCTGTCAGGACGGCGGACGCCACCGCCCGCGTCGTCGAGGGCTCGAACGGCGCCAAGCTCAAGGTGACCTTCTTCTGGCCGATCGAAGGGGACTACTGGGTCCTCGACCGGGCCGATGACTACGCCTGGTCGATCGTCGGCGAGCCCTCCGGGCGCTATCTCTGGATCCTGACGCGCAGCCAGCGGCTCGGCCCGCGGCAGTATGCGGCGCTCGTGACCCGGGTCCAGGCACTGGGCTATGACACCACCCTGCTGCGGCGCACGCAGCACTGAGCGAAGACACGTCCCCACACCGCGCCGTCAGAGCTTCGCGAGGAAGGCTCTCAGGAGCGCCGCGGTCGCGGCGGGCCGCTGAACCGCCAGGAGATGCGCGGAGTCCGGCATGACGGTCAGCGTCGCATGGCGGATGCCGGCGGCGATCTCCAGCATCATCGCCACCGGCGTGGCGGGGTCGTCATGTCCGGCGATGATGGCTGTCGGCGCGGTGATGCGGCCGAGCTCGGGCCTCAGATCCATCGCGCCGATCGCCTCGCAGCAGGCGGCGTAGCCCTCGCGGTCGATCGCGACGAACTCCTCCTTGACCCGCATCAGCGCGGGCGGCGCCGCCGCGACGATCGCCGGCGTGAACCAGCGCTGCAGTGTCGCTTCGACGATCGCCTGCGTGCCCTCGCGGCGCACCAGCGCGGCGCGGTCGGCCCAGGCGGCCTGGCTGGGCAGATGCGCCGCGGTCGCCATCAGCGCGAGGCTCCTGACGCGCCGGGGATGGCGGATGGCCAGCGCCTGACCGGTCATGCCGCCGAGCGACAGTCCCGCGATGTGAGCGCTCTCCAGCCCGAGATTGTCGAGCAGCGCGACCACATCGTCGGCCAGCGTGGCGATCTCGAAGGCCTGCCCGTCGAAGGTCGAGGCGCCATGCCCGCGCGTGTCGTAGCGGATGCAGCGGAAGTCGACCGCGAATTCGTCGACGATCGCGTCCCACATCCGGTGCGTCGTGCCGAGCGAGTTGGAAAACAGGATCGGCGGCGCATCCGGCGCGCCGGCCTCGGTCACGAACAGCGTGGCGCCTCTCGCCTGGACGAAGGGCATCGGATCAGACGCCCAGATGCTTTTCGAGGATGGAGGGGTCCGACGCGAGCCGCGTCGGCGTCCCGTCGAAAGCGATCTCGCCCTTGGACATCACCAGCATGCGGTCGGCGACCTTGGCCAGGGAACGGTGGTCCTTGTCGACCACGATGGTGGCGATGCCCTCGTCACGGATGATGCCGAGCGTGCGCCAGATCTCCTGGGCGATCAGGGGCGCCAGCCCCTCCGTCGCCTCGTCGAGCAGGATCAGGTCGGGATTGGTCATGAGCGCGCGGCCGATGGAGAGCATCTGCTGTTCGCCGCCCGAAAGCTGGTGGCCACCATTGGCGCGGCGCTGGTGCAGCCGGGGAAAGACCTCGAAGACCCGGTCGATGGTCCAGCGCCGCGAGCCCGACACGCCGGCGCGGGCGGCCATGATCAGGTTCTCGACCACCGACAGCGAGCCGAACACGCCGCGCCCCTCGGGCACATAGGCCAGGCCACGGCGGGCGATGTCCTCGGGCTTGGCCCTGAGGGCGCTGGTGCCGGCGAAGACGATCTCGCCGCGCCGATCGGCGAGCAGGCCGACGATCGACTTGAGCAGGGTGGTCTTGCCCATGCCGTTGCGGCCGATCAGGGCGATCTGTTCGCCGCGCGACACGGTCAGGTTGACGCCGTGGAGCGCCTCGCTGACGCCGTAGAAGCTGCGCAGATCGTTGATGGCGAGAAGCGCGCTCATGCCGCGATCTCCTGTTCAGGACCGAGATAGGCGGCCCGCACCGCCGGGTGGCTGCGGACATGGGCCGGGTCGCCCGAGGCGATGACCTGCCCGTCCGCCATCACGGTCAGCCGGTCGGCCAGCGCGAAGACGGCGTCCATGTCGTGCTCGACCAGGAGTACGGCGCGACCGTCCTTGAGACGGCGAATGATGTCGATCATCCGCGCCGCCTCGGCATGGCCCATGCCGGCGAGGGGCTCGTCGAGCAGGATCACCTTGGGTTCGGTGGCCAGCACCATGGCGACCTCGAGCTGGCGCTGCTCGCCGTGGCTCATGAAGCGCGCGACGGTGTCGCGCCGGCTCGCCAGCCCCACCTCTGCGATCGCTGCCGCGGCACGCGCATTGACGTTGGCGTCGCGGGAGGCGGATCCGAACAGCCGCAGAGGCTGGCCGCCATGGGCCTGCGCCGCGAGCCTGACGTTTTCGAACACCGTCGATCCCGCGAAGATCGTCGTCTTCTGGTAGGAGCGGCCGACGCCGGCCATGGCGCGCCGGTCGGGCGCCAGGGCGGTGATGTCCCGGTCGCGCAGCAGCACGGCCCCTGACGTTACCGGCGTGTCGCCCGAGAGCAGGTTGACGAGGGTCGACTTGCCGGCGCCGTTGGGCCCGATCACCGCATGGACCTCGTCGCGGTGGACATCGATCGAGACGCCCGACACCGCCCTGAGCCCGCCATAGCGCTTCTCCAGCGCCGTGGCCTTGAGCATGACCTCAGACATGGGAGACGGCCTCCTTCGCGACGGGGGAACGCTTGACCTCGGGTGCCCTGGGCTCGGACGCCCTGGGGCTGGCCGGCAGGACCTCGGGCGTCTCGGGGTCGCGCCCGCCCTCGGTCTTGCGCGGCGCGATCATCGCGGCCAGCTGCTGGACGCCGCCAGGCAGGGCGAAGACGAGGGCGATGACGATGAGGCCCTTGATCAGCTTCCAGTGTTCGAAGGTCGACTTCAGCACCTCCTCGAGACCCAGAAGCGCGATCGCGCCGATGACCGGACCCAGGACGGAGCTCATGCCGCCGAGCACGACCATCACCAGCACGCTCGCCGACAGGTGCCAGCCGAGCAGTTGCGGGGCGACGAAGCCGAACTGCGCCGCGGAGAAGAACCCGGCCACGGCCGCGATCATCGCCGACAGGACGAAGGCGAGCAGGCGGATGCGGAAGACGGGGAAACCAAGCGAGAGCGCGCGGCGCTCATTGTCCCTCGCCGCCGCCAGCGCATGACCGAAGGGCGAGCGCACCAGCGCCTGCACCAGCAGCGCCGCACCGACGAGGCCGCCGAGCGCGACATAGTAGAAGGTCCTGGCATTCTCGAGATCGAGCAGCACCAGCCCGCCGATGGCAAACTCCGGCTTGAAGTAGATGTAGAGCCCGTCCGAGCCACCACCGATCTTGGTGTCGTGGAAGAGGTAGAACAGCATCTCGCCGAAGGCGAGCGTGACCATGATGAAGTAGATGCCCCGGGTTCGCAGCGACAGCGCGCCGATGATCGCCGCGACGGCCGCGACGACGAGGATTGCCGCGGGTAGGGCGAGCCAGACGCTCGCGCCGGCGTCATCGGCCGTCATGAAGCCGAGCATGTAGCCGGACAGTCCGAAGAAGGCGGCGTGGCACATGCTGACCATGCCGCCATAGCCGACGACGAGGTTGAGCGAGAGCGCCAGCATCGCCATCAGGACCGCCTTGGAGGCGAACTGGACATAGTAGCCCGGCGCCACGAAGGGCAGCGCAACCGCCAGCCCCAGCAGGACGACGAGCAGCGAGGTGGCGGCGGAGGGGGAGCGGGTCATGGAAGCCTCCTCAGGCCTTGCCGAGCAGGCCGTTGGGCCGCCAGAGCAGCACGCCGGCCATCAGCACATAGATCAGGATCGACGAGATCTGCGGGAAGAAGACCTTGCCGAAGGTGTCGGTGAGGCCGATCAGAAGGGCACCAATCGCGGCCCCCGCCACCGAGCCGATGCCGCCCAGCACGACCACCACGAAGGACAGGATGAGCATCCCGTCGCCCATGCCGGGGAAGACAGTGGAGACCGGCGCGACGAGGCTGCCGCCCAGCGCGGCGAGCGCGATGCCGCCGGCGAACACGTAGCGGTTGACCACGTCGAACGGGATGCCGAGCGCACGCGTCATGTCGCGGTTCTCGGCACCGGCCCGGATCACCATGCCCAGGCGGGTCTTCTGGATCACGTAGAAGATCACGGCCGCGAGGACGAGGCAGGCGACGCAGAGCGCCAGCCGGTAGACTGGATAGGACAGAACCTCGGTGAGCTGGATCGAGCCGCGCAGCCACTCCGGCGGCATGACCGAATGCACGTCCTTGCCGAAGACGATCTGGCGCACCTCGTCGATCACGAGGATCAGCCCGAAGGACAGGAGGACCTGGGCCAGATGGTCCCGCCCGATCATGCGCTTGACGAAGATTTCCTCGAGCGCGATCCCGAGCAGGAAGGAGATCACCAGCGAGCCGACGATCGCCAGCGCGAAGCTGCCGGTGTAGGCCGAGATCGCCCAGGCCAGATAGGCGCCCAGCATGTAGAACGCGCCATGGGCGAGGTTGATGACGCCGAGAATGCCGAAAACGAGCGTCAGCCCGCTGGCGACGAGAAACAGCACGAGGCCGTACTGCACGCCGTTCAGCAACTGAACGGCGAAGGTGATCGCGTCCATCGCGGATCTCCGTGGGGCGGAAGAAAAGGGGGCGCATCGACCGTGACCGGCGCGCGCGCCCCGAGTGGCGGCTGGGGAGGACAGGCAGCCGCGGTCAGGCCTGGATGCGGCAGCCGCGCGCCGGATCGTCGACCGCCTGTCCGGCAATGGAGACCAGTTCGTTGCGGCCATTGCGGACTTCGCGCAGATAGACGTTCTGGACGGGGTTGCCGGCACGGTTGAAGGACAGCGGCCCGCGGGGGCTGTCGATCCGGGCCGCGCGCATCGCGGCCGTGGCCTGCGTCCGCGCCGACCAGTCTCCCTTCGTCGCCTTCAGCCCCTCCGCGAGCAGCGCCGCCGCGTCCCACCCCTGGACGGCGTAGATGTCGCCGTCCTGGCCGGTCTTGGCCTTGAAGGCTTCGAGGAAGGCGCGGTTGGCGGGGTTGTCGAGGTTGTCGGCATAATGGAGCGTGGTCTTGATCCCGTTGGCATCCGCGCCCTGGGCCGGCAGCGTGCCGTCGGTGAGGAAGCCGGCGCCGTAGAGCGGGATGGTGCGGTTGAGGCCGGCGGCCGCATAGTCCTTGACGAACTTGACCGCGCCGCCGCCGGCGAAGAAGGCGAAGACGGAATCGGGCTTGAGGGTGGCGATGCGGGTGATCAGCGCCTGGAACTCGACCTCGGGGAAGGGCAGCGCCAGATCCTCGACGATCGCGCCGCCGGCGCGCGTGAAGCCCTCCTTGAACGCGTCGACCATCTGGGCGCCCGCCGCATAGCGCCAGGTGATGGTGACGGCGTTGCGGCGGCCTTCGTCGAACATCACCTTGCCCATCGGCTGGCAGACCTGCCAGTTGGAGAAGGAGGTGCGGAAGATATGCGGGGCGCACATCGGGCCGGTCGCCTCGTTGACGCCGGCATTGGGGATGATCAGCGGGGTATTGGTGTCGCGGGCGACCTTCACCATCGCCATCGCCACGCCGGAATGCACGGTGCCGACCACGAGATCGACCTTCTCGCGACCGACCAGACGGTTCATGTTGTCCGTCGCGCTTTCGGGCTTGGACTCGTCGTCGACCTGGACGAACTCGATGCGGCGGCCGCCGAGCGAGCCGCCCTGGCGCTCGACATTGAGGCGAAAGCCGTCATCCACGAACTTGCCGAGCTTCGCGAAGGTGCCCGAATAGGGCAGCATGAAGCCCACCTTCAGCGGCGCGCCCTGTGCGATCGCCGGCGTGGGGAAGCGGAAGGCGGCTGCGCCCGTCGTGACGGCGGCCGCCCCCAGGAGAAAGCGACGTCGGCTGGTCGGGACGGAAAACGGGTTCGAATGTGACATGGCTGTTCCTCCTGCAATCGGTTGCGCGATCTTCGCGGCCGGGAGCGGATGGTCTGCACATGTGACCCCCTCCTTCTCGCGCGCGTTTCTTCCCGTTGCTGAGGTTAGGGAGCGCTCTTCTCGAAAGACAGGATCGATTACGTCTACTTTGATACCCGTAAGGTATACGGCTGGACAGGCGCAGGTAAAACGGGAGAATTTCCGGCGCAATGGCCGGGCTCATTTGCAGACTTGCGCTACGGAAGGTCGCGATCAGGTATCAGGCTGCGGCCTTGAAGTCGGCACGCTCCAGCAGCCAGGAGACGGCGAGGCCGGCGACCAGCCCCCAGAAAGCCGCGCCGATGTTGAGGACGGGCCGGTCGGCGACCGTCACGACGAAGCAGATCAGGGCACCGAAGGCGAAGGGCCCGCGAAAGGCGGCTGTGAAGGCTCCCAGCAGAACCCGCAGCATGGCGAGGCCGCCGAGCGTCAGGATCAGCTCCTTGGGGGCCGCGAGCATAAGCCGGGTGAAGGTCGGCGCCAGCAGGCCGAACAGGATGGCGATCAGCGCCGTGACGATCGCCGTCGCATAGTGCTTCGCGTGCGGGCCCGTCGCGGTGACGAGGCCGTTGGTGGGGCCGGTGAGCGACGTCCCGACCGCTCCGACCGCGGCGCTGAGCAGCCCGCCGAACCCGGCCATGATGGTGACCGCGTTGAGCGGCGGCGGATGTCCGGCCTGGGTCAGGACCGCAAGGCCCTGCCCATGCTGCACGAAGATGATCGTGATCGCGAGCGGGATCACCAGCTCGATCATCGCAGGCGCCGAAAAGACCGGCATGGTGAAGACGGGCTCGACGATCTGCAGCCCGCCGAACTCCGCCCCGGCGAAGCGGCCGGTGGCGACCGCGACGGTGGCGCCCATCAGCAGCGCGCCGATGATCGGCGGCATCAGGCGCTGGGCACTCGTCCAGGCGGTGAGCCCGAAGAACGCCGCCACCATCGTCCCTGCGACGGCGACATCGCCGTGCAGCGAGCGCACGATGTCGAGCGCGAATTTCAGGAAGACACCGGCCACCATCGCCATCACGATCGGCATGGCGATGAGCCGCATCGCGGTTCGCGCCAGCCCCGTCCAGCCCAGCGCCAGCACGAGCAGGCTGGTGACCCAGAAGGCGCCGACCACCTCGGCGAAGCTCATATGGGTCAGGGCCGGCCCCATCAGCACGGTGCCGGGAATCGTCCAGAACAGGCAGAGCGGCTGGCGGTAGAGCCAGACGATCACGAGTGTCAGCACGCCGTTGATGGCAAAGACGCCGAAGACGAACGACGCCAGCTCCCGCTCGCTCAGGCCGCCGCCTGTGCCCACCGCGAGAATGATGGCCAGCGCGCCGGTCGCGCCGAACAGGAATGCGACGAGGCCCGTGGCAAGCTGCACGGGCCCGATGTCGCGGATGATCTCGGCGAGCGTCGGGCGATGAGGGCTGAACGGCTCGAACGGTGTCATGCAGCGGGACGATCAGGAAGCGCGCAGCCCGAGGCGGGCACGCGCCACGGCAGGCGTGGCGGGGCGCCCATCATGACGCGCGATCAGCTCGGCGGCGATCGAAACGAGTTCCGCATTGCCGCTGGCGAGCCTGTCCTTGCTGACGCGGATATTGTCTTCCAGGCCGGTGCGGACCGCATCGGCGCCGCGCGCCAGCGCCCAGCCCATCACCCGGGCCTGCTCCCGCCCGATGCCGGCCGCGGTCCAGGTCGCCCCGGGGATCACGCGGCGCGTCTCCTCGAGCAGGATGTCGAGCAGCCGCTCGTCAGCCGGCATGGCGTTCTGAACGCCCATGACGAACTGGACATGGGGCTGGGCACGCATGAGCCCGGCGTCGATCAGGCGGCTCGCGCCATGGATGTGAGAGAGGTCGAAGATCTCGATCTCCGGCGCGATGTCGAACGCCTTCATGCGGGTCGCCAGATCGACGACCAGCGTGGCGTGGTTCTCGTAGACGATCGTGGGGAAGTTCACCGAGCCGGTCGACAGGGACGCCATGTCCGGCCGGTGGACCAGGGAGAGGCCGCGCGCCGCGGGATCGCGCCCGCGCCCGCCCGTCGAGAACTGCACGATCATGCCGGGGCAGTGCTTGCGCACGCCCTCCTGCACGGCGGCGAAGCGGTCCGGATCCGAGGACGGGCTCTCGTCGTCGTTGCGCACATGAATGTGGACGAGGCTCGCCCCGGCCTCGAAGGCGGCGTGAGTGGACTCGATCTGCTCCGAGGGCAGCACCGGCAGCGCCGGATTGTCCTTCTTGCGCGGCACGGAACCGGTTATGGCGACGGCGATGACGACGGGGCGCATGGTCATTGTCTCTCGTTGCCGGCTCAGCCCTGGTCGCCACCGCCCACCGGCAGCACCGTGCCCGTGATGTAGGAGGCGGCGTCGGAGGCGAGGAACAGAATCGCCGCAGCCATCTCCCGCAGCAGACCATAGCGTTTCATGTGGCTCGACTGCACCGTCTGGTCGACGACCTGCTGCATCCAGCGCTTGTCCTGCTCGGTCAGCGGATCGGTGCCGCGCGGCACCTTGCGCGGCGGCGCCGTCGTGCCGCCCGGCGCCACGGCGTTGACGCGGATGTTCTTGCCGCCGACCTCGAAGGCCAGCGAAGCGGTGAGCGCGTTCACCGCGCCCTTGGCGGCGGAATAGGGCACGCGGTTGATGCCCTTGGTCGCGATCGACGAGACGTTGACGATCGCGCCCCGCCCCTGCTCGAGCATGTAGGGCAGCACGGCGCGGCAGCCCCAGAGCGTCGGAAACAGCGAGCGGGAAATCTCGGCCTCGATCTGGCGCTCGTCGAAGCGCTCGAACGGGCGCATCCAGATCGCGCCGCCCACATTGGTGATCAGCACGTCGATGGCGCCATAGGTCCGCTGCGCCTTGTCCATCACCTGCTGGTTGCCGCTCCAGGTTTCCAGGTCGGCCGTCATGGCGATGGCCTGGCCGCCGTCCTCGACGATCCGCTTCGCCACCTCCTCGACGAGAGGAGAGCGGTCGACGAGCAGAAGGCGCGCGCCTTCCCGCGCCGCCATCACGGCGACCTGCTCCCCGATGCCCTGGGCCGCCCCTGTCACGACCATGCTCTTGCCGGCGAAACGCGGCGTCGTCGCTTGCAGGGTCACTTGCCGGCCTCCGAGGGAGAGAACTTCTCGAAATGGAAGCTCGCGGGGCTGATGGCCCGGGTGTCGAGATAGCTTCGGACGGCGTCGACCATCGGCGGCGGCCCGCAGAGATAGATATCGACATCGCCGCCATGCAGCGCCGCATCGGGCAGGTGGTGCGTGACGTAGCCCTTGCGCGGATGATCGCTCGCAGCGTCGGCGACCACGGTCGCGAAGGTGAAGCCCGGAATCGCTTTGGCGAAGGCGTGGAGCTTGTCGACCTCGACGAGGTCGGCGTCGTTGGTCACGCCATAGATCATGTGGACCGGCTGCTGCGTGCCCGACGCCTGCAGGACCTCCAGCATCGCGAGAAAGGGGGCCAGGCCCGTGCCGCCCGCCAGGAACAGCACGGGGCGCTTCACCTCGCGCAGGTAGAACGACCCGATCGGCCCGGTGATGGTCAGCGCGTCCCCGGGGCCGGCTCTTTCGGCCAGATAGGACGACATCAGGCCGCCCGGGATGTTGCGGACGAGGAACTCGACCGCGCCGGCCTTCGGCATCGACGAGAACGAATAGGAGCGTGTCTGCGTCGTACCCGGCACGGAGACGTTGACGTACTGGCCGGGCAGGAAGGACAGCGCGGCCTTGTCCTGTAGCGCGACCGTGAACCCGATCGTGGTCGGCGAGAGCTTGCGCGCCTCGACCATGGTGGCCGCGAGCGCGCCGGGCTTGACCTTGCAGGCGGCGGACGAGGCGGGGATGCGGATCACGCAGTCGCTCTGCGCCTTCATCTGGCAGGTGAGGACATAGCCCGCGGCGGCCTCGTCCTCGGTCATGGCGTCCTCGATATAGCTGCCGAGCGTATAGTCGCCCTGCTCGCAACGGCATTTGCAGGTCCCGCAGGCGCCGTCGCGGCAGTCCATCGGAATGTTCACGCCCTCGCGATAGGCGGCATCGGCGACGAGTTCGCCGGCCCGCGCCTCGATGAAGCGCGTCACGCCATCCTCGAACGTGAGCGCGATCCTGTTGGTCATGGCGCTATCCTCTCCTGTGTCATTGCCGCGTCGCGCGCAGCCGCGGTTGCAGGACACCAGCCTCGGGCTGGAGTCCGTCCGCGAGCCTTGCAGCGCGCCGGGTGTAACGGGTCTCGGCCCCGTCAGATGTGATAGATGTCGACGACGTGGTGGATGTAATCGTTCTTGAACACCACCTTCTTGGCCTTGATCAGCCAGCACTCGCCGCTCGTGTCGATCGTGTAGTACGACGTCCCGAAATAAATATCGGTGGTCTTGTACCGGTAGCTCAGGTTGAACCAGTTGAACCGCACCTTCAACTGGACCGCCGTCTCTTCGACGATCTCGACATTCGAGATGTTGTGTG
This sequence comes from Bosea sp. RAC05, assembly GCF_001713455.1. NCBI lineage: Bacteria > Pseudomonadati > Pseudomonadota > Alphaproteobacteria > Hyphomicrobiales > Alloboseaceae > Allobosea > Allobosea sp. RAC05. The sequence continues at coordinate 2,158,668 of NZ_CP016464.1, forward strand.
AGGTGCGCGGCTCGGGCAGCGACGTCGCCGAGGAGCGCTCGGTGCGGATGCGGAAGACGCGATCCTCCAGCCCCTGCTTCGAGCCATAGTAGATCAGCGAGATTTCGCGCTGCGGGTCTTCCGTCAGCAGGTCGTCGTCGTCCCAGGCGGGCATGTGGAACGTGGCATCGGGCGCATAGCAGGCGAGCCAGGCGTCCCATTCGCGGTCGTCCAGTGCACGGGCCTCCGCATAGAGGAACGTCTGCACCTCTTCGAGGCTGACCGTCTGCGGCCGGGTCTTCATCTGGAATGCGAGCGACATGGGAATCCTCCCCTTGGCGGGTGGCGGTGTTCGCCTTGTTGTTGGATGGTCAGGCATCCGATCCGGGCCGGGCAGGGACTGCCCGCCCGGATCGGGCGGGCGCGCTACTCGGCGGCCTGTCGGAAGCTCTCGGCGGCCTCCTTCTTCAGCCCCTCGATCAGCGCGTCGCGCCAATAGGCGTGCTGGATGACGAAGAGGCCCTCGTCCTCGGTGCGCGCACCCGACAGGAGCGGCTCCATGTCGATCGACTTCGCATCGTCGTCGGCCCCCTCGATCCAGTGCGTCGCGCCGCGCGAGAGATCGTTCCACTGCGCGTGCCGCGCCCCGTATCCGATCTGGCAGGAGCGGAATTCCTCCAGATCGTCGGGGGTCGCCATGCCCGAGGCGTTGAAGAAATCCTCGTACTGGCGGATGCGGTGGGCGCGGGCCGCCGCGCTCTCGCCACGGGGCGCGATGCAGTAGATCGTGACCTCGGTCTTGTCGACGGAGATCGGCCGGTACATCCGGATCTGCGAGGAAAACTGGTCCATCAGGAAGACGTTCGGGTAGAGGCAGAGATTGCGGCTCTTCTCGATCATCCAGTCGGCGCGGGCCTTGCCGAACTGCGCCGTCAGTTCCTCGCGGCGGTCCCAGTTGGGGCGATCCTCGGGGTTGGTCCAGTTGGTCCAGAGCAGCAGATGGCCGTGCTCGTAGGAGTAGAACCCGCCGCCCTTCTTGGCCCAGCCGCCGGCATCCATGGCGCGGATGTCGTCCTGCGTCGTCGCGGCCTTGCGGGCCTGGGTGGTGGCGGCATAGTTCCAGTGCACCGACGAGACATGGTAGCCGTCCGCGCCGTTCTCGGCCTGGAGCTTCCAGTTGCCGTCATAGATGTATTGCGAGTTGCCCCGCAGCACCTCGAGCCCGTCGGGCGACTGGTCGACGATCAGGTCGATGATCTTGCGCGACTCGCCCAGATGATCCTCGATGCTCTTCACGTCGGCGTTGAGCGAGCCGAACAGGAAGCCGCGGTAATTGGCGAACTTCGCCACCTTCTGCAGGTCGTGGCTGCCGTTCTTGTTGAAGCTGTCGGGATAACCCGCGCCGTCCGGATCCTTGGCCTTGAGCAGCTTGCCGGTGTTGCTGAAGGTCCAGCCATGGAACGGGCAGGTATAGGTCGACTTGTTGCCGCGCTTGTGCCGGCAGATCATCGCGCCGCGATGGGAACAGGCGTTCAGGAAGCAGGTCAGCTGCCCGTTGCGATCCCGGCTGATGACGATGGGCTGGCGACCGATATAGCCGGTGATGTAGTCGTTGTTGTTGGGGATCTGGCTCTCATGGGCGAGATAGACCCAGTTGCCTTCCCAGATGTGCCGCATCTCGACCTCGAACAGCTCGGGGTCGGTGAAGATGTCGCGGCGGCAGCGGTAGTGGTTGGTCGTGGCGTCGTGCTGGACGGACCCCTGCAAGCGCTCGATCAATGCTTCGGACATGGCGCGTCTTCCCCTGCTATTCTCGTTGTCGCGGCGGCCGGTTCGCGGCTGGCGGCGCCAACCGGCCCGGTCTGGCTCAGGCGGCGATCACGTGCTCGCGGGCGACCTCGGTCTTCGGCGCGCCGGCGCGCTCCTTCGTCATCACGACATCGAAGGTCGCACGCGCGAAGGGGCGGTTGAAGCCCGCATTGCGGATGGCGTTGGCGTCCGTGACACGCTCCAGGGTCACGACGAGCTCTTCGCGGGTTCCGAAGGCGAAGTCGGTGTAGAGATACTTGTCGCCGGTGAAGTTGAACTGCGTGGTCAGCTTCCGGTAGCCCGGCGCCGAGACGAAGAAGTGCACATGCGCCGGGCGCTCGGCATGGCGGCCCATCAGGTTCATCGCCTTGCGGGTGCAGCTCAGCGGCGGGCAGCCATAGCCGTTGGGCACGATCGAGCGGGCGAGATAGCGGCCCTTCTCGTCGGTCTCGATGCGCCGGCGCAGGTTGTAGGGCGCCTGCTCGCCATCGATGAAGGAATAGCCGCCCTTCGAATTGGCGTGCCAGAGATCGACGATGGCGCCGGCGATGATGTTGCCGTCCTCGCCGCGCACCTGGCCTTCGATGACGAAGGGCTCGCCCGGATCGGTGCCGTCGTCCATGCGGGCTTCGCCCTTCGACAGCGGCGCGCCGGCGACATAGAGCGGGCCCTCGATCGTGCGCAGCGTGCCGCCCTTGATGCCGGCCTTCTTCTCCGCCTCGTCGAGGCGCAGGTCGAGGAAGTGCTCGAGCGCGACGCCCGGCACGAGCAGGCCGAACTCGTTGTTCTTGCCGGTCTGGGCGATGAAGCCGATGCCGGCCCAGAACTCCTCCATCGAGACGTCGCATTCGTCGATCACCTGCATCAGGCGATAGAGCAGCCGGTTGGCGATCTCCTTGACCCGGGGGTCGCCGCCGCTCTGCTTGAGGCCGGAGGCCTCCTCGGCGAGTTCCTTCATCTGGGCTTTGGTCATCAGATTGGCAGGCATGGCGTTTCCCTCGTGTTTTGAACGTGATCTTCTGTCAGCGTTGACTTTCAGCGGTCGTCGTCGTGGATCGACGACGGGTGTCGGCAGAGTGGCGTGACGCCGATCTCCATGAAGGGGAACAGCGGCAGCGTCGACAGGATGTCGTGAAGCTCCTGCGCCCCGTCGACATCGAAAATCGAGGTGTTGGCATAGCGGCCGGCATGACGCCACAGATGCCGCCATTTGCCCTCGCGCTGGAGCGCATGCGCCCGCTCGCGCTCGGCCTTCTTCAGCGCATCCGCCGTCTCGGCCGGCAGATCATGGGGAATGCGAACCTCCATCTGGACCTGGAACAGCATCGCTCAGGACCCCGTCATCAGCCGCGGCACCACATGGATGCTGCGCTCGGCGCGGTCGCGCCGGAAGAGGCTGATCTGGCACTCGTCGAGCGCGATCCCGAGGCCGGGGCCGGTCGGGACGGCCAGGCTGAACTCGCTGTAGTCGAGCGGCTCTTCCAGGATCTCCTCGGTCAGCAGCAGCGGACCGAACAGCTCGGTTCCCCATTCGAGCTTGGCGAAGGTCGAGAACAGATGGGCCGAGGCTGCGGTCGCGACACCGCCTTCGAGCATGGTTCCGCCGTAGAGGCCGATGCCTGCGGCTTCGGCGATGGCGGCGACCTTGCCGGCCGCGAAGAGCCCACTCGACTGCATGATCTTGATCGCAAACACATCAGCGCCGGCCTGCTGCGCGATGTTGAAGGCGCTTTCGGGCCCATGCAGGGCCTCGTCAGCCATGATCGCGACCGAGCTTTCGCGGGCCAGCCGGGCCAGGCCCCTGACGTTGCGCAGCGCAATCGGCTGCTCGACCAGGTCCACGCCGGCATCGCGCAGCAGGGGCAGCATGGCCGAGGCCGTCGCCTCGCTCCAGGCCTGGTTGATGTCGACACGGACGCTGGCCCGCTCGCCGAGCGCGCGCTTGATGGCGGCGACATGGGCAATGTTGGCCCGCGGGTCGCCTTTCCCGATCTTCAGCTTGAAGATGTTGTGGCGACGCCTGGCCAGCATCCCCTCGGCCTCTTCGATGTCGCGGGCCGTCTCGCCGCTTGCCAGGGTCCAGGCGACCGGCAACCGGTCATGCTGGCGGCCGCCCAGGAGCTCGGACAGGGCCAGCCCGGTGCGTTTCCCCATCGCGTCGAGCAGGGCGATTTCCACGGCGCATTTGGCGAAATGATTGCCCTGCACGGCCTTTCCGATGGCCGCCATCGTCAAGGCCACCCGGCCCGGATCGCACTGAAGCAGGATGGGAGCGAGATAGGTATCGATCGTGAGCTTCATGCTCTCCGGGCTTTCCGCCCCGTAGGAGAGCCCGCCGATCGTTGTGCCTTCGCCGATGCCGACGACGCCGTCCGATGTCCGGATCCGGACGATCATCAGCGTCTGGCCCTTCATCGTCGTCATGGCGAGCTGGTGCGGACGGATGGTCGGCACATCGACCAGAAACGTCTCGACCTGTTCGATCTGGATGCTTGCCGTAGGCACCGTTGCGTCACTCCATGAAGTATAGAACAAGACTAGATCCAGAAAGTCATCCCGCGCGGGAGCGGTTGTTCCTGTGGGTCTTCGGACATGGCCTGCTGCTCGGCTGTCAGGCCGGGACCAGCTCGCGGTCTTCGACATGTTGGCGGGCGACGGCCTGGGCATCGAAGGCGTGAATCCAGCCGAAGCGATCCGGAAACGCGGCGACACGCCGGTCGCGGGACTTCAGCTCAGGACCATCCGGCAGATGCAGTTCCCGGTTCGTGGCCCATGCGCTGCGCTGGATCGTGCGGGTGCGCCGTTGGCGCATCGACTGATAGCTCGAGAACAGCTCTTGCAGATCGCGGCTGTTGCTTCTGTCCGGCAGAGCCGACAGCAGAACGGCCAGGGTAACGGCATCCTCGATCGTGGTGTTCGCGCCCTGTCCGTGATGAGGCAGCATGCCATGGACGGAATCGCCCATCAGGGCGACGCGGCCTCGCGACCAGTTCAGAACCGGCGGCACCGTGAACAATCCCCAGCGGATCGTGTGGCGCGAGGCATCGATCATTTCGATGACGGCCGGATGCCAGCCGCGAAACGCATCCAGCGCGGTCTTGTGGTCGATCGGAGCGGTCGAGCCCTCGGGGTTCGGCCAGACACCGGGCCCTTCGACCACGGCGAAATAGTTGACCGCCTTGCTGGCGCCCCCGATGGCATAGTGCAGCAGATGCGCATTCGGCCCCATCCAGAACTGAATGGCCTCCGGATCGGGAAGCGATGGCAGCGCCTCGATGGGAACGATGCCGCGAAAGGCCGACGTCCGCGAGTAGCGCATGGCGGCGGTAGCGCTCACATGGCGCCGCACCGCGGATCGCACGCCGTCGGCCCCGATGACGATATCAGCGACAACCTGCTCGCCATTGCCGAAGCTGATGTGAACGCCGTCTTCGCGCTCGACAAGGCGCTCCACCCGATGACCCAGGTGCAGGCGATCGCCGCCATGGGCTCCGGACAGAATGCGCTGCAGATCGGCCCGGTGAATGCCGAAATAGGGCGCGCCAAACTGCCTGACGTAAGCGCGGTCATGGCGCACGGGAAAGGCCGCGATCCGCGCATCAGATTTCCAGCCGCGATAGATCAGCTCCGTCGGCTCCGTCGAGACGGCCGACAGGGCGGCGAGGCAGCCCAGCCGCTCCAGTTCGCGGGTTCCATTGGCGGACAGCGCGATGGCCGCGCCGATCTCGGTCAGCTGCGTGGCCTGCTCGAAGACGTCGGCTTCAATGCCCCTCTGACGCAAGGCGAGGGCAAGTGTCAGCCCCCCAATTCCTGCGCCGATGATGGCAATGCGCGATCTTTTTTTCATGAGCGCTACTCCCCTTCAAAAAAAGCATAGAGCGCGTTTCATTGACGAAACAGCATCAATTATGTCTAATTTCATACCTGTAAGGTATCGAGTTTCGCGAGAGACAGACGGTTCGTCCGGAGGTACGCCCCATGGAGCTGCGCCATTTGCGCTATTTCACGACGGTTGCAGCGGAAGGCTCTTTCAGCCGTGCCTCCGAGAAACTGAACATCGCCCAGCCCCCGCTCAGCCGGCAGATCCAGCAGCTCGAGGAGGAACTGGGCGTGAGGCTGCTCGACCGCGGCCGGCCGATCACGCTCACCGAGCCGGGTCGATACCTCTTCGAACAGGCCCGTCAGATCCTGCAGCGGGTCGAGGACACCAAGGCGATGACCCGGCGCATCGCCAAGGGCATGGTCCTTCAGTTCAACATCGGCTTCGTGGCCTCGACCCTGTACGACGCGCTGCCCGAGCTCATCCGTCGTTTCCGGATCGCGGTGCCCGGCGTCGAGGTCCAGCTGCTCGAGATGACCACGATGGAGCAGGTCGCCGCCCTCAAGGACGGCCGCATCGACGTCGGTCTGGGCCGCTTGAGGTTCGAGGACGAGAGCCTCGTGCGCAAGGTGGTGCGCGAGGAAAGGCTCTGGCTCGCCGTGCCCGTCGATCATCCCCTGGCCAGGACCGTGGAGAAGCTCAGGCTGCGCGACACCGCCGGCGAGCCTCTGATCATCTACCCGAAGTCGCCGCGTCCGAGCTATGCCGACCAGGTCCTCGACTTCTACCGCGAAGCCGGCGTCCAGCCGCAGATCGGGATGGAGGCGCGCGAGCTCCAGACCGCGCTCGGGCTGGTGGCCTCGGGCGGCGGCATCTGCGTCGTGCCGGCCTCGGTCAGGCGGCTGGGGCGGGACGACGTGCGCTTCATCGAGCTCGACGAGCCCCAGATGACGACGCCGATCATCATGAGCTATCGCCGCGCCGACACGTCACGGCTCCTGGCGCAGCTGATCGCGCTCGTGCGCGACTTCGATCAATGGGGCGGCAAGGCCGAAAGCGGGAGCCCGTCAGCCTGACCAGCACGGGGGCGGGTCATCGAGCCGCCCAGAAACCAGACCTTGCATGCGTCCGCTTCGGGCCAGAAGCGCCGGCCGCGGGGGCCGGGCGCGTCGCGCCAGCCGCTGACACTCAAGCCGGCCGAACACGCATGAGTTGGCCGGCATCCAGCGCGCTAGCCCTGGCCGATCGTTGGGACAGTTTCGGGAGATCGCTTGCTCGCAGTGTCGCCGGGGCGATCAAACTCCTTGAGGAACTTTTCGCTGACCGCCGCGGGCGTGCGGAACCTTGCAATCGAGAAGGGCTCCAGCGGGGTCTGCGTCGCGCCGTCGACGATCAATTCGCTGAGGCACAGGCCGACGCCGGGGCCGATCTGGAAGCCATGGCCGCAGAAGCCGAAGGCGTGGAACAGGCCCGGCGTGGTGTCGCTCCTCCCGATCACCGGGATCATGTCGGGCAGATAGCCCTCGATGCCGGACCAGACGCGGATCACATGCGCCTGCGCGAGGGCCGGCACGAGTCCTCCGAGCGCCCGCATGGCAGCCAGCGTCTTGGCCGGCGGCACCGGCGCACGGTTTGCCACCGCATCGGCCGCCGTGCGCGGATAGCCCGCGAGGATGACGTTGCCGCGCTCGGTCTGGCGGGCGATGACGGAGCCGTCGATCGTCTGGAGCGAGGGCGTGAACAGCGGTGGCACGGGCTCGGTGACGAATTGCGGCGGCCCTGCCGCGAAGACCGGCGCCGTCTCCCCGAAGCATTCCGCTATCTGGACGGCCCAGGCTCCGGCCGCGTTGACGAGTGCCGCGCAGCTCAGCCCGCGCCCGTCGGCGGTGGTGATCCTGAAGCCGTCGCCTTGCCGGGTGACGGCTGTGACGTGCGCATTCTCGCGGATCTCCACCCCCTGCCGCTGCGCCGCACGCGCCACGGCCGGCGTTGCCAGCCGCGGGTTAGCGGTCGCGTCGCGCGCGCAGAAGGTGGCGGCGATCGCCCGGTCGCTCAGCCAGGGGAAGCGCCGACGCAGATCGTGCGGCGCGAGCCGTTCGATGGCCAGGCCGTGCGACTCGGAGACCTGCGCATAGGCTTCGAGCCGCGCGGCCTCGCCGGCGTCGAAGGCACAATAGAGATGGCCCGTCTGCGCGAACTCGCAGTCCTCGCCGATCAGCCCCTCGAAATCCTCCCACAGCGCATGCGAGCGCAATGACAGGGGATATTGGCCGGGAAAGCGGCCCTGCAGCCGCAGATTGCCGAAATTCGTGCCGCTCGACTGGGCGCCGACCACGCCCTTCTCGAACAGCGTCACGCTCTGGCCGCGCCGCGCCAGGAAGAAGGCCGTCCAGACACCGATCAGACCGCCCCCGATGATCGCGACGTCGGCGCTCGCGCGGCTCATGGCGTCGACTCCCCGGCTGCGGAGAGGGCGATCGGCTTGACCGGCGCCTGACCGCGCAGGCGGCCGGCGCCTGCCCCGTCCTGGCCGGACGCTCCGGCGACGATTTCCTGGAGGGCCGGCCCGCAGACGCGGCCCTGGCAGCGTCCCATGCCGCAGCGCGTCATCGCCTTGACGCGGTTGACCTCGACCGGGCCGAGCGCCTGCGCCATGGCCGTGCGCACCGCGCCGATGGTGACGGATTCGCAGCGGCACAACAGCGTGTCGTCGGGCAGGGCCCGGATCTGGGCGACCGGCCAGGCAAACGCCCGCGCGAGGCTGCGCTGGAAACCGTGCAGCCTGGCCACCCTGCGCGTCAGCGTCCTGACCGCAGCAGCAGCGGGTGGTGCGCCGAGATCAGCCAGGATCGCATGGGCGGCGAGGGCGCCGCTGGCCTCGGCCGCGTCGGCGCCGCCTATGCTGGCGCCGTCTCCGGCGAGATAGAGGCCGGGGCGCGCCCGGCCGAAAACATCCGTCTCCGGCAGGAAGAGCCGGAACGCCTCGTCATAGGCGAAACGGGCCCCCGCGAGGTCGGCGAGCTGGGTTTCGGGCTTGAGGCCGTATCCCAGCGCGACCGCGTCGCAGGGGAAGCGGCGTTCGCGCCCTGCCGCATCGCGCAGCAGCAGCGACTGGACATGGCCGTCCCCCTCGATCGCGAGCGGGGTGACGCCGTGCAGCGGGGGCGTGCCGGCGCGCAGCGCGCCAGCCATGCCGCCAAGCCCGCGCAGCAGCGTTCGCGGCGAGGCCAGAAGTCCCGGCAGCGCCGTTGCCTTCGCTGCGAGGCCCGTCGTGTCCGCGATGACGGCGACGGTGCCGCCCATCTGCCGATACTGCTTGGCGGCGAGCAGCAGCAGGGGCGAGGAGCCGAGGAAGGCGACGCGCCGGCCGATCAGGCAGCCCTGATCCTTGAGCGCGACCTGCGCCCCGCCCAGGGTGAAGACCCCCGGCAGGGTCCATCCGGGCAATGGTGCCACCCGGTCCATGGCTCCTGTCGCCAGCAGCAGCCTGTCGGCCTCGATCGTTTCCACCCGCCCTTGATGCAGGAGATGCAGCGTGTGCCCCTCGATCGCCCAGACCAGCGTGCGCGGGCGGTAGTCGATGTGCTCCGCCAGGGCGGCGAAGCGGCGGTGCAGCGCCTCGTAGCGGCCGGCCTCGCTGCCCATCAGAGCGTGCATGTCGAGCGCGAGATCGGGTGAGGGGCGGCGATACCCTTGGCCGCCGGCGCGCTCGCCCTCGTCAATCACGACGGGCCGGTGTCCGTGGCTGCAGAGCAATTCTGCCGCCGCGATACCGGCCGGCCCGGCCCCGACGATGACGATGCTACTCATGGGGACCGGCTGGCGGCTGGCTGGCGAGGATCATGCCGTCGGCAACCGGCGTCGTACAGGCGCGCAAGCGTCCGCCAAGCCCGCTCCAGACCCAGCAATCCTGGCAGGCGCCCATCAGGCAGAAGCCCGAACGCGACTCATTGCCGAATTCGTGGCGGCGCAGGATCAGGCCGTGGGTCAGCAGGACGGCCAGGATGCTGTCACCCTCCGTTGCGGCCAAGTGCAGGCCGTCGAATTCCACAGCGATCGCGGCCCCGCGACGCGGGACGACGCGCATGAACTGGGCGCCGTCAGTGGTCACAACGACACCCAGATATCGCAATGCGATAAATCCATGCGTATATTGGTAAAGTGACCGGCGACGCTGTCAAGCGATGCCGGCATGCCGGATCATGCGCGTCGAGACGATCAGACCCGCGAGATCGCGTGGGCGGCAGCGATGATCAGCGATGAGAAGCGGGCGACGACCTCCTCGCGGCTGTAGCGCGAGCAGGAGGCCGCAACATTGACCGCCCCTTCCGGACGGCCGCGATGGTCGAGGATGGGCGCGGCGATCGAGGCGTCCCCGAGATAGACCTCCTCGAAGGCGGTGGCGAAGCCCTGCGCGGCCGCCTGGCGAATCTTCTCCCGGAGCGCATCGCGCTGCCAGGTCGTGGACGGGGTGTAGGCCTTGAGGTCGGAGGCGTCGATCACCGCCATCGCCTCGTCCTCCGGCAGGCGCGACAGCATCGCGATGCCCGGCGCCGTGCAATAGGCCGGCATGCGGGTGCCGATGATGACGTCGGTGTTGAGGACGTGCCGGCTTAGGAAGCGCGAGACGAAGATGATCTCCGTGCCCTCGCGCATCGTCAGATTGACGGTTTCCTCGGTCTCCTTGCTGAGGTGCATCAGATAGGGCATCGCCCGGTCGACGAGGCGGCTGCTGCGGATGAAGTGATAGCCGAGATCGAGCGTCTTGGCCGTGAGCTCGAAGCGCTTGGTTTCGGCGTCCTTGTGGAGGTAGCCGAGCTGCGTCAGCGTATGGGTGAAACGCTGCGCCGCGCTGAGATCCATCCCCGTTTCCGAGGCGACCTGGGAGAGATTGAGCGTCTGATGCTGGCGGCCAAAGGCCGAGAGCACGCGGAAAGCCTTCTCCACCGAGTTGACCATCAGCGCGCTGGATCGGCCGCCCTGGTCGCCCTTGCCGCGCACCGGCCGCTCGCTCTTGAGGCTGGCGCCGCTGCGCTCGCTCGTCTCGGACATCGATGGTTCTCCTGCGGCGATCAATGGCTGCGGGCTGCGGCCTTGACAAGATCGGGCATTCGCGCCGATCATTCAATAGAACTTATCGCATATCGATAAATATGCATCGGAGAGTGCCATGAAGGACTTCATCCTCAGCGAGGTGCGCGGGCCGGTCGGCATTCTGACCCTGAACCGCCCCGACAAGCTGAACGCCTGGAACGCGCCGATGCGGGCCCGCCTCGTCGAGGCGCTCGACGCGCTGGAGGCCAATGCGGCCGTGCGCGCCATCATCCTCACCGGGGCGGGCGACCGCGCCTTCGGCGCGGGGCAGGATCTCAATGAGACCAAGACCTTCGATCCCGACCGGGCCGAGCTGTGGATCGGCGAGTGGGAGCGCCTCTACGACCGGATCCGCTCGCTCTCGAAGCCGATCGTGGCGGCGCTCAACGGCGTCGCGGCCGGATCGGCCTTCCAGGTGTCGCTCCTGTGCGACCTGCGCGTCGGCCATCCCGGCGTCACCATGGGCCAGCCCGAGATCAACTCCGGCATCGCCTCGACCACCGGCCCCTGGATCATGCGCGAGCTGATCGGACTCGGCCGCACCATCGACCTGACCCTGACCGGGCGGATGATGGATGCCGAGGAGTGCTTCCGCATCGGCGTGATCAACCGGCTCGTGCCGCAGGAGCAGGTGATGGCGGCCGCGCTGGAACTCGCCACCGAGCTCGCCGGCAAGCCGCCGGTCGCGATGCGGCTCAACCGCGCCCGCTTCCGCGAGGTGACCGAGGCCGGCTTCCGTGATTGCCTGTCCGCCGGCATCCGCAACCAGCGCGAAGCCTACGCGACCGGCGAGCCGGCGCGGATGATGGAGGAGTTCCTCGCCAAGCGCGCCGCCAAGAAGAGCGCCTGACGCGAGACGACCGGACGACCACGGGGAAATGCGGAAAACCGCTGAACGGGAGAGAACGATGACCAGCAGCATCATGAACAGGCCTAACCGGCGCCACCTCCTGCAACTGGCCGGTGGTGTCGCCGCCGGCGCAATGCTGGCGCCGGCCCTGATCGGGCGCGCCAGAGCCGCGACGCAGATCATCGTCGCCGATCCCGGCGGTCCTTTCGGGCCGGCGTTCCGCAAGGCCTTCTACGACCCCTTCGAGAAGGCGACCGGCAACAAGGTCGTCAACGTCGCCCGCGAGGCCGAGCCCACCGCCCAGTTCAAGGCGATGGTCGAGACCAAATCCTACACCTGGGACGTCTGCACGCTGACGCTCTCGGCGCGCGACATCCTCGCCGGTCAGGGCCTGCTCGATCCGATCGGCTTCACGCATGCCGACGTGCCCAAGCTGATGCCGGAGGCGATCTCGCCGCTGTTCATGGGCACGGATGTCTATTCGACCGTCTTCGCCTATCGCACGGACCGCGTGAAAACCGCACCGGCGAGCTGGGCCGACTTCTTCAACGTCGAGAAGTTCCCGGGCCGGCGCGCGCTGCGCAAGAACCCGATCGATACGCTCGAGCAGGCGCTGCTCGCCGACGGCGTGCCGCTCGACAAGCTCTACCCGCTCGATGTCGACCGCGCCTTCAAGGTCCTCGACAAGATCAAGCCGCATGTCGCGGTCTGGTGGACCGGCGGCGCCCAGTCGACGCAGCTGCTCCAGAGCGGCGAGGTCGACATGCTGCCGGGCTGGAATGCCCGCCTGCAGGCGGCGATCGATGGCGGCACGCCCGCGAAGATCGTCTGGAACCAGGGCCTCTACTCGATCGAGGGCTGGGCCCTGCCGAAGGGCGGGCCGAAGGCCGAAGTCTCCCGCCAGTTCGTGCGCTTCTGTTCGGACCCGAAGGCCCAGGCTCTCTTCACCGAGATCCTGGCCTATGGCCCGACCAATCTCGACGCCTACCAGACGATCCCCGCCGAGCGCGCCAAGGTCCTGCCGACCTCTCCGGACAACCTGAAGCAGATGGCGATCGCGGACGAAGCCTGGTGGAGCGCCAACCGCGCGAAGGTCTCCGAGCGCTTCAACTCCTGGCTCCTGACCTGATCGCGATGACGATAGGGACCGACACGCCCGCCGCCGCGGCGACGAAGAGCAAGCTGGTCATCGAAGGCCTTGGCAAGCGCTATGGCGCGACCACGGCCCTCGAGCCGAGCTCGCTCAGCGTCGCCGAGGGCGAGTTCCTCACCTTGCTGGGGCCTTCGGGCTCCGGCAAGACGACCCTGCTTCAGCTGATCTGCGGTCTGGTCGAGGCGAGCGAGGGCAGGGTGGTGATCGATGGGCGCGACCAGTCGCACATGCCGGTCCACCAGCGCGACATCGGCCTCGTCTTCCAGCACTATGCGTTGTTCCCGCATCTCACCGTCGCCGAGAACATCGCCTTTCCCTTGAAAATGCGCAGGCGGCCCTCGGCCGAGATCGCTCAGCGCGTCGAGGCCGCACTCGCCATGGTCCATCTCGGCCAGCTTGCGAAACGCTTCCCGCGCGAACTCTCCGGCGGCCAGCAACAGCGCGTCGCGCTCGCCCGCTGCTTCGTCTACCAGCCCTCGATCATCCTGATGGACGAACCGCTCGGCGCGCTCGACAAGAAGCTGCGCGAGCACATGCAGATCGAGATCAAGCGGCTGCACCGCGAGAGCGGCGCGACGATCGTCTATGTCACGCATGACCAGGAGGAGGCGCTGGCGCTCTCCGACCGGATCTGCCTGATGAACCACGCCAGGATCGAACAGCTCGGCACGCCGCGCGAGATCTATGAGCGGCCCCGCACCGCCTTTGCGGCCGACTTCATCGGCGTCTCCAACATCTTTCGCGGCCGCTGGGACGGCAATGGCTCGCTCGAGACGGCCCTTGGCCGCTTCGCGCTGCCTGTGAATGCCGCCAGCCCCGGCGCCGAGCCCGCGCTCGTGATCCGCCCCGAGCATCTCAAGCTCGGCGCGCCCGACGGCAACGCCGTCACCGGCCGCGTCAGCGAGATCGTCTATGCCGGCTCCGAGACGCGGGTCATCGCCACGCTCGGCGATGGCGGCCAGCTCGTGCTGCGGCTGGGGCCCGACGATGCCGTGCCGAGCATCAATGAGCAGATCGTCGCCGGCTGGGCCCGCGACCGGGCGGTTCTCGTCGCATGAGCGCCGTCGCGGCCTCGTCCCAGCTGCGGGAGGCGCGTGCCTTCCGCCTCGGTGCGCTCTGGCTCGCCGTGCCCGGCCTGCTGTTCCTGGCCGTCTTTTTTGTCTGGCCGGTGGCGCAGCTCATGGGCCTGAGCCTGTTCGACCCCAACAGCGGCAAGGCTTCGATCGCGACCTACCAGCGGATCGCGGCGACCGATGTCTATCTGCGCGTGCTCGGCATCACCTTCCGGATCGCCGGCTACACGGCGCTGTACTCGCTGCTGATCGGCTATCCGCTGGCCTACTGGCTGTCGCGGCTGCCCGATATGTATCGCGGCCGCATGCTGCTCTTCGTCATGGTGCCGTTCTGGACGAGCTACCTCGTCAAGACCTTCGCGTGGATGATCGTGCTCGGCCGCAGCGGCATCATCAATTCGCTCGCGACGGGGTCGGGGCTCGTCGACCAGCCCCTGACGCTGCTGCACAACGAATTCGGCGTCATGGTCGGCATGGTCCACGCCATGGTGCCGCTCGCGGTGATGACGATGCTGCCGGTCATGGCGGGCATCGACCGCCGCCTGGTCCAGGCGGCGCAGACGCTGGGCGCCTCGCCGGCGCACGCCTTCTGGCTGGTCTATTTCAAGCTGTCGCTGCCCGGCGTCGCAGCGGCGGGGCTGCTCGTCTTCATCTCCTCGCTCGGCTTCTTCATCGTGCCCGCCTTCCTTGGCGGGCGTCGCGAGACGATGCTGGCGCAGCTGATCATCACGCAGGTGCAGGAGTTGCTGAACTGGCCCTTCGCGGGTGCGCTCGCGGCGATGATGCTGGCGGCGGCGCTGATCTCCTGCTGGGTCTATGATCGGGTTTTCGGAATCTCGACCATCGCCGGAGGCGCGGCGCAGGTCGGCACGGGGCGGATCCGCGATCTCGGCCTGGCTATTCTCGCCGTGATTGCCCGCTTCGCAGGCACCCTGTCGCGTCTCGCGCAGACCCTGCTCGGGCGGCGCGGCAGCGGGCTCATCCTGCCGGCCTTCGCCTGGCTCGTGATCGGCTTCCTCGTGCTGCCGACGCTGCTGGTCATCCCGCTGGCCTTCACCTCCTCGCAATTCCTCGAATTCCCGCCGCCCGGCTATGGGCTGACCTGGTTCCGGACCTATTTCGAATCCCCGCTCTGGATCCAGGCGACGATCCGCTCCTTCCTGGTCGCCTTCGCGACGGCCATTGCGGCGACCACCATCGGCGGCTTCACGGCGCTGGCGCTGGCCAACAGCCGCACGCGCTGGAGCGGGCTCATCTTCGCCTTCTTTCTCGCGCCGATGATCGTGCCGCGCATCGTCATCGCGGTGGGGCTGTTCTACCTCTTCGCCCGCATCGGGCTGGTCGCGACCGATCTCGGCCTGATCATCGGCCACACCGTGCTGGCCATCCCCTTCGCGCTCGTGACCATGGCCGCCGTGCTCAAGAGCTACGACCAGCGCCTCGACCAGGCGGCGGCGACACTCGGCGCCAACCGGCTGAAGACATTGACCGGCGTGACGATCCCGCTGGTCAAGGGTGGCCTCGTCGCGGCCTTCCTGTTCTCCTTCATCACCTCCTTCGACGAACTCACCATCGCGATTTTCGTCAGCGGCGGCGTCAAGACGACTTTGCCCAAGCAGATGTGGGACGACATGATCCTGCAGCTCAATCCGACGCTGGCGGCGGTGTCCGTGGTTGTCTTCGTCGTGGTGACGGTGATGCTGCTGGTGGCCGAGCGCTTCCGCTCCTCGTCCTCTTCCGCCTCCTGAACTTCGCGCGAACCGAACGACCGACCATGACTCCCACCAACGATGCCGGCTTTGTCGATCTCCTGACGCGGTGCGCCGCCCGCGATCCCGATCGGATCTATGCGCGCTATTGCGGCGTGCCGGTCAGCTATGGCGACATCGAACGCAGCTCCTCGGCCTTCGCCGCGCATCTGCGCGCGCGCGGCCTGAAGCCGGGCGACCGCGTCGCTGTGATGATGCGCAACTCCGTCGCGACCATTGCGATCGTCTTCGGCCTCGCCCGCGCAGGCGTCGCCTGGATTCCGGTCAACGCCCAGCAGCGCGGGGAGGGGCTTCGCTATCTGCTGACGCATCCGCAGCCGAAGCTGATCCTGGCCGACGCGGATCTCGCCGAACTGGTCGAGGACGCGCTCGCCGGGACGACTGCGCCGCCGATCCTGAAGCAGGGCGCAGAGCTCGACGCGATCCTCGGCAGCGTGGCCGGATTCGACGAGCCCGCACCCGCGCCCGACGACGTCTTCGCGATCATGTATACCTCCGGGACGACGGGGCGGCCCAAGGGCGTCGTCGTTTCGCACCGCATGTTGCGGCTCGCCGCCGAGGGCGTCGGGCGCGTGTCGGCGGCGAAGTCGGGCGAGGTCTTCTTCGTCTGGGAACCGCTCTATCACATCGGCGGGGCGCAGCTCTTGCCGCTGCCGATGATCCGCGACGTGACGCTCGCCATGGTCGACCGCTTCAGCGCCAGCCGCTTCTGGAGTCAGGTCAAGGCCGAGGGGGCGACCCATATCCACCATCTCGGCGGCATCCTGCAGATCCTGCTCAAGCAGCCCGAGGGCCCGCTCGACCGCAGCCATGGTGCACGGATCTCCTGGGGTGGCGGCTGCCCGGCCGATATCTGGCCGCTGTTCCGCGACCGCTTCGGCATCGAGATCCGCGAATGCTACGGCATGACGGAGGCCTCCAGCATCACCACCTGCAACGACAATGGCGTCGTCGGCTCCGTGGGCAAGCCGATGCCGTGGTTCACGGTCAGGCTGCTGCGGCCGGACGGCACGCCGGTCGCGACGGCTGAGCGCGGCGAGATCGTGGTCGAGACCGATATTCCCGGCGCGATCTTCCCCGGCTATCTCGACAATCCCGAGGCGACCGCCAAGGCGCTGCGCGGCGGCGCCCTCCACACCGGCGATCTCGGCTCCTGGGACACTGAGGGCAACCTCTTCTTCCATGGCCGCATGACCGACAGCGTGCGCTGCAAGGGCGAGAACGTCTCGGCCTGGGAGGTCGAGCATGTCGCGGCCGAGCATGAGGACATCGAGGACTGCGCCATGATCGGCGTCGCGTCGGATGTTGGCGAGCAGGACATCAAGCTCTTCGTCAAGCCGCGCGCGGGCGCCACGCTCGACGAGGCCGCACTCTCCGACTGGCTGGGCGCGCGCCTCGCTCCCTACCAGAACCCGCGCTACATCGCCTTCGTCGACGAGTTCGAGCGCACGGCCAGCCAGCGGATCATGAAGCACAGGCTCTCGCCCCGGCTCGACGACGCCTGGGATCGCGCGGCTGCGGCGGCGGTGGGCTGAAGATGGCCGGCTGCGATATCCTCATCTCCGGCACCGGCGGTTTTGCCGCCCGTATCGCCTTCGATATCGCCGCGACCGCCCGTGACCCGGTTGCGGTCGTCATCGCCGGGCGCAATGCCGAGCGCCTGAACTGGCTGCGCACCGCCGCCAATGCGCGTGCCGCCCTATTCGGTACGAAGGCGCGCTTCATCACCCATGCCATCGATCTGCTGGCCCCCGAGGCCTCCGATCGGCTGCTCGCGGCGACCGCACCCCGCATCGTCGTGCAGGCGGCGTCGATCCAGACCTCGCAGGTCATCGCCCAGAGCGGCAATGCCTGGACCCGGCTGGTCGCAGAGGGGGGGCTGAGCGCGACCGCTGTGTTCCAGGCCTTGATCAGCTCGCGCATGGCGGCTGCCATCACCCGCAGCGGCAGGCCGGTGACGCTGGTCAATTGCAGCTTCCCGGACGTGGTCAACGGCATGCTTCGAGCCATGGGCCATCAGGTCGCCTGCGGCATGGGCAATGTCGCGATCCTGTCGAACGTCTTCATCGGCTCCCAGTCGACGCCGGCCGGCGCGCAGATCAAGGTTCTCGCGCATTACCAGAATCTGGCGGCCTGGCGCCGAAAGCCCGAGGACCGGCAGGCGCGGCCTCCGCGCGTCTGGCTCGACGGCAAAGAGGTGGCCGACGTCTACGACCGCTTTGCCGACATCCAGCTCACGCCCGAGCCGGTGATCGAGATTTCCGGTGCAAGTGGCGTTCCGATGCTGCTCGCCATGGCGGCAGGCGGTTCTTGGCATGGGCATGTGCCAGGGCCCAACGGTCTGCCCGGTGGTTATCCGGTCCAACTGGCGCGCGGGGAACTGAAGCTCGACCTTCCGGAGGGGCTGGCGGAAGCGGAGGCGGTGGCCTGGAATGCCTCGTTTGAGGAGAGCAACGGGCTGGTCGTCCGGGCCGATGGCCGGGTCTCGTTCACCGGCATTCTCGCTGACAGGATCGCCGCCCACGTGCCCGACCTGCGGAACGGCTTCGCTGTGCGGGATCTCGAACCGGTCTGCGACATCCTGCTGGGCCTGAGGTCGCGCCTCGAGCAGAGCTGACGCTGCAGCACAGCGCTGGCTTCGAGAAGGTAAGCCAAGCTGCGACGGGAAGAAGCGCGCCGAGCAAGCGACATCCCGCCAGTCGCGGGCCGCAGCATCCACGACGAAGGATGGTGCTCGAACATGATCGAGCTGTCTGGGGCATGCGCAGCAATGGGCCAGTTGCGGATGGTGGTTGCGTTCCGAAAACCAGACGGTCCGGCGCGATCACGTTGGCGCGCAACCCGTTTGCGCGTGAGCCACGAGCTTGGCTCATGCAGCGAACTCCCCAAGTCACAGCGTCGTTTCGACCGTCCCGTCCGCGAGCACGAAGATCGCATCCATGTCCATCAAGCGGGCCAGACGTGGCCCGGCGATCTCACCCATCACCAGCAGGGCCGTCGCCCAGGCGTCGGCTTCCAGGCCTGTCTCCGCCAGCACCGTCACGGACGCCAGCCTGTTTTCCAGGGGCATGCCGCTGCGTGGGTCCATCGTGTGCGAGATCGTGCGCGCACCGATATCGCGATAATGGCGGTAGTTTCCGGAGGTCGCGATGGCGCGGTCCTCGAGTTCGATGACGCCCATCGCCTCGCGGACGCCCCGCACCGGACGCTCATGGGCGACGGCCCAGGACGTTCCGTCGGGCTTGGCCCCGCTCGCCCGCATTTCGCCGTCAATGCCGACCAGCCAGGCGGGGATCGAAAACTGGCGCATCACGCGCGCCATCTCGTCGACCCCGTGCCCCTTGGCGATGCCCGACAGGTCGAGCGCGAGGGTCGCGTGCTTGCGCGCCCTGCGCAGGTGCGGATCGAGTTCGAGCGCCTCTGCCGTGATCGCCGGTTTCGGCACGGCAGGGCCTCCCGGAAGGCCGTCGCCGTGGGCCGGTCTGGCCCCGAAGCCCCAGGCGCCGACGAGGTCGCCGACGCCGATGTCGAAGGCACCCTGCGACTGCCGGCCGATCCGCAGGGACGCCTGCAGGACGCTCATCAATTCCGCGGGAACGGGCACCCAGACCCTGGTGGCCGCATCATTGAGGCGGTTGAGGTCCGATTCGGGCTTCCAGGTCGACATCTGGCGGTCGACCCGATCCAGCGTCGACTGCAGGGCGGCGGCGAGCCTGCGCTCATCGACATCGCCGGAGCCGTAGAAGACCGCCGAATAGCGCGTGCCCATCGTCGGCCCGCTGAGGCTGCGGCGCTCCGCCGCCGGGTGGTCAGTAGACATCTTCGAGGTAGAGCCCGCTCGCCTTGAGCGCGATCGTGCTCAGGCCCATCGGGGCCAGGATCGCGTCGAGGGCCTGGGAGACGCCGCCGGCCATCTCGCGCCCGCCGCAGACCATGATCTGGGCGCCGCGCTGCAGCAGCGCAGCCAGATGCGGGCCATCGCTCGCCAGCCCGTCCTGCACATAGCCGCCCGCTGCGACCCGCGAGAAGACGGCGTTCAGCGCGGTCAGGCGCCCGTCGGCCATGCAGGCGGCGAGGTCTTCGCGGTAGAGGAAGTCGGAGGCCGGGGAACGCCCGCCCCAATAGAGATGCGCCTCGCGATGCGTCCGGTTGGCGCGCAGGAAACCCATCAGCGGTGCGATGCCGGCCCCGGCGCCGATCAGGATCAGCGGGGTCGCCTTGGCATTGGGCCGGAAGGCGGGGTTGGCCTTGATGAAGCCGTCGATCCGGCCGCCGAGCGGCAGGTCGTTGAGAAAGCCCGAGCAGAGCCCGCCGGGCTGCTTGCGCACGCAGATCTCGAGGATGCCCTCGCGCGCCGACGAGGCGAGCGAGTAATAGCGCGGCACGGTGCTGCCGGGTGGGAGGATGCCGACGAGGTCGCCGGCCTCGAAGGGCGGCAGCGAGGCCGGGAACAGCCGCTTCCACAGGGGGCGCCCGGCCGCGGCTCCCGGCAGGCGGAAGGTCAGGATGGCGGTCGGCGCCTGGACCTCGGCGCCGTAGTCCACGCGCTTCACCAGTTCGAGCGTCGTGGTCTTCGGCCGCTCCGCGACATGGGCGAGCGTCAGGGCGTGCCCGAGCGCCATCCCCAGCTTGTTGCCCCAGAGGGCGAAGGACTGGGCCGACTGGCGGTCGATGCGGTCGATCTCGATCAGAGCCGGCCAGCCCTTCTTGGCCAGGGCAGTGCCGACATCCTCGGCGAAGCGGCAGAATCTCGGAAAGCTGCGGTCGCCGAAGCCCAGCACGGCGACGGGCAGGGTCAACGTGCTGCGGTCGAGCCTCGCCAGGAAGCCGCTGGCGCTCGCGGGCGCCGTGCCGTCGCCATAGGTCGCGGTCAGGATCAGCATCCGCGCTGCTTTCGGATAGGCGGGCGCCAGCGCGTTCATCGGCGCCGCGTGGACCTTGTGTCCGGCCTGCGTCAGCGCGGCATGCAGCGTCCTGGCAAAGCCCCAGGTGCTGTTGCCCTCGCTGCCGACCAGGATGATCGTGTCGGCCGCAGAGGCCGGGCGGTTATCGGCGATACGGGGCAGCGAGCGGCGGCGTTGCCACCAGATCATCGCGCCGGTGACCGCAAAGACCGGCACCGCCAGGGCAGACAGCCCCAGCAGCAGGCCCAGCGGCCACAGGCCCTGGCCGGTGTGGAGCATGTAGATCATCTCGTAGAACTGCCGGGCGGTCGAATGCGGCTGGAAGGATAGCGCTTCGCCAGTGGTCGCATCGATCTGCGTCACGCCGGCCGCGGTGGTCAGCCTGTAGGTGTCGGTCGGGTCGGCCGCATAGGGAAAGGCGAGTTCGCGCAGATCGGCGAGGTTGACGGCCTGCAGCGCCGCGAGGCTGCCGACCGATGCGCGCTCGCCGCCGATGCCGGACGACGTTGCCACGGGATCGGCCGACCCGTCTGGGATCAGCTCGAAACTGGTCAGCGACAGGAAACACCCGGTCATCGCGGTCAGCAGCAATCCGACGATGGCGAGGCGCCCGGCCTGCGCATGCCAGCGCTGGCGGGCGCTGCCGCGGATCGGCCGCAGCCAGGCCGACCAGCCGCCCTGGCGCGCCGCCAGCATCATCGCGCCGGTGACGGTGAGGACGACCATCGCCAGAGCGCCGAGACCCGCCGCGACGCGGCCGGCCGTGCCCACAAGCAGCGAGCGGTGCAGGTTGGTGATGAAGCGGATGGTGGCCGACGGCGTATGCGGGCCCATCACCCGTCCCGTGGCCGGATCGACGACGTCCGCGCCGGCCTTGTCGCCCTCGAAATAGCTCACGACGAGCGATCCGGAGGCGGTCTGGACGATCTTGTCGATCTCGGCATGCTGCGCCCGGGCGGCCTCGGCCAGTGCCGCGACGCTGATCGTTCCCGTGACGACCGAAGGCGCCGCGAAGCGCTCCAGCGCCGGCTGGACCGACAGGACGGCACCGGTCAGCGCCAGCACCGCGACGAGCAGCGCAGCGATCAGGCCGGGCAGGGAGTGGATCTGGCGCAGCATCGCGAAATCCCGTCCCGATCACATGTCGAAGGTCAGGGATTTCACATAGCCGCGCCCGGCGACGGGCTTGCCCGCACCAGCCGTCGCCAGCGGCGCGACCGCGTCGCCGGGGACGTCGTTTTCGTTCTCGACGGCGCTGTCGACGCGGATCTGGTAGCCGGCGTCGATCAGCGCATCGGCAATCTCGATACTGACCGTGAGCGACTGTCCGCTGCCGACGCTGGCGCCGGTCGTGCCGTCGATCTTGCCGCCCGACAGCCTGTTCCAGGCGCTGAGATGCTTGTGATACTTGGCCTTGCCGCCGGCGATCCTGACCGTTTTGGCGAGCTTGCCCTGCGGATCGGTGATGTAGATCGCCAGATAGGCGCCGTCCCCGCCATAGGGCTTCAAGGTCGTGGTGATACGGACGGGCCGTGCCTCGGCGACGGCGCTGTGCGCGATGACACCGGCGAGACCGAGCGGGAGGGCGAGCGTCAGGGCGCGGGCGAGAGATCTCATGGCAATTCTCCTCATGGCAACGCTCAGGGTTGCGGAAGCGATGCGAGGAGAGATGCGCCGCGAAGCTGACAGCGACCTGAAGACGACGCAGAAAGACGTTCAGCCGGCTTTCAGCGTCGCGGCGGGGAGCCGTACCGCAACCTCGAGGCCACCGGCCTGTCCTGTTGCGGGCGAGACGAAAGCGATCTCGGCGCCGACCCCTTGTGCGATCGCCTGGACGATCGAGAGGCCGAGCCCCGCCCCCTCGGCCATGGTCGTGCCGCGCACGAAGCGCTGCGTCATCGCCGCGAGCATCACCGGTTCCAGAACCGGCCCGGGGCTGACGACGCTGAAGCGCCCGTCATCCGTCAGCGCCACACGCACCGGCTGGCTGGCGTCGCCATGCTTGAGGGCGTTCTCGATCAGATTGCGGGCCAGGATCGCGAAGGCGTCCAGATCCAGCGTCGAGACGAACCGGCCCGCCGGCGGCAGCGCGACGGCGACCGCGCCCTCGGCCGCCAGGTCGTCGAGGACGAGGCGCAGCGCCGGCACGAGGTCTTCAGGCGCTTCACCGATCAGACTGGCGCCCTCGGCCCGGGCGAGCTGGAGCAGTTTTTCCGACAGGCGCGCCAGCCGCTTGAGCGCACTTTCGATCTCGACCGTCCGGGCGCGGGCGGCGCCTTCCGGCAGTTCGGCTCTGAGACGCTGGGCCTGCGCCAGAGCAGCCGCCACCGGCGTGCGCAGTTCATGGGCGCTGTTGGCGGTGAAGCTGCGCTCGGCATCCAGCGCCCGGCGCACCCGCGCCATCAGCGCGTTCACCGCCTCGGCCACCGGAGCGATCTCCGAGGGGAGGTGGCTGACGGACACCGGCGCCAGATGACCGCTGCCCCGCGCCTCGATCTCGTGTCTAAAAGCCACGACCGGCCGCAAGGTGACCGCGACCAGCACCCAGGTCCCGGCGATGCCGAGCGGGAGCAGCAGGACCAGCGGCCAGGCGAGCAGCCTGATCGCATCGCGGACCGCCTTCTGGCGATGGCCGGGACGCTCGGCGGCGGTGACGACGATCGTCCCGCTGACGGCAATCTCGGTATAGAGCCGCGAACTCGGCCCGTCGCTGAAGCCATGGGCTGGGTTCGGCGGAAACTGGGCGAGATCGGCGTCGTGGGACTGCAGCAACCGGCGGCCCGACGCATCGCGCACGATGTAGGTGATGTACTCGCGGTGTGCGCCGACCGAGGCGATCCGTTGCGGATCGGACCCGGCATCCGCCTCGCGAGCGAGGATCTCGGTGTAGGCCAGCGGCAGGACCCGCTGCACCACCTCCTGCAGGGCGCTGTCGAAGACCTCGTCGATCTCCCGGCGCAACAGCAGGCCCGCGGCCACGGTCGCGAGCAGCCACAGCGCCATGACACCGCCCGTCAGCGCCAGCGCCAGCCGCCGCTGCAGGCTGCCCCTGGGCGGCCAGGCGACGTGCATCATGGCGGGCTCTTCCCGCAACCCGCCAGCGTGGCGGCGCCCAGCCGATAGCCCATGCCGCGAACGGTTTCGATCACCTCCGCCCCGAGCTTCTTGCGCAGGCGCCCGACATAGACCTCGATCGTGTTGCTCTCGACCTCGCTATCGAAGGTGTAGAGCCGCTCTTCGAGCAGTGCCTTGGAGAGCAGCATGGTCGGCCGCTGGATGAAGGCGTCGAACAGGGCCCATTCGCGCGCGGTCAGGGAGATCGAGTGGCCGTCCCGGACAATGCTGCGCGCCGCCAGATCCAGCGTCAGCCCGCCGATCTGCATCAGCGGGTTCGGGTTGCCGCCATAGCGGCGCGCCACCGCGCTCAGGCGCGCCGAGAGCTCCGCCAGATCGAAGGGCTTGACCAGATAGTCGTCGGCGCCGGCATTGAGCCCGGCGATCCGGTCGGAGACCTGGTCGCGCGCCGTCAGGATGATCACTGCGGTCGTGTCGCCGGCCTGTCGGCGGGCGCGCAGGAAATCGAGACCGCGCCCGTCGGGCAGCATCAGATCGAGCAGGATCAGGTCGTAATGCGCCAGCCGGACAAACGCGCCAGCGTCCGCCAGCCGCTTCGCCCAGTCGACGCCATGGCCGTCGGCGGCCACCTGGTCGCGCACGGCGGACCCCAGGATCGGGTCGTCCTCGACGAGGAGCACGCGCATGTCGTCATCTGCCTTCCGGAACGGATACCCCCGGTTATGGCACGAAGCTGACAGCGGGCTGAACGCATTCGCGCCGGCCATTCAGGTGAGCGTCAGCTTGGCATGGTTGAAAGCGCCATCGCCGCCCTGCGCGGAGGAGACATCCGATGAAGCCCGTCCTGTCCATCACGGCGCTGACGATCCTCGTCGGCCTGGCCGCTCCCGCCCTCGCCAGCCAGCGCTGTTCGGCGCCCATGGCGGAGTGGAAGCCACGAGAGGCGCTGGTCGAAAAGCTGCGCGCCGAAGGCTGGACCATCCGCCGGATCAAGACCGACGATGGCTGCTACAAGGTTCGCGCCGTCGATGCCGAGGGCCGCCGCGTCAAGGCGAAGTTCGACCCCGCCACGCTGGAGCGCGTCGTGCGGGACGGCGACGACGACTGACGTTTGATTGGCAGCAGTCACAGGCCGGGCGTCGCAGCGGACAAGTGCGGTCGTCCTGGTCCATGGTGCCCGCCGGGGACGGCTCCCGCCTCCGGAGAACCGGAAGGACCGACATCATGCACCCCCTTCACCGCGAGACCCATCTGGTCGATCGGATCGGCTGGCTGCGGGCCGCC
This sequence comes from Bosea sp. RAC05, assembly GCF_001713455.1. Taxonomy (NCBI): domain Bacteria; kingdom Pseudomonadati; phylum Pseudomonadota; class Alphaproteobacteria; order Hyphomicrobiales; family Alloboseaceae; genus Allobosea; species Allobosea sp. RAC05. The sequence continues at coordinate 2,183,478 of NZ_CP016464.1, forward strand.
GTGCTCGGCGCCAATGACGGCATCATCTCGACGGCGAGCCTCGTCGTCGGCGTCGCCGCCGCCGCCAAGAGCGCCGACGAGGTCATGGTCGCGGGCGTGGCCGGGCTCGTCGCCGGCGCGATGTCGATGGCGGCCGGCGAATATGTCTCCGTCAGCTCGCAGTCCGACACCGAGCAGGCCGATATGGGCCGCGAGCGCCGCGAACTCGCCGAGCAGCCCGCGGCCGAACTCGCCGAACTGACCCAGATCTATGTCGATCGTGGCGTCGAGCCGGGTCTGGCCCGGCAAGTCGCCGAGCAGATGACGGCGAAGGACGCCTTCGCGGCGCATGCGCGCGACGAGCTGGGACTCGCCGGTCACACCATCGCGCGGCCCGTCCAGGCGGCCGTGACCTCGGCCGCCACCTTCGCGGGCGGTGCCGCCATCCCCCTGGCGATCGCCGTCATGGCGCCCGCCGGCTCGATCAGCTGGGCGGTCTCGGGCGGCTCGCTGGTCTGCCTGGCCCTGCTGGGAGCGCTCGGCGCCCGCATCGGCGGCGCCGACCTCGCCAGGCCGACGATCCGCGTCACCTTCTGGGGCGCCTTCGCCATGGCCGCGACCTGGGGCATCGGCGCGCTTGTCGGGCATGCCGTTTGAGCGGCGATCCCTGTGACAGTTGCGGCGTCGCTGCAGCCACCGGCGGGCTGGCCCAGACCACTCCCCACTGGTTGACGACGCCGATCCCTCCGGGCATCGCCATGCCGGACGAGGGCCAGACTTGGCTGGGCCCGCTGACGTTCTTTCACGGCTTTCCGGATGCGCAAGCCGCCGCCAGGATCTGCGACAGCCAGACGCGCTCCATGCTGCAGACGGCTCCGGACTGTCCGCAGGTCGGCAGCCTCGACAAGGGCAGGGACATGCCGTTCCGGCTTGATGGCCCGCTCGATTCCTGGTTCGACAAGCCCTGGGGGCTAGGCGGGATCGAGCGCTTCGACTGACGCGAAACCCGCCTCGGTCGAGGCCGGGGGGGGCCGGCGCCTTACGGGCGCGCCAGCCTCGCGGCGAGGCGCGCCAGCTCGGCATCATCAGGGCGCAGGCGTGATAGGCGACCGGCCAGATCCGCGGCGCCGGCGAGATCGCGCCGCGCCTGCGCGTCGGCGAGCAGCGCGCCGAGCAGGGCCGCATGGAAGGGGTTCGCCTGAAGCGCGCTGCGCAGGACCTGGCGTCCCTGTTCCGGCTGGCCGAGCGATTGCAGCGCAACGCCATGGACATAGGCCAGCTGCGCATCGCGCGGGCCGAGCCGCGAGGCCAAAGCGAGGCTCTCCAACGCCTCGGGATAGCGACGCTGCCGCACCAGCGCGAGGCCGAGCGCATGATGCGGATAGGGCTCTTTCGGCGCCAGCGCGATCGCCTGCCGGAGCACCGCCTCGCCCTCCGGATCGCGTCCGCGCTGGCGCAGCAGGTCGGCCAGATTGACCGCGAGATCGACGGCCGCGGGATCGAGCGCCAGACCGGCGCGCAGCTCGGCCTCCGCCGCGTCCGGCCTGCCCCTGCGGATGAGATAGAGCGCCAGGGCGGCCCGCGCCTCGGGCCGGTCGGCATTGAGCGCCTGCGCCGCCTCGAACGCGGCGAAGGCGCGGGTCAGCTGGCCGCGAACCGGCTCCGACACGGTTTCGGGCGAGATGTCGGCCAGGGCCTGGGCGGCTTCGATCCGCACCCCGAGGACGGGATCGGCCAGACGCTCCTGCGCCCAGCGCAGGCGGATCTCGGCGGGCTGCGGCGAGAGGTTGCGCAAGGCGGCGATCCGCACGATCGGGTCCGGGTCGTCGAGGCCGAGACGGATGACGCCTTCGGTGGCGATGGCGGGCAGCCGTCCGAGTTCGCTCTGTGCGGTTGCCCGCACGATCCCGGGGATCTGCGGGTTGCTCGCCAGCGCAATCAGCGGCGCGCGGGCCGCTGGATCTCCCCGGCGCGCATCGTGAAACGCTCTGGCATGGTCCTGAAAGCCTTTCCGTTGCGGCCCGTGCCACGCCACCACGGCCTCCGCGGCCCATTGCGCCGGCTTGTCCGCATGGCAGCTGTTGCAGCTGTTGGGGACCCCGAGGCTCACCGTCAGGTCGGGCCGCGGAACCCGGAATGAATGGTCATGGCGCTTGTCGACGACCATGTAGGTCCGCGCCGGCATATGGCAGGTGATGCAGTCGGGCGCCCCCCGGCCGGGTTGGTGCCCGGTATGCGTGGCGGCCTCGAAACGCTGCCGGTCGTGACACTGGCTGCAGACCAGTGGCCCCTCCGCCTTCAGCCTGCCGGAGTGAACGTCGTGGCAGTCGCTGCAGATCACGCCCTTCGCGTGCATCTTGCTCTGCCGGAAGGTCTGGTCGGTGAAGACCTCGTCGATCATCTGCCCGTCCGCTTCGAACAGGCCGCTCGTCAGCAGGGCCGGGAGGTGCGTGTCGGCGATCGAGCGCCCCGGCTTCCAGTCTTCCGAGATCGTGCCGCGCCGCTGGTGGCAGCGGGCGCAGGTCTCGACCTCGTCGCCCGGCGGGCGCGCGACGTGCGCGGCCGGGCTGCCCGTCGCCGGATCGGGCGTCCAGTCGACCGCCCCTCTCCGGGCTGCTGCCGCCTCGAACCCCTTCAGGACGGGGTCGCCGGTCCTGCCGGCCGCGGCCCAGGCGAGGTGGCCGGCAGCGGGCCCATGGCAGCTCTCGCAGCCGATGCTGACCTCGGAATAGGTCGTCCGAAAGCTGTTGGAGGCGGCGTCATAGCCCTTCTTCACCGCGGTCGAATGGCACTCCGCACACATGAAGTTCCAGTTCTGCATCCGGCCGGTCCAGTGCAGGGCGTCGCCGGGCGGAAACGACTGCTCGCCATAGACATGGAACCAGCGTTGTCCGCCCTGCGCCTGCGGGCGCGTATCCCAGGCCCAGGGCAGCGCCTGCAGCCGGCCATCGGGGAAGGTGACGAGGTATTGCTGGAGCGGCCGCCAGCCGAAGCTGTGGCTGATCGCGAAGCTTTCCGGCTTGCCGTCCTTCCCCTGCGTCTCGACCAGGAAACGTTCGCCCTCGCGCCGAAACCGGGCCGTCTCGCCGTGATGCGCGATGGCGACATCGGAAAAATCGCCGAGAACGCTCTGAGGCGTCGCCACGGCCATCGCCTTGGCGTGGTCCGATCCCTGCCAGTCGGCAAGCGTCGTCGCATGGCAGGCAGCGCAGGCCTGGGAGCCGACATAACCTGCCGGCGTATGGGGCGTCAGTTGCCCGATGCCGGATTCCGCGCCCATGGCCGGCGGCCTGGCCTGGGCCTGCGCCTGGTCCCGACGCGCGGTCTCGCCCTGGAGCAGCCCCATCGCGAGGACCAGCAGCGCGGCCAGGACGCTGCCGGCGACGCCATGCGCGAGCGGGCTCGGCCTCCACCGCCTCAACCGTGCCAGGTCCGCCACGAACGCCAAAGCCGACGCGCGCTAGAACCGCACGCTCAAGCCCAGCACGGGGCCGTGCTGCAACATGTCGAACTCGTAGCGGGACAGCCCCGAGCCCTGGACGTAATCGACATAGAGGGCCTTGTAGCCGATCACCGCCGAATAGGTGACGCCGTTCGTCGTCTTGAAGTCGTAGGCATAGGTCGCCAGCGCCTGCCAGGTGAACTTGCTGCCGCCCGCGCCGAGATCGCCGCGAAAGGCGAGGTGGTGGTTGGGCGCCAGCGAAACGCGCGCCCGGATGCCGGCGAAGGCGTCGATCCAGTCGACGGATCCCGACCGGGCGATGGCGCGGCCCCGGCCGATGGAAAGATCGCCCAGATTGACCGTCGTGGCGATGTCCAGCCCGAGATCGAGCTTCTGGTACCAGTAGCGCGCACCGGCGAGCACATCGATGGCGACCGGACCCACGCTCCCGATCTCGTAGGCCGCACCCGCCTCGAGGATCGCCATCTGGAATTGCATGTCGACCGCGGCTCCGACCGCCGCGCCGACACCGGGGGCGGGGCCTCTGGTCCTCAGCCCCGAGCGCTCGATCGTGATCTTCTCGCCGATCACATCTCCAAACAGTGCGAGGCGACCATTGCGCGCTTCCATGTTGAGCATCAGGGCGACCAGCGAGCCGCCTTCACCGACTGTGCTTTCGATGATGTCGATGAAGCTCGCATTCACATCGACGCCGCGGCCACGGACCACCTGCGAGCCGTTGAGCGAGGTCAGCCAGCCATAGGGCGTGACGCGGAAGGTCCAGCCGGGAACGAAGCTCGGCGGCGCCGGCTGCGCGCGCGGAGGCACCAGATCTGCCGCCACGACGGGACCGGCGAGCAGCATGGCCCCTGCCCAGACGGTCAGTCTCTTCCGCATCGACATCGTTTCCCCCAAGCCGCTTTCTGTGCCTGCTCCCGCATGGAAGCCTTTGATGACTATTTCGGATCCTGGACACTGACGGTCAGCTTGGGGATCCGCCCGGTGAAGCGCGACCGTGATTCAGAGCCGATCGCTTCGACGACGGGTGTTCCGAGATCGATCCCGATATCGGCCGTCTCGTCGCCGGAGAACATGCTGGGTTGGGTCATCGGAATGCGACCCTCGCCGACCTTCTCCCCGTTGACGAAGAGCGTGCCGAGCCCGCCCTTGGCCTTGCCACCACCGTCATAGTCGAACTGGAAGCGCAGTTCGGCCTTGCCGGGCGCGAGCTTGTTCGATGCGGCGATGGTCGTGCGCTGCAATCCGAGGAAGTTGTAGTCATAAGCCGGCACGCCATCCTTCACATAGAGCGACCAGCCGCCGAACCGGCCCCCCTGCGAGACCAGGGTCCCGTTCGCTCCACTGTCGGGGACGACGATCTCGGCGGTGATGGTCTTGGACCGGTTCTTCACATTGACGAAGGCCCCCTCCATGATCCCGACCATGCCTTCGGCAAGGGTCAGCGTCCGCCGCGGACCCATCAGGTCGGGCCGGCCGGCAGCGACCGGATCGAACCGCTCCAGCGTACGGTCGTCCATCGGCAACGCGCCGTATTTGGCGGCTTCCTTCAGGAACAGAGCCTCCATCTCAGCGAGCTTCTTCGGGTTCGTCGCGGCGAGGTTGTTGGCGAGGCTGAAGTCGCGGCGGACGTCGAACAATTCCCAGGCAGAATTGTCCTGCAGGCTGCGGCGCGGCTTCTGCTCCCACGGGGCCCGGTGGAGCGTGCGGGCAAACCAGCCGTCATGATAGATGGCGCGGTTGCCGGCGATCTCGAAATACTGCGTCTTGTGCCGCTCGGGCGCCGTCGCGTTCTCGAAGGCATAGGCCATGCTGGTGCCGTGCATCGGGATCTGCTTGACGCCGTTCACCGATTTCGGCTCGGGCAGTCCGATGGCCTCGAGGATCGTCGGCGCGACGTCGATCACGTGGCTGAACTGGGTCCGGACCTGGTTGCGGGCCTTGATGCCCTTGGGCCAGGAGACCACGACACCGTTGCGCGTGCCGCCGAAATCCGACGGCATCTGCTTCAGCCAGCTGAACGGGCTGTTGAAGGCGATCGCCCAGCCCGACGCCATATGAGGGTAGGTGTCCGGCCCCCCCCATTTGTCGATGTATTTGAGCATGTCCTCGATTTTTTCTGGCACGGCGTTGAAATAGGTGTTCTCGTTGAAGAGACCGTTCTGGCCGCCTTCGCCGCTGGTGCCGTTGTCGCCCGCCACATAGAAGACGAGCGTGTTGTCGGCCTGGCCGATCTCCTCGAAGGCCTTGAGCATGCGGCCGACCTCGAAATCGGTGTATTCGACGAAGGCTGCGAACACCTCCGCCTGCCGCGTGAACAGGCGCTTCTCGTCGGCCGAGAGCGTGTCCCAATCCTTGATCGCGGGCGGCTTCGGCGCGAGCTTCGTCCCCTTGGGCACGACGCCCAGCGCGATCTGCCGGGCGAGCGATTCCTCACGGATCTTGTCCCAGCCCTGATCGAACTTGCCCTTCCAGCGCTCGATCCAGGCCCTGGGGACATGGTGGGGCGCATGGGTGGCGCCCGGCGCGAAATAGACGAAGGAGGGACGCTCCGGGGTCAGCGCCTTCTGGTACTTGATCCAGGCGCGCGCCTTCTCGGTCATGTCGGTCATGAAATGGTAGTTCGGGTCATCTGGCCGTTCCACCACCGCCGTCCCGTCGTAGAGGAACGGGGCCCACTGGTTGGTCTCGCCGCCGATGAAGCCGTAGAATTTGTCGAAGCCCTGGCGCGTCGGCCAGCGGTCGAACGGGCCGGCGACGCTGGCCTCCCAGGCCGCGGTTTCATGCCATTTGCCGAAGGCCGCCGTCGCATAGCCATTCAACCGCAGCATCTCCGCCAACGGTGCGGTCGAGCTCGGAACCTGCCCGGTATTGCCGGGGAAGGAGGTCGCCAGTTCCGTGATGAAGCCCATGTTCACGGTGTGGTGGTTGCGGCCGGATTTGAGCGCGGCGCGTGTCGGCGAGCACAGCGCCGTCGTGTGGAAATTGTTGAAGCGCAGGCCGTTCTCGGCGAGCTGGTCGAGCGTGCGCGTCCCGATCGGCCCGCCGAAGGTGCTGGGAGCGCCGAAGCCGAGGTCGTCGATCAGCACGATCACGACATTGGGGGCACCGGCCGGGGCCTTCACCTCGAACCGGGGCGGAGGCGTCACCTTGCGTGCGTCGATCTCCGTGTAGACCGGGCGCTTGGGCTCCGCAATCGGCAGGGACGTGCGATCGGGCGTCGTGGTGCGAGGCTGCGAGACGGCGGGCGCGCCGTGGAGCGCCGTAGCGACCGCGAGCAGCGTCAGAGTCCTGATGGTCGTCATCGGAGACCTCCGGATGTTCTGTTTGTTGAGTGATGCTAAGGCATGCCGTTGCGGCAGGATAGAGCGCGTGCAGGTCGTTGTCCGGTGGCCGGGCCGGAGGGCCCGGCCGCCCGTCAGCGTCGGCCGGCGCGGTTGACCGGCCCGCCCCGGTTCATCGGCGTGCCCGGCCGGACACCGACCCCGGCCGCCCCGACACCGGGCGTGACGACCGCACGGCGTGCCACCGGCGCTCCGGCGCGCGCGACGCAGCCTTTCGGTACGCCGACGGTCTTGCAGTAGACGACGGCGGCGGCCGGCTCCGCGGTTGAGATCGACAGCGCTCCCGCCAGGAGGGCCAGGGCTGGCATCGTCAAGAGGGCCTTCATCATCGTCGCGTCTCCCCGTTGGGCTGCTCGGCCAGTTCTCCTGTGGCAGCCTACCTTTGTTCTTCAAGTGGTCGATTGCGTGAACGTCGAGGCGAGAGCCACCATCGTCACCCTTCGCACGCAGTAGCCACCCTTGGATCCCCCCGCGTCATTGATTCATGTCAACCGTCGCAGAGTGAGCCGCCTATAGGCGCCGAATGGTGCGGCCGCTGCAAGAGCTGACGCAGAGGCGCTGCCCGCGAGCGGAACTCGAGCGCAAATGACGATCTCCTGGGGGCGAGTTCTGTTGACCGCGACCCGGCTGAACAACCTTCATGGCTTCGACAGCGAGGCCCGCGTCTTGCTGATGAATACGATCAAAGTACCTGTCGACCAGGCTTGCGCGTTCGCGCTGGACGTCGCCTCGCGTGCTCGAGGGCGCTCGGCTGTCGACGTCAGCTCGATGGTGCCGATGCGATCTGTTGCTCTCGTCCGGCAGCCAAACCGAGGAACCACTCGCGGACCTGTCTGGCTCTCGCCGACAGGGGCGGTCCATTGGGCGCCACGAGGTAGTAGCTGAACTGCGTCGGGTAGGACTTTCCGAACGGGTTCACCAGGCTGCCGGCCTTGAGTTCGCCTTGGACCAGCCACTCCGCAAAGAGCGAAATCCCGAGGCCGTTAATGGTCGAGCTCAATTGGAAATGGCGGTCCTCCAGCATCATGTTCGGCTGGTCGGGTCGCAAGGCGCTGCCGCAATCCTTCATCCACTCCGCCCACATCCGCTTGTCGTCGACATGCAGCAAGGTGCAGCGCTGAACATCCTGAGGTTCGGACAGGCCGAGCATCGCCTGGTAGCCGGGGCTGCAGACCGCGACGAGCCGCTCGTCCCACAGCTTTTCCGCCTCGAATTTCGGCCAGCCGCCGGTTCCCCACTGGATGCCGAAATCCGCGAAGGCGTGCGGGTCGGGAAGTTTCACGAAGGTGTTGTTGTGATTGAGCAAGGTCACGTCGACGTCAGGGAAAGCCTGGCGCAGATCGCCGATGCGGGCGGAGACGAAGCGGCTCGCAAACATCGGCAGCAGCGCGACCCGCACCTCGGCCGTTCTGCGGGCGACCAGCGCGATACCCGCGCCGATCTGCTGCAGACCGGCATCGACATGGCTCGCCAGACGGGCCCCGTCTTCGGTCAGTTCGAGGCCGTGCGAGCTCCGCCGAAACAGCGCCACGCCGAGGTCCGTCTCGAGCTTCTTGATGTGATAGCTGACCGAACTCTGCGTGCTGCCGCAGTGTTGCGCTGCCTTCGTCACGCTTCCGAAGCGTGCGACGCTGTCGAAAACATGGATCGAATTGAGGTTGCGGATCCGGACCATCGGCAGCCTGGGTCGGCTTCTGTGGACCGACCATAACATCGAAAAATTGAATATCTAGCGCGAATCTTTGCGATACCCCTCACCGGAGGCGGCGCATAAGCTTTTGGTCGGTGTCCTCGATCAGCGGGAACTGCCACATGGCCGAGACGATCCTGCGCGTCGATGCATTGTCCAAGAATTTTGGCGGCGTCCGCGCGGTTCGGGATCTGTCGTTCGATGTGGCCGCCGGCGAGATCGTCGGCCTCATCGGCCCCAATGGCTCGGGCAAGTCGACCACGGTCAATGTCCTCGCCGGCCTGCTGACGCCGACATCGGGATCGATCATCCTGGCCGGGCAACCCATCGAAGGTCTGCCCGAGCCCGCGCGGGTGACCAAGGGGCTCGCCCGCACGTTCCAGACCGCGCGTGTCTTCCCGGAATTCACCGTTCGCCAGCATGTGTCGATCGGCTGCCATGCGGTCCGGACGGTCAATCCCTTCGCCTCGATCCTGCCGTTCGGCAGCTCGGCGGACGATGACGAGACCGCCGCGCATGTCGACCACCTGCTGCAGCTCTGCTCGCTGGCGTCCATTGCCGATCGCCCCGTCGGCGGCATCTCGTCGGCGCAGCAGCGGTTCCTGATGATCGCCACCGCCCTGGCGGCACGGCCCAGGGTTCTGCTCGTCGACGAACCCGCCGCAGGCCTCGTCGAGCATGAGCGCCAGGAACTGGCGGAACTCGTCCGCGGCATTCGCAGCAGCGGCGTCGCCGTGGTGATCATCGAGCATCACATGGCCCTGATCATGGCGCTGTGCGACCGGATCGTCGTCCTGAACTTCGGCTCGAAGATCGCACAGGGCACGCCGGCCGAGATCAGGGCCAATCCCGCGGTGATCGATGCCTATCTCGGCGAGGCCGCCTGATGCTGGGCATTCGTGATCTTCGGGTGAGCTATGGCGCGATCGAGGTGATCCATGGCGTCAGCCTCGACGTCGCGGCCGGCGAGTGCGTGGCCCTGATCGGAGCCAACGGCGCGGGCAAGTCTTCGACGCTGAAGGCGATCTGCGGCCTCGTCCCGGTGCGGGCGGGCTCCATCCAGTTCGAGGGGCGCGACATCACCAATCTCAGCGGGCACGCGATCGTCCGCTCGGGCATCACGATGTGCCCCGAGGGCCGCCAGGTCTTCCCGCAGATGAGCGTTCTGCAGAACCTGCGGATGGGAGCCTATACGCGGACCGACAACGAGCAGGACGCCGATCTCGACCGCATGATGGACATGTTCCCGATCCTCCGGGAGCGCCAGACGCAGGCCGCCGGCAAGCTGTCGGGTGGCGAGCAGGAGATGCTGGCGATTGCGCGTGCGCTGATGGCGCGTCCGCGCATCTGCCTCTTCGACGAACCATCCCTTGGATTGGCGCCGAAGATCGTCGCGAGCGTGTTCGAGACCCTGGCGAAGATCAAGGCGATGGGGATGACCATCCTGCTGGTCGAACAGAACTCGATGATGGCGCTCAACCTGGCTGATCGCGCCTATCTCTTCGAAGCCGGCCGGATCGTCATGGACGGACCCGCAAAGGAGTTGAAAAGCCACCCCGAAGTCGTGCGTGCGTATCTCGGCCACTAGTCAAAAAAACAAAATCAAGCGGAGGAAGCCATGTTGAATCGAACGAGAGCCGGCGCGTTTGCGCTGGCGATAGCCTTTGCCGTTGCTGCAAGCCCCAGCTCTGCCGCCGAGAAGAAGCTGACCGTCGGCGTGGCCGATGCCCTGACCGGCGGCGGCGCCGTCTACGGCCTGCCGCAGGCGAACGCCGTCAAGATGGCGGCCGACGAGATCAATGCCGCAGGCGGGATCAAGGTCGGCGCCGACACCTACAAGATCGACGTCATCGCCTATGACGACAAGGCCAACCCGACCGAAGCGACCAATGCCGTTCGCAAGCTGATCGATCGCGATGGGGTGAAGTATATTCTGGGCTTCTGCTGCTCGGGCTCGACCAGCGCGGTGGCCTCCTTCATCGCGAAGGAGAAGGCCGTGATGCTCGTCGGCAATGCGGCCGAGCGGTCCATCACCACCCAGAAGATCCCGAATCTCGTCCGCACGCGCCCGCCGGCCGATTATACCGGACAGGCCGCCGGGACCTTCATCGCGCGCAAGGGGCACAAGCGGGTCGCCGTCGTCGGCGCCCTGGAAGTGGGCTTTTACTCCCAGTATGTCGACGCCGTCGAAAAGGAGCTCAAGAAGGCTGGCGGCGAGATCATCGCCCGCGAGGTGTTCTCGCTGCGCGATCGCGACATGACACCGCAACTGACCAAGATCCGCGGTCTGAATCCGGATGCCATTCTGGTCGTCGGGTATGTCGAGCCCGCGGCCTTCGTCTACCGCCAGTCGGTCGAGCTCGGCATCAACGTCCCGCGCTATGGCTTCACCAGCGGCAGCGAGGAGCAGTTCCTGCGCGTGACCACATCCGAACAGATGGAGGGCGTCTGGGATCTTCGGCCAACCGAGCTGACCCTGCTCTCGGCCAGCAAGAACGGGATCGCCTACCACGAGAACTACACCAAGATGTTCAAGGCCTCGCCGTCGCCGAGCTCGCCCTACGCCTATGACCAGCTCTATGCGCTGAAGGCGGCGATCGAGGCAGCCGGAACGGCTGACAACACGGAGGCCGTGGCCAAGGCGCTGCGCGCCCTGCCGGTCCCGCCGCAGGTGGTCATGCAGTACCAGCCGGTCGACGGGAAGATGTTCGACGAGAACGGGCAGGCCTACACCTCGAACGGTGCGTTCCAGTGGCAGAAGGGCAAGTGGGTCTTCGTCGAGGACCTGCCCTCGGACGCAAAGGCCTACTCGCTGTTCCTCAGCACGCTGAAGTGAAGGCGCGGGCCGGGCGATGCTGATCGAAATCCTCCAGCAGACGATCAACGGGCTCGCGATCGGCGGCGTTTATGTGCTGATCGCGCTTGGCCTGACGACCGTGTTCGGCATCCTCGGCATCGCGCATTTCGCCCATGGCTCGATCTCGATGTTCGGCGGCTATCTCACCTACTTCCTGATGACGGGGCAGGGATTGCCGCTGATCGCGGCAATCCCGATCGCCCTGGTCGCGGGCGTCCTGCTGGGCGTGCTGGTCGAGATGCTGGCCTATCGACCGGTCCGCCATGCCAATCACATCAATGCCTTCATTGTGGCCCTCGGGCTCACGATGATGGTCGAGGGGATCAACCTCCAGTTCTTCGGCCACGAGCAGATCGTGATCCCGACGACCCTGAGCCGCGTCTTCGACATCAACGGGGTCACCGTTCCCGAACTGCGGCTCTACGTGATCCTGTCGGCAATCCTGCTTGTCGTGGCGATGATGATCTTCGTCGAAAAGACGAAGACGGGACAGGCGATCCGCGCCGTCGCGGAAAATCGCGACGCCGCGATCCTGATGGGCGTCAACGTGACCACGATACCGTTGATCGTCTTCGGCATCTCGACCGCGCTCGGCGTGGCGGCCGGGATCATGGTGGGGGCGCTCTTCGCCATCGCGCCGGGCATCGGCGAGGGCCTCGTCGTGAAGGGCTTTGCGGTCCTGATCCTCGGCGGTCTCGGCTCATTCCCCGGAGCGATCCTCGGCGGAACGGTCCTGGGCATCACGGAATCGATTGCCGCCGGGTTCATCTCATCCGCCTACAAGGATGTGATCGCCTTCGCCGTCATGATCATCGTTCTGCTGGTGCGCCCGCAGGGCCTGCTGGGTCGCGCGCCATGAAGCCCCGGCTCGTCAATCTCGCCTGGCTGCTGGCCTTCGCCGCGCTGGCGACGCTGCCCCAGGTCCTGACCGTGAAGTACTACCTTCACCTCAGCATCCTGGCCTTGATCTGGGTGATCGTGGCGCAGGGCCAGAATCTGATCCAGGGCTTCACCGGCTATGTCTCGATCGTGCAGGCCGGCTTCATGGGCATCGGCGCCTATGGCTCGACCCTGATCGGCATTCATTACGGCTGGCCGATCTGGGCGACGATCACCGCAGCGCCGTTGATCACGGCCCTGTTCGCCTTGCTGACGGGCTATCCGAGCCTGCGCGTGAAGGGCCACTACTTTGCCATCGTCACGATGGCCTTCAACCTGATCATCGTGATCGTACTGGTCAATTTCCGCGAACTCACACGAGGCGAAGCGGGCATATCGAACATTCCCAAGCCCTGGGATGGGGGGCGCGACGCCTACTTCTATCTGGCCCTGATCCTCGCGGCCGGGACGACGCTGCTTGCGGCGCTGATCGCCAGGTCGCGTGTGGGAGAAATTCTGCGGGCCATTCGCCAGAACGAGGATCTGGTCGGTGCGATCGGCATTGCCGCCTGGAAATACAAGCTCTTCGCCTTCGTCATCTCGGCCATGTATGCGGGGCTGGCGGGCGCGCTCTATGCGCACTTCCAAGGGTTCATCAATCCGGAGATCTTCGGCGTCGCCCAATCACTCGATGCGATCCTGGCCGTCATCCTGGGCGGATCGGGGACGATTGCAGGACCGGTCATCGGCGCTTTCCTGGTCGTCTTCCTCCCCGAACTGCTGCGTTTCGCCGACAGCTTCCGACTGATCCTCTACGGCCTGATCCTCGTCCTGGCGACGATCTTCATGCCGATCGGGATCGTCGGGGTCGCGAAGACGCTGCTCGCCAAGGTCCATCGACTCGGCGTCCGCCATGATCGGTGAGGACGCAGCCCCGTTCCTGGCGCAGGTTCGCGACCTTGCCCGCGACACCGTCACTGTGCGCGCGCCTCACTGGGCGAGGGGACAGGCCATTGAACCGGAGGTGCTCGCCCGCGCCGCGGAGATCGGTCTCACCCGGATCGAGGTGCCGACGCGGCTCGGCGGGCTCGGGCTCGGTTTTCGGGCCGAGGTCGAGGCTTGCGCGATCGTCGCCGCTGCCGATTTCGGCTTCGCGATGTCGCTGGTCAACACCCACAATGTCGCCAAGCGGATCGCGACGACCCTGCCGGAAACCGTGGCGCGCAGGTTCTTGCCCGACCTGCTTTCGGGAGCCTCGATGGCCTGCACGGCCTTGACCGAGGAAGGGGCCGGTTCGGATGTCGCGGCCCTGTCCTGCACGGCGCGGGCTGCAGGCGATGGCTGGCTCCTCGACGGAGAGAAGACCTGGATCGTCAATGGCCGCCATGCCGCGCTCGCCATCGTCTACGCGCAGTGTGGAGAGGCGGGGCAGAGTGCCGGGATCGGCGCGTTCCTGGTCGATCTGACGGATGCGTCCTGCCGCCGCTTCCCGATCGAGACCGAGATTTCCCAGGCCAGCATCGGCACCGGCGGCTTTCGGCTGACGCGGTGTCACGTACCGACCGAGCGGATGGTCCTGCCGCCGGGCACCGCGTTCAAGGCCATCCTCTCCGAGATCAATGGCGCCCGCATCTACGTCGCGGCGATGTGCTGCGCCATGGTGTCGTCCGCCCTGCGCGTCGCGCAGGCCTATGGCGAGACGCGGCAGACCTTCGGCAAGCCACTGACGCAGCATCCGGCCTGGCGCGAGGGCATCGCACACAGTGCCACGACTCTGGCCGCGTCCTGGAGCCTGGTGGAAGCTGCGCTTCTGGCGACCGAACAGGGGCGGGACGTGCGCCATCTGGCGGCTGCGGCCAAGGTCAATGCCGTCGACCTCGCCCAGACCGTTCTGCCCCGCCTGTTGCACGCCATGGGGGCAGAAGGGCTGCGGGATTCCTATCCGTTCACGCGCCACCTGGGCGCCGCCCAATTGGCGGCCCTGACCGATGGCAGCACCGCCATGCTGCTCGAGCGCCTGGGTCGTTGGGACCCCACGCCGATACCGCTGTGAGCGCGGGAAGGACCAAATCCATGCGCGTGTTCCAGATCGAAGGCAATTGGGGGCTCGAAAACCTGAGGCTGTCGCAACGGCCGGAGCCCGTTCCGCGCGACGATCAGATCCTGATCCGCATGCACGCCGCCTCGCTGAATGCGCGCGACCTGATCGTCCCGAACCGGGGCTATGGCCGCGCCACCGGCGAATTGCCGCTGATCCCGGTGTCCGACGGGGTCGGCACCGTCATCGGCGTCGGAAGCCGCGTCACCCGGATGAAACCGGGCGATCGTGTGTGCCCGACCTATTTCCAGAACTGGATCGCCGGCGAACCGACGCCGGACCGGTTCGCCTCCGCTCTGGGCGGCCCGCTCGACGGCGTCATGGCGGATCTGGTCTGCCTGTCCGAGCAGGGTGCGGTTCTTGTTCCCGACTATCTGACGCATGAGGAAGCCGCCACGCTGCCCTGTGCGGCGCTGACGGCCTGGAGCGCGATCGCGATCCATGCGCGGACCAAACCGGGCGACCGGGTTCTGATCCAGGGCACCGGCGGCGTCGCGCTCTTCGCGCTCGCCTTCGCCAAGCTGCATGGCGCCCATGTCACCGTGATCTCCTCCAGCGACGCAAAGCTGGAGCGTGTCCGCGGTCTCGGCGCCGACGAAACCATCAACTACACGACCACGCCCGACTGGTCTCGCTGCGCGCGAGAGATCGCGCCGGAGCGCGGCGGTTTCGACACGATCATCGAACTCGGCGGCGAGGCCACGCTGGCGCAGTCGGTGAAGAGCATCAGGGTTGGAGGGACGATCGCCCTGATCGGTGTCCTCTCGGGGCTTGGGCCGACATTGCCCCTCGGCGCCATCGTGACCCGACAGATCAGGCTGCAAGGCGTCACCGTCGGGCATCGCGACGGGTTCGAAGCCATGCTCGCGGCCATGGCCCATCATCGGATCCGACCGGTCATCGGCGCGCGTTTCGGCTTCGCCGAGCTGAAGTCGGCACTGGCCGGGCTGGGCAAGCCAGATGCCCTTGGCAAAACGGTCATCAGGTTCAACGATCATGTCGAGTGAACTGCCGCCTTTCCATCCACGGCGCCACGCGATCGAGAAGCCGGATGCTGTCGCGTTCCGGATCAGCACGGGCCGCGAAGCCGTGACATTTGCGGAGCTGGAGGCGCGCGCCAATCAGGCTGCACACGTCTTCCGCCAAAGAGGGCTGAAGCGCGGCGACCACATCGTGATCCTGATGGAGAACAGGCGCGAGTTTCTGGAGGTCTGCTTCGCAGCCGATCGCAGCGGGCTCTACTATACAACCGCCAGCACGCATCTCACGGACGACGAGATCCAGTACATCATTCGCGATTGCGGCGCTTCGCTCGCGATCATTTCGGACGCGATGCTCGACAGGATCGCCACCCTCTCGACGACCGCTTTGCTCGCATGCCCGGTCCTGGTCGTTGGCCGGTGTGACGGGGCCTTCGAGAGCTTTGGTTCGCAGGCGGCGCTCGCCCCGGTCGAACCCATCGCCGACGAGTCGCAGGGCCTCGACATGCTCTACTCGTCAGGAACGACAGGCCGGCCGAAGGGGGTGAAATGGCTGCTGCCCGCGGCTCCGGTCGGCAGCCCGTCGATGCTGACGGACCTGCTGACGGGCCTGTTCGGATATGATGGGCAAACGCGCTATCTCTGTCCGGCACCGCTGTATCACGCGGCGCCGCTGCGGCACACCATGGTCACGATCAAGGCGGGCGGGACAGCCGTCGTGATGCCGAAATTCGACGCCGAGGATGCGCTCGCCTTGATCGAGCAGGAGCGCATCACCCACAGCCAATGGGTGCCGACCATGTTCGTTCGGCTTCTGAAGCTGCCGGACGCGACCCGGGGTCGCTACGCGATGACGTCGATGAAGATGGCCGTCCATGCGGCCGCTCCCTGTCCGATCGACGTCAAGCACAAGATCATCGACTGGTGGGGGCCGATCGTCCACGAATACTATGCCGGGACCGAGAACAACGGCTTCACCGCCATCAACACCGAGGAATGGCTGCGTCACGTCGGATCGGTGGGGCAGGCCAAGCTCGGAATCATCCATATCTGCGACGAGACCGGTGCCGAACTGCCGGCCGGCCTGGAAGGTGAGGTCTTTTTCGAAAACGGACACCAGTTCGAGTATCACAACGATCCGACGAAGACCCTGTCCAGCCGCAATGCCCAAGGGTGGACGTCGCTGGGCGATATCGGACGCCTCGATGACGACGGCTATCTCTATCTCACCGACAGGAAGTCGTTCGTCATCATATCCGGTGGCGTGAACATCTATCCGCAGGAAGTCGAGCATCTCCTGCTGGAGCATGAGGCGGTGCTGGATGCTGCCGTGATCGGCGTCCCCAACGAAGAGTTCGGCGAGGAGGTCAAGGCCGTCGTCCAGCTTGTCGAAGGCCGGCAGCCGAACGAGGCGCTCTCGGCCGAATTGATCGCCTTCTGCCGCACGCGGCTGTCTTCGATCAAATGTCCAAGGACGGTCGACTTCTGCGTCGAGTTTCCGCGGTCGCCGACAGGAAAGCTGCTGAAGCGGCGCATTCGGGACCAGTTTTATACGAAGGCCTCATAGAGCGCGACAAAGCTGACCGAGGGCCTCACGCGCCGCGGCCAGGCCAGCTCGGGGTTTTTCGGTCGACGCACAAGTTAACGATCGCGCCATGAGTGAGCCTTGGCCGAGATGGCGAGGCCTGTCTCAGGGGCGCAGACGGGCAACATCCTGATCAGGCGCGCCGAGGAACAGGTGCTTGTAGCCAAACAGGGATGTCGAGCCCCCGGTATGGAGGAAGACGACGTGCTCGTTCTCGCCGAACGTGCCCCGGCGGATGTGATCGATCATCCCGGCCATCGCCTTGCCGCTGTAGACCGGATCAAGCAGGATTCCTTCCGTCCGCGCCAGCAGGGTCACCGCATCGACCATGCCGCGGGTTGGCTGGCCATAGCCCGGCCCGACATAGCCGTCATCTGCGAAGACCCGCTCCCGCTGCACCGTCCCGCCATGCCCGAGGTGATCGGCCGTGCGGCAGGCGAGATCAAAGACCATCCCCTCCTGCTTCTCGCGGGGGTGGCGAACAGACACGCCGAAGACCTCGACAGGGCTTCTCAGGGCCGCGAACCCGGCGACGAGCCCGGCCTGCGTGCCGGAACTGCCGGTGCCGTGAACGACGCGCGTGACCGTGATCCCACGCTGGCTCGCCTGGTCGAGCAGTTCGACCGCACAGGCCACATAGCCGAGCGCACCGACGGGATTGGACCCCCCGCCGGAGATCACATAGGGCTTCGCACCCTTCGCCCTGAGATCGTCCGCGACAGCGGCGCAGGCGGCGGCGACATCGCTGCCGCCGGGCACATAGCTCCGTGCGCAGCCGAACAGGTCATCCAGCAGGATGTTGCCGTTCTCTTCATAGTCGGCATCGGTATCGGGCACGCGGCGTTCGAGAACGGCATGCGCCTTGAGACCAAAGCGCGCGGCTGCAGCGGCCGTCATGCGCACATGGTTGGACTGGACGGCTCCAGGCGTGACCAGGGTGTCGCAACCCTGCGCGAGCGCATCGGCCACCAGGAACTCGAGCTTCCGCGCCTTGTTGCCGCCCTGCGCCAGCCCCGTGCAATCGTCGCGCTTGATCCAGAGGCGCGGTCCACCGACGACGCTGCGCAGCCGGTCGAGAGGTTCGAGCGGCGTCGGCGCATGAGACAGGCTGACGCGAGGAAAACGGTCGAGGAGCATGGCGAACCGCCCTGTTGGAAGGAAGTCGGACCAACGCTAGGCCGCGCATCGGCCGCATAGAAATTCAAATTGCACAATGGCTATGCGGAATTTGCATGATCTTTGGGCATCTCCACCAGGGCGCGCCAGACATGTTCGACGATCGAGCGTTCACGCTCGGCGCGTCGATACGCCCTGATCTCGACGTGCAGATCATAACCCGCTTGCGGGGCGCAGGAGACCAGCCGGCCGGCCTTCAATTCGGTCTGGATCGCCGAACGCGGAAGCCAGGCGATCCCCTCTCCGGCAAGCGCCATGCCCTTCAAGGCTTCGACCAGTGAACTTTCATAGGCGGGACGGGCCCTGCGGGTCAGGTCCCAGGCGTCGAGGCCCGAACCGACGAGGTGCCCGAGATAGGAGTTGGCGGCATAGGCGAGCAGCGGAAAGGGGTCACCCGACGAGGCTGTGATCGCATGGCGCGGAGACCCATCGTCGCCGGGGGCCGATACGGGGGTGACGACATCCGCCCCGATCACCGCGACCTCGAAGCGGGACATGCCGAACATCGATGGAATAGCGCTCGTATTATAGGCAAGAACGAGATCGCAGGCGCCTTCCATCAAGGCTTGCCCGCAATCATGCAGATCGGCGGTGATCATCTTGACGTTGAGTTCGCCGGTCCTGTCGGTCTGCCGCAGCGCCGCGATCCAGGCCGGTGCGAAGTGGATCGCGAGGGTATGTGTCGCGCAAATCCGGATGGTCCGCGCATCGCGTTTGACCAGGCCACGGAATTCCGCCCGCTCGCGGTGCAGGACGCGAACCACATCGAGGGCGGACTGATAGAAGGCGTGGCCCGCCGGCGTCAGTGTCGTCGGGAAGCGCGATCGATCGATCAGATCGCCACCCAGCCAGTGTTCGAGCGCACGAATGCGCCGGCTGAAGGCGGATTGGCTGATATTGCGTTCATCCGCCGAGCGCGAAAAATTGCCCGTCGAGGCGAGGCTGATGAAGTCCTCAAGCCAGCTGATTTCCATGAGCCCTCACGATCCATGGGCCAGGGCGGCCGGCGAACACTGAGCGATAATGCAGAGGATGCATAACGTATCGAAAATGAGCAATGGCAGGGATCCCGCGCGGCTCGCTAGTTTTCGATCTCAGGATGTCTGTCCCGTTGTTTGCGCGGGGCGTTTTCACTGGGAGGTTTGCGATGCGCCTTGTCAGATGTCTCGCTCTTGCAGCTGGATTGGGATCGGCCGCCGCAGGCCTCGCCATAGGGCCTGCCGTCGCGCAGAAGCGCGGCGGCACGCTCGTTCAGATCACCCAGCCGGAGCCGCCCTCGCTCGGCTCCTACATCTCCACCGCCAATCCGGTCGGACAGGTCGCCGCCAAGATCTATGACGGGCTTCTCGAATATGATTTCGACCTGAAACCTCTGCCCAGTCTGGCCGAGTCATGGACGATCTCCGATGACGGCAAGACCGTGACCTTCCGGCTCAGGTCAGGCGTCAAGTTCCATGACGGCCAGCCCTTCACCAGCGCCGACGTCCAGTTCACCGTCATGGAGGTGCTGAAGAAGGTCCATCCGCGCGGCATCAACACATTCTCCGAGGTCACGGCGGTCGAGACGCCCGACGCCCAGACGGTGGTGTTTCGGCTGAACCGGCCGGCGCCCTACATGATGGCGGCGCTCTCGGGCTATGAATCGCCGATGCTTCCGAAGCACGTCTTCGGTCAGGGCGACATCCGCAGTCACCAGAACGCCAACGCGCCCGTCGGCACCGGCCCCTTCAAGTTCACCGAATGGCGCAGGGGCGAGTTCGTCCGGCTCGATCGCAATGCCGACTACTGGAAGCCGGGTCGGCCTTATCTCGATCGCATCGTCGTGCGGTTCATCGGCGATACCGGCACGCGGGCCGCCGCGCTCGAAAAGGGCGAGGCCCATATCGCGGGCTTCGGCGCGGTGCCCTACAACGACGTCAAGAAGCTCGAGAAGCTCCCCAACATCCAGATCGAGACCAAGGGCTATGAAATGCTCTCGCCGGTCGTCGAGCTGATGTTCAACACGCGCAAGCCTCCCTTCGACAACGTCAAGGTTCGGCAGGCGATCTCCTATGCGATCGACCGCAAGTTCGTGATCGACAACATCTGGTTTGGCTTCGGCAAGCCGACCAATGGCCCGATCAGCTCGAATTTTGCTCCGTCGGGCCTCTACAGCGCCGATGTGATGAACTTCAATGTGCCCGATGGGGTCGACCGCGCCAACCGGTTGCTCGATGAAGCCGGCTTCCCGCGCAAGGCAGACGGCATCCGCTTCGAGATCACCCACGATATCACGCCCTATGGCGAGGAATGGCGGCGGTTCGGCGAGTACACCCAGCAGGCTCTGGCCAGGATCGGCATCAAGGCGAGCCTGCGCTACGAGGATGTCGCGACGTGGCTGAAGCGCATCTACACCGACTACGATTATGACGTCTCGTCCAACCACCTGTTCAATCTGGCGGACCCTGTGCTGGGCGTGCACCGGGCGTTCCATTCGCGGTTCATCCGGCCGGGCACCGTATTCGTCAACGGCGTGCGCTGGAGCGACCCGCGCGCCGACGAGTTGATGGACCGCGCAACGATCGAGCCCGATCCCAAGAAGCGGGCGGAGCTTTATGCCGAGATCCAGAAGATCGTCGTCGCTGCTGCGCCGTTGGCCTGGACGCACGAGATCAGCTTCGCGACGGTCCTCGACAAGCGCTATCGCGACGTCATCGTCAGTCCGCTTGGCCTGTTCTCGTCGTTCGACCGCGCCTGGCGCGAATAGGCGGGGGAGCGCCGGTCGGCGGCCATCGCCGCGCGACCGGCCTGCGGGGGAGGCTCGCCATGCGCGGCATGCGACTGGTCCGGTTCATCCTGACGCGATTGCTTCAGGCGGTCCCCGTCGTCCTCGGCGTCGTCGTGCTCAACTTCCTGCTGCTGCAACTGGCTCCGGGCGATGCCGCGACGGTTCTGGCGGGCGAGGCCGGAGGGGCCCCGGCTGAGTATGTCGAGCAGCTCCGGGCCCGTTTCGGCCTTGACAAACCGGTGCTGGTCCAACTCGGACTGTACCTCAAGAACATCCTGTTTCTCGACCTCGGCTTTTCGTTTCGCAACAACTCGCCCGTCCTGGGGCTGATCCTCGACCGGCTCTGGCCGACCTTGCTCCTCATGGGGGCAACGCTCGTCATCTCCGTCGGCGGAGGCGTTCTGCTCGGCGTGGTCGCCGCCATCGGCGTGCGCACCTGGCGCGATCACCTCATCTCCGTTGCCGCCGTCGTCGCCTATGCAACGCCGCTCTTCTGGGTTGGCCTGATGCTCATCCTGGTCTTCTCCATTCGCCTCGACTGGTTTCCGACCTCCGGCATGGAGGATGTCGTCGCCTTCCATGAGGGCTGGGCGCGTGTCGTCGATATCGCCCATCACCTCGTGCTGCCGACCGTGACGCTGTCCCTGTTCTACCTCGCCCTCTACACCCGGCTGATGCGGGCCACCGTGCTCGAGCAGCGGGGCGCCGAATACGCGACAACCGCGCGTGCCAAGGGGCTGACGGAGCGCGCGATCACGATGCGCCATGTCCTGCGCAATGCGCTGCTGCCGATCGTGACCATGGCGGGCGTGCAGGTCGGCGCGCTGCTCGGTGGTTCGGTCGTCGTGGAAACCGTCTTCGCCTGGCCAGGGCTCGGCCAGCTCGCCTTCCAGTCCCTGTTCGCGCGCGATTTCAATCTGCTGCTGGGAATCTTCTTCCTCTCTGCCTGCCTCGTCGTCATCGTGAATCTCGTGGTCGACGTGATCTACGTCCTCCTCGATCCCCGCATCCGGGTGGGCAGCAACCCATGACGAAGCCCTTCTGGGTCCGGTTCGTCGGCAATGCGCGCGTCCTGATCGGGCTGATCTGGCTCGCCCTCGTCGTCGTCGGCGCCTTGGCGGCGCCATGGATTGCCCCGCTCGATCCCTTCGCGATGTCGGGGCCGCCTTTCGTGCGCCCCTTGGAAGGCTTCGCGTTCGGGACGGACTCGCTGGGACGAAGCGTCTGGTCAGGCCTCGTGCACGGCGCCCGCACCACGCTGTTGATCGCGGTCATCGCGACCGTGGGGGCGGTCGCTTTCGGGGGGCTGGTCGGCGCCGTGTCCGGTTTCTACGGCGGACGCATCGACAATGTTCTGATGCGCGTGACCGAGTTCTTCCAGACCATTCCGTCCTTCATCTTCGCCATCCTGCTCGTGGCGGTCCTGTCCCCGTCCGCGACCAGCGTGGTCGTTGCCATCGCGACGGTCAGCTGGCCGCCGATCGCCCGCATCGTGCGGGGCGAGGTCATGTCGCTGCGCTCGCGGGAATTCGTCCAGGCCGCGATCACCCTGGGGGAGAAAGATTTCGTCATCCTGTTCCGCCAGATCCTGCCGAATGCCCTGTCGCCGCTGATCGTGACGGGCTCGCTGCTGGTCGCCACCGCCATCCTGACGGAATCGGCGCTGTCCTTTCTCGGCCTCGGCGCGCCGAACTTCATGAGTTGGGGCTTCATGATCGGCGCGGGACGCAGCTTCCTGCGCGATGCCTGGTGGCTCGTCGCCACGCCGGGGATCGCGATCCTCCTGACGGTGCTCAGCATCAACCTCGTCGGCGAAGGGCTGAACGATGCGCTGAACCCCCGGCTGCGCACGCCATGACCGAGGCGCCTCGCACCCAGGCCGGGCCGTCGCCCGCGGTTCCCGCCGACCCGGTCCTTGAGATCCGCGACCTGTCCGTCGCCCTGCCGGCCTGGGCCGACAGGCGCCTGGCCGTGAACGCCGTTTCGCTCACCGTCGGCAGGGGCGAGACGCTCTGCGTCGTCGGTGAATCCGGCTCCGGCAAGTCCGTCATGGCGCGCTCGATCCTGCGGCTGTTGCCGGAACCGCATCTGCGCATCGTCAACGGACAGGTCTTGCTCGACGGCGAGGATCTGGCCCTGGCCGATGACCGGCGCATGCGCCAGATCCGCGGAGGCCGGATCGCCATGGTGTTCCAGGAACCCATGGTGTCCCTCAATCCCCTGATGACGATCGGTCGCCAGATCGAGGAAATTCTCGAGGTTCATACGGATTGGAGCAAGGCCGAGAGGCGCCGGCGGGTCGTCGCGACGTTCGAGGACGTCCGCCTCCCCAATCCCGACTTCATCGTCGGGGCTTATCCGCATGAACTCTCCGGCGGCCAGCGCCAGCGCGTGATGATCGCCATGAGCCTCGTACTCGAACCGAGACTGATCATCGCCGACGAGCCGACCACGGCGCTGGATGTCACGACCGAGGCTCAGGTTCTCACGCTCCTGAAGGAACTGCAGCAGCGGCATGGCACCGCCTTGCTGTTCATCACCCACAACTTTGGCGTGGTGGCCGAGATCGCCGATCGCGTGGCCGTGATGCGGTCGGGCGAGCTTGTCGAGTACGGGGCGGTCGGCGATGTGCTGACGAACCCGCAACACCCCTATACGCGTGCTCTGATCGATGCCGTTCCCAGCCTGGTGCCCCGCCCCAATCCAGGCGCGCCGGCCCGCTCGATGGCCGAACCCATCCTCAAGGTTCGGGGCCTGGAGAAAACCTATGGTCGCCCCAGCGTTGGGCCGGCCTGGCTGGCGCGTCTGCTGCCTTGGATCGGCAAGGGGGGGCGTGGAGCCGTCAAGGCGGTCGATCAGGTCGACCTCGACATCATGCGCGGCACCGCGGTCGCGCTGGTGGGCGAGTCGGGATCGGGCAAGTCCACCCTGGCGCGCTGTCTGATCGGTCTGGAAACGGCGGATGCCGGGTCGGCCGTCATTGCCGGCGACGAGATCGTCGGGTTGAGCCGCAGCGGCTGGCGTCCGCTTCGCGCCCGCATCCAGATGGTGTTCCAGGATCCGTTTGCTTCGCTCAACCCGCGCACCAGGGTTGGCGACATCATCGCGCGCGGCGCCGTTCTCCAGGGCGAGACTCCGGCTGCCGCCATGGCTCAGGCGCAGGCGCTGCTCAAGCTGGTCGGGCTCGAGGCCAAGGCGGCCGAGCGCTTCCCGCACGAATTCTCCGGTGGCCAGCGTCAGCGCATCGGCATCGCCCGGGCGCTCGCCGTGAAGCCCGATATCCTGATCGCCGATGAACCGGTCTCCGCGCTCGATGTCTCCGTGCAGAAGCAGGTCTTGGATCTGCTCGACGATCTCCGACGCCGGCTGGGCCTCACCATGCTCTTCATCACCCATGATCTGCGCGTCGCGGCGCATGTCTGCGAGGAGATCGTCGTGCTGAAGGGCGGACGGATCGTCGAGCAGGGGGCGACGGCGGATATCTTCGCCGATCCCCAGCACGAATACACCCGTATGCTGCTCGCCTCGGTGCCCGGCCGGGATTGGCAGCGCCTTGGCCGGCACGATCCGGCGGGTCGGCTCACGTGAACGCGGGACGCCAACCGGCTGCGCCAGTCACATGTCGCCGACCGCCGGTGGCGTCGGCGAGGGCCGGGTCAAAGCGCTGATCCTGTCGGGATTGGTCGCGTTTGAAAGGCTGAGTCGGGAAGGCGGCCGTTGCCGGGGTGAAGTCGGCCGACACCACGATCGGCGCGTCGGCCCTCAGGTTGGTCCTGCCTATGCTCACCCAGGCGCTGATGCTCATGCAAGCTCTCGGGTTCGACCGCTGATCGTCATGACTTCACGTCAGATCAGGCGGGCTGTCGAGGACGGCTGATCGGGCCTCGCCGCGAGGCGGCGAGCTTCGCTCGGCAACATTGCCAACAATGTCGACCGGCTCGCCTTGCATGAGCGGGCCAAAGCCGCGCGATGAAACGGCCCGCAACTGGCAAAAGATGCCAAAATCGGCTCGAGATGACGACCCTTAGGCGGCCCAGGGCTGATCATCATGCCGAAATCGCGCCGAGCCACGACCGCGCCAGAAATCAGACGGTTTGTGCCGGAGACCCAGCGTACTCGTCGAGAGCACCAGATTTCGTGCCCTCGGTTGAGGCGATGCGTGGCCCGCATCCGCAGGGCGCATCGGTGGCTAGTAGCGTGTTCACCTTTTCATCCTATGAGCGATCAGGAGTGCCCGTTTGTCTCTTATGAGCTTGTAAAATCCGGAGAACCAAGTGGATGTGCTCAAGCCGCTGCTGGCGGCGATTGCAGGCGGTGTCGTGACAGCGATTTTGTCGTTATTGGTCGCAAGAGCAAAATCGCGACCCGACATCAGAGGATGGCGGCATCTCAAGCCAAGCCCGATGCATTGGGCTGGTATCGGGCTTGGTGGTGGCCTCTGTTTATTGATGGTCTATATTCGATTATTTGTCGGATCGTCACGGGCCGACGCCGAAACACAGATGACAATCCTGACCTGGCTCATCATCTTATTTGGCTTGTTGACGATCGCGACAGCCATCGCCATGCATGCACTTCAGCGACGTAGTGTCCGGTGGCGCGGAACGAGTCTGTCGTTCAAAAGGGGTTCGGTGACGGAGCAGCGGAAGTTCGACGAAGTCCAGCAGGTCCGGGTCAATCCGCTAGGGCAGGCGGTTGTGTTTTTTGCCGACGGCTCGTTCCTGCGGATTGACCCGCACGCCTCTGGTGCCAGTGAACTGCTGGAATTGTTGGAGGAACGCAACGCGCGGTCCGGCAACAGAATATCGCCCGAATGACCGGATTCAGCGGGGATCGGGATCACTCCCGGAGCAGCGATTTCGTGTCGCCAGCAGCCTTCCGGCGCATTGCTTTCAGCCGCTGGTGATGGGTCACTGATCTGACGCGACCACTCCGCCACGTAGGGCGCTGCCAATCGTTGGGCTCCGCACTCGGACGTCGTGCCGGGTGATTTCGTGGCCAGCTGCGCCACTTAAGCTGGGTACAGCTCATCGAGATGGGCCCAGATTGGGACCCGACTTGGGGACTGTCGGGGCTGTAATGGCCCTCGGTCGCCCGTTTCAACGAGCTATCAAGTGATTTTGGTTCGAAATGGGGAAGTGGCGGAGACGGAGGGGTCCGAACTGTTTCCCGCGCAAGCGCTTGCTTCTGCACTCGCTTCGGCCTCCAGAGGGCCGGTTGCTGCGACAGCGCCCTGTGACAGAATGCAATGATGTTCGAGGGATTTGCGCAATCGGAGGCCGCTTTGCCGCCGACCTCACGCGATCGAAGAGCGGCTTCCACCTCGTCGCGGCCTATTGCTTGAAGCAATTCTCCCGATGCCATTGCAGGAAGCGCGGGTGCGGGCGCTCGCGCGGACTGTGCGGCGCAAAGGCCCGTCCTGCCCTGTTCACGAAGCTGCGGATGCCGTCAGGGTCGTTGGCCTGGCGGGAGATGAGGATGTCGAGGTCGTCAGAGAGGCTGATCAAGCCGCGATCGAACATCCAGTGAGCCGTTCCGGAAAGCGCGATGCCGTTGTTGACGACGTCCGGACCGTTCGCCTCGACCGGCCGGATATGCGCGGCATCGACCTCGGCACGGCCGCCGCCGTTGATCAGCTTCAGCCCTGTGATGGCACACCGCTCATCGTACGCACGGAGAACCACGCGCCGAAACACGCGATCCCGGACGACCCGGTTGGCGACGACGGCCAGCCGCTCGCGCTCCTGTTCGAAGACGAATGGCGCCTGGGTCTCGGCGAACCCGGACCCGGCATCCAGTTGGTCCGACCTTGGCAGCAAATCGTTTTGCTGATCCAGGCCTAGGGCGAGGATGCGATCGAAGTCGGTCGGCGAAATAGGCCGTACAGCGGCCTGCGCTCGGCCGGAAATGCGTCCGTCCTCGTTCAGGACGCCTCTCTCGACCGGTGCGCCATCGGCATCTGCGAACGGCACCGGCCGGGCGAAGTCGAGATAGCTGCCCGGCTCGATGATGGCGACGTACATGCCGGAAGCGGCAGGGTCGGGGATGACCTCCTGAACCCGTGCGATCGCGTAGTACCCGCGAGTGCCTTTCAGCTTGCGAGGTTCATAATAGATGATCCAGTCGTCGATACAGGCCCGCACGCGACCGAGATACGGGCGCGGGAACTGATAGCGCTCCGCCGGGCTGTCGTCGTAGATCGAGTCGGGGCGGTGAATGAAAACGCCGAAGGCCATCGCGGCACCATAAGGGTCTCAGCCGTTCCGCCCAAACCCCGAATGATCGAGCGGCCGTCTCCAGTGATGGAGAGCAGTCAGCGCCATAAGCTGACGCTGGCTCGCCGCCGGGAAGCCGACGTTGAAAGCGCCCGGCCCAAGGACGGCTTGATGCCGGATCAGCCTGTCACGGCAGGTCTATGATCTCGACCCAGTTCGGGTTCTTGCCCAGCGGCAGCCGCTGCAGTTCCTTCAGTCCGCCGGTTTCCGGATCGATGCCGTAGAGCGTCGCCGAATTCGATTTCTGGCCCGCCGCCACCAGGAATTGCCCTCGCGGGTCGATGTTGAACCCGCGCGGCTGCGTTTCGGTGGCGAAATGGCCGGCTGCGGTCAGGGCGCCGCTCTGACCATCGACCTTGAAGGCCGCGATCGTGTTCGAGGTGCGCTCCGAGGCATAGAGGAAGCGCCCGTCCGGCGTGATGCGGATTTCGGCGGCTGCCGGTGCCCCGCCGCTGAAGCCGGCCGGCATCAGGCTGATACTGCCAAGCCTGGACAGCACACCCTTGGCCGCGTCGAAGCGATGGCTGTCCACCGTGCCGTCAAGTTCGTTGACGAGGTAGAGAAACCGGTCGTTCGGGTGAAAGACGAAGTGGCGCGGGCCTGCGCCTTGCTTGGTCTCGACGAAGGGCGGTTCGTTGGGCGCAACCTGCCCGGTCGCGGCGTCGAAGCGGTATTGCAGCAGGATGTCGCCACCGAGATTGCTGGCGAAAAGGTACCGGTTCGAGCGGTCGGTCAGGATCGCGTGGGCATGCTTGCGCGTCTCAAGCACCTGAACCGGCTCGCCCTTGGCCGCGCCGTTCGGGCCGATCGGATTGATCGCGATCTTGTGGCCCGTATAGGAGGCGCTCAGCAGGAAGCGGCCCGTCCTGTCGGTGGCGACATAGGCCATGTTGTCCGGCAGTGGCACGGTCGAAAGAAGGTCGAGCCGGCCGCTGTGCGGATCAATGGCGAAGGAGCTCACCGAGAAGGGCTGCGAGCGCAACGAGACATAGAGATGGCGACGATCCGGCGAGATCGCCATGGGCATCGCGGTGCCGCTGACGGCCATCGTCTCGACGGGTTTCAGCTGATGGGATGAGGCGTCGAGCTCCAGCACGCTGATCTCGCGGCTGTCGGCGTTCGAGACATAGACCATGGTCTTTGCGGCAGCCGGCATGGCGCTCATCATGACAGCAAACAGCGCCGCAGCGCCCGTGTTGTTCCTCGGCATGGTGTTTCCCCTGACGGTCTTTCGTCTGCCATGGCTGGCGCGTGACCTTGAGGGGAGACTATTCGGGCCCGGATCGATGAGGGACAGCCCAAAGGGCGTATCGACCGATCCAATCGACGCATCGTGGAACCAGATACGTCGACACAAGACAATGCAGCCGCCCGGACGGGGCGGCAGCGTCGAGGTCGGCGATGGGGCGGGCTCAGGCGGCGGCGCGCTGGCGCGTCGCGAATTCGCTGGTGTCGAGCCGGGCGACGAGCGCCGCGAGTTCCGCCGTCTCGCTCTCGCTGAGATCGGTCAGCGGGGTCCGCACCGGCCCGGAGTCCCGACCGATGACCCTCATGCCGGCCTTGATGATCGAGACGGCATAGCCGCGCTTGCGGTTGCGGATGGCGATCAGCGGCAGGATGAAGTCGCGCAGACCCGCCTGGACCATGTCGCGGTCGCGGCGGCGCACCGCGGCATAGAAGGTCGTCGAGAACTGCGGGACGAAGTTGAACACCGCGGAGGAATAGGTCGTGACGCCCATCTCGAGATAGGGCAGCGCAAAGGTCTCGGCGGTCGGCAGGCCGCCGATATAGGTCAGGCGGTCGCCCAGGCGCAGATGGATGCGGGTCATCAGCTCGATGTCGCCGATGCCGTCCTTGTAGCCGACGAGGTTGGGGTTGCGCTCGCAGAGCTTCGCCAACGTCTCTTCGGTGATGATCGCGTTGTCGCGGTTGTAGACGATGACGCCGAGCTTCGTCGCCTTGCAGACGGCCTCGATATGGGCCGCCAGCCCCTCCTGCTCGGAGAAGACCAGATAGGGCGGCAGCAGCAGGATGCCGTCGGCGCCGACGTGCTCGACGGCGCCGGCGAGTTCGGTCGCGATCTGCGTGCCATGGCCGACGCCGGCCAGCACCGGCACGCGGCCGCGCGTCTCCTGAACGGCGGTCGCGACCACCGCGACGACCTCGGCCGGAGAGAGCGAGAAGAACTCGCCGGTGCCGCCGGCGGCGAAGAGGCCTGCGACCTCGTAGCCGCAAAGCCAGTCGAGATTGGAGCGGTAGCGCGTCTCGTCGAAGGTGTTGCCGGCCGTGAAGGGCGTCACAGGAAAGGACAGGAGGCCATTGCCGATGTGGCGCGCCATCTCCTGCGGGGTCATCTTGCTCATGCTCGGCTCCTTCGCTGACTGCAGCGAGGAGTAGATCAAGAGCGATGCCGAAGGTGACCAATCCCTGTATCGGTCGATCCAATCATTGGATCGCTCAGCCGGTTTTGGTCAGGTCCTGGGCCAGCCTCTTCGCCAGCGCCGCGACAATCGGTACGAGCGGATTGTCATTGTCCTCGCGGCTGACGAAAAAGAGCTCCGCGGGTCGCTGCCGCGGCAGATCGACCGGCCGCAGGGCCACGCCGCTGAAATGCAGGTTCATCGCGGCTTCCGGCACCAGCGCGACACCCACACCGGAATGCACCATCGCCAGGATCGAATGGATCTGGGCGAGGTGCTGGACATAGTTCGGGACGAGCCCGGCCCGGGAAAACAGCTCGACCAGCAGATCGTGGAAATAGCGCGCCTCATAGGGCGCGTACATGATGAAGGGCTCGGCTGCGAGGTCCTCGATCGCGACCGTCGCCGAGCGCGCCAGCGCATGGTCGGCATGGACCGCCGCGATCAGGGGCTCGGCCGTGACGCGAAAGGCGCTGAGACCGTTGCGCGGGATCGGCGGCCGCAGCAGGCCGATGTCGATTTCGCCGGAGTCCAGTCGCTTGAGCTGATCGCCGCTGACCATTTCCTTGAGCGAGATCTCGACGTCGGGCAGCTCGCGGCGACAGGCCGCGACGAGTTCCGGCACATAGGAATAGGCCGAGGTCGCGGTGAAGCCGATATGGATCGATCCAGCCTTGCCGTTGGCGACGCGCTTGGCGAGCAGGGCCGCGCTCTCGGCGAGCTTGAGGAGACGACGTGCCTCGGCCAGGAAGCTCTGCCCGGCCGGCGTGAGCTTGACCGTCCGGTTGCTGCGCTCCAGCAGAATGACGTCGAGAACCCGCTCGAGGATCTGGATCTGCCGGCTGAGCGGCGGCTGCGTCATGTTGAGGCGCAGCGCCGCCCGGCCGAAATGCAGTTCCTCCGCGACGGCCACGAAACAGCGCAGCTGGCTCAGTTCGAACATCCCCAGCCTTTCATCACGCCATGCTCGCCCGGTGCCGCCCGGAAATGGGGGTCAGTTCTGGATGCTGATCCCGGCCTTGTCGATGATGTCCTTGAATTTGGCGATCTCGCTTTGCGCCTTGGCCTTCGCCTGCTCTCCCGTGGACGGTGTCGCCGCCGCGCCCAGTTCCTCGAAGCGCGAGACCACCGTCGGATCCTTCAATACGGCCTGCATTTCACTGACGAGCCTGTCGCAGATCTCCCTCGGCGTGCCCTTGGGCGCCAGGAAGCCGTTCCAGGAGCTGATGTCGAAGCCGGGCAGCGTCTCGGCCAGCGTGGGAATCTCCGGTGCGATCTTGGCCCGTTCGGTCGTGGTGACCGCAAGCCCGCGCAGCGTGCCGGCCCTGTAGTGCGGATAGGGCGAGGTGAAGTTGTCGAAGGAGACCTTGACGTTGCCCGCGATCAGATCCTGCACCAGCGCGCCCGAGGAGCGGTAGGTGACGTGCTGCATCTTCACCCCGGCCAACTGCATGAACAGTTCGCCGGAGAGATGGATCGACGTGCCGATTCCAGAGGAGCCGAAATTCTCCTTCCCCGGATTGGCTTTCAGATAGGCGATGAACTCCCTGACGTTCTGCGCCGGGATCGACGGGTGGATGCACAGGAAGTTCGGCTGCGACGAGGCCAGGGAGAGGAATTCGAAATTGTCGAACGGCTTGAAGGGCAGCTTCTCCTTGTAGAGATTTGGGTTGATCCCATGCGTCGAGGGCGTGGTCATGCCGATGGTATAGCCGTCGGGCGTGGCATGAGAGAGCGCGGCGACCCCGGTGTTGCCGCCGGCGCCGGCGCGGTTCTCGATGATGAAGGCCTTGCCCATCCTCTGCGTCAGCTTCTCGCAGATGATCCGGCCGACGAGGTCGGTGGTGCCGCCGGCGCCGAAGGGAACGATGACCGTCACGGGCTTGGCGGGATAGGCCTGCCCAAAACTGCTGCGTGACACCAGCGGTGCGGCGATTGCACCGCCCGCGAGGCTGAGCGCCGCACGGCGCGTGATCGATCGGCTCATCGTGTCCCTCCCAGGATCCAGTCGCGGCTTTGGCCGTCTGGCTGGCAGAGTAGGCGGGAGCGGGGTTCGGGCAAGCCGCTTGGCGCTATCGTGCCATCCAAAAAAGGTATGGTTCCATTGCCAATCTAACTCACCGACGCATCGTGCCGGGCCTATCCTGCGATGGACAAGACAGCTTCCAAGACTGTCTGCGACCTCGGCCAACGGCCGGTGCGCGCCCCACCGGAGGACACCATCATGAGCCCAACCCGATTCCCGTTCTGTCTTTCCGCAGCTTCGCTGAAGGGCCTCGCCATCGCCCTGCTCGCGGGCGTCACGCTCGCCGCCCAGCCTGCCAGGGCCCAGAACTTCGAGCGTCCCGTGCGGCTCGTCGTTCCCTTCGCGCCCGGCGGCACCTCGGACATCCTCGCCCGGCTGATCGGGCCCAAGCTCTCGGCCGCGATCGGCCAACCCGTCGTGATCGAGAACAAGCCGGGCGCTGCCGGCAATCTCGGCGCGGACGCCGTCGCCAAGGCGCCGGCAGATGGCCACACCCTGCTCTTGATGGATGTCGGCTCGCTGGCGACGGCGCCCAGCCTGTTCTCGGATCTGACCTATGATCCTGCCAAGGATCTCGCTCCGGTCTCGATGGTGATGTTCGGCCCCTATGTGCTCGCCGTTCATGAATCGGTTCCCGCCAGGACGGCGCAGGAGCTGATCGCCTACGCCAAGGCCAACCCCAACAAGCTCGCGGTCGCCAACTCCGGCGTCGGCGCGGCCAACCACATCACGGCCGTGCAGATGGCCAAGGAACTCGGCATCACCTGGAAGAACGTGCCCTACAAGGGTGGCGCTGCGGCCTCGCGGGCCGTCGTCTCGGGCGAGAGCGGGGTCATCATCAACGGCTCGACCGCGACCTTGCCCTTCGTCGCCAACAAGCAGCTCGTCGGTCTCGCCGTCACGGGCGAGGAGCGCGTCGCGGGGCTCCCGACCTTCAGGGAGGCGGGGCTGCCGGGAGGAGATGCCGGCACCTGGCAGGGCATCCTGACCCGCGCCGGCACGCCGCCCGCGACGGTCGCGCGCCTCAACGCCGAGATCGGCAAGATCCTGCAGGACCCCGAGATCAAGGCCAGGATCGCCGAGCAGGGCGGGGTGGTGAAGGCCGGCTCTCCCGCCGCGTTCGCGGATTGGCTGAAGGATGCCACCATCCGCTGGGGCGGCATCATCAAGGAAGCCGGCATCAAGGGCAGCTGAGGTGAGCGCCCCGGTGACCCGTTCCGGAAAAGACTGGCGCGACCTGCTCTTCGGCCTGTTCCTCGTTGCCGTGTCGGCAGGCGCTCTCTTCGCGACCCGCAACCTCAATGTCGGCCATGCGGCCGACATGGGCGCGGGCTACATGCCCCGCGTCGTCTCGCTCGGCCTGCTCGCCTTCGGCCTGTTCTTCTGTGGGCGGGGCGTCAGGCGGGCCGGCCTGGCGATCGAGCCGGTTCAGTGGCGCCCGCTGCTCGCGGTGCTGGCCGCGGTCGGCGTCTTCGCACTGACGGCGGAAAAGCTGGGGCTGGCGATCGCCTCGGTCGTCACCATCGTCCTGGCGAGCTTCGCCACCCGGGAAGCGCGTCTGCGCGAGACCGTGCCCTTCGCGCTGCTGCTCTCGGGCGCGGCCGTCCTTCTCTTCATCAAGGTTCTGGCGCTGCCGGTGCCTGTCTGGCCGCGCTGAAGGCTGCCTGCCATGGACCTCTTCGACAATCTGCTGCTGGGGCTTTCGACAGCCCTGGAACTCAACAATCTCGGCCTGTGCCTGCTCGGCGTGCTGATCGGCACGGCCATCGGCGTGCTGCCGGGCATCGGGCCGATCCCGACGGTGGCGCTGCTGCTGCCCTTCACCTTCGGCCTGAACCCGGCCGGCGCCATGATCATGCTCGCCGGCATCTTCTACGGCGCGCAATATGGCGGCTCGACCACCGCCATCCTCGTCAATGTGCCCGGCGAGACCTCCTCGGTGGTGACCTGCATCGACGGTCACGAGATGGCCAAGCAGGGCAGGGCCGGAACGGCGCTGGCCATCGCCGCGATCGCGTCCTTCTTCGCCGGCACGATGGCGACGATCGTCATCGCCGTGATGAGCGTCCCGCTCTCGGTCCTGGCGCTCAAGTTCACCGCGGTCGAGTATTTCAGCCTGCTCGTGCTCGGCCTGATCGCGGCCGTCGCGCTGGCGCATGGTTCGGTGGCGAAGTCGCTCGCGATGGTGCTGCTCGGCCTGCTGCTCGGCCTCGTCGGCATCGATGTCAGCTCCGGCGCCGCGCGCATGACCTTCGGCATCGCCGAGCTTTCGGACGGGCTCGACTTCGTTCCCATCGCCATGGGCCTGTTCGGGCTCGGCGAGATCATCGCCAATCTGGAGCGGCCGGCGGAACGGCGCGTCGTCAGTCAGAAAGTCCGCGACCTGATCCCGAGCCGGGCCGATCTGCGCGCCGCCTTCCCCGCCATGCTGCGCGGAACGGCGCTGGGCTCGGTGCTGGGTGTGCTGCCCGGTGGCGGCGCCGCGCTGCCGCCCTTCTCGTCCTATGCGCTGGAAAAGAAGCTGGCGAAGGACCCGTCCCGTTTCGGCAAGGGCGCGATCGAGGGCGTCGCCGGCCCCGAGGCCGCCAACAATGCCGGCGCGCAGACGAGTTTCATTCCGCTGCTGACGCTCGGCATTCCCGCGAACGCGCTGATGGCGCTGATGATCGGCGCGCTGATGATGCAGGGCATCCAGCCCGGGCCGCAGATCATGACCGAGCAGCCCAGGCTCGTCTGGGGCGTGATCGCTTCGATGTGGGTCGGCAACCTGATGCTGCTGGTGATCAACCTGCCCCTGATCGGGCTCTGGATCTCGATGCTGAAGATTCCCTATCGCCTGCTCTTCCCGGCGATCGTGCTGTTCTGCTGCATCGGGACCTATGGCATCGCCAACAGCCTGTTCAATGTCTGGCTCATGCTGGGCTGCGCAGCGATCGGCTACTTCTTCATCAAGGTCGGCGTCGAGCCGGCGCCCCTGCTGCTCGGCCTCGTGCTCGGCCCGCAGCTGGAAGAGAATTTCCGCCGCGCCATGTTGCTCTCTGACGGGGATTTCCTGGTTTTCCTGTCCCGTCCGATCAGCGCGGTGCTGCTGGCTGTGGTCGCCGCGCTTCTCTTGGCGATGCTTTCGCCGACGATCCTGCGCAATCGGAAGGCGGCCCTGGCCGATAGCCCCTGAAGGCTCCGGGTCTCGGCGAACGGTAGGTTTTGCGATTTTTGGGTTCTTAACGACCTCCTCGACCCGTGGATGACGATCGCCCGCGATGCGATAAGGCGATCGGACAACGAATACTCGAAGATCGTCTGTCACTCTCCGCATCCAGGAGCTTCGCGCCAAAAGCTGAACTTGGCGACGTGCCGGGAAGCGGACATTCCCTCAGACACGGCCGTCTCCTAGGCTGCCGACACATTAGCCATTGTACGAAGTGACCCGCTGCCGGTTTCGTCAGCGCTCGGAACGCTCCGGCCCGACGAACCCTTGGCTGTCGATAGCCGTCTGCGCGCGCGCGCGGGCGAGCGTATTGTTGTGGTGACCCAGCAGCCAGGCGACCCAGGGAGCGTCGCGGCTTACGCCAATAGCAAGTGCGTCTCCGAAATGTGGATGCTGGGCAGGATCAAAGTTGCGTCTACCATGCCGATTCTCGGTTTGGGCATTCTGGGATTCGCGGGTGCAACCCGCATCGTCCCGGACGGGTTTTGGCGATAGCGCCTCCTAAGGCAACGGGCTCTAGGCGCCAACAGCCTCAAGAACATCAGATGTTTACCCCCTTCTCGTTATCTTCCGTGAGCGTTCTTCAACAGGACATTGAACAGGCATGTCGGTCATTCCCTATTCGGTCCTGCGCCTGCTCGATCGTCTGCGCGCGTCCTACACGGCCGAGCAGGCACGCAGCCGGATGAGCCATCAGGCCGACAGGATTCCCGAGCGGATGCTGCGCTCGCCGCGGGAGGCGGACGCAGCTAGCATCACGTCTCTCTGGCGGCAGCTCGCCCAGGCCGGTGTTTCGACACAGGCCTCCGAGCCCGTCCTGGCGGATGAGCAGGCGCTCGCCGATGCTGAAGGCTACTCTGCGAACATCGAGGCGATGATCGGCACGACAAAGGTGCCGGTCGGTGTCATCGGTCCGCTCCTGATCAACGGCCTCAACGCCAACGGAGCCTATTACGTGCCTCTGGCCACCACGGAGGCGGCGCTGGTCGCTTCCTATGCCCGAGGCGCGGCGGTGGTGACTAAATCCGGCGGCGTGACAACCGGGCTGCTCAACGAAGGCGTGCTACGCAGCCCCGGCTTCAAATTCGCCAGCCTGATCGATGCCGGCCTCTTCGTCGCCTGGGTAACGCGCTCTGTCGACGACCTGCAGGCCGCGGCCGAGGCGACGACGCGCTATGGCAAGCTGATCTCGCTCGAGCCGATGATCGACAACGACATCGTCTTCCTGCTGTGCCGCTACACCACCGGCGACGCCGCAGGGCAGAACATGGTGACGCTCGCGACCGACGCGCTCTGCCGGCGTATCGAGGAGACGTGCCCGATCAAGCCGCTGCACTGGTTCATCGAGGCCAATTTCTCAGGCGACAAGAAGGCCTCCTATCTCGGCCTGCTCACCGGCCGCGGCCGTAAGGTGAGCGCCAGCGTGATTATTCCCGGCGCCCTCGTGGAGAAGCACCTCCATGTCGGCGTCGACCGGATGATGGCCTACGCGGAGATGGCCAATCTCGGTGCCCTGCTCAGCGGGCAGCTCGGCGCACAGGGCCACTACGCCAATGGCCTCGCAGCCTTCTACATCGCCACTGGCCAGGACGCGGCCTGCGTCTCGGAATCGGCGGTCGGCTTCACCCGCATGGAGCGGCGCGGCGCAGATCTCTTTGTCTCCGTAACCCTGCCCAATATCCTGGTCGGATCGGTAGGCGGCGGCACGGGTCTGCCGAGCCAGTCGGCGGCGCTCTCGCTGCTGGGGCTGAAGGGCGCGGGCCATGGTGCGGCGCTGGCGGAGGTCGCGGCGGCCTTGTGCTTGTGCGGCGAGATCTCGATCATGGGCGCGATCGCCGCCGGACATTTCGCGTCAGCTCACGACAAACTCGCGAGGCGCAGATGACGGCGGCGATGTCGGACGAAGCCGCTCTGCCACTCTTGCGCAGGCTCTGGATCTACCAGACGGAACGCTTCCCGCTGGCGAAGACCTCGGTTCTGCTTGTGGTCTTCACGGCGGCGAGCATCAGCGTCTCGGCCAATCTCGGTGGCCGCGCGCTCCCGGCCTGGTCCGCTTTCACAACGGCGTTCCTGGCGACGCTGATCATCTTCTTCCAGTTGCGCGCCTGCGACGAGATCAAGGACGCCGACGACGATCGCCGCTACCGGCCGGAGCGTGCCGTGCCGCGCGGGCTGGTGAGCCTGCGGCTCGTTGTCGGGCTCGGGATTGCCGGCGTGCCATTGGCTGCGCTGCCCGCTGCCTTCTTGTCTCCGCTTCTGCTTTGGCCCCTGGCGCTGGTTTGGGTTTGGATGGCGCTGATGAGCTTCGAGTTCTTCGCGCCGCACTGGTTGAAGGCGCGGCCGTTCCTCTACCTCGTCTCGCATATGGCGATCATGCCGCTGATCGACCTGTTCGTGACCGCCTGCGAATGGCTGCCGCGCGCCGGCGCGCCGCCCGCCGGGCTCTGGCTCTTCCTGGCGCTGAGCTTCGTCAATGGCTGCGTGCTGGAGATTGGCCGCAAGCTCTACGGTCGAGAGAATGAGCGACCGGGCGTCGAGACCTATTCCGCTTTGCTGGGGCCGAGGCGTGCGGCGCTGGCGTGGTGTGCCTGCGCCATCCTCGCTTATGGCTTCCTGCTTGGTGTCGGTGCTGCGGTCGCGGCCCTTCTGCCCGTTGCCATCGTCGGTGCAGTCGCGCTGGCCGCAACGCTCGCCTGCGCAGCGCGCTATGCCGGTAAACCCGATGGCGGCACGCAAAAGATGGTGGATGCGATGGCGGGTCTGTGGGTCCTCGTCTGTTATGGCGCGGCGGGCTTTGCGCCGCTGCTGGCAGGAGGCATGGCGTGAGCGGCTGGGTGCTTCAGGCGAATGATTCGGGCGATCCGGCCGTCTCGGGAGGCAAGGCGGCTGCGCTGTCGGCGCTGTCGCGAGCCGGTTTCGACGTTCCGCCCTTCGTGGTCATCCTGCCCGAAGGGCTGTCAGCGCGCGGGCTGAAGCCAGATGTGCGCAAGAGCCTCGAATCGGCGTTGGCCGAGCTTGGCCCCGGCCCCTTCGCTGTCCGCTCCTCGGGGCGCGACGAGGATGGCAGCAGCCATTCCCATGCCGGACAGTTTCTCTCCCTGCTGGAGATCGCCGCTCCCGATGTTCCTGCCGCGGCGCTGAAGGTCTGGCGCTCGGGCAGCACCGAGAGCCTGCGCGCCTACCGCGCCTCGCGCGGGCTCGATCCGGCCGGCGGCGCGCCCGCCATCATCGTGCAACGGCTCGTCCGCGCGCGTGCGGCCGGCGTCGCCTTCTCGGCCGATCCGGTTGCCGGTCGGCGCGATCGCTTTGTCATATCCGCCATCGCCGGCCTTGGCGACAGGCTCGTCGGCGGCGAGGCGGATGGCGACGACTATGTGCTCGACGCCAGCGGCCATACTGTCCTGCAGGGGCCGGAAGCAGGCGTTCTGACCGCAACCGATCTGGCGGCGCTCGGTGGCCTGATCGCCCGCGTCGCCGCGGTCCGGGGCTCGGCCCAGGACCTCGAATGGGCCTTCGAGGAGGATCAGCTCTTCCTGCTTCAGGCCCGCCCGATCACGACCGGGCTGCGCGAGCCGACGCTCCCCGACCCGATGGTGACGATCTTCGACAACTCCAACATCGTCGAGAGCTATCCCGGCCTCGTCTCGCCCCTGACCTACAGCTTCGCGCAATACGCCTATGCGCGTGTCTACCGCCGCTTCGTCGCACTGCTCGGCGTCGCGCCCGGCCGGATCTCGGAGAGCGCTCCGGTCTTCGACAACATGCTCGGGCGGGTCGACGGGCGGGTCTACTACAACCTCGTCAACTGGTATCGCGCGCTGGCATTGCTGCCGGGCTTCAGCCTCAATCGGGCCCATATGGAAACCATGATGGGCGTCAGCGAGCCGTTGCCGGCCGTGATCAGCGCCAGCATCGGGCCGCCGCCGGCGCGCGGCTTCGCGAAGGTGGCCGAATTCGCCCGGATGGGCCGCGCCGGCTTCGGTCTCGCCTTCGAGGCAATGCGACTGAAACGGACGATCCGGGGCTTCTATGCGCGGCTCAACGGCGCGCTGCGGGTCAGGCCCGACGCGATCGCCGCGATGCCGCTCTCGGCGCTCGCGACGGAATACCGGACGATCGAGGCCGGGCTGCTCGACCGCTGGGACGCGCCGCTGATCAACGACTTCCTCTGCATGATCGCCTTCGGCGCCTCGCGAAAGCTGCTTGAGCGCTGGTGCGGGCCCGAGGGCATCGAGATCCACAACGCGGTCATGATTGGCCAGGGCGACATCGTCTCGGCCGAGCCCGCCCGGCGCATCGCGGCGATGGGAGCGCTGGCGGCGGGCAAGCCGAAACTGATCGAAGCCCTGCAGCGCGGCGATCTGGTGGCCAGCAAGGGCGATCCGGCGCTTGCCCGCGAGATCGACGCCTATCTGGCCAAATTCTCCGACCGTTGCACAGAAGAGCTGAAGCTGGAGAGTATCACGCTCGACCAAGATCCCGCGCCTCTGCTCGCCGCGATCGCCGCAGCCGCCCTGACGCCGCGCGCCGCCCATGTTCGGGGCGAGGACGGGGCAGCAGCGCTGGACCGCGTTCTGAAGGAGTTTCCGGTTCGACGCCGGATCGCGCATCTCGTCATGGGCTGGGCCCGCGACCGGGTCCGCGACCGCGAGAACCTGCGCTTCGAGCGCACCCGCATCTTCGGCCATGCCCGACGCGTCCTCGTCGCCATGGGGCGCCAGCTCGCGGCGCTGGACGCGATCGAGGCCCCGCGCGACGTGTTCCTGCTGACCGTTCCCGAACTGCTCGGCGCCATCGAGGGCTTCGGCACGACGGCGGACCTGAAAGGCCTCGTCGCCACCCGCAAGGCGGAGATGGCGCGGGCAGCCGAACGACCCGACCCGCCCGAGCGCATCACCGTGACCGGCGCTGCCGGCCTCTCCTCTGCAGTCGCGGCTGCTTCGGCCGCCACGCCGGCAGGCGCGCCGGAGACGATCCGCAAGGGCACGGGCTGTTCGGCCGGCCTGGTACGCGCAAGGGCGCGGGTGATCCGCGATCCGCGCCGGGACGCGCTCGTCCAGGGCGAGATCCTGGTGGCCAGGCACACCGATCCCGGCTGGATCGCGGTGTTCAGCAATGCCTCGGCCATCGTCGTCGAGCGCGGCAGCCTGCTGTCGCATTCCGCGATCGTCGCGCGCGAGATGGGCATCCCCTGCGTCGTCGGGCTGAAAGGAGCGCTCGACTGGATCGTCGATGGCGAGATGATCAGCGTGGAAGGGGCCTCGGGCGAGGTGAGGAAGACCGATGGCTGAGAGCGAAATCGCTGGCAAGGCCTCCTTCGAGGCGATCCGCTATGCCCAGCTCTGGGAGGACGCCGATGTGCTGACCGCCGCGCTCGGCACGCAGCCCGGGGCCACGCTGGTCTCGATCTGTTCCGCCGGCGACAACGCGCTCGCCATGCTGACGCTCGACCCCGCGCGCGTCGTGGTCGTCGACCTGTCGCCGGCGCAGATCGCGTGCCTGCGCATCCGCATCTCCGCCTATCGCGCGCTGGACCATGCCGCGTTCCTCGAACTGATGGGCTCTCGCCCAAGCGCGCGGCGCGGCGATCTGCTGGACCGCGTCGTGCAAACCC
This sequence comes from Bosea sp. RAC05, assembly GCF_001713455.1. Lineage (NCBI taxonomy): Bacteria > Pseudomonadati > Pseudomonadota > Alphaproteobacteria > Hyphomicrobiales > Alloboseaceae > Allobosea > Allobosea sp. RAC05. Next base: position 2,223,836 of record NZ_CP016464.1, read on the forward strand.
TGCCGGAAACAGAACGCGCCTTCTGGGCGGAAAGGCGGGAGGACATCGTCGCCCACGGGCTCGGCGGCGTCGGAAAATTCGAGCGCTATTTCCGGGTGATGCAGCGTTACCTGTTGCCGCTCGTCCATTCACGCGACACGATCGCGGCCATTTTTCAGCCAGGCAAGAGCCGCCAGGAGCGTGAGCACTTCCTCGACACGCGTTGGAACAGCTGGCGCTGGAACCTGCTGCTGCGCGGCTTCTTCTCGCGCTTCACCATGGGACGGCTCGGCCGCGATCCCGCCTTCTTCGACCATGTCGAGGGCAGCGTCGCCGGGCATGTCGCCCGCCGCATCCGCCACGCCGCCGTCGATCTCGATCCGGCCCTGAACCCCTACTTGCGCTGGATCCTGACCGGGAGCCATGGCGAGGCGCTGCCGATGGCCTGGCGCGCGGAGCATTACGAGACGATCCGCGACCGGCTCGACCGGCTCGACATCCGCCAGGGCTCGCTCGAGGCCTTCGTCTCGACCGGCGAAAAGGCCGACGGCTTCAACCTCTCGGATATTTTCGAATACATGAACCTGCAGACCTTCGCGGCGGTCTATGGCAGCGTCGTCGCTGCGGCCCAGCCGGGCGCGAGGCTGGTCTACTGGAACATGATGGCGCCGCGCCGCCTGCCGCCGGCCCATGCCGACCGCATGCTGCGCCGGCCAGATCTCGAGGCGCTGGGCAAGGCGGCCGACAAGGCCTTCTTCTACTCCGACTTCGTCGTCGAGGAGGTGCTGGCGTGAGCGTGGCGGTCAACCTGCTGCTGGTCGCGGGTTCGATCTCCGCTATGCTTGGCTTGCTGGCCGGGGTGAAATGGCTCGGCAGCCGCCATGGTCTGTCGGTCGAGCTGCAGCGCAAATGCGTCCATGTCGGTACCGGTCTCTATGCCCTGACCCTGCCGCTGACGTTCTCGGAGCGATGGCCCGCGCTTCTGCTGATTGCTCTGTCGCTTCTCGTCCTGCTCGGCCTGCGCATGCGCCGTTTCGCCGGTGACGGCATCAGCTCTGCCGTCCATGGCGTCGCGCGGAAATCCTATGGCGAGTTGTTCTTGGCGCTCAGCGTCGGCTTTCTGTTCTTCGCGTCGCAGGGGCAGCCGGTGCTCTATGCGCTGCCGATTCTGGTGCTGACGCTTTCGGATGCGGCTGCCGCGCTGACGGGCACGCGCTATGGGCGCAAACATTTTCAGGTCGAAGCCGGCACCAAGACCTGGGAAGGCGTCACCATGTTCTTCCTGGTGACCTGGATCCTGGCGATGACCCTGCTTCTCATGATGACGGAGATGGACAGGTCGAAGGTCGTGCTGTTTTCGGTCATGATCGCGGCCTTCGGTGCGCTCGTTGAGGCCGATTCTTGGCGCGGCTTCGACAATCTCTTCGTGCCGATCGGCATCCATCTTCTCCTCGCCAACAATCTCGACACCGTGCCACTGGCGCTCGGCCTGCTGGTTCTGGCCTTCCTCGCGATGCTCGCCTTCATGCTGGCCTTCGCACCGCTCCTTGGCCTGACGAACCATGCCGCGCGGGCCTATGCGGTGCTGATCTTCCTGATCTGCGCGGTGACGGCGCCACACAACGCGATCCTGCCTGTCGCGGCCGTCTTCACGCATATTCTCGCCCGCAATGCGCGGCCCTGCCGCTCGCCCTATCCCGATCTCGACCTGATCGCCGCGATGAGCGGCACGGCGCTGTTTTGGCTGTTCCTGGGCGACTACACCGGCCAGAACGCGCTCAACGCCTATAATCTCAGCTTCGCGGGCGCGGCGATCGCGTTCCTGGCTCTGATGCCGCGCCGGCTGGTGCTGCTGACCGCGATCGGCGTCCCGGCGATCGGCGGGAGCCTCTTCCTCATCGCCTCGGCCAACCCGGCCCATAGCCACTGGCACGGCCCGCTCTGGCCCTGGGCGCTGGGTTCGATCGCGCTCTGCCTGGCCGTGATCTCGGCCATGCCGGCCTGGTTCGACCGCTATCGCGCTCCGCGCATCATGGCGCTGTCACTTGCCGTCCCTTTGACCCTGTTCGTGGCCAAGCTCGCGACGAGGACGCCGTTAACATGACGCAAGCAGCCGAATGCACGATAGCGGGCGCCTCCTGCCTGATCTTCCGGAACGCACCCTCCTGGGAAGGGCGCCGCACAGCGAGCGTCGGGCGTTTCCGCTGCGACAGCGTCGCGACGGGCCGCGACCTGCTCGCCAGCGTCGCAACCGATCTGACAGCCGAGGGCTACGAGGCACTGATCGGCCCCATGGATGGGGACACCTGGCACAGCTACCGGCTGGTGACGGAAACCGACGGCTCGCCGCCCTTCCTCATGGAGCCGGTCAGCGGACCCTACGACGCAGAAGCCTTCGCCGCCGCCGGTTTCACGACGCTGTCGGGGTATGTATCGACCCGGACGACGCTCGATGCGGCGATCGCGCCTGAGCCGGTTTCGATTGCGGGCGTTTCGGTGCAGTCCTGGGATGGCAGCGACGCTGCCGGCCTCATCCGTCAGTTGTACGCCATGTCGGCTGCGGCTTTCCGTAACAACGCGTTCTTCAAGCCCCTCGACGAGCAGGGCTTCCTCGATCTCTACGAGCCCGTCATGCCGCTGGTCGATCCGCGCTTCGTGCTGTTTGCGCGCAACGAGGCCGATGCGCTGGTCGGCTTCCTGTTCGGCATGCCCGACCGTCTCGAAGGCGCGGCGCCTCGGACCGTCATCCTTAAGACCTATGCCAGCGCCCAGCGCGGCGTCGGCCATCTGCTCGCCGACCACTTCCACAGATCGGCGCGCGAGGCCGGCTACACGCAGGCGATCCATGCCCTGATGCATGTCGACAATGTCTCGCTTGCCCGCAGCGCCCGGCATGCCGGCACGGTCTTCCGCCGCTACGCGCTGCTTGGCCGCCGGCTGGACACCTGAGCGGATGAATCTGCTCGACCCTTTCCTGCAGAGCGCCGAGCTGCACGGCGACCGCACGGCGATCGTGGCCGGGAACGGCGACAAAACAAGCTTCGCCGATCTCATCGCGGTTTCGTCGGCGCTGGCCGCGGCGTGGCGGCGCGCCGGCATCGGCAAGGGCGACCGCGTCCTGATCGCGATGCCGCTGGGGCCTTCGCTCTATGCAGGTCTCGCGGCACTCTGGCGCATCGGCGCCATCGCGGTACTGCCGGAGCCGGCGCTCGGCCTCAAGGGCCTTCGTCATGCCGCCCGGGCAACCTCGCCCAAGGCCTATCTCAGCGACGGCTGGTATCGGCTGCTGAAACATCTCGTGCCTGAACTCTGGCCGATCAGGCTTTCGCTCACGCCCGCCGACAGATCTGTGACGGGCGACCCGCTGGAGGGGCTGTCGCTCGATCACCCCGCGCTGATCTCATTCACCAGTGGCTCGACCGGCAGGCCGAAGGCGATCCAGCGCAGCCACGGCTTCCTGGCGGCGCAGAGCGCTATTCTGGCGGAGCTGCTGGCGCCGCAACGCACCGATGAGACCGACCTCGTCGCCTTTCCGGTCTTCGTCGTCGCCAATCTCGGCATGGGCGTAACCTCGGTCCTGCCGCGATGGAACCTGCGCCGGCACGATCAGGCTGAGCCCGGCCTTATCGCCCGACAGATCGCCGAGGAACGCGTGACGCGAGCGCTCCTGCCGCCATCGGTCTGCGAGGCGCTGACCCACCCCGCCGCGTCCTTGCGGCTGGACACAATCTTCACGGGAGGCGGCCCGGTCTTCCCTGACCTGCTGGAGCGCCTCGCGGAGACGATGCCAGGAACAGACATCGTCGCGGTCTACGGCTCGACGGAGGCCGAGCCGATCGCGCATCTGCACCACCGCGACATCGAGCCCGAGGATTGGCACGCCATGAAAACCGGGGCTGGCCTGCTTGCAGGGCGCCCGGTCGAGGCCATCCGCGTCGCCATTCGCGAGGACGAGATCATCGTTGCCGGCGATCACGTCAATAAGGGCTATCTTGACCCTGCCGATGACGGCGCGACCAAGTTGCGGCGCGAGGGCGAAATCTGGCATCGCACCGGCGATGCTGGCCGTTTCGATGGCGCAGGCCGGCTCTGGCTCGGTGGCCGGCTCGATGGCCGGGCCGGCGGGATGCTTCCCTTCGGCGTCGAGGCCGCATCCCGGTTCTGGCCAGGCGTTCGCCGCAGCGCGCTGGTCGAGTCCGGTGGACGCGCGCTTCTGGCTGTGGAAGGCGATCTGGACCAGTTCCCGGCCTGGACCCGCGCAGCAGCCCTGATCGGCGACGTGCGCGTGATGCCGATCAGCGAGATCCCGCTGGACAAACGTCACCGCTCAAAGGTCGACTATGTCACACTACGGGCTAACCTCGAGGGCTTGGCGCAATAGCGGTTTCGTGGCCGGCAGATGGCTTGGCAGCCGTTTCGCAGACACGAGTGGTGGGGCAGCCACGAAGGCCCGCTGGGCCCGTCTCAGATCGACGGCCATAGCAGACGTGCGCCAAGAGCTGATATTCAGTCTCTGTCCGGTACCGGACATTTGCAATCGGCTTGCATCAGCGCGTTCCCCCGCTTGGCACAGACGCGTTGGGCGTCACTCGGCTGATACTTGGCTGGACTAGGGGACCGCGCAGCTAGCCATGCAGCCGCGCCAATCAGCCACCCTGCGAGAGAGTGTTGGCGCCTGCAAACACGAGGTTGATTTGAACCTCTTCGTTCGGCGGCTGATGCCGGGCGCCTGTGAAGCTCGCGATCGGTGTTACCGCTGTATTGGTTCTGCGGCTGGCCATCAGCCCGACCGACAGGCGCCTCCCTGACGACACGCCGCCCGGGAGCCGTTACGCCAAAATGCTCCGGGGTGGGCCATTCCTGAGGTTGGCTTCTCGACGCTCGCGAAAGGAGTGCCCTCCGTTGTCGATCGAGACAATGTCTGCCGTGCTGAGGTTCGAGATTTATCAAATCGGAGGCTCATGATTGAGCATATGAACGGCGTAAAACACCTTCAGTTGAGATAATCCATCAGGTTGAGCGACTGCACCTTCGCCAGCGCCGAGTAGGACGCCTGAAGCTGCGTTTCGTAGGACGAGAGCTCGACGGCGATGGCCGTCACGTCCGCCCCGTTGATCGCCGAGATCAGGCTCGTGGCTTCGTCCTGATAGTCGGTTTGCGCGGCGGTGCTGCGTTCGAGTGTGGCGGCGTCAATCGAAAGCTTGGCCTGGACCACGGCGAGTTGGTCGATCGCGTCCACGGTCAGGTCCGAGATCGCCTGCAGCGTCGCCGTATCGGGAGGGGTGGTCGCGTTGGCGATGGCGCTGAGCGCGCGCAGCGCCTGCTCGAAAGCGCTGGCATCGCCCGTGACGCCATAGGTCAGCGTGCGCTCCGAGGAGAGCGCGACCGAGGCCTTCACGCTGTTGCCCTGATAGTAGCTCGTATCCTGCGTCGCTGCGTCCGTCGCCGCATAGGCCGAGAGATTGACCGGTGCGGTCCCGGTGTCGCTGCCGGCGAAGAGATAGCGCCCTTCGAAGCGGGTGTTGAGCAGGCTCGCGAACTCCTCCAGCAAACTCTGCGCGGTAGCGGCCAGCGTCGCGTCGTCGTCGCCGCCCGCGCTGATGGCGGAAGACAGGCTGGTGCGGAAGCTCGACATCAGCTCGTTCATCGAGCCGACGGCATCGTACATGACTTGGACGCGGTTGCCCGCCTCCTCGGCGGCGCTTGACTGGCTTTTGGAGCGGGCCAGCGAGACCTCGAGGCTGACCAGCGTGCCCGCCGAGCGGCCCAGCCCGCCATAGTCGGTCGAAACGGCGCCGGAGGCCTGCTGCAACTGGGCCTCGCTCATTCTGGACTGGGTGCGCAGAGACGCCTCCAGCATCCGTTCGCTCATGGCGAAAGTCGCGACGCGGGTAATCATCGGTTCCGTTCCCCTCGGGCCGTCGCGACGTCAGGCTGACGCCGCGACCTGAAGCAGGGTGTCGAACATGCTGTTGAGCGTTTCCAGAAGCTGGGCGGCGGCCGCATATTGCTGCTCCAGCTCCGAGAGCTTCGCGGTTTCCTCGTCGAGATTGACGCCTGACTGCGAGGACAGGGAATCGGCCAGGGATTGCTGTGCGCTTTCGCTGGCCTCCAGCACCGTGGCGTTGCTCTGCGCTGTGGCGGACACGCCGGCGACGATCTTGGCGGCATAATCGGCGAAGGAGGCGCTCGATGCTTTGAGGCTGCCCGCCGCCGCGAAGTCCTGGTTGCCGGACAGGGCGGACGCGAGCGCCTGTCCGATGCCGCTCTCGCCGATGCTGACGACCGTCTCGCCGACGGCTGGGCTGTTCTCGACGGAGAGCGCCGAAGTCGCGAGCAGGCCTGGCGTCGCCAGCAGGTCCTGGCGCACGGCGATGGTCGCGGCGTCGCTGCCGGTCAACAGGTCGTTCAGGCCGAGATAATCCGACAGGCCCTGATCGGAATCGCCGGCGACGCCGTCGACGTCGGCGATGGCGACACCGTTCGTGGCGGCGTCGGCGCTGACGACCAGATGGCCGGATGCATCGAGCGAGGCCGAGAGACCGTCGACGGCTTCGATGGCTGAAACGAGATCGCCGACCGTGGCGTAATCCGACAGATCGAGATCGGCATAGCTGACCAGCGCGCCGTCGGCGTCGGTGACGGCGAAGCGGGTCGTGCCGCTGCCCGTGAAGGCGTCGCTCGCCGAGAGGGCTGTCGAGCCGGTCAGCGTCGAGGGCGGGGGCAGCGAGGACCCGGCGTTGTGGATGCTGTTCAGCGTCGCGATCAGAGCCGTCGCCAGTTCGTCGAGCTCCGCCTGTGCCGCGGGGAGAACGCTGTCGCGCTGCTCGACCAGGGCGCCGAGCGCGCCGGACCCGAGCTGCGCGGTGATGTCCTTGCCGTTGACGGTGATCGCGTCGAACACCGTCGCGCTCGTGACGGCGGCGGCGCTGGAATAGGAGAGTTCGTGGACGCTGCCATCGAGCAGCGTCGTGCCCGATGCGGTGGTGATCCGCATCTGGTTGTCCGCCGTCACATAGTAGCGGACCTCCATCTGTTCGGAGAGTGTCTGGAGGGCGGTGTTGCGCTGGTCCTCGAGATCCGCCGTCGGCTCGCCGCGGCTCTGTGCGCCGGCGATCCGGTCATTGAGCGCCGCGATGGCGTTGAGGGTATCGTTGATCGTCGCCACCGTCTGCTCGATCGCGTCATCGGCATCCGCGCGCAGGCCCTGAATGCCGTCGGAGGTCTCGCGAAGCTGGCTGGCCAGCGTGTCGAGCGCGGCGATGGCGGAAGCCTGGAGCGTCTCGCTTTCCGGCGTCCCGCTCAATGCCGTCAGGGCGGTCTCGAGATCGGCCAGGCTGTTGGCCAGCGAGGTCCCGCCGCTGTCGCTGCCGGTCGTCGAGCCGAGCAGGTTCTGCAGCTTGTCGGCATAGGTTCCGGCCGTGGTCGCCGCACCCAGCGTGCTCGTCGCCGCCACCAGATCCTGAAGCAGGTATTTGTCGACCGTGCTGGTGACGGCCGTCACGCTGACGCCGGACCCGACGGTGCCGGTGGAAACGGCGCTCTGGGTCGCGACCTTACGGGTGTAGCCCTGCGTGTCGGCGTTGGCGATGTTCGCCGAAGTCAGCGCCGTCTGCATCTGCGTGACCGCCAGGGAGCTGGTGGCAATGCTGCGGATGGCGGAGAAGGACATGGCCGGCCTCGGCTGGATGGGGTGTCAGAGATAGCGGCCCGGCCGTATCGCCCGGGCTTCGTGCGGTCCTGCGGTCCGGCCATCGGCGCCATAGCGGCTGGGCGGCGGCGCCGCTTGTTCGCGGATCGCCCGCATGATCGCGTCGATGCGGCGGCGCGTCGCCGCCATCGAGGCGCGCAGGCTTCCGACATTGGCGTCCATCTGCCGGCGCAGCACCTCGTTCTTCTCGACCAGCCGGGCGCGCAGGGCCCGATCGGCCCCCGCGAGCACGATTTCGCCGCTGCGTAGCGTGGCAATCCAGCGGGAGAAGATCTCGGCGAGCTCGCGCTTGCGGGCCACGACATGGGAGGTCGAGCCCGGAATTCCGGTGGCCATCAGCTCGTTTTCCTGGGCGATCACGGCGATCATCTCATCGAGCAGAGTGAGCAGGGCGCGTGCGGCAGCGTCGGGGGTGGTGGGCGGCATGGCGGTGTCCGGCATGGTTCAGCGCCTGACGGGGATGTCTGAGAGGGCCCCGGCGCGGTGATAAGCGTCCACCGCGCGGTGGGCGGTCAGTCGGTCGTCGAGAGCGCTGCGCATCTCGTCACGCGCGCCGCGCAGCGCCGCGATCGCGAAATCGAGATTGGCGAGGGTGACGAGCGCATCCTTGCGCTGGCGCTCGGGCGGTCTGGCAGCCGCCGGTTTGAGGCGGGCGCCGGCGATCTGCTGTTTCGCTTCGCTCTCCGCCGCGGCAAGCCTCGCGAGCAGCGGGTCCTGCGCGAGGATATCGGGGGCGGCGGCACGTATCGGGCGCGCAACGCGGGGGGCGGGGCGGTTCCTTTTCATCGCATCGCACTCAGCAGCGTGTCGTACATGCTGTTGACGGAGGACATGACCTGCGCGGCCGCCGAATAGGCCTGCTGCGCCGCCATCATATTGCTGAATTCCTGGCTGGTGTCGGTCGTACTGGCCTCGAGCATGCCGCCCGAGATCGTGCCGGCGCCGTTGGTTCCCGCAATATGGAGGGCGCTGGCGCCGGAGACGGAGTTGGCCGCGTAGATGCCGCTGCTGAGCGAGGTCAGCCCGTCGGCATTGTTGAAGGTGGCGACCGCGACCTTGTAGATCGCCCGGCGCTGATCGTTGTCATAGGTCGCATAGACCGTGCCGTCGTCACCGAGCTCGACGCCGGTCAGCGTGCCGTAGCTGATGCCGTCCTGATCGTATTCCAGCGAGACCGACACATCATCATCGCCGGTCGAGAGCTGGCTCAGCCCGCTCGATGATCCCGCCGCTCCCATGTCGACGGTGATCGCGCTGGCGGCCGCCCCGGTTGTCCAGCCCGTGAATGACAGAGTGGGCGGGCTGGGGGTGGTCGAGGCGAGCGTCCCGTTGGTGTTGAAGCTGATCGAGATTGTGTTGCTGGCGGGCGAGGTCGCCAGCTCCGTGCTGCCGTCCGAACTGGTGGGATTGGAGAAGGACGCGCTCCAGCTGTTCTCGGCCGTCTTCGTCCAGGTGATCGTCGTGGTGGCGGCGGTCCCGAGCGAATCGTAGAGTTCGAGTTCGCTCTCGAAGGTGTCGCCGATGGCGGCGTCGGCCGGGAGGTTGGCCTGCAGGGACAGGCTGGTCGTGGCGGCCGCGATGCTGCCGATCGTCTTCGTGTCGATGGTCTGGAGTGCGGCGGTGCTGGTGGCTCCGGTGACGTTGCCGTCGGCGTCGGTCGGCCAGCCCTGGAGGTAGTAGTCGCCGTTGGACAGATAGCCGTTCTTGTCGATCGTGAACTGGCCGTTGCGCGAATAGTAGACGTCGCCATTGGCGGAGTCGTTGCTGACGACGAAGAAGCCGTTGCCTTCGATCGCCATGTTGGTCGCTGTGGCCGAGGAAACCAGCGAGCCCTGCGTCGAGATGCTGGAGACGCCGGTGACGGCGACGCCGCCGGCCGAATAGGCGGAGGAGGAGGAATCGGCGATCAGGCTCTCGAAGCTCGCCGTGGTCGTCTTGTAGCCGTAGGTGTTAGAGTTCGCGAGGTTCTGGCTGACCATCGACAGGGTCGAACTCTGGGCCGACAGGGCCGAGACAGCCGAATTCAGGGCGCCGGTGAGACTCATGGCGGTTACTCGACGTTACGCGGGAACTGGATCGTGCGGCGGCTGCGCTCAGGCGGAGATGTTCAGCTGCGACGAGATCGCGTCGACCGAGCTGTAAAGGTTGCTCACGGTCGAGGAGAGGCTGGTCATCGTCGAGGACAGCGAGGCCAGCGTGTCGTTCATCGAGACCTGCTGGCTGTAGCTGGCATAGGACAGCATCTGCGATGCCAGCTGGCTCGCATCGGTCGGCTCGAGCGGGTTCTGGTTCTGCAACTGCTCGACCAGCAGCGTCATGAACTCGCTGTCCGAGAAGGAGGACGACGAGGTCGAAGTACTGGCGGTGCTGGCTGCTGTCGTCGTTGTGGACGAGGAAACCGAACTGACGCTCATGGCGAGCCTCCCTGATGCCGCGGGACGGTTCAGGTCCCGGAGCGGCGTTTCGATCGAGCGCGGCGGTCTTCGGCCGGCTCGAAGTTGAAACGCGGGAGCTCAGATTTTCAGGCGGCGATTATTGGCGGACACGGCGAAAAACGCAGCGACTCGACGCTGAACCTCAGCGTTAAGCTTGTCTTAACCATCGATGTTGGGATTGCGTTAAGGTTTGACCGCTCTTGCGCAAGCAGGAACCCGACACAGCAGGCCTCAGGCCCGGCTCGTCTCGCTGGTGGGGGCGGGGTTGGAGCCGAGCGCGGCGCGCACGATCCGGTCTGCCAGGCCTGCTGGCGCACGGATGACGAGCTGGTCGCGCAGGGCCGTGCGCAAGGCCGCAGCGTCCTGGAACAGTGAGCGCGACTCCGGCTCGCGCGCCAGAAACTCAAGCGCGCGATCGCGGTCGGCGAGTGGCCAGGCCGACAGATCCTCGCCGTGGCGGTCGATCGCGTCCTGCAACTCGCTGCGATTCATGTCGGCGCGTTTCCCGCTTGCGTCTCCTTGTGTGTAAACTGTTTCGGATTGTTGTGGAACCGGCGAAGCTGCCGTTTCGGCAGGCTGCGGTCAGCGCCGCATCGGAGCCTTCGCCGCGGGAGCGACCTGCGCCTTGGGCGCCAGCCCCGCGATCTCCGCCCAGCTGTTGCGCAGGCCGGTGAGGTGAAAGATGATCTTTTCGTAGCGGAAGGCGGCGTCGCGCCTTCCATAGGCGGTGTGGATCGCCATGATGTTGTAGGTGTAGGCCTTCAGCAGCTGCTGGGCGACCTCCTCGCCCTTGTCGAAGCGCAGGCAGTGGCAGAGGCCGCGCAGGATCGTCGAGGATTTGGTGATGCAGGCGTGGCTCTCCTCGTGGCGCCGGTCCTGCGTCGCGAGGATCGCCAGCCTGAGCTGGCGGATCGCCTCGTCATAGAGCTTGACCACCGCGACGAGCGGATGGACCTGGGCGGCGACCCGGCGATAGGCGGCGAGAGGCTGGGCGTGCTGGTTCATGACGATGAGTTCCACTGGTCGATGAGCGCGGTGAGGTAGTCCTGGGTCGATTCCGCGGCCGCGATGGCAGCCTGGTAGCGGGCGTAGCGGGCGCTGAGATTGGTCCGGTAGGTTTCTGCAGCCGAGCGAATGGAGTCGCTCTTGGTCTGGAGGTCGTCATCGACCTCGCCGAGGTTGTCGATCAGCGTCTGGATCGCGCCGTCCGTGCCGTCGGCGACCGGGTCGGCGGCGTTGTAGAGCAGCTCGGCGATGCCGGTTTTGAGCGAGACGTCGATCGACTGGGCGCTCGAGCCGGTGAAGACGAAGGTGTAGCCCTCGTAGATCGACCCCTCCGCCCCGATGATGCGCGTTCCCGACACGGTGAAGAGCGAGCTGTCGCCGCCGACCGAGGCCGCGGTCGGTGCGCCACTGGAATCGACGCTGATGTCGAGGGTGAAGTTTGCGGGCACAGAGGTGCCGCGGGACAGCAGCTTGAGCTGGCTGGACGAGGCGTCCATCTGGAAGCTCAGCAGGGCCTTCACCGTATCGAGATCGTCGAGCAGGGCGTTGTCGAGCGTATCCTCGTCGACGACCAGCGTGCCATCGCTGTCGAAGGAGAGGCCGATCAGCGCCATGCTCTCGTCGTCGATCGTGGCCGTCAGGGCGCTGTAAACGGAGAGCGTGGCGCTGCGCATCGTGCCGTCGCCGAACAGGACCGCGTCTTCCGCGACCGTGCCGTCGCTGGCGAGGGTCTGCTGCGTGGCGACGAAGTCGCGGAAGGCGTTGTAGGCGTCGACGAGCGCCTGGATCGCCTCCTTGGCCGAACTGACATCGGCGCCGACTTCGAGCGTGATCGAGACATCGCTGTCGGTGTCGGGGTCGTCCTGCGTCGTCTGGTAGAGATGCAGCGTCACGCCATCGAGCAGATCGTCGATGTTGTTGCTGCTGCGCGTGACCGTGATGCCGTCCAGCGTCAGGATCGCATCCTGGGCCTCCTGCAGCACGTCGGCGAAGGCGCCGTCCGAGGCGGTCACGCCCAGCGAGGCCAGCACGTCGTCGCCCGAGACGGCGCTCGCCGCGATCGTTTCGCCGGTCTCGACGCCCGAGAGGACGAGCCGGTAGCTCGAATCGGAGACGCGCAGCACCGTGGCCTGGACGCCGGTCTCCTCGGACTCGGCGTTGATCGCATCGGCGATGTCGGCGAGCGACATCGTGTCCGTGATCGTCACCTCGACCGCCTCGCCATCGACGACGCCGAGGCTCATGACGCCGGACAGTCCGAGATCCTCCGACTTCGACGCCTGCGTGCTGCCGGCGATCTTGTGCGCCTTGGCGAGTTGCAGGATCTGGATGTCGTAGCTGCCGACATCGCTGCCGTCCTCGACCGTGGCCGAGAGGGCAGCGGAGGCGTCGACATCGCCATTGGCGGTGAGATAGGCGGCCCGGTCGAGAAAGACGTCCGTGCCGCTGTTCGACGTGCCCGAGACCGCGCGCAGGGCGTCGGCCGCGTCGGCGACATCCGACAGCAGCGACTGCAACTCCTGATAGGCCGCGATCTTCGCTTCGTTGGCGGTGATCTTCAGGTCGATCGTGTCCGCCTTCGACAGCTTGGCCTGGACCGCGACCTCGATCAGCGCGTTCCAGTCGATGTCCGAGGTGTCGGTCGTGGCGCTCGTGGATGTCGCGCTGGTGTAGGTGGTGGTGCTGGCACTCGTGCTGCTGCTGACCGTGGCCATCGACGTCTCCGCAAGATGTGAGGGGTGGGCCGGCTGTCCAGGACCGGCCCACCCCGCCGCCCGGGGCTTACTGCAGCAACTTCAGCAGCTCCTGGGGCATCGAATTGGCCTGGGCCGCGGCGGCGACGGCGGCCTGGGTCTTGACCTTGATCGAGGCGAGGTTCGCCGATTCCGCGGCGACGTCGACGTCCTTGATCGCCGAATTGGCGGCTTCGAGGTTCTCGATGCTGGTCGCGATGGTGTTGGAGCGGAACTCAAAGCGCGATTCGAGCGCACCGATATTGGCCCGCGCGCTGGAGACGGAGTCGATCGCGGCATCGATCGCGGTGATCGCCGTCGTCGCGCCGGCCTGCGTCGAGATGTCCGAGGTGTCCACGCCGAGCTCGGTGGAGGTGAGGGCGTCGATCGTCACGGTGATGGTGTCGCTGGTGGCGTCCGATCCGACCACGACGACCATGCCGGTCGAGAAGTCGCTGGTGCCGTCGAGCAGGCTCTCGCCGTTGTAGCGCGTGCTCTGGGCGATGCCGTCGATTTCCTCGACGAGCTGGGCGAACTCGGCCTGGATGTAGGTGCGCTCGGAATCCGTCACCGTGCCCGAGGCGGACTGCGAGGCCAGCGCCTTCATGCGCTGGAGCATGTCGCTGATGTTGGAAGCGCCACCATCGGCCGTCTGCAGGATCGAGGTGCCGTGCGAGGCGTTGGTTGCGGCCTGGGTCAGGGCCGTCACGTCCGACGAGATGCGGGTCGAGATCGCCAGGCCCGAGGCGTCGTCGGCGGCGGAGACGATGCGCGAGCCGCTGGCCAGCTTGGACAGCGAGGCGGTCTGGTCGGCGGAATTGGCGTTCAGGTAGCGGACCGCCGAATTGGCGGCGAGATTGGTCGAGATCACAGCCATGGCGGCTACTCCTTGCTCCGGTGACGCTCCCCTCCTGGGAGCAGACGCCGCTTTGCGGCGTCCTGGGGTTCAACGGGGCAGGGGCCTGGGGCTGGCACGCGCGGCCGGACTGGCCGCGATCATGGCTAATCGCCGGTAAACGTCCGGCAGATGTCGGCCCGCGCGCTGTCGAGCTGCCGGCGCAGATGCTGGCGCCCGCGCTTGAGCAGCGACTCCACGGCCTGGATGGTTGTGTCCATGACCTCGGCGATCTGCGCGTTGCTGAGGTCGTCGTAGTAGGAGAGGATCAGGGCGACGCGCTGCTGGTCCGGCAGGCGCTCCATCTCCTGGGCGAGCAGGTCGCTGGCCTCGTGACGCTGAAGGGTCGTGAGCGCATCGGGCTGCGCGTCGACCATCTCCGGCGCCTCGTCCATGCCCTCCGTCTTGGGGCGGCGGCGCATGTCGAGGCAGCGATTGGTGACGACGCGGTAGAGCCAGGTCGAGAATTTCGCCCGACCGGCCTGCCAGCTGCCGCGATGACTCCAGATCTTCAGCAGCGAGTCCTGGACGACGTCCTCCGCATCGGCGCCGTTGCGCAGGATTCGCAGCGCCAGCGCATAGGCGCGGTCGACGTGGCGCGACACCAGTTCGCGGAAGGCGCCCTCGTCGCCCCCAGCGATCAGGTCCAGCAATTCGTCGTCACGATCCATTGGCCGGCGGCCCTGCATCCTTTCCGCTGTCCTCGCCGGCATCCCTCCGACGGCAAGCAGCAGGGCGGGGGCGGCGCAATCCGCATGTGACACGAAATCGAGGCGGGATGGCTGGGCATTCATGGTCCGGAAACCTCCAGAAACCACTTCCAGGCCCGGTGCCTGAAAGGGGCGTCTGGAACTGAAACGGAGCAGGGCGCCGAACCAGGCGCGATGAAATCAAAAAAACGTATTTAATTTCATATACTTAGATAGGAAATTTATGCCGGGTCGGCGGCAAAAACTGCCTATTGCGGGCGCCGCGTGACCCCAGGCCCAGCCCTGCGCAGGCTGCGGTGACGCATCTTGGCGAGGACGCCGGGTCGGGAGCCTGATCTTTCCATCCGAATCGAACTCTCCCGCGGCAAGGCCTCGCACAGGTTTCATTGTCTCGACTGAGTGTGCGTTGTGCCGCAAGCGCTGGACATTGATCCGGGCGGCATGCGCGAGCAGCGTCCATCCAATCATCAGCTATAGAGCCGTCTCAGCTTCTTCTGGTTCATCACGATGCCCTGGCGGTCCAGCATGACGTGGATCCTGCGATAGCCGAACCGCCGATGCTCCGTCGCCGCGGCCTTCATCGCCTCGCGCAACAGGGCATCGTCCGGCCGGGTGCTCGTGTAGCGCACCGTCGAGCGGTCGATCTTCAAGGCCAGGCACGCTCGACGCTGGCTCACCGCATGCACCGTGCAGGCATGAGGGACCGCCTTCCGCTTCGCATCGGGCGTCACCATTTTTGCGGCGACATCCTTGAGGATCCCGTTGTCGAGCCTCTGTTCGGCCAGCGGCTTCTTGAGGCGGGCGTCCACAGCGTAAACCCGTTCCGGGTTGATCGCGACGTCCTCTAAGGTCTTCAGCCGGCGTGCATCCGACACGTCCATCCCGCCATACTTGGCCTTGAACTTGTCGAAGGTCGCCGAGGAGATGCCGTGCTTGCGGGCGACGTCAGCCGTCGCCGCTCCGGCCTCCTGCTCCTTCAGCATCCCGATGATCTGCTCCCCGTAAATCGTAAGGGGCGCACTGTCCGTCTCCTTGTATGACGGACTCTGCTCAAATCTGGAGGAGGATCAGGGTCTCAGCTCAGTCGGTCCGAATCTGGTCGGGCTGGGTCAGGTACTGCAGCAGCATGCGATACTTCGCTCGCTGGGCCCATCTGACGCCCGTGCGGTCGAGATCGTCCAATATGATTGACGATGGCATCGAACGCAGTGCGCGCTTCCGGGGGCAACCTCAGAGCGCGAAGCGTCTCAAAAGCCTCCTCGATGACGATCAGAACCGTTCTCGCCCGTTGGCGGGCGACCAGCGGGCTCTTGGTTCTCAGCGAGCGCCGGACGTCCGTCTTCCCGAGGCTCGCGGCCAGTTCCACTGGAACCGCCTTGCGGATCCAGAAGACGTGGCTGCGCCTCGACAGACAGGCTCGGTCGAATCGATGCATACGAGAAACGCCCCCGTGCTGTGACGGGCGGCTGTGACAGAATCGTCCTCGGGAGAGACGATCCACGTACGCAATATCAAGGGCTTAGGAGTGGCGGAGACGGAGGGATTCGAACCCTCGATACCCTTGTGGGGTATGCTCATTTAGCAAACGAGTGCCTTCAGCCTCTCGGCCACGTCTCCGTTGGATGCTCTATGCCCGATGGCCGGGCGCTTTGACAAGCCGTCGCAGCGCGCTTTCGCGCAGCTTTTGCGGCGGGGAGGCGGTGGCAGGCCGGGGCGCCGGGCCGGGGCTACCGGATCGTGACCGGAAAGCCGACGAAGCGACTGGACAGCCCCGCCGGCACTGGCTATACCGCGCCCACCAACAGGGACGCGGCTTTCGCATCCCCGGCGCCCAGATAGCTCAGTTGGTAGAGCATGCGACTGAAAATCGCAGTGTCGCTGGTTCGATTCCAGCTCTGGGCACCATTCCCTTCCTGATTATCGATGGTCTCCGCCCACTCGCCACGGGTCCGCACCACTGCGCTTGGCCTCGCCTGATCTGGCGCGCGGCGACCCGCCCCTCTGCGTCTGCATGTCGGGCGCGCCGCTTCCGGCGTTGAACCGCGTCTCCGGCTGTGGTCGTCTCGGGCCCAACAAGCCGCCGCGGCCCCGATGGTCGCGAGCGGAGGCCCGGGAGGACAGCCATGCGCATCGCCAGAATCGAACCCTTCATCCTGCATATCCCCGTCACCGGCGGGTCGATCGCCGATTCGACGCATCGGATCAGCCATTGGGGCGTCGTCGGCACCAAGATCGTCACGGAGGAGGGGCTGGAGGGCTATGGTTTCACCGGCACCCATGCCGATCTGCCCTCCGACCGGCTGATCACCGCCTGCATCCGCGATTGCTACGCCCCGCTGCTGGTCGGCGAGGATGCCTCGGAGAGCAACCGGCTCTGGCTCAAGCTCGCCCGGCACCCGGCCCTGCAATGGGTCGGTCGCGCCGGCATCACCCAGCTCGCGCTCGCTGCGGTGGATGTCGCGCTCTGGGATCTCAAGGCGAAGAAGGCCGGCGTGCCGCTCTGGCACCTGCTCGGTGGCGCCAGCAAGCCGAGGCTCGAGGCCTACAACACCGATATCGGCTGGCTCTCGATCCCGAAGGACCAACTGATCGAGGGCTGCCGGAGGGCCGTCGAGCAGGACGGCTTTCACCGCATCAAGGTCAAGGTCGGCCATGCCGATCCCGGCATCGACATCGGCCGGCTCGAGGCGGTGCGGCGGGCGGTCGGCCCGCATGTTTCGCTCGCCATCGACGGCAACGGCAAATGGGATCTGCCGACCTGCAAGCGCTTCTGCGCCCGGGCCGAGCCGCTCGACATCTTCTGGTTCGAGGAGCCGCTCTGGTATGACGATGTCGGCTCGCATGCCGCGCTCGCCCGCGACACGTCGATCCCCGTCGCACTCGGCGAGCAGCTCTATTCGCTGGACGCCTTCCGCGCCTTCATCGCGGCGGATGCGATCCACTATGTCCAGCCCGATGTGACCCGGCTCGGCGGCATCACCGAATACATCCAGGTCGCCGATCTCGCTCTGGCGAGCCGCCTGCCGGTTGCGCCCCATGCCGGCGAGATGAGCCAGGTCCATGTCCATCTCGCCTATTGGCACCAGGCGACGCCGGTCCTCGAATACATCCCCTGGATCAAGGACGCCTTCGAGGAGCCGGCCAACGTCGTCGATGGCTGCTTCCTGAAACCCCAGCGGCCGGGCGCCGGCACGACACCGACGAACGACGCCTTCGCTCGCTTCGCCAAGCCGCTGGGCTGATGCTGCCGCTCGGCTGACGCGCGCAGGGCGGCTCGGCTGCGCCGGCATGGCGCCGGGCTTGCCGCTGGGCAACGTCGGACCTAAATTGAGGTCGATCCGTTGGGGTGCCGCAAGGCTGAGAGGCGCAAGTCGCCAACCCATCGAACCTGATCCGGATAATGCCGGCGAAGGGAACGGTCGTCGCAGCGTCGCTTCACCCGTCCTGCCACGGCCGCAGCCTTCACGGCCGCGAGGGTAGGGCATGCCGCACGCATCCATTCCGTCTCGATCCCCGGCGCCGCTGCGCGTCGGCATCGTCGGCGCCGGCGTCGTCGGCCTCGCCTGCGCGGTCGAACTGCTCGGGCGCGGCGCCGAGGTCGAGATTTTCGAGCGCGGCGAAACGGCCGGGGCCAAGGCCTGCTCCTGGTGGGCCGGCGGCATGCTGGCGCCCTGGTGCGAGGGCGAGAGCGCCGAGGAACCGGTGGTCCGGCTCGGCCAGGAGGCCGCCTCCTGGTGGGAGCGCCATGTCGAAGGCGTGGTCCGCAAGGGCACGCTCGTGGTCGCTCCCAGCCGTGATCGCGCCGAACTGCGCCGCTTCGCCAGCCGCACCTCCCATCTGGTCGAGATCGAGGCCGAGGCCATCGCCGCGCTCGAGCCCGATCTCGCCGGGCGCTTCGGCAAGGCGCTGTTCTTCGAGAGCGAGGGCCATCTCGATCCGCGCCTCGCGCTGGCAGGACTAGCGGCGAAGGTGATCGCGCTTGGCGGGCGCATCCATTACGGCCGCGAGGTCGCGCCCGAGGACGTCGCGGCTGACGCGGTGCTGGATTGTCGCGGGCTCGCCGCCCGCGGGGCGCTGCCCGATCTGCGCGGCGTCAAGGGCGAGATGCTGCTGCTGCGCACCCGCGACGTCACCCTGTCGCGTCCCGTTCGGCTGCTGCATCCGCGCATCCCGCTCTATGTCGTGCCGCGGGCGGACGGCATCTTCATGGTTGGCGCGACGATGATCGAGGGCGGCGACCGCGGCGCCGTCACCGCGCGTTCGATGCTGGAACTGCTCGGCGGCGCCTATGCGCTGCATCCGGCCTTCGGCGAGGCGCAGATCGTCGAGATCGGCGTCGATGCGCGCCCAGCTTTCCCCGACAACCTGCCGCGCTTGACGCGCCGCGGCCGGGTGATCCATGTCAATGGCTTCTATCGGCACGGTTTTCTGCTGAGCCCCGCGATGGCGCGGCTGGCGTCGGACGCCCTGCTCGATCCCGCCAGCATCCCGGAGAGGCTTCATGACGTTGCTGCTTAACGGCGAGCCGCGCGAGGTCGCCGCCACCACGCTCGAGCAGGCGCTGGCCGAGCTCGGCTATGCCGGCAAGATCGTGGCCACCGCGGTGAACGGCGACTTCGTTCCGGCCCGCAAGCGCGAGACCGTGACGCTGGCGGAGGGCGACCGGATCGAGGTCGTCGCCCCGATGCAGGGCGGCTGAGAGGATCACCGACATGGCGAGCTTCTATGGTTTCGAGCCGAAGAGCCGGCTCTTCCTCGGCACGGCGCAATACCCGTCCCCCGCCATCCTGGCGGAGGCGGTGAAGGCGTCGGGCGTCGAGATCGTCACCGTCTCGCTGCGGCGCGAGGCGGGCGAGGGCGGGGCAGGGCAGGCCTTCTGGTCGCTGATCCGCGATCTCGGCGTGCGCGTGCTGCCCAACACGGCCGGCTGCCACGGCGTCAAGGAAGCCGTCACCACCGCCCAGATGGCGCGCGAGGTCTTCGGCACGAACTGGATCAAGCTCGAGGTCATCGGCGAGGACGACACGCTCCAGCCCGATGTCGTCGGGCTGATCGAGGCGGCGCGCATCCTCACGAACGATGGCTTCGAGGTCTTCCCCTACACCACCGAGGATCTCGTCGTCGGTGGCCGCCTGCTCGATGCCGGCTGCGAGGTGCTGATGCCCTGGGGCGCGCCGATCGGCTCGGGGCGTGGACTCAACAATGTCTACGGCCTGCGCAGCATGCGCGCGCATTTCCCCGGCATCCCGCTGGTGGTCGATGCCGGCATCGGCCTGCCATCCCACGCCGCCCAGGCGATGGAGCTGGGCTATGACGCGATCCTGCTCAACACCGCGGTGGCCAAGGCGGGCGATCCGGTGCTGATGGCGCAGGCTTTCGCGAAGGCAATCGAGGCCGGCCACCAGGCCTTCCAGGCGCAGCCGATCGAGGCGCGCGACATGGCCGCGCCCTCGACCCCGGTCATGGGCAAGGCGTTCCTCTCATGAAAGCATCCACCGTGAAGCTCGACCCGTTTTATCCGATCTTCGACAGCGCCGACTGGCTCGCCCGCATGCTGCCGCTCGGCGTCAGGCTGGTGCAGCTGCGCGTCAAGGACCGGAGCGAAGCCGAGACCGGCCGCGAGATCGCCCGCGCGAAGACGCTCTGCGCAGAAGCCGGCTGCGTGCTGGTCGTGAACGATTACTGGCGGCTCGCCATCGAGGAGGGCTGCGACTTCGTCCATCTCGGCCAGGAGGATCTCGACGGCGCCGATCTCGCCGCCATCCGCAAGGCCGGGATGCGGCTCGGTGTCAGCAGCCATGACAAGGCCGAACTGGAGCGTGCGCTTGGCACGCAGCCGGACTATATCGCGCTCGGCCCGGTCTATCCGACCATCCTGA
The DNA here is from genome assembly GCF_001713455.1 of Bosea sp. RAC05. Taxonomy (NCBI): domain Bacteria; kingdom Pseudomonadati; phylum Pseudomonadota; class Alphaproteobacteria; order Hyphomicrobiales; family Alloboseaceae; genus Allobosea; species Allobosea sp. RAC05. The sequence continues at coordinate 2,244,183 of NZ_CP016464.1, forward strand.
AGGCGATGAAATGGGCGCCGCAAGGGCTTGAGCGCGTCACCGAGTGGAAGCGCCGCCTCGGTGACATCCCGCTCGTCGGCATCGGCGGTGTCTCGCTGGAGCGCGCGCCGGGCGTCTTCGAAGCGGGCGCCGACATCGTCTCGGCGGTCACCGACATCACGCTGAACGCCGATCCGGAAGCGCGGCTGAAGGCCTGGATCGCGGCGACGCGCAGTCGCGCCGCCTAACCCCGGCCAGCCTGACTCCGAACCACCCTCGTCATCCTGGACAAGCGGCGCAGCCGCGCGGGCCGGGATCCATCATAAGGCACCGACAACGCCCGATGATGGATCCCGGGACGACCTTCGGTCGCCCAGGATGACGGTGTGGTTCCGAGGGCGACGAAATCGCGCTCAAACGCTCTCCGCCGCCGCATGCCCGTCGACATGGCCGAGGCTGCGCTCGGGATCGAGCCGGTCGCGGACGCGCTGCTTCAGCACCTTGGAATCGGGGAAGCCGCCCTCGCTCTTGCGGTCCCAGATCAGCTCGCCCTCGTAATGGATCTGGAAGATGCCGCCGGTGCGCGGGATCAGCGCGACCTCGCCGAGATCCTGCCCGAAGGTCGAGAGCAGCTCCTGGCCGAGCCAGGCGGCGCGCAGCATCCACTGGCACATCGAGCAATAGGTGATGGTGATCCGGGGCAGGGGGCGGGCGGCGGTCTCGGTCATGGGCGTCAGGCTTTCGCAGGATGGGCGTGGCCTTCGAGACCATGCTTGGCCCACCCGGCGCAAGGCCGTTCCGGCATGGCCGCTCAGCGGGGAATGCCGAAGCGCAGCGCGCCGCCGTCGCACAGCCCGTCCGACAGGATCAGCGCCTCATAGGGACGCCCCGGCTCGTCCGAGAGCACGGCGATCGCCTCCGGCTTGATCTCCTCGTCGCAGCCGCGCAGCGTGACGCCGCCGAGATCGAGGCTCGCCAGCGGCCGGATGGTCTCGTCCGCGCCCGTCCAGTGCAGCACCGCAAAGCCGCGGCCCTCATTCGCCTTGTCGTCGTCCGGCCCGGCCAGGATCAGGAGGCCGTCGCCGACGGCCACGAGATCGCGCACCGAGCGTCCCGGCCCAAGCGGAAGCGTGAACAGCTTCGGATCGGCCGGACCACTCTCGAACAGGGCCTTCTTGTCGACCGACAGGACCTTGGCACCGTCCTTGGCGACCGGCCCCCGGAAGCCGACGAAGAGCCGCTCGCCCTTCACCGCCAGCCCCTCGATGTTCACGCCGTTGCGGCCGGGCGGAACCGTGCCGAGGCACATGCCGTCGCCGACATGCGGCTTGAGGCCGGGGAGAGTGCCCATCAGGCGCCACAGGGCGTCCTTGTCGGCGATGTCCTTCGGCCGGCCGGAGCCGTCGAGAACGGCGCGCCCGGTCTTCGGGTCGAGCCCGAAGCGGATGAGATGGCGGCTCTCCGGATTGCTCTTGCAGTCGCTGCGCTTGGCGCTGTGCGATCCCGCGACGTAGTAGAAGCGCCCGTCGGTCGCCGCCGCCTCCGCGTCGAGCTCGACCTTGCCCGGCAGCAGCACGATCCGCTCGCCCTGGGGACGCAGGGCGGCGCCCTCCAGCGTCAGGTAGCGCGCCTCGCCGCCTTCGTCGAAAACCGCCAGGCACAGACGCGGGGCGCCTACGGGGAGGGGCGGACAGGCGATCCCGCTCAGCGACTGCCGCGTCTTCTTCGGCTTGCTGGCGAAGGCGAAACCGTCGCCAGCCTCGAGCGGGCCGGCACTCGGCCGGATCGCCGGTGGCTCCGCCGTCTGTGTCGAAGCGGCTGGCGCGAGCGCGACGCACAGCCCGATCAGCACGGTGGCCCCAAGCATCCTTCGCATCGTCATGACCGGCGCCCCTCTGATCGAGTTGCAGCAGAATAGGCACTAATCTCGAATTAATGCAACCAAAGGTTGCGATGAGTCAGCCGCCATAGCGCCGCTGGAGATGCGCCTTGAACACCGAGGCATCGAGCGGGCGGCCGGTCGCCTGCGTCAGCAGATCGTCGGTCTCCAGCAGGCAGCCCTGGCTGTGGATATGGCTGCGCAGCCAGGCCAGCATCGGCGCAAAATCGCCCCGGCCGATGCCGGGCAGGATCTCGGGCTGGGCCTGGCAGGCGGCCTCGAAGATCTGGGCGGCGGTCATGGCGCCCAGCGTATAGGTCGGGAAATAGCCCCAGCCGCCGCTCGGCCAATGCACGTCCTGCAGGCAGCCGAGGCGGTCATGGGGAACGGTGACGCCGAGCAGATCCTTCATCCCAGCGTTCCAGGCGGCGGGAAGCTCCGACAGCGGCATCGCGTCGGCGATCAGCGCCTTTTCCAGCCGGTAGCGCAGGATGACATGGGCCGGATAGGTCACCTCATCGGCATCGACGCGGATGAAACCGGGCTCGACCTTGGTGTAGCGCCGCCACAGCGCCTGGGTCTCCCAGGCCGGGCCGGAGCCTCCGAAGGCTTCGCGCATCAGCGGCGCGGCATAGGCGATGAACTCTTCCGAGCGGCAGGCCTGCATCTCGACCAGAAGCGACTGGCTCTCATGCAGGCTCATGCCACGGGCCTGGCCGACCGGCTGATGGAGATAACCCTGCGGCCGGCCCTGCTCATAGAGCGCATGCCCGGTCTCGTGCAGCACGCCCATCAGCGCCTTGGCGAAATCGGCCTCGTCATAACGGGTGGTGATCCGGACATCATTGTCGGCGCCGCCGCAGAACGGATGGGTGGAAACGTCGAGCCGCCCGCGCTCGAAATCATAGCCGAGCGCCGCCATCATCCGGAGGCCGAGCGCCCGCTGCGCCTCGATCGCGAAGGGCCCTTCCGGATCGGGCGTCTGCGGGCGCCGCGCCTGAACCGCCAGCACCTCTTGCGTGAAGCCCGGCAGGAAGGCGGCGAGATCGTCGAAGAGCGCATCGATCTTGGCCGAGCGCCCGCCCGGTTCGTAGTCGTTCAGCAGCGCGTCGTAAGGAGACAAGCCCAGCTTCTCGCCCTTGGCCCGACCGATCTCGCGCTGAATCGTCAAAACCTCGGCCAGATACGGCAGCAGGCCGGCGAAATCGCTCTCTGCCCGCGCCTGCCGCCAGCGCATCTCGCAGGCCGAGATCGCCTTGGAGGAGGCCTCGACGAGATCGGCCGGCAAGGCGGTCTCGACGGTCCAGAGCCGCCGGATCTCGCGCAGATTGGCCCGCTCCCAGGGCCCGAGCCCGTCCTGCACCTCGGCCTCCGCCAGCCAGTCGCCGATGCGGGCATCGGTGGTCAGCCCGTGATGCATCACCCGCAGCAGCGCCAGGCTCTCGGCTCGTGTGCCGGCCGCGCCCTTGGGCATCATCACGTCATTGTCCCATTGCAGGATGCCGATGGCGTTCCCGAGCGCGGCGGCCCGGCCGAAATGGGCGGAAAGGTTCGCATAGGCGGTCATGGCGTGTCCTCGGGTCTCGATTGCGGGCCGCCACGGGTGCAGCTAGCATTCGTCATCTGATGCGGCGCTGGAGCGTGAACCCCATGGCGGTCAAGGCTTCGGCATGTGCCGGTCTGCTGTTCCTGTGCGCCTGCCAGGGCACCATCCCGACCTATGGCTTCCAACCCCTGGCGGGACCGCCGGCCATCCCGTCGGGCGAGGCCGATGCGACCTGCCTCGGCCGTGCGGCGGCGGCCAAGCGCGCGGCGGCCGCCAACATCTGGGCCCAAGGCGGCGAACCCGCCTATCACCAGACCTACGCCGCCTGCATGGCGTCCTTCGGCTGGAAGCGCATCGTGGTCAGCTCCTACCGCTACGGCTGAGCCTGCCTCAGCCGAACAGCGTCTTGAACTGCCGCGGCTGCGAGCGGAGATACTGGTTGGGCACCTTGACCGTGGCGCCGAGCTGAGCGGCGGCATGCCAGGGCCAGCGCGGATCGTAGAGGATGCCGCGCGCGATGCCGACGAGATCGGCGTCGCCCGTGCCGACGATCGCCTCCGCCTGCTCGGCCTCGGTGATCAGCCCGACCGCGATGGTCGGCAGGCCGGTCGCCTGCTTCACCGCCCGCGCGAAGGGCACCTGGTAGTTCGGACCGAGCGGGATCTGCTGCGCGCCGGAATTGCCGCCGCTGGAGACATGGATGAAATCGGCCCCGCGTGCCTTCAGCGCCTGCGAAAAAGCGAGCGTCTGCTCGAGGTCCCAGCCACCCGGCACCCAGTCGGTCGCCGACAGCCGCACGCCGACCGGGTAGTCGGCGGTGACCACGGCCTTCACCGCCTCGAAGGCGGCGAGCGGGAAGCGCATCCGGTTCTCCAGCGAACCGCCGAAATCATCCTCGCGCTTGTTGGAGAGCGGCGAGAGGAACTGGTGCATCAGATAGCCATGGGCAGCGTGGAGCTCGATCGCGGCGAAGCCCAGCCGCACCGAGCGCCGGGCCGCTTCCGCGAACTGCTCGCAGAGCCTGGCGATGTCGTCGCTCGTCAGCGCGCGGGGCTGGCGTGCATGGCCGTCGAAGGCAACCGGGGAGGGGGCGATCGTCTGCCAGCCGCCGGCATCCAGCGCGAGCTGACCGCCGCCATGCCAGGGCTGCGCAACGGACGCCTTGCGGCCCGCATGGGCGAGCTGGATCGCGATCGGCATGTCGGAATGAGCGCGTACGGCCTTCATCGTCCGGGCCAGCGCGGCCTCCGTGCCGTCGTCCCAGAGCCCGACATCCTGCGGGCTGATGCGCCCGGCCGGCTCAACGGCCGTCGCCTCGATGATCAGCAGGCCGGCGCCCGAATGCGAGAGATTACCGAGATGGATCGTATGCCAGTCGGTCGTGTGGCCGTTCTCGGCCGAATACTGGCACATCGGCGCGATCACGATGCGGTTGGCGAGGGTCAAGCCGCCGATTTGGAAGGGGCTGAAGAGCTGGCTCATCACGGGTCTCCTGAGGCGAACCCGGTATAGGCGCCTGCCGCGCCCGCGGCCACTCCCGCCGGCGCGCATCAAGAGATTGTGCGGGCGCGAAAGGATGCCCCGCTTTGGCCGCAATCGGGGCAATTGATAAGCCTGCTTATCATAAGGAGACTGCAATGGAGCGGCCCCTTCGGCGCGAGCTGATGTTCCAGATGGTCGAGACGGCGCGGCTGATGCGCACCCATGTCGACCAGCGTGCCCGCGAGCACGGCACCACCCGCGCGCAATGGGGCGTCCTCTCGCGGCTGCGCCGCCGCGAGGGCCAGAACCAGGTCGCGATGGCCGAGCAGCTCGACATGCAGCCGATCTCGGTGGCGCGGCTGATCGATCGGCTCGAGGGGCAGGGGCTCGTCGAGCGCCGGGCCGATCCCGCCGACCGACGCGCCCACCTGCTTTACCTGACGCCACAGGGGCGGGCGCTGGTCGAGGGGCTGGACGCGCTGCGCACCGAGATCGCCGCCGAATTGCTCGGTGGCGTCGAGGACGAGGCCCTGCGCGCCACGCTCGACACGCTGGCCACCATCCGCAGCCGCATCCGCGACGGCCGGCGTGAACGCCAGGCCGGACCCGCCGTTCCAACCGCCGCCACCGCCGGCGCAGCCTGAATTCACCGGAGCCGATCGATGAAGCGCAAGACCTTCCTCGCCATTGCAGGCCTCGCCGCCGTCGGGCTCGCCGGCGGCCATTGGCTCGCCACCTCGCGCGGCGCGGTCGATCCCACGGACGGCGCCCGCAGCGCCCGCGCCGGACGGGGCGGTGACGGCGCGCCGGCGGCGGTCGTGACCGCCATGGCCGAGCGGGCCGACATGCCGGTCCGCAAGCGCGCCATCGGCTTCGTCGAGACACCGGCCAGCGTGGTGATCAAGTCGCGCATCGACAGCCAGATCGTCGAGCAGCATGTCGTCGACGGCCAGTTCGTCCGCAAGGGCGATCTGCTCTTCACCCTCGACGACCGCGACATCCGGGCCCAGATCGACAGGGACGAGGCCGCCATCGCCCGCGACGAGGCCACTCACCGGCGAACCGAGGCCGATCTGGCGCGCTATCAGCAGCTCTTGGCGCGCAATGCCGGCACCCAGCAGGCGCTCGACCAGGCCACCGCCGACGAGCGCTCATCCGCCGCCACCATCCTCGCCGACAAGGCGGCGCTGGAGGCCGACCGGCTGAAGCTGAGCTATGCCCGCATCACCGCCCCGATCGACGGACGGGCCGGCGCGGTGCAGGTGACGCCGGGCAATCTCGTCGCCGCCGGCACCTCCGGCGCCAGCCTCGTGACGATCACGCAGATGAGGCCGCTGCGCGTCGGCTTCGCCCTCCCGGAGCGCGATCTTCCGGTCTTGCAGGGCGCGCTCGCCTCGGGCCGGCCGGTTGCGGTCGCCGCGCGCATCCCCGACAGCGGCCGCCCGGCCGTGACGGGAACGCTCAACTTCGTCGATTCCGCCGTCGACATGAGCTCCGGCACGATCACCGCCAAGGCGCTCTTCGCCAATGACGACCTTGCGCTCTGGCCCGGCCAGTTCGTCGATGTCGAGATTGCCGCCGACACGCTGAAGGACGTCGTCGTGGTGCCCACCGTCGCGGTCCAGGCCGGGCAAAAGGGGCCTTACGTCTTCGTCGCCCGGCCGGACCAGACCGTCTCGCTGCGCCCGGTCACCGTCGCCCTCGCCGATGGCGACCGCACGGCGCTGACCGCCGGCGTCGAGCCTGGCGAGCGCGTCGTCGTCGATGGCCAGCAGCGGCTGAAGGAGGGCGCCCGCTTCCGTGAGCCGCAGCCGCCGCAGACCCCGCCGGCCGCGCCCATGCCGGCCCCCGTCGCCCAGGGAGACCGCTCATGAGCCTCTCCGCCTTCTGTATCCGCCATCCGGTCGCGACCATCCTGATGTCGGCCTCGCTCGTCATGGCGGGCCTCTTCGCCTGGCGCTTCCTGCCGGTGGCCGCGCTGCCGCGCGCCGAGTTCCCGGTCGTCAACGTCTCCGCCCAGCTGCCCGGCGCCTCGCCCGACACGATGGCGACCTCGGTCGCGACGCCGCTGATCAAGCAGTTCGCCACCATCGCCGGCATCGATTCGATCGCAACGACGAATTCCCAGGGCTCGACCTCGATCGCGATCCAGTTCGTGCTCAACCGAAACATCGATGCGGCCGCCGCCGATGTGCAGGCCGCCATCGCCCGCGCCCAGAAGCAGCTGCCGCTGGAGATGACGACGCCGCCGAGCTACCGGAAGGTGAACCCGGCCGATGCGCCGATCATCCTGCTGGCGCTGAAGAGCGATCTGATCCCGCTGTCGCAGCTCGATGCCTTCGCCCAGCAGGTCATCTCGCCGGCGCTCTCCACCGTGGACGGCGTCGCCCAGGTGCAGATCTACGGCAGCCAGAAATACGCCGTCCGCATCCAGATCGACCCCGTCGCGCTGGCCGCGCGCGGCATCGGCGTCGACGAGCTGCAGAGCGCGATCACCGCCACCAACGCCAACACCCCCGTCGGCACGCTGCAGAGCACGAACCAGCAGCTCACCATCCAGGCCCGCACCCAGCTCGCCAATGCCGGCCAGTTCGCCAATGTCATCGTCGCCAACCGCAATGGCCGCCCGGTGCGGCTGGGCGATGTCGCCAAGGTCATCGACTCCGTCGAGAACCTGCAGACCGCCAGCACCTATGACGGCATTCCCGCCGTCGTCCTCGCTGTCCAGCGCCAGCCCGACGCCAACACCGTCGCGGTGGTCGACAAGGTCAAGGCGATGCTGCCGGCCTTCGAGGAGCAGTTGCCGGCCGCCGCCTCGCTCTCGCTGCTCAACGACCGCTCGCAATCGATCCGCCAGGCGGTCGAGGACGTCCAGTTCACGCTGCTCCTGACCATCGCGCTGGTGGTGATGGTGATCTTCCTGTTCCTGCGGCGGCTGGCGGCGACCTTCATCCCCGCCGTCGCGGTGCCGATCTCGATCGTCGGCACGCTGGCGGCGATGTATGCCTTCGGCTTCTCGATCGACAACATCTCGCTGCTCGGGCTGACGCTCTCGGTCGGCCTCGTCGTCGACGATGCCATCGTCATGCTCGAGAACATCGTCCGCCACATGGAGGAGGACGGTCTCTCGGCCTTCGACGCCGCCCTGAAGGGCTCTTCCGAGATCGGCTTCACCATCGTCTCGATCTCGCTCTCGCTGGTCGCGGTCTTCATCCCCGTCCTGCTGATGGGCGGCGTCATCGGCCGCATCTTCAACGAGTTCGCCGTGGTGGTGACGGTCTCGATCCTGGCCTCGGCCTTCGTCTCGCTGACGCTGACGCCGATGCTCTGCGCGCGGCTTCTGTCGCATCACGGGCCTGCGCAGGAGGAGAACGCCTTCGGCCGCGCGCTGGAGCGCGGCTTTTCGGCGCTGCTGGCGGGCTATGACCGCGCGCTCGTGCTGTGCCTGCGCATCAAGCCGGTGATCCTGCTGACCTTCTTCGCCACGCTGGCGGCGACAATCTGGCTGCTCCAGACCACGCCCAAGGGCTTCTTCCCGCAGGAGGACATCGGCCAGCTCCAGGTCTCGACCGAGGCGCGGCAGGACATCTCCTTCACCGCGATGAAGCAGGCGCAGGACGAGGTCGCCCGCGTCTTCCGCGCCTCGCCCCATGTCGCCCATGTCGCCTCCACCGTCGGCGGCAGCTCGGGCAGCGCCGGCGCGCTCAATGCCGGGCGCCTCTTCGTCGAGCTGAAGCCGCAGGGGCAGCGCCCGGCGCTGCAGACGGTGCTGGCCGATCTGCGCCGCGACCTGTCGCGCGTCGCCGGCATCAACGTCTTCATGACGCCGGTGCAGAACCTCAACATCGGCGCGCGGGCTGCCAAGAGCCAGTACCAGCTCGTCGTGCAGGGGCTCGACCAGGCCCTGATGAACGACTGGGCGGTGCGCCTCGCCGATGCGATGGGCCGCGATCGCGCAAGCTTCGCCGACGTCACCACCGACCTCCAGAACAACGCGCTGGAGGCGACGCTGGTGGTCGATCGCGACAAGGCAAACCAGTTGAAGATCGGCGCCGATGTCCTTCGTTCGACTCTGTATTCCGGCTTCGGCGTCCGCCAGGTCTCGACCATCTACACCGCCGGCGACAGCTATCAGGTCGTCGTCGAGTTCGACCCCAAGGGCGGCTGGACTCCCGACCGTCTCGACCAGATCCGCGTGCGCGCCGGCAACGGCACGCTGGTGCCGCTGGGCGCCTTCGCCCATGTCGAGCGCCGCGCCGGCCAGCTCACTGTCAACCAGCTCGGTCAGCTCCCGGCGGTGACGATTGCCTACAACCTGCCGGCGGGCGTGGCGCTCGGCGACAGCGTCAAGCGCATCGAGGCGCTGAAGGCGGAGATCGGCCTGCCGGCCTCGCTCTCGACCACGCTGGCGGGCACGGCCAAGACCTTCCAGGACTCGCTCGCCAACCAGGGCCTGCTGATCGCCGGCGCGATCCTGACGATCTACATCGTGCTCGGCATCCTCTATGAGAGCTTCATCCACCCACTGACGATCCTGACCGGGCTGCCCTCGGCCGCAATCGGGGCGCTCGGCGCGCTGCGCCTGTTCGACCTCGACCTCTCGGTCATCGCGATCATCGGCCTCCTGATGCTGATCGGCATCGTCAAGAAGAACGCGATCATGATGATCGACGTCGCGCTGGTGCTGAAGCGCGAGGGCCAGAGCGCGCAGGAGGCAATCCACCAGGCCTGCGTCATGCGCTTCCGGCCGATCCTGATGACGACGCTGGCGGCGCTGATGGGCACGCTGCCGATCGCGCTCGGCGCCGGCGCCAGCGCGGAACTGCGCCAGCCGCTCGGCATCGTCGTCGTCGGCGGGCTGATGATCAGCCAGGTGTTGACGCTGTTCATCACGCCGGTGCTGTTCATCTACATGGACCGGATAGAGCGGCTGCTCACGCGCCAGCAGCCGGCGATCTCGCGAGCGACCGATCCTCATCCCGCTCCGGCCGAGTAACCGCACCACCGGCCGGCGCGAGCCAGCCCCGATAATGCGTCACCAGCCCGACGAAAGGCAGCGTCAGCCTGATGTCGAAGCGAAAGCGGCCCTGGTCGTCGGCATGCTCACGCGCTTCCGCGCGGGGCAGCAGCAGGCGCGGAAGCGGGATGCCCAGGCAGCGGGCGCCCGAGACGGCCAGCGCGAGCCCGTCCGCGCTCGCCGCGACGTCGAGCCCGAACCGCATCGGCCCGAACGCTTCCTCGAGCCGGCCGCGACCGTCCACCGACAGGCGCGAGCTGAAGCGTGACCCGCCGAAATTCCGCGTCCAGACCTCCGCCTCGCCCTCGGCATCGGTAACGCGGTCGACGGTCACGGTGACAGGGAGGTCCCGTGCGGCTGACGGCAGGCCAATCAGCCATCGCAGCAATCGAGCGAGGGGATGCGATCCGGCCTCGATGCAGGCACGGCCGTGCCAAACCGGCGGCCCCTCTGGAGCGTGGAATGTCGTCAGTGGGGCAGGGAGCGCCGCGAACGCCGCCTCGCCGAGGGCCTGACGGACGATGGACTGGCCAAGCACCGCCTCCTCCCGGCGCGTCGTGATCGCATAGGGGGCCGTCTCGGCTTCGATCTCCGCCAGCGTCAGCACCCCGATGGCAGGCCGGGCACCGGGTGTCAGTCGGCCGTTGAGCAAGGCCCGAAGTGCGGCGGCTGCGGGCAGCGTCGGCACATGCGGGCCGTCGCCATGCTCGGCCAGCAGCGACCAGCACGAACGCCGCAACCGACCCTCGGCATCGAGCCCCCTGACGGCGACCAGCATGCCGCCGCGATCCGAGGTCGGCAGGCGCGTGATGCGTCGGGCTGCCAGAAGGGCAGGGATCAGCGCATCGAGGCTGCCGATGGCCCCATGACGGCGCAGCCAGGCCAGGCTCATGATGCCCCACTGCTCGACCGGGGACTCGAGTCCGGCCCGGAAGGCGACCCGGGATTGGACGTTCAGGCTTGGTCCAAGCCATTGCGCGTCAACCGTTTCCACGGCCGCGACGCGGCGTCGGCTAAGACCGGGGATGGCGATGCGCCGGCTGTCCAGCCAGCCATCCGTGGCCTGAAGCGCGCCCTCGCGCCAGATCGGGATCGGTCGGCCGGCATAGGACAGGATCGCGGCGATGACAGCCTCGCCGACCTCGCTGCGTCCGCCCGGCGTGATGGCGATGTCGAGGGTGTCGATGCGCTGCCAGCCCGTCGTGAGGGCGGCCACGGCGGCCGTCGACAGCGCCGGCGTCGAACTCGCGCCAGCCAGGGCTACCAGACCGCGCTCTCGCGCCAGCCCGTCCAGCGCGGCGCCATAGCCGAGGATGTAGTCGCGCGCATCCGCGAGATCGACGACATGGGCACCCGCCGACAGGGCTGCAAGCGGAACCTCGTATCCGGCGCCCTGAAACGGCCCGGAGGCGTCGATCACCAGCCAGGGCGCCAGTCTCGCGATGTCTCTGGACGGCTCGCGGCGATGGTCGAAACCCAGCCCGGAGATCGTCGTCCCGGAAATGGGTGTGATCGCGCTTGCCAGCGCGCGGGCCTTGCCATCGTCGCGTGAGGTGACGAGCAGGTCCAGTCCTGGGATCGCGGCGAGATGGCGCGCGAGCCTTCGGCCGAACACACCGGTTCCACCGATCAGCAGGACGCGCCGCATCATGTCCCGTCGGGCAGGCTGAAGCGGTGACGCTGGGTGGGATCGGGTCTCTCGCAGGCGGTCTTCTGGCCGAACAGGCGGTAGCGGTTGCGGGCGACGCGGTCGTAGAGCCAGTCCCGCATCGCGCGCGGCAGCACGGAGCCGATCCGCAGCAGCCGCGCCGGCCCACGGAGATGGCGCAGCAGCGCCAGCACGCCATCGGATTTCGCCAGCGCCTCGCCGCCCTCGATGAACAGGAAACTCTCGGGCTCGTCCGGGTCGATGCCATGGGCCTGCGCCAGCGCGCGGCCCTCGCGCGACTGGATCGCGACGAAGCGGATCGCAGGCTCGCGCTCATGGCGCAGCGTGTAGTGCACGGCGCCGGAACACAGCACGCAGACGCCGTCATAAAGCCAGATCGGGCCAGACGGACCCATCGCTAGGCGTTGGGCTTGCTGTAGGGCGCCCGCACCCCCTGCTCGGCGAATGTGCTCCGGTTGCTCTGCTGGTGCTTCTTGACCTCGGCGCGGGCCACCGTGCGCAGATGCACCTCGTCGGGCCCGTCGATGAAGCGCAGGGCCCGGCCCCAGGAGTAGATGAAGGCCAGCGGGGTGTCGTTGGAGAGCCCCGCGGCGCCGAAAACCTGCATTGCCCGGTCGGCGATCTTCGTCTGCAGCCGCGTCGCCACCACCTTGATTGCCGAGACCTCGGTGCGGGCGGCCTTGTTGCCGTGGGTATCCATCATCCAGGCGGCGCGCAGGCAGAGCAGCCGCGCCTGGTCGATCTCCATGCGCCCCTCGGCGATCCAGTCCTGCACATTGGCGTAGTCGGAAAGGGTGCGGCCGAAGGCCTTGCGCTGCAAAGCCCGCTCCACCATCAGTTCGAGCGCCACCTCGCACTGCCCGATCGAGCGCATGCAGTGGTGGATGCGCCCGGGCCCCAGCCGGGCCTGCGCCAGCGCGAAGCCCGCGCCTTCCTCGCCGAGCAGGTTGGTGGCGGGCACGCGTACGGCGTCGAAATCGGTCTCGGTATGCCCCTCCGGCGAATGGTGGTTGAGCAGCGGCAGGTTGCGCATCACGCTGACGCCCGGAGCATCCATCGGCACGATGATCATCGAGTGGCGCTTGTGCGGGTCGGCATCCTCGGCGAGGTCCGACAGCCCCATCACGATGCAGAACTTGACGTTGGGATGCAGCGCCCCGGTGGTCCACCATTTGCGGCCGGTGACGATGTAGTCGTCGCCGTCGCGGATGATCGTGGTCTGCAGGTTCGTCGGGTCGGAGGAAGCGACGCCCGGCTCGGTGATGCCGACGCAGGAGCGAATCTCGCCGTTCATGAGGGGAACCAGCCAGCGCGCCCGCTGCTCCGGCGTCGCGAAGAGATGCAGGATCTCCATGTTGCCGGTGTCGGGGGCGTTGCAGTTGAACACCTCCGACGACCAGTAGATCCGCCCCATGATCTCCGCGAGCGGCGCATATTCGAGATTGGAGAGCCGCGTGCCCGGCTCGTCGGGCCTCAGCGCCGGCAGGAACAGGTTCCACAGCCCCTCCGCCTTGGCCCGCGCCTTCAGCCCGTCGATCAGCGCGATGGGATAGCGCCCGGCCTCGACCTCCTCGCGCCAGCGCGCATCGGCGGGCTGGACATGGGCGTCCATGAACGCCTGCAGCCGCGTGCGCAGTTCCTCGACCCGGGCGGAATAGGCGAAATCCATGGTGTCGTCCCTCAGTCGCGGCCGTCGATCACGGCCTCTGCGCGCAGCGCGAAACTCTCCGCCATCTCGCCGACCGCCACCGCATTCTCGGCGGCAGCATTGCCGGCCTTCGCCCGCGCCGCGATGCCGTCGAGGATCACCGCGAAGCGCAGCAGCGAGAAGGCGAGGTGGAAGCGGCCCGGCCCTTCGGCCCGGCCGGCCGCGGCGCAGTAGCGGTCGAGATAGGCGGCTTGTGTCGGAATGCCTAGCGCCTGCCGGTCGAGCCCGACGATGCCGGCATACATGGCGGGCGTCGAATGCCAGGGCAGGCAGGAAAAGGCGACGTCCGAGAGCGGGTGCCCGAGCGTCGAGAGCTCCCAGTCGAGCACGGCGATCACCTCCGGCCGCTCAGGCGCGAACATCAGGTTGCCGAGCCGGAAGTCGCCATGGACGATGGTCGTCTCCGGCGTCTCGTCGAGATGCTCGCTCAGCCAGGCGAAGACGCGGTCGACCGCGGGGATATCGCGCGTCTTCGTCTCCTGCCACTGCCGGCTCCAGCGGGCGATCTGGCGGGCGTAGTAATTGCCGGGCTTGCCGTAATCGGCCAGCCCCGCCGCCTGCCAGTCGAAGCCGTGCAGCGCGGCCAGCGTCTCCGCCATCGCGAAATACATCGCCGCGCGGTCGTCAGGCGTCACGCCGGGCAGGGCGGTGTCGTGGAAGACGCGCCCCTCCAGCCGCTCCATCAGGTAGAAGGGCGTGCCGACAACGCCCTCGTCCGCCTCGAACAGCAATACGGGCGGCACCGGCACGGCCGATCCCGCCAGCGCCTTGAGAATCCGATATTCGCGATCGACCGCATGGGCCGAGGGCAGCAGCGGCCCCGGCGGCTTTTTGCGCAGGACGAGCCGCGTGCCGGCGTCCGGATAGGACAGGAAGAAGGTCGGGTTGGACTGGCCGCCGCTGATCCGCTCCAGAGTCATCGGCCCCGCGGCCCGCCCGGGCAGGGCCGCGCGCAGATAGGCATCGAGGCGGGCGGCGTCGAATTCCAGCGGGGCAGGGGCGGGCGCAGGCATGGGCGGCATCATCGGCAGGGGGAGGGACGGGGTCAACGCGACGGACGGGTCACGATGTCGCGCCGCCTTTGATCCTGACCACCGAGACCGAGCAGCGCGCCTCGGCCACGACCTTGGTCGAGACGCTGCCGAGATGGCGCCGCACCGCCGAGGAGCTGCGGGCGCCGAGCACGATATGGTCGATGTCGTTGTGCTCGGCATAGCCGAGGATCGCATCGGCGGCGCTGACCGCCTCGATCACGTGATAGCTCACCCGGTCCTCGCGCAGATGCAGCGGCCGGGCCCAGTCCTTCAGCGCGACGAGCCGCCCGATATAGGCCGAGCGGCCCTGCGCATCGAGGCCCTGATCGTCGCGCAACAGCTCGGTGCGCAGGATGCTCAGGCAGGCGAGCCAGGAATCCTCCCGCGCGTCCAGAAGGCGGCGCGTCTCCGCCAGGATCGCCTGCGCCAGCTCGTCATGGGCGCCCGAGAGATCGACCGCCGCCAGCACGATCGCGGGGCCGGCCTCGCGGCGTGCACGCGTCGGCGGCCCCAGCACCTCGCTCTCCTCGCGCTTCTGGAAGCGCGCCAGCAGGCGCTGCCCGAGACTGGGTGGGGCTGACGGCTTGCGATGGCGGGCGACGACGACCTGGTCGGGATGGCGCAGGTCGAAGGCCACCTTGGCGGCCTCGGCATAACGCCGGCTGCGGTCGACCTCGAGGCAGCGCAGCACGATCTCCTCGAGCCAGGCCGGTATCTCCGGCCGCAGCGCGCGTGGCGGGCGCGGCGCGTGATAGAGCCGCCGCTTCATGCCGGGCAGCGTAGCCGGCCGGCCGAAGGGCTCCTCGCCCGTCGCCATCTGGTAGAGCAGGCAGCCCAGGGCGAAGATGTCGCTCGCCGGGTCGGAGCGGTCGCCCAGCACCTGCTCCGGCGCCATATAGGCCGCCGTCCCCATCGGGGCGGAGCTCTCCTCGCCGAGCAGATCCGGCAGCTCGGCATGGCGCGACAGGCCGAAATCGAGCAGCACGGCGCCATTCGGCGTGATCATCACGTTCTCGGGCTTGAGATCGAGATGCACCACCTTCTGCCGATGCAGATCCGCCAGGGCGATGGCGATCGCGCTGCCGATGCGCACCACCTCGGCGATCGGCAGCGGCGCCTTGCCCATGGTCTCCGCCAGCCGCTCGCCCGCGACGAAAGCCATCGCGATGTAGGGGATGGCAGCGAGGTCGCCGGCGCCCGCGAAGGCCGGCACATGCGGCCCGGAGAGCCGCTTGTGGACCATCACCTCCGTCTCGTAGCCGACGATGGTCGAGACGTCGGCGCCGGGGTCGAGGATCGGGATCTTCATCACCAGAGGCACGGCGTGCCCTGGATGGCTCGCCCGCCAGAGCGTCGCCATGCCGCCCGAGGGCAGCCGCTCCGTCAGGGTGAAGCCGTCGATGACCGAGCCGATGCGGGGCATCTCCATGGCGGTTCCCTTCATCCTAGCGGCCGACCTGCAGCCGCAGGCCGAGCCAGTCCGGCAGGCCGGCAGCGGCGATCTTGCGGGCGGTCTCCTGCGTGTCATAGGGCACGCGGACCATCGTCACCTCGCGCCGGTCGGTATCGAGAAGCGCAAGGCAGGCGGCGGGATTGCCGTCGCGCGGCTGGCCGACGGCACCGACCACAACGACATGGCGGCGGATCGCGGACAGCGGCGCGGCGACCTGCGCCAGCGGCGTGAAGCGCACCGGCTCGCGCCCCGGCAGCGCGTAGTAGATCGCCGGCACATGGGTATGGCCGCAGAGCACCAGCGGGGCGGCCGTCGCCGCCAGGCAGTCGCGCGCCGCCTTCTCATGGCGCAGATAGGGCCACTTCGCTGGCGTCGCGGCGCTGGCATGGACCAGCAGCAGGCCCGGCAGCTCCGCCGTCAGCGGCAGGCGCGACAGGAAGGCGAGATGGGCGGGCGAGAGCTGCGCGCGTGTCCAGACGATCGCGTCATGGGCATGCGGCGTCATCCCGCTTGGGCCCTGGACCGTGGCCTCGTCATGATTGCCCAGAACACAGAGCGCCCCGTCCGCGACCAGCCGCTCGGTCGTCTCGACTGCGAAGGCGGGATCGGGCCCGTAACCGACGATGTCGCCGAGCAGCACGATGCGGTCGGGCGCCAGCCGTACGACCTCGGCGAGGACCGCCTCGGTCGCCTCGCGGTTGGCGTGCAGATCCGTGAGGACGGCGATGCGCATGGGCGGCAGGACCGCGGGGATCGGGCCTCCGCTGTGCCACCCTCACGCGCCGGGCGCCATTGGCCTTTCGGCGCGGCCGCGTCAGGCGGCGGGCCGCAGCCGCTTCTTAAGCCGCGTCGAGACCGTAGAGCGAATGCAGCGTGCGCACCGCGAGTTCGGTATAGGCGGCGTCGATCAGCACCGAGAACTTGATCTCGGAGGTGGTGATGGCGCGGATGTTGATGCCCTTTTCCGACAGGGCCCGGAAGGCGCGCGCCGCCACGCCGGCATGGCTGCGCATTCCGACACCGATCGCCGAGACCTTGACCACGTCGGTCGCGCCCTGCAGCGCCTGGTAGTGGATCTGCCCGTGCAGGCTCTCCAGCAGCGTCTTGGCGCGCTCGTAATCGGCGGTGGGTACGGTGAAGGTGATGTCGGTCGTCGCCTGGTCGTCGGAGACGACCTGGATGATCATGTCGACATTGATGTTGGCGTCCGCCAGCGGGCCGAAGATCGCGGCGGCGATGCCCGGCTTGTCGGCCACGCGCCGGAGCGTGATCTGGGCTTCATCGCGCGAGAACGCGATGCCGGTGACGATCTGCTGTTCCACGATGTCGTCCTCGTCGCAGATGAGGGTGCCTGGATTGGGATTGGTGGGGTCGTCGAAGGAGGAGCGCACATAGGTCGGCACGCGATGCACCATCGCGATCTCGACCGAGCGCACCTGCAGCACCTTGGAGCCGAGCGAGGCCATCTCCAGCATCTCCTCGAAGGAGACCCTGTCCATGCGCCGCGCCTTGGGCACGACGCGCGGGTCGGTGGTGTAGACGCCGTCGACATCGGTGTAGATGTCGCAGCGGTCCGCCTTCAGCCCCGCCGCGATCGCCACCGCCGAAGTGTCCGAGCCGCCGCGCCCGAGCGTGACGATGCGGTTGCTGCCGGCATGGACGCCCTGGAAGCCCGAGCACACCGCGATCTCGCGGTTGCGGCCGAAGCCGGCGAGAATGCCGGCCCCGTCGACGCTCTCGATGCGCGAAGAACCATGCGCGTCGGACCCGAAGATCGGGATCTGCCAGCCCTGCCAGGAGCGGGCCGGCATCCCCATCTCCTGCAGCACGAGCGCCATCAGGCCGGAGGTGACCTGCTCGCCCGAGGCCACGACGACGTCATATTCGGCGCGGTCGTAGAGCGGCGCGGCCTCCTTGCACCAGCCGACCAGCTCGTTGGTCTTGCCCGACATCGCCGAGACGACGACCGCGACCTCGTGGCCGGCGTCGAATTCCCGTTTGACGTGCCGGGCCGCGTTCTTGATGCGCTCGACGGTTGCGACGGACGTACCGCCGAATTTCATCACCAGACGGGCCATGGCGGTCCAGAGGCTCTCAAAACCAAAGAAGATCCCGACGGGCGGGACGAAAGGTCACCCTCGCGCCGGGCGCAGGGCGCGTGTAGATGACGGGCAGCGGCGGGCCTGTCAATGCGACGAGGGTCCGGCACCTTCGAATGGAGCACGAGCATGGCGGCAACCGCACGGACGCAGGGCGCAACCCCGGACGGTTCCACCATCGACCCCGCCGAGGTGGCGCGCTTCGAGGGCATCGCGAAAACCTGGTGGGACCCGAAGGGGCCCATGGCGGTGCTGCACAAGTTCAACCCCGTTCGCCTCGCCTTCATCCGCGATCTCGCCTGTGCCCGCTTCGGCCGCGATCCGAAGACGATGCGGGCCCTCGAGGGGCTCACCCTCGTCGACATCGGCTGCGGCGGCGGCGTGCTGAGCGAGCCGCTGGCGCGGCTGGGGGCGCAGGTGACCGGGCTCGACCCGGCGCCGACCAATGTCGCGGTCGCCCGCGCCCATGCCGAGGCCTCGGGCCTTGCGGTCGATTATCGCCAGGAGACCATCGAGGCCCTCGTGGCCGAAGGGGCGCGCTTCGACATCGTCCTGGCGATGGAGGTCGTCGAGCATGTCGCCGATGTCGAGGCCTTCGTCGCAGCCTGCTGCGCGGCGGTGAAGCCCGGCGGTCTTCTGGTGATGGCGACGCTGAACCGCACGCTCAAGTCCTATGCGCTCGCCATCGTCGGGGCCGAATACGTCCTGCGCTGGCTGCCCCGCGGCACCCATGACTGGGAGAAGTTCGTCACGCCCGGCGAACTCGGTGCGGCGATCGAGCGGAGCGGCCTTGAGCTCGGCGAGAGCACCGGCGTCGTCTACAATCCGTTCTCGGACCGCTGGTCGGTGGCCCGCGACATGGACGTCAACTACATGCAGGCGGCGTATCGTCGGGTCTGATGGGGAGCCGGGTCGACCCGCCGCTCACATCCAGCGCCTGATCGCCGTGAGGATGATCAGCGTCGCGAGGCCGGCGCCCAATGCGACGAAGGCCGTGGTCGCCGCCGGATTGGCGCCGATCGCGTAGCCCAGATGCCGCCATGTCGTCGCATAGTCGAGCTTGCGCCAGATCAGCGTGCCGCCGACGGCGCCGGCCAGGATGATCAGCCCATTGAGGATGATGCCGAAGGCGCCGTCGCGCAGCAGCATGTCGGAGATCCAGCCGAACAGCAGAACGCCGACCCCGACGATGGCCAGGAACACGACCAGCTGCGGCGTCGACATGTCGGGCAGGCCGAGCATCAGGATCAGCGTGCGCATGGTGCAGTCTCCGGAAACCGCGCCATCATAGCGAGCGGTGGTTAAGGGGACGCTGCCGATGGCGCAGCCGGCCGCATCGTCTGCCCCGCGGCCGCACGGACCGCCGGAGGGAGCGCGCCGAGCACTCGCGGGCTGCCCTGTTGCGTTGCATCATAGTTCGTTCGGCCTATGGCGCGGCGCAACATATGGTGCATGATCTCGGTCAAATCTGCCGCAGCCGCCAAGGCGACCGTCAATCGGCAGACCAAGCAGGGGAGAGACGACCATGTCGAAGACGCAGGCCGCCGCGCAACCGCTCAAGGACCTCTACGAACTGGGCGAACTGCCCCCGCTCGGCCATGTGCCGGCGAACATGTATGCCTGGACGATCCGCCGCGAGCGCCATGGGCCGCCGCAGGAGAGCTTCCAGGTCGAGGTGGTGCCGACCTGGGCGATCGGCGAGGAGGAGGTGCTGCTGCTCGTGATGGCCGGCGGCGTCAACTACAACGGCATCTGGGCCGGTCTCGGCCAGCCGATCTCGCCCTTCGACGTCCACAAGCAGTCGCTGCATATCGCCGGCTCGGACGCCTCGGGCATCGTCTGGGCGGTCGGCTCCAAGGTGAAGCGTTGGAAGGTCGGCGACGAGGTCATCGTCCATTGCAACCAGGACGATGGCGACGACGAGGAGTGCAATGGCGGCGACCCGATGTTCTCCTCTTCCCAGCGCATCTGGGGCTACGAGACGCCGGACGGCTCCTTCGCGCAGTTCTGCCGGGTGCAGTCGCGCCAGCTCATGGTCAAGCCCAAGCACCTCTCCTGGGAGGAGGCGGCCTGCTACACGCTGACGCTCGCCACCGCCTACCGCATGCTGTTCGGCCACGCCCCGCACACGATCAAGCCGGGCGACAACGTCCTGGTCTGGGGCGCCTCGGGCGGGCTCGGCGTCTTCGGCGTGCAGCTCTGTGCGGCCTCGGGCGCCAACGCCATCGGCGTGATCTCGGACGAGACCAAGCGCGACTATGTGCTGGGGCTGGGCGCCAAGGGCGTGATCAACCGCAAGGATTTCAACTGCTGGGGCCAGATGCCCACCGTCAACAGCCCGGAATACGATGTCTGGGTGAAGGAGGCCCGCAAGTTCGGCAAGGCGATCTGGGACATCACCGGCAAGAAGGACGTCGACATCGTCTTCGAGCATCCCGGCGAGGCGACCTTCCCGGTCTCCTGCCTCGTCGCCAAGCGCGGCGGCATGGTGGTGTTCTGCGCGGGCACCTCGGGCTTCAACATCACCTTCGACGCCCGCTATGTCTGGATGCGGCAGAAACGCGTGCAGGGCTCGCATTTCGCTCATCTCAAGCAGGCGAGCGCGGCCAACCAGTTCGTCATCGACCGGCGCCTCGACCCCTGCATGTCCGAGGTCTTCCCCTGGGACAAGATCCCGCTCGCCCATCACAAGATGTGGAAGAACGAGCACGCGCCGGGCAACATGTCCGTGCTGGTCTACGCCCCGCGCACGGGCCTGCGCACCTATGAGGACGTGGTCGAGGCGCTGGCGGGGTAGGGGCGGTTCGGGCGGAGCGGCGCTCAGGCGGAGCGCTTCAGCGCCGCCTTGCCCGCCGTCTGCTCGATGAAGGCCGACCGGCTCACGCCGCGGGCGCGCGCCGCCTCGTCGATGGCCCTCAGGACCTTCCGGTCCAGCATGACGTTGATGCGCTCCTTCGGCGGGGCGATATCGTCGAGCGGAATGTTCTCCAGAACCGCTCCGCTCCGCAGATGCTCATCGACGAAGATGTCCTTGATCTCCGAGATGATGTCAGGATCGCCGAGAAGTTCTTTCAGGGTCCGGGCGTGGGGAACGTCGTCCCCGTCCGCGCGCAACGCTGCGATATGGCCGGCAAGGGCTTCTCGCGCCTTCTTTCTGGCTTCCTCATCCGTGGCTCCCGACGAAACGCAGCCGGGCAGATCGGGAAAGGTCACACCCCAGGTCGCCGATCCCGGCTCGGGCAAATGAAGCAGGGCAAAATAGCTGGCCGACATCAAATCCTCCTATCGCGAGTTTCGCCACCGCTCAGGCTCAAGCCAGACCCGCCTGCCGTCTCACGGATTTCACCGTTTTTGGATGCATGTCCTTGACGGGGGGCGGCAGCGTGACCTTGCCGGGCTTCGAGGGGTGTTTGAAATGGTGATGGCTGCCGGTCACGGAGTGACGCACCCATCCATCGCGCTCCAGTTCCTTGATCAAGTCGCGCGAATCCATCGGCCCTGAAGCCCGACTGATTGTGGATGTTTTACACACGCAACTCCCGTTGGCCAAGGTGGCGGATTGCGCTGAGGTCTGAGATCGACATCGCCGTCTCTCAACTGCGTAAATGGTCCACCAAATCTGTCTGCTGCGGCGGCGCTTGCGTGCCAGCGCGCAAACAGATAACCGTTCGGTAAAGTAATTCACCGGACGAGGCGCCGATGTCGCTCCAGCTCTATGCCCATCCCTTCTCCTCCTACTCGCAGAAGGTGCTGATCGCGCTCGACGAGAACGAGACGCCCTTCACGCTGCGCCTGCTCAGCAGCGAGGATACGAAGACCGGTGCGGAATTCGCCGCGCTGTGGCCGCTGAAGCGCTTCCCGGTGCTGGTCGACGGGGCCGAGACGGTGGTCGAATCCAGCATCATCATCGAGCATCTCGAACTGCATCACCCCGGCCCGCGCCCGCTGCTGCCGCGGCAGCCGAAGGAGGCGCTCCCCGTGCGCGCGATGGACCGCTTCTTCGACAATTACATCATGAGCCCGATGATGCGGATCGTCTTCGACCGGATCCGGCCGGCGGAGGACCGGGATGCGCTCGGCGTCGCCGAGGCGCGCGCCCTGCTCGACACCGCCTATCAGTGGCTCGACGGCCAGCTCGCCGGACGGGCCTGGGCCTGCGAGGGCGATTTCTCCATGGCCGACTGCGCGGCGGCGCCTTCGCTGTTCTACGCCGACTGGGTCCACGAGATCGACGCGGCCTTCCCGAACACGCGCGCCTACCGGGCGCGGCTGCTGGCGCGCCCCTCGGTCGCCCGTGCCGTCGAGGCGGCGAGGCCCTATCGCCACCTCTTTCCGCTCGGCGCCCCCGATCGGGATTGAGGCGACGGCGCCTCCGCCCGCAGTCATGACATGGCGGGCGGGCGCCGACGCGCTGTCGCGGTGCGGGGAAGGGCTGTAGAGCATCGCGCTCGCAAAGGCGTCCCATGCTGTCCTCGCCCCTCTTCCTGCGCATTGTCCCGCTCGTCTTCACCTTCCTCTG
This sequence comes from Bosea sp. RAC05, assembly GCF_001713455.1. Classification (NCBI taxonomy): domain Bacteria; kingdom Pseudomonadati; phylum Pseudomonadota; class Alphaproteobacteria; order Hyphomicrobiales; family Alloboseaceae; genus Allobosea; species Allobosea sp. RAC05. The sequence goes on from NZ_CP016464.1 coordinate 2,266,568, forward strand.
GTCGTCGGGGTGGATCGTCGCGGGCTATTCGGCGCAATACGCCGACCCGCTGACCTTCCTCTCCGTGCGCTTTGCCAGCGCCGCGGTCCTGCTGGGTGCGCTGTCCTGGGCCGTCGGCGCGCCCTGGCCGCAGACACCACGGGCCTGGCTGAACTGCATCATCGCCGGCGTGCTGCTGCACGCGATCTATCTCTGCGGCGTCTGGTGGGCGGTGCGCCATGGCCTGCCGGCCGGGATATCGGGCCTGATCGCGGGCCTGCAGCCGATCCTGACTGCGCTGCTGGCGCCGGCGCTGGTCGGCGAGCGCATCTCGGCCATCCGCTGGGCCGGCATCGTCTGCGGCTTCCTCGGCATCGCGCTGGTTCTGGAGCCCAAGCTGGTCGGGGTCGATCCGGTTGCGCTCTGGGGCATCCTCATTCCCGTCGCTGTGAACCTCGTCGGCATGGTCGCGGTGACCTTCGGCTCCTTCTTCCAGAAGGCCCGCATTGTCTCCGGCGATCTGCGCACCGTCACGACGATCCAGTATGCCGCGGCCGTCGCCTTCACGCTGCCGCTCGCCTTCGCGCTCGAGCCGATGCGGATCGAGTGGAACCTGACCATGGCGCTCGTCCTGGCCTGGTCGGTGCTGGCGCTGTCGCTGGGGGCCATCGGGCTCTACCTGCTGATCCTGCGTCGCGGGGAGGTCTCGCGCATCGCGACCTTCCTCTATCTCGTGCCGGCTCTGGTGGCGGTCGAGGCCTGGATACTCTTCGGCGAGACGCTGGCGCCGCTCCAGATCGCCGGCATGGCGCTCACCATCATCGGGGTCGCGCTGGCCAGCCGCAAATAGCGCCGTAGGCGCAGGGTCGCACCATGCGGCGTTCTTGGGCCATGCGGCATTCTTGCGCCGAAAGAGGCATTCCGGCTTTCGAAATCTCGCCCTATGCTGCGACGCACAAGGGAGAGCAACCATGAGCGCACAAGCCGCCGCCATTCCTGTCGCCGAGCCGGTCCCCGAGAGCGCCACGGCGCTGATCGCCGCTGCGCTGCCGGGCTTCGAGACCCTGCTGCAGAATGCCGTCGCGGCGGTGCGCGCGGGCGTGACCGTGGAGGGGAAGATCTCCTCCGCCCGGCTCGAAGCGCAGCAGCACGCCGCCCATGGCCTCGCCTGGCTGGCGACCTATGTCATGGCGCTGCGCGAGCTGAAGGCCTATGGCGAGCGCCTCGCGTCCGAGAACCGCTATGGCGCGATCGAGGATCACGCCATCCGCATCGGCGCCGGCGAATATGCCGCGCAGATCTTCGGCGGCATTCCGATGAGCCAGGGCGAGATCGTGCGCCTGGCTGCGCTCGGCCTCTCCGAGAAGGCGATCGCGGCCGCCAATACGCCGGTGGCCCAGGCCCTGATCGCGCAGGGCAACACGCCCGAGAACCGCGCCCGCCTCGTCGACCTGTTCAGCCAGGATGACGGCGCCGCCGGCGTCGGCGATCCCGGCCTCGATGAGACGCTCGAGGCGATCCGCTCCGAGATGCGTCGCTTCTGCGCCGCGGAGGTGACGCCCCACGCCCATGAGTGGCACCTCAAGAACGACTACATCCCGATGGCGGTCGTCGAGAAGATGGCCGAGCTCGGCGTCTTCGGGCTGACCATCCCCGAGGAATTCGGCGGCATGGGCCTGACCAAGGTCTCGATGTGCGTCGTCTCGGAGGAGCTGTCGCGCGCCTATATCGGCGTCGGCTCGCTCGGCACCCGCTCGGAGATCGCCGCCGAGCTGATCCTCTGCGGCGGCACGGCCGCGCAGAAGGAACACTGGCTGCCGAAGCTGGCCTCGGGCGAGGTGCTGCCCACCGCCGTCTTCACCGAGCCCAACACCGGCTCCGACCTCGCCAGCCTGCGCACCCGGGCGGTGAAGGACGGTGACGTCTGGAAGGTTTCCGGCAACAAGACCTGGATCACCCATCCCGTCCGCGCCGATATCATGACCCTGCTGGTGCGCACCGACCCCACGGAGAGCGGCTACAAGGGCCTCTCCATGCTGATCGCCGAGAAGCCGCGCGGCACCGACGACGATCCGTTCCCGGTCGCCGGCCTGACCGGCGGCGAGATCGAGGTGCTCGGCTACCGCGGCATGAAGGAATACGAGCTCGCCTTCGACGGCTTCACCGTCAAGGGCGAGAACCTGCTCGGCGGGGTCGAGGGCCAGGGCTTCAAGCAGCTCATGCAGACCTTCGAGGCCGCCCGCATCCAGACGGCGGCGCGCGCGGTCGGCGTCGCCCAGTCCGCCTTCGATCTCGGCTTGCGCTATGCCCGCGAGCGCGTCCAGTTCGGCAAGAAGCTGATCGCCTTCCCCCGCGTCGCCGACAAGCTGGCGATGATGGCCGCCGAAATCCTGATCGCCCGCCAGCTTACCTATTTCGCCGCCCGCGAGAAGGATGCCGAGCGCCGCTGCGACCTGGAGGCCGGCATGGCCAAGCTGCTCGGCGCCCGCGTCGCCTGGGCGGCAGCCGACAACGCGCTGCAAATCCATGGCGGCAACGGGTTTGCGCTCGAATACGCGATCAGCCGCGTGCTCTGCGACGCGCGCATCCTGAACATCTTCGAGGGCGCGGCGGAAATCCAGGCGCAGGTCATCGCCCGGCGCCTCGTCGAGGAGGGACAAACAACCCGCTCCGCCTAATGTTTAGGCATCCGGAACAACGGCAAATTTACGCTTCGCGTGCCTGATTGACGCGAATGTGCCGTTACGGAACTGTTGCTGGATGCTTCTGATCACCGACCGTTCGGACGGGAACCCCGAGCTGGCACGCCGGCTCGGCCTCCTGAGGCCATGCGCGGTCCTGATCCTGGGGTGCGAGGCGCCGAAGGCCGATCAGCCGGACTCGATCATCGTTGGCGACGTCGATCTCGGCCGGCGCGAGAGCGTCGAGGCGATGCGCCAGGCGCTGGCGCGCCATCGCAGCAAGGGCGCGCCCTATCTCTGCCTGCTGCGCGAGATGACGGTCCGCACCGCCATCCAGGCGCGGGCCATCGGCGCGACGGAGGTGCTGCCGGCGGATGCCGCGGCCGCGCTGCTGGTCAAGACCATCGAGCAGCTCCTCGGCGAGGGGAAGGACGGTGATCCCGCGAGAGGCACCGTCGCCTTCACCCGGGCCCAGCTGGCCACCGCGGCGGCCTCGCTCGCCGACATGCTGGGGTCGGTCGCAAACGGCGCGCCGGTCCCGCTGCGGGCGGTCGAGGCTTCGGTCGAGGCGATCGAGCAGGCCGCCGGCGCCAGCGACATCGGCGACCTGCTGCAGGTGGTCTGGAGCTATGACGACCTGACATATCAGCACTGCATGCTGGTCGCCGGCCTGGCCGCGAGCTTCGGCCATCAGCTTGGCTTCTCGGTGGAGGACCGCAAGCTGGTGACGCGCGCCGCCGTCCTCCACGACATCGGCAAGGCGCGCATCCCGCTCGCCATCCTGCACAAGCCCGGCGCGCTCGATCCCGCCGAGCAGGTGGTGATGCGCGGCCACCCGGTGATCGGCTACGAGATGCTGATGAAGCAGGGCGGCCTGCGGCCGGAGGTGCTGGCGGCGGTGCGCTCCCACCACGAATATCTCGACGGCTCGGGCTATCCCGACGGGCTGAAGGACGCAGAAATCGGCGACATCGTGCGGATGATCACGATCTGCGACATCTATGCGGCGCTGATCGAGCGACGCAGCTACAAGCCGCCGATGGCGCCCGACCAGGCCTATGGTATGCTGGTGCTGATGGGCACGAAGCTCGACGCGGCCCTGGTGCGGGCCTTCGAAGCGGTCGTGCTGAAGACCTCCCAGGCGGCGTGAAGCAGGGGCAAGCGGTGAAGGACGGTCGCAGGGCGATGAGCGGCCGGGTTGGACCGACTGCGTGCAGCCTCAGGCCGCAACCACCGACAGCCTGAGCCCAAGCGCCTTCGTCGCCTTGGCCAGGGTTTCGAGCGTCGGGTTTCCTCCCGGGCGAAAGGCCTTGTAGATCGCCTCGCGGCTCAGCCCGCTCTCGGCCGCGAAAGCCGTGACGCCGCGCGCACGGGCGATGTCCCCCAGCGCGGCGGCGATGAAGGACGGATCGCCCTCTTCGAGTGCAGCCTCGATATAGGCGGCCTGCTCCTCAGGGGTCGTGAGATAGTTCTGGACGTCGAATTCACGCATTGCGTTCGGCATCGAGCATTTCCTTCACCAACTGCTTGGCCCGCGCGATGTCCGCAGACTGGCGGCGCTTGTCACCGCCGCTCAACAGGATCACCAGCTTCGGGCCTCGCTGGACGAGATGGAGCCTATAGCCCGGTCCATGATCGATCCGCATCTCGCCGATGCCGTCGAAGAATTTGACGTCCCCCAGATTGCCGAGCTGCGCCCTTCAGATCCGGACGAGAATACGGGCACGGGCCGAGACATCGCGAAGATTCCCCAGCCACCCAGAGAATTCAGTCGTCTCCACGACCTCGATAATGTGTATCATAATACACAAGCATTCGCCTGCGGGTCAATCGGCGGCGCTGCAGGGCCAGCCGCCGGGGCGCGCCTCAGACCTCCCGCAGCGAACGCGGCATCGTCACGGGCCGCGCCTCGCGCGCCTGCGCAGCCAGCCGCACCGGCGCGTTGACCGCCCCGAAGCCGGCATAGCCGCCGCGCCGCTCGACGATCTCGAAGAAGAAGCGCTGTGCGAAGACATGGGTGTAGACCTGCAGGAACTCGGCCTCGCCGTCGCGGTCGTACAGGATGTGGTGGTCGCGCAGCGCGTCGATGAAGGCGGGATCGAGCCCGTGCCGCGCCTCGAGGTCGTCATAGTAATTCTCGGGGATGGCGAGGAAGGAGAGGCCCGCCTCGCGCATCGCCTGGACCGCGGCGAAGATGTCGGGCGCGCTGAAGGCGATGTGCTGCACGCCCGAGCCGAAATGCTCCGAGACGAAGCGCGAGGAGAGCGTCCGCGTCGCCTGCGAGCCGTTCAGCACGAAGCGCACGCCGCCCTCGGGCGAAACCAGCGGCCGGCTCTCCACCAGCCCCGCCGGATCGGCGATGGCGAGCTGCGGAATCCGCTCCAGCGCGAAGAGCGAGGAGTAGAACAAGAGCCAGGACAGCATCTCTTCATAGTCCATAGACTGCGAGATGTGGTCGACCCGCGCCAGCCGGTCGGGGGAGGGCGTGCCGGCCGCGGGCGGCACCGCCTCGAAATCCCGCTCCCAGATCTGGCCGAGTTCGCCGCTGGGCTGGGTGAAATAGATCAGCGACCCGCCGACGCCGCGGATCGCGGGGATGTGCAGCTCTCCTGGGCCCACTGCCTGCTCGAAGCTCTGGATCTTCAGCCCCAGCGCCCGGGTCATCGCCTGCTCGACATCGTCGACGCGTAACGCAATCGCGCAGGCACCCGGCCCGTGCATGATCGCATGCGATTGCGCGAAGCCGTCCGTCTCGGTGTTGAGCAGCAGGTTGATGCCGCCCTGACTCCAGCGCGCGACCGCCTTGCTGATGTGCTGGCCGGAGTGGCGGAAGCCCAGCGCCGCCAGCAACTGCGCGAGGTCCGCCCCGGTGTCCTCGTCGAGCGCGAACTCGATGAACTCGACATCGAGCACTTTCGCGCGCGCCGGCAGATGCGGCTGCGCCTGGTCGGCGAGCGCGATCAGCGAGCGCATGCCGTCGGTCGCGAGGCGCCGCGCCGAGCCGGCGCGGAACTGGTCGTTGAAGATCTCGTGCGAGAGCGGCCCGGCATAGCCGGTCTGCGACACCGCCCGCATGAACTCGGCCACCGCGAGATCGCCCTGGCCCGGAAAACAGCGGAAATGCCGGCTCCAGCTCAGGACGTCCATGTCGAGCTTCGGCGCATCCGCCAGCTGGACCAGGAAGATGCGGTCGCCCGGGATCGACGCGATCGGTCCGAGCGGCGACTGGCGCGCCAGCGTGTGGAAGGAATCGAGGATCAGCCCGATCCGCTCATGGTCCGCCCGGCGCACGATCTCCCAGGCGTCGCGGTAATCGTTGACGTGCCGGCCCCAGGCCAGCGCCTCGTAGCCGACGCGCACGCCGAAGCGCGCGGCGAGCTCGCCGAGTTCGTGGAAATCCGCCGCCGCCCGGTCGATCCCGCCCAGCGCCTGCGGCGAAACGTTCGAGCAGATCAGCATCAGATCGGTGCCGAGCTCGTTCATGATCGCGAATTTGCGCTCCGCCCGGGCAAAGCCACGCGCGCGCAGCGGCTCCGGCATGCCCTCGAAATCGCGGAAGGGCTGGAAGGCGCAGATCTTCATGCCGAGATCGGCGACCATGCGGCCGACCTCGCGCGGCCCGCCGTCGAAGGTGAGGAAATCGTTCTCGAACACCTCGACCGCGTCGAACCCGGCCGCTGCGATCGCCTGCAGTTTTTCCGCGAGGTCGCCGCTCAGCGAGACGGTGGCGATCGAGGTCGGGTTCGGCGCGGGGTCCGTCATGGCTGTCAGCCCTCCGTCGGGTCGATGGTGACGGGCTCGCCCCGCCGCGCGGCCTGCGCCACCGCCTCGATCACCGCCAGCGTCCGGGCCGCATCCGCCGCATCGGTGATCGGCTGCTCCTCGCCCCGGATCACCGCGCAGAAATGCCGGATCTGCTCGGCCAGCGGCTCCAGTGGCGTCAGCGCCAGCGTCTCGCGCAGCAGCGGCTCCCACCAGCCCTGGCGGCCCTCATAATGCCAGCGGTCGAGCGTCGGCACCGAGAGCGAGCCCTCACTGCCGGCGATCAGGTAGCAGAGCCCGTCGCGCTGCGGATAGACCTTGTTCTCGCCCGACGAGAGCTCCCAGCTCCAGGGCGTCGGCGTCACGTCGGAGACGGTGGCCGTGCCCAGCGCCCCGTTTTCGAAACGGAAGACGAGGGCGGCGGTGTCCTCCACCGCAAAGCCCCGCGTCGCGTTCGAGGTCATCGCCTGCACGCTCTCGATCTCGCCGCAGATGAAGCGGAGATTGTCGATGTCGTGGATCAGGTTGATCAGCACCGGCCCGCCGCCGGGCTCGCGTCGCCAGGCGACGTCGAAATAGTCGTCCGGCTTGCGGATCAGGAACAGCGAGGTCACGGCGACCAGCCGGCCGATCCCGCCCTCGCGCACCAGCTTGCGCGCCGCCTTGACGATCGGGTTGTGGCGGCGGTGATGGCCGCCGAGAACCGGCACGCCGGTCCGCTTCTGAACCGCGACCAGCCGCTGCGCCGCCGCGACGCTCTCCGCCAGCGGCTTCTCGATCAGCACCGGGACACCGGCCTCGAGGCATTCGATCGCGCCGGGAACATGCAGCGCATTGGGCGTCGCGATGATTGCCCCGTCCGGCGTCATCGCCGCCAGCATGTCCGTGATCGAGGCGAACCAGGGTGTGCCGCGCTCGGCTGCCAGCGCCTTGGCCGCCTCGGTCGGGTCGCAGATCGCGGCGCAGTCGCAATCCGCCGAGGTGTCCAGCCGCTCCAGATGCGCACGCCCGATCAGCCCGGCGCCGACGAGTGCGATCTTCAGGTTTGCCATCACGCCGCGTCCGTCAGGGCGCCGCCCAGGAAGAGCTGTGCCACCCGCGGATCGGCCAGGATTTCCGCGGCCGGGCCCTGCATCCGGGTCTGGCCGAGTTCGAGCACGAGGCCCTCATCCGAGATCTCCAGCGCCGAGCGGGCGTTCTGCTCGATCATCAGGATGGTGACGCCCTTGGCCCGCAGCTCCATCAGGATCGCGAAGGTCTCCTGGACCAGCATCGGCGAGAGCCCGATCGAGGGCTCGTCGATCAGCACGAGCTTGGGATCGAGCAGTAGCCCGCGGACGATCTCGAGCTGCTTCTGCTGCCCGCCCGAGAGTGTCGAGGCCTGGACGTCGGCCTTGGCCCGCAGCGCCGGGAAACGGTCGAGCGCCGCCTCGATCCGCCGGGGCATGTCGGTGATGTGGGCGCCCGCTGCGACCGAACCGAGTTCGAGATTGTGGCGCACCGACAGCTCGGGGAAGATGTTGCGCCCCTGCGGCACATAGCAGATGCCGGCTTCCAGCAGCTTGCGCTGGCTCCAGTTGGTGATGTCGGTGCCCTCCAGCCGGATCGCGCCCTCGCGCAGCTTGAGCAGGCCGAAGATCGCCTTGAACACGGTCGATTTGCCGGCGCCGTTGGGGCCGATCACCGTGGTGATGGCGGCGCGGCGCACCTTGAACGTCGTGCCGTTCAGGATGGTCATGGCGCCATAGCCGCCGACCACGCCGTCGAGTTCGAGGATGGGGGTGGTCATGGCATCTTGCTCCACGAGGATCGCATAGGCGCTTCCCCTCCCCCTTGTGGGGAGGGGAGAGGGGCGGGGGTCGGGAGGCTTGGTGCGTGGTTGATAGACGAGGCTCCGCCGCCGCGGTTAGTCCGCCCGCCGCTCACCGGGCGGCGCCACCCCCATCCCCAACCCTTCCTCACAAGGGGGAAGGGGGCTCGCGTCGCGCCCGTCATCGCTAATGCCCCAGATAGGCGTCGATCACGGCGGGGTTGGCGCGGACCTCGGCCGGCGTGCCTTCCGCCAGCACCCGTCCCTCCGCCAGCACGATCACGCGCGAGCACAGGCTCATCACGAAATCCATGTTGTGCTCGATGACGACGAAGGTCGCGCCCTGCTCGGCATTGATCGCCCGCAGCCGCTCCTTGAGGTCGCCCAGCATGGTGAGGTTGACGCCACCGGCCGGCTCGTCGAGCAGCACGAGGCGCGGGCCCGCCATGAAGGCCATCGCCGCGTCGAGCAGCTTCTGCTGGCCATAGGAGAGCCCGCCCGCCTTGGCGTCCGCGAGATGGCCGAGCTTGAAGAAGCCGATCATCTGCTCGGCCTTCTCGGTGAGCCCGGCATCGCGCGCCCCGAACAGGCGCGACAGCATCGTGCCCTCGTGCTCCTGGCCGGCCAGGATCAGGTTCTCGCGCACCGACAATTCGGGGAAGACCTGCAGCAGCTGGAAGGTGCGGCTGACGCCGAGCCGGTTCAGCTCGGAGGGGCGCATGTTGGTGACCTCGCGGCCGTCCAGCTTCACGCGCCCTTCCGTCGGCTCGAGCTGGCCGAGGATGCAGTTGAACAGGGTCGACTTGCCGCAGCCATTGGGGCCGATGATGCCGAGGATCTCGCCCTCCTTCACCGAGAAGGACACCCCGTTGACCGCCTTGATGCCGCCGAACGCCTTGTGGAGGTTGTCGACTTCCAGAACCGTGTTCATCGGGCCTGTCCCCGCTTGCCGGTGAGTTTCGCCCAGGCCCGCTCCATCAGCCCGCTCACCCCCTGCGGGCAGGCGATCAGCAGCAGCATCACGATGGCCGCGAAGATGATCAGGTAGAGCGAGCCGGCGAAGCGCAGCCATTCCGGCAGCACGACGCCGAGCAGCGCCCCCACGAAGGGCCCGAGCAGGTAGCCCGAACCGCCCGCCACCACCATCAGCAGCAGGAAGAAGCTCTGCGACAGCGAGAACGGCGAGGGGTCGATGAACTCGACCAGCGGCGCATAGAGCGCCCCCGCGAAACCCGCATAGGCGGAGCCGATCGCGAAGGCGAGCAGCGTATAGGCGCGGGTGTCGATGCCCAGGCTCGCGGCGCGGATCGGATTCTCGCGCAGCGCGGTGAAGGCGCGGCCCCAGGGACTGCGGATCAGCCACCACAAAGCCACCGCCAGGATGAAGGTCACCACCACGACGAAGCGGTGGAATTCCAGCGCACCGAACAGCTTGATGCCGAAGAAGTCAGGCCGGTTGATGTTGGAGATGCCGAAGACGCCGCCGGTCAGCCATTGCTCGTTGCGCAGGATCAGCCAGACCAGCGTCGAGAAGGCGAGCGTCACGAAGGCGAGGTAATGCGCCTTCACCCGCAGCGCCGGGAAGCCGAGCACGATGCCGACCGCGAAGGTCAGCAGGCCCGACAGACCGAAGGCGGCATACCAGGAGACGCCGTATTTCGTGGTCAGGATCGCGGTGGTGTAGGCGCCCAGCCCCATGAAGGCGGCCTGCGCCAGCGACTTCAGCCCGGCATAGCCCAGCGTCAGGTTCAGCCCCATCACGGCGATGCTCATCACCAGCCAGAGCGAGAGCACATAGGTGCCGTAGCGGCCCATGCCGACCGGCGCGAACCAGAGGATCACGGCGCCGGCGAGCAGGGTCAGGAAGGCGCCGTCGAAGGTGCCGCCGAGCGGCAGCCTTGCGAGGCGAGGGGAGGCGTTCACGGCGTCGCGGGTCGCTTGCACGGTCATACGCGGCGCTCCTCTTTGCGGCCCATCAGGCCTTCCGGCTTGAGCAGGATGATCACGACGAGCAGGACGAGCGGCACGGCCAGCCGGTAGGAGCTCGAGACATAGGCCGCCGCCATCGAGTCGACGACGCCGACGATCAGACCGCCCACCAGCGCGCCGCGGACCTGGTTGAACCCGCCGACGATGGCGGCGATGAAGGCGAACAGGCCGATGACCTCGCCATTCGAGAACTTCGCCAGGTAGATCGGCGAGATCAGCACCGAGGCGACGACGGCGAGCGCGGCGTTGATCACGAAGGTCAGGAGCACCATCCGCTCGACGGGAATGCCGAGGATGCGCGCCACGGTGGGGTTCTGCGCGGTCGCCTGCATCTGCCGGCCGAGCCGCGTGCCGCCGACGAACCATTGCAGCAGGCCGATGACGGCGAAGGCGCAGGCGATGATCGCCAGATGCTGCAGGGAGATCGCGGCGCCGAAGACCTCGATCGTCGAGGTCGGCACGAAGGAGGGGAAGTTCTGCGCCTCGGCCGAGAACCCGTCCTTGGCGCCTTCCTTCATGATGATCGACAGCGCCATGGTGGCAATCGCCAGCGGCAGCACGCCGTGGCGGATCATCGGGTCGACCACGGTGAGTTTGAAGCCGACGCCGAAGATCAGAATGAAGGCGGCGATGCCGATCAGCGCGCCGAGCCAGACCGGCGCGCCGAAGAGCTTGATCGCGAGCAGCACCAGCACGGCCGGCAGCATCACGAACTCGCCCTGGGCGAAGTTGATCGTCTGCGAGGTCTGCCAGACCAGCGTGAAGCCGATCGCAGCCAGTGCATAGATCGCGCCCGTGGCGATGCCGGCGATGAGATAGGCGGTGAATTCGGCCATGGGGGTGCCTTGTCTTACTGGGCGCGGTTCAGCTCGACCCGAGCCCCTCCCCCTGGTGGGGAGGGGTTGGGGTGGGGGGCGAACGACGGGGTGAGCGTTCGATGCGGAAGGCTGGCTGGTATCGGCGCCCTGCCTCGTCAATCTCCGGAGGGCTTTGACTTTCCGCCCCCCACCCCTTCCCCTCCCCACGAGGGGGAGGGGTCTCGGTCGCGATTCACGCGGCTTACGGCTTGATCTTCGGCAGCGTCGCCGTGATCACCTGCTTGCCGTTCTGGACCTCGGCGAGGAAGCTCTCGCGGTCGAGGTCGCCATTGGTCTCGATCGTGGTCTCGATCAGGATGCCCGGCTCCTCGGAGGGCTTGATCGTCGCGCCGCGCAGCGTGTCGGCGACGCCCTTCTTGTCGAACTTCTTCTGCTTCTCGGTCGCCCACTTGATCATGTAGACGGCCATGTAGCCCTTCATGCCGTTATGATCCGAGGCGTAGTTGTACTTCGCCTGGAACTTCTTGCCGAATTCCTGGAAGGCCGGGATCGGCGCGTCGATCGACAGGCCGACATGGCCGCGCACACCGTTGGCGGCGTCGCCCGCGAGCTCGATCACCTTGGCGCCGAGCAGCGTCGTCTCGCCGACCATCGGCTTGGTGATGCCCTGCTGCTTGGCGGCGCGCAGGAAGCGGGCGCTCTCCTCCTCGTTCAGATAGACGAAGACGGCGTCGGCATTGGCGTTCTTGATCTTGATCGCGTCGGCGGCGAAGTCGGCCTGGCCCTGTTCGGTCGAGACGTCGGCGGCGACCTTGATGCCGACCTTTTCGAGTTCGGGGATGATCGCGTCGCGCCCGCCCTTGCCGAAGTCGTTGTTGACCCAGACGACCGCAACCGAGCCGGCCTTGACCGTGTCCTTCAGATATTTGGCGATCTTCGGCATCGCGGCCGCCTGGCTGAGCGAGGTCCGGAAGATGTACTGGTTGCCCTGCTTGGTCAGGCCGGCCGCCTCGCCGCCGACGATCTGCGCGATCTCGGCGCGCTGCGCGATCTGCATGGAGGCGCCGATCGGGCCGGAGAAGACCGGGCCGAGCACCGCATAGGTGCCTTCGTCGATGGCGCGCTGCACGGCGGCGCGGGTGTTACCCGGGTTGGTCTGCGTGTCGTAATGGACGATCTCGATCTGTCGGCCGAGAATCCCGCCCTTGGCGTTGATGTCGGCGACCGCGAGGTCGATGCCGTTCTTCCAGTTGGTGCCGGCGGTGGCGCCCGCGCCCGACAGCTCGACCACGTTGACGAGCTTCACCTTCTCCTGCGCGAGCGCGGGCGTGGCGAGCCCGACTGTCACGGCCGCGGCGATGATCCATGGGGTCTTCATTGGTTGTCTCCTCCAGCTTTGGTTCGTTTTTTCTTGGTCTTCGCGGGTGGCCCGCGGGCCGTCTTTGAAGTGGCGTGATCTCACGCTGCGCGGTGTTGGGCCTCCTGCGCGGCGAGCGATCGGTCGAAGGCGTCGGCGATCGCTCCATCCGGGGGCTGCACCCCCGTGAACAGCGCAAAGGCGTCGACGGCCTGGTTGATGCTGAGCTCACGCCCCGTCATCACCGTGGCGCCCGCCTTCTGCGCGGCTTTGAGCAACGGTGTCCAGAGGGGATGATAGACGGCGTCGGCCACCCACTGCGACTTTCGGATGAGATCGGCGGGCACCGGGCTGTCGCGGTTGGGCAGCATGCCGACCGGCGTGCCGTTGACGAGGCCCGCCGCGCCCGACACCGCCGCCTCGACGCTGGCGCAGATCTCGACCCGGGCGCGCGCGCCGATCTGGTCCGCCAGCGCCTGCGCCTTGGCGCGGTCGCTGTCATAGAGCCGCAGATGGCTGACGCCGCAGCCGGCCAGCGCAAAGCCGATCGCCTTGCCGACGCCGCCCGTGCCGATGATCGCGACGGGCGCGTCGCCATCGGCGCGATCAAGCGCGCGATAGGCGGTGGCGAAGCCGGTCGCATCGGTGTTGTGGCCGGTCAGCATGCCGTCGCGCGCCACCACCGTGTTGACGGCCCCCATCGCCCGCGCTTCGGGAGAGAGCGCGTCGAGCAGCGGAACCACCGCCTCCTTGTAGGGGTAGGTCACGTTGATGCCCGAGAAGCCCATGCGGCGCACGCCATCGAGGATCGCGACCAGATCGGCGCGGCCGGCGCCCGCCACCTCGATCAGATGGTAATGCAGCTCGAAACCGGCCGCGCGCGCGGCGGCCTCATGCATCGCCGGCGCGGCGGAATGGGCGATCGGCGTGCCGATCAGGCCCAGCAGCACGCGCTTCGTCCGGTTGGCGATGGCAATGTCCGGCATGGTCTCGTCCCTGTGGCTCGCCCATCATGATCGCAGGCGTTGCCGCTGCCAGATAAGCCGATCGCTCGCGATAACGCGATAACCAATTTGATCGCATTACCTAACCTGATGTTATCCTGCCAGCCGGCTGCGGGCCTCTGGGGCACGCGGTCTCACCACCGCGTCCATCTCCTGCCGCAGCAGGGTCACGAAGGTCTCGGCATAGACGGACGGCGCCTTGTCGTTCTTGATCGCGACATAGGTCTGGAACTGCGTCGGCTCGGCGATCGGGATCGTGGCGATGCCCTGCATCGAGCCATGCGCCACGGTGAACTGGTCGATCACCGCAATGCCGAGCCCGGCCCGGACGAGCGAGCAGACGGTCGTGCCGAAGCGCGCCTTGATGACGATGTCGTAGGCGAGGCCCTGGCGGCTGAAGATCTCGGCCATGATCCGTCCGTAGGGGTCGTTGGGGTCGATGCCGATCAGCGGGTGGCGCACGATCTCGGTCGCCGAGATGACCGGCCGCCCGGCGAGCTCATGACCCTCGGGCACGATGCAGAGCAACTCGCCCCGGCTCAGCGGCACGAAATCGATGCCGGGATGGTCGAGCTTGTAGCTCATCGCCGCGATCTCGCCGCGCCCGAGGAGGAGGTAGTCGAGCGCCTCCTCGATCTTGAGGATGTTGATGTCGAGCCGAAGATCGGGGTGCTTGCGCTTCAGCTTCTCGATCGCGCGCGGCACCATCACATGGCAGATGCTCGGCACCGAGCCGATCCGCAATTCGACGCCGCCGCCACGCTCGATCCGCGCCAAGGTATAGTGGAGGTCGTCGACCTTTTTGTAGACGCCGTTGATCTGCTCGAAGATGTCGTTGGCCTCCGGCGTCGGCACATAGCGCCCGTGCCGGCGCTCGAACAGCTTCAGCCGCAGGGTTCGCTCGGTGTGCTTCATCAGCCGGCTGATGCCCGGCGCCGAGACAGCGAGCAGCTTGGCCGCACCGCTGATCGTGCCGGTGATCATGATGGCGCGGATCACCTCGATCTGTCGCAAGGTGAGCATGGCCGTTCCGTCCCCTCAGCGTCTTTTGACGCCGAGCGGAGGCGAGCGACGCCCGGCTGTCAAGCCGCCGGAGGGGAGGGGCGGATCTCTCGGCCTCTGCAGCCCGAAAGCCCCGAGCGCCCGAACCATGGCCTCGCCGTCGCTGCGGCGGGGGTGGCCTCGCGGGCGCGGGTCGTGCAGGGTGCGCGCCGAACACCGGCCAGGCCGGGACGATGAGGACAGGGACGAGACGCCATGCCGACCACGAATGAGACCCTGCGCGATGCGCTGGTCGCAAGCCGCCGCGACAAGAGCCTGATCGAGATGGCCGAGCAGCCGGTGCCGGGCTCCTTCCTCGACGGGCTGGCGATCCAGGCCGACATCGCCAGGACGCTCGGCCATGTGAAGGCGGGCTGGAAGGTGGCCATCGCCGAGGACGGCATGCCGGTCGCCGGCCTGATGCCCGGCCCCTGGCTCGCGCCCGGCGACGTCTATGACGGTGCGATCGGGGCCGAACTGCGCGTCGAGATCGAGATCGCCCTGCGCCTCGCCCGCGACGTGCCGATGCGCCCGGGCCAGCCCTATTCGCGCGCCGAACTGCTCGGCCATTGCGACAAGGCCTATCTCGGCATCGAGATCGTCGAGAGCCGTCTCGCCAACTGGCAGGGCGTGCCCTTCGCGCTCTGGCTCGCCGACGCGCTCGGCCATGGTGGCTACTATCTCGGCCAGGAACTCGACATGACGGTGCTCGACGATCTCTCGGGCCTGGACTGCTTCATCTCGCTCAACGGTGTGACGCTCTACGACCGGCCGGCGGTGCATTCCAACGGCGATCCGATGGCGCCGTTCCTCGCCTGGGCCAACCGCAAGGACGAACTGATGGGCGGCCTGCGCGCCGGCCAGATCGTCACGACGGGCAGCCTCTGCGGCGGCGTGCTCTCGCCGGGCAAGGGCGAGATCGTCACCAAGCTCGCCCCGCTGGGGGGCGTTTCGCTGACGCTTCGGTAGCCAGGACGATCACATCCGCCGGATTTGCCCGCGCTCGCCTTCTTTCGGTATGGTCGGGCGCGGAACATCGGTAGGGTGTTGCGGTTGCGTGTGTGGGGGGTTGCTTGGAGGTCGGATGCGGTCGTGGCGGAGAACAGGCAGCGCGGTCGCGCTGACAGGAACCTGTGCGCTCGCCCTGATGGCCGCCCTGCGGCCGGCGCCGGTGCAGGCCTTCGATCTGTCGTCGCTGGATCTGTTCGGCCTCTTCACCAAGAAGGACGAGCCGCCGGCGGTGACGGCTGCGACGCTGCCGTACAGGCTCGACTTCGATCTCGGCGGCGCCGATGACGCGAAGGCGCTGACGCGCACGCTGCAGGATGCCTCGCTGCTCTACAGGCTCCGCGCGGACGCCCCGCCCGATGGCGAGACGCTGGCGCGCCGCATGGCGGCGGACCTCAACCCGCTGGTCGATGCGCTCTGGTCGCAGGGCTATTTCAATGCCGAGGTCGCGCTCGTGGTCGACGGCGTGGCGCTGCGGGTCGGCGCCGAGCCCGATGCCAGGCTGGTCCGCGCCCTCGAATCGCACCGCAACCGCGAGCCCGTGCCGATCACCGCCACGATCCGGCCAGGCCCCGTCTTCGCGCTGCGCCAGGTCGATGTCGCCGAGCGTGGCGCGTCCGGCGCACCCGCCATCGCCGATCCGCTCAAGGTCAGCCGGCTCAAGCCGGGTGACCCCGCGACCTCCGCCTCGCTGCGTTCGGCGCGGGCGGCGCTGGTCGATCATCTGCGCGCCCAGTCGCGCCCGCTCGCCAGGGTCGTCGAGCTGCGCCCGGTCGTCGACCACGCCGCGCGCGTCATGGACGTCACCTATGTGGTGGAGCCTGGCCCCGTCGCCGGCTTCGGCACGGTCTCGGTCGCAGAGACAGGGGATATCCCGCCCGCCGTCATCCGATCCTTCATCTATCTCGAGCCGGGCGATCCCTATTCGCCGAAGGCGCTGACCGACACCCGCAAATCCATCGCCACGGTGCCCGCCGTCGCCTCCGTGCGCATCCGCGAGGCCGAGCGGCTGGACGCCGCCGGCAATCTGCCGATCTTCGTCGAGGTCACCGAGCGGCCCAAGCGCCTGCTCGGCTTCTCGGCGCGTTACTCCACGATCGACGGCCCGGCGGTGAAGACCTATTGGGAACACCGCAACCTCTTCGGCGGGGCCGAGCGCCTGCGGCTGGAGGGCGACCTGTTCCTGGCGCCCCGCATCGACGGCACCAAGATCACCACATTTGAGGATTTCGAGCGCTCCGACCTCGGTGGCCGCTTTGCCGTCAGCTTCCTCAAGCCCGCGCTCGGCGGCAGCCGCTATGACTGGCTGCTCGACGGCGTCGCGACCCGCCAGCGCGTCGGGACCAACCGCTTCGGCGGCTACACCGCCCGCTATGGCAACGTCACCACCGCGATCCAGCGCCGCTTCAGCGACACCTTCTCGGTCCAGGCCGGCCTCGAGGTCGAGCGCGGCCAGACCAGCGACGTGCTCGGCCAGGTTGACTACACCCTGGTCGGTATCCCGCTCTCGGTGAAATACGATTCGACCGACAGCCTGCTCGACGCAACCCGCGGCATCCGCGCCACCGCCTCGGTCGCTCCTTATCCGACCTTCCTCGGCTCGACCGTCGGGATCATCCAGAGCAAGGCCAGCTTCTCCACCTATTACGCGCTCGACGAGGACGCCCGCTACGTGCTCGCCGGCCGCGTCGGGCTCGGATCGATCGCGGGCGCCGATCTCGACGAGATCCCCGCCACGCGGCGCTTCTATGCCGGCGGCGGTGGCTCGGTGCGCGGCTATGCGTATCGCACGCTCTCGCCGCTCGGCCCGCTCAACCGTCTGACCGGCGGGCGCAGCCTGTTCGAGGCCTCGCTCGAGGCGCGCATCAAGATCACCGACACGATCGGCGTGGTGCCCTTCTTCGATGCCGGCACCGCGTTTGAGGGCAGTGTGCCCGACTTCAAGCAGCGCCTGCAGATGGCTGCGGGTCTCGGCCTGCGCTACTACACCGCGATCGGGCCGATCCGCGTCGACGTCGCCGCGCCGCTCAACCCGCGCAAGGGCGACAAGCCCGTCTCGCTCTATGTCAGCATCGGGCAGGCCTTCTGATGCGGACCTTGCTCACATCGCTGCGGCCCCTGACGCTTCGGCTGGTCCTGCCGGCCCTGCTGCTTCTCGCGGGCGTGCTCGCCTTCGCGCCCTTCGGCGGCTTCGCCCAGAACGCCCAGACCGATCGCGGCGTCGTCGCCGATCTGATCTCCAAAGCGCTCTCCAGCGATACCAGCCAGGTCTCGATCGGCGCGGTCAACGGCGCGCTCTCCTCGGATGTCGAGATCCGCGACATCGTCCTCTCGGACCGGGACGGCCCCTGGCTGCGGCTCGACCGCGTGCGCCTGATCTGGACGCGCAGCGCGCTGCTGCTGCGCCGCCTCGACATCGACCGGCTGGAGATCGGCAAGCTCGAGCTGCTGCGCCGCCAGGCGCCGCAGCCGGCCGGTGCCGCGCCCCCGAGCGACCAGCCGATCCTGCCGGAACTGCCGCTCAAGGTGATCGTCCGCGCCTTCCAGCTCAATGAACTCGCGCTCGGCGAGCCGGTGATCGGCGTCGCCGCGCGGCTCGGCGCCACCGGCTCGGCGACGCTGGGGCCGCCGAGCGAAGGGCTCGACCTCAAGCTCGCGGCACGCCGCCTCGATGCCGGCGGCCAGTTCGACGTCAGTATCGCCTTCGTGCCCGACACGACGCGGCTCCAGCTCGCCGTGAAGCTCGACGAGCCCGCCGGCGGGCTGATCTCGAAGGTCGCCGGCCTGCCGGGCGAACCGCCGGTCACGCTCGATCTCGGCGGCGACGGCCCGCTCGATTCCTTCGGCTCGACGCTGATCTTCAATGCGGGCCCGACCATCGGCGCGCGCGGCGATGCCCGGCTCGATCGCAGCGGGGCCGAGCGCAAGCTCGATCTCGCGCTGGATGCCCGCATCGAGGGGCTGATGCCGGCCCCCGTCGCGCCGGTCTTCGCCGGCTCGACCCGCCTCGACGGCTCGGTCGGCTTCGCCGATGCCGGCGGCATCGACATTCGCAATATGGCGCTGGTCTCGGCGCTGGCGCGGCTCGACGTGCTCGGCCGCTACACCGCCGATAGGCAGCTCGACCTGCGCGTCACCGCCGCCGCCCGCCCCAATGCGGAGGGCAAGACCGTCGCCGCGGGCACCGAGATCGGCAAGCTCGCTTTTGATGCCACGATCAAGGGCCCCGTCGCCGGGCCGACCATCGTCGCCACGCTCGACGCGCAGCAGGCCAGGCTGCCGGCTGGCGGCTTCGCCAGCCTCGGCCTCACCTTCAACGCCACGCCGACGGGCACGATCGGCGAAGCCGGCACGCGCATCAGCCTCACCGCCGACGGCCAGGCCGCCGGCATCACCCTGGCCGATCGCGCGCTGGCGCGTGCCGTCGGCGAGCGTGTCACCTTCACCCTGCGCGGCGTCGCCCAGGACGATGGCACGGCCGATTTCGAAACGCTGCGGCTGGCGATGTCGGGCGTCGAGCTCGACTATCGCGGCAAGGCCGGCAACGCCCGCATCCTCGGCCGCCTCCAGGCCGTGCTGCCCGATCTCGCGCGCCTGAGCGGCCTGGCTGGTCGCCCGCTCGCCGGCCGCGCCGAATTCGGCGCCGAGATCGACGCCACGCCCCGCCGCAACGACTATGGTGCGACGCTGAGCGGGCGAGGGGACCGCCTCGCCACCGGCGATGCCCGGCTCGACCGGCTGCTGGCCGGTAAGCTGACGCTCGACGGCCGGGTCCGGTCGCTAGCGGGCGACCTCACGGTGTCCGGCCTGAAGCTGGCCGGAGAGCACGCCGCCATCACCGCCGAGGGCGGCATCGCCCGGCAGGCCTCCGATCTGAAGCTCGCGCTGTCGATGCCCGACCTCAAGCGCGCCGATCCGCGTCTCTCGGGCCGCGGCGACGTGACCGCGCAGATCACCGGCCCGCGCGACCGGCTCGACGCCACCGCCCGCATCGCGGTCGCCAACGCGACAGCGCTCGCCCGCCCGATCCCGCGGCTGGCCATCGACGCGGTGATCAAGGATCTCCAGGGCGCGCTCGACACCCGCCTGACACTCGCCGGCGAGATTGATTCCAAGCCCGCCACCGGCACGCTCGCGCTCATGCGCCTGCCCGGCGACGGCTGGAACCTGTCGGCGCTAGATCTCGCCATCGGCTCGGTGCGCCTGAACGGCGCGCTGACGCTCGATCCCGCCAGCCGCGCCGAGGGCCGCCTGACGCTGGCTGCGCGCAATCTCGACGATCTCTCGGCGCTGGCCCTGACCAAGCTCGGCGGCCAGTTCGACGCCGACATCCGCCTCGCCGTCGTCGAGGGGCGCCAGAATCTCGACCTCACCGCGAAGGGCGCCAGGCTCGCCGGCCCCTCGGTCGCGATCGACCGCCTGGACGCGACCGCCGCCGCGCGTGACGTCTATGGGCGCCCGCAGCTCGATGCTTCGCTCGCCATCGACCGCGCCGTCGTGGCCGGCGAGGCGATCAGCGCCATCCGCTTCGAGTCGAAGGGCGCCCCCGATGCGAGCGCCTTCACCCTGAGCGCCGCCGCGCGCGGCTTTGCCTTGAACGGCGCCGGCCGGCTCGTGCCCGGCGAACCGCTCAGCCTCGAACTGGCGAGCTTCGAGGCGCGCCGCGACGGAAAGCGCATCGCGCTCGCCAATCCCGCCAGCCTGCGCTTCCCGGCCGGGGGCGTCGAGATCGCCAATCTCGCCCTGGCGATCGATGGCGGCCGCCTGACCCTGAGCGGGCGCGTCGGCGAGCGCCTCGATCTCGATCTCGCCGCCGGCAAGATTCCGCTCTCTGCCGTCCGCATCCTCGCGCCGGGGCTCGACCTTTCCGGCACGCTCGAGGCGCAGGCGAAGATCGGCGGCACAGCCGCGGCGCCGACCGGGCCGTGGAGCGTCAAGGTGGCGCGCCTGGTGACGCCGGAGACGCGCCGGGCCGGCCTGCCGTCCGTCGAGATCGCGGCGTCCGGCGCGCTGAACGGCGATGTCACGAGCGTCGATGCACAGGTCGACGCCGGCCGCGGCGCCAGCCTCACCCTGCGCGGCACGGCCCCGCTGAACGCGTCCGGCGGGCTCGACCTCGCGGCGCGCGGGCGGGTCGATGCCGCGCTCGCCAATCCGCTGATCGGCGCGCAGGGCCAGCGGGTCACCGGCGCCGTCGCGCTCGATCTGCGCGCGGCCGGCAGCCCCTCGGCCCCGCGCCTGTCGGGCACCGCCACCCTCACCGGCGGCAGCTTCACTGATGTGATCCAGGGCATCCGCCTGACGGCGGTCGAGGCCCGCATCGCCGCGCAGGGCGAAAATCTCACCATCGAGCGCGCCAGCGCCAGCACGCCCAATGGCGGCACGCTCTCCGCCAGCGGCCGCATCGCGCTCGATCCCGCGGCCGGGTTTCCCGGCCAGATCCGGGTCCAGGGCAACCGCGCGCAGCTGGTCTCCAGCGACATCGTCACCGCAGTCGCCAATCTCAATCTCGAACTCGCCGGGCCGCTGGCGCAGCGGCCGCGAATCGGCGGGCGCGTCGATGTCCTCTCGCTCGACGTCGCCGTGCCCGACCGGCTGCCCGCGACGCTGCGCCCTGTCGACGGAATCAAGCATGTCCGCCCGACTGGCACCGCCGCGGCCCGTCTCGCCGCGCAGAAGCGCGCCGCCCGGCCGGCCGCCCGCGGCGCCAGGCCGGTGCCCGCCTTCGATGCGGCGCTGGCGCTGACGGTCGCGGCCCCCAACCGGGTCTTCGTTCGGGGCCGTGGCATCGATGCGGAACTCGGCGGCCAGCTGCGCGTCGGCGGCACGCTGGCGGCGCCGCAGCTCGATGGCGGCTTCGAACTGCGCCGCGGGCGTCTCTCCGTGCTGAGCCAGCGGCTCGACTTCAGCCGTGGTCGTCTGACCTTCGCGGGCGGCACCCTGCCGGAACTCGATTTCGTCGCCGAAACACGCGCGGGCGACGTCACAGCCCGCGTCGTCGTCACCGGCCCGGCCGACCAGCCCGCCTTTGCCTTCACCTCCGATCCGGACCTGCCGCAGGACGAGGTGCTCTCGCGCCTGCTCTTCGCGCGTGCCTCGGGTTCGCTGTCGCCCTTCCAGGCGCTGCAGCTGGCGCAGACGGCGGCCCAGTTCGCCGGCGGGGGCGGGGATGATTCCTTCGAGCGGCTGCGCAAGTCGCTCGGTGTCGACAATCTCGACATCGGCGTCGGCGCGGGCGGGCCGACGATCGGCGTCTCGCGCTACATCAGCGACAATGTGTCCGTCGGCGTTAAGGCCGGGGCGCGGCCGGAGGACACTGGCGTCTCCGTCAACATCGACGTGACGCGCCGTCTCAAGCTGCAGGCGGAGACCAATGCCGAGGGCGGCGCGGCCGTCGGCGTCGGCGCCGAGTGGGAATACTGAGGCGCCGAGGGGAATCGCTCTGCGGCCTGTCGCAGCGCGCTCGCCCGGCACGACACCCGTGATTCTGCTTTGGAACGGCTCCAAACCGGCGCTACCGGCGGGGTGCGGTTAACGGGTGGTAAATTTCGGCGTTCAAAGCGTGGCCTGCCTGCAACACCGGGTTCCAAAGCACCCCCTCGGGCCTCGCGGCGGCGTGATCGCGGTTGATCGGCGGGAGGGCTTTCGTATGGTTGTCCTGCGTCGGGACGTTCCCGGTCGCTGTTTTTCGTCTTCGCCTCTGAATGGTCAGGGACGCGGGCGAAAGACCGGGAACAAGCCGGTTCGGTGAATAGGGTCTCCTGGGGCCTCTCACCAATGAAGCGGTGGAAGCCCGAGGGTCTCGAAACTCTTTTGGAGGTTACCAATGAAGCTCGTTAAGAGCCTCCTCCTCGGTTCCGCCGCCGGCTTCGCCGCGGTCGCCGGGGCTCAGGCCGCCGACCTTCCCTCGCGGAAGGCCGCTCCGGTCGAATACGTTCGCGTCTGCTCCGCCTACGGCGCAGGCTTCTTCTACATCCCCGGCACCGAGACCTGCCTCCGCGTCGGCGGCCGCGTTCGCGCCGAGTACACGGTCGGCACCCGCTACGGTGAAGGTCAGGACGCTTACGGCACCCGCTCGCGCGGTCGTCTGAACGTCGACGCCCGCACCGCGACCGCCTACGGCACGCTGCGCACCTTCTTCCGCTACGAGCTGACGGTTTCGTCGGGCTTCTACGCCGGCACCATCGGCGGCAACCAGGGCATCATCGCCCCCGGCCAGGCCCGCAACGGCCAGGGCGGTCCTGGCACCGCTTCCAACCTCGACCTGGCCTTCGTCCAGTTCGGCCCGATCACCGCTGGTCGCGCGCAGTCGTTCTTCGACT
Organism: Bosea sp. RAC05; assembly: GCF_001713455.1. NCBI lineage: Bacteria > Pseudomonadati > Pseudomonadota > Alphaproteobacteria > Hyphomicrobiales > Alloboseaceae > Allobosea > Allobosea sp. RAC05. The sequence continues at coordinate 2,289,339 of NZ_CP016464.1, forward strand.
TCTACGCCAACGACTTCGGCTTCTCGACCCTGCGCACGGCTGACTCGCGTCTGAACCTCCTGGCCTACACCGCCACGTTCGGTTCGGGCTTCTCGGCCACCGTGTCGCTCGAAGACCGCAACACCGGCACCGGCCAGCGCGAGAACGGCGTCGTCAGCCCGCTCGGCACCGCTGCGGTTCTCGGTCAGGACTTCCCGGACGTCGTCGCTTCGCTGCGCGTCGATCAGGGTTGGGGCTCTGCCCAGCTGTCGGGTGCGATCACCCAGCGCAACATCTCGAACACCGGCCCGTTGTTCAACGCGTCGAAGGATGAGATGGGCTTCGCCATTCAGGGCGGCGTCAAGATCAACCTGCCGATGCTCGCCGCTGGCGACGTCCTGTTCCTGCAGGCTGCCTACGCTGATGGCGCTCTCGGCTATCTCGGCTGGGGTGGTCAGTTCGGTTCGGGCCGCCAGACGACTGCGGTCGCCGGCAACCAGCTCGTCATCAACGACTTCGGCGTCTCGGCGTTCGGCAACACGAAGTCGGCCACCGGCTGGTCGATCGTCGCTGCGTTCCGTCACTTCTGGACCCCGCAGCTGCGCACCGAGATCTACGGTTCGTATAGCGAGCTGAGCCTCGGCTACACCCTCGCCGCTCAGGCGGTCCCGGGCGTCGTGTCGCGTCCGCTCGATCCGAAGGAGATGATCCTCGCTGGTAACCTGATCTGGTCGCCGGTTTCGGGTCTCGATATCGGTCTCGAGGTGATCTACACCCGCACCGAGCTGAAGCAGGCCGTCCTGGCCGCCAACAACGCTGGCGCCCGTCCGGTCCTGGCTGCCGGTGGCCGCCTGGTGAAGAGCGACGACGCTGTCGCCGCGCGCTTCCGCATCCAGCGCGACTTCTGATCGTCTCAAGCGATCTTAGTCAGGAAGCCCCGGGGAAACCCGGGGCTTTTTTTATGTCGGCCTGTCCCGCTGCGTGCGGCTGCAGGCCGCTCTGCTGTTGACAGCGGTCGAGCGAGACGCCTTCTTGGAGGTGTCGCCGCGTTCGGACGGGGACTGCGATCTCCGCTCCGTCCGGAGCCCGGATCGCGGCCTTTTCCTGGATCGGCGCGACGCCGCCTCTGGTGCTCGGGCCTCGACGCTTCAGGCCGGGGGCGAAGGGGCTTGGGGGTGAGGGCATGTCGCAGCCGGGACGTTGGCTTTGGGGGCTGGTGCCGCTGGCACTGCTCTGGGGCGCGGGGAACCTGTTTCTCGACGAGACCATCGAGCGGGACGTGACGCGCCGGGCCGTCGCCGCCGCAGTGTCCGTCGCCGGCGAGGCGCCGGGCGCGCGCCCGGTCACGGCCCAGATCGACGGGCGCGACGTCACGATCAGCGGCGAGGCCCTGTCAGCCGACGGCGCCGCACGCGCGCTGGCGCGGCTGCGGGCCGAATTCGGCGTCCGGCGTGCGCTCGGTGGGCTGTCGCAGGTCGTCCCGCAACGCCCCTACAGTTGGTCGGCCACCCGCCAGGGCGATGTGGTGACGCTGGGAGGCTATGTCCCCGACGAGTCCACGGCCCGGGCGCTCGTCGCCGCGGCCGAAAAGGCACTGCCGGGTGCGAAGGTCGAGGATCGGCAGGCCTTCGCCTTCGGCGCGCCGACCGGTTTCGGCGCGATGGCGGCTTCGGCCCTGGCCGAGCTGCCGCAACTCGCCACCGGCAAGGTGGCGCTCGACGACACCCGCTTCTGCCTCGAGGGCCGCGCGACCGGGCCCGACGCCTATCTTGCCCTGCAGGCCGCGCTCGGCCGCCTCGCGCGCGACGGGTTCCAGGCCGTGCCCTGCACCATCGAGCCGTCGGTCGTCTCGCCCTATCGCTGGAGCGTCGAGCGGCTCGCCGGCGATGTCCTGCGCCTCGAGGGTTTCTATCCGTCCGACGCGGCGCGCCAGCAGGTTCTGGCCCTGCTGCGGAATGCCTTTCCCGGCCAGGTCTCTGTCGACGACCGGCTGAAGCCGGGCGCTGGCGAGCCGGCTGCCTATCTGACCAAGGTCGGCCGCGCACTCGCGGATCTGGCGCGGCTGCGGCAGGGCAAGGCGGAACTGGAGGGGGACGCCTACCGGCTGTCGGGAGACGGCCCCGACACCTATGACGCCTGCCAGGCGCTGCGATTGCAGATTGCGCAGGGAGACGGCCCCGATTCGGTCGCCCAGGCGACGATCGCCTGCCCGCCTGAACCCCCGCCGCCCCCGCCGCCGCCTCCGCCACCGATCGAGAGCCTGATCCCGGCCCTGCCGGACCTCCCGGCACCGATCTTCCTGCCGTCCGAGCTTCCGGCTCCGGCCCCGGCGCCGCCGCCGGTCGAGGCCGCCGTCCCGCCGGCCCCGATGCCACCGGCTCCGCCTCCGCCTCCTGCCCCGCCGCCGGCCGTTGCGCTCGCCTGGTCCGCCACGATCGGGCGGGACGGTGTCGCGCTGCAGGGGCTCGTGCCCGATGCCGCGACGCGCGAAGCGCTTCTGGCGCGCGCCCGTGGCCTTGCCGCGTCGGGCGCTGTCGCCGACCGCATGGCCGTGGAACCGAACCTGCGCGACGCCGCCGACTATGCGGCGGCGACCGGTTTCGCGCTCGATCTGCTCGGCCGCCTCAAGGAGGGGACCGTGACCCTGGCCGGTTCGGCCCTGAGCCTCGCCGGGCAGGTCGCCGATGGCCGCGCCTGGACCGAGCTCGACGCGGCCCTGCGCCGGCGGCCGCTGCCGGCCGGCCTGTCCCTGGTCGGCGACGGGGCTGCGACGCTCGCCCTTCGCCCTTACGGACTGGCGATCTCGGTCGACCGGACCGGGCTTTCGCTCTCGGGGCATCTGCCGGACGTGGCGACGCGCGAGGCCTTGCGCGCACTCGTCGAGGCGTCGCCGCTCCAGGGCAAGTGGAGCGACGACACCCAGATCGTCCCCGGCGCGCCCGCGGGCTTCGCCGCGGCGGCCGCCATGGCGGTGACCAACCTGCTGCGGCTGGACCTCGGCTCGGCCACGATCGTCGACGACCTCGTCACCCTGCGCGGCCTGACCTGTCGCGATCTGATCCAGCGCGAGGTCGAGACCAGCGCCGCCACCGGCCTTCCGGCCGGTTTCCGCGCCGACGCGTCGATCGGTCTGCGCCAGACCGGCTGCGTCGTCGATCCTCCGGCGACCTGCCAGAACGATCTCGACGCGCTGACCAAGAACAACACCGTGCTCTTCGCGCAGGGCACTTCGGTCGTTCAGCTCGACGCGCCGACCGAGCGCGTCATCGCGGAGGCCGTCGCGATCCTGGCCCAGTGCCCGACGACGCGCATCACCATCGAGGGGCACGCCAACCGGGACGGCGAGCGCACGGGCTTCAACAACCTTGATCTGTCGGCGCGGCGCGCGCTGCGCGTGCGCGACGAGCTGGTCCAGCGCGGGATCGATCCGGCGCGGCTGGAGACGCAGGGTTTCGGCAGCACGCGGCCACTGGTGCCGCATGGCGCGCCCGAGGCCCGGGCGATGAACCGGCGCGTCCAGTTCACGGTCGCGAAGTAAGGGAGGGTCGGACATGCTGTATCTCGCCAGCCAGTTCGTCTGGTTCCTCGCCGCCGCCTTCGCGCTCGGCCTCGTCATGGGCTGGATCGGCCAGGATGGCAGCAAGCTTCGGCTCGGTGGCGCCGCCACCGGCTGGTTCGCCGCGATCTGGGGGCTCGGCGCCGCGTTGACCTGGCTGCAGTTCCTCAATGGCAAGCCGGCGGTCTGGGTCGAGACGGCGCTGCTGTTCACGGGCGTCTATGTCGCCGGTTGTGTCGCCGGGGCGCTGTTCTCCGGCACGCGCGCCTCGGCCGGGGCCGAAGCCCCCTCCGCCGTCGCCACGCTGCCGCCCGTCGCCGGCGAGGCCGACATTCCCGGGCAGCGCCCGGCCGGGCTCGTCGCGGCGAAGGAGGCCAGGCCCGACGATCTCAAGCTGATCAAGGGCATCGGCCGCCAGAACGAGGACCGGCTGCAGGCGCTCGGCATCTGGCATTTCGAGCAGATCGCCGCCTGGACGCCGGCCAATGTCGAATGGGTCGGCAGCTATCTCGCCTTCCCGGGCCGGATCGAGCGCGAGGACTGGGTCAGCCAGGCCAAGACGCTGGCTGCCGGCGGCGACACCGAATTCGCCAAGCGGGCCCGGGCCGGCCTGGTCGAGAGCTCGCGCGACGAGGACGAGCCGGCGAAGGCGTGAGGGGCCTCAGGCCGCCCGGCGCTCGGCCCGGGCGATCAGCCGGCCGATGCGCCGCACCATGTCCCGGCTGCCCAGAATCGGCGCATGGCCCTGGCCCGGCGCGACGAAGGTCTCGCAATCGGGGTGGCGCTCGCCCATCTCGACGAGCGTCTTCTCCGCCAGCAGGTCGGAGTTGGCGCCGCGGATCGCCAGCATCGGCACGGCGTTGAGCCCGTCGAAATAGGGCCAGAGGATCGGCAGCGGGGCCTCGAGGTCGAGCTCCTCCAGCACCTTCATCAGGTTGGTGTCGTAGTCCGGCCGCAGCGGCCCGTCGCGGTCGGTCCAGGTCCGGCGCGCCATCATCTCCCACTCCGCCTCGCCGAAGAGCGGGAATTGCTGGTCGGAGAGCCGCTTCAGGATTTCGGCGCCCTCGGCGAAGCTGCGCGGCAGCGGCAGCTTGCCGACATAGCCGCGGATGCGCAGCAGCCCGCGCGCGTCGATGATCGGACCGATGTCGTTGAGCACGACACCCCGGATCGCGCCCGGCCGGGCCGCCCCCATCGCCATGGTCAGAAGCCCGCCGCGCGAGGTGCCGACGAAGACGGCCGCCTCGATCCCGGTCGCCACCAGCACCTGCATCAGATCGTCGAGCTCGATGCGGATGTCGTAGTTCTTCCAGTCCTTGTCGAAGCCGGAGAGGCCGCGCCCGCGATAATCCAGCGCCAGCACGCGCCGCGGCTTCGCCTCGTCCTGCGACAGCGCGAACGCCAGTTCATGGAAATCGGCGGCCGTGCGCGCGAAGCCCGGCAGGCAGACGACCGGCAGGGCGGTGGCCGCCAGCGGGCCATAGTCGCGCAGATGAAGCCGCAGGCCGTCGCGGGCCGTGACGAACAGCGAGGTGAAGCCGGTTTTCGTCTCTGTTGCAGTCAATACTCAGCCCTCATCCTGAGGAGCGCCGCCAGGCGCGTCTCGAAGGATGGTTCCAGATCGCGCTGGAGCATCCTTCGAGACGCCGCGGGCCGCGGCTCCTCAGGATGAGGGCTGCGCGAAACCAGCCATCTGCCGCAAATTAATCCCGCCGCCCGCCGCGCTTCAAGTCATGGTCGATCAGATAGGCCGTGCGCTGGTTCAGCCGCTGGCGGTAGACCTGCAGGTTCTCCATCACCCGCTGCACATAGTTGCGCGTCTCGTAGAAGGGAATGCGCTCGATCCAGTCGACCGCATCGACCTCCGGCTTGCGCGGGTCGCCATAGGCCTCGATCCACTTCTTCACATTGCCGGAGCCTGCATTGTAGGCGGCGAAGGTCAGGATGTAGGAACCGCGCCACTCCCTCAGCAGGTCGTTGAGATGGGCGGCGCCCATCTGCGCGGAGTAGCGCGCGTCGCGGCCGAGCCGCGGCCAGTCGAAGGGCAGGCTGGCGCGCCGGGCCGTCTCGCGCGCCGTGGCGGGCATCATCTGCATCAGCCCGCGCGCACCGGCATGGGACACCGCGGTCGGGTCGAAGGCGCTCTCCTGCCGGGCGACGGCATGGACGATGGCGCGCTCCATCGGGTCGCCGAGCACGGGAAATTCAGGCACGCCCGTGGTCGGGAAGGCGGCGGTGTCGAGCGGGAAGCCGCGCTGCAGCGCGCTCTTGCCCAGCGCCAGCAGGGCGCGCGTGTCGCCTTCCCGCTGCGCGATCGCCGCGATCGCCTCGAGGGCAGGCGTGGTGTGGAGCCGCAGGCCGAGATCGACCAGCATCTGCGCGGCGAGATCGCGCTCGCCGATCCGGTAGAGCAGGCGCACGCCGGCATGGCCGGGCAGATGCTGCAGCGCCGCCGCCGCCGAGCGCCGCAGCGGCAGATCAGGCAGGCCGAGCCGCGCCCGCGCCAACTGCCCGTAATAGGCGATCGGATGCTCGGCGGCGCGCTCATAGGCGGCGCGTGCGTCCTCGGCCTTGCCGATCGCCTCGAAGGCGCGGCCCTGCCAATAGCCGGCGCGCGAGACGGAAATCGGCGTCTCGGCATGCCGCGCGGCCTCGCTGAAATGCTCGAGCGCGATCCCCGGCTGGTCGCGGAAGCGCAGGGCGATGAACCCGGCATGCCATTCCGCATCGATGCGCTCGGCCGCATCCTCGGCGCCATGGCCGGCCGCGACCTCATAGGCGGTCGCGGCATGACCGCCGTCGAGCAGCTTGCGAGCGATCAGGCGACGTTCCGTCCACCACTCGTCGCCGTCGCCGAGCAGGGCGGGATCGCGCGGCACGCCGGCCAGGAGTTTGGCCGCCTCCAGCGGCTTGTCGGCGCGGCGCGCCTGCTGCGCCTGCAGGAAGGCGAAGGAGACGTCGCCCTTCAGCGTGGCCGGCACCGCGCTGATCAGCGCCGGCGCGATCGGCCGCCGCGCCTGGCCGCTGGCGAGCCGGGCCCGCGCCAGCAGCACGTAATCGGCCGAGACCCGCGCCGCATTGCGCAGCGCCGCGGTGTCGTTGCCACGGAAGATGTAGCGCTCGGCCCGCAGGCGATGGTCGGCCGTCGTCAGACTGTCGCCGAACGCATCCAGCACGATCTTCTCGAGCGGCGCGCCGAGATGGTCCTGCAGCCAGCTCTGGCGGGCGAGCGCGGTCGCCTCCGCGTTGCGGCCCTCCGCCGCAAGCGCCAGCGCGAGCGCGATCCGCCCGGCGGGGCTGACCGGCTTCTGTCCCTGGAAGAAGGCCCGCACGATGGCCGGGCTCTTCCGCTCCGCGACCAGCATCTCCTCGGCCCGCCTGCGGAACAGCGTGGTCGCCGGGTAGTTCGGGTTCGCCTTCAGGAAGGCGTCGATCCGGGCGAAGGGCAGCACGCTCGCGGCGCTGCGGATCGCGACCCATTCGAGCAGCGCGCGGGCCGTGGGCTCGTCGAGCGAGGTGGCGATGGCGTCGGCCTCCGACAGCTGACCGCGGCGATAGGCGGTGACGGCCTTGGCGAGCAGGTCGAGATCGACCTCCGCCGCCCGCAAGGCGTCGGCCGGGTAGGGCGGCAGCGCCGCCGTGGTCTCGACATCGACGGCGCCGACCGGATCGCGCTGGGCGGGATGGGCGCCGTCGTCGCCCGCCAGCGATGGCGTCGCGAGCAGGAGCGGCAGCAGCAGGGCGATCATCCGCGAGCGGATGGCAGGCGAGGCCATGGCGGGCTCCACGGTCGGATGCGTCACCAGCGATGCTCGGGGAAGCGGGTTTATGAAGCCTTAACCATGGAAGGGCCTGTTTTTACGGCAGGCCGGCTTTGCCTGCCGCCGGGGACGGTTTATGTGTGACGCCCTCGTAACGAAATCTCGCTCCAGGACGCCGCTTCCATGACCCAGCATCCCGCCTTCACCGGTTCGCTCCCCGCGCTGGTGACGCCGTTCAAGGGCGGCCGGATCGACGAGGACGCGCTGCGCGCGCTGGTCGAGTGGCAGATCGAGAACGGGTCGAGCGGCCTGGTCCCGGTCGGCACCACCGGCGAGAGCCCGACGCTGTCGCATGACGAGCACAAGCGCGTCGTCGAGATCGTCATCGCCCAGGCCAAGGGCCGGGTGCCCGTCATCGCCGGCGCCGGCTCTAACAACACCACCGAGGCGATCGATCTCGCCGTTCATGCCGAGAAGGCCGGTGCCCAGGCCGCGCTCGTCGTCACGCCCTATTACAACAAGCCGACCCAGGAGGGCCTTTACCGCCACTTCAAGGCGGTCAACGATGCAGTCGGCATCCCGATCATCATCTACAACATCCCGCCGCGTTCGGTCGTCGACATGTCGGTCGAGACCATGGCGCGGCTCTACGAGTTGAAGAACATCGCCGGGGTGAAGGACGCCACCGCCAATCTCGCCCGCGTCTCGCAGCAGCGTCACGCCATGGGCGCGGATTTCATCCAGCTCTCGGGCGAGGACATGACGGCGCTCGCCTATATGGCGGCCGGCGGCCATGGCTGCATCTCGGTCGTCGCCAATGTCGCGCCGCGCCTCTGCGCCGATCTGATGACGGCCGCTCTGAAGGGCGACTATGCCGGCGCGCTGAAGGTTCAGGACCGTCTCGTGCCGCTGCATGATGCGATCTTCAAGGAGCCCGGCCTCGCCGGCGCCAAGCATGGGCTCGCTTTGCTCGGCCGCGTCGAGGAGGAGGTCCGTCTGCCGCTGTTGCCGGTGACGGCCGCGACCGGCAAGGTCATCCGCGACGCCATGGTGTTCGCCGGCCTGCTGAATGCCTAAATAGGGAGTCTGCGTCCGTCCGGTCCCCCGGCCGACGCCAGGGAGACCGAGTATGTACGAGCCGAGCCATTTCAAGGTCGAGGATCGCGCGGCGCTCTTCGCCGTCATGCGCGACCACCCGCTCGCGACGCTGGTCAGCGTCGGCGAGGACGGGCTGATCGCCAATCCGGTCCCGTTCGTGCTGCATGAGGGGGAGGGCGTACAGGGCGTGCTGCGCGCGCATCTCGCCCGCCCCAACCCGCAATGGAAGGCGATTGCGGCCGGCGCGCAGACGCTGGTGATCTTCACCGGCACCGAGCGCTATGTCACGCCGGCCTGGTATGCCTCCAAGCGCGAACACGGCAAGGTCGTGCCGACCTGGAACTACGTCACCGTCCAGGTCCGTGGCCCCGCCCGCACGATCGAGGATCCCGCCTGGCTCCACGCCCAGCTCGACTCGCTGACGCGCCAGCAGGAAGCGCCGCGCGACGAGCCCTGGAACGTCACCGACGCGCCGGAAGCTTTTGTGGCGGCGCAGATGCGCGGCATCGTCGGCATCGAGATCGAGATCGCCTCGCTGGTCGGCAAGTTCAAGCTCAGCCAGAACCGGCAGGACGCCGACAAGCTGGGCGTTTTCAATGGCCTGGCGGCCGATCCTGAATCGGAATCGCAGGCGATGGCGAGTCTCGTCAAGGCCCATGCCCTGGGAGGGACGTCATGAAGAAGCCCGATCCGGAGCGCTTCAAGCTCGCGGCCGACAACCGCAAGGCGCGCTACAACTACGAGATCACCGAGACGCTCGAGGCCGGCATCTCTCTGCAGGGCACGGAGATCAAGTCGCTGCGCGGCGGCAAGGCGACGATCGGGGAGAGCTATGCCGGGCCGATGGGCACCGAGCTCTTCCTGTTCAACGCGCATATCCCGGAATATCTCGAGGCCAACCGCTTCAACCACAACGTCAAGCGGCCGCGGAAGCTCCTGCTGCACCGCCGCCAGATCAACAAGCTGATGGGCGCGATCCAGCGTGACGGCTACACCGTGATCCCGCTCAAGGTCTATTTCAACGACAAGGGTCGGGCCAAGGTCGAACTCGGCCTCGGACGCGGCAAGAAGCTGCACGACAAGCGCGAGACCGAGAAGAACCGCGACTGGAACCGCGACAAGGCGAGGATCATGAAGGCGGGGGCGTGAGGCGCTGCGCGTGAGATGACGGCGCGGGGAACCCCTCTCCTGCATCGAAGTCGGCTGTTGCCGACTTCGACACCCTGAGAGCTGATCTCGGGCAGGCCCGAGATCAGTGAGAGGGGCAGGGGAGAGGTGTCGGCCCCTTGACCCGTAAGGCGCTGAGCCAACCTCAGCCGGCGGGAAGGGCTCGCCTCATGCGGATAACGGCCGACACCTCACCCTGCCCTCTCCTTACAGGAGAGGGTTCCCCGCGCCCTGGCCGGGCAGGTTCGCGCCCTGCGACAAACCTTATCCCCGCCCCCGAAACCCGTGCCTATTCTTCCCTCGCTCCGCCCGACCAAGGGGGCTGTCGCGAGGCATCGTGCGGCCGGGCGGGGTTTGCGGGTTTCGTCGTTCGAGGCTGTTGCGGGCTGAGGGCGGCGGAGGCGCAGATCGCCATCGCGCGGGTGAGTCAGGCCGCGCGACCCGAGACCCGGATAACCAGAAGGCGATCTGGTCGGCATCAAACACCTGCGCGCGGGGCGGGGCGGCGGCTGTTGGCGCTGCTTCGACACGACATTCGACATCGACATCGGCACGCAGCCGTCGACTGCGACGCCACCAGCGTCCCGCGCATCCCCTCGGATACGCCTTGGAGAGCCCGAAACCCCGCGGCGATCAGCCGGCCGGGGCTTTCGGTGCGTCGTGACTTAGGCCTCGGCGGGTTCGTCGCCCTGGCGGATGCCGTAGCGCCGCTCCAGCCCGGGATTGCCGGGCGTCACCGGCGCCCCAGCGGCGCCGCTGCGGGCGTTGCGCTCGGCGGGGTCGCGGCCGATCTTCTGCATCAGCTGGGCGAGGTCGATGAACTCGTCGCATTGCCGGCGCAGATCGTCGGAGACCATCGGCGGGCTGGTCGAGACGGTCGAGACGACCGAGACCTTCACGCCCTTGCGCTGCACCGCCTCGACCAGCGGGCGGAAATCGCCATCGCCCGAGAACAGGTAGATCTGGTCGAGATGGGGTGCGAGTTCGAGCATCTCGATGGCGAGCTCGATGTCCATGTTGCCCTTGATCCGCCGGCGCCCGGTGGCGTCGGTGAACTCCTTGGCCGCCTTGGTGATGACGCGGTAGCCGTTGTAGTCGAGCCAGTCGACCAGCGGCCGGATCGAGGAATACTCCTCGCTCTCGATCAGCGTGGTGAAATAGAAGGCGCGGATCAGGTTGCCGCGGCCCTGGAATTCCCGCAGCAGCCGGCGATAGTCCATGTCGAAGCCGAGCTGCTTCGAGGTCGCGTAGAGATTGGCGCCATCGATGAAAAGCGCGATGCGCGGGTCGGCCGCCATGGAAATCACTCCGTCTGAAATCGCTTCAAAAAACTCAAATGAAAAGCAAACACGGTCGAACCATGTCGGATCGGCGAAAATCGTCGGCGGCCGCTCGCCCCCTGCTGTGACCTCTCGCCGCAGCCGGCAAACGTGATGGGATTCAGACGCTCAGGCCCCGGCTGCCGGGCTTGGTCGCGGGAATCGCGGCGAGCTCCGGCGGCAGCGCGTCGGGCGCGTAGTCGGGCACGGCGTAGTCCATCAGGCTGACCAGCTCCATGCCGAGCTCGGCCCGGCCCGCCGAGCGGTCGATCAGGCAGGCGGCGCCGACGATCGTGCCGGGCTCGTCCTTCACCGAGTCGCGGCATTCGCGCAGCGAGAGGCCGGTGGTGATGATGTCCTCGATGATGATGCAGCGCGCTCCGGCGGGCAGGGTGAAGCCGCGGCGCAGCCTGAAGCTGCCGCCCTCGCGCTCGACGAAGACCGCCTTGGCGCCCAGATGCCGGGCCGTCTCGTAGCCTGGCACGATGCCGCCGATCGCGGGCGAGACGACATAGTCGATTTTGCCGAAGCGCGCTGCGATCTTGGCGGCCAGCGCCTTGCACAGCCGCTCGGTGCGCACCGGATCCTGGAAGACGAACATCTTCTGCAGGAAGACGCCGCTACGCCGGCCCGACGACAGGATGAAATGCCCCTCGAGCAGCGCACCCGCCTCGCGGAATTCGGCGAGAACCTCGTCGTTGGTCATGGCAGGCCCCGTCATCAAGTGGTCGCGCGTCTTATGGTGTGCGCGATAAAGGGCATCGGCGCGCAAAACTCAAGGCCGCGACGCCTCAGGCGACGGCCTTCGCCACCATCTCCGGATGCTGGGCGATCACGCGCACATAGGCGACGGCGAAGTCCGGCGCGGTTACCCGGGCCTGCTCCCAGTCGCGCAGCGTACCGACCGGGACGCAAAAGCGGCTGGCGAACTCCGCCTGCGAGAGGCCGAGCCCGGTCCTCGTCCGACGGATCAGGCGGGCGCGCTGCGCGCGGTCCAAGGCCTCGACCGTGACGTCGAAATCGGCGGCATCCGTGGGGTCAGCAGCCACTGCGATAGGCGCGTTCTTCACCCTGATTGCTCCTTCTCACCGAGATGAAGCGGGGCGCATCGCCCCGCCAGACGAAGACGCCGGTAAAGAGCCTCGCGCCGACGATGCCGATCACCTTGAAGCGTTCCTCCCCGTCGATCTCGCGGATCGAGGGCAGGATCAGATGGTTGTCGTCGGCAAAGATCCCGTCGCCGAAGGCCAGCGAGGCCCCGTGCTTGTCGCGGTTGGCCGCGTCCTTCGCAGGGTCGAACCGATCGTCCGTCATGCCAACGAAAGACTACGGGATTCCCGTATCGATGGCAAATCCTTCGCGCGCCGGCAACCGGGGATGCGCGGTGCGATCGACGCTCAGCCCTTCGGAAACTCCAGCCCCATTTCGCGATAGCGGGCCGGGTCGTCGCTCCAGTTCTCGCGCACCTTCACGAACAGGAAGAGGTGCACCGTCGCTTCGGCGGCTTCCGCGATCTCGATGCGGGCCTTCTGGCCGATCGCCTTGATCGTCTGGCCGCCTTCGCCGAGCACGATCTTCCGCTGGCCCTCGCGCTCGACATAGATCGTCTGCTCGATCCGCACCGAGCCGTCCGGGCGCTGCTGCCACTGCTCGGTTTCGACGGTGGAGCGATAGGGCAGCTCATCGTGCAGCCGCTCGAAGATCTTCTCGCGCGTGATTTCGGCGGCGAGGAAGCGCAGCGGCGCGTCCGAGATCTGGTCCTCCGGATAGAGCCAGGGGCCCAGCGGCAGCCGCGTCTCCAGCCAGGACAGGATGTCCTTGACGCCGTAGCCGGTCAGCGCCGCGATCATGAAGGTCGTCTCGAAGGACCCTTGCGCGTTCACCCTGGCGGTAATCTCGAGCAGCTTGTCCTTGGCGATGGTGTCGATCTTGTTGAGGATCAGGAATTTCGGCTGCCTCAGCTCGGCGAGCTTCTCGAGCAGGCGCGTGTTCTCCTCGTTGTCGAAGCGCTCGACATCGATCAGCACGCCGATCAGGTCGGCATCGGTGGCGCCGCCCCAGGCACTCGTCACCATCGCGCGGTCGAGCCGGCGCTTGGGCTGGAAGATGCCGGGCGTGTCGACGAAGATGATCTGCGCCGCGCCCGACATCGCGATGCCGCGCACCTGGGTGCGGGTCGTCTGCACCTTGCGCGAGACGATCGAGACCTTGGCGCCGACGAGCTGGTTCAGCAGCGTCGATTTGCCGGCATTGGGCGCGCCGATCAGCGCGACGAAGCCGGCCCGCGTCGGCGCCCGGGGCGCGCCGTCCGTCTCGTCAGCCATGGTCGCTCTCCATTGTTTCGGTCCACAGCCCCTCGCGGCGCAGGAAGGCTTCGGCGGCGGCCTGCTCGGCCAGCCTCTTGGACGGGCCCTGCGCCTCGGCATCGACGAGGCCGGTGATGCGCGCCGCGACCCGGAATACCGGCGCATGGTCGGGGCCCGAGCGGCCGCGCTCGGAATAGGTCGGTGTCGGATAGCCCTGGCCCTGGGCCCATTCCTGCAGCGCCGTCTTGGCGTCGCGCAGCGGCCGCACCGGCTTGAGCAGGCGCTCGCCGAAGGCGCGCTCGACCAGTCCGCGCGCCGCCTCATAGCCGCCGTCGATGAAGACGGCGCCGATGATCGCCTCGCAGGCATCGGCCAGGATCGCCTTGTTCTTGCGGGCGCCGCCGAGGATCTCGCCTTCGCCCAGCCGCATGAAGGCGCCGAGATTCCAGGCGATCGCGACCTCGGCGCAGGTTTCCTTGCGCACGAGATCAGCCAGCCTCCGCGACATGTCGCCTTCGGCCGCGGTCGGATAGCGGACGAACAGCATGTCGGCGATGCACAGCCCCAGTACCCGGTCGCCGAGGAATTCGAGACGCTGGTAGCTCTGCAGCCGCGGGCCTTCCGCGCTCATATGGGTCAGCGCGGTGTTGAGCAGCCCCTGGTCCTTGAAGGCATGGCCGAGCGTCGCCTGCAGGCGGGCCGTCTCGGGCGGCTTGCGCCCGTTGTCGCCGGCCTTGCTCACGTGCGGTTCTCGCTCACTGCTGCATCGGCCTCACTTGATCGCGCTGAACAGGCGGTTCCACCGCACCGTCCAGGGCCACTCCCAGAGTTTCCAGGCGGATTCGCCCTCTTCGATGGAGAAGAAGATGATCTCGGCCCGGCCGACGAAATTCTCGAAGGGCACGAAGCCGACACTGCGGTCGCGCGAATCCAGCGAGTTGTCGCGGTTGTCGCCCATCATGAAGAAGTGGCCGGGCGGCACGACGAAGACCGGCGTGTTGTCGAACGAACCGCGGTCGCCCTCGCGCTCGATGATCTGGTGCGAGACGCCGTTGGGCAGCGTCTCGCGATACTGGATCGCCGGCGAACTGCGGCCCCAATTGTCGGTCGTGACGAAATCGGCGATCCGCTCGCGCTTCACCGGCTGATTGTTGATGTGCAGGATGCCGTCGATCATCTGGATGCGCTCGCCGGGCAGCCCGATCACGCGCTTGATGTAGTCGGTCGAATTGTCGGTCGGCAGCTTGAACACGGCGATGTCGCCGCGCTTGGGCTCGGCCGCCCAGACGCGGCCGGAGAACAGCGGCGGGCTGAACGGGATCGAGTGCTTGGAATAGCCGTAGGTGTATTTCGAGACGAAGAGATAGTCGCCGATCAGCAGGGTCGGGATCAGCGAGCCCGAGGGAATGTTGAAGGGCTGGAACAGCAGCGTCCGGATCACCAGCGCGATGAGCAGGGCCTGTACGACGACCTTGATGGTCTCGACGATGCCGCCCTCGTCCTTGGCGGTCTTCTTCTTCGAATCGACGTCGTTGGCCACGCGGGCGCTCCTGGGACGGGGGTCCAGCGCGCGGTCTAGCGGAATGTCGCCCGCCAGACAACGCCGGCAGAGGCGCGGCGCCCTGGCGCCGTTCGGCCCGTCCGGACGGGTCGTCATTTTCAAGCGACAATACGTCTTTTAACATGGACGGCGCTGCGAACCGGTCTAGGAGAGCGTGGGCCGCCGGTTCCGACGGTCCTGTCCCCGCGATCCCCGCCGTCTTGAAGACCCGACCGTCCAGGAAACCGTGAAGCTCCTCTTCCGCTCACCGCCGCTCGTTTCCCGCTCGCGGCCGGCCGTCCAGACGGCCGTGGCGATCGCGCTCGCCGGCCTCATTTCGGCCGCCGCCACGGCGGCCCGCTTTGCGCTCGAAGGCACGCTGCCGCCCGGCTATCCGTTCCTGACCTTCTTTCCTGCCGTCATCATCACGAGCTTCCTGTGCGGGACGGCCGCCGGCACGCTCTGCGCCGTGCTCTGCGGATTCGCGGCCTGGTACTGGTTCATCCCGCCCAACGGCTTCGCTCTCGACCGGCAGAGCGCTTTCGCGCTGGCGTTTTACGTCTTCATCGTCACCGTCGACATCGTGCTGATCCACCTGATGACGCGCGCAATGCGACGGCTCGAGGCCGAGAAACGCGTCTCGAACGCGCTGGTCGAGCAGCAGCGGACGATGTTCGAGGAACTGCAGCATCGCGTCGCCAACAACATGGCGTTCGTCGCCAGTCTGCTGAACATGTCGCGGCGGCGCCTCAAGGCCGATCCCGCGGCGGCCCCCGCGATCCTCGACGAGGCCCGCAACCGCATCGAGACCATGGCGCGTATCCATCGGCGCCTGCACGACCCCAACCAGGTCGACCTGCCGGTGGGGGCCTATCTCAGGGATCTCTGCACGGACGTCATCGAGGCCAGCGGGGTATCCGGCGTCGCCTGCGAGGTCGATGTGCCGGAGATGACCTTAGACATCCGCAAGCTGACGACTCTGTCGATGCTGGTCTCCGAGATCATCACCAACTCGCTCAAGCACGCATTTCCCGATGGCCGTGTCGGGCGCATCGCGGTGTCCATTCGCCTGGTCGACGGCGAGACGGCGGTGTTGACCATCGCCGATGACGGTGTCGGGCTGCCCGAGGCGCCGGAGGACGCGGCGCCGGGACATGGCCTGGGCAATCGCATCGTCGAGGCCCTGGCCAAGCAGCTGAAGGGCACGCTGGTTCGCCAGTCGGGCGCGGGCCTGGTGACACACATCACCTTCCCCTTATGAGGTCGCCCGGCGGCGACGCGCGGGCCGCCCGATTGACCTTGCGAAACGTCGCGGGCACCATCTTGGCCGGGCTCGGGGGAGACGGCATCATGAACAGCAAGAAATATGCAGCGGAGGCCATCGGGACCTTCTGGCTGACCTTCGCGGGCTGCGGCAGCGCCGTCATCGCGGCGGGCTTCCCGCAGGTCGGCATCGGCCTTCTCGGCGTCTCGCTCGCCTTCGGCCTCACCGTCGTCACCATGGCCTATGCCATCGGCCACATTTCGGGGTGCCACCTCAACCCGGCCGTCACGGTTGGCCTGGCGGCCGGCGGCCGCTTCCCGACGAACCAGATCCTGCCCTACATCGTGGCGCAGGTGGGCGGCGCCGTCGTCGCGGCGGGCGTGCTCTATCTCATCGCCCGCGGGGCGCCGGGCTTCGATCTCGCCAAGGGCTTCGCCTCGAACGGCTATGGCGAGCACTCGCCGGGCAAGTACAGCCTCTTCGCCGGGTTCCTGACCGAAGTCGTCATGACGATGATGTTCCTCTTCATCATCATGGGGGCGACGCATGGCAAGGCGCCGGCGGGCTTCGCGCCGCTGGCGATCGGGCTCGGCCTGTGCCTGATCCATCTCGTCAGCATCCCCGTCACCAACACCTCGGTGAACCCGGCGCGCAGCACCGGCCCGGCGCTCTTCGTCGGCGGCTGGGCCATGGGGCAGCTCTGGCTGTTCTGGGTCGCGCCGCTGATCGGCGGGGCGCTGGGCGGCATCCTCTATCGCTGGCTGAGCGACGAATCGAAGGCGTAGGTCGTGGGCGCGGCCCCGGTCGCGTGAGCGCTCGTCGTCCGGCCTGCGGATCCGCTCAGGCCGGCAGCACGCGTGCCTCGATCACCACGAAGGCCTGCGCCATCGGCGGGTCGTCGGTCATCGAGACATGCACGATCGCCTCGTGCCCGGGCGGCGTCATCGCCGCCAGCCGTGCGGCCGCGCCGCCGGTCAGCCGCAGCGTCGGCCGTCCGCCGGGCAGGTTGACGACCTCCATGTCGCGCCAGAACACGCCGGCGCGCAGGCCCGTTCCCAAGGCCTTGGAGCAGGCCTCTTTCGCCGCGAAACGCCGGGCGTAAGACGCCGCGCGCGTTGCCCGCCGGTCGGATTTGGCGCGCTCGATCTCGGTGAAGACGCGATGGGTGAAGCGCTCGCCGAAACGGTCGAGCGACTTCTGGATGCGGTCGATGTCGCAGAGATCGGAGCCGATGCCGAGGATCATGCGCGAGACTTACGTCGCGGCGCGCCCCTCGTCCATCGCCTGCCGCATCCGCAGGAGCGCGGCATCGAGGCCGATGAAGATCGCCTCGCCCATCAGGAAATGGCCGATGTTGAACTCGACGAACTCAGGCACCGCCGCGAGCTGCCGCGCCGTGTCATAGTCGAGCCCGTGCCCGGCATGGACCTCGAGCCCCAGCGAGGCGGCGAAGGCCGCACCTTTGGCGAGGCGCGCGAACTCGGCCTGCGCCTTGTCGGGATGCCCGTCGGCCACGGCGTGGCACCAGGTCCCCGTATGCAGCTCGATCACTGGGGCGCCGAGCTTGGCCGCCATCGCGATCGGCGCCTCATCCGCCTCGATGAAGAGCGAGACACGGCAGCCGGCTGCTTTCAGCCGTGTGATGGCGGGCCGCAGCGCCGCCTCCTGGCCGACGACGTCGAGCCCGCCCTCGGTGGTGCGCTCCTCGCGCTTCTCGGGGACGAGGCAGGCCGCGTGCGGCTTCAGCTGCTCGGCGAGCGCGATCATCTCCTCGGTCGCCGCCATCTCGAAGTTCAGCGGCTTGGTCAGTTCGGCTGCCAGGCGCGCCATGTCGGCATCGCGGATATGGCGCCGGTCCTCGCGCAGATGCGCGGTGATGCCGTCGGCTCCCGCAGCGACCGCCTGATGCGCGGCCCGCACCGGATCGGGCAGGGCGCCGCCGCGCGCATTGCGCACCGTCGCGACGTGATCGATGTTCACGCCCAGTCGCAGCCGGTTCGCCATGGGTCAAATCTCCTCGGGACCGGGCGTGCATAGACGAGAATGCGCCGCTGTCTCAAGACACGCATTGTCACGCCCGCCCCCACGAAAACTGATGGGTCGCGATGATTGGCGGCTTGGCCTTGGTGTTTCGGTAACCGCGTCGTCAGGGCGGGCGGGCGCCGGGCCGCGAATAAGGCAATCGTAAAGACTCGGCCCTACCATGAAAGGTCAGGGTATCCGGGTGTCATGGGGCGCGTATCGTGCAGCTTGCCGTAAAGTCAGGAATGTTCGAGGCCGAGGCGACGCGCGACCGGCGCGATCACGCCCAGGAGCCCGATCGTTCCCTCGGTCGCGTTGTCTCCTGCGACGGCTCGCGCGCCACCATCGCCAGCACGGTGGCCGGAATGGCGAGGCTCGGTCCGGAATCCTGGACCGTCGGGCGGATGATCTCGATCAACCTCGGCCGCACCCGCATCGTCGGTCTGGTCTACGAAATGTCGGCGGTGAACGCCGTCTGGGACGAGGGCGCCGACAACGCGATCCATGTCCAGGTCGAGCTCCTGGGCGAAGTCATCGAGAGAGCCGATGGCGGCACGAGCTTCCAGAGCGGCATCTCGACCTATCCGCCGATCGGCGCCGTCGCCCACCGCATCCGGTCCGGCGATCTCGCCCTCGTCCACGATCTCGGCACGCGCAAGGCCGTGACCATCGGCACGCTGACCCAGGATCCGACGATCCCCGCGACCGTCTGCATCGACGACATGCTGGCGCGGCACTTCGCGCTGGTCGGCACCACTGGCGTCGGCAAGTCGAGCGCCGTCTCGCTGCTGCTGCGACGCGCCATCGCAGACCGCCCGCGGCTGCGCGTCCTCATCCTCGACCCGCACAACGAGTACGCCTGCGCCTTTCCTGACCGCGCTCTGGCGATCGACGCCGAGGCGCTCGACCTGCCGTTCTGGATGTTCAAGCTCGAGGAGTTCGCCGAGGTCGTCTTCCGCGGCCGGACCGCCTTCGACGAGGAGGCGGACATCCTGCGTGAGGTCGTGATGGGCGCGCGCGAGCGCTATCGCGCCGGCAGCTCCCGCAACACAATGCGCGATCTGAACTCCACCCTGCTGAAGCGGCCGCTCGACGCCGGCCTCGGCCGCCGCGAGGAGGGGGCGGGCAGCGCCGGCGACATGCCGACGCCCTACCGGATCATCGACGCCATCGCGATCATCGACGAGTTCATCGGCCTGCATGAGAAGCGCTGGCCGCACGCCTCGCTGCGCTCGCTGAAGGTCCGGCTCGAGACCCTGCACAACGACCCGCGCTACCAGTTCATGTTCGCCCGCGCCAACATGATGGAGACGATGGCGCCGGTCGTCGCGCAGATCTTCCGCGTGCCCCATCACGGGCGCCCGATCACGGTCTTCCAGCTCGGCGGGCTGCCGTCCGAGGTCGTCGATGCGGTGGCGTCCGTGCTGGCGCGGCTCTCCTTCGACCTCGCCTGGGCGAGCCAGGGCACCTACGAGATCCTGCTGCTCTGCGAGGAGGCCCATCGCTACGTGCCGGCCGATCCATCGCTCGGCTTCCAGCCGACGCGCCAGGCCATCGCCCGCATCGCCAAGGAGGGCCGCAAATACGGCGCCTATCTCGGCGTGGTGACGCAGCGCCCCGGCGAGCTCGACCCGACGATCCTGTCGCAGTGCTCGACGATCTTCGCCATGCGTCTCGCCAACGAGATCGACCAGCAGATCATCCGCTCCGCCATCTCGGACGCCTCGGCCAGCACGCTGAAATTCCTCTCCTCGGTCGGCAACCGCGAGGCGATCGCCTTCGGCGAGGGCGTCGCCACGACGATGCGGATGCGCTTCGCCGAGCTCGCCCCGCACGAACTGCCGGCGATGGACCTCGTCACCGGCGGCGATGGCCGGCGCGAGCCGGGGCTCGACGAGATGGTTCGCCGGATGCGCGGCTGAGCCCGCGCGCGGGCGACGCCAATCTTGCATCCGCGGTGCTTTGCCTGTAATGGCACGCGCTACCCATTTCCCTGCATCGCGACAGATCAGAAGGAGCCGCCCATGGCTCGCGTCACCGTTGAAGATTGCATCGACAAGGTCGACAACCGCTTCGAGCTGGTCCTGCTCGCCAGCCATCGCGCGCGCATGATCCAGTCGGGCTCCGCGATCCTGGTGCCGCGCGACAACGACAAGAACCCTGTCGTCGCGCTGCGCGAGATCGCCGACGAGAAGCTCAAGCCCGAGGATCTGAAGGAAGACCTGATCCACTCGCTGCAGAAGCATGTCGAGGTCGACGAGCCGGAGGCCGAGACCGTGCCGCTGCTCGCAGCCCCCGGCCAGAGCGCCTCGACCCCCGATTCGGAGGTCCAGTTCGACCGCATGAGCGAGGACGATCTGCTGCGCGGCCTCGACGGCCTCGTGCCGCCGACCGAGAGCGCCGACGACGAGGATTGAGCCTTGCCAGGCCGCCCGGCCTAACGGCTTCTTCACCCACTCCGCTAAAGCCCGGCGCCGCCGGGCTTTTTCGTGCCCGCTTCGGGGATTACGCCTTGCTGCCTGCCCCGCCTGCGCCGATATTGACGGACTCCAGATCAGGCAGGCGTGACAGAGGGCCCGCATGGGCATGATGCGGCAATACGAACTCGTCGACCGGGTTCGAAGCTACAATCCCAACACCGACGAGGACCTCCTCAACCGGGCCTATGTCTATGCCATGCGTGCTCATGGCACGCAGAAGCGCGCCTCCGGCGACCCGTTCTTCGCCCATCCGCTCGAGGTCGCGGCGCTGCTGACCGATCTCAAGCTCGACGATGCGACGATCGTGGCGGCCGTGCTGCACGACACCGTCGAGGATACGGCGGCGACGCTCGAAGAGATCGAGAGCATGTTCGGCCCCGACATCCGCCGGCTGGTGGACGGGCTGACCAAGATCAAGAAGCTCGACCTCGTCTCCAAGAAGGCGGCCCAGGGCGAGAATTTCCGCAAGCTCCTGCTCGCCATCGTCGACGATGTCCGCGTGCTCCTGGTCAAGCTCGCCGACCGGCTGCACAACATGCGGACCCTGCATTTCATGGCGCCCGAAAAGCGCCTGCGCATCGCCGAGGAGACCGCCGAGATCTATGCCCCGCTCGCCGGGCGCATGGGCATGCAGGAGCTGCGCGAGGAGCTGGAGGAACTGGCCTTCCGCCACATCAAGCCGGAGGCTCATGCCACCGTCACCAAGCGGCTGGAGGAGGTCACCGAGCGCGAGGGCAGCGTCATCGGCGAGATCGAGAAGGACCTCAAGGACAAGCTCGCCGCCAGCGGCATCGAGGCCGACGTTTCCGGCCGGCGCAAGCGGCCCTATTCGATCTGGAAGAAGATGGAGCGCAAATCCATCTCCTTCGAGCAGCTCTCCGACATCTTCGGCTTCCGCGTCATCGTCGCCACGCCGGAGGATTGCTACCGCGTGCTCGGCATCGTCCACATGACCTGGCCGATGGTGCCCGGCCGCTACAAGGACTACATCTCGACGCCCAAGCAGAACGACTACCGCTCGATCCACACCACGGTGGTCGGGCCGGGCCACAGCCGCGTCGAGCTGCAGATCCGCACCGACACGATGGACCGGATCGCCGAATACGGCATCGCCGCCCATGCCCACTACAAGGACGGGCGCACCACCGAACTCGCTCATTATGCCGATGAGAGCCGGGCCTATCAGTGGCTGCGCCGCACCGTCGACCTGCTCGCCGAGGGCGACAGCCCGGAGGAATTCCTCGAGCACACCAAGCTCGAGCTGTTCCACGACCAGGTCTTCTGCTTCACGCCGAAAGGCCGGCTGATCGCGCTGCCGCGCGGCGCCACGCCGATCGACTTCGCCTATGCGATCCACACCAATGTCGGCAACAGCGCCGTCGGCGCCAAGATCAACGGCCGCATCGCCCCGCTCTTGACCG
The DNA here is from genome assembly GCF_001713455.1 of Bosea sp. RAC05. Lineage (NCBI taxonomy): Bacteria > Pseudomonadati > Pseudomonadota > Alphaproteobacteria > Hyphomicrobiales > Alloboseaceae > Allobosea > Allobosea sp. RAC05. The sequence continues at coordinate 2,311,252 of NZ_CP016464.1, forward strand.
AGCTCGCCAATGGCGACGAGGTCGAGATCACCCGTGCCGAGGGGCAGACGCCGCCGGCCGCCTGGGAATCCCTCGTCGTCACCGGCAAGGCACGTGCCGCGATCCGCCGCGCCACCCGCAGCGCCGTGCGCCGGCAGTATTCCGGCCTCGGCCGGCAGATTCTGGAGCGCGCCTTCGGGCGGGCCGACCGTCCCTTTAGCGACGAGAAGCTGAAGGCGGCGCTCAAGCGCCTCGCCCGCAACGCCGTCGACGACGTGCTCGCGGCGGTCGGGCGCGGCGAGATGTATTCCGGCGACGTGGTCAAGGCCGTCTATCCCGACCTCGAGCCCGAGAAGCGCGCCACGCCCGATCCCAAGGCGGCCGGGGCCGGCACCGGCAACGGCAAGGGCTGGTTCGAGCTGCGCCAGGGCGAGAACCTGAAGTTCAAGCTGCCGGGTGAGGGGCCCGGCGACAACGCGATTCCGATCCGCGGCCTCGGCGGCGACCTGCCGGTGCGCTTCGCGCCCAATGGCGGGGCGGTGCCGGGAGACCGCATCGTCGGCATCCTGACGCCGGGCGAGGGGGTGACGATCTACCCGATCCAGTCGCCGGCGCTCGCCGCCTTCGACAACGAGCCCGAGCGCTGGCTCGACGTGCGCTGGGATCTCGACGACAAGGCGATGCAGCGCTTCCCGGCCCGGATCGCCCTGAACTCGATCAACGAGCCCGGCTCGCTCGCCCAGATCACCACCACCATCGCCGAGCATGACGGCAACATCGACGCAGTCGCGATGCACCGCCCCAACCCGGACTTTACCAACGTCACCATCGACCTGACGGTCTGGGACCTGAAGCATCTCAGCGCCATCATCAGCGAATTGCGCGAGAAGCGGGTGATCAGCCGGGTCGAGCGGGTGGTCGGCTAGGCCTCAGCCGGCCCGGAAGGCCGCGGCCAACTCGCGCACGAAGGCGTTGGCGCGCGGCGTCGCCACCTGGCTGCGCAGCACGACGCAGGAGGTGCCGAGATCGGGCAGGCCCCAGTCGCGCCCGACATCGGTCGTTCCTGCCGGCGCCAGCCTTGCCGCCAGCGGCGAGACGCCGAGCCCGCCCGCGACCGCCGCCTGCACCGCGGCCATGCCGCCACCGATGAAGGCTTCGCGCCACGCGAGGCCGGCGCGGTCGAGCGCCGCCATGCCATGCTGGCGCAGCCAGCAATCGGGCATCAGGCTCACCAGCGGCAGCGCCTCGTCGGGCCGCCGGATCAGCCGCGGCGCCGCGAACCAGCCGAACCCATCCTCCCGCAGCACCTCGCCGCTGCGGCCCGCGGCCAGCCGGCGGATGATCACGACGTCGAGTTCGCCGCGCTCGAAGGCCGCCTCCAGCGCCCGCGACGGCTCGATCCGCAGCGCAATCACGACACTGGGATGGGCCGCCGCCAGCCGCGCCAGTACCGCGGGAATCTCCGCTCCGACCGCCTGCTCGCTGAGCCCGATCGCCATGCGCTCCGGCGCGGCGGCGAAGACGGTGAGCGCCTTGCCCTGCGCGGCCATCAGCTCGCGCGCGGCGGGCAGGAAGCGCTCGCCCTCCGCCGTCAGCCGCACCAGCCTTGGATGGCGCTGCAGCAGAACCTTGCCCAGCCGCTCCTCCAGCCGCCGGATGCGCGTGCTGACCAGGGATTGCGTCGTGCCGAGCGCCTCGGCCGCCCGGGTGAAGCTGGCGAGATCGGCCGTTTTGAGGAAGGCGGCGACGGCGTCCGGATCGAGCGCGGCGAGCATAATGATCCCTAATCGATATCGCTGATATCATCTTCGATACGGTTTCGGGATGAATTGCGCAAGCTAGGGTCTTCCTCACTGGCGGGACCGCCGCTGTGCCAACGGAGACCTCTCATGCCCCTGATCCGAATTTCGATGCGCCGCGGGCGCCCCGCCTCGCATCCCGCGGTCATCGTCGACGGCGTCTACCGGGCGCTTCGCGCGACCTTCGAGGTGCCGGAGAACGACCTCTTCGCGGTCGTCCATCAGCACGAGGCCGAGGAGTTCGTCTTCGACGCCAATTTCTTCGGCTTCCAGCGCTCGGCCGGGCTTGTGATCATCCAGATCACGGTCGCCAACACCCGCGGCGTCACCCAGAAGAAGGCGCTGTTCGCCGCGATCGCGGCCCATCTCCAGCAGGATCCCGGGCTGAAGCCCGACGACATCTTCATCAACCTGGTCGAGGTCAAGCGCGAGGACTGGTCCTTCGGCGGCGGCGTGGCGCAGTATGTGGCGTGAGCGTTGCGATTGTACTCGCCAACCACGCCGTCATTCCGGACAAGCGGCGAAGCCGCGCAGTTCCGGAATCCATCATAGGGTGTGGCAGCCCTCCGATGGATCCCGGCGCTCCGCTTCGCTGCGGCCGGGATGACGTTGCGCGTGAAATTGCAGCCTCGCGCGAGCCGCCCTAAACCCATCCCATGGAATGGAGCGACGAGGGCACGATCATCGGCGTCAGGCGCCATGGCGAGAGCGCCGTGATCCTGGAGGTGATGACGCGTGACCATGGCCGCCATCTCGGCCTCGTCCGCGGCGGGCGCTCCGCGAAGCAGCAGCCGGTGCTCCAGCCCGGCAACGCCGTCGCGCTGGTGTGGCGGGCGCGGCTCGACGAGCATCTCGGCGAATACAAGGTCGAACTGCTCGCCTCGCATGCCGCGCGGCTGATCGCGGCGCCGGTGGCGCTCTATGGCCTCGGCACGATCGGGGCGCTGCTGCGGTTGTTGCCGGAGCGCGATCCCCATCCCGGCCTGCACGAGGCGCTCTCCGTGATGGTCGCCCATCTCGACGAGCCGGCGCTCGCGCCGGCGCTGGTGGTGCGCTTCGAGGTCGCGATGCTGTCCGAACTCGGCTTCGGGCTCGATCTTTCGCGCTGCGCCGTCACCGGCTCGCCCGACGATCTCAGCCATGTCTCGCCGAAATCGGGCAAGGCCGTCAGCCGCAAGGCGGCCGAACCCTATCGCGACCGGCTGCTGGCGCTGCCGCCCTTCCTGAGCGAAGGGCAGGGCGCGAGGTCGCCATCTGCCGCCGATCTCGCCGCCGGCTTCGCGCTGACGGGCTTCTTCCTGCGCCGTTACGTCTTGGAGCCGCGGGGCTTGGCCGAGCCGCCCGAGCGGGCGCGTCTGGTCGAACTCGCGGCGCGGGCGTCGCTCGCATCGGAGGCCTGAGCGCTGCGCAACTCCTGCAGCAGCTCGATCTGCACCTCCTGGATCTCGGCGAGGCGCTGCCATTGCCGGTTGACGAGATGGTCCATCTTCTCGTGCAGATGCCGGATCTCCAGCTCCGCCTTGAGGTTGACCTGGTAGTCGTTGCGTGAGCGGGCCCGGTCCTTCGCCTCCTGCCGCTGCTGGCTCATCATGATGACGGGGGCCTGCACGGCGGCGACACAAGACAGGATCAGATTGAGCAGGATGAAAGGGTAGGGGTCGAAACTGGTCGCGCCGCCCATGTTGATCGTGATCCAGATGGTGATGACGACGCCGAACGAGATCAGGAAGGCCCAGCTCCCGCCAAAACTCGCGACATGGTCGGCCAGGCGCTGGCCGAAGGTCCGGTCGCGGTCGAGTTCATCGTCGGTGTTGCTGGTGATCAGCTCGGAGGAGGCGAGGCTTTCGGCCACCTGCCGGTCGAGCTCGGTCATCTCGCCGCGCTCGCTGGCGAAGAGCGCGTTGACATAGCGCGAGCGGTAGGTCGCGACGGCGTCCTGCGAGACCAGCGCATGAGCCGCGAGATCGGGGTGGTCGCGGCGGATCGCGTCGGCCAGCGCCGGTCGCAGTGCGTCGAGCCCGATCAGATGGCGCCGCGGCAGCGTGCGCCCGGTCAGTGAGCAGACGCCGCTCTCCGCGCTCGAGTCTTGGCTGGTCATGCGGGTCTCCCTGGGAACCGGGCCTGCGCCGGTCGATTGCAACGCTGGTCTTCGCCCGCCAACGTTCTAGCGGGGCGATTCGCGGCGTGCGATAGAGGCGCGTCGGGAATCGCAGCGGAGGTGAGCAAGCCATGGGGAAGCCGGTCGATCCGCCGCCGGAGGAGGAGTCCGAGCGCATCGACCTGAAGGCCGCGCTCGAGGAGCGCTACCTCGCCTATGCGCTTTCCACCATCATGCACCGCGCCCTGCCGGATGCGCGCGACGGGCTGAAGCCCGTCCATCGGCGCATCCTGCACGCGATGCGCCTGCTGCGGCTCGACCCCGGCCAGGTGCACAAGAAGTGCGCCCGCATCGTCGGCGACGTCATCGGCAAGTTCCACCCGCATGGCGACCAGTCCGTCTACGACGCGCTGGTGCGCCTGGCGCAGGACTTCGCCCAGCGCTACCCGCTCGTCGATGGCCAGGGCAATTTCGGCAATATCGACGGCGATAATGCGGCGGCCTATCGCTACACCGAAGCCCGCATGACCGAGGTCGCGAGGCTCCTGCTCGACGGCATCGACGAGGACGCGGTCGATTTCCGCGAGACCTACAACGGCGAGGACGAGGAGCCGATCGTGCTCCCCGCCGCCTTCCCGAACCTGCTGGCGAACGGCTCGCAGGGCATCGCGGTCGGCATGGCGACCTCGATCCCGCCGCACAACGCCGCCGAACTCTGCGACGCCGCGCTCTATCTGATCCAGCATCCGGAGACCTCCTCCGAACAGCTGATGACCTTCGTGCAGGGGCCGGATTTCCCGACCGGCGGCATCATCGTCGAGAGCCGCGCCTCGATGGCGGAGACCTACCGCACCGGCCGCGGCGCCTTCCGCACCCGCGCGCGCTGGCACGCCGAGGATCTCGGCCGCGGCACCTGGCACGTCGTCGTCACCGAGATCCCCTACATGGTCCAGAAGGGCCGGCTGATCGAGAAGATCGCCGAGCTTCTGAACGACAAGAAGCTGCCGCTCGTCGCCGACATCCGCGACGAATCGGCGGAGGACATCCGCGTCGTCATCGAGCCGCGCGCGCGCAACGTCGATCCGGCGCTGATGATGGAATCGCTGTTCCGGCTGACCGAGCTGGAATCGCGCATCTCGATGAACATGAACGTGCTGACCGGCGGCCTGGTCCCGCGCGTGCTCGGCCTCAACGAGGCGCTGCGCGCCTGGCTCGACCACCGCCGCGACGTGCTGCTGCGGCGCTCGCGCTTCCGCCTCGGGCAGATCGAGAAGCGGCTCGAAATCCTGCGCGGCCTGCTGATCGTCTATCTGGACCTCGATCGCGTCATCAAGATCATCCGCGAGGAGGACGAGCCAAAGACCGAGCTGATGCGCGTCTTCGAGCTCAACGAGGTCCAGGCCAACGCCATCCTCGACACCCGCCTGCGCGCCCTGCGCAAGCTCGAGGAGATGCAGCTCAAGACCGAGCTCGACGAGCTGACCAAGGAGAAGGGCCAGATCGAGGAGCTTCTGGCCTCGGAACCCGTGCAGTGGAAGCTGATCCAGCACGACATCCGCCAGGTGAAGAAGCTGTTCGGGCCGGAGACCGCGATCGGCAAGCGACGTACCTCCTTCGCCGACATGCCCGACACCACCGACATCGACCTGACCCAGGCGATGGTCGAGCGCGAGCCGGTGACCGTGGTGATCTCGAAGAAGGGCTGGATCCGCGCGCTGAAAGGCCATGTGCAGGATCAGTCGACCCTGACCTTCAAGGGCGATGACGGGCTGAAGACCGCCTTCTTCACCGAGACGACCGCGAAGCTCCTGGTGCTCGCCACCAACGGCAAGGTCTTCACCCTGGAGGCGGCCAAGCTGCCCGGCGGCCGCGGCTTCGGCGACCCGATCCGCCTGATGATCGACCTCGAGGAACATGCCGAGATCGTCGAGGCCTTCCCGTACAGGCCTGGCCTCAAGCTCTTGATGGTGACGACGGACGGGCGCGGCTTCGTCGCCCCGGCCGACGACGTGGTCGCCAACACCCGCAAGGGCCGGCAGGTGCTCAATGTCGACATGCCCGTCGAGGCGCTGCTGGCGACCCCGGCCGAGGGCGACCATGTCGCGATCATCGGCCAGAACCGCAAGCTGATCTGCTTCCCGCTCTCGGAGGTCGCGGAGATGAGCCGCGGCAAGGGCGTGCGCCTGCAGCGCTACAAGGATGGCGGCGTCTCCGACGCCAAGACCTTCAAGCTGGCGGACGGCCTGACCTGGCGCGACACCTCGGGCCGGACCTGGACCGTGGCGCAGGCCGAGCTGCTGGAATGGCTCGGCCACCGCGGCGAAGCCGGCCGCCTGCCGCCCAAGGGCTTCCCGAAGAACAACAAGTTCGGGGGCTGAGCAGACGGTAGGCGCTCGGCGCCGCCGTCATGGTCGGGCTTGTCCCGACCATCCACGTCTTCATCGGGAAAGTGCGGTGTTCAAGACGTGGATGCTCGCCACGAGGGCGAGCATGACGCAGTGGAAACCGAGATCCGCCAGTCACTTACGCCCGCCGGCGGAATCACCCCCGCAAGCGTCTGAATCAATCTCTCAGCGGATGCTCTGGCCGACGACGCCGACTTCAAGGCCGAGCGTGAGGTTGTTGGTCACCGCCCATTCGACGCCGGCGCGTGCCTCGGGCCGCACCGCGATGTCGCTGCGCGAGAACGGCGCCGACCAGGGCGTCGCGCCGTAGCGGTAGGTCTCGTTGGCGGCGGCCATGCCGACCTTGGTGTAGACAAGCACGTCGGGCGTCACCAGCACGCCGGTCTTGATCTGGAAGGCGCCGGCGAAGTCGCGCGTGAAGCTCGCCTGGCCGAAGCCCGGCGTGTTCGAGCCGCCGAAGCTCGGCATGTAGTCGAGCGCGCCGACGATGCCGTAGACGAAATTGCCCTCGCGCTTCATCACGCCGGCCTCGAGTCCGAAGGTCGGGCCGGCGCTGCTGCCGAAGCGCTTCGAGCTGGTGACGTTGAAGCCCGTCGAGATGCGGGCATAGGAGCCCTCCCAGCGGACGCCGCCGGGCGCCACCGTCGGCTGCGACCAGGCGAAGGAGGGCAGCGGCGCGAAGCCGTCGAAGGGCAGCCATGACTGGGCGCGGGCCGCGCCCGGCAGGAGCAGGGCGCCGGCGATCACGGCGGAGAGAAGCGGCACTCTCACAGTCGAACACATCCTCGTCGCTGCAGTCTGCATCGGCAGGCTAGCATGAGGGGGCCGGAATGTCGCGGATTTGTGGCGGGCTGGCGCGTCAGGACAGCTTGGTCTTGAGCTTGAGGAAGCGCATCGTCCGCTCGGCGGTGGCGGTGTCGAGCGCGGCATAGGCCTTCAGGTCGTCCTCGGTCGCGGTCTTCGCGAACATCATGCGCCGGCCGCGCAGCTTCAGCACGGCGCCGAAGGCGTCCGTCGAGACGCCCAGCGCCCGACAGGCGACGGCGATCCCGCTGGCATCGCGCTGCATCAGCACGCGCAGGGCCTGGTCGGTGCTGAGATGGGCGACCTGGGCGAAGACCAGCGCGAGGTGGAAGGCGCGGTCCTCGTCGGCCAGCATCGTGACGATCTCGTCGAGCGCGCGCTTGCCGGCCGAAAGGTCGGCCATCAGCAGCTTGATCTCGAGCCGCTGCTGGCGGGCCTGGCGGGCGAGGCTCAGCGCCTCGCTGCCGGGCTTGTTCCAGAGCGCGCCGTCTTCGCCCATCTGCTCGACGATGCGCATCACGCGCTCGGCGCGGTTGGGCGTCAGGTCGGAGCGGGAGGACAGGGCGAGGCTGATCTGGCCGTCATGGCCGCCGCGCTCGATCAGCCGGTCGAAGCCCTTCTCCGACAGGCTGGCGCCCTCGTTGGCGCTGACGGTGTGCAGCACCTCGCGATCGCCGCGCTCGACCAGGATGTCGGTGACGCTCTCGGAGAGACGGGCGCGTTCGGCGATCGCCACGAGATGGCGCTGCGACTGCGTCACCGCGATCGCGGCCAAATCCGTGTCGGTCAGGACCGGCGAGAGCTTCAGGACGAGGCGGGCCACGTCGGCGTCCGGGTCGGAGGCGAGCGTCACCGCCACGTCGCGCGGCAGGGTCGGCGTCTCGGCGACGCGGTCGGCATAGTCGCGCCGTGCATCGGCTTCGAGATGCGGCAGCGATTTGAGCGCGATATCGCCGTAATGCGCCTGCGACGCCTCGTTGGGCGCCTCGTCCAGCAGGAACAGGTCGGTGACCGCATTCAGCAGCTGTCGCCGGCTGTCCGACGACATTTCCGCAGGCATTCGGGACAGTTCGCTGAGCATGGGGTGATCCGGGAACAAATCAGAGCGTCACCATAGCGCCGAGGGTTTGACCGATGATTAAGATGACGCTGCGTGATCGGCGAATTCGCAGCATTCGATTCTGCGGGGCAGGGCGCCCTCAGGCGACCCGCGCCTTCATGCGGATGAAGCGCATGCTGCGCTCGGCGGCCGCCATGTCGATCTGCGCGTAGCGGCGCAGATCCTCGTCGGTGTCCTTGTTGGCGAACATCAGGCGCCGCGCCCGCAGCGCCAGCACGGCGGCGAAGGCGGGGAAGCCCACCTCCAGCGCGCGACAGGCCAGCGCGATCCCGCTGACGTCGCGCCGCAGCAGCACCCGCAGCGCCTGTTCGGCGCTGATGTCCGAGGCCTGGGCGATCACCTGCGCGAGATGATAGGCGCGGTCCTCCTCGGCGAGCATGACGACGATGTCGTCGATCGTGCGCGAGCGGTCCTTCAGGTCCTTGATCAGCTGGCTGACCTCGAGCCGCTGGCGCCGCGCCAGCCGCGCGATCGCGGCCGCCTCGCTGTCGGAGGCGAAGTCGACATCGTCGTCCTCGCCCAGTTCCACCAGGACCCGCAGGACGCGCTCGGCCCGGGCATCGCTGAGGTCAGAGCGGACGGCGACCGCGCGCGGAATCGCCGCCTCCTCGCGGCCGCGCTCGAGCAGGCGGTCGAAGCCTTCCTCGGAAAAGGCGGCGCCCTCGTTGCCGCCCACGGTCTTGAGCACGCCGGTGTCGCCGCGCTCGACCAGGATATCGGTGATGTTCTCCGACAGACGCACGCGTTCGGCGATGGCGGCGAGATGCGCCTGCGACTGGTTCAGCGCGATCGCCGCGAGGTCGCGGTCGGTCAGGACGGGGGACAGCCGCAGCACCAGCCGCGCCACCTCGCCATCCGGATCCCCCGCCAGTGCATTGGCGACGCTGCGCGGCAGGTTCGGCTCGGCGGCGACCTCGTCGGCGTAACCCTGCCGCGCCTGGGGATCGAGATGGGGCAGGGCGCGCAGCGCGATCTCGCCGTAATGGTGCTTGGACAGACCCGTCGGCTCCGGGTCGCAGAAAAACAGGTCCGTCACCGCCTGCAGCAGCTTTCGACGCGCGTCGGACGACGTCTCCGCGGCGAGTTTGAACAGCGAGTGCAGCATGACGCCCCCGAAGCCTTTCTCGTGACGGGCCAGCCCCACGGGGCACGGCCCAGTGTGGCGCAGCCCGGTGACCGCGAAAACCATTGTCGGGAATTGGTATGAACAAAACCTATTGCCGCAGCGTCAACGACGTCGGGGCTCAGCGACGATGTCAGCCGAAGCGTTCCCAACCCTGCGGCAGCAGCCTTTCCTGGGGCAGGAAGCGCTGCTTGTAGGCCATTTTCGGCGAGCCCTCGACCCAGTAGCCGAGATAGACATAAGGCAGGCGCAGCCGCCTGGCCCGTTCGATATGGTCCAGCACCATGAAGGTGCCGAGCGAGCGCGCCTCCAGCGACGGGTCGAACACCGAATAGACCATGGAGAGCCCGTCGCTCAGCGTATCCGTCAGCGCCATCGCGAAGAGATCGCCCCGGCCGCGACCGGTGAAGCCGCTGTCGGGGCCGCGCCGACGATACTCGATCAGCGCGGTCTCGACATGCGTGTCCTCGACCATCATCGCGAAGTCGAGCGCCGACATCGTCGCCATCCCGCCATCGGGATGGCGCTCGTCGAGATAGGTCCGGAACAGCGAGTAATGCTCCGAGCGGGGCCGCGGCGGCAGCCATTCGCCGATCAGGTCGCTGTTGTGCGACATCACCTTTCGGAAACTGCGCGAGGGCCGGAACTCATCCACCAGGACGCGGACGGAAATGCAGGACCGGCAGGTCTCGCAGGCCGGGCGATAGGCGATGCTCTGCGATCGACGGAAGCCGCCATGGCTGAGCACGTCGTTGAGATCGCGTGCACGGGCGCCGACGAGATGCGTGAACACCTTGCGCTCTTCGCGCCCGGGCAGATAGGGGCACGGCGTCGGCGACGTCAGGTAGAATTGCGGGGCATCCCGCAACGGGCGCGTCACGTCAGGTTCGCTCCGGCATCGGGGTCGAACCTGAGTTTAGCAGCAGTGTCGACGGCAACAAGGGCCGCCTGTCGATGACCCAACGGCATGACCGCCCTATCTTGATCGCCGTCGACCTGACGGCATATATGCTATCATGACGATCTCGGTCGTGATCGATACCAACGTATTCGTATCCGGCCTGCGGTCGGAGGGCGGTGCATCGCGTGCTGTTTTGCGCGCTGCGCTGCAAGGGGAGGTCGAGCCGCTATTCGGCAATGCCCTTTGGCTCGAGTATCGCGATCTGCTCGCTCGCCCCGTCTGGAGCGACATCACGACGCCGCAGGAGCGCGACCAAGTCCTCGCGGCGCTGGCAAAGCGAGGGCGTTGGGTCACGATCTACTTCGGGTGGCGTCCGAATTTGCCCGACGAAGCAGATAATCATCTGATTGAGCTGGCGATCGCAGGGGGCGCTTCCGCTATCATTACACACAATTTGCGGGATCTCGGCCGCGGCGAACTCCGCTTCGGACGGCTCGCCATCCTGACGCCCGCTCAGTTCCTGGAGGTGAAACGATGACGGTCATGACCATCAGGCTGCCGGAGGAAACGGCATCGCGGCTCAAGTCGCTCGCGCAAAGCCGGGGGCTCAGCGTCAACAAGCTCGTCGAGCAGTTGAGCGCGCAGGCGCTGGCAGCGTGGGACACCGAAAACCATTTCCGAAGCGTCGCCGCGACGGGCGACATCGAAGCTGCCTTGGCGGTTCTCGACCGGCTGGACGCCGAAGCCAAGCCCTCTCGAACGGTGGGGCGGTAACAGGCGCTGGTTGCGCCTGTCGCCGTGCCGTCAGGCGCGCACCACCACCAGCCCGGTGAGCAGGTCATGGCCGAGGCGCCGGTCGCTGCGCACGATGCCGCAGAGGATGTCGAGCACCCAGAGCGCCACCGTCGAGGCCGCGACATAGAACAACAGCGCGTGGACGGCGGCCGCCAGCCCGTCGGGCCGGCCGCCGGTGGCGGTCTCGACGCGCAGGCCGGCCATGCGCATGCCCCAGGTCGACTGGCGCGGGCCGCCGATGGTCAGCGCGGCGTATCCGAGCGCGGTTGCCACCGTCGCGATCGGGATCAGCAGCCAGGTCGCGCCGAAGGTGATGATGCCGAGCACCGCGAGCGCGAACCAGACCAGCGAACCGAGGATCGCGAGAATGATGATGTCGCCGATCCAGGCGAAGATGCGCGAGCCCAGGACGCCGCTGACATCCTGAACCGGACGCTCGCCCATCGCGACGATCGGGGGCTGGCCGTAGCGGGTGTCGCTCATCTTGAATTCGTGTCCTGTTCTCGTTCGGGCCGGTGCGGCCCTCGATACAATGTTTGGTCAGCGCCCCGGTTCCGCAAGGTCGCGGCCCGCAAGTCCCCGCGGCAGCACGCGATGGGGCGCAAAGCCGCTCTCGCGCAGCGCCACCTCGATCGCGGCCGAATGGGCGCTGCCGCGGGTCTCCACGGTGACGTCCAGCGTCACGCCCTTGGCGGGCACGTCGAGGAAGAGCCGGCCATGGCTGACCTCGAGGATATTGGCGCCCTGCTCGCCGAGCAGGCTCGCGACCTTGCCGAGCAGGCCCGGTCGGTCGGCGGTCGTCAGCCGGAAGGCGACGATGCGGTCCTCGCGCTCGAGTTCGCGCACCATGATCGCCGCCAGCAGGCGGGTGTCGATGTTGCCGCCGCAGAGCAGCAGGCCGACCTTGCGCCCGGCATAGCGCCCCGGCTCCTTCAGCATCGCGGCGAGCCCGGCCGCGCCGGCGCCTTCTGCAAGACTGTGCTGAAGACTGGCGTAAGCGTAGACCGCGCGTTCGATCAGGTCCTCGCCGACCAGCACGATGTCGGAGACGAGGCTGGAGACGATCGGCAGGGTCTGGACGCCGACGGTCTTGACCGCGATGCCCTCCGCCAGCGTCGGCCCGCCGACGGGCAGGTCGTCGGCATTGATGGCGTTGAAGAAGGAGGGATAGAGCGCAGCCTCCACCCCGATCAGCTCGATCGACGGCTTCAGCGCCTTGGCGGCCACCGCATTGCCCGCCATCAGCCCGCCGCCGCCGAGCGGAACGATCAGAACCTCCAGCTCGGGGTCGTCGTCGAGCATCTCGCGCGCGATCGTGCCCTGGCCGGCCATCACGGCGGGATCGTCATAGGGATGCACGAAGACCAGTTCCTCGGCCGCGGCGAGTTCGCGTGCCTTCTGCGCCGATTCGTAGAGCGTCTCGCCATGGAGGACGACGCGGGCGCCGTGGGAGCGCGTGTTCTCGACCTTCACCAGCGGCGTCGTCTCCGGCATCACGATCGTCGCGGGAATGCCGAAGCGCCGCGCGTGATAGGCCACAGCCTGGGCGTGGTTGCCGGCCGACATGGCGATGACGCCGCGTTCGCGCTCATCCTCGTCCAGCGTCAGCAGCTTGTTGACCGCGCCGCGCTCCTTGAACGAGGCCGTCGCCTGCATGTTCTCGTGCTTGACCAGCACGGTCGCGCCGGTGAGCTCCGAGAGGCGCGGCGCCGGCACCAGCGGGGTCCGCAGCACATGGCCCTCGATGCGCCGCGCCGCCGCCTCGATATCCGCCGGCGTGATCGTGAAGGGCTCGCTCATGGTGGGGAGTCCGGTTGCTGAAGAGGGCGTGAGGGTGAGGGCGGACAGGCGGGGCGCTCAGACGGGCCGCGGGGTCAGCGCGCCATCGCCGAAGAAGCCGCCCGGCCGCAGGATCAGGACCACGGCGAGCAGGGCATAGACGGCGATGTCGCGCTGTTCGAGCGGCATCATCGCCGACCAGAGCACTTCGAACAGGGCGATGCAAAGCCCGCCCAGCGCGGCGCCCGCCGGCGTGCCGATGCCGCCGAGGATGGCGCCGATCAGCGCCTTCAGCCCGAGCGTGAAGCCACCGGCGAACCCCATCCCGCCATAGACGGCGGTGACGATGACGCCGGCCATGCCGCTGGCCGCGCAGGCCAGGATCAGCGCCCGGTCGTGGACCGCCCGGGGATCGACGCCGAAGAGCGCGGCGGTGCGCGAATCGTCGGCGACCGCGCGCCATTGCCGGCCATAGGCCGAGCGCCCGATCAGCAGGACGAGCCCGAGCGTCGCCGCGAACCCGGCCGCCGCCACGCCCAGCCCCAGCGGCGTCGCGGTCACGATGAAGCTGCCGGCGCGGGCCAGCGGCATCGGCTCGTTCAGCACGGGCGGCAGCCAGCGCAGCCCCGTGCCCTGCGCCAGCCGCAGATATTCCGACAGAGCGAGCGCGAGGCCCAGTGTCGCGATCAGCACCGCCTGGCCCCTGGCGCGGGCGAGGGGCCTCAGCACGAACCGGCCCATCGCGAAGCCGTGCAGCGCTGCGACGAGGATGGCGACCACGAAGGCCGCCATCAGCCCTGCGACCGGTGTCGACGCCGCGACGGAGACGAACAGGGCCGCCCCGACCACCGCGGCCGTCGCGCCCAACGCCGCGAACTCGCCGAAGCTCAGGATGATGCGCCCGCTCAGGCCGTAGATCAGCGCATAGGCGCAGGCGAGCAGGGCGTAGATCGCCGCCGTTGGCAGGGTGCTGAGCCCCTGCTGCAGGCCATAGGCCGCGGCGTGAGGTAGCTCCGGCAGCCAGAGCGGCAAGGCGGCGCCGGGGTCGACCGGCGGCTCGGCGCGGTCCTCCAGATAGAAGCGGCGCAGCAGGTAGAAGCTCGCATCGGTCATCGGCTGGCCGTCTGAGGCGATGCCGATCAGGCCGCCGCGCCGCGGCCCCTGGCCTTCGCCGGCGAAGAGGCAGTCGATGCTGCGCCGCCGCACCGGGCCTGCGGCCGGTCCCGCCAGATAGATCATGCGCAGGACATGGGGCCGGGACCCCGTGCCCGACCGCTCGATCGTGATCGGCGTGCCCGGTGCGTTCAGGGCGGGAATCGCCTGGCGGCAGAGCCGCTGCTGGTCGGTGTCGAAGCGCTCGCTGCAGGAGGCGAGCGCGAGAACCAGCAGAATCGTCGGCAGGAGAGGGCGCATGCGGCGGCCAGCGTAGCGCAGAAGCGACCGCGCGCCATTCGTCATTGCGAGGAGCGCAGCGACGAAGCAATTCAGGGGGCGTCGAGCGCCAAGTCGTTGGATGGCTTCGCTGCGTTCGCAATGACGAGCGGAGGTGCGAGTCCTCAGCCGGCGGCCTTGAGCTTCTGCGCCACCTGCGGCGCGAAATAGGTCAGCACGCCGTCGGCGCCGGCCCGCTTGAAGGCGGTCAGGCTCTCCATCATCGCGCGTTCGCCGTCGAGCCAGCCATTGCCGGCCGCCGCCATGATCATCGCGTACTCGCCCGAGACCTGGTAGGCGAAGGTCGGCACCCGGAAATGGTCCTTCACCCGCGCGACGATGTCGAGATAGGGCAGGCCGGGCTTGATCATCACCATGTCGGCGCCCTCTTCGAGATCGAGGCCGACCTCGGCGATCGCCTCGTCCGAGTTGGAGGGGTCCATCTGGTAGGTGCGCTTGTCGCCGACCAGCGTGGCGTTGGTGCCGATGGCGTCGCGGAACGGGCCGTAGAAGGCCGATGCGTATTTCGCCGCATAGGCCATGATCTGCACGTCCTCCTGGCCCGACGCGTCAAGCGCGGCCCGGATCGCGCCGACGCGCCCGTCCATCATGTCGGAGGGGGCGATCACGTCGGCCCCGGCATCAGCCAGCGCCAGCGCCTGCTGGACGAGGATCGCCACGCTGGCGTCGTTGAGGATGCGCTCACCCTCCATCACGCCGTCATGGCCATGCGAGGTGTAGGGGTCGAGCGCCGCGTCGCAGATGATGCCGATCTGCGGCACCTCGGCCTTGATCGCCCGCACCGCCCGGCACATCAGGTTGCGCGCGTTCAGCGCCTCGGAGCCGGTCGGGTCGCGCAGCGCCTTGTCGACGAAGGGGAAGGGCGCGATCGCCGGAATGCCGAGCGACGCCGCATGCGCGGCCTGGCGCACGGCCTCCTCGATGTTGAGGCGGTCGACGCCCGGCATCCAGGCGACGGGCGTGCGGGCCTCGCTCGAATCCATCAGGAAGAGCGGCCAGATCAGGTCGTCGGTCGTCAGCCGCGTTTCGCGCACCAGCCGCCGTGACCATTCCGCCTTGCGGTTGCGCCGCATGCGCCGGGTCAGGCCGAGAGCGGGGGCCATGTCCGGGCGAAGCTGCGGCGCCGGGAAGGGCCGCACGTTCCGGGTGTCCAATGAGGCCTCCGTCGGCTGGGTGTGCCGGCAAGGCCGGTCATAGAACCGTAGCACATCGGAACGGTTCCAAAAAAGGGCCTGTCGTCGCACGGATCGTCGGGCGTTCGGGCGCGTTGACAAGCGTCGCCGGCCCGGCCCAGAACCGGGCCGACGCAGCAGGGAGCGCAGCCGCATGTCGCAGACCCCGGAGATCCTGTGCGAGGTGCGCGGTGCGGCCGGCATGGTCGTGCTCGACCGGCCGAAGGCGCTGAATGCGCTCACCCTGCCGATGGTCCGCGAACTCGCCCGCGCGCTCGACGCCTGGGAGAAGGACCCGGCCGTCGAGCGGGTCGTCGTCACCAGCACGAGCGAGAAGGCCTTCTGCGCCGGCGGCGACATCCGGACCCTGCACGATCTCGGCAAGGCGGGCCGCCATGACGAGATGCTCGCCTTCTGGGGCGAGGAATACATCCTCAACGCCCGCATCAAGAGCTATCCGAAGCCCTATGTCGCGCTGATCGACGGCATCGTCATGGGCGGCGGCGTCGGCATCTCCCTGCACGGCAGCCACCGCATCGCGGGCGACCGCTACCTCTTCGCGATGCCCGAGGTCGGCATCGGCTTCTTCCCCGATGTCGGGGCGACCCATGCGCTGCCGCGCTTGGCCGGCGCGGCCGGCATCTATCTCGCCTTGACGGGCGACCGGGTGGGCGCGGCCGATGCGCTGGCGTTCGGGCTGGTGACCCATGCGGTGCCGAGCGCGCGCATGGCGGAGGTCACGGACGCGCTGACCCGCCGTGGCGCGCTGGACGACATCCTGGCCACGGTGAGCCATGATCCCGGCCCGCCGAAACTCGCCGCTGAGCGCGAGACGATCGCCGATTGCTTCGGAGCGCCGACCCTGCCCGCCATTCTCGCCCGTCTCGATGCGGCCGCCGCCGCCGGCAGCGCGTTTGCGGCCAAGCTGCGCCAGACACTCGCGGTGAAGTCGCCGACCAGCGTCGCCATCGCCTTCGAGCAGATGCGCCGCGGCGCCGGGCTCGACTTCGCCGAGGCGATGCGCACCGAGTTCCGCATCGTCTCGCGCATCGCCCACGGCCATGATTTCTACGAGGGCGTGCGCGCGGTGGTGATCGACAAGGACCACGCGCCACACTGGCAGCCGGCCTCGCTCGACGACGTCGACCCCGGCGCCATCGCGGCCTATTTCGCTCCCCTCGGCGCGGCCGAGCTGGCGCTGGAGTCCTGAGGCGATGCCGGCGGGCGACACCGACACGCTGCGCAGCGGGCGCATCGAGGGTGGGGCGGGCGGCGGCGCGCAGGCCGCCTCGACGCGCTGGCGCACGCTGCTGGTCTGGATGCTGCGCATCCTCTCCGTGCTCTGGCTCGCCAAGGGGCTGCTCGCCTGGGCCGTGATCTTCGGTGTCTGGGGCGAGGCGCAGCCGCCCTTCGAGAACCGCCTGCTCAGCTTCCAGGCCATCATCGTCTATTTCGCGGTGATCGATCTCGTCGCGGCCGTCGGGCTCTGGCTGACCTCGACCTGGGGCGGCGTGCTCTGGCTGCTGGCCGCGATCAGCCATCTGCTGCTGGCCTTCTTCTTCCCGCGGTTGCTGCCGATGACGCCCTGGCTGGCGGGCGCCTATCTCTGCGCGATTCTGGCCTATTTCGTCGCGACCTGGGCCGCCGAGAACGAAAGCGCCTGACGACCGACCGTTCGACAGCGACGAGTCACGGTAACTAACGCTTTAGCTTAAGCCTTTCTGGCTTCATCTTGCATTCACCCAAAGGGGTAAATCCCTGATTCATCCTGATATTTAAACTCGTTTTCATCCGCCCGGCCTATGGTGTTTCTCAGAAGCGGATCGGGAGATCAATCCTGACCGGCAGTCAACAGGCGGGATATACCATGAAAGCGAGCGTCAAGACTTCGGCCGTCGACAGGTCTGAAGAGGCTGACCTGAAGGTGAAGCCCCTCTACCTCGAGTCCCTCACGCTGGTGGAGCGGCTGCACCGCCGCCTCCTAGACGTCATCAAGGACGAGTTCGAGCGGCGCGGCCGCGACGACGTCAACAGCGTGCAGGCCCTGCTGCTCTACAACATCGGCGACGCCGAGCTGTCGGCCAGCGAGCTGCGCACCCGCGGCTACTATCTCGGCTCGAACGTCTCCTACAACGTCAAGAAGCTGGTCGAGCTCGGCTATCTCCACCATGCCCGCTCGCGGATCGACCGTCGCTCGGTGCGCATCAGCCTCACCGAGAGGGGCGCGGAAGTGCACAATCTCGTGAAGGGCGTCTACGACAAGCACGTCCGCACGGTCGAGCAGATCGGTGGCATCGCGGCCGACGACTTCGAGCGCATGAACAACGCCCTGCTGCGTCTCGAGCGCTTCTGGACCGACCAGATCCGCTACAAGCTCTGAAACGGGGCGGGATCGCTCCCGCTTCCGCCTCTCTCGCACGCTGTCGCCGCTCCCGCCGCCGGCCGGGGGCGGCGTCGCGTTGCGCCGCCGCCACAATCGCGCCCTGCATGTTGCAGGATGCGGCCATGCCCTAAATTCGCCGCGCTCATCACGCCTCGTTAATTGTGTTACGGCAGTTTCGCCCGGTATGAGGCTCCCGCGCCAGCGGGCGGCCTGCGGGTCCTTGCCGGACCCGCGCACGATGAACGAGTTCGAGAGGGACGTGATGCCGACGATGAGCCTGACCCGCCGCGAAACAGTTCTGGCGCTGCTTTCGGGCGCCGCTGCGACCACGGCCGTGCCGGCCTTCGCCCAGCAGGCGGAGTGGCGCCAGAGCTATGATGCCGGCGCCCGCAACGCCGTGGCCCGCTCGCACACGCCGATGCTCTCGCCGGAATCGCTCCAGGCGACGGAAGCGGCGATCGTCGCCTATCGCGATCTCGCGGCGCGCGGCGGCTGGCCGCAGATCCAGCTCGCCGAGCGCATGGCGGTCGGCTCGCGCGGTCCCGGCGTCGTGGCCCTGCGCCAGCGCCTGATCATCACCGGCGATCTCGAGGCCAATGCCGGCACGAGCAACGTCTACGACTCCTATGTCGAGGCCGGTGTCCGCAACTTCCAGGCCCGCGTCGGTCTCTCGACCACTGGCGCGATCAACCGGGCGACCGTCGCGGCGATGAACGTGCCGATCGACCGCCGCATCCGCCAGCTCGAGACCAACGTCATCCGCCTGCGCACCTGGTCGGGCAATCTCGGCAACCGCTATGTCGTCGCCAACATTCCGGCCGCGACGGTGGAAACCGTCGAGAACGGTCAGGTCGCGACCCGCCACGCCGCCGGCGTCGGCAAGATCGACCGCCAGTCGCCGCTGCTCTCGACCCGCATTCCCGAGGTCAACTTCAACCCGACCTGGACCGTGCCCGCTTCGATCATCCGCAAGGATCTGATCCCGAAGATGCGCAAGGAGCCGAACTACCTCACCGAGAACAAGATCCGCATCATCGGCCCCAATGGCGAGATCGCCCCGGAGCGGGTGAACTGGAACTCGGACGAGGCGACCCGCTACACCTTCCGGCAGGATCCGGGTGGCGAGTTCAACTCGCTCGGCTTCGTGCGCATCAACATCCCCAGCCCGCACGGCGTTTACATGCACGACACGCCGGCCAAGGGCATCTTCGGCGACGATTTCCGCTTCGTCTCCTCGGGCTGCATCCGCGTCCAGAACGTGCGCGACTACATCGCCTGGCTGCTCAAGGAGACCCCCGGCTGGGATCGCGCCAAGATCGACCAGGTCATCGCCTCGGGCGAGCGCATCAATGCGCGCCTCGCCAATCCGGTGCCCTGTCACTGGGTCTACATCACCGCCTGGGCGACGCCCGACGGCGGCGTCCAGTTCCGCGACGACATTTACAACAAGGACGGACTCGGCCCGGCCCCCGTTGCCGCGCTGCAGGGCGAGCAGGACATCTGAGCGGCTGTTTGCGAGCCGTCTAAGACGAGGAAACCCGCCGGCAACGGCGGGTTTTTTCGTTTTGGGGGACGGAGCATCGACAGTGGGGATGTCTCGCGTGATGTAGATCAGCTTAGGATCAGCGGTTGCCGTTACCGGTGCTTGGGATGCGACCGACGCCGCATTTCGTCCACGACATCCTTGATTTCACAGTCGAGGGCGAAAAAATCCCCCAGCGTGCGACCATTCAATCCGTTCCAAGAACCGCCATACAGAAGGCCCATAAGCCGATAGCAGATGCGGGCATGCACAGGGCCTCTACCAAACGGCATGGCTAGCCCGGACTTGTAAAGCCAGCGGTTTGGCAGGTCGCCCGCATGTGGCGCCAGCCACTCCCTGTAGGCGACACATCTCTCGAAATGAGAAACGAGCTCATCATCCGGGAGTTTCGCGAGGTCTCCGCGAAGATTGAGGCCAAGTCTCAAGCGGCTCTCCGCTGCTCAGGCTGAGGGGCTCGATTGCAGCCACTCGCTTGTGAGATGTTTACCCAAAGCGGGTCGCGCTGCTAGTGCCGGTAAGGCGTTGCCATCGAACTGCTGCGCATCCCTCTCACGCAATCCCGAGAAACAGCGCCAGTGACCGCGTCACCGCCAGCATGGTCGTATCGTCCAGTCTTCCTATGACGGCGCCGACCCTGTGCCGCTGGACCGACATCGCCTTGTCGATCTGGATCTGCGAGGGTTTGAGCAGTCCGTTCTGTGGGGTCGGCTGGACTGTCAGGCGGATCAGGGGGGCATCGACCAGCGTTCCCGAGATCAGCAGAACGGTGATGGTGCCGGTCTGATCGAAAGGATCGGCATGGACGACGAGGGCAGGGCGGGGCTTTCCGAAATCGCCCGTCATCGCGACGGTGACGATCTCGCCACGCGTCACGCCTCGTCCTCGCCGGTGAGATCGGCCAGAGCGGCCTCGAGAAAGCTGTTCAGGCCGTTATCGTCGGCGTCCGCCGCTGCGACAATGAGCGACTGACGGCGGCACTCTTCGACAAAACCCGGACGGCGGGTGTCTGGAACCCAAATCTGAACGGGCCGCAGCCCGGCGGCCCGCAGCGCATCGCGACGCTTCTGAACCCGCTGGTTGACGGGTGTGGGCATGAGCACCTCCGCAATCCGTTACATGTTACAGATAAGGGGGCGCTCCGGTGAGATCAAGGCGCTGCGGCTGCCTCTCACTCCGCCGCCGGTCTGCGCCCTGCCATCCGCAGCACGAGCGCGCCCAGCACCGCCGAGGCGATCGAGCCCAACAGCACGCCGATCTTGGTCGCCTTGCCCAGTTCGGGGCTGTCGAAGGCGAGCGCGCCGATGAACAGGCTCATGGTGAAGCCGATGCCGCAGAGCAGCGCGACGCCGTAGAGCTGCAGCGTGTTGGCCTGCGCCGGCATCGCCGCGAGCCCCGCGCGGATGGCGAGCCAGGAGAAGCCGAACACGCCGATCTGCTTGCCGAGGAACAGGCCGAGCGCGATGCCCAGCGGCACCGGCGCCAGCGCACTGGCGGGCGTCATGCCGGTGAAGGACACGCCGGCATTGGCGAAGCCGAAGATCGGGACGATCAGGAAGGCGACATAGGGGTGGAGCCAGTGCTCCAGCGTGTGCAGCGGCGAGTGTTCCGGCTCGTCGCTGTCGCTGCCGTCGCCGATCGGGATGGTCAGCGCCAGCGCAACGCCCGCCAGCGTCGCGTGGACGCCGGATTTGAGCACGAAGAACCAGAGCAGCGCCCCGAGGCCGAGATAGGCCCAGAGCTTCGTCACATGCAGGCGGTTGAGCACGATGAGCCCGACGATGCAGGCGCCCGCCAGCACCAGCATCGGCAGGGACAGGCCCTTGGTGTAAAACAGCGCGATGATGATGACGGCGCCGAGATCGTCGAGGATCGCCAGCGCGGTCAGGAAGATCTTGAGCGAGACCGGCACGCGTGAGCCGAGCAGTGCCAGCACACCGAGCGCGAACGCGATGTCGGTGGCGGCGGGAATCGCCCAGCCGCGCATCGCGACCGGGTCGCCCCGCGTCAGCGCCAGGAAGATCAGCGCCGGCACGACCATGCCGCCGAGCGCGGCGATACCGGGAAGCGCCCGGCGCGACCAGGTCGAGAGCTGCCCTTCGAGGAGCTCGCGCTTGATCTCGAGGCCGACCAGCAGGAAGAACACCGCCATCAGCGCGTCGTTGATCCAGTGCAGGATGCTCAGGCCGGCGACATAGCTGCCCAGCGTCGCGAAATAGAGCGGCGCCACCGGCGAGTTTGCGATGATCAGCGCCAGTGCCGCGGAGATCATGAGCAGCACGCCGCCGGCGGCCTCGCTTTTCAGGAAGGCGCCCAAGGGCGAGCGCCTGGCGAAAGGGGCTTCGTCGGTCTTCAGCTGCATCTCCGGTCCTGTTCCCTCGCGGTTGTTGGTCATCCTCCCTTGTGCCGTGACCGCGCGCTCATGTCACCCGCTTCCCGCTTGGAAAGGGGCTCCGCGGGTGCTACGGGACCGCGCATGGCGGGATCGAGCGCGGATTCCGCACGACAGAGTGAAACCGCATGGGCCCCGGTCGGGACCATGCGACGATCCAGCGCCGATGGAGCCTCGCCATGAGCCATGACGCCGCCGCCGAAAAGCACCTTTCGAACTCGTTCTTCGGCGCTTCGCTGGCCGATGCCGACCCGGAGATCGCGCGCGCCATCGACCTCGAGCTCGGCCGCCAGCGCGACGAGATCGAGCTGATCGCCTCGGAGAACATCGTGTCGCGGGCGGTGCTGGAGGCGCAGGGCTCGGTGATGACCAACAAGTACGCGGAAGGCTATCCCGGCCGCCGCTACTATGGCGGCTGCCAGTTCGTCGACATCGCCGAGAAGCTGGCGATCGAGCGGGCCTGCCGGCTCTTCGGCTGCGGCTTCGCCAACGTCCAGCCCAACTCCGGCAGCCAGGCCAACCAGGCCGTGTTCATGGCGCTGATGCAGCCGGGCGACACCTTCATGGGCCTCGACCTCGCCGCCGGCGGGCACCTGACCCATGGCGCGCCGGTCAACCAGTCCGGCAAGTGGTTCAACGTCGTCTCCTACGGCGTCTGCGTCGTCGACCAGCTGATCGACTACGATGCGCTCGAGCGGCTCGCCCGCGAGCACAAGCCCAAGGTCATCGTCGCCGGCGGCTCGGCCTATGCCCGCCACTGGGATTTCGCCCGCTTCCGCGCCATCGCCGACGAGGTCGGCGCCTGGCTCTTCGTCGACATGGCGCATTTCGCCGGCCTGGTGGCGGGCGGCGCGCACCCTTCGCCGTTCCCGCACGCCCATGTCGCGACCACGACCACGCACAAGACCCTGCGCGGCCCGCGCGGCGGCATGATCCTGACCAATGACGAGGCGCTGGCGAAGAAGTTCAACTCGGCCATCTTCCCGGGCATCCAGGGCGGGCCGTTGATGCATGTCATCGCCGCCAAGGCCGTCGCCTTCCACGAGGCGCTGCAGCCGGAGTTCAAGATCTACGCCCGCGCCGTTGTCGAGAACGCCAGGGCGCTCGCCGAGACGCTGCGGACCAAGGGCTTCGACCTCGTCACCGGCGGCACCGACAACCACCTGATGCTGGTCGACCTGCGCTCCAAGAAGGTGACCGGCAAGGCGGCCGAGGCCGCGCTCGGCCGCGCCCACATCACCTGCAACAAGAACGGCATCCCCTTCGACCCCGAGAAGCCGATGGTCACCTCCGGCATCCGGCTGGGCACGCCCGCCGCCACCTCGCGCGGCTTCGGCGTCGCCGAGTTCAAGAAGGTCGGCGAGCTGATCGCCGAGGTCCTGGACGGCCTCAGCCAGAACGGCGAGGAGGGCAACGCCGCCGTCGAGCAGGCGGTCAAGGCCAAGGTCCACGAACTGACCGGGCGCTTCCCGATCTATTGAGGGACCTGCCTGTCGTTGCCAGATCGTGGTATGATGATCACAGACGAGGGTTGATCATGACGACGATCACAATCGAGGAACTGCGCCGGCTCGCTGCGGCTGGCGCGGTTTCGCTTCCGGACCCGTTTTCGCAGCGAGGCGCCTCGATCGACGCGGTAATTGACCCGAGCGGGTCGGACCGCGCGGCTCAGGTTGCGGAGCTGCTGAAGACTGTGCGCGATCTGACGAAGGACCGCACGGTCGAACAGACGGCTGAACTGGAGCGGTGGCTGGAAGAACGCGAAGTCTGAGGTGAGACCGCCTTCCGCCATATTGGTCGTCGACGCAAACATCGTCTTGAGCTGCGCGCTGGGGTTGCGCGGAGGGGATGTTCTCGCGGTCGTGGCCCGGCACCGCCTCCTGGCAATCTCCCAGCGCGCCGTGGACGAAATCGACAAAGTTGCGATGCGCCTGGTCGAAGACGGGCATCCGACCGCTTTGTTTGCTCCAAAGCTGGTTGATGATTTGAAGATTGTCGCAGAGACGGAGTATTCACGCCTCATCCCCGAGGCCGCGAAGACGCTGATGCTAGCGCCCGCCTCCCGCAATGGGAGTTCGGCCGATGCGCACGTCCTGGCGCTCGGATGGCTGGCGGAGGCTGACATCTGGTCTCACGATCGCGACTTCGCCGGAACAGGATGGCCATCCTGGTCTACCGCCAATCTGAGGGCTGCTTTGGCCCGCGAAGAGCTCTGAAGAGGACTGAAGGCCCGCCATGCGCTGTCCCTATTGCGGCTCCCTCGACACGCAGGTGAAGGATTCGCGCCCGACCGACGATTCCGCCGCCATCCGCCGCCGCCGCGTCTGCCCCGATTGCGGCGGCCGCTTCACCACCTTCGAGCGGGTGCAACTGCGCGAGCTGACCGTGGTCAAGCGCTCGGGCCGGCGGACGGTCTTCGACCGCGACAAGCTGCAGACCTCGATCGAGGTGGCGTTGCGCAAGCGCGCCGTCGCGCCCGAGCGGATCGAGCGCATGGTCAACGGCATCGTGCGCCAGCTCGAAAGCTCGGGGGAGGGCGAGATCACCAGCTCCGCCATCGGCGAGCTCGTCATGGAGGGGCTGAAGGCACTGGACGACGTCGCCTATGTCCGCTTCGCCTCGGTCTACAAGAATTTCCGCGAGGCCCGCGATTTCGAGGCGATCCTCGACCAGCTCAGCAGCGACGAGGAGGCGGGCGAGGCCGTCCCGCTGCCGCCCCGGGCCGATGGCTGAGGCCCCGCGGACCGCGCCGCCATCGACCGCGAGTTCATGCGCCAGGCGCTGGCCTTCGGGGCACGCGGACAGGGCACGACCTGGCCGAACCCCTGCGTGGGCGCGCTGGTGACGCAGGACACGGCCGACGGGCCGGTCATCGTCGCGCGCGGCCATACCCAGCCCGGCGGGCGCCCCCATGGCGAGGCCAACGCCTTCGACCGGGCCGGCCCCAGCGCCGCGGCCGGCGGCACGCTCTACGTCACGCTGGAACCCTGCTCCCATCGCACGATCCGGGCCGCGACGCCTTGCGTCGAGCGCACCATCCTCGCCGGTGTCCGGCGCGTCGTCGCGGCGATGGCCGACCCCAATCCCCGCTTCCAGGGGCTGGGCTTCGCCCTGCTGCGCACGGCCGGCATCGCGGTCACGACCGGCGTGCTGGAGGCGCAGGCGCAACGGGTCCATCGCGGCCATGTCCTGCGCGTGACGCGCGGCCGGCCGATGGTGACCTTCAAGATCGCGCGCACGGCCGATGGCTATGCCGGCGGGCCGGGCGGGGCGCGGCTCGCGGTGTCCTGTCCCGAGGCGAATGGCTGGGTCCATCTCCAGCGCGCCCATCATGACGCGATCATGCTGGGCATCGGCTCGGTGCTGGCCGACGATCCGCTCCTGACCGTGCGCCTGCCGGGGATGGCGGAACGCTCGCCGGTGCGTGTCGTGCTCGATTCGCAGTTGCGGCTGCCCGTGGCCTCGCAACTGGTGCGGACGGCGGCCGAGGTCCCGCTCTGGGTGGTGGCCGCCGAGACGGCACCGGTCGAGCGCGAGAGGGCGCTGGTCGCCGCCGGGGCCGAGGTGATGCGCGTCTCCGCCGACGCTCACGGCCATCTCGATCTCGCCGAGGCGCTGAGCCTGCTGGGGACGCGCGGCATTACCCGCGTCTTTTCGGAAGGCGGGCCGACGGTCGCGGAGACGCTCGCGCGCGCCGGGCTGCTCGACGAGGTCGTGGTCTCGACCTCGCCGAATGCGCTCGGCCAGCCCGGCATCGTCGCCGTGCGGCCGGGCCTTGCAGCGGCGCTGGCCAACCCCGATCTCTACCGCCTTGCGGAGACCGGCCTGATCGGTCACGACCGTTTCGAGCATTTCGTGAGGACAGGCTGATGTTCACTGGCATCGTCACCGCCATCGGCACCGTCGTCGAGAGCGAACGCAAGGGCCCGAGCCTGAAGCGGCTGGCCATCGCCTGCCCCTATGAGGCTGCCGGCATCGAGATCGGCGC
The DNA here is from genome assembly GCF_001713455.1 of Bosea sp. RAC05. Classification (NCBI taxonomy): domain Bacteria; kingdom Pseudomonadati; phylum Pseudomonadota; class Alphaproteobacteria; order Hyphomicrobiales; family Alloboseaceae; genus Allobosea; species Allobosea sp. RAC05. The sequence goes on from NZ_CP016464.1 coordinate 2,336,982, forward strand.
CTCGATCGCCTGCGCTGGCGTCTGCCTGACGGTGACGGCGCTGCGGCCGCGCACCGATGGCGAGCCCGGCTGCATCTTCCAGGTCGAGGCCGCGGCCGAAACCCTGTCGAAGACGCTGGTCGGGGAATGGGAGGTCGGCAGCGCGATCAATCTCGAGCGCTCGCTGAAGGTCGGCGATGAGCTCGGCGGCCATCTCGTCACCGGCCATGTCGACGGCGTCGGCCAGATCCTGACGATCGAGCCGATCGCCCCCGATCCCGACGAGCCCTGGGGCGCGACCGCCCGGTTCCACGTCCGCGCGCCGAAGGGATTGCCGCGCTTCATCGCCGCCAAGGGCTCGATCTGCCTCGACGGCACCTCGCTGACCGTCAACACGGTCGAGGAGGACGTCTTCACCGTGCTCCTGATCCCGCACTCCTTCGCGGTCACCACCTGGGGGCAGCGGAAGGCGGGCGATCCCGTCCATGTCGAGGTCGATCTGATGGCGCGCTACGCCGCGCGGCTTGCGGAGGCGCGTGCGGAGGTCTAACCAGCGGCCTCATTCTTTCGAATAGGACAAGAACCATGGCCGGACCCCGGCAATCCTCGGCCGCACCGGCCGCAACTTCGGCCGTCGATCTCGACGGCGCGCGCGTTCTCGTGGTCGAGGCGCGCTTCTACGACACGCTCGCCGACGAACTGCTGGAAGGCGCACGCGCCGTGCTCGACAAGGCGGGCTGCCGCGTCGATGTCGTCACCGTTCCCGGCGCGCTCGAAATCCCCTCCGCCATCGTCATCGGCCTGCGCGCCGCCGACGAGGCGGTCGACCCCTATGAGGCGGTGGTCGCGCTCGGCACCGTGATCCGCGGCGAGACCGGCCATTACGACATCGTCGCCGGCGAGAGCTCGCGCGCGCTCATGGACCTCTCGGTCGCCTTCGCCCTGCCGCTCGGCAATGGCATTCTCACCGTCGAGAACGAGGCGCAGGCCTGGGCCCGCGCCAACCGCTCGGAGATGGACAAGGGCGGCGGCGCAGCGGAAGCGGCGTTGGCGGTCCTGCGCTACAAGCGCTCGCTCGGGGAACAATCCACATGAGCAGGCCCGAATCCAACCGCGCCGAGATGCGCCGCGGCGCCCGGCTATCGGTCGTGCAGGCGCTCTACGAGATGGAGATCGGCGGGCGTGGCGTGGTCGAGGCCATGGCCGAGTTCGAGGCGTTCTGGATCGGCAAGCTGGTCGAGGACATCGAGCTGCCCAAGGCCGAGATCGCCTTCTTCCGCGACCTGCTGGGCGGCGTCGTGCGCGAGCAGCGCCTGGTCGACCGCTCGGTGGACGAGGCCCTGGCCTCCGGCTGGCCGCTGAAGCGGATCGAGGCGGTCGTGCGCGCGATCTTCCGCGCCGGCGCCTATGAACTGGCCTTCCGCAAGGACGTGCCGGCCCGCGCCGTGATCTCGGAATATGTCGCGGTCGCGCGCGCCTTCTACGAGGGCGAGGAGATCGGCATGGTCAACGCCGTGCTCGACCGGCTCGCCCGCGATTTCCGCACCGACGAGTTCGACGCGCCCGCGGCGTGATACTCGTCATTGCGAGCGTAGCGAAGCAATCCAGAGGAGACAGGGCACCAGCGCTCCTGGATTGCTTCGTCCCTTCGCTCCTCGCAATGACGGAAAGGCCTGCGGATGACGGTGGAAACCCGCGAACGCCCCGGCGAATTCGAGCTGATCGCCCGCCATTTCGCCCCGATAGCCGGGCCGGGCGGGCTCGGGCTGGTCGATGATGCCGGGCTGCTGCGGCCGGCGCGCGGCTACGAGATCGTCGTCACCGCCGATGCAGTGGTCGCCGGCGTCCATTTCTTCCCCGATGATCCGCCGGGCTCGATCGCCCGCAAGGCGCTGGCGGTCAATCTCTCCGATCTCGCCGCCAAGGGCGCAAAGCCTGAGGGCTTCGTGCTGGCGCTCGCCTTGCCGAAGGGCTGGACCGACAGCTGGCTCGCCGCCTTTGCCGCCGGGCTGAAGCAGGCGGCCGATGAGGCAGGCTGCCCGCTGATCGGCGGCGACACCGTCTCGACGCCGGGACCGCTGACGCTCTCGATCACCGCTTTCGGCAGCGTTCCGGCCGGTCGGATGGTGCTGCGCTCCGGCGCAAAGCCGGGCGATGTCCTCGCCGTCTCGGGCACGATTGGTGACGGCGCGCTCGGCCTGAAGGTCCATGGCCCGGCCGCTCCGCCCTGGGCGGCAGGGCTGTCGGAGGCGCATCGCGCGGCGCTGGCGGATCGTTATCTCCATCCGCAGCCGCGGCTGCGTCTCGCCGCCGGGTTGCAGGCCCATGCCTCCGCGGCGATGGATGTGTCCGACGGGCTGGTCGGCGACCTCGCCAAGCTGCTGAAGGCCTCGGGCACGGGCGCCGAGGTCGATCTCGATGCCGTCCCGCTGTCGGAGGCGGCGCGCGCTGCGATCATGGCCGATCCTGCGCTGGCGGAACTGGCCTGGACCGGTGGAGACGACTACGAAATTCTCTGCACAGCCTCGCAGGGAGAATATCCTGCTCTGGCCTCAGCGGCCGCGGCCGCCGGCATCGCGCTGACGGCCATCGGCGTGGTGACCGGGGCGACGGGCGCCGTACAGTATCGCGAGAAGGGCGGGGCGCGCAGTTTCGCGGCCGGCTCCTTCGCTCATTTCTGAAGCCGGCCCTCAAGCCGCCTTCGCAGGGACGGCAGAACCATGAACCAGCATGTTCCGGTCGCAGACGCAGATGCGCTCGCCAAGCGCAACTCTGTCGTCCTGGCCTGCGCCCAGGCGCTCGGCGGCGCCAGCCCCTCGATCGTGATCTCGCTCGGCGGCATCGTCGGCTCGCAGCTCGTCACCGACCAGACCTTCGCCACCGTGCCGGTGAGCCTGATGCAGCTCGGCATCGCCGTCGGCGTCATTCCCGCGGCCATGCTGATGCGCCGTCACGGCCGTCGCAACGGCTATCTCATCGGCGCGCTGATCGGCGCGACCGCCGCCAGCGTCGCGGCGGCCGGCGCCAGCACGCGGCTGTTCTGGCTGTTCTGCCTAGGCACCTTCGCCTGCGGTCTCTACGGCGCCTTCGTCCAGAGCTACCGCTTTGCCGCCGCCGACGCCGCGACCGAGAGCTTCCGCCCGCGGGCGATCTCCTGGGTCATGATCGGCGGCATCGCAGCCGGCGTCATCGGCCCGCAATCGGTCTACTGGACGCGCGATCTGACGCCGGCCGCGCCCTTCGCCGCCAGCTTCCTCGCCCAGGCCGCTCTGGCGCTGATCGCCATGCTCGTCATCCTGCAACTGCGCGCCCCGCCGGTGGCACAGGTCAAGGCGAGTGGCGGGCGGCCTTTGCCCGAGATCATGCGGCAGCCGAAATTCATCGCCTCGGTGACGGCGGCGCTGGTGACCTACGGGCTGATGAGCTTCGTGATGACGGCCGCGCCGCTCGCCATGGTCGGCTGCGGCCATTCGGTCGGCGACGCCGCGCTCGGCATCCAGTGGCATGTGCTGGCGATGTTCGGGCCGAGTTTCTTCACCGGCCGGTTGATCGCGCGCTTCGGCAAGGCCCAGGTCACCATCGCCGGGCTGCTGCTCACCGCGCTCGCCGCGGTGATCGGGCTCACCGGCCTCAGCGTCGCGCATTTCTGGATCGCGCTGGTCGTGCTCGGGGTCGGCTGGAACTTCGGCTTCATCGGCGCGACCGCGCTGGTGACAGACTGCTACCGACCCGAGGAGCGGGTGAAGGTCCAGGCCGCCAATGATTTCCTGGTCTTCGGCTCGGTCGCGATCGCCTCCTTCTCCTCGGGCGGGCTGCTCCATGCCGGCGGCTGGGCGAGCGTGAACTGGCTGGTGTTTCCGCCCGTCGCGGTGGCGATGGCGCTGGTTCTCTGGCAGGCGCGGGCGCCCGGCCGGCCACCGTCTGAGCGCGACGATCGTCACGGCCCGGCCGAAGAGAAGGCCCGCCGCCGCGCGGGATCGATCGTCCGGTCATGGGCCGCGAGGTCCGCGCCGGTCGTGATCCAGGCCGTCGCGTCCTGGCGGATGCGGGCCAGCAGCTGGTCCAGGACCCGCGCCGGGCCGGGGCGACCCGAAACCCAGTCGTGCAGCGTCAGCGTGAACAGGCCGCCGGCCGCGGCGCAGGCCTCCCAGTCGAACAGCCACTCCTGCAGCACCACGACCGGGCTCGTCGGTGGCCAGCGGGCGTCGAGGCCGGTCATCTTGAAGCGGGCCGTGTCCTCGCGGTTCCACGACACCGGCAGTTCCAGAACGCCGTCGAGCGTGTAGGGGTGGTCGAGCCCGGCGAGCGAACTGTCATAGAGCCCCTGCGCGCGCAGGAGCGCATGCATCGGCCGCGTCAGCTCCCACCCCGGTGCGCGAAACCCGGCCGGCCGTTGCCCCGTCTGCGCCACGAAGGTTGCGAGCGAGGCTTCGAGCGCCTCGCCGAAGGTCTCGGTCGAAATCTCGCGTGTCGCCTCATGGGCGAAACCGTGCAGGCCGACTTCGTGCCCGGCCGCGACCAGATCCGGCAGCAGCGCCGGCTGACGCGCGGCGATCAGGCCCGGCACGAAGAAGGTCGCCTGGACTTCGTGGCGCGCCAGGACCTGCAGCAGGTGCTGCAGCCCCGCCCGCAGCCCGTATTGCCGCTGTTCCCGCTCGGAGAGATAGCCGTCATCCCCGGTCTCGCGCAGGCGCCAGAGCAGCGGCGTGTCGGCGTCGACGTCGATGCTGATCCAGGCGGCGGAGGCCTTTCCGGCTGGCCAGGCATAGGGCATGGGCGCAGGCCCGGCGGGGGATGCGGTCTGCAGGGGCGCGGCAGGCTTCGACATCGTCATGGTTCCCCGGCTCCGGCATTGCGCCCACGCGTCATCGCGTTTGCGCTTCCTTGCGAAACTTGCCACAAATTCGCCCGACACTGGCGACGCGAAGCGGGCCGATTAGTCTTTCGGCCCGCATTTCCTGTGCCTGGCGTCCAAAGCGGCAAATGAGGAGCGACAGCGCTCCCTCTCGGTCGGAAGCTCAAGGTCAGGAAACCGAATGTCAGCCCTGCTTATCATCATCGTCTTAAGTGCTTTATCGATCGCCTATGGCGTCTGGGCCTATGCCGACGTCATGAAGCGCGATGCCGGCAACCAGCGCATGCAGGAGATCGCGGCCGCGGTCGCCGAGGGTGCGCAGGCCTATCTGAAGCGCCAGTACATCACCATCGGCATGGTCGGTGTCGTGCTCTTCGTCGCGCTCGCCTATCTGCTGGGGCAGTGGGTCGCGATTGGCTTCCTGATCGGCGCCGTCCTGTCCGGCATGGCCGGCTTCATCGGCATGAACGTCTCGGTGCGCGCGAACGTCCGCACCGCCCAGGCCGCCATGCAGTCGCTCGGCGAGGGGCTCGACGTCGCCTTCAAGGCCGGCGCCGTCACCGGCATGCTGGTCGCCGGCCTCGCCCTGCTCGGCGTCGCCGTCTATTACGGCGTGCTGACCTCGATGCTGGGCTTCTCGCCCTCGAGCCGCGTCGTCATCGATTCGCTCGTGGCGCTCGGCCTCGGTGCCTCGCTGATCTCGATCTTCGCCCGTCTCGGCGGCGGCATCTTCACTAAAGGAGCCGATGTCGGCGCCGACCTCGTCGGCAAGGTCGAGGCCGGCATTCCCGAGGATGATCCGCGCAACCCGGCCACCATCGCCGACAATGTCGGCGACAATGTCGGCGACTGCGCCGGCATGGCGGCCGACCTGTTCGAGACCTATGCGGTGACGCTGGTCGCCACGATGGTTCTGGCCGCGATCTTCTTCGCCGGCCAGGCCACGCTCGGCACGATGATGCTCTACCCGATGGCGATCGGCGCAGCCTGCATCGTGACCTCGATCATCGGCACCTTCTTCGTCAAGCTCGGCGCCAACCAGTCGATCATGGGCGCGCTCTACAAGGGCTTCATCGCCGCCGGCGTGCTCTCGATCGGCGCGATCGCAGCCGTGAACTATCTGATGTTCGGCGGCTTCTCGGCCTCCTTCACCACCGTGCAGGGCGTCACCTTCACCTCGGGCGGGCTCTTCGCCTGCGCGCTGGTCGGTCTTGCCGTCACGCTGCTGATCGTCGTCATCACCGAGTACTACACCGGCACCGGCAAGCGCCCGGTGGTCTCGATCGCCCAGGCCTCGGTCACCGGCCACGGCACCAACGTCATCCAGGGCCTCGCGGTCTCCCTGGAATCCACCGCCCTGCCGACGATCGTGATCATCGCCGGCATCATCGTCTCCTATGGCCTCGCCGGCCTGTTCGGCATCGCGATTGCCACCACCGCCATGCTGGCGCTGGCGGGCGTCGTCGTCGCGCTCGACGCCTTCGGCCCTGTCACCGACAATGCCGGCGGCATCGCCGAGATGGCCGGCCTGCCCAAGGAGGTCCGCCACTCCACCGACGCGCTCGACGCCGTCGGCAACACCACCAAGGCGATCACCAAGGGCTATGCGATCGGCTCGGCGGGTCTGGGCGCTCTGGTGCTCTTCGCGGCCTATACCTCCGACCTCAACTTCTTTGTGGCGGAGGCCAACAAGGCGGGCTCGACCTCGTTCCAGTACTTCAAGGGCGTGGTCGTCGATTTCTCGCTGTCCAACCCCTATGTCGTCGTCGGCCTGCTGCTCGGCGGCCTGATCCCCTTCCTCTTCGCCGGCATGGGCATGACGGCGGTGGGGCGCGCGGCGGGCTCCGTCGTCGAGGAGGTCCGGCGCCAGTTCAAGGAGAAGCCGGGCATCATGGACGGCACCGAGCGGCCCGATTATGCCCGCGCCGTCGATCTCCTGACCAAGGCGGCGATCAAGGAGATGATCGTGCCCTCGCTTCTGCCTGTGCTCGCGCCGATCGTGACCTTCTTCGCGATCAACGCCATCGCCGGCAAGAACCAGGCCTTCGCGGCCGTCGGCGCCATGCTGATGGGCGTCATCGTCACCGGCATCTTCGTCGCGATCTCGATGACCTCGGGCGGCGGCGCCTGGGACAATGCCAAGAAGTCCTTCGAGGACGGCTTCGTCGACAAGGACGGGGTGCGCCACATGAAGGGCTCCGAGGCGCACAAGGCCTCCGTCACCGGCGACACTGTCGGCGACCCCTATAAGGACACGGCGGGCCCCGCCGTGAACCCGGCGATCAAGATCACCAACATCATCGCGCTGCTGCTGCTGGCGATCCTGGCTCACAGCTGAGCCGAGCGCCCATCGCGATCATCGTCGACCCCGCGGAGCGATCCGCGGGGTTTTTCATTGGCTGGGCCGCCCTGATCGGTTAATAATAGATATTGAATTCACTTATGGGAGGCATGTGAATGGCCGTCAGCGCAGATCTCGGGACTCGCCTGGAACAACTCCTCGAAACGCTGGTGGCATCGGGGCGCTACAACTCGAAAAGCGAGATCTTGCGGGAGGGGGTCCGCTTGGTCGAAGAGCGTGAAAAGCGGCTTCAGGCGCTCGACCTCATGCTCGACGCCGGGCTAGCCGACGCGCAGGCCGGACGGATGTTCGCGGGAGACGATGTTTTTGGCGAACTGCGCGCCCGCTACGGCGAAGAAGCGCCGAGCGAGTGATGAAACTTGCCTTCACGGCGGCGGCGAGGCGCGACCTCTACGAGGTTGGTGACTACATCGCTCGAGACAGCCGTCGGCAGGCCCTGCGTTTCATCGCGGCGCTGGAAGGGTTCTGCGCCACTTTGCTCGCGCAGCCTGAACGTTATCCCCTCCTGATGCACCGTGCCGATCGCGAGATCCGGCGTGCTCCTTATGCCGACTACCTGATTTTCTATCGTGTCCGGAACGGCTTGGTCGAGATTTTGAGGGTCGTCCACGCCGCGCGTGACGTCGACAGGATCGTCGATGGTCTTTGACGAGCGCACAGAAAGACGGATCGTGGTCGGACGAGGATCCGATGAGTCCGAGTCACCGGTAGGCCGCGCCAATCTGCCCCCGACGCTACCGCCGTCCCCGTAGCGTTCCCGCAAGCCAGCGCGCGCCCCGGAGCGCATGACGTCTCCATCACAGGAGACCTCACATGATCCCATCCACCGCCGCTGCCGCACCCCGCTCCGGGGCAGGGAGCTTCTCCGACCTTGCCCTTCTGCTCCTCCTCGCCACGCTCTGGGGCGGCTCCTACAGCTTTATCAAAGTCGGCGTGGAGACGATTCCGCCGGTGACGCTGATCGCGGCGCGCACGCTGCTGGCGGGTGCGATCCTGCTCGCGGTGCTCCGCTGGCGCGGCCTGCGCCTGCCGCGCGATGGCGCGACCTGGCGGCTCTTCCTGGTCCAGGCCTGCCTCAACAGCGTCCTGCCGTTCACGTTGATCGCCTGGGCCGAGCGCAGCGTCGAGGCGGGGCTGGCGACGATCCTGAGCTCGACCAGCCCGATCTTCGTCGTGGTTCTGGGTCTGCTCGCGGGAACGGGCGAGCGACTGTCGCTGCTCAAGCTCGCCGGCATCGCGTCGGGCCTGGCGGGGACCCTGCTGATCGTCGGCACCGAGGCAATGGCGGGCTTCGGGGCCGATCTCGCTGCCCAGCTCGCGCTCGTCGCGGCCAGCCTCTGCTATGGCGGCGCGGCGCTGTTCGGGCGTCACTTCAAGGCGCTGGACCCGATCATGCCGGCGGCCGGCTCCCTCATCTGCGGGGCAGCCCTCCTGATCCCGCTCAGCCTCGCCGTAGACCGACCCTGGACCCTGGCGCCCTCCGGCGCCTCGATCCAGGCGCTGCTCGCGCTGTCGGTCGCCTCGACCGCGCTCGCCTTCGTGATCTATTTCCGCCTGATCGCCCGGCTGGGCTCGGTCGCGACGACGTCGGTGGCCTATCTGCGGGTGCCGACCGGCGTGCTGATCGGCATGGTTGTCCTCGGCGAGAGCCTGGCACCGACGGCCTGGGCCGGCCTCGTCCTGATCGTCGGCGGCGTCCTGGCGATGACAATGCCGGCCCGCGGCCGCCGCAATCCCACCTGAGTCCGCCCGCGCGCCGCAACGAAAAAAGCCCGCGGCGCAGGCCGCGGGCTTTGTGGTGTCTCGATGATGGCGAGGCGCCTCACGCCCCCAGCGGGTTGAAGCGCGTCACGCCGCGGAAGAGGTTGCGCAGGAAGCTCTGCTCCTCGCCGCCGGTGGCGGTGGTGCGGCTGATGAAGTCGAAGATCACGCCGTCCTGCAGGCCGTAATTGGCGATGCGTTCGACCTTGAAGCCCTTGTTGAAGGAGATCACCAGCACGGTCTGGTCGACGACCGTCAGCTCCTGGAACTGGAAGCGGCGATAGACCGTCTGGCTGATGTAGTAGAAGGTCCGGTTGCCGACCGTCGACGTCGTCGAGGGCGTCCCGAGGATGGACAGCACCTGCTGCACGTCCATGCCGACCTTGATCTGGGAGATCAGCGCATCGTCGGCGACGAAGCCGCGCTTGAATTCCTCGTTCATGCCCGACGAGGTCGCGAGCTTGAAGCCGCCGGCATTGGGGCCGCAGGCCGCGAGAGCCAGGGACGTCGTCGCGAGGAGGCCGAGGAGGGCTGTGCGGCGGGAGACGGCGTTCATGCGGAGGGTATCCAGTGGCGCTGCGGCGATGGGCCGGGGCCCGCGCCGCTTGTCAAACGGGTCAAGGTTGGCGTAACGCCCGAGGATGGCTTTGGCAAGGCAAGGACGTTTCGCCGCCTCAGGCCGGAGAGTGCTGACCCCATGTTCGGATTGTTCGGAAAGCGCGAGAAGCGTCAGGCGCCGGTCGATGCCGTCTTCGCGCGGGTGGTCGAGGCGTCGCGGCAGCCCGCTTTCTATCTCGAAGGCGGCATCGCCGACAGCTTCGAGGGCCGCTTCGAATCGCTCACGCTCCACGTCTTTCTCGTGCTGCGGCGCCTTCGCGAATTGCCGCCGCCCGCCGACGAGGTCGCGCAGGATCTGGTCGACGCGAACTTCGCCTATCTCGAACTCGGGGTGCGCAATGGCGGCGTCAGCGACATCGCCGTGCCCAAGCGGATGAAGAAGATCGGCCAGATGTTCTACGGGCGGGTGCAGGCCTATGAGGCGGCGCTGGTCTCGGACACGCCGGCCGAGCTCGCCGAGGCGCTGCGCCGCAACGCCACGCCGGACGCGCCGGAGGCCGCGACCGCGCTGTCCGATTATGCGCTGCGCGTGCAGCGGCGTCTGGCGGGGCTCGATCTCGAAGGGCTCCTGAACGAGACCGCCCTGTTTCCGGCGGCGCAGGAGGGAACGGCGCGATGACCCCACAAGCCGCTTCGCCGATGACCCGGCCGATCCATGTCGACGACATCAAGATGCGCGGCACGCGCGTGACCGTGCAGGCCGAACCGGCCGAGCGGGCCGGCATCGCCGATCTGCTCGGGCTGCCCGCGCTCGAATCGCTGGAGGCGCGCTACGTGCTCGCCCGCAACGGCGAGCGGGTGAAGCTGGAAGGCGAGATCGCGGCGGCGTTCCACCAGACCTGCACCATCACGCTCGAGGCCTTTCCGGTGACGCTGACCGTGCCGATGAGCCTCGATTTCGCGCCGCAGGAGCCCGAGGTGCCACGGCGCAGGGGCGACAAGGACGAGGCGGAGATCGACATCGAGGTCAGGCTCAACGAGGCGGACCCGCCGGAGCCGATCGTCGACGGCACGATCGATCTCGGCGCCGTGACGCTCGAATTCCTGGCGCTCGCGCTCGATCCTTACCCGCGCAAGCCCGGAGCGGTCTTCGCCGAGCCGGCACCGGAGACGCCGCCCGAATCGCCCTTCGCCATGCTGGCGCGGCTCAAGCGCGGCGAATGAGGTCTCGTCCGGGGCGCCGGGCGGCTTGCGGCGGACGCCCAAGTCGCTATTGTCCCGCCCGCATCGAGCCGCCCCGGCAAGCAGGTCGGCCGCTCCTGGGATCAACCATCACTCCATGACACGACCGGTTACAATCGCGCTCGATGCGATGGGCGGAGACCATGGCCCTGCCATCGTCATCCCCGGCGCCGCGCTGACGCTGGAGCGTCGTCCCGATGCGCGCTTCGTGATCTTCGGGGACGAGGGGCAGGTGCTGCCGCTGCTCGACCAGCACCCCAGGCTCAAGGCCGTGACGACCTTCCACCACACCGAGGTGTCGGTGAAGATGGACGACAAGCCGAGCCAGGCGCTGCGCTATGGCCGCTACAAATCCTCGATGTGGCGCGCGATCGACGCCACCAAGACCGGCGAGGCCGACGTCACCGTCTCGGCCGGCAACACCGGCGCGCTGATGGCGATGTCGAAATTCTGCCTGAAGTCGATGCCCGAGGTCGACCGGCCGGCAATCGCCTGCCTGTGGCCGACGGTGCGCGGCGAGAGCGTGGTGCTCGATGTCGGCGCGACGATCGGTGCCGACGCCCGCCATCTCGTCGATCTCGCGGTGATGGGCGCGGCCATGGCGCGGGTGATCTTCGATCTCGACCGGCCGACGGTCGGCCTGCTCAATGTCGGCGTCGAGGAGATCAAGGGCGTCGAGGCGGTCAAGGAGGCCGGGCGCATCCTGCGCGAGCTTGACCTGCCGCATCTCAACTATCACGGCTTCGTCGAGGGCGACGACCTCGGCAAGGGCACGGTCGACGTCGTCGTCACCGAGGGCTTCACCGGAAACATCGCGCTGAAGACGGCGGAGGGTACCGCCCGGCAAATCAGTTCCTATCTCAAGGCGGCGATGAGCCGCTCGCTGATGGCCAAGATCGGGTATCTCTTCGCGCGCAGCGCCTTTGCGGCGCTGAAGGACAAGATGGACCCGCGCAAGGTCAATGGCGGCGTGTTCCTCGGGCTCGAGGGCATCGTCATCAAGAGCCATGGCGGCACCGACGCGGTCGGTTTCGCCAGCGCGACCGAACTCGGCTACGAGATGGCGCGCGAGAACCTGATGGCGAAGGTGCGGGAGATGGTGGCGGCCTCGGCCGAACAGGAGGCCGCGGCGCGGGCGGCCGCCGCCCAGTAAGGAAATAGCCTTGTCAATTCTGCGTTCCCAGATCGTGGGCTGCGGTTCCTACCTGCCCGCGCGCATTGTCACCAATGCCGAACTCGCCGAGCGGGTCGACACCACCGACGCGTGGATCGTCCAGCGCACGGGCATCCGCCAGCGCCATGTCGCGGCCGCGGACGAGACCACCTCGGTGATCGGCCTGAGGGCGGCGCAGGCCGCGCTCGCCGATGCCGGGATGAAGCCCTCCGAGATCGACCTCATCATCGTCGCGACGGCGACCCCGGACCACACCTTCCCGGCCACCGCGACGCAGATCCAGGCGGCGCTCGGCATCGAGGACGGTGTCGCCTTCGACCTGCAGGCCGTCTGCTCCGGCTTCGTCTTCGCGCTCACCACCGCCGACAAGTTCCTGAGCACGGGCGCCGCCCGCACCGCGCTCGTCATCGGCGCCGAAACCTTCTCGCGCATCCTCGACTGGGAGGACCGCACCACCTGCGTGCTCTTCGGCGACGGCGCCGGCGCGGTCGTGCTGAAGGCGGCGCCGGGCGAGGGCACCCTGGCCGATCGCGGCGTGCTGGCCACCCATATCCGCTCGGATGGCCGCTACAAGGACAAGCTCTACGTCGATGGCGGTCCGGGCTCGACCCGGACGGTCGGCTTCCTGCGCATGGAGGGCAAGGAGGTCTTCCGCCATGCGGTGCAGAACCTCGCCGAGACCGTGCGCCACACCTTCGCGGAAACCGGCCTGAGCGGCGCCGACATCGACTGGTTCGTGCCGCACCAGGCCAATCGCCGCATCATCGACGCGACGGCCGACAAGCTCGGCATCGGCCATGAGCGGGTGGTGATCACGGTCGACCGCCACGGCAACACCTCGGCCGCCTCGATCCCGCTCGCGCTGGCGGAAGCCCATCGCGACGGCCGCATCAAGCCGGGACAGCTCGTGCTGATCGAGGCCATGGGTGGCGGCTTCACCTGGGGGTCGGCCTTGATCCGTTGGTGATCGGACCGGCGGAGAAATCGTCAGATTTTCCGGAATTTCGCGCCGTTTTCATGCAATTTTCATAAGCCGGGTGCATCCGCGCCCGTTCGAGCATTGACCCGGGCTGCGGGTGCGCCTAGCGTTCATCGTCCGGAATGGCGAAAGGCAGGTGGCATACCCGCCAGCCGAGATAACGCCTTGGAGGATATGGATGGCGGGGCACACGGTTACGCGGGCGGACCTCTGCGAGGCGGTGTATCAGAAGATCGGCCTGTCGCGGACGGAGTCCTCCAAGCTCGTCGAGGCTGTCCTCGACGAAATCTGCGACGCGGTGGCACGCGGCGAGAACGTCAAGCTGTCCTCCTTCGGGTCCTTCGTCGTGCGCGACAAGGGCGAGCGAATCGGGCGTAATCCCAAAACGGGCGTCGAGGTGCCGATCGAACCGCGGCGCGTGATGGTGTTCAAGCCGTCGAATGTGATGAAGGCCCGCATCAACGGGCAGTTGGGTGAGGGCGACGACGCGTGAGCCTGGAGTTCCACAACGGCGACACAGAGGCCGACATGGACACCAAGAGCCCGGATGCCTTTCGAACCATCAGCGAGGTCGCTGAAGACCTCGATATTCCCCAGCATGTCCTGCGTTTCTGGGAGACGCGTTTTCCCCAGATCAAGCCGCTGAAGCGCGGCGGCGGCCGGCGCTATTACCGGCCCGACGATGTCGCCCTGCTCAAGGGCATCCGCCGCCTGCTCTATGGCGAAGGCTACACGATCAAGGGGCTCCAGCGCATCCTGAAGGAACAGGGCCCGCGCCATGTCCAGGCCATTGGCCGGGGGGCGCCGGTCGGTGCGCCGCCCGACGCCGCCAAGGGGCGGGGCGGGGCTGCCGCCCATCCGGCGCCGCCGGGCCGCGCGCCGGTTCCGCCCGGGCTCGACGACATCACCCTGCTGACCGCGGTCCTCGCCGAACTGGGCGAGTGCAAGCGCATCCTCGACCGCGCCCTGCAGCCGCCGGCCGAACTCGCCTGATTTTCGGCGGTTGTCAGCCGCTGTCGCGCGTCCTAGATCGTCCTCCGGGGACGACCCCGGCGCGATGCGCTGTCCTGTCCGGCGTGGACGACCTCGCCCTTGATCGAGGAGCGCCGTCATGGCCTGGCTCTATCTCTTCATCGCCGGTCTGTTCGAGGTCGGCTGGGCCATCGGCCTGAAATACACGCAAGGCTTCACCCGCCTCGTGCCGACCGTGCTGACGCTCGCCAGCATGGCGGTCAGCCTCGGCCTGCTCGGGCTCGCCCTCAAGAGCCTCCCGGTCGGCACGGCCTATGCGGTCTGGACCGGCATCGGCACGGTCGGCACGGCCATTCTCGGCATCGTCCTGCTCGGCGAGCCAGCCACCGCGCTGCGCCTCGCCTGCATCGGGCTGATCGTGGCCGGCATCGTCGGGCTCAAGCTGGTCGCCTGATCGCGGGCGGCTAGGAACGCCGCCAGGCCTCCGGCCAGTAGCCGCCGCGCTCGAGCAAGACGATCAGCACGATCACGGCCAGCGTCACCGCCAGCGTGAGCAGCTTGGCGTTCCAGGGCGTGCCGCGGCCGATCAGCCAGATCAGCGTCAGGCCGATCATCAGGGGAACGAAGATCTCCATGGCGACAGCCTAGAGCAGGTCGGCGAGCGAAGAAACCCGCGGCGGCCGGTCGCCGATTGCGGCCCGGCGGACCGCGCACCCCATCCCGGCCCCGCATGTTCGCTGGAGGGGCTCGAACCCTGTCGTCCGCGCGTCCCCGTCGCCGCTCACGGCGCGTCACGCGACGACAGCGCCAGCCCGCCTTCGATCAGAGGCTTCATTCGGCCGAGTTCGCCGGCCATGTAGTCCAGGAACAGGCGCACCCTCGGCGAATGCCGCAGATCCGGATGGGTCAGGAGCCAGAGATCGGCGGAGAAGCCGGGGTCGGGCGGGGCCAGCCGGGTCAGGGCGGGCTTCCGGTCGGCGATGAAGCAGGGCAGGAAGCCGATGCCGATGCCGGCTTCGACCGCCTCCGCCAGTCCCAGAACCGTGTTGACCCGGTAGACGATGCGCTCCGGCGCGACATGCTGTGCGAGATAGCGCACGGCCTTGAGCGCAGCGAACGACTCGCCCAGCGACACCCAGCTGCGCTGCCAGAGGGCCTCGATCGGCTCGCTGCCGCCCTCCGGGAAATCGGCGGCGAGGCCGTAGAGGGCCCAGGCGATCCGCGCCGCCTTGCGGCCGACCAGCGTTTCCGGCGGATGGTCGGTGGCCCGGATCGCGACATCGGCATCGCGCTTGGACAGGTTGAGCGCCTGGTTGCTCAGCAGCACCTCCAGGCGGATGTCGGGGCATTGCGCCAGAAAACTGCCGAAGACCGGCGTCAGCAGATCGACCAGCAGCGTGTCGTTGGTGGTGACCCGCAGCTCGCCCGCGGGCTTGATCTCCTGGCCGGCGAGCTTGAGCGCAAAGGCGCTGATGTCGCTGTCGAAGCGCTCGGCGAGCCTCGCCATCTCCTCGCCGGCCGGCGTGGCGACATAGCCGCTGCGGTGGCGCTCGAACAGCCGCGTGCCGACCGCCTCCTCGATCTGGCCGAGGCGCCGGAACACGGTGGAGTGGTTGAGCCCGAGCCCGGCCGCCGCAGCCGGCAGTGTGCGTCGCTCCGCAATCGCGTTAATCAGCCGGAAATCGTCCCAGGACAGGGGCTTGCCCGTCGGAGACTTGCTGCCGGGAGACTTGCTGGTGATGGGCCTGCTCGCGGGAGCCTGGCCGGCGGGCGTCTTGTCGGGTGCGCTCATCGCGCCAATCTCCGACAGGACATCGCCGCCTTCAAGGCCGGGAGGCCCCGAAGGCGGCGAGGGATGGCGCAGCGAGGCGTCAGGCGGCGGCGGGGGTGCCGAGCGCCGGCAGCCGGGCGGACTTCAGGGCCAGCGCGCCGTCGCCGAGCATGCTATGGGCGAGGGCGGTCAGGGCCAGGAACGCCGGATATTCCCAGCCGCCATTGGGCGCGTTGAAGACCCAGCCATTGGGGGCGTGGACGAAGAGCGCCCCCAGCAGGATCGGCAGCAGCAGCAGCGAGACGTAGCGACCGTAGAAGCCGACGAGGATGGCGAGGCCGCCGAGAAGCTCGGCCAGAATGATCGGCCAGGCGAGGAAGGCCGGCAGGCCGACCTTGCCGAGGAAGCCGGCGAAGCCCGCCGGGGTGAAGATCGCGATCTTCAGATAGGCATGGGCGATGAACATCAGGCCGAGCGCGACGCGCAGGGCAAGAGCACCATAGGGGGCGAGGCGGGTGTCGATCATGGGGGCAGTCTCCTGAAACGGGACCGGGCTGGTCTCGCCCCAAGAGATCGCTTCCGAATTGGCGCAATGCAAACGGATATCCATCAATCGTTCGATTGCATCAGTGCAATGAATGAACTCTGGCATTCCGCGCCGGGCGGCCCAATCTCCTCGCCAACGGGGCAGCCTTGCCCAGCACGACGTCGGAAGGATGTCAGCCATGCAGATCAACGGTCTTCATCATGTCACGGCGATCGCCGGTCCGGCGCGCCGCAATCTCGATTTCTACGGCCGCGTCCTCGGCCTGCGTCTGGTCAAGAAGACGGTCAACTTCGACGATCCCGGCACCTACCACCTCTATTACGGCGACGCCGCTGCCGCGCCGGGCTCGATCCTGACCTTCTTCCCCTGGGAGCATGCGGCGCCGGGCCGCCTCGGCGTCGGCGAGACGCAGGAGACCGTGTTTCGCGTGCCGGAGGGGGCGATCGGCTACTGGGCGCATCGCCTTGTCGAGCACGGCGTGCCTCATGACGTGCCGGTGAAGCGCTTCGGCGAGACGGTGCTGGCCTTCCGCGATCCCGATGGGATGCGGCTGGCGGTCGTCGGTGTGCCCGGGATCGAGGCCGAGCCCGCCTGGGGCGCCGGCGACATTCCGGCCGAGCATGCGATCCGCGGCTTCCACGGCGTCAGCCTGCTCGTCGCCGATGCGGCGCCGACGGGTGCGATCCTCGGCGACGTCTTCGGCTTCCGCGAGATCGGTCGCGAGGAGACGCTGGTGCGCTACCGTGCCGAGGGCGCGGCCCAGGGCGCGATCGTCGATCTGCGCGTCGCCGGTGGCTTCCTGCCGGCCCGGCAGGGCGCCGGCTCGGTCCATCACATCGCCTTTAGGGCTGCCGATGACGCGGCGCAGGAGGAGATGGTCCGCAAGCTCGCGCAGAACCATGGCATCCGCACCACGGAACAGCGGGACCGGAACTATTTCCGCTCCGTCTACTTCCGCGAGCCCGGCCATGTCCTGTTCGAGATCGCGACCGATGTGCCGGGCTTCGCCGTGGACGAGCCGGCCGACAGGCTCGGCCAGGCGCTGAAGCTCCCGCCCGGGCTGGAGGGGCAGCGCGCCCGCATCGAGGCGTTGCTGCCCGAACTGGCCTGACCCGACCACTCCGCCCTGCCGCCGCGCCGGGCGGAGCGGATGTTGTCCTGAAATCCCAAGGAGGTCCACGATGGACGCGACTGCGACCACCGACTTCATCCATCTCTATGAGCCGGGCGGCGATCCCGCCCGCGCGCCGCTCCTGCTGCTGCACGGCACCGGCGGCGACGAGCGCGATCTGATCGGGCTGGGCCGGGCAGTGGCGCCCGGCGCGGCGCTGCTCTCGCCGCGCGGCAAGGTGCTCGAAGGTCCGATGCCGCGCTTCTTCCGCCGGCTCGCCGAAGGCGTCTTCGACGAGGACGACCTGCGTCGGCGCACCCATGAACTGGCCGATTTCATCGAGGCAAGCCGCGCCCGCTACGGGCTGGCGCAGCCGGTCGCGGTGGGTTTCTCGAACGGGGCCAATATCGCGGCGAGCCTCCTGCTGCTGCGGCCGGAGGTGCTCGCCGGGGCGGCGCTGCTGCGCGCGATGTCGCCCTTCGCGCAGCCGCCGCAGGCGGATCTGACCGGCAAGCGGGTGCTGATCCTGTCCGGCGCGATGGACCCGATCGTCCCGGCTGACGATGTCGGGCGGCTGGCCAAGACGCTGTCGGGCAATGGGGCAAGCGTCGATCATCGCACGCTGCCGGCGGGCCACGGCCTGTCCCAGCCCGATATCGGCCTGCTCCAGAGCTGGCTGGCGGCCGCCTGACGGCCATCCGGCGGCGTGTGAGCGCCGCCGGCATGGGGTGATCTGGGGTGGTCAGGCCGAGGGTGCGGCGGCCTTGCGCTTCGGGGTCTTCGCGGCCGGGGGCGGGGCGGCGGCTCGGCCGCCTGCTTGGCCAGGCGCTGGGCGCGCAGCGCCTCGATCTTCTTGCGGGCGGCGGCCTCTTCGGCGGCGATCCGGCCGCTCGACTTCTGCTTCTCGCGCGGTGCTTCCTGGACGCTGTTGACGTCGTGCCAGGCGCGCGGGCCTCGGTTGTCCCCTGCCATCGGTCTCGTCCCTCCGTCTTCGGTCTCTGGAGCGGAGCTTACCCGCGATCGGCGCAGGATACGAGCCGCTTCACGCATGGCGCGCGTCGGCGCCGACGGCGGGCTGCTCGGTGCTCAGGCCAGCAGCGGCAGGATGATCGCCATGCCGATCATCAGGACGGCGAGCGCCCTCAGGAACACGGCCCCCTGTCCGGAGACCCGCAACACGGCACGACCCGACGACGCAGACATGGCGCACCCCACTCCCGAACGGCAGCACTCTGACGTTCCGTCATTGCAGGGGGGCGGGCAAGGGCGAGGGGGCGCGAGCCTGTGGAGAACCCGATCCGTGGAGGGATCAGGCGCCCGGCCATCAACGCGGCTCGGGCCGAAAAACCGGCGTTCGGTAAATGGTCGGAGCGAGAGGATTCGAACCTCCGACCCCTTGTCCCCCAGACAAGTGCGCTAACCGGGCTGCGCTACGCTCCGACGGGTCGGCTTATAGTGGCGGTGTTCCGCGGATGCAATCGGCTTCGCGCGCTTGTTTCATCGGGCCCGCGGCGAGGGGGGCGTCTGCGCCAGGGCGGGACAGGGCGGGCGCCACGCCATTAACCGTCGATTAAGGCTGTGATTGCGGAGCAGAAGCGCTGCGCGCATGGTTTTCCGCGGACGGGGAGGACAGCAGGCGGAGACAACCATGTCATTGGCGACGGTCACGGCGAATCCGGTGCGGCCCGCGATGCGCGCGGCGGCGCAGTCCCCCGCAACGATCGCGGCCCTGTTCGACGGGCTCGGGCCGGACTGGCACTCGCAATGGGCCTGGGACAACTACGAATCCACCATCCTCGCCTTGGCCCAGCACTATGGCCTGCGCCGGGTCTGCGAGATCGGCGGTGGGCGTGATCCGCTCTTCAGCGCCGAGCAGGCCCATCGCCGCGGCCTCGAACTGACCGTCAACGACATCGATGCCGGCGAACTGGCGCTGACGCCGGCCGGGCTGAAGACGGCCTGCTTCGACATTGCCGGCGATCTCTCCGAGCCCGACATCGCACGCGGCGGCTACGACCTGATGGTCTCGCGCATGGTCTTCGAGCATGTCGGCGATGTCGAGCGCGCCTGGACCAACATCCACGCCCTGCTGGCGCCCGGCGGCGTCGCACTCGCCTTCTTCCCGACGCTCTGGGCCCCGGTCTTCGCGCTCAACCACATCCTGCCGGAGAAGGCCTCGCGCGCCATCGTCCATGCGCTGTTTCCGGCGCGGCGCGACGGCGGCGGCGATCCGAAGTTCCCGGCCCATTACGACTGGTGCCGCGGCAGCCGGGCGACGCTGACGCCGATGCTCACCCGCGCCGGCTTCTCGGACGTGCACATCCAGCGCTTCTGGGGCCACGGCTATTTCGACCGGATGCCCGGGCTGAAGCAGGCCGACCACGCCTTCAACGCGCTGGCTGCGAAGATCGGCTGGGATTTCGTGACGACCTACGCCTATGTCGTCGTCCGCAAGGACCGCGGCTGAGGCCGCGCTGCGGGCGGCGCCGGCAGCGCGGCGAGCCCCCAGACCAGGCCGAGCATCAGATACATGTGGCGCCAATGGTCGGTGTCGATCTGCAGCCCCTGCAGGATCGTGACGAACAGCACCGACCACAGCACGATCGCATGGTTCTGCCAGGGCGAGCGCTGGAAGACGAGGCGCCAGCCGACGAGGCAGGTCGCCGCCATCAGCGCCAGCCAGGAGAAGCCGCCGAGCCAGCCATAGGAGGCGAAGGCGTTGATGTAGACGTTGTGCGGATCCTCCGGGAAGAGCCAGCGGAAGCGCAGCGGGCCGAAGCCGTTGGGCTCCTCCAGCAGCAGCGGGATCGAGCGCAGCTGGTTGCCGAAGCGGCCGGTGACGCCGCCATCATACTCCTGGACGAGGCTGGCGCGGACCTCGAAGATGCTGCGGATGTTCTCGAAGGAGAGCGCGAAGAGCAGCGCCACCGTCAGCAGGCCGAGTGCCGTCAGCGTCAGCGCGACGACCCTGGCACGCCGCGCCGCATTCGGGGCGGTCAGGAAGGTCAGCGCGATCATCAGCAGCGCGGCGGCGACGAGATTGCCCCAGGCGCCGCGCGAGAAGGTCAGGAACAGCGCCGCCAACGGCACGCTCATCAGCAGGAGCCCGCGCATCAGCCCGAGCCGGCCGGTCAGGATGTGATGCAGCACATAGATGATCGGCAGCACCAGGAAGGGGCCGAGCACGTTGGGATCCTTGAAGGTGCCCGAGGCGCGGCCATAGAGGGTGAAGACAGACCCCAGCCCCGCCACGTCGAAATAGCCCAGCAGACCGGCGAGGCCCGCGCCCCAGGCGGCGAAGAGATAGCCCCGGCGCAGCGTCTCGAGGCGTCCCAGCGCGTCGTCGGCCATGATCGCGGCGAGGAAGACCGCAGTGACCATCAGATAGACCGACACGGCGGTGAAGCGCACCGAGGCCGATTCATCCATCCAGGGGATCAGCGAGAAGGTGCCGCCGATGTTGTAGAGCAGCAGCAGCAGGGCCAGCGGCAAAAGCTTCTGCGAGAAGCGGATGCCGGTGATCATGAAGACGAAGACGGCCAGCAGGAACACGACCTCGTAGGGCGAGGGCTCGATCAGCGCCAGCCCGCTCGAGGCGGTCAGCAGCCAGAGCGCGCCGCGCTTGAGCGCGGCATAGGAGATGCGCAGGCCGCCGCGGCGCGCCGGCTCCGCATGGCCCCTGTCGGCCAGCGCGCTCAATAGGCGTTCTCGCTCTTGGTCATCAGCGAGAACGGTGTCTTGATCAGGATGTAGATGTCGAGCAGCACCGACCAGTTCTCGATGTAGTAGAGGTCGTGCTCGACGCGGCGCTGGATCTTGTCCTCGGTGTCGGTCTCGCCGCGCCAGCCATTGACCTGCGCCCAGCCGGTGATGCCGGGCTTGACCTTGTGGCGCGCGAAATAGCCGTCGACCACCTGCTCATAGGCGCGGTTTGAGGCGGTGGCGTGCAGCGCATGCGGCCGCGGGCCGACCAGCGAGAGATTGCCCTTGAAGACGACGTTGAAGAGCTGGGGCAGCTCGTCGAGCGAGGTCTTGCGGATGAAGCGGCCGACGCGGGTGACGCGCGGATCGTCCTTCGTCACCTGCTTGGCGGCGGTGTGGTCGGTCATCTCGTGGTAGAGCGAGCGGAACTTGAAGACCTCGATCTGCTCGTTGTTGAAGCCGTAGCGCTTCTGCCGGAACAGCACCGGCCCCTTCGAGTCGAGCTTGATCGCGATCGCCGTGGCCAGCATGACCGGCGAGAGCAGCACCAGCGCCAGTGCCCCGACGACCTTGTCGAAGGCCCATTTGACGACGATGTCCCAGTCGGCGATCGGCCTGTCGAACACGTCGAGCACCGGCACCGCGCCGAAATAGGAATAGGAGCGCGGCCGGAAGCGCAGCTTCGACATATGCGCCGAGAGCCGGATGTCGATCGGCAGCACCCAGAGCTTGCGCAGCATCGCCAGCAGGCGCGCCTCGGCCGAGATCGGCAGGGTGAAGATGACGAGGTCGAGCTTGGTGCGCCGCGCGAACTCGACGAGGTCGTCGATCGTGCCGAGCTTGGGATAGCCGGCGACGAGATCGGGCGAGCGGTCGTCGTTGCGGTCGTCGAAGACGCCGCAGATGCGCAGGCCGGTGTCGCGCTGGGCTTCCAGCGCCTTGATCAGCGCCTCGCCGCCCTCGCCACCGCCGACGATGGCGGTGCGCCGCTCGAGCCGCCCCGAGCGCGTCAGATGGCGCACCGCCAGCGTCACCGCCAGCCGCTCGCCCAGCAGCGCGGCAGCGCCGACGCTGTAGAAGCCCAGCAGCCAGACGCGCGAGACCTGGTCGCCGATCTTGAGGAAGAAGAAGGCGGCGAGCGTGATCAGGAACAGCAGCGTCCAGCCGCTGGCGAGCCGCACCGCCATCGCGATGAAGTTCCTGAGCGCCCCGACATGGTAGAGGTGCAGCGCCTGGAAGGCCGCCAGCGCCCCGACCGCGAGCGCCGGAACCGTGACCTGATAGGGCAGGGTGCTCTCGGTGTTGCCGGCCGCATAGAGCCAGTAGATCAGCCCGCCCGCTGCGAGGATGGCGATTACGTCGAGCAGGCGCACCAGCCCCTCGATCATCACGGGAGACAGCGTCGGCTTGACCGGGATCGCCGCGATCCGCTCGGCGAGCGGGTGGAACACGCGCGTCCCGCTTCGCGCCGGGCCGAACATCTCCGGCGTGGCCGAGGCGGCCGCATCCGCCTTCATCAGATCGCGGACATCGAAGGCACCCATGACGTCACATCCCCGTCGCGGTCGGCATCGCCGGACGCATTGCCTTCTGCCGGCCAGCCGATCGTGCCGATGGCCTACCGGAAAATGCTCACGGAAGGCTTAATCCGACCGATCGCTGTTTCGCGGCGCTCCCGCTGCCGCCGCGAACCCGGCTGCGAGCGCCTGTGGCGGCGGGGCCGCCCGCCACGCTGCGGAAATCGGATTTTTCCCAGCCCGATCAAGGTATTGTTGCAGTCGAAATCGCGTGTTTCGCGCGTCGTTTGCCGCTTGAGGGCATGGAAAAAAGACGTTCGAGGTTGACGCAAAGCAATCGCGAGGCTATATCGTTGCGTGATGAGTGTCTGAGAAGCACATTTTTGCGCGATTGAAGTTCCGGCCCTGCCGTCGGAGTGCCGTCGCCGTGCTGCTTTCGGGATCGAAGTGCCGAAAGCCTTTTTCGACCGGATGCTGATCTCAAACTCGAACTTTCGCTGAGCCCTCCGGCACTGCCTCCGTGGTGCCCGTTGCCGGCTTCGCCCGTGTGCAACATGTTTTCCCATTGGTTCTTCCTGCTCGCGGCCATCGCCGTCGAGATCGTCGCGACGGCCGCGCTGAAATCCGTCGTGTCCGCACCCTGGCTCGTGGCGTTCCTGCCGCTGGCCCTGATCGGCCTGTCCTTCGCCCTGCTCTCGATCGCGCTGCGGGTCATTCCGCTCGCCGTCGCCTATGCGGTCTGGGAGGGGCTCGGCATCGTCGGCATCGCTGTCGTCGGCCATCTCCTGTTCGGCGAGCATCTGACGGCGGAGCGGATCGTCGCCCTGGCGGCGATCCTGGCCGGCATCCTCCTGCTGGAGCGTGGCGTCGGTGACGCCCCGGTCCGCACGGCGCAGGGGAGGCCGGCATGACCTCCGCCCTGCTGCCGCAGACGCTCGCTCTCGCCTGGCTCGCCTTGGCGGTCGTGCTCGAGGTTCTCGGCTCCTGCCTGCTCAAGCTCTCCGACGGCATGCGCCGGCGCCTGCCGGGGCTGGCCGGCATCGCGCTGGTGATCGGCGCCTTCGCCGCGCTCGCCCAGGCGATCCGCGGCATGGACCTGTCCGTCGCCTATGCGGTCTGGGGTGGCGCCGGGCTGGTGATCACCGCGATCATCGGCGCGCTGGTCTTCGGCCAGCGCATCCGGCCCACAGGCTGGGCGGGGATCGCCCTCGTGCTCGTCGGTGTCGTCTCGCTTAAGCTGCTCTGAGCGGTCAGGCGCCCCGGCGCCTGGCCAGCGCATCGCGATAGGCGGCGGTGACGCCGTCGATCATCGGGGCGAGCCGGAACGTGTCGCGGACATGGGCGGCGAGATCGCTCGCCTCCGCGTGACGATCCGCCTCCGGTGCCGCCAGCGCCCGGCCGATCGCGTCGGCCATGACGAGCGGATCGTTCGGCTGGATCAGCCGGTGGCGATGGCGCGGCCCGTAGATCTCGTTGATCCCGCCGACATCCGTCGAGACGAGCGGCTGGGCCGCCGCCGCCGCCTCGAGCACGACATAGGGCAGGGATTCGGCGCGCGAGGGCACGACCATGACCTGCGCGCGCGACAGGGCCTTGCGGATCGGACCCGGGGGCTCGAAGACGCACTGGTCGGCGATCCCGCGCGAGACCGTCAGCGCCCGCAGTTCCGCCTCGTCGGGGCCCGAGCCGACGATCAGCATGCGCGGCGTGATTCCGTCGCGGGTCTTCAGCAGGCTGAGCGCCTCGATCAGCGTGTCGATGCCCTTGGCCGAGCGCAATTCGCCGAGATAGACGAGGTCGAAGGTCGCCTCGCTGTGGTCGATCGGCTCGAATTCGGGGTCGGAGATGCCGTTGAGGACGATGCGGTGGTCCGTCGCCGGCATGTGGCCGATATAGGCCTCGAAGCGCCCGGCGATGAACCGGCTCTCGAAAAGGAACATGTCTGTGGCGCGCTCGAGCAGCCGCTCCACCGCCATGTAGACCTTATGCTCGGTGCCGCCGGGCTTGTAGTTGAAGCTGCCGCCATGGGGCGTGTAGGCCGTGACATAGCGCCGCCCGGGGCTGACGAGCGCGGGAACCCGTCCATACACCCCGCCCTTGGAGCCGTGGCAATGGACGATGTCGGGATCGAGCTTGCTGCGCAGGCGCATCGCGCTGATCTGCGCGCGCGCATCGGTGACGCTCGGATAGCGCGACATCGGCACGCGCGTGATTCCCAGAGAGAGCTGGCCCGAGAGCTCCGCGAAGACCTCGTCGGCGCGGCGCCCACCGGTCGTCGAATCGCAGAAGATGCCGACCGCGTGGCCGCGCTCGGCCTGGCCCCTGGCGAGATCGATGGCATGGCGAAACAGCCCGCCGAGCGGCGCCCGGAAGACATGCAGGATCCGCAGGCGCGGTGCGTCCGTCATCGGGGCTCTCCGCGCAGGCTCAGAACCAGCGTTCCTTGATGACGATGGTGTCGCCGGGCTGGACCGCATAGGTGATCGGAACGCTCGCGGTGACGAGCTGGTCCTCGATCTGGCGCGTCACCTCGGCATAGGAGCGCTGCCCCCGTGGCGTGAAGCCGCCGGCGATGGCGACCGCGGTCTGCACGGTCATGCCCGGCACGTAGGGGAACTGGCCGGAATTGGTGACCTCGCCGAGCACGAAGAAGGGGCGGTAGGTGTCGACCTCCACCGAAACCTTCGGCTCCCGCAGATAGCCGGCCCGCAGCTTGGCCTCGATCGCGCGCTCCAGCTCGCGCGTCGTGCGCCCCTGCGCCTCCACGGCGTCGATCAGCGGCATCGCGATCCGGCCCGAGCCATCGACCGCATAGATGTTGGAGAGGTTGTCCTGCCCGAAGACGATGATGCGCAGGCGGTCGCCTGTCGCGAGACGGTAGGGGCCGCTCGGCTGGGCCAGCGCGTAGTCGGACGGGCCGACGCGCGGCGCGCAGGCGCCCGCCGTCATGGCGACGGCCAGAGCGAGGGAAGCGAGACGTCGACTCATCACAAGCAATACCCATGCGAAGCTGCGCGAAGCATGGGCGCGATATGGTTAAGAAAAGCTTCCGCCCGATCCTGTCTGGCCGGGATCGAGACAGGCGAAACGCGCCCTCTTAACCCGGCACTAACCTTACTGGGTTCTGATCGCGACTGCGTCCTGTTCAGGGCGCGCGAGTTTTGCGTGAATGGATGGGTCATGACCGCTCACACCGAGAGCCACGTCAGGGATGATCTGCGCGAGCCGGCCGCACGCGACGACGGCCGCGGCGACATGCTCGATCTCACGGCGCTCTGGGCAGCGATCAAGCGCCGCCGCGCCTGGATCATCGGGCCGACGCTGGCGGCGCTGGGCCTGTCCTTCGTCGCGGTCAATCTGGTGACGCCCCGCTACACCGGCGAGGCCCGCATTCTGCTGGAGAATCGCGGCACCTTCTTCACGCTGCCCGGCCAGCCCTCGACCGACAGCGTCGGGCAGTTCGACGCGGAGGCCGTGCAGAGCCAGGTCCAGATCATCATGTCGCGCGATCTGGCGCGCGAGGCGATCAAGCGCATCGGCCTCGTCGGCAATCCGGAGTTCGATTCCGGTGCCGGCGCGCTCAACGCGCTGCGCAAGATCGGCGTCCTGATCGGGCTCGGCGGCCATCCGGCCGATCGCTCGCCCGAGGATCGCGTGCTGGAGAAGTACTACGACAGGCTGCTGGTTTACCCTGTCGGGCGCTCGCGCATCGTCGCGGTCGAGTTCACCTCGCAGGACCCCGCGCTCGCCGCCAAGGGCGCCAACATCATCGCCAACGCCTATCTCGAGCTGCAGGAGGCCGCCAAGCAGGATTCCGCCCGCAGCGCTTCCTCCTGGCTCTCGACCACGATCGAGCCGCTGCGCCAGCGCTTGAGCGAGGCCGAGGCCAAGGTCGAGGCGTTCCGCTCGCGCAACGGGCTGCTCGTCGGCGCCAACAACACCACGATCAACGCCCAGCAGCTCGGCGACCTCTCGACCCAGCTTTCCGCCGCCCGCAGCCAGCAGGCCGAGGCGCAGGCCAAGGCCGGCCTGATCCGCGACGCGATCAAGCAGGGCCGCACCTTCGAGATCCCCGATGTCGCCAACAACGAGCTGGTGCGGCGCCTGATCGAGCAGCGCGTCAATCTGCGCGCGCAGATCGCGCTCGAATCGCGCAACCTCCTCTCCGAGCATCCGCGCATCAAGGAGCTCAACGCCCAGCTCGCCGATCTCGAGGGCCAGCTGCGGGCCGCCGCCGAGCGCACCGTCAGGACGCTGGAGAACGAGGCCAAGATCGCCGGCCAGCGCGTCGAGAGCTTCACCGCCGCCCTCGACGGGCAGAAAAAGAGCGTGTCGACCGGCAATGACAGCGAGGTCCAGCTGCGCGCGCTGGAGCGCGAGGCGCGGACGCTGCGCGAGCAGCTCGAGCAGTACATGCTGCGCTATCGCGAGGCCGTGGCCCGCGACACCCAGAACGCCACGCCCGCCGATGCCCGCGTCATCTCGCGCGCCATCGAGCCGACCGAGCCCTCCTTCCCCAAGAAGCTGCCGACCGTGCTGGTCGTGACGCTGGCGACCTTCCTCACCGCGCTCGCCACCGTGGTCTCGCGCGAACTCCTGAACGGGCAGCGCGACCAGGCCCCGAGCCAGCCGCGGCGCACCCCGGGCTGGGTGGGTGGCGCCGGCACCGGCGCGCATCGCAGCGAGGAATCGCAGGCCGAGGCCCGTCGCGAGCGGGTGGCGGGCCTGCTCACCCATGGCGGACGGCTGGGACAGATCACGCTCGACCTCGCCCGTCCCGAGCAGACGCTCGCCGATCTCGCCGAGCGCATCGACGAGCCGCCCCGCGGCATGGCGCCGATGGTGCTCGTGCTCGACGGGTCGGGGGAGGGCGCGACCACGCCGCACGACCTCGCCGATCTGCTGTCGCAGCGCTGCCGCTGCATCATCGTCGATCTCGCGGCCGATGAGGGCCGCGGCGAGCCGGGCTTCTCCGAGCTCCTGGCGGGCGAGGCGTTGTTCTCCGACATCATCACCCGCAAGCCCGGCTCGCGGCTGCACCGCATCGGGCCGGGTCGCGCCGGCCGCGACGCGGTCCTGGCGGCGCCGGACCTCGTCGAGGTCGCGCTGGATGCGCTCTGCGAGACCTATGACTGGGTCTTCGTCGCCGCTGCCTCCAGCGACGAGGCGCAGGTCCTCGGCCCCCTGGCGAAGCGCGCCCAGGGCGGGCTCGTGATGGCCGGCCAGCTTGGCAACGGCCATGCCGTCGAGGCGGCCTATCGCCTGTCGGACCTGACCCGCGCGCCGGTCACCCTGATGCTGGACGCGCCCGAGCCGGCCCGCATGGGCGAGCTGCGCGAGCGCGACCCGGCGCCGCTCTGAGCCCGGCTACTCGTCGGCGGCGGGCTTGCGCCCGCGGCTGAGCCAGCCCGAGACGCGGTGGGCGAGCTTCAGCGCGACGGGGGACGCCTTGATGCGCCGCTTCGCCTCGCGCTTGGCCCGGCTGAACAGCGCGAAGGCATGGCCCCTGGCGGTCAGCGGCAGGAAGCTGTCGACGAGGTCGTCGCGCTCGTCGCAGATCGTCGTCTTGTAGCGGGCTTCCCCGACGCCGAGATCGAAGACGGTGATGCCCTCGCGCGATTTCAGCCGGATCAGGTCGACCAGCAGGATCTCGCCCGGGCTCGTCTTCGCGACCTCGCTGTCCATGGCGAAGGAGGTCGCCATGCCGGAGAAGCGCCCGGCCTGGACCGCCCCGACATAAGTCGCGACCGACTGCCCGGCGACGTCGAGCGAATAGAGCTCCAGCACCGGCGGCCGGTCCCCCTCCGCCTGCGCGCCGCGCTCCAGGAAGCGGCGCACGGCCGGCGGCGCGAAGGGGTCGGCGATGCCCATCATCGCAAAGCGGGCGGCTTTCTGCCGGAGGAAGGCGTCGATCACGCGGGCGATCTCGGCCGGCGTACGGGCCCGCACCATTTCGGAGGGGCCGTAAGTCACGAAGCGGTTGCGCTTGTTCTTGAGCTTCTTGTGGGCGTGGCTGCTCATCGAGCGCCGCAGCGAGCCCTCGCCATCGCCCGGCACGAGGGCGAGCTTGTAGGCGCCGCTCGGGCTGGGGCCGCCGGCGAGCTGCGCCAGCGGGTTGGGCACGCCCTGCCACTGCATCGGCTGGTTGACGAAGATGAAGGCGTCGAGCCCGCCGATGGCCGCCCCGATCTCGGCCAGCATGAGCCGCGCGCCCGCGGCGTCGAGACCGGCGGCGAAGGCGGGGTCGTAGATTCCCATATGGTAGTTGGCGTGCTTGCCGCCGATGAACTCGGCGAAGCGGATGCCGCTGCGGCGGGTGATGACCAGCGGCAGGATCGCCAGCGCGGCCCCGCCGGCATCGCGCAGCACGGCATGGCGGAAGGCCATGCGCTCGGCGGCGCCGACCGTGTCAGTGAAGGGCCGCACCCAGCCATAGGCCTGATAGGGCGTCACCAGGGCGCGGTCTTCCAGCGCGCGCCACTCGTCTGCGAGCGCGGCGATCTCGTCGACCACCGACAGGCTGGACCAGCTCTTCGCGGCGTCCGGCGCGCGCGTGACCGGCGCGTCCGTGCGGCGATGCGTCGGAGCGGAGGGACTGGGTTCGACGAGCGCTGACATGGATCTGAAAGCCTCGGGAGCAACGGCGATGCCGCCTCCTTAACCCGCTATTGTGAACGGACTGGGCAAGATCGCCCACGATCGCCGGAGATGGCGCCGCCATCGGACAACAGCGTTAGCGGGCGGTTGCCGCGGAACGGACAGATGAACCTGCGCCACCTTGTCTTCTCCGCCGTCTTCAAGGCGATCGCGGCCACGGGCGCCGACCGCTGGGGCAGGGGCCTCGCGCAAGGCCGCGGCGTGATCCTGACGCTGCACCATGTCCGGCCGCAGAGCGCGGGCGGCTTCCGGCCCAATGGCCTGCTCGAGATCACGCCCGACTTCCTCGACCGCACGCTCGCCCTGATCCGCGCCGAGGGCTACGATCTGGTGTCACTGGACGAAGCGCTTGCCCGGCTGGCGGCGCCGCGCCCGGGCCGCTTCTTCGTCGCGCTGACCTTCGACGACGGCTATCGCGACAATGTCGAGCACGCCTGGCCGGTGCTGGCGAAACATGCCGCGCCCTGGACGCTCTTCGTCACGCCGGGCTTCGCCGACCGCACGGCGCGGCTCTGGTGGCTGGAGCTGGAGGAGGCGCTTCGCGCGCTGCCGGCGCTCTCGCTCGCCCTGCCGGACGGCCCCTTCACCGCACGGACGGACAGCGACACCGACAAGCAGCGCGCCTTCGAGGCGCTCTACTGGCGTCTGCGCAAACAGCCGGAAGCGATTCTGCTGTCAGCGATTTCCGATCTCATGGCCCAGGCCGGCATCGACTCCGCCGCGCTCGTGGACCGCGAATGCCTGCCCTGGGAGACGCTGCGCGCTTTGGCCGGCGCGCCGGGCGTGACCATCGGCGCCCACACGCTGACGCATCCGATGCTGGCCAGGCATGACGAGGCCTTCGCCCGCGCCGAGATCACCGACAGCCAGACCCGGCTCGAAGCGCAGCTCGGCCTCCCCATCCGCCATTTCGCCTATCCGGTCGGCGACCCGACCTCGGCCGGGCCGCGGGAGTTCGCGCTGGCGAAGGCAGCGGGTTTCGCCAGCGCCGTGACGACCCGGCCTGGGCATCTCTTCGCGGAGCATGCCGACCATCTCCACGCCTTGCCGCGCGTCTCGCTCAACGGCCTGCACCAGAGCGAGGCGGCTGTGAAAGCGCTGCTCTCGGGGTTGCCGTTCTGGCTGTGGAACCGGGGGCGGCGGGTGAATGTCGGCTGACGACCCTTAGCGGACGGGATCAATATTGAAGCTCAGCTCACGCGCGTAAATCGATCCCTCCAAGCCGTAGCTGGTCTCGAAGCTCACCTCGATGTCACCGGCAGTCGGTCCCCCGCATGTGCTGAAGCCAGCCGGGGCGACCCCAACCCGACGAATGCCGAGTTCTGACAGGATCGATGCGGCGTTGCCGGTTAGATGCACGCCGCTCACGTCAGACAGGTGGAGGGTCACGACCGCGTGCTTGTCGAGCACGAAGAAGCCCTTCTCGTCTATGGCATCCGTCATGCGGAAAGCTCGAAGCGCCATCGAGGCAGCACCTTTCGCCACCTCCAGCCGATGCAGTTCTGCGTCATGGAAGGACGGCACGAAGCCGAACCACTCGATCACTGCCCGCCCGCCCGGAAGAGCAGCGAACAATTCCATGTCGGTGGACCAGCGGGTGCCATCAACGTTTATCATTGCGCTCAGCCTGCATTCCATGACGGGAGATTTGGTGAACGTCTTGCAGAGGAATTCAGCTTTCGACCCGTTGCGGACATTGCGAGAACGTTCGACATTGCGTGGGATACATTGTCGCCACTTGGCACGGATGACACTACCGTTTCACAAGGCCGCTTACTATTGAGAAGGGAGCCAAATGCTCGCTTACGATGTTGAAGTGAACGGGAAGCGCGTAACACGCGCTGGTATGGCCGATTGGGCGGTCATGAGCGTTACTGTGACTATGGTGCGAACCGACAGAATTAACGACGTAGATTATCGACTGGCAGTTCACGGCATGAGCCAAGATCGAGAAGATCGCGCTCACAATGCCCGCTGGAAGACACCGGAAATCGCAGTCGGATCAGAAATAGCGATCAAGATCGTAGAATGCGAACAGCCCAATGCGCCAACGAAACGGTATCGATCCGATATCGAAGTGCAAGAAAACCCTTTCACGGAAGCAGAAGTCCGCGAGTTGCGTTATCAAACCTATCTTGAGCTGAAGGCCGAGTTCGAAGGTGATCACACGCCCTAGCATGCTCATGATCGGGCATGAAGTGGGACCGCAATACGCATTACGCATGTCAACTTCCGCCCCGCTGCGGACAGCGGCGTCAGGAAAACGCGCACGCCTTCCGGTATCGGAAGGCCTGACTTGCCAGTCGCGCTTCTTGTGACAGGGACACATGCTGGCCGACCGTCCGCCCGACAGCTCAACGCCAGCCCTTCTCGCTGATAAGGCGGCCGACCCTGAGCGGCGCCAAAATCGTCAGGCCCGGTCCTTCCGCTCCATCCACTTGATCAGCGGCAGCAGCGGCAGCACCCAGGCCAGCCCGAGCGCGATATAGGCGATCGTCTGGACGAGCTTCGGCGCCGTGGTGATGCGTCCCTGCGCCAGCGCCATCGCGACCAGCGCATAGACGCAGACGAAGACGAGGATGAGGACGGTGCCGATCAGCTTGCGGTGGGTCTGTCTCATCGGGTGGTCTCGTCCTGACTTTCGGCGCGGGCGCCGGCCTGCGGCAATGCGGGCGTTGTCGGCCCCGGGCGCGCCGACTATCTGTCACCTGTCATCCCGCTTGTGAAGCGCAGCCCTTGCGACGGAAAGCCCCGGCCCCGTGACGATCGCCCTCGACCGAGCCCTCCCTGCGACCGCGCCAGCGACCAGCCATGCCGGCATCCGCCGCTGGCTCTGGGCCGTGGCCGCCCTCGTCTTCGTCATGGTCGTCGTCGGCGGCGCGACGCGGCTCACCGGCTCGGGCCTGTCCATCACCGAGTGGAAGCCGATCACCGGCGCCCTGCCGCCGCTCTCGGCCGAGACCTGGGCGAGCGAATTCGCCAAGTACCGCGCCAGCCCGCAATACCAGCTGCTGAACCAGGGCATGAGCCTCGGCGAGTTCCAGTTCATCTACTGGTGGGAATGGGGCCACCGCCAGCTCGGCCGCTTCATCGGCCTGGTCTATCTCGGTGGCTTCCTCGTTATCGCTGCGCTTCGCCTTCTGCCCTGGCGCCAGACGCTGGTGATCTTCGGCATGGGGCTGCTGCTCGGCCTGCAGGGCACGATCGGCTGGATCATGGTCGCCTCGGGGCTCCAGCCCGGCATGGTCGCGGTCGCGCCGGTCAAGCTGACACTGCACCTGACCTTCGCCGCGCTGTTCTTTGCCTCGGTGGTGGCCTTTGCCACCTGGATGACGCCGGCGCGCCGGGCCGAGCCGGGGCATGGACGCGCGGTGGCCTGGCTGCTGCTGGCGTTGCTCTTCGGGCAGATCGCGCTCGGCGGGCTCGTCGCCGGCTCGCGCGCCGGCTTCGTCTACAACACCTGGCCGCTGATGGACGGCGCGCTGGTGCCTGGCGTCGAGACGCTGTTCGTGCGGCCCGCCTTCTGGGAAAACTTCGTCGACAACGCCGCGCTGGTGCAGTTCAACCACCGCCTCGGCGCCTATCTGCTGCTGGCGCTGGCGCTCTGGCACATGGTCTCGCTGCGCAAGATCGCGCCGGGCTCAGGCGGGGCCAAGCGCGCCACCGCGATCCTCGGGTTGACGCTGAGCCAGGCCGTGCTCGGCATCGTCACGCTGCTGCTGGTCGTGCCGCTCTGGGCCGGGCTTGCCCACCAGGCGCTCGGCTTCCTCGTGCTTGCGATGGGCGTCGTCCATGTGACGCGCACGGAAGCCGCCGCGCGGGGGTGAGCCTTCCCGTCATTCCGGGGCACGCCGCAGGCGTGAACCCGGAACCCACGACCGGGTGAGCGGTCGCGGGTTCCTTGCCGACGCAGCAGTGTCCAAGACAGGCTCACCCGGTCGTGGGTTCCGGGTTCGTCGCTGCGCGACGCCCCGGAAAGACAGCGCTCAGGCCAGCGCCTGATCCAGATCGTCGATCAGGTCCTGCACGTCTTCCAGTCCGATCGACAGGCGGATCACCTGCGGGCCGGCGCCGGACGCCGTCTTCTGCGCGTCGCTGAGCTGGCGATGCGTCGTCGAGGCCGGGTGGATCACCAGCGAGCGCGTGTCGCCGATATTGGCCAGATGCGAGAACAGCTTGAGCTCGGTGACGAGCTTGACGCCGGCGTCGTAGCCGCCCTTCAGCCCGAAGGTGAAGACCGCGCCGGCGCCCTTGGGCGAATAGTGCTTGGCGAGGTCGTGATACTTGTCGCCGGGCAGGCCGGGATAGCTGACCCACTCCACCGCCGGATGCTTCGAGAGATGGGTCGCGACCGCGAGCGCGCTCTCGCAATGGCGCTGCATGCGCAGCGGCAGCGTCTCGATGCCCGTCAGGATCATGAAGGCGTTGAAGGGCGAGAGCGCCGGGCCCATGTCGCGCAGGCCGAGCACGCGGGTCGCGATGGCGAAGGCGAAATTGCCGAAGGTCTCGCCGAGCACCATGCCGTTGTACTCCGGTCGCGGCTTGGAGAGCATCGGGTAGCGGTCGTCGCCGACCCAGTTGAACGAGCCGCCATCGACGATGATGCCGCCGATCGAGTTGCCGTGCCCGCCGAGGAACTTGGTCAGCGAATGCACGACGATGTCGGCCCCGTGCTCGAAGGGGCGGATCAGGTAGGGCGTCGCCATGGTGTTGTCGACGATCAGCGGGATGTTGTGCTTGCGGGCGATCTTGGAGATGCCGGCGATGTCGACGATGACGCCGCCCGGATTGGCGATGGATTCGATGAAGATCGCCTTGGTCTTGGGCGTCACGGCGGCGGCAAACGCCTCGAGATCGTCGGAATCGGCCCAGATCACGTTCCAGCCGAAGTTCTTGTAGGAGTGGTTGAACTGGTTGATCGAGCCGCCATACAGCTTCTTGGCGGCGACGAACTCGTCGCCGGGCTGCATCAGCGCGTGGAAGCAGAGGAACTCGGCCGCATGGCCGGAGGCCACGGCGAGCGCCGCCGTGCCGCCCTCGAGCGCCGCGACGCGCTCTTCCAGCACGGCGTTGGTCGGGTTGCCGATGCGGGTGTAGATATTGCCGAAGGCCTGCAGCCCGAACAGCGAGGCGGCATGGTCGACGTCGTCGAAGACGAAGGAGGTTGTCTGGTAGATCGGCGTGGCGCGCGCGCCGGTGGCCGCATCGGGCGCGGCGCCGGCATGGATGGCGAGCGTATGGAAACCGGGTGCGCGGTCGGTCATCGTCTACTCCCTGCGATCTTCTGAATGCGAGACATTGCGTTCGTTTTATCGAACGACCCCGTCAGCGTCAATTCACGCGAGGCGCGAGATCGGGGTCATCAGGCCGGGGCGCAAGCCCGTTCCGATCAGCCGGGCCGGGGAGGCGCCGCAGCCATGGAAACCACGGCCGCGGCTTCAGCGACCACAGTGGGGCGATGTCGCTATCGCCGGCCAGGAGCGGCATGATGAGCCGGTTCCGGGAGGGCGACCCAAAGCGCCAGGGTCATCCACGCGAGACAGGCCCGGCCTTCACCGGGGCCCGCCGGCTCGTCCCGCTGGGGTCGGCCCGGCGGGGGAGTTTGGCCAAGACCGGGGGCCTTGCCAGCCCCCATTCGGCCATGCGATTCCGGCTCGTGACGCTGGGTCGCGGCGCCGGTGACGGTTTCCATGTCAGGGGGGAACGATGTCTGAGCCGGGCGGGGATGACAGGAAGGTCTTTGACGAGTTCACCGCGAGGATGCTGCTCGGCGGCGCCCGCGGGGTCATGGATCCCTACGCCCAGGAGATTTTCGACCTCTGGTTCAGCGGCAATGCGCCCGACGAGGTGATCTTCGACAGTCCGAAATGGGCCGACTACATGAAGGCCGACAAGGGCCTCGAACGGATCATCGACGATGTCCTCTTCAGACACGCGAAGTTCTTGAGGGACGAGGCGCTGCGCGCCGGCAAGGTCCTCCCGGATGGCCGGATCGACCTGAGGTTCCAGGCCTACCAGGTTCAGTTTCACGGCGAGGTCGGCACCCAGACCGGTGGCTACAATTCCGGCTACGCGGTGCTTCACGGCTCCAACCGGGCCGTGGGCGATGTCCAGGTGTCCGGCACGATCTCGATCGAGCAGGCGTCGTTGAAGGCGCCGAACCTGACGGTGAAGTACACCAACAATGTCCTCACCTTTAACGACATCGTCGATCCGAACTATCAATACGGCAGCGATGCCAGCTTCGATCGGCTGGCCCGCAGCATGACGCGGGCGATGGGGCAGAGGCCGCCGAAGAACTACACGCTCCGGATCGTCTGGCGCGAGCCGGGGCCCTGGGTCTACGAAATCCCGGTGGAGCCATCGAAGACCGGTGCGGACTGGCTGAAACCCTATCCGCGTGGCTTCAAGTGAGGGGGCAGGCCCTCACGTCCCCGGGCGGTGGATCGTCAGCTTCTGGAAGCCCTTGCCGGCGAGCACCGGCTTCTTCGACGACAGGATGCGGGAATTGATGCCCTGCCAGCCGATCTCGCCCGAGAGCCGGCCATACTCGATCTTGGGGCAGCGGTTCATGATCACGGTGACGCCCTTCGCCTCGGCACGCGCCGCCGCCTCGTCGTTGCGCACCGAGAGCTGCATCCAGATCACCTTCGGCAGCGGTTCGAGCGCCAGCGCCTCGTCGGTGAGCGGCCCGGCGGCCTCCGAGTTGCGGAAGATCTCGACCATGTCGATCGGGCCCGGCACATCCTTCAGCGAACCGTAGACGGTCTTGCCCAGCAGCGTCTGGCCGGCGAGGCCGGGATTGACGGGGATGACGTCATAACCGCGGTCGAGCAGGTATTTCGTCACGATCCAGGAGGGCCGCGCCTCGCTGGCCGAGGCGCCGACCAGCGCGATGCGCTTGGTGTCCTTGAGGATCTGGCGGATCTGGGCGTCGGGATAGGCGTCGTGGGACATGGAAAAGGCTCTGATCCGGCAAATAGAGGCGCGAGGAACCCCTCTCCTTACAGGAGAGGGGTTCCTCGCGCCTACCCCTCCCACACGGGCGCACGCTTTTCCACGAAGGCCCCGATGCCTTCTTCGGCATCGCGCGCCAGCATGTTCTCGACCATCACCGCCGAGGCGTGGTCGTAAGCTTCAGCCAGGCCCATCTCGCGCTGCTCGTAGAAGGCGCGCTTGCCGATGCGGATCGTGCCTGAGGATTTCGAGGCGATCACGCCGGCGAGACGCTTGGCCTCCGCCAGCGCGCTGCCGGCCGCCACCACGCGGTTGACCAGCCCCATCCGGGCGGCCTCGTCGGCGGGCACCATCTCGCCCAGCAGCAGCATCTCCATGGCGTGCTTGGCGGAGAGGTTGCGCGTCAGCGCCACCATCGGCGTCGAGCAGAACAGCCCGATATGAACGCCTGGCGTGCAGAAACGTGCGCCGTCGCCCGCGACCGCTAGGTCGCAGCTTGCGACGAGCTGGCAGCCCGCCGCCGTCGCCGTGCCTTCCACCGCTGCGATCACCGGCTGGGGCAGGGCGGTGATCTGCTGCATCACGCCCGAGCAGCGCCTGAGGATGTCGGTGAAGTAGGCACGGCCCCGGTCGGGATCGGCGCGGTGCGCGCTCATCTCCTTGAGGTCGTGCCCGGCGCAGAAAACCGGACCTTCGGCTGCCAGCACGACGGCCTTGACGCTGCGGTCGGCGGCGATGGCGGTGAAGTTTTCGGCCAGCGCGGCCAGCATCGCCTCGCTCAGCGGGTTGCGCGATTGCGGGCGGTTCAGCGTGAGGACGGCGATGCCGTCGCTGTCGTCGCGCCGCAGTGCGGGCGCGGCTTCCGGGGGGGCATGGGCGTTCATGGCGGTGACCTCGGCGTTTCCTTACGCGTCTGCCTGTGCGTTTTGCCGTATTGTCCGCCGCGCGCCCCCATGCTGCAAGGGGCATCGCCTCACCGCAGCCTGTGCCGGACCGCCCGAGATGACCCTGCGCGACACCACGCCCCGCATGACCGCCGCGCAGCTCGAGGCCTTTCTCGACGAGGTCTTCCCGCAGCTCCATAGCGGCGGGCGGACCTATTTCGTCGAGGAGGTCGGGCCGATGACGGCCCGCATGCGCTGCGACTATCACGAGAAGCATCTGCGGCCGGGCGGCACGATCTCCGGCCCGACCATGATGGCGCTGGCGGACGTCGCCCTCTATGCCGCCATCCTCGGCCAGATCGGCCCGGTCGCGCTCGCCGTCACCACCAGCCTGTCCTTCAATTTCCTGCGCAAGCCGGCGCCCGCCGCGCTGATCGGGGAGGCGAGGCTGCTGAAGCTCGGCAAGCGGCTGGCGGTCGGCGAAGTCTCGCTCTACTCGCAAGGGGAGAGCGAGATGGTCGCCCATGCGACGGGGACCTATTCGATTCCGGCGGAGCGCTGACTGCGGCGGGTCGCGGTATCATGATACCGTTTTCGGCATTCCGCTGAAAACAATGCGTTTTTCGGGACTGCGACCGTCGAACAGCGCTTGACACCGGAGCGACCTGCCCCTATCCCCCGCTCACACCGCCGCCGGTCCTCCGGCGGCTTGTCCTTTTTTCAACGCTCCGAAGGGTGCCCGCGATGAAGACCATCTCGCTCAAGCCCGCCGATGTCGAAAAGAAGTGGGTTGTGATCGACGCCTCCGGGCTCGTCGTGGGTCGTCTCGCCGCGGTTGTGGCGTTGCGTCTGCGCGGCAAGCACAAGTCGGCGTACACCCCCCATGTCGACTGCGGCGACAACATCATCGTCATCAACGCCGACAAGGTGGTCCTGACCGGCCGCAAGCGCGACCAGAAGGTGTACTACCACCACACCGGCTATGCCGGCGGCATCAAGGAGCGTTCGGCCAAGTTCATCCTCGAGGGGCGCTTCCCGGAGCGCATCGTCGAGAAGGCCGTCGAGCGCATGCTGCCCCGCGGCCCGCTCTTCCGCCAGATCCTCGGCAACCTGCGCGTCTACAAGGGCGCCGAGCACCCCCATGCGGCCCAGTCGCCGGAGACGCTCGACGTCGCCGCGCTCAACAGCAAGAATGCGAGGGTCTGACCATGGCCGAGGTTCTTCAGTCTCTCGAGCAGCTCGGCCAGGTCGCCAAGACCGCGCAGCCGGATGCTCCCGTCCACGTCAAGAAGGTCGATGCGCAGGGCCGCGCCTATGCCACCGGCAAGCGCAAGAACGCCATCGCCCGCGTCTGGATCAAGCCCGGCACCGGCAAGATCACGGTCAACACCCGTGACCAGGTGGTCTACTTCGCGCGCCCCGTGCTGCGCATGGTCCTCCAGCAGCCGCTGCAGCTCGTCGATCGCCTGACCCAGTACGACGTCGTCGTCACGGTCAAGGGCGGCGGTCTCTCCGGCCAGGCCGGCGCTGTCCGTCACGGCATCTCCAAGGCCCTGACCTTCTACGAGCCCGAGCTTCGCGGCCCGCTCAAGAAGGAAGGCTTCCTGACCCGCGACTCGCGCGTCGTCGAGCGCAAGAAGTTCGGCAAGGCCAAGGCCCGCCGCAGCTTCCAGTTCTCGAAGCGCTGATCGTTTCCAGACTGTCCGATATGTGGAAAGGGCGGCTCGCAAGAGCCGCCCTTTTCGTATTCTCTGTCCCCACCGTCATCGCGAGCGCAGCGAAGCGATCCAGGGTCGTACGCTCGACCTTCGCCTGGATTGCTTCGCTGCGCTCGCAATGACGGTTTCGGAACCGCTCGAGGAGAGACATCATGACCGCCGCCCGACCCGTTCTCCTCGTCACCGGCGGCAGCCGGGGCATCGGCGCCGCCATCTGCGTGATGGCCGCACAGCGCGGCTATGACGTCGCGGTGAACTACCAGAGCGCGGCGAAGGCCGCCGCCGAGGTCGTCGCGGCCTGCGAGGCCGCTGGGGCGAAAGCGGTCGCGCTGCAGGGCGACATGGCCGTGCAGGACGACATCGCCCGCGTCTTCGCGGACGCGCAGGCTGCGCTGGGCCCGCTCACCCATGTCGTCAACAATGCCGGCATCACCGGTCCCGCGAGCAAGCTGGCCGAGGCCGACCCGCAGACGATCCGCACCTGCATCGACGTCAACGTCACCGGCGCGATCCTGGTCGCACGCGAGGCGACGCGCGCGCTGCTCGCCAACCCGGACGCGAAGGGCAGGGTGATCGTCAACATCTCCTCGATCGCGTCGGGCCTCGGCGCGCCCGACGAATTCGTCTGGTATGCGGCCTCGAAGGGCGCAATCGATTCCCTGACGGTTGGCATGGCGAAGGAGCTGGCGCCCGCCGGCATCCGGGTCAACGCGGTCGCGCCGGGCATGACCGAGACCGAGATCCACGCCCTGTCATCGGGCGAGCCCGGCCGCGTCGCCCGCATCGCGCCCTCGATCCCGCTCAGACGCGCCGCTCAGCCCGAGGAGATCGCGGAGGTCGTGCTCTTCGCCCTGTCGGAGGCCGCGTCCTATGTCGTCGGCTCGATCCTGCGCGTCGGCGGCGGGCGGTAGCCGCGTCATGGCGAGCGCAGCGAAGCAATCCAGCCACGCGCGCTCGACGTCTCCCTGGATGGCTTCGCTGCGCTCGCCATGACGGACGGGGTTTTCTCGGCAGAGCGGCTGCGATAGGCCACGACCATGCGCGTCCTCCTGATCCTCATCGCCTTCGGCATGGTCGCCGTGCCCGCGCTGCTCGCGCTGGCGCGACGCGACCTGCCGCGCGGGCGCCGGATCGCCAACGCGCTGGTGATCTTCCTCGCGCCGGCCTTCGCGCTCGGCCTGATCCATGGCGTGCCGGAGCTCGACGGGCGCGCGCTGCAGAACCCTGTCGCCTGGACGGTGCTGCGGCTGGTGCTTACGGGTCTCGCGCTGATCCTGCCCTGGTGCCTCTATGTCTGGCTGATGGGGCGCCGCCCGTGAGAAGGGGAGCGTCGCGATGACCGAGCAGACCGGCCCGGGTTCGATCGACCACGCCTTCACCGGCGAGCGCCGTGGCGGCGCGGCCGACCCGACCTATGCCGGCGCGCTCTCCTTCATGCGCCGGCGCTACGGCAAGGACGTCGCCGGCTGCGATCTCGTGGTCTGGGGCGTGCCCTTCGATCTCGCCGTGACGAACCGGCCCGGCGCGCGCTTCGGCCCGCAGGCGCTGCGCCGCGCCAGCGCGATCTTCGACGGCGACCCGCAATATCCCTCCGGCCTCGATCCCTTCGCGCATCTGGCGGCGCTCGACTATGGCGACTGCCTGCTGCCGCGCGGCGACCTGCCGGGCTGCGCCCGCGCCATCGAGGCGGAAGCCGCCGGCATCCTCGCCTCCGGCGCGCATCTGGTGACGCTGGGTGGCGACCATTTCGTCACGCTGCCGCTGCTGCGCGCCCATGTCGCCCGCCATGGCCGGCTCGCTCTGATCCAGTTCGACGCGCATCAGGACACCTGGGACGACGGTGTCGGGTCCATCGGCCACGGCTCCTTCGTGCTGGAGGCGGTGCGCGAGGGCCTGATCGACATCGAGCGCTCGATCCAGATCGGCATCCGCACCGTCGCGCCGCGCGACGGCGGCATCGCGATCCTCGACGCCTACACCGTCCACGAGCTCGGTGTGGCGGGGACGCTCGCGCGGATCCGCGAGCGGGTCGGGGAGGGGCCGGCCTATCTGACCTTCGACATCGACGCGCTCGACCCCGCCTTCGCACCCGGAACGGGCACGCCGGTCTCGGGCGGGCTGTCGGCCGAGCAGGCGCTGCGCCTAGTCTGGGGCCTGCGCGACCTCGACATTCGCGGCATGGACCTCGTCGAGGTCTCGCCGCCTTACGACCACGCGGACATCACCGCGATCGCCGGCTCGACCCTGGTCCAGCACCACATTCAGGCGCTGGCGCTGAAGAAGGCCGGTTGAAGCGGATCCGTGCCAAGGACGGCGGCAAGCGATTCCGATCGTTGAGGAACGATGCTTCGCCGTGCTCGGCCTGTGCCCAGCATCCACGTCTTGAAGACAGCCCTCGATACCGGGAGACGTGGATGGTCGGCACAAGGCCGACCATGACGCCTGTCTTCCTGCGCGAGCGGACAATTGACAGCGCTGCATCCCTCCCTCATATCCCGCTGATGACCACCAACCTGTCCCGACGTCGCCCTGTCACGGCCGCCCCTGCGCGACCGCGGTGACGCTCGGCTTGCAGCCCGACTGTCCGCGACCGCGCCCGGAGCGCGGTTTTTTTATGCCCGAAGCCGGCCAAGTTCTTTGAGCCGATCCCCCAGACGCCTTGCGAGGGTCCGATGAGCCAGAACCCGAAATCCATCTTCATCGACGGCGAAGCCGGCACGACCGGGCTCGGCATCCGCGACCGGCTGGCGGCGATGCCGGGCGTCGTCGTCAGGAGCATCGACCCCGAGAAGCGCAAGGACCCGGTCGCCCGCCAGGAGATGATGGCGCAGGTCGATCTCGTCGTGCTCTGCCTGCCCGACGACGCAGCGAAGGAATCGGTCGCGCTCGCCGACGCGCTGGGGGCGAAGTCGCCCAAGATCGTCGACGCCTCGACCGCCTATCGCGTCGCGCCGGACTGGGTCTACGGCTTCGCCGAGCTGGAGCACGGCCACGCTGCCACCATCGCCAAGGCCACCCGCGTCTCCAACCCGGGCTGCTATCCCACCGGCGGCATCGCGCTGCTGCGGCCGCTGGTCGATGCCGGCTTCATCCCGCCCGATCACGCCGTCACCATCAACGCGGTGTCGGGCTATTCCGGCGGCGGCAAAAGCATGATCGAGGCCTATGAGGCCGGCACGGCCCCGGCCTTCGAGCTCTACGGGCTCGGCCTCAAGCACAAGCACCTGCCCGAACTGCAGCGCTATGCGCGGCTGTCGCGGCGGCCGATCTTCATTCCCTCGGTGGGGAATTTCCGGCAGGGCATGCTGGTCTCGGTGCCGCTGCATCTCGACACGCTGCCGGGCAAGCCCAAGGCGGCCGATCTCGCCGACGCGATGGCCGAGCATTATGCCGGCTCGACCTATGTCTCGATTGTTCCGGCCGTACAGGCCGGCGGCAAGCTCGAGCCCCAGGCGCTCAACGACACCAACAAGCTGGAACTGCGGGTTTTCGGTGACGACGATCTCCGCCAGGCGGTGCTGGTCGCGCGGCTCGACAATCTCGGCAAGGGCGCCTCGGGCGCCGCCGTGCAGAACATCCGGCTGATGCTCGGCCTGCCCGAGAAGTGAGCCGGCCCGCCTGGACGGAGGCACAAAAAAGGGCCGCGCGAGCGGCCCTTTTCCACGTCGGTGAGGAGCGATCTCAGCCCTGATAGGCCTTGAAGTGCTGCTGCTGCTCGCCCAGGCCCTCGATGCCGAGCTTGACGACCTCGCCGCCCTTCAGGAAGCGCGGCGGCTTGAAGCCGAGGCCGACGCCGGGCGGCGTGCCGGTGGTGATGACATCGCCCGGATCCAGCCGCATGAACTGGCTGATGTAGTGGACGAGATAGGCGCAGCCGAAGATCATCGTCTTGCTCGAGCCGTTCTGGACGCGCTCGCCGTCGACTTCGAGCCACATGGCGAGGTTCTGGACGTCCTTGACCTCGTCCGTCGTCACCATCCAGGGGCCGAGCGGGCCGAAGGTCGGGCAGCCCTTGCCCTTGGCCCACTGGCCGCCGCGTTCGATCTGGAATTCGCGTTCCGAGACGTCATTGCAGACGGCGAAGCCCGCGATCGCGGCCATGGCCTTGTCTTCCGGGATGTAGGAGCCGCCGTCGCCGATGACGATGGCGAGCTCGACCTCCCAGTCCGTCTTCTTCGAGCCCTTGGGAATGATCACGTCGTCATTCGGGCCGACGATGCAGTTCGGCGCCTTGTTGAAGAGGATCGGCTCCTTGGGGATTTCGGCGCCGGTCTCCGCCGCATGGTCGGCGAAGTTGAGGCCGACCGCGATGAAGTTGCGGACGTCGCCGACGCAGGCGCCGATGCGCGGTGCGCCGGCGACCTTCGGCAGCGACTCGGGGTCGATCGCCCCAATTTTCGCCAGCGAGGCGGATGTCAGGGCCTTGCCGGCGAGATCGGGGATGATGCCCGACAGGTCGCGCAGGACGCCCTTGGCATCGAGGAGACCGGGCTTTTCAGCGCCCGCGGCTCCGAAGCGTAGCAGTTTCACGTCGTTTCCCCCGTTTTCAAACGATCTAATTGGGGCGCGATCCTGACAAGACGCAGGCCCGAAAGACAAGTGCATTCGCGCGCATGGCGCGGCTGCGGCGAGCGGCCAACGGGCATGTTGCGGGAATGCCACGCCCGCCGTCAAAGCGGATTGCCTCTGCCTTGGGCGGGGCTGCCCCGAAACGAGCCAGAAACACCAAAACCGGCGATAGTTCTTATATAAACGATATCTTTGGCGACAGCACCAAGCCGGCAACATGAAATATCGCCGATTTCGCCCGTTTCTCGCGCTTGCCCAAGCGGCAGACCGGGGGGCGGGCGGGAAAACGGCGCCTTCGCGGCGGGATTGCGGCGGGAACCGCCTCGCGGCATGCTCGGATTCGAGCGGGGCCATGCGCCCCGAAGAAACATCAAGACGGGATGGATTCCATGAAGGGCATTGTTCGCACAGCCGCGGTGGCTACGGTTTCGATGGCGGCGCTCCTCGCCGCCGGCGCCGCCCAGGCCGGCTCCTTCGCGATCCGCAGCGGCCAAAGCGCCGAGGGTCTCGGCATGGCCTATGCCGGCGCGGCCGCCGGCGGCATCGGCATGGGCGCGATGGCCTGGAACCCCGCGACCATCACCATGTTCCCCGGCCGCAACAGCCAGTGGAACTTCACCTATCTCAACGCCAACGCCTCCTATGATCCGACCTCGCCGACGCGGCTCGGCTCGCCGGTCGGCCCGCTGAACCCGATCCAGAACGGCTCCGGCAACATCGGTGGCGACGGCGCCTTCATCCCGGCCTCCTATTCGGCCTGGCAGCTGACCGACCGCTTCTGGATCGGCATGACCACCGGGGCGCCCTTCGGCCTGCGCTCCAAGGCCGACAACCAGGTCTATGCCGGCCAGGTCTATGGCCGCTCGGCCAATCTGCGCACGATCAACGTCTCCCCGACCATCGGCTACAAGGTCAATGACTGGCTCTCCGTTGGTGCGGCCTTCCAGGTCCAGTATCTCAGCACGAGCCTGAAGAACGCCACCGGCGCCACGCTGCCCGGCGCGATCGGCCCGGCGGCCCCGAACCAGGTCCTCAAGGGCGACACCATCGACTTCGGCTTCCGCGTCGGTGCGACCCTGACGCCGCGCGAGGGCACGACGATCGGTATCGCCTACCGCTCCTCGATCCACCAGACGCTCGAGGGCACGATCTCGACCCTCGCCGGCGTCAGCCCGATCAAGGCCAACCTGAACCTGCCGGACTCGGTGGTCTTCGGCGTGTCGCAGGTCATCAATGACCAGTGGCAGGCCCATCTCGGCGTCGAGTGGACCAACTGGAGCCGCTTCCGCCGCATCCCGATCGTCAGCCAGATCAGCGGCCTGCCGATCTCGAGCCTCAACTTCGTCTATGACGACAGCTGGTTCTTCAGCGGCGGCGTCGAGTACAAGTACAGCCCGGCCCTGACCCTGCGCGCCGGTGTCGCCTACGAGCTGTC
Organism: Bosea sp. RAC05; assembly: GCF_001713455.1. NCBI lineage: Bacteria > Pseudomonadati > Pseudomonadota > Alphaproteobacteria > Hyphomicrobiales > Alloboseaceae > Allobosea > Allobosea sp. RAC05. Next base: position 2,381,732 of record NZ_CP016464.1, read on the forward strand.
GCCGGTGAACGACACCAACCGCACCGTCTTCATCTCGGACAACGACCGGCTCTGGCTCTCGGCCGGTGCGAGCTACCAGGTCACCGACAAGCTCAAGCTTGATGTCGGCTACACCTACATCAACGTGAACAAGGCCAAGGTGAACTACAGCGGCACCCATCCGCAGCAGGGCCCGGTCTTCTTCACCGCCGAGGCCAAGCCCTACATCCACATCGTCTCGGCCGGCCTGACCTATCGCTGGGACAACCCGACGGAAGCGATCCCGGTCCGCCCCGCGGTCCGCAAGAACTGACCGGGCGCCCAGCGCCCGACGCGAAAGCCGGCCCTCGCGGGCCGGCTTTTTTGTTGCAGAATGCTGTTTTCATTCGGAAACAGACCGTCATTCCGGACAAGCGGCGCAGCCGCGCCGATCCGGAATCCATCGTCAAGCTCTGGAGCCCTCCGCTGGATCCCGGGGCAAGCCCGGGATGACGGCGGTGGTTCCGAGAAAACGCAGCACGCTCGTGCATCAGCCCTCGGCCGATCCCGATCCCTCGTCCGCGCCAGCCCCGCTCAGGCCTTCTTCAGCACATAGGTCCCCGGCGCATCGGCCAGCGCCGGCAGCTTGCCCGCGCCCGGCACCCGCGCCTTGACCCGCCTGGGCGCCTGCGCCTCGACCCACGAGAACCAGTGCGGCCACCAGGAGCCCGGATGCTCCTGCGCCGCGCCGATCCAGTCCTCATAGCTTCCGCGTGCCGGCCCGCCGGTCCAGTACTGGTACTTCACCTTGCCGGGCGGGTTGACGACGCCGGCGATATGGCCCGAGCCCGCGACGATGTAGTCGACTGGCCCGCCGAAGCATTGCGAGCCGGTGAAAACCGAGCGGGCCGGGGCGATGTGGTCCTCGCGGGTGGCGAGGTTGTAGATCGGGATCGTCACCGCCCCGAGATCGAGCCGCTGGCCGCCGATCACCATCTCGCCCTTGGAGAGCTTGTTCTCGAGATAGCAGTTGCGCAGGTAGAAGGAGTGGTTGGCCGCCGGCATCCGCGTCGAATCGGAGTTCCAGTAGAGCAGGTCGAAGGGCGTCGGCGCCTTGCCCTTCAGGTAGTTGTTGACCGCATAGGACCAGATCAGGTCGTTGGGCCGCAGCATGTTGAAGGCGCCCGCCATGCGCGCGCCGTCGAGATAGCCGCTCTTGGTCATCTGCTCCTCGACGGCCCGGATCTGCTCCTCGTCGACGAAGACGGAGAGCTCGCCGGCCTGCGAGAAATCGACCTGGGTGGTGAAGAAGGTCGCGGCGTCGATGCGCTTGTCCCCGACCGCCGCCATATAGGCGAGCGTGACGCCGAGCAGCGTGCCGCCGACGCAGTAGCCGATCGCGCTGACCTTCTTCTCGCCGGTCGCCTGCTCGATCGCCTCCAGGGCCGCGAAGACGCCCTCGCGCATGTAGCTCTCGAAATCCTTGGTGGCGTGCCGCTCGTCCGGGTTGACCCAGGAGATGCAGAACACGGTCAGCCCCTGGGCGACCGCCCAGCGGATGAAGCTCTTCTCGGCGTTCAGATCGAGGATGTAGAACTTGTTGATCCAGGGCGGCACGATCAGGAGCGGGCGCTTCAGCACGGTCTCGGTCGCGGGCGCGTACTGGATCAGCTCCATGATGTCGTTGCGGTAGACGACCTTGCCGGGCGTCGCGGCGATGTTGACGCCGATCTTGAAGGCGCCCGGATCGGACTGCCGGATTTTGAGCTCGCCGCGGCCGGCCTCGATGTCCTCCGCCAGCATCTTCATGCCGCGCACCAGGTTCTCGCCGTTCTGCTGCAGCGTCTCGCGCAGCAGTTCGGGATTCGTCGCGACGAAGTTGGAGGGCGAGAGCGCGCTGGCGATCTGCTTCACGTAGAAGCGCGCCTTCTCGCGGGTGTGCGGGTCGAGGTCCTCGGCCCGGTCGACCATCGATTCGGCCCAGCGCGTGCCGATCAGATAGGCCTGCTTGACGAAGTCGAACATCGGATGCGCCGACCAGTCGGGGTCGGCGAAGCGGGCGTCGCGCTTGTCCGGCTCGATGACGGGCTTGGCCTCCTCGCCGCCCGCCCGCTTGAGCATCGTGCTCCACAGCGTCAGGAAATCGCCCGTCAGCGAGGCCTGCGCCTCGATGATCTTGCGCGGGTCGGAGACCCATTTCTCGGCGACGCGGCCCAGCGTCTTGACCATCTCGCTGGCCTCGTCGGCCTGCCCGCCCTTGGCCTCGCCACGCTCGATCGGCTTGAGATAGGCGGCGGTGACCTTGCCGTATTCCTCGACGAGGCGGCTCATGTTCTGTGCGAAGGCGTCGAGATCGGGCGCCGGCATCTCGGCCGGGCCGGTCGTATCCCCGGACTTCTCCCCGGCTCGCCGGTCCATCGCGCTCTCCCCGTCGCACGTCTTCTGAGGGGATGCTGTCTGCTCCCCATTTTGGTCCTATTAAGGACGTAACGGATATCGACTACAAAGAGAATTCCGCAACGCGCCGGATCCAGCCATGCCGCAAGCCCGACACCAGTCCACGCCGCTCCTGCCGCTCCTGATCTCGGCGGGCCTGGCGGTCGCCGCGGCGGGCTGCGCGGGCGAGGCCGGCAAGAGCGTGGCGGAAGCGGCCGGGATGGCGACCACGGCCGCCGAGCCCAAGCCCTTCGTGCGCGAATCCCGCCCGGCCGATGCGAGCTTCATCCCGATCGGCTCGACCTTGCCGGTGAACCCGCTCTGCCAGGGCGATGCGCCGCCCCCGCCACCCTTCGTCCCCGCCGGTCAGGCTGCGCATTTCTCCTACAGGCCCGACGGCCGCAAGCCGAACGAGGATTGCAAGCCGCGGGCGGAGTTCAAGAAGATCGAGGCCGAACTCGAAGCGAAACGCACCGCCAACGAGGCCGCCGGCAACGTGGCGAAGACGCTGGGCTCCACGCCTGCCCCCAAGCCCGCGACGCTGCCGACCAACTGAGCGCGCCGGCTCGACCGGCGCCCGCGACGCTCTTGCGGCAGATGTCGATTGAATCTTGCGTTTTTCGTCCGCCCGTGACCAAAGATGCCGCCGGAGGCGCGCTGCGCGCAACGATCTGAATCGCAAGGGGAGGGCCCGGCACCATTTGGGGTGCCGCCGCACGCCCTCCCGGAGACAAGGACGCCGGCGCGCCCGGCGAAGGAACCGTTCGAATGGCCGATTTTCACCGCATCAAGCGCCTGCCGCCCTACGTCTTCGAACAGGTCAACAAGATCAAGGCCGCCGAGCGCGCCAAGGGCGTCGACATCGTCGATCTCGGCATGGGCAATCCCGACCTGCCGGCTCCCAAGCATGTCATCGAGAAACTGGTCGAGACCGCCGGCAAGCCACGCACCGACCGCTATTCGGCCTCCAAGGGCATTGGCGGCCTGCGCCGGGCCCAGGCTCATTATTATGAGCGCCGCTTCGGCGTGAAGCTCAACCCCGACACCCAGGTCGTCGCGACGCTGGGGTCGAAGGAGGGCTTCGCCAATATGGCGCAGGCCATCACCGGACCGGGCGACGTCGTGCTGGTGCCCAATCCGAGCTACCCGATTCACGCCTTCGGCTTCCTGATGGCGGGCGGCGTGATCCGCTCCGTGCCGGCCGAGCCGACGCCGGCCTTCTTCCCCGCGCTCGAGCGGGCGATGATCCATTCGGTGCCCAAGCCGATCGCGCTCGTCACCTGCTACCCGGCAAACCCGACAGCCTACACCGCCTCGCTCGATTTCTACCGGGATCTCGTCGCCTTCGCCAAGAAGCACGAACTGATCCTGCTCTCGGACCTCGCCTATGCCGAGGTCTATTTCGACGAGAACGACCCGCCGCCCTCGATGCTGCAGGTGCCGGGCGCGATGGACGTCACCGTCGAGTTCACCTCGATGTCGAAGACCTTCTCGATGGCCGGCTGGCGCATGGGCTTCGCCGTCGGCAATGAGCGGCTTCTGGCGGCGCTCGCCCGGGTGAAGTCCTATCTCGACTATGGCGCCTACACCCCGATCCAGGTCGCGGCGGCGGCCGCCCTCAACGGCCCCGACGACTGCATCCGCGAGATGCGCGACATCTACCGCAAGCGTCGCGACGCGCTGGTCGAGAGCTTCGGCAAGGCCGGCTGGGAGTTCCCGGCGCCGGCGGCCTCGATGTTCGCCTGGGTGCCGATCCCCGAGAAGTTCCGGCATCTCGGCTCGCTGGAGTTCTCGAAGCTGCTGATCGAGAAGGCCGAGGTCGCGGTCGCGCCGGGCATCGGCTTCGGCGAGCATGGCGACGACTATGTCCGCATCGCCATCGTCGAGAACGAACAGCGCATCCGCCAGGCCGCCCGCAATGTCGGCCGCTTCCTCAAGGGCGCCGACCACACGCTGCACAACATCATCCAGATGCCCAAGGCGGGGTAGGGGGGGCGGACTGGCCCCGGCCTCAGCCCTCATCCTGAGGAGCGCTCCGCAGGAGCGCGTCTCGAAGGATGCTCCAGGAGGCTCCCGAACCCATTGGACCATCCTTCGAGACGCCGCTGACGCGGCTCCTCAGGATGAGGGCTCGGGAGACTGGACCGCGACCCCGAAACATGGGAACCCGTCGCCACGGACGATCCCGTCCGGAATGGGGCTCCCACGCACGATGTTCAGCAAAGGCCGTCTGCTCGCCGGTGGTGTGGTGCTCTTCGCGCTGGTCTGCCTCGTCAGCACCTTCGACTTCTCGCGGGGGCGCGTCCCCCAGACGAGCTCGCCGCTGATTTCGGATGTGCTCGCCGCGACCACCGCCCGCGAATGCGGCCGCGACGCCACCGAGGTGGTCGCCCGTCATCTGCCGCCGGGCATCGAGCAGGCGGTTGCGGAGGCAATCCTCGCCGCGGCCGTGATCGAGCCGCCGCAACCCTGGTTCTGGACGCCGGTGAACGAGACCGCCACGAGCTGGAACGGCGACACGCTGGAAGCGCTGCGCACCATCAAGATCACCGCCTTCGGCACCAATCTGCTGCGCATCCACATGACCTTTGGAGAGGGCAAGCTGCGTCGCCTGGCGGCCGAGGTCGTTTGCCGCTTCGGCTGAGCGCCAGTCGAGGCTTCGCCGTTGACTCGGCCGGCCCCCTCATGCGACGCCGCCGCCATGACCAGCGCCTCTGCCCAAACCCCCGCCACTCCCCTCCGCATCGGCCTTGCCGGGCTCGGAACCGTCGGCGCCTCGGTGCTGCGCATCCTGCGCCGCCAGGAAAACGCGCTCAGCGAACGCTGCGGCCGCGCCATCCGTGTCACCGCCGTCAGCGCCCGCGACAGGACCCGCGATCGCGGCGTCGATCTCGGCGGGCTGACCTGGTTCGATGATCCCGTCGACCTCGCGCGCTCGCCCGAGATCGATTGCCTGGTGGAACTGGTCGGTGGCTCCGAGGGCCCAGCCAAGGCCGCCGTCGAGGCGGCGCTGGCCGCGGGCAAATCGGTCGTTACCGCCAACAAGGCGCTGCTCGCCCATCATGGCGTCGCGCTCGCGACGCTGGCGGAGGAGAAGGGCGTCGCGCTCGCCTTCGAGGCCTCGTCGGCCGGCGGCATCCCGATCGTCAAGACGCTGCGCGAGGCGCTCGCCGGCAACAGCGTGACGCGGCTCTACGGAATTCTCAATGGCACCTGCAACTACATCCTCTCGCGCATGGAGATGGAGGGGCTGACCTTCGAGGCCTGCCTGAAGGACGCGCAGCGCCTGGGTTATGCCGAGGCCGACCCGACTTTTGATGTCGAGGGCTACGACACCGCCCACAAGCTCGCCATCCTCACCAGCCTCGCCTTCGGGACGAAGATCGACGCCGAAGCGATTCATGTCGAAGGCATTTCCTCGATCACCCCGCTCGACCTGAAGATGGCCGACGAACTCGGCTACCGGATCAAGCTGCTCGGCGTCGCCGAGCGCACGAAGGCCGGCATCGAGCAGCGCGTCCACCCGACCATGGTGCCGAAATCCTCGGCCATCGCGCAGGTGATGGGCGTTCTCAACGCCGTCACGGTCGACGCCGATGCCGTGCGCGAACTCACCCTCGTCGGCCCCGGCGCTGGTGGCGACCCGACAGCATCGGCGGTCGTCGCCGACATCGCCGACATCGCCCGCGGCACGGCGGGGCTGCCCTTCGGCCTGCCGGTCGCACGGCTCGAGACCGCGGCCCGCACCCCGATGCAGCGCCACGAGGGTGGCTATTATGTCCGCCTCTCGGTGGTCGACCGCCCCGGCGCCGCCGCCGGCATCGCCACCCGCATGGCCCAGGCCGACATCTCGCTGGAGAGCATCGTGCAGCGCCGCTCGGCCGCCGCCGCGGCGCAGGACCCGGCGGGGCGCTCGGGCACGCCGGTGCCAGTCGTGCTGATTACCTACGCCACGAGCGAGGCCGCGATCCGCTCCGCCCTCGCGCAGGTCTCGGCCGACGGCCATATCGCAGAACCGCCGCAAGTCATCCGGATCGAACGGGAGTAGGCTTCAGGCGTTGTTTGCGCCGTGACCGCTCGCCGCCGACCGCAAAACCAAAGGGAACCGCTCATGTCCGACGATCTCCGCATTTCCTCCTCCCAGATCATCGAGCGCTATCTCTCGATGGAGCTGGTGCGCGTCACCGAGCGCGCGGCGGTATCGGCGGCGCGGCTGCGCGGCCATGGCAACGAGAAGGCGGCGGATCAGGCGGCGGTCGACGCGATGCGGCGCGAGCTCAACCGCCTGCCGATCGATGGCGAGATCGTCATCGGCGAGGGCGAGCGCGACGAGGCGCCGATGCTGTTCATCGGCGAGCGGGTCGGCACCCGGCAGGGGCCGAAGGTCCATATCGCCGTCGATCCGCTCGAGGGCACCACGCTCTGCGCCAAGGACATGCCCGACTCGATCGCCGTGATGGCGATGGCGGAAGCCGGCAAGCTGCTCAACGCACCCGACGTCTACATGGACAAGATCGCGATTGGCCCGGGCTATGCCCGCGGCATCGTCGATCTCGACGCCTCGCCGACCGACAACATCCATGCGCTGGCCAAGGCCAAGGGCGTCAAGCCGAGCGAGATCTCGACGCTGATCATGGACCGCCCGCGCCATGCCAAGCTGATCGAGGAGGTCCGCAAGACCGGCTGCTCGATTCGCCTGATCACCGATGGTGACGTCGCCGGCGTGATCTACTGCACCGAGCCGCACAAGACCGGCATTGACCTCTATCTCGGCATCGGCGGCGCGCCCGAGGGCGTGCTGGCCGCGGCGGCGCTGCGCTGCGTCGGCGGCCAGATGCAGGGCCGCCTGATCCTCGACACCGAGGAGAAGCGGGCGCGCGCCCTGACCATGGGCATCACCGACCCCAACAAGAAGTACAGCATGGAAGAGATGGCCTCGGGCGACACCATCGTCTGCGCCACCGGCGTCACCAATGGCGGCATGCTGAAGGGCGTGAAGTTCGGCAAGGACGTGATCGAGACGGAAACGATCGTCTACCGCTCGATCACCGGCACGGTCCGTCGCATCCATGGCGAGCATCGCGACTTCGGCAAGTTCAAGCTCGACTGAGCCGAGGGCGGCGACCAACCTGACCACGACGGCCGGGCTCGCCCGGCCGTTCCGCGTTGGAAACCATGGCGGGCCGCGGGCTCACGGTTGACGAAAGGGCTCGCCTGCGCGACGCCCTCTGCCCATGAGTCTCAACCCTCCGCGTGCCTTTCTCGGCGTCACCCGCTCCGCCCTGGGCCGGCCCTGGCGAGACCGGCTCGACGCCGCCGGCCTCGGCCGCGCCGAGGCGCTGACTCAGCGCGAGGGCCTTCCCGACATCCTGGCGCGGCTCCTGGCCGGTCGCGGTGTCGAGCCCAACGAGGCGCAATCCTTCCTCGAGCCGAGGCTGCGCGACCTGCTGCCCGATCCCGGCACGCTGATCGACATGGGCCCCGCCGCCGCACGGCTCGCGCGCGCGGTCGAAAGCGGCGAGCGTGTCGCGATCTTCGGCGATTATGACGTCGACGGCGCCTGCTCGGCGGCCCTGCTGGCGGACTTCCTGACGCAAGCCGGCGCCCACCCGCGCATCCATATCCCCGACCGCCTGATCGAAGGCTACGGGCCCAACAGCGAGGCGATCCGGCAGCTCGCCGCCGAGGGCGCGACGCTGCTGGTCACGGTCGATTGCGGGACCACCAGCCACGAGCCGCTGGCCGAGGCCAGGCGGCTTGGCCTCGATGTCGTCGTGCTCGACCATCACCAGGCGCCGGAGCGGCTCCCGGAGGTCGAGGCGCTGGTCAATCCCAACCGGCAGGACGATCTCTCGGGGCTGGGCCATCTCTGCGCGGCCGGTGTCGTCTTTCTGGCGCTGGTCGCGACCCGCGCCGAACTGCGCCGCCGCGGTGCCTGGGGCTCGCGCGGCGGCGAGCCCGACCTGCTCGCCGCGCTCGACCTCGTCGCGCTGGCGACGGTCGCGGACGTGGTGCCGCTGCAGGGGCTCAACCGCGCCTTCGTGCGCCAGGGGCTTGCCATCCTGCGCGGACGCGCACGGCCGGGGCTGGCGGCGCTGATGGATGTCGCGGGGCTCGACGGGCCGGTCCAGCCCTGGCATCTCGGCTTCCTGCTCGGCCCGCGCATCAATGCCGGCGGCCGTATCGGCGATGCGGGCCTCGGCGCCCGCCTCCTGCTGACGGCTGACGAGATCGAGGCCCGCGCGATCGCCGCCGAACTCAACCGCCTGAACCAGGAGCGCCAGGAGATCGAGCGCCAGGCCGTGATCGAGGCGATCTCGCAGGCCGACCATGCGCTGATGCGCGATCCCGCCCTGGCCGTGCTGCTGGCGAGTTCGCCGGACTGGCATCCCGGCATCGTCGGCCTGGTCGCGGCGCGGCTGAAGGAGCGCTTCCGCAGGCCCGCCTTCGCGCTCGCCCTGAACGGGGAGGGCGGCGCGACCGGGTCGGGCCGCTCGGTCGCCGGTGTCGATCTCGGACGCGCGGTGCGTGCCGCCGTCGAGGCCGGGCTGGCGGTCAAGGGCGGCGGCCATGCCATGGCGGCCGGCGTCACGCTCGCGCCGGGGCAGGACGCGACCTTCCACGCCTTCCTGGCGCAGCGGCTCGCAAGCGAGGTCGCGGCGGCCGGCGAATCGGAAGCCCTCCTCGTCGACGCCGCGCTGAGCGCCGGCGGGGCGACGCCGCGGCTGCTGGCCGAAATCGACAGGGCCGGCCCCTTCGGCCAGGGCAGCCCGGAGCCGGTCTTCGTCTTTCCCGCGCATCGCCTGACTGATGCGGTCGAGATCGGCAGCGGCGGCCATGTCCGCGTCAAGCTGAAGGGCGGCGACGGTGCGAGCGTGGGCGGGGTCGCCTTCCGCTGCGCCCAGGAGCCGCTCGGGCGCGCGCTGCTGGCCGCGCGGGGCGAGAGCGTCCATCTCGCCGCGACCCTGACCCTAAACCGCTGGGGCGGCAACGAGAAGGCGGAACTGCGCGTCCTCGATCTGGCGCGCCCGGTCTGAGGCGCCGGCAGGCTGCGGCGCCGCGGCCGACATGGACGGCCCTGTGTCGCAGGCGCGGGGTGCAAAAACCGGAAGCCGGCGCTTGCGGAGCCGCAAGCCTGCCACTATACCTCGCCCCGCTTCGACACGGACCGCCCGCGGTTCGGAAGCCCGCGACCTTCGTCTATCGGTTAGGACACCAGCCTTTCACGCTGGGGAGACGGGTTCGACTCCCGTAGGTCGCGCCACCCATTTCCGGGTGCCGCCACGCCACAAAACCTATGAGCTGCTTGTCCAGACGCCACGGGGCTCTGGCTCGCCCGACGCCGCGTTGACAGCCGGCGCGATGCCATGACAACACCGGGGCAGGGCGACGATCGACCGCACGGAACGGGTCGATCCGTGCCCTTTCCGCACGGAACAACCCGGACCGGCTCAGCGACATGACGACCCAGCCGAGTGCGCCCGGAGCGCAGGGACGAGGCGCAAGCGGCGCGGCGGGCTGGCTCCTGGCGCTGGCCCTGCTCGCGCTGTTCGCCGCCGCTGCGGTGCTGGCCCTGTCGCTGCCGCTGCGGCTGCCGCTCGGCGCCTTCTACTGGGATGCCGCCGTCTATCTCGACGCCTTCCAGCGCATCCACATCGGCCAGATGCCGGCCGTCGACTTCTTCGCCCCGGTCGGGCCGGCGGGCTATTATCTCGGCGCCTGGCTGCACAGCGCCTTCCCGCTGGCGCAGCCGATGCTGCTGGTGAACTGGGCGATCCTGCCGCTCGTCCTGCCGCTGGCGCTGGCCGTGCTGCTGCAGCGCGACATGAAGGGGCTCGCGCTCGCACTGGTCGTCCCGTTCCTGGTCTTCGCAGCCCTGCCGATCAACCTCGCCGTGTTCTATCCCGCGCCCGGGCTCGACGGCTTCGGGACCTACAACCGCCACGCCGCGCTGCTGCTCTACTGGCTCGTCGCCGCGCTGCTGTTCTGGCCGTCCTCGCGGACGAAGACGGCGCTGGTCGCGGCCTTCATGCTGGCGCTGGTGCTGACCAAGGTGACGGGCGCGGTCGCCGGCGCGATCCTGGTCGGATACGCCTGGCTCGCCGGCCGCCTGCGGTTCGCGGATGCCGTCTTCGCCGCGCTGGCCTGTCTCCTCGCGCTGGCGCTCATCGATCTCGCGACGGGGCTGATCAGGGCCTATCTGGCCGATATCCTGACCCTGCTGCGACTCAACAGCGAGACGCTGCTGCCGCGGCTGCTGACGGTCGCGTCCGCCAAGTTCGGCGTCGTGCTGCCGGCCACCGCCCTGCTGGCGCTGCTCGTCTGGACCGGCTGGCGCGAGCCGGGGTCTCTTCTCCAGAGGGCGCGGGGCCTGGTCGCGGGGCCGGCCGGCTGGCTGGCGGTCACGCTCTTCGCGCTGGCCCTGTTCGAAACCCAGAACACCGGGTCGCTGGAATTCATCGCGCTCTGGCCGGTGCTCCTGCTCGTGCTGCGGCAGGAGCGCTCGCGGTCCGGCGGATGGAGGCCGGCGGTCCTGGTCCTGACGCTCGCGGTGGCCCTGCCCAGCCTGCTGCTCGGCATCGAGCGCGGCGCGCGCGCGCTCGCCGGGGCGCGGGGGGATGTCGTTGCGCTGCCGGCGCCGGAACTCGGGCCGCTCGGCCGCGTCAGCCTGAAGCGCGGGCTGGCGGAGCGCGCCGGCTTCATGCTCGCGCTCTATCCGGCCCAGGCCGGAACCTACCGGGCCCTGGCCGAGGCGGGTCTCGAGCCGTCGGCGCTCTTCCACGCCGAGATCGACAGCCAGGCGACCTGGCTGCTCGAGGTCCGGCAGGGACTCCTGGCTCTGCGCGACTGGGAGACGCGCGAAGGGCGCCAGCTGAACGGCGTCTTCACGCTCGACTTCGTCGATCCGTTCAACGCGCTGCTCGACCGCCGCGCCCCGCGGCTCGTGCCGATCGGGATCACGCCCGGGCGCAACCTGCCGCCGCCCACGCCCGAGGTCCTGGCCGCGCTGGCCCAGACGGACGCGATCCTCGCGCCCAAATGCCCGGTCACGCCGGGGCGCGCCGCGATCGCCCGGCACTATGCCGCCGCGCTGGCCGGCCGACCGGTCGTCGCGCTGGCGCCCTGCTGGGATCTCTATCCGAAGCCGCGATAGCGCGGATCCCGGCGCCGCAGCACGCGGCGGCCCGTCGTCAGGCCTTGGCGCCGGTGAAGGCCTTGATCACGCGCATCAGCGGCTTCGGCTGGTAGTTGGCGTCGAGGGGCAGGGGGCGGTTGGGGAGGCCATCCTTGCGGCTGAACCAGATCGGCACCCAGGTGAATTTGTCGCTGATGCCCCATGTCAGCACCACCTCGGGGCGGACGACATCGCCGATCGCCTGCAGGAAGGCCTGGGCGCGCGACGCCACGATCTCGTCGCGGATGGCGGGGTCGGGCGGCAGCTTGTCGTCGATGACGTCGAGCTCCGTCACCAGGATCGCCAGGCCCATGCCGTGCAGTTCGGAGACGAAGCGCGAGAGACCCTCGCGGTCGATCTCCTTCTCGCCGGGCAGATGGCCCTGCAGGCCGATGGCGTGCAGCGGCGTACCCCGGTCCTTCAACTCCTTGACCAGCCGCAGGAAAGCCGTCCGCTTCGCCCGGCACTGCCCGGTCGGGTTCTCGAAGCCGAAATCGTTCAGCACGAGCTGGGCCTTGGGGTCGACGGCCGCCGTCCGGCGGAACGCCATGTCGATATGCTGCGTGCCCAGCAGATCCTGCCAGAGCGAGGGCCGCATCGGCTTGTCGATGGCGGGATTGTCGCTGATCGCCTCGTTGACGACGTCCCAGCTCGGGATCCGCCCCTTGTAGCGCCCGACGACGGTGTCGATGTGCTCGTAGAGCGCCCGCTCCGCCGCCTGCTTGGTGGTGATCGCCTCGGTCCATTTCGGCATACCGGCATACCAGGCAAGGGTGTGGCCGCGCATCTGCATGCCATGGGCGTCGGCGAAGGCGAGCAGCCGATCGGGATGGTCGAACACGAAGCGATCCGCCGCGGGACGCAGATCGATCCATTTCAGGCCTCCCTCGCCGACGAGCACCTGGCAGTGCTCGAGCACGGCGCGGCGGTAATCGGGATCGTCGCGCAGCAGGTCGACACGCATCGCGGCGCCGAAGGGGATCGCCGCCCGGGCCGTCGTCTTGGCCGGCGCCCGGGCCAGGGCCGGCAGCGCGCCTGCGCCCAGCCCGGCGCTCAGGCCTCCCAGGACGAACTGCCTCCTGCGCATCGCGGCCTCCCTCGGGGAACGAACCGGTACGGCCCGCCGCAACCCGGCCGCCGGAATACCACAGAAATCGGCGCGAAAGCGGCCGGGTCCGGCTTCGCGTTATGGCATACTTAACGTCATCGGCGTCTGATGAGCCCGGTTGCGTCCGTTGCCGTTTCCCCCTGACAGCGGCGCCAGACGAAAGCGCCGGCAGGGATCGATGGGCCGCAGACAGGCTGTCAACGAGCGATCGGATCGCGTCGCGCCCTGCGTCGTCGGGGCCCGCGCGTCTCGTTCCCGGCGCGCGCCGGCAGCGCTGACAGCGGCAGGTCCGCGCGGATGACGGAGACCCGCATCGCGTCACGAAGCGGGGCTGTCCCGGGCGGCGCCTCGTCGCTGCTGCTCGTCGTTGTCTTCTGCTTCTTCTGGATCGGGCTCGCGCCCTTTCCCGACCCCAACGCCTCGGGCCTGCTGACGGCCTATGGCACGTCCTCGAACGTGATGAACCAGATCATGGTCGTGGGGCTGGCGGGTCTGGTCTTCCTGGCGCTGGCGAACCACCCGGCCCGCGGGCTGGTCCTGCGCTCCTTCGGCCCCCTCGCGGTGATCTTCTGCTGGCTGTTGTTCACCGCCCTGTTTTCAGACGTGCCCGCGACCGCGTTCCGGCGGATCGTCTATGCGATGCTGGTGTGCCTGTGCGCCAGCAGCGTCCTGCTGCTGCCCCGCGACAGCGACCAGTTCGGCAAGCTGCTCGGCATCTGCGTGCTCACGGCGGTGCTGCTGGCCTTCCTCGGGGTCTTCGCCTTGCCCCAGCGCGCCATCCACCAGGGCTCCGACGCGCTCGAGCATCAGCTCGCAGGCGCCTGGCGCGGGCATTTCGGCCACAAGAACGTCGCCGCCGCCGCGATGGTGTTTGCGGTCTTCTTCGGTCTGTTCTTCATGCGGATGAGGGCGTTCTGGCAGGGGGCGCTGATCGTCGCCTGCGCCGGGGTGTTCCTGCTGAATGCGGGCGGCAAGACCTCCGCCGCCATGCTGCCGGCGATCCTCGCCGTGGCCTGGCTGTTCGAACGGATCGGGCCGCTGCGGGTCGTGTTCCTGCTCGCCTGCCTGGCGGCGATGAACTACCTGCTGCTGTCGGCCGCGGTCTCGCGCGAGACGCAGGACCTGCTCGTCTCCTGGGGGATCGACCCGACCTTCACGGACAGGGCCTCGGTCTGGCGCCTGGCGCTCGGCGCCATCGCGGAGCGGCCGCTGCTCGGGCACGGATTCCAGAGCTTCTGGCAGATGGACTCGCTCGTCTATGGCGAGGAGGCCGACACCAGCTGGGCGGTGACGGCGGCCAATGCCCATAACGGCTATCTCGACCAGGTGATCAATGGCGGCTTTCCGCTGCTGGTCATGATGATCATCTGGCTCGTCGTCCTGCCCTGTCACCATGTCGGACTGGCGTTCAAGCGCGCGCAGCATCCCGATCTCGCGCGGCTGTTCATGCGCTGCTGGCTCTTCATGCTGTTCCTGTCCTGCCTCGAGAGCCCGTTTTTCGACAATCGCGGTCCGGTCTGGTTCACCATGCTGATCTCCGTTTTCGGGCTGCGCATGCTCGCTTACGGAAATTTGAAGCCGTCGGCCTATGCACGGACGAGGTCCGCTCCCGGTTCGCAACTCGACCCGGATGGCAAGGCGGCCTGAGCGTGTTCTCATGATCGATCGTCAGCAGCGCCCCATGCCCGTCGAAGCCGTCATCTGCATCCCGACCTTTCGTCGCCCGGACTGGCTGCGGCGCACGCTGGCCTCGGTTGCGGCCCAGCAGGGCGATGTCGGCTATGCGGTCGTGGTCGTCGACAATGACGGCGCTAACCCGGTCGGGGCGGCGCTGGCGAGCGAGGTCCTCGGCGCGACCGCGCTGCCCCATACGGTCGTTGTGGAGCACCGGCAGGGCAACTGCCACGCGATCAACCGGGCCTTCGAGGTCGCGCTCGCGACCTATCCCGATGCGCCCTACCTCTTGATGATCGACGACGATGAGATCGCGCTGCCGGGCTGGCTGCAGGCGATGGTCGGCCTCGCTCGCGAGCGCGGCGCGGATCTCGTCGGCGGGCCCGTCATCCGCCAGTTCGAGGTCGAGCCCGACGCCACCGTGATGCGGCACCCGCTCTTTGTCTCCATCGACGGCGAGACCCGCCGGATCGACCAGCTTCACGGCTCGGGGAATTGCCTGATCCAGCGGCGCGTCTTCGAGAGGCTGCCGGCGCCTCCCTTCGACGTCCGCTTCAATTTCCTCGGCGGCGGCGACATGGAGTTCTTCACCCGCTGCCGGCTCGCCGGGTTCGAGACTTGGTGGAGTGCGGAAGCGGTGGCGCATGAGTTCGTCGCGAGCGGCCGGACGACCGCCTCGTTCCTGATGAAGCGCTCGCTGCGCACCGGCAGCATCAACTACATGATCGACCGGCTGCACCGGCCGCTGGCGATCGCGCTGGCGAAGAACGCCGCCAGCCTCGGGCTCGGCGTGCTGCGCGGCGTCAGTGTGCTGCTGCGCACCGGCTCGCCGCTGCTGGCGAGCCATCCGCTGCTGATGCCGGTCGGACGGGTCGTCGCGAGCCTCGGCCTGCTGCCGAAGCCCTACCGTTCGTCCACCTAGCGAGCCCCGCTCAACCGCGCAGCAGCGCCGCCCGGATCGTCGCCACGGATGTCTGGGTATGGGACTGGATGGTCAGGCCGAACTGGTCGGGCCGCATCTGCCCGATCAGCGCGCTGACGCCCCGCTCGTCCAGCGCGGGGCCGGACCAGTAGGTCAGGCAGGGCGAGGTTTCGACCCGCTCATGCCGCTCTTCGAGGACCGGATCGTTCGAGACCGCGGCGCCATAGGTCAGATATTCCGAGAAGTGGCGCTGGCGGGCCAGGACCTGCCACCAGGGCCGGCCATTCACCGCCTCGATCCGGTCCGCCATGGCGCGAACCGTCGTGCGGTCCCAGGTGATCATCGGCCCGATATAGTCGTCGCCCGGCAGGGGCGGGGTGACGAGACCCAGCGCCCTGTGGGCGTTCTCCCGCCAGAGCACATGACGGGGCAACTCGGGAGTGATCGCGCGCCGGCGGGTGAAGAGCGGGACGCGGGCGGCCGTGGCGAGGCCCGACAGGTCCGCCGGGCGGCAGAAGCAGATGTCGGAGTCGATGCAGATCACCCGCTCGGCCGGCTGGGACAGCGTCACCGCGAATTTCCGCAGCTGCTGGAGATGCCAGCCATAGATCGGCAATCCGAGCCCGGGGCGCCAGAGATAGCGCCGCCCCCGCCAGCGCCCGGCCGTCCAGAAGCGCGGGAGCAGCGCCGAGGTCGCGATCACCTCGCGCTTCGGCCCGGCCAGCGGCGCAAACAGCCCGTAATCTGCGTCGTCCACCACGATGAAGTGCCGGGCATGGCCCGTGCAGAAACGGTCCATCGTGTCGCAGAGCAGCCTGCACCGCTCGAGATCGCCGTGATAGCTGGGCGTCACGACGGAAAGCTCACCGATCATCTGCCGTCCCTTGCCGGCGAAATCCTCGCCCCGCGCGCGTCGCGACGCCGCCACAGGGCGATCCGTTAACGCGACAATCCTAATTTGACGTTGCACCCTTCCCGGACCGGACGGCCCTTCCGAGCATGTCGAAGCGTTATCTCATCCTCCGCTCGGCGGCGACGGAGACCTGCGGGGTCGAGGAGTTCGCGCGGCAACTGGCGCAGCGCCTGCCCGGACCCGCGGAGACCTGGGTCCTCGGCGAGGGCTTTGGCCGGTTCCTGGCGCGGCTGCGCGCGGTGGACGGCATCATCCTGAACTTCCCCGTCGTTGCCTGGAAGAGGAAGCTCGTCTGGCCGGCGCTGACGGCGCTGGCCGCCCGGCTGCGCCGCAGGGAGGTGCTGGTCGTCCTGCATGAATGGGCGGCGCTCGACTGGAAGCGCAGGCTCGTGCTGGCGCCGGTCATGGCGCTGGCCAGCCGGATCGTCTTCTCGGCGCCGGAGATCGCCACCGAATTCGGCCACAGCCCGCTGTCGCGCGTCGCGACGGGCGACCGCGACGTCATCCCGATTCCGCCCAACCTCCGGGCGCCGCCGCAACGGCGCGCCTCGGCGGTGAGCCGGCGGCTCGACGAGGAGCGCGCCAGGGGGCGCATCATCCTCGCGCAGTTCGGCTCGATCTACCCGAAGAAGCAGTCCAAGGCGGTGCTGCAGGTCGCCGAGCGGCTGATCGCGCGCGGCCATGACGTGTTCACCGTCTTCATCGGCTCCTTCATCAAGGGCAGCGACGATGTCGAGGCGGATTTCCGGGGGAGCGTGCAGGCCGCCGGGCTGAGCGACCGCGTGCTGGTGACCGGCTATATCGGCGACGAGGCCGAGCTGTTTGCCCTGTTCGAGCAGGTCGATGTCTTCTGCTACGTCTTCGCCGAGGGGCTGACCTCGCGCCGCGCCAGCGTGCTGGCCGCCGCCCTGTTCGGCAAGGCCGTCGTCGTCAACGCGCCGGCCGCGGCCGATGCGCTGCAGCACCACGGCCTCTACCTCAAGCTGATCGAGACGGGCCTCATTCGCCTCGTCGCCATCGACGCCGATGCCGACAGTCTGGCGGAGGCCGTCCTGAGCGCGACCACTGACGCGCCGTCGTCCATCGACCTGACCACCGAACTCGACAGGCTGTGGCAGGTCGCCGGAGACGTCATCATCCGTCGTCGAGATGCCTGAGGCCGTCGAGAGCCCGGTGAGCGGCGCGATGGCCGGCTGGCGCTACTTCGAATGTCTCAGGATCTGCCAGAGCGCCACGAGGTTGGTCCGGAGATAGCGGCCGAGCAGACGGCGCGGCTCCAGCATGGTGCGGTAGGCCCATTCCAGCCCCGCGGCCTGCATCCACTGCGGCGCCCGCGAATTGCGGCCCGAGAGGAAGTCGAACAGGCCGCCCGAGGTCTTGATGACGCCGACACCGCGCAGGCGGTCGATATGGCGGGCGACGAACCGCTGTTCGAGCGGCACGCCGAATCCGATCCACAGAATGTCCGGCCGCAGGCGGGCGATCTCGTCGACGATCGCGATCTCCTCGTCCGGGGCGAAATAGCCCGAGCGGGCGCCGGCGAAGGCGAGAGCGGGATAGGCCTGCCGGATCCGCTCGACGGCGGCGGCGTTGACCTCGGCGGTGCCGCCCAGGAAGTAGAAGCTGATGCCGGCCCGCTCCGCCAGCCTCGCGACGTCGTGGATCAGATCCGTCGTCGCGACGCGCTCGCGCAGGGGCACGCGCGCCACGAGCGACGACAGGCGAACCATCGGCATGCCGTCGGGATGGATCTGGTCGGCCTCGAGGAGAAGCGCCCGGAACGCCGGATCGTGCCGCGCCAGAGCGATGACCTGTCCATTCGCCGAGGTCGAGTAGAACGGCCGCTGCCCCTGGCCGCGCGCGCGCAGCGCGATCTCGACCAGGCCCTGCGCCGAAGCCTTGCGGTCGAGCGTCGTGATCGGCAGCCCGCCGATGATCGTCACTGGCCCGCCTGTGAGGGGTTCGATGCCCGCTTCGCTGCTGTCCATCTCGACTCGCGACCTCCGCCCGCGGCTTGATCGCATAGGGGGGCAGGGGTTTCCATCACCGCCCTCGGTTATCGCTAACGTCAGGACCATGGCGGGCCGGGCTCCTCGCCGGCCTCAGGCGCCGGCTTCGCGCGCCCGAAACTCGCCCGTCACGCTGCGGAACTGACGGGTCAGCGGCTTCTCGACCACGCGATAGACCATCGCGGCCACGAGCAGGGCAAAGAGCGCGGCGACGACCGGATAGGCCCACGACAGATCGAAGCCGGATCGCGCCCCCAGCCGGCTGAAGACGGCAGTGACCATGGGCAGCGCGATCACATGGGTCAGATAGAGCGAATAGGACATGTCGCCGAGGTGGAGGCCGGGCTTGAAGACCGACTGCCGGGCGCGGGCCTCGAACTGAAGGCTGCCCAGTACGAGCAGCAGCGCGGGAAGGCCGGATGCCAGGGAGCGGGGCAGGGCTGAATCGGCCATCCACAGCACCGAACCGATCGACAGGGCGATCAGACACCCGCCCATGGCCGCGCCCAGCGGCCGGCGATGCGTGAACAGATGGCCGGCCAGCAGCCCGAACAGGAACTCGAGGACGATGTCATTGCCGTAGAAGGCGATGGCCGTCGTCGGCTGCGAGACCTGGACGGCGACGAGGACGCCGATCACGATCGCCGAGGTCAGCAGGACGCGGAACCGGCGCGGCGCCAGAAGGCCGATCGCCACGGCGATGTAGAAATACATCTCGTAATTGAGCGTCCAGCCCGGGATCAGCACCGGCCAGAGACCGGGATAGGCTGGATTGGGCCAGGGGAGAAACAGCAGCGACGCGAGCACATGGTTCGCGTCGAGGCTCGTGCTGGCGAGCATGCTGGGCACGACAGAGGCCGCAGCGACGATGACCGCCGTGATCGCCCAGTAGAGCGGCACGATCCGCACCGCCCGCCGCATCAGGAAATTCAGCGGCCTCGCATCGAGATCGATCGCGGCGACATACATGATGAAGCCGCTGATCACGAAAAAGATGTCGACGCCCCAGTTGCCGATCTCGGCCCAGGGCAACGCGGCTCCCGGGGAAATTCTCGAGATCTGCGTATCGAGGTGGGTGTAGACCACCAGCGCCGCCGCGAGCCCGCGCAGATACTGGATCACGATCACCATGGGGACACGATCCGTCCCAACGAAAAACCGGGCCAGCGAGATGAGTGGTTCCGCTTCACGATGGGCGACGCAGGGGAATGCCAGAATTCGCGTGGCTGGACGCCGAATGGAGGGGCGTCAGGACCGCCTGTCTCGGAGCGAGTGTTCTGAGCCACGCGTGGCAGATCCTTCTGGATGGAGACCGCATCACGCTTTGCGGGTCAGGCGTGATAACCCTTGGCCGGGTGCAACTCCACAATGTCTTCGCATTAGCGTTAGCGCCGTCGCCGGGCGGGCCCGGCGGAGCGCGCGCCGGCCGTCGGCTGGATGGTCGCGACTTGACGACCCTCCGGCCGACGTCGACTGTCCGGCACGCGTCCGGACCCGATCATGCCGACACCCTTGCCGCCTTTCGATCTGGACCTGCTGCGCAGCTTCGTGGCGATCGCCGATGCGGGCGGTTTCTCGCGTGCGGCCGAGCGGATCGGTCGCACCCAGTCAACCATCTCCCTGCAGATCAAGCGGCTCGAGGCCGGGCTCGGCCAGGTTCTGTTCCGGCGCGAGGGTGGCCGCGGCGGGCGCACCCTGCTGACGCCGCAGGGCGAGGTGCTGCTGAGCTATGCGCGCCAGATCCTGCATGTCAGCGACGAGGCCCGCGCCCGGCTGATGGAGCCGGAGGTCGGCGGGATCGTCCGGCTCGGCACGCCGGAAGACTTCGCGACCGTGCATCTCGCCGATGTGCTCGCCCGCTTCGCCCGGACCTATCCGCAGGTCGCGCTCGCGGTGAACTGCGACTTCACCGTCAATCTGCTCGATGGCTTTGCCAAGGGGCAGTACGATCTCGTGCTGTTCAAGCGGGCCCTGCTGCCGGGGCAGGGGGAGGCCGGCCCGGAGGATGGCGGCACCGGGGTCTGGCGCGAAACGCTGGTCTGGGTCGCAGGCCCGCGGCTGGTCCTGCCGCCGGACGGGCCGCTGCCGCTGGTGCTGGCGCCGGCCCCGGACGTCTATCGCCGGGGTGCGCTGGCGGCGCTCGACGCCGCCGGTCGCGCCTGGCGGATCGTTCTCACCAGCCCCAGCCTCGCCGGTCTGCAGGCGGCCGTGCGGGCCGGGCTCGGCGTCACCGTGCTGCCGCGCGAGATGGTTCCGCCCGATCTGGTCGTGCTCGGCGAGGCGGAGCACCGTCTGCCGGTCCTGCCGGCGACGGCGATCGTGCTCTACCGGGCGCCCGGCGCCCGCTCACCCGCGGCGGACCGCCTCGGCGACCATATCGTCCAGTCGCTCGAGGCCGCGGCGGCGCGAGGCTGAGAGGCCGGCCATGATACCGGCCGGACTCCTCGTTTGGATTGAAAAATTCAATCGATAAGATTGGTGATCTCGTATTCCTTCAATGGAAACGAGGCGCTATCGGCAGCGGCCTCCCATCAGGATCCGCCGATGACCTCGCTGCAACTCGCCGCCGCCAATCTGTTCTCCCCGATGACGCTCTGCTTCGCGCTCGGCGGCTTTGCGGCGCTCGTGCGCAGCGATCTTCGCCTGCCGGAACCGGTCTTCACGGCGCTGTCGATCTATCTGATGCTGGCGATCGGGCTGAAGGGCGGGGCCGATCTCGCCACGGTCTCGCCCTCCGAGATGGCGGTCCCGATCCTGGCGGCGCTGGCCCTGTCGGTCGTGATTCCGCTCTGGTGCCATGTCGCGCTGCGGCGCCTGGCCGGGCTCGGCGCGCGCGATGCGGCGGCGCTGGCCGCGCATTACGGCTCGGTGTCGGCCGTCACCTTCCTCGCGGTCCTGAGCTATCTCGACAGCGTCGGCATGACCTACGAGCCGACGGTCACGGCCCTGCTGGCGCTGATGGAGGCGCCGGCGATCATCGTGGCACTCCTGCTGGCCGGCCCGGCCCAGAAGCAGGGGCAGCCGCTCGGGGCCGTGCTGTCGCAGATTCTCGCCAGCAAGAGCATCGTCCTGCTCTTCGGCGGCCTCGTCATCGGCCTCGTCGTCGGTCGCGAGGGGCTGGTGCCGGTCAAGCCGCTCTTCGGCGACCTGTTTCGCGGGCTGCTCTGCCTGTTCCTGCTCGATCTCGGCCGCCAGGCGATGGAGCGGGCCGGCGCCTGGCGCGAGAACGGCCTGAAGCTCGCCCTGTTCGCGCTGCTCGCGCCCGTCATCAATGGCGGTCTCGGCCTCACGGCCGCCTGGCTCGCCGGCATGTCCCAGGGCGGCGCCGTCGTGCTGGCGACGCTCGCCGCCAGTGCCTCCTACATCGTGGCGCCGGCCGCCGTGCGCATGGCCTTGCCCGACGCCAATCCCGGCCTCTACCTGACGGCCTCGCTCGCCCTGACCTTCCCCTTCAACCTCATCCTGGGCATCCCGCTCTATGCCGCGATGGCCGCGGCCCTCTATGGCTGAGGGCGGCGGCGCCCCGTCTCAGTCATCGACATGGTCGTGACCGCCGATGCGGCCGGGGCGCCAGTAGCCCTCGGAGGCGATCTGGTCGCGCCCCCAGCCGCGCGCGATCAGGTGGTGGCGCTGGGCCCGGACATTGCTGGTCTCGCCGATGAGGCAGGCCTTGCCCCGGCCGGCCGGGGCAACGAAGCCGGCGAGATGGTCGAGCAGCAGCGAACTCGGGCCGGCCCGGCGGCCGCCGCGCTCGATCCAGACGAGGTCGAGTCGGGCCTGCGTCGCGATGGCGATCCGGTCGGCGGGCCCGTCGACCTCCAGAAAGGCGAAGGCCCTTGCGCCCGGGGGCATCGTCTCCAGCATATGGGCGATGGCGGGAAGCCCGGTCTCGTCGGCGCAGGACAGGTGCCAGTCGGCATCCGCCGACAGCGTGATGCGCCCGCGCGGACCGGCGGCCACGATCTCGTCCCCCGGCCGGGCCGCGCGTGACCAGTCGGCGGCCGGGGCCGGCCCGTGCTGGACGAAGTCGATGGCAAGGCGCTGCGCCGCCCGGTCGAGCCAGCGGATGGTGTAGTCCCGGCGTCCGGTGCCGCCGGTCGGCAGCGGCATCTGCAGCACCAGGGCCTGGCCCGGCTGGTAGTGCAGCGCGTCGAGATGTGCCGCGGTGAAGATGACGCGGCGCAGGCGCGGCGTGACATCGAAGGCTTCGACGACGGTGAGATCCCATTCGTAGCGGGGTTGCGCAGGGCTGGCGGGAGCGGTGGTCGTCATCGGGCCGAGATCCAGTAGGTGCCTTCGAGCGGGAAGGGCTGGAAGCGCGCATGCAGGCCGCGCAGCGTCGCCACGGGGTCCAGATCGCCAAAGAGCGCCGGATGCAGCCAGGTGGCGAAGGCCTGGACCGCCGCGACGTTGAAGGGCGAGTTGTAGAAATGGTGCCAGATCGCATGGGCCCGGCCCGCGCGCACCGCCGGCAGCGCCACGATGCCGGGCCGCTGCAGCGAGCGCAGCAGGGACGCCCGCGCCGTCGCCTCGGGCACGTCGGCGCCGAGCGCGAGCCAGGGCTTGTCGAGGCTGGACCCGCCGCCGATGGCGCTGCCGATATAGACCTCGGGCGGGTTGGCGATCAGCCATTCGAGCGCCACGACGCCAGCCTCGCCGGGAACCAGCGCCTCGGCGATGTTGAGCCCTCCCGCGGCGGTGACGAACCGGCCCATCATGCCCCGCGTCATCGTCTCGCAGCAGCTCTCGTCGAGCCCGACGCGGCTCTGGACGAAGGCGCGGGTCGGGGCGGGCGCGGCCCGGGCCAGCCGCTCGGTGACGACGGCGAGCGCCGCGCGCCATTCCGCCACGAAGGCCTCCGCTTCGGCCTGCCGGCCCAGAACCTCGCCGAGCAGCAGCATCGACTTCGGCGTGTTGACCAGGGGATCGCTGCGGAAATCGACGAAGACGACGACCGTGCCCGTCGCCTCCAGCGCCCGGATGACCTCGCCCGAGCGGCTGTCGGGGCCATGGCCGCCAAGCCCGAAGATCGCGACCTGCGGCTGCTGGGCGATGGCACGCTCGAGGCTGAAGCTCTCGCGCGACGTGCGCCCGATCCGCGCGATCGCGGCGATCGTCGGGAAGCGGGCGCGATAGCGCGCATAGGTTGCCGGATCCACGGCCTCGTAATCGCCCATCATGCCGACGATGCGGCCGACGGGATCGTCCCGGTCGAGGATCGCGAGCGCCGGGATGTAGCGCCCTTCGCCGATGATCAGACGCTCGACCCGGTCCGGAACGGTGACGCTGCGCCCGGCGAGGTCGACGACCGTCTTCGCCCCGGCCTGGACCGGGGCGAAGACCAGCGCCAGCGCAGCGAGGCCGGCGCGGAGCAGGCGGCGCATCAGAACCGCGCCGCCGCCGAGAGCACGAAGCTGCGCCCCGGCTGGTAGAGCGGCGTGACCGTGCCGAACTCCTGGCCATAGGTCGCCCGGTCGGCATAGGTCTGGTCGAGCAGGTTCTTGACCTCGGCCCGGAAGGTCAGGTGGGGGAGCTGCAGCGGCTTGTACTCGACGAAGGCGTTGACGACCTCGTAGCCTTTGAGCGGCTGGTTTCCGGGAGCGACCTTCTTGTAGTCCCGCACGATCTCGACATCGGCACCGATGGTGACGCCGTAGGCCTTGAAGGTATGGGCGGCGGTCAGCGTCCAGATCTGTCCGATCGGCGTCGCCAGATAGGTGCCGGTGTCGGAATCGGCGCGCTGATTGTCGATGCGGACATCGACATCGGCATACTTCGCGCGAACGAACCCGTCCTCCCAGGCATAGCCGAGGCCGATCTCGAAGCCCTGCGACTCGACCTCGCGCGTCAGCGTCGCGCTGGCGACGGCGTAACGGGCGGCGCGGGCATGGTCGAGGACGGTCCGGAACACCGAGCCTTCGAGGGTGAAGCCCTGCCAGCGCGCGACCAGCCCGGCGGTGACGTTGTCCGACGTCACCGGCTTCAGGCCCGTGCCGTAGTTCCAGGCCGGGTTCATGATGAAGTTCTCGGCGAGCTGGATGCCGCCCCAGACATGGGAATAGCCGGCCTTGAGCGTCAGATGCTCGGGGATCAGGTCGAACTCGCCGGAGATGTTGCGGCTGAGGCCGGCATTGTCCCACTCCCGGCCGGTCGTGCCGGTGAACCATTGCCGGTCGCCGCGCAGACCGAAGGAGATCCGCGTGCGCTCGATCGGCGTCAGCCTCGCCTGGGCGTAGAGCCCGACATTGCTGGCCTTCTCGTCGGCGCGGAAGTTGCGGTCCTTGTAGAGCGCCTTGTCCTTGTAGAAGTCGACGCCGGCGGTGACGCTGCCGAGGCTGCCGAGGCCGAAGCGGTTCTCGAATTTGCCGTTGAAGCTGTCGGTCGTGCCGGTGCCGGGATAGCTGACCGGCACCGTGCTCGCGCCGACCGGGCGCTCGAAGATCGGCGTGTCGACATTGGTCCGGCTGTAGGCGAGCACGCCCTTGGGGTCCCACCAGCCGAGCGCGGTGGTGCGGCTGTAGCTGAACACTGTGTTCTGGCGATCGATCTCGTAGCGGCGCAGGCGCGGCTCCCAGACGGGGCGCCCGGTGATGAAGCCGATATTGCCGCGGAACGGCCGCAGCGCATCGTCGCGCACGCGCTCATGGCTGATCTGGAAGCGGTCGCCGGAGGGCGCCTCCCAGCCGAGCTTGAGCAACCCGCTCAGCAGGTCGCTCTTGGTGCCCAGCACCTCGTCGCCATTGCCGGCCTTGTAGTTGCCGCCCCTGGCGAAGGTGCCGTAGCCGAGAATGTCGAAGCCGCCCTGGCGGGCGTAGCCCGAGAGGCTGTTGGTGAAGACCGAGCCGTTCGTGTTGAACTGCGACTTGGCGAAGCCGCCCATGCCGTCGCCGGCCAGGAAGTCGCGCATCCTTGGTCTCGTAGGCGATGGCGCCGCCCAGCGCGCCCGGCCCGGCATCGGCCGGTGCGACGCCGGCATCCACCCGCGCGGCACGCAGGAACGATGGGTCGATCAGCGTGGTGCCGTTGTGATGGAAGACCTTGTTGTTCTGGCGCGAGCCGTCGATGGTGACCGCGAGATTGGTCTCCTCGACACCGTTGACATAGACCTTCTGCGACATCGGCGTCGAACCGCCGACCTTCACCCGCGGCTGGCCGGCGAAGACTTCGCGCGCATCGGAAGGATTGATGCGCGCCAGATCGGCCGGGCCGACGACGATCTCGCTGACGCCCCCGCGGGCCATCGTCGCACCGGCCACCGTGATCGTGTCGAGTTCGATTGCGCCGGCCTCGCTCGCACCGGTGCGGCCGGACGCGGCGCGCGCCCCCTCGATCGTCACGGTCCCGGCGCCGGTGAAGCGGTAGCTCAGCCCTGTTCCCGCCAGCATCTGGCTGAGCGCGGCCTGGGCCGTGAGCGGACCGTTGACGGTGGCGGAGCGTTTCCCGGCCGCTACCGAGGAGGGCACGATCACTTCGACGCGGGTCTGCCGTGAGAAGGCGATCAGCGCCGTGCTCAGGGGTTGCGCGGGAACATTGATGATCGGCGCGGCTGTGGCGCCCGGCGCGGGCTGGGCCAGCACCGTCCCGCTCGCCATCGATCCGGCGAGAGCCGTTCCCGCCAGAAGCAGCGCCACCCTGACCGCCTTCGCGCGCCTCGTTCCCGCAGCGATGTCCGCACCCATGTTCCCAGATCCCCGTGCCGATGAGTCCGGGAGCGGCGGCAGGCATGCCGGCTCCCGAAAGCTCAGACGCCCCGGGCGGGAGAAGTCATTAGGCGGCGGCCACGATTCTTTTTTCGCCTCACCAGTCAGCCAGCGCGACGAGCAGGCTCGTGGCCCTGAGCAGGCGCAGGTCCAGGCTGCGCGCGATCGTGGCGATCGCCGCGTCGGGCTGCCGGGCATCGAAGACCGCGGTGATGCGGCGCGCACCCAGATCGCGGCCGATGAGTTGCACATGGCCGCGGCGATAGCGGCCGAGCTCGGCCAGAACCTGTGACAGCGGGGCATCGTGGAAGACGAGCTGGTCCTGGCGCCAGGAGGCGACAGCCTCGGGGTCGATCTCGGACACCGGCGAGACGCCAGCCTGATCATAGCGCGCAGCCTGCCCGCGTTCCAATTGGACGGGAGCGCCACGGCCGGCGCGCAGCGCGACGGCGTTGTGGGTGACCGAAACCGCGACGGCGGCCCCGTCGATCCGGACGTCGAAGGCGGTCCCCAGCACCTCGACGCGGCCCCCGCCCGCCTCGACGACGAAGCGCCGGCTCGGATCGCGAGCCACGGTGAAGAAGGCTTCGCCGGCGATCAGGCGGACATGGCGGCGCTCGCCGCCGATATCGACGTCGAGGGCGCTCAAGGGGGCGAGTTCCACGACCGACCCGTCAGCGAGCGGGATGACGCGGCGCTCGGCGACAGCGGTGCGATGGTCGGCGAGCAGGCCGGTGGGCAGCGCCTGCCAGGCGAGAGCGACCGCCAGCAGGATCGCGGCCGCGGCCGCCAGCGGTTTCCACAACCTCCGCGGCGGACGGCGCGCCGGCACGGGCGCCACGGCAGGCGGCGGACGGATCTCCCCGAGGCCGCCCCAGATCCGCTCGATCTCGCGCCAGGCGGCGGCATGGGCCGGATCGCCCGACAGCCAGGCCTCGAAGGCCTCACGCTCGCCCGGCGTCGCCTCCTCGTCCTGCAGGCGGACGAACCAGGCGACCGCGTCGTCTTCGGTCGAGGTCGGCATCGGTCTCACCGGCGGTCCCGTCGGCGGCATGGGCGCGGATTGTTCGCCACGGACAAGCAAGGGGCTCCGGTTGCTCGGCGAGAACGCGCGTCGGCGCCTCGGCCTGCCTTTCTAGACGATGGCGGCAGGAAAACGAATTAGAGCGCTGCCGGGGTCGTGTCGCGCAGGCGGCGCCGCAGGGCCGTCATCGCATTGGCGAGGTGGACCATCACGGTGTTGCGCGAGATTCCCAGCCGCTGCCCGATCTCGGCATAGCTCAGACCCTCGAAGCGGTGCAGCAGCAGGACTTCGCGGCAGCGCGGCGGCAGCGCCTCGATGGCGGCGCGCAGAGCCGCCTGCTCCTCCTGCGCCATCATCGTCGCATCAGGCGAGGGGGCGGGATCGGCCACGAGTTCCTGCGGATAGCCGCTCTGATCGATCACCGACTCGCTGCGATGTTGCCGCCGCCAGGCGTCGATCGCGATCGTCTCCGCCGCCCGCCGCAGATAGGCGCGCACGTCGCGGATGTCGTCCTTCGGCGCCCGCAGCAGCTTGAGGAAGGCATCCTGCACGACGTCGGCGGCGGCCGGCGCGGACAAGCCGCGTCGAACCAGATGGCGCCGCAGGCGCGACTGCTCAGCTGCATAGATCGCCGAAAGATTGGTCGGTGTCGATGTCATGCGCCGCCGGGAAGGCTGGGCCGCACGCTCCCGTCGGGATCGGCGGCACCTTAAACCGGACCGGGCATAGACAATGGATAATTCATCTTCAAGAACAATGATTTAGAAGGATTCTAGCAAGGCTGTGCCGGCTTCCGGCCGCGGCGGGCCGCAGAAGGGC
Organism: Bosea sp. RAC05; assembly: GCF_001713455.1. Classification (NCBI taxonomy): domain Bacteria; kingdom Pseudomonadati; phylum Pseudomonadota; class Alphaproteobacteria; order Hyphomicrobiales; family Alloboseaceae; genus Allobosea; species Allobosea sp. RAC05. The sequence goes on from NZ_CP016464.1 coordinate 2,409,470, forward strand.
TAGACGTCGCGCACGGCCTGGATGCCGATGCGCAGGGCCGCCAGTGCCGCAGTGACCGAGGCCAGCAGCGCTGCGCGGGCATTGAGGATCTGGGTGCGGTTGAGAACCGTCACCAGCCGGTTCATGTCGGCGGCGTCCAGCTCTTCCAGCCGGCTGATGCGTCGCAGCCGCTGGCGGCTGGCGAGCCACCAGACCGCTGACGAGGCGAGGGCGCAGAGGCCGATCAGGCCATCGAGAACCACGATCAAGGCAGGCCGGCTCCGTGCCTCAGGCTCTTGCCAGGGCGGCGAAGGCGCCGGTCGCCACCGGATCGACCCCGAGCTGCCGGCAGATCTTCACCAGCGCCGACTGCTCCTCGACGATGTAATGCCCATCCGCCTCGCCGATCAGCCGGCAGGTTTCGACCAGGGCCTGGGCGAAGCGGGTCTTGCCCTCGAGCCGGGCGATGGCCGTCAGGGCCGCCCGCTCGCCGGTTGAAGGGTCGATCTCGAAGCGTGCCGTGGCGTGCTCGAATTCGGCCAGCAACTCGCTGCGCGAGCGTTCGTCGACGAGGCCGAAGCGGGAGAGCGACGCCGCCATGCTGTCGTGTTCGGCCGGGCGCACGACACCGTCGGCATAGGCGATCAGGGCGCAGGCGGCCGCGATCGTCTCGATCTGCAGGCTGGCCTCCTCGTCGTGCCAGAGGTCGAGATCGCGCTTCAGATCGGCCGGTGTGCGGTGGGAACGGGTCGGCATGGCTCAAGCCCTCCAGTTGCGGGGGTGGGACAGGGACGGGCGCCGCCGGCCCAGGAAACGGTTGGCGAGACCGACGAGGCCCAGGATCAGGATCGCACCGAGCGCCCAGACGATGATCACGATGATCTCGCTGGCATTGCCGAGGCCGCGGGCGGCCCAGGAGACCGTCTCGACGATCTCGGGTACGCCGGACACCATGTCGGCATTGGCCGCGGCCCAGTTACTGGTCCAGTCGAGCAGGGCGTGGCCGCCCCAGGCCACGAGGCTCCAGAGCCCCAGGACGACGAGGCCGCCCAGCCAAATGAGGTTGCGCATCGCTCAGACCCTCCCGCCGAAGCCGGAAGGCGGCGCGCCGTCGATGGTGCGCAGATGGCGGCGCAACTCGTCGATGTTCTTGAGGTTGGCGCGATAGAAGGCGTCGCCGAACCAGCCGACCACCGGGACGGCGCTGATCGCCAGGTCGATGCCGACGCGCCCCGCCATCCGGCAGATCGTCAGCGTCGGCAGGCCGTGACGGCGGGCCTCGAAGATCAGATAGGCCGAGACGCCCTTGGCGACGGCCGTGCCAATGCCGGGAATGAGATTGAGCAGCGCGTCGGCACCGACGCGGACATTGGTGCCGGGCACGCGGACGGCTGAATCGAGCAGCCTTGCGATGGCGTCGAGCCGTTCGAGGGTCTCGGTGCGCGAGCGCAGGTGAGGAAGGTCATAGGCGATCGACATGGCGTCGGTACTCCCAAGATCGGAGCGCGTGAGCGCTCGTCAGGTGGAAGAGTCCGACATCGCAGCGTCGCTGCCAGAGGGGCCCGGACCCGGGTTCCGCCTTGAGATTGGGAGTCGGATCGCATGCGTCAAGAGCGGGTCTGGGTCAATATTTTTGCATGGCGCCTCTTGACCGGCGACAATCCGGTTCCCACCTCGGGCGCACCCGCTGATCCGGGCCCCTCTGGCGAGCGCTGCCGGCGCGTTCGCGATGTCGGATCGTTTTCCGATGTCGCGCCCGGCTGACGGTCGATCATGGATTTCGCTTTCTTCGCCGCCGACTGGCTCGGCAAGCCCGCCTGGATGTGGCTGGCCTTCATCGGCATCGTCGCGGCCCTGCTCGCCTTCGATCTCGGCGTGCTCCACAAGGAGCATCGGCCGATCGAGGTCCGCGAAAGCCTCGTCCTCTCGGGCACCTATATCGGCCTGGGCCTCGCCTTCGGCGCCTGGGTCTGGTGGTATCTCGGCGCCGAGCCGGGCATGAACTACCTGACCGGCTTCGTCGTCGAGAAGACGCTGGCGCTCGACAACGTCTTCGTCATCGCGCTGATCTTCGCCTTCTTCGCGGTGCCCGCGCATTACCAGCACCGCGTACTGTTCTGGGGCATCCTCGGCGTCATCGTGCTGCGCGCGATCATGATCGGGCTCGGCGCGACGCTGGTCTCCCAGTTCGGCTGGGTGCTCTACATCTTCGCGGTCTTCCTGATCGTCACCGGCGTGAAGATGCTGGTGATGGGCGACAAGCCGCCCGCGCTCGAGAACAACGCCCTGATCCGGCTGATGCGGCGGCGCTTCAACGTCACCGACGAGCACCATGGCGAGCGCTTCTTCGTGAAGCAGCCCGATCCGGCGACCGGCAAGCCGGCCTGGTTCGTCACGCCGCTCTTCATGGCGCTGATCGTGATCGAGATCGCCGACCTGATCTTCGCGGTCGACTCGGTGCCGGCGATCTTCGCGATCACGACCGACCCGTTCATCGTCTACACCTCGAACATCTTCGCCATCCTCGGCCTGCGCGCGCTCTACTTCGCGCTGGCCGCCGTGATCGAGCGCTTCCGCTATCTCAAGCCGGCGCTGGCGATCGTGCTGGTCTTCATCGGCTCGAAGATCTTCATCGCCGACCTGCTCGGGCTGGAGAAATTCCCGCCGGCCATCTCGCTGAGCGTCACGCTCGGCATCATCGCCGCCGGCATCGTCTGGAGCCTGTTCAAGACGCGCGGCGGCGCCACCCGCATGGGCGAGATCTGAGCCGCCGGGCGGGCGCGGCGCCTCAGGCCCCGATCGCCCGCTTCAGCTCGCGGATCGCGGCTTCCGGCGTGGTCACGACGCGAAGCCCGGTCGCCGCCTCGATGGCGGGGCGGGCGCGTGCCAGCGAGAACTGCCCGAGGATCAGCGTGTCGATCCCTGAGAGCCGCGCGGCCGCCTCGGCCGCCAGCCGGTCATGGGTGGCGCCGTCGCCGGCCTTCAGCGCCGCCAACGCCCCCTCGACCATGACGCCGGTGACCGCGACGGGCGCGCCCGCCATTTCGCGGATCTCTTGCGTGAGCGAGGGCAGGGAGGGGGCGAAGGTCACCATCAGCCCGATCCGCCCGCCCAGGGCCAAGGCTTCGGCGAAGGCGGATTCGTTGGGCCGCAGCACCGGGATCGGCAGAGCCCGCTTGACCGCATCGATCGCCGGGCCGAAGGCGGAGCAGGTGAAGAGGATGGCCCTGGCCGGCCCACTCGTGGCTTCCGTCGCCGCCGCATAGCGCCCGAGCGTCAGGAAGCGCTCGGTCATCGCCGCGTCGAGGCGCCCGCGCGCCGCGAGATCGGTGGCGAGCGAGGTGTCGAGCAGATCGAAAGCTTGGGCTTCCGGCCAGTGCGCGGCGAAGGCGGACCGCGCCGGCAGCACGGATTCCTCCAGCGCGTGAATGAGCGCGATGCGCGGGGCGGCGTCGGGGATCGGGGTCATCGGGTCGTTGGCCTCGTCACTCGCTGACCAGCGTGCGGGCCTTCAGCACGGCCAGCAGCCCTTCGTCGCGGCGCGCCTCGAGCTGCGCGATGCTGCGCCCCTGCGCCTCCTCGGCGACGCCGGCGACGATCTTCGCTTGCGTCTCGGCATCGAGCGACGGATCGCCGAGCGACTGCCAGCGCCGCACCTGGCTCGGCCCGAGATGGGCGAGATAGCCCGCGATGCCGCCTTCGCCACCGCCGAGATGATAGGTCATGTGCGGCCCCATCAGCGCCCAGCGCAGGCCCGGGCCATTGCACAGTGCCGCGTCGATGTCGGCGACGCTGGCGACGCCCTGCTCGACGAGGTAGACGGCCTCGCGATAGAGCGCCGAGGCCAGCCGGTTGGCGATATGGCCGGGCATTTCGCGGTTGAGCACCACGGGCCTGCGCCCGAGCGCGCGATAGAAGGCGGCGGCCCGTTCGACGACGCCCTCATCCGCGCCGACGATCTCGACCAGCGGCACCAGATGCGGCGGGTTGAACGGGTGCGCCACCACGATCCGCTCCGGCCTCGCGCAATCGGCGACGATGGCGCTGCGCACCAGAGCCGAGGTCGAGCTGGCGATGATCGCGTCCGGGGGAAGAAGGGCGTCGATCTGCGCGAGCAGCGCGCGCTTGACCGCCTCGTTCTCCGGCCCGTTCTCCTGGACGAAGCCCGCGCCCGCGAGCGCTGTGGCGAGGTCCGTCGAGAAGGAGACCGGACCGGTCCCCGTCAGGCCGAGTTCGGTCAGCTGGGTCCGCGCCCGCTCGACATGGCCGAGGAAGCGCTCGCGCGCCGCCTCATGCGGATCGTAGGCACTGACGCGCAGGCCATGCGCGCAGGCCAGCGCCGCCCAGCTCGCGCCGATCATGCCGGCGCCGACGATGGCGAGATGCTGGACGGGCTGGCTCATGATCGATGGACCTGGCCGCTCACTCGGCCTTGATGCCGCTGGTCTTGATCAGATCGCCCCATTTGGCAATCTCGCTGTCGATGCGCGCGGCGGCTTCCGCCGGCGTGCTCGGCTTGGGCGCCACGCCCTGCAGCGCGAAGGCCTCCTTCAGCTTGGCGCTCTGCAGCGCCTTGTTCAGCTCGGCGTTGAGCCGGTCGAGGATCGGCTGCGGCGTGCCGGCCGGCGCGAGCATCCCGAACCAGGACGAGACCTCGAAACCGGCGAGCCCCTGCGAGATCGCCGTCGGCGTCTCCGGCATGAAGGGCGAGATCTCGGTGCCGGTGGTGGCGATCGCCCGCAGCGTCCCGCCCTTCACATGCTGGAGCACGGCGGGAATCGTGTCGAACATGATCTTGACCTGGCCGGCGACCATGTCGGTCATGGCCGGGCCGGAGCCGCGATAGGGCACGACCGGCATCTTGGTGCCGGCCTTGAGGTTGAAGAGTTCGCCGGAAAGGTGCTGCGGCGAGCCCTGGCCGGAGGAGGCGTAGGAGTACTCTTCGGGCTTCGCCTTGATCAGCGCGATCAGCTCGGGGACCGTCTTGGCGGACACCGAGGGGTGGACGACCAGCGCCAGCCCGACATTGCCGGCGAGCCCGACGGGCACGAGGTCCTTCTTCAGGTCGAAGCCCGGCTTGGCCTGCAGGCTCATATTGATCGAGTGGCTGGTCAGCGCGCCGAGCAGCAGGGTGTAGCCGTCCGGCTGCGCACGCGAGGCCGCCGCGGCGCCGACGCTGCCGCCCGCTCCGGCGCGGTTCTCGACGATGACGCGCTGGCCGAGCCCGTTCGACATCTCCTCGGCGACGACGCGGCCGATGATGTCGGTGGCGCCGCCCGGCGCATAGGGCACGACCAGCGTGATCGGCTTCTGCGGATAGGCCTGGGCGAGGGCGCTGCCGGGGAGGGCGAGCGACAGGCCGGCGATGAGGCCGACGAGATGGCGGCGGTCGAGCATGGGAGAATCCTCCGAGGGGGTCGCAAAGGACCGGTTGGTCCGGTCTCGTTCGAGAAGCTTGGGCCGGGCTGGCCGGTCAGCAGAAATCGAAGTCGCAGCCTTCGTCCGCCTGCAGCACGGTGGTGAGGTAGAGATGGCGGTAGCCGCGCGAGGGCTCGGCCAGATGCGCCGGCGGCTGCCATTCACTCTTCCGCCGCTCCAGTTCGGCGTCGTCCACGAGCAGCGCGATCTCGCGCGCCTCGACGTCGAGCCGGATCTGGTCGCCGTCGCGAACGAGGCCGAGCGGGCCGCCGACGGCCGATTCCGGGGTGATGTGCAGCACGATGGTGCCGAAGGCCGTGCCGCTCATCCGGGCGTCGGAGATGCGGACCATGTCCTTGACGCCGGCCTGGGCCAGCTTCTTGGGGATCGGGATGTAGCCGGCCTCGGGCATGCCGGGCGCGCCCTTCGGTCCCGCATTGGTCAGGACCAGCACGTCGTCGGCCGTCACGTCGAGGTCCGGGTCGTCCATGCGGCGGACCATGTCCTCGACCGAAGCAAACACCACGGCGCGGCCGGTATGCGTCAGCAGGGCCGGCGAGGCGGCCGAATGCTTGATCACCGCGCCACCCGGCGCGAGGTTGCCGCGCAGCACCGCCATGCCGCCGGTCGGCTTCACCGGGCTCGCCGCGCTGCGGATGATCGTCTGGTTCGGGATGTCCTCGGCCGCATCGGCAATCTCGCCGATCGTGCGCCCGTCGATGGTCGGCGCCGAGCGGTCGAGATGGTCGCCCAGCTCCTTCATCAGCTTGGGCACGCCGCCGGCCCAGTGGAAATGCTCCATGTAATGGTCGCCGGACGGCTTCAGGTCGATCAGCACCGGCACCTTGCGGCCGATCGCGTCGAACTCCTCGAGGTCGATCGAGAGGCCGGCACGCCGCGCGATCGCGGCGAGATGGACAAGGCCGTTGGTCGAGCCGCCGATCGCCTGCAGCACGGTCAGCGCGTTGCGGAAGGCCGTCTTGGTCAGCAGGTCGCTCGGCTTCGGCCCGCCCTTGGCGAGGCGAACCGCCTCGCGCCCGCTGGCTTCCGCGGCGCGGATGCGATCGGCATGGGTGGCGGGAATCGTGCCGGAGCCGGGCAGCGCGATGCCCAGCGCCTCGACCAGGCAGCCCATCGTGCTCGCCGTGCCCATCACCATGCAGGTGCCTTGGGTGGGGGCGAGACGCCCGCTCAGAACCTCGATCTCGGCCTCGTCGATCTGGCCGGCGCGATGCTGGCCCCAGAGGCGGCGGCAGTCGGTGCAGGCGCCCAGGACCTCGCCCTTGTGGTGGCCGACGAGCATCGGTCCCGTGATCAGCTGGATCGCCGGGACATCGGCGCTGACGGCGCCCATGAGCTGGGCCGGAACGGTCTTGTCGCAGCCGCCGATCAGCACCACGGAATCGCAGGGCTGGGCGCGGATCATCTCCTCGGTGTCGATCGCCATCAGGTTGCGAAGGAACATCGAGGTCGGGTTGGCGAAGGACTCGTGGATGGAGATCGTCGGGAACTCCATCGGCAGGCCGCCCGCCAGCATCACGCCGCGCTTCACCGCCTCGATCAGCCGCGGCACATTGCCATGGCAGGGATTGAAGTCGCTGAAGGTGTTGGTGATGCCGATGATCGGCCGGTCGAGCGCGTCGTCCGAAAAGCCGGCCGCCTTGATGAAGGCTTTGCGCAGGAACAGCGAGAAGCCGGGATCGCCATAGGTCGCGAGATTGCGGCGCAGGCCGCGTGCCGCAGGAGCCGTGGATGGGGTATCGTCGTCGGAAGCGCTCATGTCGGCAGCTTTAGGGCTGTCGCCATCATTGTCAACAATCCTGGCAAAGGTTACGATCGGGCATGCCGGATACCGCTCTCAAGGCCCAGACCGCCGACCGCGTCCGCTCCGTCGCCGCCATGCTGGAGGAGGAGATCGTCCTCGGCTGGCTCCTGCCGCGCGAGCGCCTCGTCGAGGAGGAGCTCGCGGAACGGATCGGGGTGAAGCGCCATGTCGTGCGCGAGGCGCTGGCGGAACTGGAGCGGGTCGGGCTGGTCGAGCGCATCCCCAACCGCGGCGCGGTGGTCCGGCTGCTCGACCCCGCCGAGGTGCGTCAGATCTATTCCGTCCGCGAGGTGCTGGAGACGCTCGCCGCCGAGCAGATTCCGCTGCCGATTGCACCCGACGTCCTGGGCCCGCTGCGCGCCTTGCAGCAGCTCCACGCCGAGGCCGTGGCGGCCGGCGACGCGCGCGGCGCCTTCCGGGCCAACATCCGCTTCCACGAGACGCTGTTTCGCGCCTGCGGCAACCCTCATCTGGTCGAGCTGATCCAGGGGCTCGCCCAAAAGGTCCATGGCGCCCGCTCGATCACCGCCGCCAGCCCCGAGCATCTGGCGCTCGCGCGCGACGAGCATGCCGCGATGGTCGAGGCTCTGGCGGGGGGAGACCGCGGCCGTCTCGTCGCGCTCTGCCGCCAGCATCTCGGCCCCTCGCGCGACGCCTATATCACCGCCGTCGAGGCCCGCTTCCTGCGTCCGGGGAGAGGCTCCTGACCACGCGACCAGGCCCTCCCGACGGGGCCAGCCGGGATTGATCCTTCGCAAGGCGGCGCAGTGCCGGCCGGTCTAGCTCTGCCGGAGGCATCGTCCGACGCGGCACGGGTCAGGGCGGCCAGGCGGCCGCCGAAGCGGAGGATGCATCCCATGGCGATGATCGACAGCAAAGCCGCCGTGCCGGAACCGATCGCGCCGGGCGCGCGTCGTCGGGTCCGCGACGACGTTCACCAGCACGAGCCGTTCGAGCCCATTGCGATCATCCGCATCGCCGTTGCGGCGCTGGGGGCTGCCGCCGTCTGGTTCCGCGTCTACGAGCCCGTCGCGCAGGTCAGCGTGATCGGGCTGCTGGCGCTCGCCTTCAGCGTCTGGCCGGTACTGCGGGAAGCCCTGGCCAATCTGCTCGCGCGGCGCATGACCATGGAACTCTCCATGCTCATCGCCATCGTCGCCGCAGCCGCGATCGCGGAGATATTCACCGCGCTCGTCGTCACCCTGTTCGTCCTCGTGGCGGAGGAACTCGAGCATCTCACGATCGCCCGCGGCCGCCGCGCCATCGGCGATCTCGTCGCCTTCATCCCGCGCGAGGCCCGCATCCGGCGCGGCGACGACACGGTGATGGTGCCGGTCGACACAGTGGCGCTCGGCGACATCGTGCTGGTCAATCCCGGCGAGAAGATTCCCGTCGACGGCGATGTCGTCGCCGGGCACTCCTCGGTCGATCAGTCCCGCATCACCGGCGAATCCATGCCCGTCGACAAGACGGAGGGCGGGGCGGTCTATGCCGGGTCGATCAATCACATGGGCGCGCTCGAGATCCGGGTCGAGCGCGTCGGCCGCGACACCAGCTATGGCCAGATCATCGAGGCGGTCGAGGCGGCCGAGCACAGCCGTGCGCCGGTGCAGAAGCTCGCCGACCGGCTCGCCGGCTACCTCGTCTATGTCGCGGCGATCTGCGCCGCGCTGACCTGGCTGATCACGCGCGACATGCGTGACACGATCTCGGTGATCATCGTCGCCGGGGCCTGCGGCATCGCGGCGGGGACACCGATCGCCATCCTCGGGGGCATCGGCCGCGCGGCGCGCCTGGGTGCGATCATCAAGGGTGGCATCCATCTCGAGACGCTCGGACGTGTCGATACCATCGTTCTCGACAAGACCGGGACGCTGACGCTGGGCCAGCCCGGCGTCGAACAGATCCTGCCGGCGCCGGGCGTCGATCCGCTCGAACTGCTGCGCCTGACGGCGGCTGCAGAGATGCGCTCCGAGCATCCGCTCGCCCGCGCCGTCGTCGAGAAGGCGCGCGCGCAGGGCCTGGCGGTGCCGGAGCCCTCATCCGCCGAATTCAAGGTCGCGCGTGGCATCACGGCGGTGGTCGAGGGCCGTACCGTCCTGGTCGGGAATCGGGCGCTGCTGGAGGAAGCCGGCGTCGCGGTGCCGCCACGCGACCACCCTGTGATCGGCTCGGACATCGTGGTCGCGACGGATGGGCGCTTCATCGGCGAGATCATTGTCGCCGACGCTCTGCGGCCCGAGGCTGCGGCGGCGATGGCGGCACTGGCCGCCATCGGCGTCAGGACCCTGCTGTTCTCGGGAGACTCATCTGTCGTCGCCAAGAGTGTCGCGCGCGAGATCGGAATCGCCGAGGCCGTCGGCGACATGCTGCCCCAGGACAAGCTGGTGCGTGTGCGGGCGCTGGTCAAAGAGGGACGCGTCGTCGGCATGGTCGGCGACGGCGTCAACGATGCGCCAGCCCTGACGGCCGCCAGCCTCGGCATCGCCATGGGCGCAGGCACCGACATCGCCAAGGACAGCGCCGACATCATCCTGATCGGCAACGATCTGCTGAAGCTCGTCGACACGCTGCAGATCGCCAGGCGGACGCGGAGCGTGATCTGGCAGAACTTCGCGGGGACACTCATCGTCGACGCGATCGGCATCGGCCTTGCCGCGACCGGCTTTCTCAGCCCTGTCATCGCGGCCTTCATCCATGTCGGCTCCGAGCTGGTCTTCCTCGGCAATTCGGCCCGGATGCTGCCGCGCGGGGCGGAGGATGAGCCGGCGCCGCTTGCCGTGCCTCCTGCCATGCCTCTTGTCGCGCCCGCGACGGTCGAGAACGCCTGACGCCGCGGCGTCTCGCGTCAGGCCGCGCTTTCGAGCCGCGTCTGCCAGCGCGAGATGTCGACGCGCGCGGTCAGCGGCAGATGGTCCGAGGCCTTGCGGGCGAGCGGCGTGTCATGCACGCAGAGTTCGGAGATCAGCCCTTCCGGCCAGGCCAGGATCCGGTCGAGCGGCAGCATCGGCCGGCGAGACGGGAAGCTCGGCGGGTGCTTCATGTCGGCGAAATGCGGGACGAGCACGTCCAGCGCCGAACGGCGGCCGCGCCGCCATTCGTTGAAGTCGCCGAGCAGGATGGTCGGCATCGGGGTGAGTTCGAGGAAGGCGTGCAGCAGCATCGTCGCCTGGTCGATGCGCGAGCGCCGCAGCAGCCCCAGATGGGCCGCGATGACCCGGAAGCGGCCCTCGCCGAGATCGAGTTCGGCGACCACCGCGCCCCGCGGCTCGACGCCCGGGAGCTTGAGCCTGAAGCGCCGGTAGGAGAGCGGCTCGCCGCGCACCAGCAGGGCGTTGCCATGCCAGCCATGGCCGTCGGCCACGTCGGACTGAACTAGCAGATGCAGCCCCGTCTCGCGCAGGATGGCGGCGGGGTCGAGCAGGCCGGTGCGTTGCCCGAAGCGCCGGTCGACCTCCTGCAGCGCCACCAGATCGGCCCCGATCTCGGCCAGGACGGAGACGATGCGATCGGGCCGGACGCGTCGGTCGGTGCCGCGGCATTTGTGGATATTGTAGGATGCGACCTTCACGCGACCTCGCTCATCACCATCACAGATAGGGCATCAGCAGCCGCGCGGCCGCATCACGAATTTTCACGATCGGCCAGCGTGCGTCGATCTGCTCCAGGGTCAGAGGCTCTCCGCGCTTGCCGTCGATGAGACGGGCGATGCGGTTCGCCAGATCGGCCGCATAGAGCTCCATCGTGATCTCGAAGTTCAGGCGCAGGCTGCGCGCATCCCAGTTGGCGCTGCCGATCAGGCACCAGACTCCGTCGACGGTCGCCAGCTTGGAATGGTCGAAGGGCGCCGGCGAGCGCCAGATCCGGCAGCCGGCCTTGAGCAGCGGGCGAAGATGGGCCTGCATCGCCCAGCCCATCAGCCGGTGGTTGTTGCGGGCGGGGATGACGATGTCGACCTCCACGCCCCGCAGCGCGGCGAGTTGGAGCGCGGTGATGATCTGCTCGTCGGGCAGGAAATAGGGCGTTGCGATCCGCAGGCTCGATGAGGCCCCGTTGATCGCCGAGAGCAAAACCAGCATCAGCTGGTCGACGCTCTGGTCGGGACCCGACGAGATCACCCGCGCCGGCGCGGTGCCGACGGCGTGCCCGGACGCAAACCAGGCCGGGCCTTCCAGGGTCTCGCCCGTCGAGAACGCCCAGTCCTCCTGGAAACTGTCCATGACCTGCCGCACCACCGGCCCCTCGATGATGAAATGCACGTCGCGAACCGGCTCTTGCGGACGCGACGCCAGGACGTTCTCCCCGCCGATGTTGAGGCCGCCGAGGAAAACCACCCGCCCGTCGATCAGCAGGATCTTCTTGTGCAGGCGCAGGTCGAGCAGCGGCATCTTCCATGGCAGCAGGGAATGCAGATAGCGTGCCGCCGGGACGCCCTCGCGTCGCAGGGCGTGATAGGCCCGCGAGAACAGGAAGCCGCCGCCGAAGCCGTCGATCAGGACGCGGACGGCGACGCCCCGGCGATGCGCCCGCACCAGCGCCGCGATGAAGCTCTCGCCCAGCGCGTCGGTGCGGAAGATGAAGGTCGAGAGCGCGACGCTGGTGGTCGCGGCCTCGATCGCCGCCAGCATCCGCGGATAGGCCTCGTCCCCGCACTCCAGCACGGCAGCGACCGTGCCGGGCTCCGTCGGCGCGCGGGTGATACGGCCGACCGCCCGCTCCAGGCTGCCGGTCGGCCCCGCCACGACGATCGCCTTCTGGCCGCGGCCATGGCCGGCCTCGTCGGCGCCGCGCAGGCGCCGCGCCCGCCGCTTCACGCGGTTGATGCCGAAGCCGAAATAGAGCAGCGGGCCGAAGAAGGGCGACAGCCACGCCAGGCCGATCCAGCCGATCGCCGACGACACCTCCCGCTTGCGCATCAGCGCGTGGACGGTGACCGTGCCGGCGGTGGCGAGATGCAGCGCCGTCAGCAGCAGAGGGCCCTGGGCGACGAGGCTGTCGAGCGGCGCGGCGAAATCCATCAGCGGCATCTACTATGAAGCCGCGCGCTTGGACATCCGCGCGAGCGCCCTCGCTCGCGCCATGCGGTCGCAGCCGCCGCGCGCGACCCTCAGGCCGGCGAGGCGACGCCTGGCCAGCGCCAGTCGCGGATCTCCGGCATGTCCTCGCCCTGCGCGCGGATATAGGCCGCATGCGCGACCAGCCGATCCTCGAAGCGCTGGCGCGCGCCCGCTGCCTCCGGGCTGCGTTCGGGCAGCCGGTCGATGGCCGCGATCGCGAGGTGGAAGCGGTCGAGCCCGTTCATCACCAGCATGTCGAAGGGCGTCGTCGTGGTGCCCTCCTCACGGTAGCCGTGGACATGCAGCCCGCCATGATTGATGCGGTCGTAGGTGAGGCGATGGATCAGCTGCGGATAGCCGTGGAAGGCGAAGATTACCGGCCGATCCCGCGTGAACAGCGCCTCGAAATCAACGTCGCTCAGCCCATGCGGATGCTGCCTGCGGCTCTGCAGCGTCATCAGATCGACGACATTGACGACGCGCAGCGCGAGTTCCGGCAGCGCCTCGCGCAGCAGGGCGGCCGCGGCCAGCGTCTCGATCGTCGGCACGTCGCCGGCGCAGGCGAGGACGATGTCGGGGTCGCGGCCCGCGCGCTCTGCTCCGGCCCAGGGCCAGATTCCGATCCCGGCTTCGGCGTGGATCGCGGCCTCGTCGATCGTCAGCCATTGCGGGGCCGGGGCCTTGCCGGCGACGATGACGTTGATGCGGTCATAGGTCCGCAGGCAGTGATCGGTGACCCAGAGCAGGGTGTTGGCGTCCGGCGGCAGGTAGATCCGCGCCGTATCGGCCTTCTTGTTGGCGATCAGGTCGAGGAAGCCCGGATCCTGATGGCTGAAGCCGTTATGGTCCTGCTGCCAGACATGCGAGGTCAGCAGATAGTTCAGCGAGGCGATCGGCGCCCGCCAGGCGATCTCGCGCGAAACCTTCAGCCATTTGGCGTGCTGGTTCACCATCGAATCGACAATGTGGATGAAGGCCTCGTAGCAGGAGAACAGGCCGTGCCGTCCGGTGAGCAGATAGCCCTCGAGCCAGCCCTGGCAGAGATGCTCGCTCAAGACCTCCATGACCCGACCCTCCGGCGCGAGATGCACGTCCTCGGGCAGGATCGCCTCCCGCCAGACGCGCTCGGTGACGTCGAAGACGGCGTCGAGGCGATTGGAAGCCGTCTCGTCGGGGCCCATGATCCGGAAGTTGCGCGCCTCCGCGTTGAGCGAAACGACCTCCTTCAGGAAGCGACCCATCGTGCGCGTCGCCTCTGCGACCGCGCCGCCGGGGCCGGGCAGGGCGATGGCGAAGCGGCGATAGTCGGGCAGCTTCAGCTCGCGCTTCAGCAGTCCGCCATTGGCATGGGGATTGGCGCCCATCCGGCGGGGCCCCGACGGCGCCAGCGCCTGCAACTCCGGCTTCAGGCGCCCGTCGTCGTCGAACAGCGTCTCGGGCGCGTAGCCGCGCATCCAGTCTTCGAGCAGCTTGAGGTGCTCCGCGTTGCCGCGCGCATTGGCGATCGGCACCTGATGCGAGCGCCAGAAGCCCTCGACCTTCTTCCCGTCGACGGTCTTCGGCCCGGTCCAGCCCTTCGGGCTGCGCAGCACGATTATCGGCCAGCGCGGCCGCCCCGCGGCCCCGCCGCCGCTGCGGGCCTGCGCCTGGATCGCGCGGATGCGGTCGCAGACGAGGTCGAGCGTGCCCGCCATCTGCTGGTGCATCAAGTCCGGCTCGCTGCCCTCGACGAAGAAGGGCTCATAGCCGTAGCCGACGAGCAGGCTGCGCAATTCGTCGGCCGGCATCCGGGCCAGGATCGTCGGATTGGCGATCTTGTAGCCGTTGAGATGCAGGATCGGCAGCACAGCGCCGTCATGCACCGGATCGAGGAACTTGCTCGAATGCCAGGCGGCCGCGAGCGGCCCCGTCTCGGCCTCGCCATCGCCGATGACGCAGGCGACGATCAGCTCGGGATTGTCGAAGGCCGCGCCGAAGGCATGGACCAGCGCATAGCCGAGCTCGCCGCCCTCATGGATCGAGCCGGGCGTCTCGGGCGCGGCATGGCTGGGGATGCCGCCGGGAAAGGAGAACTGGCGGAACAGCTTGCGCAGGCCGTCTGCATCCCGCGTGATGTCGGGATAGGTCTCGGTATAGGTGCCTTCGAGATAGGTGTTGGCGACCATGCCCGGCCCGCCATGGCCGGGGCCGCAGACATAGAGCATGTCGAGGTCGCGCGCCGCGATCAGCCGGTTCAGATGGGCATAGATGAAGTTCAGCCCTGGCGTCGTGCCCCAATGGCCGAGCAGGCGCGGCTTGACGTGCTCCGGTCTCAGCGGCTCGCGCAGCAGGGGATTGTCGAGCAGATAGATCTGGCCGACCGAGAGATAGTTCGCCGCACTCCAGTAGCGATGGATCAGCGAGAGCTCAGCGGGGCTCAGGGGGCTGGGGATTGCGTGGCTCATCGGAAGGCGTCCTTCGCGGTTGCCGGCGGAAGGGACCACGCCGTCTGGCTGCGCGCCCTGATCGAGCGCAAGCGATTACGAAGTTTTCCGATGCGGGCCGCGCCGCCGGCGGCTCGTTAACCGACGAAGGTCAACCGAGACAGAGGTCAACAGAACGGCGCGTCCGTCGTATAGCTCGGCAACTTCAGCGAATCGCGAGAGTTCCATGGCCAAGCTCTGCCAGTTCACCTCGCCGGCCGACGGCAAGCCGGTTTACGTCAACCCCGACCGGGTCAGCGTCGTCTACAGCTTCAAGGGCGAGCCGCCCGACACGATCATCGCCTTCGGCAAGGACTTCATGCTCGGCGTCGCCGAGAGCCTGGAGGAAACCGTCGCCCGGCTCGAGGCGGCGACGGCGACGCCGCCCTCCGTCGGCTGATCCGGTCCGGCCTCAACCCGGCATCGGGCGGGCGTGCGGGGGCACGTCGCTGCGGTCGAACACGTCCGGGAAGCGCTCCGCCAGCCGGGGCAGGGCGCTCAGGATCTCGCGCAGATGGGTCCGCATCGCAGCCTCCGCCCGCTCGGGATCGCGCGCCTTGATCGCGTCGAGAATGGCCTCGTGCTGGGCGATCAGCAGCGCCAGCGGCGAGGCGTCCGGC
Source organism: Bosea sp. RAC05 (assembly GCF_001713455.1). Lineage (NCBI taxonomy): Bacteria > Pseudomonadati > Pseudomonadota > Alphaproteobacteria > Hyphomicrobiales > Alloboseaceae > Allobosea > Allobosea sp. RAC05. The sequence goes on from NZ_CP016464.1 coordinate 2,424,831, forward strand.
AGGCTGAGATAGCGCACCCGGTCGGTCTGGGCGCGCGCACTCTCGACCACGCGCAGCGCCGGGTCGCATTCGACGCAGTCGGCGATGGCGCGGTGGAAGGCCTCGTCGAGCGCATAGAAGCGAGCCGAATCGCCGGCTTCGGCCGCCGCCTTCTGGTCGGCGACGAGCTGTTCGATCCGCGCCACGCCGGCTGAATCGATCAGTTCGGCGGCGCTGCGCACCAGCGCGCATTCGATCGCCTCGCGCACGAAGCGGGCGTTGAGCACCTCCCGCACCGAGATCTTGACGACATAGGTGCCCCGGCTCGGCAGCACCTGGAGCAGGCCGGCCTCGGCCAGCTTGATGAACGCCTCGCGCACGGGCTGGCGGCTGACGCCGTAGCGCAGCGCGACATCCTTCTCCGACAGTGCTTCGCCGGGCTTCAGGCGCATCTCGATGATCGCCTGCCGCAGGATCTGGATGATCTGCGGGACGATCGGGTCCGCCAGCTTCAGCGCAACAGGGCCGTTCATCCGTCTTGCCTTCTCCGAAGGTCGGGGTATCATACCGGTATGGTGCCATACTTCAATGCGTCCCGAGACGCAGGAAGCACCGCAGGGAGGCTATCAGATGTTCACCGTCAACAGGCGCACGCTGTGCGCAATCGCGTTCGCAGCCGCCGGCCTGGCGCTGCCGGCCGCGGCCCAGGCCCAGGCCCAGCTCAACGTCAACACCGCGCTGACCCGCGACGACCCGCTCTTCAAGGGGCTGGAGCGTCTGCGCGACCGCGTCGCCGAGCGCTCCAAGGGGCAGCTCACCGTCCGCATCTTCCCGGGCTCGCAGCTCGGCAAGGACGAGGACGTGCTGGAGCAGGCCCGCGCCGGCGCCAATGTCGCCGTCGTCGTCGACGGCGGCCGCCTCGCCGTCTTCGTCAAGGAGTTCGGCGTGCTCAGCGCGCCCTATCTCGCCGATGGCTTCCAGGGCGTGCGCAAGGTCGTGACCTCGCCGCTGTTCGAGACCTGGGTCGCCAAGCTGCGGACCACGTCGGGCCATCAGGTCCTGTCGTTCAACTGGTGGCAGGGTGATCGCCACCTGATCACCAACAAGCCGATCAAGGTGCCCGCCGACCTCGCGGGCGTGCGCATGCGCACGCCGGGCGCGCCGGTCTGGATGGAGACGATCCGGGCCATGGGCGCGACCCCGACGCCGATGGGCTGGGGTGAGGTCTACCCGGCCATGCAGCAGAAGGTGATCGACGCGGTCGAGGCGCAGCACCCAGCCACCGTCGGCTCGAAGCTCTACGAGGTCGCCAAGCACGTCACCAAGACGAGCCATTTCAACCTGATCACCGGCATCGTCACCAGCGCCGCCTGGTTCGACAAGCTGACGCCCGAGCTGCAGACCATCCTGCGCGAGGAATCGCTCGCCGCCGGCGACTTCGCCTCCAAGCTGACCGAGGAGTCGCTCGCCGGCTTCGAGGAGACGATGAAGAAGAACGGCATGACCATCGCCGAGGTCGACAAGAAGCCCTTCATCGACGCGACGCAGGGCGTCTACGAGAAGCTCGGCTACACCGATCTGCGCGCCGAGGTTCTGAAGCTCCTCAAGTAACCGGGCCCGATCTGCCCCCCTGCCATCCGGCGGCGCGCGCCCAGCGCGCCGCCACCCGTCCGTGCGCATCGATTGGGCCAAGCCGCCATGTCGCAATTCCTGATTTCGGCCGAGTTCCTCGCGGCCAAGCTGCTGTTGGCGGCGATCGTCATCCTCGTCTTCATCGCGGCCCTGGGGCGCACCTTCGGCTACCCGCTGATCTGGTCGATCGACGTGGCACAGCTGCTGTTCATCTGGGTCTGCTTCCTCGGCGCCAATCGCGCGATGCGGCTCAAGGCCCATATCGGCGTCGACCTCTTCGTTCGGAAGCTGCCGCGCACGCCGCGCTGGCTCGTCGAGATCGCGCTCGCGCTGCTGTCGCTCGCCTTCCTCATTGCGCTCGCCGTCTCCGGCTATCGGCTGACGATGCTGAACTGGCAGCGCGTCTATGGCGACAGCGGCATCTCTTACGCCTGGGTCACGGCGGCGGTGCCCGTCGGGGCTGCGCTTCTGGCCCTGACCATCGCGATCAATCTGGTCCATGCGCTGCGGACACGCTCGCTGGTCTTCTATGCCGATCGGAGCCTCGACCGCTCCGGCAGCCAGCTCGGGTGAGGCCCAAACCATGCTGACTCTCTGGGGTCTCTTCTTCTTCCTGATGTTCCTCGGCCTGCCGGTAGCGCTGGCCATCGGCATGTCCGGCTTCTCCTTCTTCGTCTTCTCCGGCTCGATCCCGCTCGGCATCGGCGTCCAGCAGATCGCCACGGCCTCGCAGAGCTTTCCCTTGCTCGCCGTCCCCTTCTTCGTGCTGGCCGGGCACATGATGAACAAGACCGGCATCACGCACCGGCTGATCGCCTGCTCCAACGTGCTGGTCTCCTGGATGGCGGGCGGCCTCGCCCAGGTCTGCATCCTGCTCTCGACGCTGATGGGCGGCGTCTCCGGCTCGGCCGTCGCCGATGCCGCCATGGAGGCGCGCATCCTCGGCCCGGACATGATCCGCAAGGGCTATTCGAAGGGCTTCACCTGCGCGGCCATCGCGGTCGGGTCCCTGATCACGGCGACGATCCCGCCGAGCCTGGGCCTGATCCTCTACGGCTTCGTCGGCAACGTCTCGATCGGCCGCCTCTTCCTGGCGGGCGTCATTCCCGGGCTGCTGATGATGGCCGCGTTGATGACGGTGGTCTGGCTCGTCGCCCGCAAGCGCGGCTACCATTCCGCGACGAAGGAGCTGCCGACCCGGCAGGCCGTCTGGCGCGCGATCGTCGATGCCAAATGGGCGCTGTTGTTCCCGGTCGCGCTGCTGTTCGGCATCCGCGCTGGCATCTTCACCCCCTCCGAGATCGGCGCTTTCGCCGTCGTCTATGCCGTGGTCGTCGGTGTCTTCCTGCACAAGGAACTGACCGCCGAGAGCTTCATGGAAGCGCTCGGCGAGGGCGTGCTCGACGTCGGCGTGATCATGCTGATCATCCTGCTCTCGGGCATGGTCGGCTATGCGCTGATCTTCGAGCAGGCGCCGCAGGAGGTCGCCGAATGGATGCTGGGCCTGTCCCAGAACCCGCTGGCGATCGTGCTGCTGGTCCTGTTCTTCCTGCTGGTCGCCGGCTTCTTCGTCGAGAGCACGGTGCTGGTCCTGCTGCTGACGCCGATCTTCGTGCCCATCATCACCAAGCTCGGCGTCGATCCCGTGCATTTCGGCATCCTGATGATGTCGATCGTGACGCTCGGCTCGATGACGCCGCCGGTCGGCGTGGCGATGTACACGGTCTGCTCCATCCTCGACTGTTCGATCGAGGAATACCTGGTCGAATCGCTGCCCTTCATTGCCGCGATCCTCGCTGTGGTCGGCTTCCTCGCCCTCTTCCCGGGCGTCGTGCTGTTCCTCCCCAACCTCCTGATGTGATCCGAGATTGATCTGATGAAACAGACCTGGCGCTGGTTCGGACCCGACGACGCCGTCACACTCGCCGCTGCCCGCCAGGCCGGCGCGAGCGGCATCGTCACCGCGCTCCACCACATCCCCTATGGCGAAGTCTGGAGCGTCGCCGAGATCGAGAAGCGCAAGGCGGAGATCGCGGCGCCGGGCTTCGGCCTCGACTGGTCGGTGGTGGAGAGCCTGCCCATCCACGAGCGCGTCAAGCTGGGGGAAGGCGATCTCGAGCCGATCTTCGCCAACTACCGGCAGTCGATGGCGAATCTCGCCGCCTGCGGCCTGAAGACGATCTGCTACAACTTCATGCCGGTGCTCGACTGGACGCGGACCGAACTCGACCATCCGCTTCCGGCCGGCGCCCGCGCGCTGCGCTTCAACGCCCATGAATATCTCGCCTTCGACTGGCTGATCCTCGAGCGTCCCGGTGCCGAGGAGGGGCAGTCCCCGGAGCTGCGCAACAAGGCGATCGACTGGTTCGCGGCCTCGACGCAGGCCGACCGCGACCGCCTGCTCGCCAACATCATGGCCGGCCTGCCGGGCGCCTATGACCGCTACGACGTGCCGGCCTTGCGCGGCATGCTGGCGCGCTATGCCGGCATCGACGCCGACGGGCTGCGGGCGAACTTCGCCCGCTTCCTGCGCGCCGTGGTCCCCACCGCGCAGGAACTCGGCATCCGCCTCTGCGTGCATCCCGACGACCCGCCGCGGCCGCTCTTCGGCCTGCCGCGCATCGTCTCGACGGAATCCGACATCGAAGCCGTCCTCGGCATGGTCGATCTGCCGGCCAACGGGCTGACGCTGTGCTCCGGCTCCCTCGGCGCCCATCCCGACAACGACGTGCCCGCCATCGCGCGCCGCTTCGCCGACCGGATCTGGTTCGCGCATCTGCGCAACGTCGCCAAGGACCCCGACGGCTCCTTCATGGAAGCGGAGCATCTCGGCGGCGACACCGACATGGTCGCGCTGATCGCGGCGCTGCTCGACGAGGAGGCGAGGCGCCGCGCCGAAGGGCGTGACGACTGGGAGATCCCGATGCGGCCCGACCATGGCCACGAGATCCTCGACGACATCGGCCGCGGCAGCTTCCCCGGCTATCCGGCGATCGGCCGCCTGCGCGGCCTGGCGGAGCTTCGGGGCGTGATGACGGCGCTGGCGCACCGGCCGGCCGCCTCGCGGCAAGGCTGACGTCTAGGCGTGGCGCCCCCCGACCGGGGCGCCACGGTCTGCTGCCTCAGAGAACCTCGCGCACCCGCAGCAGGGTCGAGTCCATGTGCTGGCCGATGATGCGGCTGAGTTCCGCGGCATCGCGCTTCAGCAGGGCGGCCATCATCTCCTCGTGCTCGGCCACGGCGCCCGCCCATTTCACCGGCCCCTCATTGCCGACGAAGCGCAGGCGCTTGATCCGCGACTGCAGCGTGCCGTGCATTTCCATCAGCGCCGCATTGTCCGACGCGGCGACGATGGCGCTGTGGATCGCCTGGTTCAGCTTGAAGTATTCGAGGCGGTTGCGTGTCTCGTAGAGGGCCAGCATCTGCTTGTGCAGGGCGTGGATCGTCTCGATCGTCGCGTCGCTGGCCTTTTCGCAGGCGATGCGCCCGGCGAGCTGTTCGAGCGCCTTCAGCACCTCCAGCACGTCGGCGAGGTCGCGCGCCGAGAAGCGTCGGACGATCGCCCCCTTGGCGGGCAGGATCTCGACCAGCCCCTCGCTGGCGAGCGTCTTGATCGCCTCTCGCAGCGGCGTCCGGGAGACCCCGAGCTGGGCACCGACCACGCCCTCGTTGATCCGCTGGCCGGGCTCGAGGCGCCCCTCGATGATCATGTCGCGAACCCGCTCGAGCACCTCGTCATGCAGGGTGCGCCGCGTGATCCGGGGGAAGTCGATCGCTGGCTCGCTCATCGCTGCTCGTCAATCCTGTCTGTGATGCGGTTACGGCATGCGAACCCGGCGCTGTCAAACGCCCCGTCAACCGCCGCCCGCGAACAGGCCGTCCTGCCGCCTGCGCATCGCCAGCAGCCCCGAATCGGGCGCGATCTCGACATCGCCGAGCCGGATCGCCTCGCCGGCCTTCACGGAGCGGGCGAGGCGCCGGTCGGCCGCCAGATAGAAGGGCGCGGGCCGGTCCTCGGCCAGCGCCGCCGCCGGCCTCACCTCGGCGCCGACCCCGTCGATGCTGTGATGGTGCCCACCCATGGTCAGCACCGTACCGGCCGCGAGATCGCGCCGGGCCACGGCGACGAGGTCCTGCCGCGGGCGGTAGTCCTCGCCATAGCCGGAGCGGCCGAGCCCGGCCGCATCGAGCACCGAGGTCGCGACCTCGACGCCCAGCAGATGGCGCGGCAGGTAGAGCATCGCGGTCCCGCCCGCGTGCGAGAGGACATGGCCCTTGCCGGCCAGCATGTCCCAGGTCTCGGCATTGTCGCAGGTCACGACGATGAAGACGCCGCCGGCGAAGCTGGCCTCCTCCGCCAGGCGCAGATGGTGGAAGACGTCGATGCGCCGGTGACCGGACATCAGCCCGCCCTGGCTCGCAGGGGCGAAGAGGTCCGCCAGTTCCGGCACGCGCGCGGGCGGGGCGTGGAAATCGGCGCGGTCGGCGCTGAGGTCGAGTGCGTTGGCGACCAGCGTCATCTCGCAGAGGTCTGGCACCGCCCGCAGCGGGAAGGCGCGGCCGAGGATCGCCGCCCGCGCCGCCGCCGTCGCGGCGGTCGCCGCCGGGTCGCCACCGAGCCAGTGCTGCGCCAGCTCCGGCAGGGCGGCCGAGACGCCGTTGCAGGTGACCGTGCCGGAGGCCGGGTCGAAGACGAAGTCGTATTCGCTCGACTTGCCGGCGGCGACGATTTCGAGCCCGAGCACCTCGGCCCAGCTCGCCAGCCCGATCAGGAGGCTTGGCTGGTCGCCATCGACCGGCGTCACCACGACACCGGCCTCACGCGCGAGCCGGGCGAGCCCGGGGCCGACGACGCTGTCGGCCTCCTTCGAGACCAGCGCGACATGGCGGCGGGCCTCGATCGCCAGCAGGGCGTGGCGGGTCGCGGCCTCCGGGCTGCCGGTCGCCTCGGCGAGAAGCTGGAAGGGCAGGGCGATCACGGTCTCGAGCCGCCCGGCGGCGACGCAGCGGCCGGCCTCCCAGGCCGCTCGTGCCTCGGCCGGCGTCTCGCACAGCGCAATGTCGGCGCCGGCGTATCCCGCCGCCGCGAAGGCTTGGCCGGCCGCCTCGGCCGTCACGTCGACGGCGATCCGCGCGTTGACGAGCGGGATCTTGCGGCCCTGGGCGAGATAGCTGCGGCCGAAGCCGCCGCTGCCGACGAGGCAGGTTTCGATGGGCTCGCGGATGCGGTCATAATGCGCGTGGAAATTCATCGGCTCCTCCCAGGGCGGCCCTGTCGCGGCTGCACCGCCTCTTTCTCTCTTCCTATCGCAGTTATGATATGCTGCATACAGCATACTTGTGGGGGCTTCCGGGCTGTGTTAGCCAGAGGTCATCGAAGATGATGCAGCAGCGGAGCAGGGTGATGGAGGAGCGCATGACGGGCGATCTGCCGGTGGTCGCGGTCGCGATGGGCGACCCGTCGGGCATCAGCCCCGAACTGACGGCGCGCATCCTCGCCGAAGCCGATCTGCGCGCCGCGGCCCGCTATGTCGTCTTCGGCGATGCGCGGCTGCTGCAGCAGGGCATCGCCGATTCCGGCGTCGATCCGCAGGTCCGCATGGTGCGCGACGGAGAGGCGCTGCCGCTCGGCGAGCGCCCGGTCTTCGTCGATCTCGCCAACCATGATCCGGCCGATCTGCAGCGCGGCAAGGCGACGCTCGCCGGCGGCAAGGCCGCGACCGAGAACTTCCGCCGCGCGCTCCAGTTCGCCGCCGCCGGCCAGGCCGATGCGGTCTTCTTCACGCCCTTCAACAAGGCAGCGATGCGCTTCGCCTATCCCGGTTATGACGACGAGATCCGCTTTGTGCGCGACGCCATCGGCTTCGACGGGCCGGCCAGCGAATTCAACATCCTCGGCAAGCTCTGGAATGCCCGCGTCACCTCGCACATCCCGCTTTCGGAGGTCGCGGCCAACATCACCCAGGAGCGCATCCTGCGCGCCCTGTCGCTGGCGGATTCCAATCTGCGCGCCGCCGGCTTTGAGCCGCCGCGGATTGCGGTCGCGGGGATCAACCCCCATGCCGGCGACGGCGGCAATTTCGGCCGCGACGAGATCGACACCATCGAGCCGGCCGTGCAGGCGGCGAAGGCCAGGGGCTTCACCGTCGAGGGGCCGTTCCCCTCCGATACCGTGTTCCTGCGCGCCCGCAACGGCGATTTCGACGCCGTCCTCACGATGTACCACGACCAGGGCCAGATCGCGATGAAGCTGATCGGCTTCGACAGCGGCGTCACGCTGATCGGCGGCTTTCCCTTCCCGATCTGCACCCCCGCCCATGGCACGGCGTACGAGATTGCCGGCAAGGGCATCGCCAATCTCGGCGCCACGCGGGCCGCGCTCGCGCTCGCCGTCAAGATGGCTCAGGACGGCAAGGCGAGGGCCAAGGCCGCCGCCTGAGCTGGCCATCCTTTCAAAAGCCGCCATCCAAGAGCGGCCGCGAAAACCCATCATCCAGGGAGACAACGCATGAAGAGCTTCAGCATCACAGCCGCACTCGCCGGCGCCATCGCGATCGGCGCCGCCGGGACGGCCCAGGCCTGGCAGCCGACCAAGCCGGTCGAGTTCGTGGTCACCTCGGGGGCCGGCGGCGGCACCGACAATTTCGCCCGCATGATCCAGTCGATCATCAGCAAGCACAAGCTGATCGACCAGCCGATCGTGGTGGTGAACAAGGGCGGCGGCTCGGGCGCCGAGGGCTATCTCCACGGCAAGGCCGGCAAGGGCGACGCCCACCGCGTCGTCTTCGGCACCAACAACGCCTATCTGCTGCCCTATGTCGCCAAGCTCGGTTACAAGGTCTCCGACCTGACCCCGGTCGCGGCGCTCGCGCTCGACGAGTTCCTGCTCTGGGTCAAGGGCGACGCGCCCTATGCCGATGCCAAGAGCTACATCGAGGCCGTCAAGGCCAAGCCGATGGGCTTCAAGATGGGCGGCAGCCAGTCCAAGGACACCGACCAGACGCTGACGATGATGATCCAGGAGGCCACCGGCGCCAAGATGATCTACGTCCCGTTCCAGGGCGGCAGCGCCGCGGCCGTGCAGCTCGCCGGCGGGCACATCGATTCCAACGTCAACAATCCCAACGAGAACATCGGCCAGTGGAAGGCCGGCCAGGTGAAGCCGCTCTGCGTCTTCTCGCCGGTGCGCCTCGCCAAGGGCGAGCCCGTCTTCGAGGGCAAGGGCTGGGGCGACATTCCCACCTGCAAGGAAGCCGGCCTGCCGATCGAGACCTTCCAGATGCCCCGCACCGTCTGGCTGCCGGCCGAGGTGCCCGCCGACGCCGTCGCCTTCTACGAGGGCGTGCTGGAGAAGGTCTCCAAGACGCCGGAGTGGCAGGAGTTCGTCACCCGCACGGCCCAGACCGCCCGGTTCATGAAGGGCAAGGAACTGGCCGACTTCGTCGCCAGGGACGATGCGGCCAACAAGAAGATCTTCCAGGCCGAGGGCTGGGTCGTCAACTGACGCACCGCGGCTGATGCCTCTCCGGACGGCCTCCCGGCCGTCCGGTTGTTTCTCGGGCACTCCCCGCCAGTTTCGAGCGGCCATCCTGGCCGGGAGGAAACGCTCCATGATCACGCGCTTCTGGGCGGAAACCGCGACCGCGCTCGTCACGCTCGCCTTCGGGCTGATCGTCGTCTGGGGCGCGCTCGAATTCGGGATCGGCTGGGACACATCCGGCCCGCAGCCCGGTGCCTTTCCCTTCTACACCGGCGCCCTGGTGGCGCTCGCCAGTGTCGGGACGCTGGTGGTCACTTTCGCCCAGCGCCTGCGCGGGGCGGCCGTCGCCGGGGAGATCTTCCTCGACCGCGAGCGTGCCGGCCGCGTGGTCGCATTCTTTGCCCCGCTGGTCGCCTTCGTGCTGATCACGGCCTTCGCGGGCATGTACGTCGCCACCGTCACCTACCTTGTCTACGCCATGCGCTTCCAGGGCGGCTATGGCTGGCTGGTCTCGGTCGCCAGCGCGCTGGGCGCGGCGTTCGTCTTCTATGCCGTGTTCGAGCGCTTCTTCCAGATCGGGCTGCTGAAGGGCCCGGTCGAGCGCCTGATCGGGCTTTGAGGCCCGCCGTTCGCCAACGAGGACGCCGCCATGGAAAACATCGCCTCGCTGATGCACGGCTTTTCGGTCGCGCTCACCACCCACCACATTCTGCTGATGATGGCGGGCGTGCTGCTGGGCATCCTCGTCGGCGTGCTGCCGGGGCTCGGCGCGCCCAACGGCGTCTCGCTGATGCTGCCGCTGACCTTCACCATGGACCCGGTGTCGGCGATCATCCTGCTGACCTCGCTCTACTGGGGCGCGCTGTTTGGCGGCTCGACCACCTCGATCCTGTTCAACATTCCCGGCGAGCCCTCCTCGGTGGCGACGACCTTCGACGGCCACCCCATGGCCAAGCAGGGCCGCGCGACGGAAGCCCTTTCCTTCGCCTTCCTCTCGGCCGGGATCGGGGCGCTGGCCGGCGTCATCCTGATCACGCTGCTCTCCGGCTGGGTCGCGAAATTCGCGCTGCGCTTCTCCTCGCCCGAGTATTTCGCGGTCTATTTCATGACCTTCGCGAGCTTCATCGGCCTGGGCGGGGCCTCGCCCTTCAAGGCGGTCGTTTCCATGGGCGTCGGCTTCGCGCTGGCCTCGGTCGGCATGGACTCGGTGTCCGGCAATATCCGCCTGACCTATGAGTTCGACATCCTGCTCGGCGGCATCTCCTTCCTGATCGCGGTGATCGGCCTGTTCGGTATCGGCGAACTGCTGCTGACGATGGAGGAGGGGCTGCGCTTCGAGGGCGTCGCCGCCAAGGTTCGCGTCCGCGACGTCTTGCGGACCGCGGCGAAGCTGCCGCGCTACTGGGTCGCGCTGCTGCGCTCGAGCGCCATCGGCATCTGGATGGGCATCACGCCGGGCGGTCCGACGGCGGCGTCCTTCATGAGCTACGCCATGGCCAAGCGCTCCTCGCGCAACCCGGAGAAGTTCGGCAAGGGCGAGCCCGAGGGCGTGATCGCGCCCGAGACGGCCGACCACGCCGCCGGCTCCGCCGCGATGCTGCCGATGCTGGCGCTGGGCATCCCCGGCTCGGCGACCGCGGCGGTGATGATGGGCGGCCTGATGATCTGGGGCCTCAACCCCGGCCCGATGCTCTTCATCGAGCGCCCGGACTTCGTCTGGGGGCTGATCGCCTCGATGTATCTCGGCAACGTCGTCGCCGTGGTCGTCGTGCTGGCCACGGTCCCGCTCTTCGCCTCGATCCTGCGGATTCCGTTCTCGATCGTCGGCCCGCTGATCGTGATGATCTGCTTCATCGGCGCCTATACGGTGGCCAGCAAGGAGTTCGACATCTGGGTCGCGCTCGCCTTCGGCATCGTCGGCTATGTCTTCAAGAAGCTCGACTATCCGATCGCGCCGCTGATCCTGGCCATGGTCATCGGCGACAAGGCCGAGGACGCTTTCCGCCAGTCGATGATCTTCAGCCAGGGCTCGCTCTCGATCTTCTGGTCGAACGCGCTGGTCTCGACGCTGATGGGCATCGGGCTGGCCCTGCTGCTGCTGCCGCTGATCGGCTCCCTTCTGCGCCGGCTCTTCGGCCGCAAAACCCTGGCTCCTGCCGCCTGACCCAACGAGGCATCACCATGACCGAACCCTACAAGGGCATCCTGCCGATCGCCCCCACCATCTTCCACGACAATGGCGACCTCGATCTCGAGGGCAACCGCCGCGTCATGGATCTGATGGTCGACCAGGGCGTCGACGGCATCTGCATCCTCGCGAACTTCTCCGAGCAGTTCCTGCTCACCGACGCCGAGCGCGAGCAGGTGATGCATCTCTCGCTGGAGCAGGTCGCCGGGCGCGTGCCGGTGATCGTCACCACCTCGCATTTCTCGACCCGGATCGCCGCCCAGCGCGCCAAGGCCGCCGCCGATGCCGGCGCCAAGATGCTGATGATGATGCCGCCCTATCACGGCGCTCTTCTCAAGGCCGACGAGCAGGGCATGGTCGAGCATTTCAAGCAGGTGGCCGACTCCTGCGGCATCCCGATCATCCTGCAGGATGCGCCGCTCTCGGGCGTCACGCTGACCGTGCCCTTCATGGTCCGGCTGGCGAAAGAGGTGCCGCTCGTCCGCTATTTCAAGATCGAGATTCCCGGCACGGCCAACAAGCTGCGCGCGCTGATCGAGGCCGGCGGCGAGGCGGTCGTCGGTCCTTTCGACGGCGAGGAGGCGATCACCCTGATGGCCGATCTCGACGCCGGCGCGACCGGCACGATGACGTCGGCCATGATCCCCGATCTGATCAAGCCGATCCTCGCCGCCCACGCGGCGGGAGACCGCAAGCAGGCCGCCGCGCTCTATGCGAGGGTGCTGCCGATCATCAATTACGAGAACCGCCAGTGCGGCCTGCGCTCGGCCAAGGCGGTGATGAAGGAGGGCGGCGTGATCAATTCGGAAGCCGTGCGCCATCCGCTGACGTCGCTGCATCCCAAGACCCGCGAGGGGCTGATCGAACTCGCCCGCGAACTCGATCCGCTCGCCCTGCGCTGGGGCAAATAGGCGCCCGACATCGGTCCGGGTGGCCATCCGGCCCCCGGCACCGGCGCTTGCCAGCTCAGGCCGGCATCGCAGCCTCGCGGCCGGCCTTGGGCTGCGCATGCGGTGGTCCGTCGACGCGCGGCACCGCCGAGAGCAGCCTGATCGTGTAGGGGTGGCTCGGCGCGCTCATGATCGCGTCGGCCTGTCCGACCTCGACGATCTTGCCGTGATGCATCACCGCCACCCGGTCGGCGAGATGGGCGACGACCGAGATGTCGTGCGAGATGAAGAGATAGGCGACGCCGAGCCGGTCCTTCAGATCCGCCAGCAGGTTGACGATCGCCGCCTGCACGGAGACGTCGAGCGCCGAGACCGGCTCGTCGCAGACGATGAACCGCGGCTGCGTTGCCAGCGCCCGCGCGATGCCGACGCGCTGCTTCTCGCCGCCGCTCATCTGGTGCGGGTAACGGTCGGCGTAATGCACCGGCAGGCGCACCAGATCGAGCAGCTCGTCGACGCGCCTGGGAATCTCGCCCGCCGGAGCGAGGCCGAAGCGGGCGATCGGCCGGCCCAGCAGCTCGCGGATCGTCTTGCGCGGGTTGAGCGAGGAATCCGGGTTCTGGAAGACGATCTGCGCCGTGCGCCGCATCGCTTCGAGCGCGCTCTGCGGCTTGCCGGAGACGGTCTCGCCGCCGATCCGGATGACGCCGGAATCAGCCTCGACCAGCCGCAGGATCGTGCGGCCCAGCGTGGTCTTGCCGGAGCCGGATTCGCCGACGAGCCCGACGACCTCGCCGGGCGCGATCGTCAGCGAGATGTCGTCGACCGGCCGGATGCGGATGGCGTCGCGAACCGGGCGCCAGCCCTCGAAACGCAGCTTGCCGCGGCCGAGCACGAAGCTCTTGCTGAGATGCTCCACCGCGACGACCGGTTCGGCCGCGACGGCCTGGGTGGCGGGTGAGGGGGATCCGACGGCGTCGGGCTCCACCGGCACCGGCCAGGGCGTGTCGCGCAGCGCCTCGGCGGAACTGCAGCGCGCGAGCCGGCCGCCGATGTCGCGCAGGCTCTGCGGCCTTTGGCTATCGGGCGTCGCGAAGGGGCAGCGCGGCGCGAAGCGGCAGCCCGTCGGCGGCTGGCGCAGATCGGGCAGGCGGCCCGGAATGGCGGCGAGCCGCGCGGTCTTGCGGCCGATCCGCGGGATCGCGGCGAGCAGCCCTTTGCTGTAGGGATGGGCCGGCCGCTGCAGCACATCCTCGGTCGCGCCCTGCTCGACGATCTGCCCGGCATAGAGCACGGCGACCTCGTCTGCGATCCGCCTGACGACGCCGAGATTGTGGCTGATGAAGAGCATCGTCAGGCCGCGCCGGGCCCGCAGATCTTCGAGAAGGTCGAGGATCTGCGCCTCGATGGTGACGTCCAGCGCCGTGGTCGGCTCGTCGAGGATCAGCAGCTCGGGCTCGGAGGCGAGCGCACCCGCGATCAGCGCGCGCTGACGCATGCCGCCCGAGAGCTCGTGCGGATAGGCCTTCGCGACGGCCTCGGGGTTGACGATGCCGACCTCGTCGAGCAGCGCGATGGCCCGCTCGAAGGCGGCCTCCGGTGTGAAGCCGCGGTGGTGCACGAGGCCTTCGCCGACCTGGTCGCCGATCCGCAAGCTGGGGTTGAGCACCGAGAACGGGTCCTGGAAGACGAGGCCGATGCGCGAGCCGCGCAATTGCCGGCGCGCCTCCGCCCCCATCGTCAGGATGTCGGCGCCGTCGAAGACGATGCGGCCGGAGGGCACCGAGGCCTCCGCCGGCAAGAGCCCCATGGCGGCCAGCGCGATCGTGCTCTTGCCGGAACCGGATTCGCCGACGAGTGCCAGCGTCGAGCCCTTGCGGGCCTGGAGGCTGACTGAGGACAGCGCCTCGATCTCGCCGCCGGCGGTGCGGTAGCGGACGGTCAGGTCGTCGATGATCAGCATCAGGCCTTCCCCAGCCGCGCCTTGAGGCGCGGATCGAGGCGCTCGCGGGCGCCGTCGCCGAGCAGGTTGATGCCGATCACCAGCAGGCACATGGCCAGCCCCGGAGCCAGCGCGATCCAGGGCGCACGGTCGAGGAAGGAGCGCGCCTCCGAAATCATCAGCCCCCAGTCGGAACTGGGCGGCTGGGCGCCGAGCCCGAGGAAGGACAGCGCCGAGCCGAGCAGGATCGCGTAGGTCACGCGCAGGCTGGCCTCGACAATCAGCGGCGGCCAGGCATTGGGCAGGATCTCGCGGAACAGGATGTAGGACGTGCTCTCGGCCCGCGCCTTGGCGGCCTGCACGAACTCCTCATTGGCCAGCGTCAGCGTGACGCTGCGCGCCAGCCGCGCGATCGGCGGGATGTAGACGAAGCCGACGGCGAGCGCGGTCTTCCACAGGGCGGGCGGCGTCACCGCCAGCACGAGCAGGCCGAGCATGATCGGCGGGATTGCCATCAGCACGTCGGCCAGCCGCATCAGCGCCTCGTCGACCCAGCCGCGGAAATAGCCGGCCGCCAACCCCATCGGCACGCCGATGGCGAGGCTGAACAGCGTCGCCGCGACACCCATGCCGATCGAGAGGCGCGCCCCCATCAGGAGGCGGCTGAGCACGTCGCGGCCATATTCGTCGGTGCCGAGCCAATAGGTCGCGTTCGGCGCCAGGAAGCGCGTGCGCATCGAGATCGTGTCCCAGGGATGGGGCGCGATCCAGGGCGCGAGCAGCCCGAGCAGCAGGATGGTGCCGGTGATGGCGAGCCCGGCCCTGAGCTGCAGCGGCATCGGCTTGCGCGGCGGCTTTGCGGGCGTGGCGAGGGCTGGCTCAGGCGACATGGCGGCCGAACCGGATTTTTGGGTTGAGGCGGGCATAGAGCAGGTCGGCCAGGAGGTTGGCGAGCGCGTAGATCGCGGCGACCACCAGGATCGCGGCCTGCAGCGTCGGCAGATCGCGGTTCTGGATCGAGAAGACGACGAGCCGGCCGAGGCCGGGATAGGCGAAGACGGTCTCGATCACGACGATGCCGCCCATCAGCCGGCCGAAATCCAGCGCCAGCACCGTGATCGTCGGCAGGAGGGCGTTGCGCAGCGCATGGTGCAGCACGATCACCCGCTCGGGCAGGCCCTTGGCGCGGGCGGCTGTGATGTAGGGGCTCTGCATCACCTCGATCATGCTCGACCGGGTCAGGCGCGAGACATGGGCGAGATGGCCGAAGACCAGCGTCATGGTGGGCGCGATCAGGTGCTTGGCCCATTCCCAGACGCCGGCCGAGAGCGGCTCGTAGCCCGAGGCCGGCAGCCAGCCGAGCCAGGCGGCGAAGACGATGATGACGACGATCGCCCAGAAGAACTCGGGCACGGCGATGCCGAGATAGGTCGCGACCGAGACACCGTGGTCGAGCGGGCGGCCATGGCGCAGCGCCGCCACGATGCCGAGCCCCACACCGATGACGGCGATCAGCACGAAGGAGAGGCCCGTCAGCATCAGCGAGCGCTGCAGCGCTTCCAGCAGCATCGGCCCGACCGGCCGGTTCATCAGCGTCGAGACGCCGAGATCACCGGTGATGAAGCCGCCCGCCCAGCGCAGATATTGCTGCCAGACCGGGTCGGTCAGGCCGAGCTTGAGTTCGAGCGCGCGGACCTGCTCGGGCGTCGCGAAGGCGCCGAGGATCAGATAGGCGACATTGGCCGGCAGCAGCGTGGTGACGCCGAAGACGAGCATCGACACCGCCACGAGGACGAGGACCACGAAGGCCAGGCGTCGGGTGATGTAGGCTGCCATCGCGGACGGGTTCCAGAGGGCCGGGGCTGCGTCCGCCCGCGCCGCAGCGCGGGGAGGGCGGACGCAGAGGCTTGGCTCAGGGCTTGATCGAGACGTTCTTGAGCTCGAGCCACTGCATCGGGGTCGACTTGAAGCCGTCGACCTTCTTGCTGACGCCGTTCACATGCGCCGCCGAGTAGGCGATGATGCCGGGCACGGTCTCCTCGGCGATCTCCTGGAACTTCTCGAAGATCACCTTGCGCGCCGCCTCGTCATTGGTCTTGCGGGCATCGTCCAGCAACTGGTCGACACGGGCGTCCTTGTAGATCCAAAGCTGCTTGTTCCAGCTTCCGGACGAATGGTAGAACGGATAGATCGCCGTATCGATCGTCGGCCGGGCGAAATAGCCGTCGACATACATCTGCGCCTTGCCCGCGACATTGGCGGTGTAGGAGGCGAAGGGCACCCGCTCGACATTGATGCGGATGCCGGCGGCCCGGGCCATGTCGCGCACGGCCACGCCGACGCGCACGCGCTGCTCGCGCTCCTGCGGAACCTGCATCGGCACGTCGAAGCCGTTGGGGAAGCCGGCCTCGGCGAGGAGCTTCTTGGCCTGGGCGATGTCGGGCGCGGCCGCCTTGAGCGACTTGTTGAAATAGGGGTGGCTGGGCGGGATCGGGCTGAAGGTCGGGTCGCCCTGGCCGAAGAGGGCGAGCTCGACGATGGCCGCCTTGTCGATCGTCAGCGCCAGCGCCTTGCGGACGCGCACGTCGTTGAAGGGCGGGCGGTCGTTGTTGAGGATCACGCCGTCCCAGGTCGGCGTCGAGACGCTGTCGGCCCGTGCGGTCGCACTGGTCTTCAGCTTGTCGACCGCCTCATAGGGCATGCTCCAGACGATATCGATCGCCCCCGATTCCAGCGCCGCCATGCGCGCCGCGGATTCCGGAATGATGCGCAGCGTCGCACCGTCGACCTTGGGCAGGCCCTTCTCGAAATAATCGGGGTTCTTGACCAGCTCGAGCCGGTCGCCGGGCGACCAGGACTTGAACATGAAAGGGCCGGTGCCGATCGGCTGGGTCGAGAGTTCGGCGAGCTTGTCCTTGGGAACGATGCGCAACTGCCGGTCGGCGAAGATGTCGGCGAAGCCGGCATAGGGGATGTTGAGCTTGAACTCGACCGTCATCGGGTCGCTGGCCGAGACGCCCTCGACCATCGACAGGCTGGTGCGGGCGCGCGAGCCGGTCGCCGGGTCGAGGATGCGCTTCATCGTGGCGATGACATCCTCGGCGTCCATCACCCGGCCATGGTGGAACTTGACGCCCTGGCGCAGCTTGAAGGTCCAGGTCTTCAGGTCGGCGGAGGCCGTCCAGCTCTCGGCGAGATCCGGCTTCACCGTCATGTCGGGGTCGATGCGCGACAGGCCGTTGAACAGCAGGTGGACGTAGACGTACTCGTCGCCGATCGTCGTCTTGGCCGGGTCGAGCTGGCTGAGCGTCGTCCCGAGCGCGACGCGCACGGTGCCCTGGGCGGCGGCGGGCAGCGCCGTCAGCGCCGTCGAAAGGCCGATCGTGACGGCCAGTGTCGCAAGATGTCGTCGCATGGTGATCCCCTCGTTCTTGTGTGGTCAGCTCTGCTTCGGCCGGTTCGCGATGGCGGTGTCCGGATCGACCGCCCGCGTCACGTAGAGATCGGCGACCGGCTCGTATTCGCGCCAGAGGCGCTCGAGCGTCGCGATCGGGTCTGCATCGCCGTCGACGCGCAGGTCGACATAGGGAAAGGCCTGCTCATGCGCGACGATCAGCGCCGTCGAGACCAGCGGCTTGAACTCGCCACCGGCCTCGTCGCCGGCTTTCAGCGCCGCGATCAGCCGGGCGGCGAGCGGCGCCGCCGGATCGGCCTCGAAGGCGCGCACCATGGCGGCGGGCACCTCCTTGGAGCGTACGATGTTGCCGAGCGCGACGCAGTCGCGGCCATGGACTTCGGCCAGTTCGGGCTGGACGTTGCCGCCGCTGAAGCTCGCGGTGCGCCCGGCGGCATCGATGACGGCGAGCTGGCGCCAGTCGCTGCGCGGCGTGGCGGCGGCTGCCGCGTCGACGGCCTGCTGTGCGGAGGAGCCGCGCCGGAGCAGGTCCAGCATCAGCGGGCCGAGCCGCGGATCGGTCATGTGCTGCGTCAGCGCCGCGCCCACGCCGGCCGCGGCATGCTGGCAGCGCGAGCCCACCGCGATGGAGGAGGTGGTGACCACCGCCCCGAGCATGCCCGTGCGGGCACAGCGACCAGCAAGCGAATAGGTCATCGCGCGCCCTTCCGGATGGCGACGATATCGACCTCCATCAGCAGCTCGGGGCTGGCGAGCCCCTTGATGATGACGCTGGTGAAGGCGCTGGCATTGTCCCCCAGACGCTCGCGGACGACCGCGTTGACGTCCGCGAGGAAGGCCCGGTCTGTGACGTAGACCGTCGCCTTGGCGACGTCGTCGAGCCCGGCTCCGGCCTCTGAAAGCAGCGTCGCGACATTGTCCATCGCGACCTGCGCCTGCGCCTTCGCATCGCCGGCCCCGTAGAGCACCTCGTCGAGCCCCATCCCGGTCTGGCCGCGCAGCGTGACGCGGTCGCCCGACACCACCGCCATGCAGAACTCGCAGTCGAGCGGCTGCTGCTGCGTCCCGTAGCGGGCCGCACTCGAATGATAGGTCCGCAGCCGCTCATGCGGTTGGCCGCCCTGCTTGCGGACGAGCGTGACATCGATCTCGAACAGGATGTCGGGCCGGGCGAAGCCGGTGGTGACGATGCCGGTCGAGACCGGCCGGACACCGGCGAGGTGCTTGCCGATCATCGGATAGACGCCAGCGCGGTAGGCCCGGTCGGAGATGTAGACGGTGATCTTGCAGATGTCCTCGACGGAGGCGCCGGCCTCGTCGAGCAGCGTCTTGAGGTTCGCCATGGCGAGGTCGGCCTGGGCGGCCGAGTCCGCGACGCCGCGGCCCTTGGCGGTGACGCCGCTATGGTCGAGCCCCGCGCCGGTCTGGCCGCGCAGGAAGAACTCCTCGTCGGTCGCGAGCACCATCGACCCCTGCCAGGGGAAACCCTGGCCGTGCCAGCTTTCGAAGGTGTAGGGCCGGGTGTGGCGCGGCGGCGAGGACGGGATCGCGGCCTCCGCGTCGATCTGGACGATCAGCTCCGGCAGGGCCAGCCCGGCGACGACCAGCCCGGTGCTGACCGCGCGGACCTCGGGGAGACGCTGTGCGATCACGGCATAGACCTCGGCGCGATAGCCGCGGTCGACGATGCAGGTGGTGAGCTTGGTCAGGCTGGCGAGCGAGCCGCCGGCCTCCTTCAGCGCCGCCTCGAGCCGGTCGAGCGCCGCGTGGGTCTGGGCGGCCGCGTCGCCGATGCCGGCGATGCTGCCATCGGGGTTGAGCGCGCTCGCGCCGCTGAGGAAGACGCGTTCGCCGGCGCGCACCGCTCCGGCGATGGGCGTGCCTGCAAGGCCGGGGAGGGCGGCTGGAGCGATGGCGTGGCGTTGCATGGGGTCTCCGCGGCTCGCGCCCCGCCTCGCGGCATCGGCACGTCTCAGGCCGTGCCGGCGATGCAAGAACGGAGCCCGCGGTGGCGGTTTCCGAACAGCATCCCGGCACATCGCAGAGGCTAGGCCGGAACCGGCGCCGGGATCGAATTAAAAACCGGCCCGCATTATTCGCCGCGCTTATAGCCCGCCTTTAGGATCCTCGACGCCCTTCAGCCGGCGTTGTCGGCGACCCATTGCGCGAGCACGGTGGCGGCTGCCATGAAGTCGTCGATCGCCATCGCCTCGCGCGGGTTGTGGCTGCCATGCTCGTTGCGCACGAACAGCATCGCCACGGGCACGCCGGCGGCGGCAAAGGCGGCGGAATCATGCGAGGCCGGGCTGCCGAGCGGCATGGCGGGGATGCCGATTCTCTCCGCCGCCTGTGTCAGGGCCGTCCTGATGCCGGGATCGACGGGCCCGACCGCCGCCGAGGCGCGCGCACCGAGTTCGAACACGACGCCGCGCTCGGCCTCGATCCGCGCGATCGCGGCGTGCATCCGCGCCTCGACACCGGCGAGCACCGCCTCGTCATAGGCGCGCACATCCAGGCTGAAGCAGAACTCGCCCGGCACAGTGGTCATGCCATGCTTGTCGGCATCGGTGTGGAAGCGCCCGAAGGTCACGGCCATGCCCTCGCCGCGCGCTTCGTGCTCCGCCCAGATGGCATCGAGTTCGGCGGCGAGCGCCATGCCGGCCATGGCGGCGTCGCGGCGGAAGCGCCGCGGCGTGCCGACATGGTCGTAGCGGCCAAGGATACGTGCCCCCGGATAGCGGAAATTGCCGGGAATGCCGGTGCAGACAGCGATCGGGAACCCGGCTTCGACCAGGCTCGGCGCCTGCTCGATATGGACCTCCAGGAAGGCCCGGATGCGCTTGGGGTCGAGACTGCGCTCGCCGCGCCGCAGCGCCTCGGGATCACCGCCGCAGTCGCGGATATGGTCGGCGAGGGGGCGGCCGGTGTCGATGCGCCTGGCCTCCAGCGCGCCCTCGGGAAGCGTTCCCAGCGCCCCGCGGCTGCCGATATAGGACACCTGGAACCAGACGCTTTCCTCGGCCCGGACGCCCATCACCGTCAGGTCGCAACGCGGCGCCACGCCGAGCTCGCGTAGCGCCGCGAGGGTGACGAGGCCCGCGATCACGCCCGCTGCCCCGTCGAAATTCCCGCCATGGGGGACGCTGTCGAGATGCGAGCCCATCAGGATCGCCGGCGCGGCCGGATCGCTGCCGCGCCAGGTCGCATAGGTGTTCAGCGAGGCGTCGGTGGTGACTGTGAGGTCGGCCGCTGTGGCCGCCTCCGCGAAGACGCGATGGCCGAAATCCTCGCCCGCGCCATAGGTGTCGCGCATGATGCCGGGATCGCCCTGGCTGCCCTCGGCCAGCGTGGCGAACAGCCGCTCGGCCAGGCCGCGTTGGCCCGCGACCGCCGCCGCCAACCGCTCCGGGGCGATCACGAGGTGGCCTTGTCGAAATAGCCCGCGCGGACGGCCGCACCGATCATGTTGACGACGAAGCGCCCCGCCGTGATGCATGTGATCTGGTTGACGTCGCTGCGCGGGGTGATCTCGACCACGTCCATGCCGACGACGCGGCCCTTGCCGACGAGGCCGTGGATCAGGGTCCGCACCTGCGGGAAGGTCAGCCCGCCCGGGCAGGGGCCGGCGACACCGGGCGCGATGGCGGGATCGATGCCGTCGAGATCGATCGTCAGGTAGTAGCGCCCGCCTGCGGGAATGCGGTCGAGCACCGCCTGCATGCCGCGCTCATGGACCTCGTAGGAGGTCACCAGCTGGGCGCCATAGGCGCGCGCCGCCTCGACCTCCTCGATCCGGGCGCTGCCGGTGCCGTGCAGGCCGATCTGGAAGATCTCGCCGACATGGGCCATCTCGGAGGCGCGCCGGATCGGGCTGGAATAGCCGGTCGTGACGCCGTTCACCTCCTGGCGCCAGTCGAGATGCTGGTCGATCTGGATCAGCGTGATCGGCCCGTCGCCGTCGAGCGCGCGCAGCACCGGGATCGGCACGCCATGGTCGCCGCCGAGCACGATCGGCATCGCGCCCGACGCCCGGATCTTGCGGATTGCGGCTTCGGCCTTGACGTAATGGGCGGTGAGGTCGCGGAAATCGCCGATGATGTCGCCGCAATCGACGGTGCGGATCGGCCGGCCGTCATAGAGCGGCCCGCCGAGATCGAAATCGTAGCGCTCGATCGAGCGGACGATCCGGTCCGTGGCGCGACGCATCGCGGCAGGCATGTTGGTCTGGTCGTTGACGATCTCGGCGAAGCTGTAGGCATCGCCATAGGGAATGCCGAGAAAGGCGATGTCGGCCTGGAGATGGTCGAGATCGGTCGCCAGTTCGGAATAGAGAAAGGTCGCGTGGCCCGTCTTGGGGGCGGTCGTCAACGACATGGAGCCATCCTCGCCGGCTGTCCGCCGGTTTTCCGCCCCCGCAGAGAGAGGCGTCGCCGACTTGCGCCCGACACTGCTGGAGGGGGGGAGCGCAGGCAATGGAGGCGCTTATCAGGAATCCGCGGGTGGCATTCGTCCGGCGAATACTCAGGCCGTCAGGAGAGGCGCGGCACCGTCTCGCCCGCCACGACGCGCACCTCCCGCAGGAAGGCCTGCGCGGCCCGCGACAGCGGCCGCTTGCGCGAATACACGACGGAGGCCGAGACCGGCGAGGCCGGCTCGAAGCGCCGGACCGCGAGGTTGCGCGAGGAGAGCGGTGAGAGCGGATCGACCACCGCCACGCCGATGCCGGTCTCGGCGAGGATGCAGGCGGTGTTGCAGTATCGGACCTCGACCGAGGAGCGGAACGGCACGCCGACCTCCGCGAAGGCCTGGCGCACGATCGTCCCCATCCGCGTGCCGCGTTCCAGCGCGATGAAGGCGGTGGCGCGCAGATCGTCGGGCGTGATCGTCTCCATCGCCGCGAGCGGATGATCGGGTCGCATCACGCAGACCATGCGCTCGGAGAAGAAGCACTCGCTCTCGACGCCGCGATAATCGTTCAGCCCCAGCACGAAGCCGAGCTCCGCCAGCCCGTTGTCGACGCTCTCGACCACGTTCTCGAAGCGGCGGATGTCGAAGGACACGCGCGTGTTGGGGCGCTTCTCGAGGAAGTTGCGCAGCGCGATCGGGATCACGCTGTAGCCCAGAGGCGGTGTCGCGAGGATGCGGATATGCCCGGTGCGGTTCTCCTTCAGGTCCTGCACCTTCGCCTCGAAAGCGGCGTGCATGCTGAAGATCGGGTCGGAGTCGAGGCAGAGTTCGCGCGCCTCGGCGGTCGGGAACAGCCGGTTGTTGACGCGCTCGAACAGCGGAAAGCCGATCTGGCTCTCGAGATGCTTGATCGCGTTGCTGACGGCGGGCTGCGACAGGCCGAGTTCATGCGCCGCGCGCACCGTGGTCTCGCAGCGGACGACTGCTCGAAGCAGCTCGATCTGGCGCAGGTTCATATCACGCCTCCGAATAGGGTGGGGTGCTCCCTATTTCGTCAGCAAATCATGTGCCAGCGGAGAGCCGTCCGCAAGCGGCCTGTCGCTCAGGCGTCGAGAAAGGGCATCTCGCCCCGCGGCGGCGCGATGTCGGCATTCGCAGCCACCATCCGTCGCCAGACCGCTTCCGTCACCGCCTGCGCCTCCGCCAGCAGCGCCGGCTCGTCCACGGTCAGCACCTTGCGGTCGCGCATGACGAAGGCGCCGTCGACCATCACCGAATGGACGACGCCGGGATGGGCGTAGTTCACGATGTTGGAGGTCAGCCGCAGGATCGGGCGCAGCGCCGGCTGGTCGAGGTCGAGCAGGGTGATGTCCGCCTTCTTGCCAACGTCGAGCGAGCCGATCCGGTCCAGCGCGCCGAGCGTGCGGGCGCCGTTGCGC
Organism: Bosea sp. RAC05; assembly: GCF_001713455.1. NCBI lineage: Bacteria > Pseudomonadati > Pseudomonadota > Alphaproteobacteria > Hyphomicrobiales > Alloboseaceae > Allobosea > Allobosea sp. RAC05. Next base: position 2,448,203 of record NZ_CP016464.1, read on the forward strand.
GTCGCCATGTCGAGCACGGCTTGCGGCTGCGGATCGACGCCGCCCTCCTGCGCGCGGCCGAAGCCGGCCCGGTGCACGATCATGCCGATCTTCATCGCCTGGAACATGTCCTCGGTCATGTTGTCGGTGCCGAGCGCGATATTGACCCCGGCGTCCCGGATCGGCCCGATCAGCACGCGATGCGGCCCCTTGCGGGAGGAGGGCGCCGGGTTGTGCGCCATGTGGACGCCGCGCTGCGCCAGCAATTCGATGTCCTCGCGCGTGCAGAAGGTCCAGTGCGCGCAGGTCAGGTCCGGCCCGAGGAAACCCTCGCGCTCCAGATAGAAGGCCGGTGTCAGCCCGTGCGCGGCCTTCACCGCCGCGACCTCGCCGGGGCTCTGGGCGAGGTGGCAGGTGCGCGTCAGATTATGGCGGGCGGCGAGGTCCATGATCTCCGCCAGCATGGCGGGCGAGCAGTTGTCGGGGGCATGCGCCGCGACCTGGCAGCTCACCCGGCCGTCGCGCGCGCCGTGCCAGGTCTCGATCAGCTCCTGCGTGCGCTCGAGGAACTGCCGCCCGAAGGCCTCGTCGATCCCGTATTCGCCGAAGCGGATCTTGCGCGTGTCGATGTCGGCGCAGCTTTCCGAGAGCCAGAGCCGCAGGCCGGTATCTGCCATCGCGCCGGCATAGGAGGGGACATGGCGGAACGGGTCGACCAGTGTGGTCGTGCCGCTGCGGATCGCCTCCAGGCAGCCGAGCGCGGCCATCACCGCCCGCTCATGGTCGCTCATCGTGTAGGAGATCGGCGACATGTAGCGGTAGATGATCTCGCCGTCCCAGTCCTCGACCGTGCCGCGCAGCGCCGTCAGCACCGTATGCGTATGCGCGTTGACGAAGCCGGGCAGAACGGCCAGGCCGCGCCCCGCCATCCGCTCATGCGTCGGAAAATCCCGCTCCAGCGTGGCGGTCTCGCCGATGGCGGCGATCCGGTCGCCAGTGATGGCGATCGCGGCGTCCTGCAGGATGCGCCGCTCCTCGTCGCAGGTGACGATGGTGGCGCCGGTGATGAGCAGGTTCATGACGGCGTCCGCTGGTTGGAGAGACCCGCGGTCGCCGCCTTCTCTTGCGCCACGAAATGCTCCGCGATCTCGCGTCCCGTCGCGATCCAGACATCGCCGAAGCCGCGGGCCCGCGCCAGGAAATCGCGCATGATGCCGAAGCGCATCGGCCTCCCCGAGACCTGCGGATGCATGACCATGCTGACCAGCCCGCCCCATTCGCGCGTCTGGTCGAGTTCGCCGTTCCAGATCGAGAGCACATGCTCGCTGGGGAACATCGGGCGCGGGCTGAAGCGCTGCGACAGCCCGTAGAGCCAGTCGTCGAAGGAGGCGTTGATCGGCAGTTCCACCACGCCGGCCGATCCGTCGCGCTGCCGGTGCCGGTAGGGCCGGATGTCGTCGCGGAACGAGGAGGAATAGAGGATGCCGCGTTCGCGCAGATAGGTCAGGAGCGCGTCGTAGTTCTCGCCGCCGGCCGCCCGGTAGCCGACCGGGACCACGCCGAGCACGCGCTTCAGCGCCTCCATCCCCTTCTCGAACTCCTCGACGTCCTCGTCGAAATCGGCGGGGTCGGGGCGCTTGTGCAGATAGCCGTGATGGCCGATCTCGTGCCCGTCGCGGACGATCGCCTCGCACATCGCCGGATGCACATCGACGATCCAGCCCGGGATGAAGAAGGTCGCCTTGATCTCGACCGATCGCAGATGGCCGAGGATCTTCGGCACGCCGACGCGCTCCTCGTAGCCGCCGAAGGAGAGCGTCACCAGCCGGTCGGTGTTGGCGGCGTCGTGCTGCAGCCAGGCGGTCTCGCCATCGACGTCGAAGGCCGGAAACAGCGCGCAGCTCTTGCCGGCGGGCCAGGGATAGTCCGGCGCCGGGTCGGCGGGATTGGCGATCCGCATCGGGAAGACGGGCGTCATCGTAACCTCTCCTCGCGCGAGGCCAACCGCGCCTCACGGTACGAGGATAGCAAGGCGCATGAGCCCGGCGAGCCGGTCGGCGCACGCGCCGCTATGATTTATGGCGCGGCTCTATTCGCCCCGGTGATAGCGCCGGGCCTCGGGGAGAGCGACCAGCCCTCAGGCAACATGGCCCCGCACCGATCGAACCGGCGTGTTGCCGCATAAACAGGCAGATGCCGAGCGAGTGGGCCGAGATGCCTTACGATACGTCACGTTGCGGCGCAGGTATGCGCCTGAGCGGCTTTGCTCAAAACCTTCGGCCGTTTGCCGGCCATTGTGCCCGACGGAAAGCGGTTGGCACGGCAGTTGCTGGCCAGCGGCGCCCACCGGCCGAGGATCGACGTCATTCAGATGGCTGCGCCTGCCCCTTCCGCGACCATGTCCGCCCAGCCGCTGACGCTCGACGGCATCACGCACAGCTATGGCGGCGGGCTGGCGGTCGACAACGTCACGCTCGAGGTCAAGGGCGGCGAACTCGTCGCGCTGCTCGGCCCCTCCGGCTGTGGCAAGACCACGCTGCTGCGGATCGTCGCCGGCTTCATCCAGCAGGGCAACGGCAAGGTCCTGATCGACGGCCGTCCGATCGACACCCTGCCGCCGAACCGCCGCGAGATCGGCATCGTCTTCCAGAACTACGCGCTGTTCCCGCACATGACGGTGGCCGAGAACATCGCCTATGGGCTGGCCGCCCGCGGCGAGAGCCGCAGCGTTCAGGCCCAGCGCGTCGAGGAAATGCTCGCCACCGTCCAGATGGCGGGCTTCGCTGACCGCAAGCCCAAGCAGCTCTCCGGCGGGCAGCAGCAGCGTGTCGCGCTGGCGCGGGCACTCGCCATGCGGCCGCGCATCCTCTTGCTGGACGAGCCTTTTGCGGCGCTCGACAAGAACCTTCGCCTCGACATGCAGATCGAGATCAAGCGGCTCCAGCGCCAGTTCGCCCTGACCGCGATCATGGTCACGCACGACCAGGACGAGGCGATGGCGATCGCCGACCGTATCGCCGTGATGAGCCAGGGCCGGATCGAGCAGCTCGGCACGCCGGTTCAGGTCTATGACGAGCCCGCCACGCTGTTCGTCAACAGCTTCATCGGCTCCAGCAACCTCCTCAGCGGGCAGATCGCGGCGCCTGTCGAGGGCGGTTACGCTGTGACGCTCGGCAACGGTGCCGCCTGGACCGTGCCCTCCGCCGCCCGCTTCGCCCCCGGCCAGCCGGTTCTCGTGTCGGTCCGCCCCGAGCAGATGCGGCTCGCCGACGAAGCCGGCGAGGGCCGCTTCCCGGTCGAACTCAAGCTCAGCCTGCCGATCGGCGGCGAACTGATCCACGACGTCACCAGTGCCGATGGCAGCTCGCTGAAGATTGCCATGTCGCGCCGTCCCGGCATGGCCTCGGGCCGCTCGGGCACCGCCTATTGCGGGCTCGCCGACCACGCCCGCCCCGTTCTCTTTCCCGCCTCTCAACCCTGATCCGGAGCCCATGCCGATGACACAGATGAACCGTCGAGATCTCCTGGCCGGCGCCGGCGCGCTCGGCCTGGCTTCGCTCCTGCCGCTGCGCGCCAGCGCCTCCGGCAGCCTCACCGCCGCGATCTATCCCGGCACCTGGGAAGAAGCCTATCGCGGCGTCGTCGCTCCGGCGCTCAAGAAGAACGCCGGCGTCGACGTCGCCTTCGACGCGCTGTTCGCCGTCGATCAGGTCGCCAAGGTGCGCGCCGCGCGCGGCGTGCCGCCCTTCGACTGCTTCGTTCTCGATCCCGGCCCCGCAGCGGCGGCGCAGGCCGCCGGCCTGTTCGAGCCGATCGATGCCTCCAAGCTGACCAATGCCGCGAAGATTCCGACGGGCCTGATCAAGTCGCATGGCGTGACCTGCAACGCCCAGGTCGTCGGCATCGCCTACAACCCGAAGAAGTTCGCCACGCCTCCCAAGGGCTGGGCCGACCTGTTCAAGAGCCCCTATGTCGAGCGGCTGGGCCTCACCGGCTTTCAGACCACCTTTGGCACGGTCTCAATCATCGAGATGGCGAAGGTCTTCGGCGGCTCCGCCACCAATGTCGAGCCGGTTTTCGCCGAGCTGAAGAAGGCTGTCTCGAAGGCGGCCGCGGTCGCCGCGCCCGCCGCCATGCCCGGCCTGTTCCAGCAGGGGCAGATCGACATCATGTACACCAACACCAACACGGTCGCGACGCTGAAGGGTCGTGGCGTCGACATCGAGTTCATCAAGCCCGAGACCGGCGCGATCACCTTCCAGACCACGCTGCACATCGTGAAGGGCGCCGACAACGTCGCCAACGCCTACAAGTACATCGACACCGCGATCTCGTCGGATGTTCAGGCCGAGCTGCAGAAGCAGCCCTACAACATGGTCCCGATCAACAAGGACGTGAAGCTGGTCGAGACGCTCGACATCAAGTCACTCGATGAACTGGCGACGATGGTCACGCATGACTGGACGGTGATCAACCCGCAGCGCGCCGCCTGGATCGAGCGTTTCAACAAGGAAATCACCAAGTAGGACGCCACGATGGCAGGCATGGCTGCAGCGCCCGCCGGGAGCGGTGGTGTTCCGGGGGCCAGGGTCGACTGGCGCCTCGCGGCGCCGCTCGGCCTGACTTATCTCGCCTTCTTCGCAGCCCCCTTCGCGATCCTGCTCGGCATCAGTTTCTATGCCGATGCCGAGCAGACGCGGCTGGGGCTTGATTCCTGGACCAAGTTCTACGGCGATGCCTTCTACCGGAAGGTGATCTTCGACACGCTCAAGCTCGGCGTCTTCGCCGTGCTGGCCACCACGCTGCTCGCCTATCCGCTCGCGCTGGTCTTCCGGGCGTCGAGCCCGCGCGTGCAGCGCCTGCTGATCTTCATCATCCTGATGCCGCTCCTGACCTCGGTCGTGATCCGCACCTTCGCCTGGATCGTCATCCTGGCGCGCGAGGGCGTGCTCAACCAGACGCTGATCGGGCTCGGGCTGACCTCGACCCCGCTCAATCTGCTGCAGACCGAGCTCGGCCTCGTCATCGCGCTGACGCAGATCGAGATGCCGCTGATGCTGCTGCCGCTTCTGACCATCATGAACCAGATGGACCAGAACCTCGTCGATGCCTCGCGCGCGCTCGGCGCCTCGAAATGGCGGACCTTCTTCCGGGTGATCCTGCCGCTGACGCTGCCGGGCTGGATCGCCGGCGCGACGCTGGTCTTCGCCTCGGCGACGACCGCCTTCATCTCGCAATCGGTCATCGGCGGAGCGCGGCTGGTCTATCTGCCCTCGCTGATCTGGCAGCAGTCGATGGTGGTCTACAACTGGCCCTTCGCGGCGGTCGCCTCGCTGACGCTGCTCTTCACCGTGCTGGCGGGCATCATGGCGCTCGGCTGGCTCGGCCGCTTCGCCAGGACGAGCTGAGGAACAGGCCATGCAGCGCTCCACCCCCGGCGACGTCGCCTACACCTGGATCATCGGCCTGCTCGCGGGCCTCGGCATCCTGATCCTGATCGGGCCGGTGCTGGTCGTGATCGCGACCTCCTTCACGACGTCGCAGACGCTGAAATTCCCGCCGCCCGGCCTGTCGCTGCGCTGGTACGGCGAATTGTTCAACCCGGCCCGTTCGGCCCAGATTCACACGGCCGCGCTGAACAGTCTCTGGGTCGCAGGCCTCGCCACCGCCATCGGCGGCGTGCTCGCCGTGTTCGCGGCTCTGGCGATCTCACGGGTCGCGCGGCCCTCGGCACGCGTGCTGGAGGCGAGCTTCCTGTCGCCGCTCGTGCTCCCGACCCTGTCCTACGGCCTCGCCGCGCTGATGTTCTTCTCGGTGCTCGGCATCAGGCCCTCGCTCAACCTGCTGATCGCGGGCCATCTCGTGGTGATCGCGCCCTTCGTCTTCCGCACCACGCTGGCGAGCCTGTCGCAGCTCGATCCGGCGCTGCTCGAGGCCTCCGCCAATCTCGGCGCGAGCCGCCTCTACGGGTTCCGCCGGATCACCCTGCCGCTGATCGCGCCGGGCATCGCGGCGGGCTGCTTCCTGGCCTTCATCTCCTCGATGGACAATGTCCCGGTCTCGCTCTTCCTCTCGACCGCGCGCACGGCCATGCTGCCGATCCGGATGTGGGGGATGATGGAGACGACGCTGGACGTCCGCATCGCCGCCATCGCCGGCGTGCTGATCCTGGCGACGCTGATCCTGATGATCGTGATGGACCGCCTGACCGGCCTGACGCGGCGGATGAGCGGGTGATGGGCAGACCGTCATTGCGAGCGCAGCGAAGCAATCCAGCCCCGCGCTCGACGTCGCCTCTGGATTGCTTCGCTATGCTCGCAATGACGCCAGGAGCCCCTCGATGACCATCCCCTATGACCGCGACCTGATCGGCTACGGCGCCAACCCGCCCAACCCGCAATGGCCGGGCGGCGCCCGCATCGCGATCAACTTCGTGATGAACTACGAGGAGGGCTCCGAGCCCTCCATCCAGGACGGCGAGGGCTATACCGAGCTCGGCCTGACCGAGGCGAACGGCCTGCCGACCGGGGTCAAGGGCCGCGACCTCGCCGGCGAGGGCATGTTCGCCTATGGCAGCCGCGTCGGATTCTGGCGGCTGATGCGGCTGTTCCAGGAGCGGGGACTGCCGATGACGGTGTTCGGCTGCGCGCTCGCCATCGAGCGCAACCCTGACGCCGCCGCCGCGATCCGGGCTTCCGGCTTCGATGTCTGCTGCCATGGCTGGCGGTGGATCAAGCATTACGACCTGACGGAGGCCGAGGAGCGCGAGCACATCGCCAAAGCGATCAAGTCGCTCGAAGCCACGGTCGGCGAGCGTCCGCTGGGCTGGTACTGCCGCTATGGGCCCAGCGTGAACACGCGCCGGCTCGTCGTGGAGGAGGGCGGTTTCCTCTACGATTCCGACGCCTATGACGACGAGTTGCCCTATTGGAAGGTGGTCGACGGCAAGCCGCACCTCGTCGTGCCCTACTCGCTCGTGAACAATGACGGCAAGTTCGGCTCGGGCTTCTTCGGCACCTCGAACGACTATTTCGACTGGCACAAGGATGCCTTCGACATGCTCTATGCCGAGGGCGCGACCCAACCCAAGATGATGTCGGTCGGCCTGCATATGCGCCTGATCGGCCATCCCGCCCGCGCGGCGGGCCTCGCGCGCTTCCTCGACTATGTCCAGAAGCATGAGAATGTCTGGGTGACCGGCCGGCTCGACATTGCGAAGCACTGGGCGAAGACGCATCCTTTCCAGCCGGCCTGACGCAACACACCGTCATTGCGAGCGGAGCGAAGCAATCCAGTGACGTAGAGCGCTACGTCCCCTGAATGGCTTCGTCGCTATCGCTCCTCGCAATGACGGTCGCGATATCATCGAAGGAACGACACCTTGCCCAAGCCCGACCTGATCGTCGCCCTCGGCGATGCCCGCTACCTGATCGAGCGGCCCTTCGGCTCCTGGCCGCAGAATGCCGGCTTCGTCACCGATGTGACGGTCGATGCCCGCGGGCATGTCTTCGTGATGCTGCGGCACGACCCGCTGACTCAACCTGACGATCCGCGCGTCGTCGAGCTGTCGCCCGAGGGGGAGTATCTCGGCGGCTGGGGCGGCGATCTGATCGCCGATTCCCACATGCTCACCGTCGATGCGCAGGGGCGTCTCCTCTGCGTCGACCGCGACATGCATGAGATCGTCATCTGCTCGGCGAGCGGCGAGCGCCTGGGCGGCCTCGGCCAGCGCGGCGAGCCGCTTTCGCCCTTCAACCACCCCACCGACGTGCATGTCTCGGCCTGGGGCGACATCTATGTCGCCGATGGCTATGCCGCGAGCCGCATCCACCGCTTCTCGGCCTATGGCGTCCATCTCCAGAGCTGGGGCGAGCATGGCGCCGGCGAGGGTCAGTTCGGCTGGCCGCACGCGCTCTGGACCCATGCCGACGGCCGCGTCGTCGTCGTCGACCGCACGCATAATCGCGTCCAGGTCTTCGACCGCAACGGCCAGCACCTCGCGACCTGGAGCCATTTCCGCGACCCCGTCGCGATCTGGGGCGACGAGGACGGCAACACCTATGTCACCGACACGCAGCCGACCCTGCAGAAGATCGGCCCCCATGGCGAGCGCCTCGGCCGCTGCCGGCCGTTCCTCAATGGCGCGCATGGCATCTACGGTATGCCGGGCGGCGATATCCTGCTGGCCGAGAGCAATCCCAGCCGGCTGACGCGACTGCGGCTGCTGGACTAGCGTTCTGCAGACAGCCCGAACCGTCATTGCGAGGAGCGAAGCGACGAAGCAATCCAGGGGCGTCGCGCGAGTGCTTCTGGATTGCTTCGCTTCGCTCGCAATGACGGCAGCCCCACGCGACATCCAGGAATGGCCATGACCACACAGATCATCTGGGGCGGGACGCTCCTCACCGGCTTCGACGCTGCGGGCGAGCCGGTCCTGCTGCAGGATGCCGGCGTCGCCTGCGAGGCGGGGGCGATCCTTGCAACCGGGCCGCTCGCCGATCTGAAGGCGGCCTATCCCGAAGCGACCGTGACCGGCGGGCGCGAGTTCGCGATCACGCCGGGCTTCGTCAACGCGCATCACCATGTCGGCCTGACGCCGCTGCAGCTCGGCTCGCCCGACCACCCGCTGGAGCTCTGGTTCGCCAGCCGCATCGCGCTGCGCGACGTCGATCTCTATGCCGATACGCTGTTCTCCGCCTTCGAGATGATCGAGAGCGGCGTCACCACCGTGCAGCACCTCCACAGCCGCGCGCCGGGAACGCCGGCCGACATTCTCGCCGCCGCCGCGAAGGTCATCAGTGCCTATCGCGACATCGGCATGCGCGCCTCCTATTCGATGGCGCTGCGCGACCAGAACCGGCTCGTCTACGAGGCCGACCAGGATTTCGTCGCCCGCCTGCCGGAGGAACTGCGCCCCGCGGCGAGCGCCTTCTTCCAGCGCTTCACCGTGCCGCTCTCCGACCAGGTCGCGGTCTTCGAGGAATTGCTGGCGCGCCATGGCAACGGTGACCGCATCCGCATCCAGATCGCGCCCGCCAACCTGCACTGGCTCTCGGAGGAAGCCCTCGACGTCACCGGCGAGCTGCAGCGCCGCACCGGGCTGCCGGTTCATATGCATGTGCTGGAGACGCCCTATCAGAAGGCCTATGCCCGCAAGCGCACGGGCGGCTCGGCGCTTAGCCATCTTGATCGGCTCGGCCTGCTCGGCCCGCATTTCACCATCGGCCATGGTGTCTGGATGAGCGAGGCCGATATCGAGCTCGCCGCCGATCGCGGCGTCTGCATCTGCCACAATTGCAGTTCGAACTTCCGGCTGAAGAGCGGCGTCGCGCCTGTGAACCGCTTCCTCGCCCGCAGCATTCCCGTCGCCATCGGCATCGACGAGGCCGGCATCAACGACGACCGCGACATGCTGCAGGAGATGCGGCTCGTCCTGCGCGCCCATCGCGAGCCGGGCATCGACGCGCCCCATCCCTCGCCGGCGCAGGTGCTGCGCATGGCGACCGAAGGCGGCGCGCGCACGACCCCCTTCGCCGGCCGCATCGGCCGTCTGGAGCCGGGCATGGCCGCCGATCTCGTGATGTTCGACTGGCCGGCGGTGACCTATCCCTATCAGGACGAGGGTCTCGGCTTCGTCGAGGTGCTGGTCCAGCGCGCCAAGGCGAAGGCCGTCCACAGCGTCATGATCGCCGGCGAATTCGTCTATCGCGAGCGCCGCTTCACGAGGCTCGACCGCGACGCCGTACTGGCCGGCCTCGCCGAGGCGCTGGCGAAGCCGAAGACGCCGGCCGAGCAGGACCGCATCGCCCTCTCGCAGGCGCTGCTGCCGCATGTCCGCCGCTTCTATGACGGCTATCTCGATGGGCAGGGCGACGAGCCCTTCTACCGCCCGAGCGGGCGCTTCTGACGGACTAAGGCTTGCTGCGTGCGGTGGTTTTGGCGCTCGGAACCACCACCGTCATCCCGGGCTTGCCCCGGGATCCATGGAGGGCTCCGGAGCTCTCCGATGGATCCCGGAGTTCCGCTTCGCTCCATCGGGGATGACGCGGAGGTTGGCGCGCCTTTCGAGGCTGACCGCTCAATGCCCCCGCGAAACCCGCTTCTGCGCCAGCCGCACCGCCGCCGGGATCGGCGCGATCACCGGCACCGAGAAGCGCAGATTGAGCGATTGCGCCGCCTGGCCGAGCGGGCCGCCGCCGATCACCAGCGCCTGCGCCCCCATCGTCTCGATCGCCTCCGCGCAGGCTTCGGCCAGCGCCTCCACCAGCGTGGCGTGATCGGCCATGATCGCGTGGACGTCGCCCTTGGTCAGGGCGACGCCCCGGAACGTCTTTTCATGGCCATAGGCCCGTGCCAGCCCGGTGATCGAGGAAACGAGATCGGGCGTCGTCGTCACCACGGCGAAGGGCCGCCGGCCCGCTCCGGCCTCGGCCATGCCGGCCTCGGCGATGCCGGTGACCGGGCAGGAGAGGCGCAGCCGCAGCGCCGCCAGGCCGGGATCGCCGAAGGCCGCGATGATGACACCGTCCGGCGGCGCTGTAGTGATCGCCCCCGTCAGCGCCTGCACAGCCTTTGCCGACTGGGCCAGCGCCTCCTCATTGGTGATCAGCGGCACGCCATAGGGCGCGCTCATCGCGTCGATGACAGTGCCGGCCGATGCCGTGGCCTGGGCGATGCCGCGCATCATGCTGGTGGTGCCGGCATTGGTGTTGGGGTTGATCAGCAGCAGGCGCATCAGGGGCTCTCCGGCACGGCAGCGATGAAGGCGCGCGCAATCTCGGCGCGGCCCGCGATCCAGAGTCGGTCGCGCCGGGCCGCCAGCAGGTTCATGATGTCGCGAAAGGCGGCGAAGCGCGCCGGGCGCCCGACGATCCGCAGGTGGAAGCCGAGATTGAGCAGCCGCGGCAGGCCGCGCGCGGCCTCCGCTTCCAGCACGTCGAGCGCGTCGGTGACGTACTCCACCATCTCGCGGGCTCGGACGAAGCCGTTGGGGTGGAAGAACTTCATGTCGTTGCTGTCGAGCGCATAGGGCACGACGAGCAGAGGCGGGCGCCCCGGTGCGCGATCCCAATAGGGCAGGTCGTCGTCGAAGCCGTTGGAGGTGTAGAGAAAGCCCCGCTGCGCCAGAATCTCCCGCGTCCAGGGGCTTTCTCCGCCGCGGCAGAAGAAGCCGACAGGCGCGACACCGGTCGCTGCCGTGATGGTGGCGACGCAGGCGTCGATGTCGGCTGCCTCCGCCTCGCGCGTTTCGTAATCGGCATGGGGCCGCCAGCGCCAGCCATGAACGGCCGGCTCATGGCCGCGCGCCACCACCGCCTTCGCCAGCGCCGGCGAGCGTTCGACGGCGCGGCCGCAGAAGAAGATGGTCGCGCGGACGGCGCTGTCGTCGAGCGCGTCGAGCATGCGCCAGAGCCCGGCGCGCGTGCCATAGCCGAAGATCTGCTCCTGGCCCTGGTCGCGCTTGCCGGCGGGAACGACGCTGATCACCTCGCCCATGCTCTCCGAGCGCGCATCGCCGTCGCCGACCTGAAGCTCCGCGCCCTCCTCGAAATTGATCACGACGGAGACGGCGAGCCGCCGGCCATTGGGCCAGGAGAAATCCGGCCAGGCGCCGGCATAGCCTTCGAGGTCGCGGTGGGTCATGGCTCAAAGTCCCCGATGCCGTCGTCACCTGGCAAGCCCTCATCCTGATGAGCCGCGGCACGCGGCGTCTCGAAGGATGATCCAGGAGGCTCCTGAACCATTTGGAGCATCCTTCGAGACGCGCTCCTGCAGAGCGCTCCTCAGGATGAGGGCTCGTTATATGCCCGCCTATGACGCGGCGGGCTCGAACATTCACCCTCGACCCAGCTCCGCCAGCCAGTGCCGCGCGATCGCGTCGCGCCGCGCAAACCAGACGCCGGGCTTCGACGCCGCATGCGCCAGGAAGCGCTCGAGCCCCCCGATCCGCCCGGGCCGGCCGATGATGCGCAGGTGCAAGCCCACCGACATCATCCGCGGCGCCGTGCCGCCTTCTGCGTAGAGCCGGTCGAAGGCGTCGATGCAGTAGCGCGCGAAATCGTCGCCGAAAACGAAGCCGCCGCCACGCTGGAAGCGCATGTCGTTGGTGTCGAAGGCATAAGGCAGCACCAGCTGCTGTCCGCCCTCGACATCGACCAGAAAGGGAAGGTCGTCATTGTAGGCGTTGGAATCATAGAGGAAGCCGCCATGCTCGCGCAGCAGCCGGCGGGTGTTGATCGAGGTCGCCGAGCGCGTGTGCCAGCCCACGGGGGGCGTGCCGGCGGCCTCCGTGATCGCGGCAACCGCGCGCGCGATCGCCTCGCGCTCCTGCGCTTCGTCCATATGGGCGTGCCGCTCCCAGCGCCAGCCATGGGCGGCGACCTCGTGGCCATCGGCCACCGCCTCCTGCACCAGCCAGGGCGAGAGCGCGACGGCGCGGCCATTGGCGTTCAGCGTCGCCGCCACGCCATACTGCTTCAGCAGCGCGCGGATGCGCGGCCAGCCGGCGCGCGGGCCATATTCGAAATGCGATTCCATGCAGAGATCGCGCACGCCGGTGATCTCCTCGACCACCTCGTAGACGCTCTCGTTGCGCTCGTCGCCCTGGCCGATCGAGAGCTCCGCGCCCTCCTCGACATTGACCACCAACGAGACGGCGAGCCGCGCGTCGTTCGGCCAGCGGATCGCGGGCGGGGCGTCGCCATAGCCACGGAAATCGCGGTCGCTCACGGGAGAAGCCATCAGAGATCGGCCATCCGGCGCAGGCCCACCAGCCGGTCGCCGATGACGAGCACGGCGGCGGCGAGCAGGATCAGCAGGGCGGAGATCGCCGCGATCGTCGGATCGGGGCTTTCCTCGACATATTGCAGCATCTGGATGGGCAAGGTCTTGGTCCAGGCGTCGGTAAAGAAGATCGAGATCGGATAGTTATCCATCGATGCCAGGAAAGCGAACATTCCCGAGGTGAGGAAGGCCGGGGCGAGCGAGGGCACCAGCACCTTGAGAACAGCCTTGGGATAGGACAGGCCGAGCGTGCGGGCGGCGTCGATCAGCGTGAAGTCGAACAGCGACAGCGCCGCATAGACGGTGCGCACCACGTAAGGCAGCGTGATCACGACATGGGCCAGGATCAGGCTGGCCCACACGTCGCGCAGGCCCGCCGCCCGGAAGCTCTCCAGCATCGCGATGCCGATGACGAGGCCGGGCAGCATCAGGGGCGAGACCAGGAAGGTGACGATGCCGTCGCGGCCGCGGAACTGGCCGCGCAGCAGGCCGATGGCGCAGAGCGTGCCGAGCCCAAGCGCGATCGCCGTCGACAGCGCTGCGAGCTGGACCGAGGTCGCGACCACCGGCCAGAGCTCGCGCGAACGGCCGAGCGCCTGGTACCAGCGTAGCGACCAGCTCGGCGCCGGCAGCGTGAAGACGGCGCTCGATCCGAACGACACCAGCACGGTGACGACCAGCGGCGTCAGCAGGAAGACCACCGTGAAGGCGGCCAGCGTCCAGACGACGGCCGAAGCGATGCGCTCGATGGCCGTCACGACGCGCCTCCCAGCCGTTTCGAGAGCGCGGCGCTGCCGACCACGACCGCGACCGTCAGCACGAGCAGGACGACCGCCGTCGTCGATCCCAGCTGCTCGTTGCGCATGAACAGGAAGGAGCGCCCGGTCAGCGTCGCCAGCGTCTGGAAACGGTCACCGATCAGCAGGTTGGGGATGACGTACATCGAGGCCGCCATCGAGAAGACGAAGGCGACGCCGGTGACGATGCCGGGCAGCGAGAGGGGCAGGGCGACCTTGAAGAAGCGGTAGATCGGCGAGGCGCCGAGCGTCGCCGCCGCCTCGCCGAGCCGCGGATCGACCAGCTTCAGCACCGAATAGATCGGCAGGATCATAAAGGGCACGAAGACATTGGCCGCGCCGATCACGAGGCCGGCCTCGGTGAAGAGCAGGCGCTGCGGCTCGCTCCACAGGCCCAGGCCCATCATCAATTGCGAGACCACGCCGTCGCGCCGCAGCACGATCTGCCAGGCGAAGGCCTTGACCACGACGCCGACCGAGAGCGGCAGGATGATCGCGACCAGGATCAGCGCCTGAGCCGCGCCGCGCGCCCGCGCCAGCGCCAGGGCCGTCGGATAGCCGATCAGCAGGCACAGCAGCGTCACCAGCACCGCGATCCGCAGCGTGTTGCCGATCACTGTCCAGCTGAAGGGGTCGGACAGGAAGGCCGCGAAGGGGGCGAGCGACGGGGCGCCGCCGCTGAGGATGCTGCGGCCGAGCAGCATCATCAACGGGACGCCATAGACGACGGCGAGATAAAGCACCGCCGGCAGCGCCAGCAGCAGCACCGGGTCGAGACGTCGCGACGCGCTCATGCTGCTTCTGCCGGCGCGGGGTAGACCAGCGTGTCGTCGATCGCCCAGGACATCTTCAGCGACGTGCCGGGCCCCGCCGCAGCCGGCAGGGATGGCGTCTCGACCAGGATCTGCCCGTCGGGCGGGGCCTGGAAATGCAGCTGCACCCGCGCCCCCTGGAAGGCGGCGTCCGCGAGTGGCGCCTCGATCCGGTTCGCGCCGCCATGGTCGAGCGCGATGCGCTCGGGCCTGACTCCGAGCAGGACCGGGCTGCCGGGCAGGAAGTTGCCGGGCCCTCTCAGCGGCCCGGCCGGCGTCGCGACGGTGACGATGCCGTTGGTGGAATCGGTGACGGTGCCGGGAAGCCGCGTCGACAGCCCGACGAAGCCCAGCGCGAAGGGCGTCGCCGGCTTGGCATAGATCGCGGCCGGCGTATCCAGCTGCTCGATCCGGCCGCGATGCATCACCGCGATCCGGTCCGACATCGTCAGCGCCTCGTCCTGATCATGCGTGACGAAGATCGCAGTGGTGCCGACCTCGCGCAGCAGGCGCTTCAGGTCGATCTGCATGGTCTCGCGCAGCTTGCGGTCGAGCGCCGAGAAGGGCTCGTCGAGCAGCAAAAGCTTGGGCCCGACGACGAGTGCGCGCGCCACCGCCACGCGCTGCTGCTGGCCGCCCGAGAGCGCCTTGATCGAGCGGTCGGCATAGGCGCCCATCTGGACGAGGTCGAGAAAGCGCGCCACGGCTGGCGCGATCTCTGCTGATGGCGCGCCGCGCGCCTTCAAGCCGAAGGCGACGTTCTCCGCCACGCTCAGATGCGGAAACAGCGCATAGCTCTGGAACACGACGCTGACGTCGCGCCGGTGTGGCGGCAGCCTCGTGATGTCCTGTCCGTCGAGCGCGACACGGCCCTGGTCGGGCCGCATCAGCCCGGCCACGATCCGCAGCAGCGTGGTCTTGCCGCAGCCCGAGGGACCCAGCAGCGAGACGAACTCGCCGCGGTCCATCGACAGGTCGACGCCGTCGAGCACGGTGGCGGCGCCGAAGGTCTTGGCCGCTCCCGCGACGGACAGGAAACCCTGGCTCATGCTCAGATCGCCATCTCGCGATCCCAGCGCTTGATCCAGTCGCCGCGCTGGGCCGCGACATTGGCCCAGTCGATCTGGTGGATCTTCACGTCGGCGCCCAGGCCCTCGGGCTTCGGCACCGCCTTGTTGGTGCCGATCGAGAAGGTCGGCCCGGCCAGCCGGTTCTGCAGCTCGGCGCCCAAGAGCTCGTTGACATAGGCGAAGGCGAGCTCCTGCTGCGGTGCGCCCTTCACCACCGCGATGCCCGACGGCATGGCGAAGACGCCTTCCTTCGGTGCGGCGAGGTCGATCGGCGCGCCGGCCGCCTTGCGCTCCAGCGCATAGGACGACATCGCCGGCCCGATCATCCAGGCCTCGCCCTGCTCGAGCAGATTGAAGGCCTGCGGCTGCTGCGTGTAGATCGTCAGCAGGTTCGGCTTCAGCGCGGCGAGCTTCTTGAAGCCGGCATCGGTGTCCTTCTGGACGCTCTCCATCGTGCCGCCCGCGAGCAGGCCGGCGACGAAGAGCGAGGGCAGGCCTTCGGTGTTCTGCAGCGAGGGAATGACGATGCGGCCCTTGTATTTGGGGTCGAACATCTCGGCCCAGGAGGAGGGCGGGGTCTTCATCGCGGTCTTGCTGTAGGCGACGCCGAGCCAGGGCTGGAGGTAATTGGCCCACATGCCGTCCATATGGGTCGAGCCCGGCAGGAGATCGGCCAGGTTAGGCGCCTTGGCCACGGTGAGCGGCTCCAGCAGGCCTTCCTTGACCGCCAGGATCATGACCGGATCGTCCATCTGGACGACCGACATGTAGGGCTTGTCCTTGTTCTTCTGCATCTTCTCGAGGTTCACCAGCGAGCGCGTGCCCTCGAAGATCACCTTGCAGCCGTACTTCTTCTCGAACATCGGCACGACGGTCTGCTCGACCCAGGGCTTGTGCCCGGCCGCGCCGCCGACGACGAGTTCCTTCGTCTGGGCCCGCAGCACCGCGGGAGCGGCGACCAGCGCCGTCGCGACGGCGCCGCCCTTGAGGAGGGCGCGGCGGCTCGGCATGCCTGCGAACGGCTTATCCATGGTCGGACCTTTCGAACATTGGGCGCGCTCCTCGGTGGCGCGGACGGGAACAGGCGTCAGCAACCGGCGTGCCAGCACGACACGCGACAATCACGCGAGACGAAAAGATCGATAAAACAGAATGTTACGATCGATTTCGGAATCTGTTTCTCGATCCCAGCGCGTGCTGCGCGAACAGGCTCAGGCGTCAAATTTGTGCACAATCGCTTTTTGAATGTGCATAAAAATTCGCCCCATCGGTGCTAGGATCGGGCTTCGCGACGGTCGCTTCCGGCCGAGTGGGCTGTGCTGTCGAGACAGGTGGGCATGAACGAAGCGGCGATCCACACGATCCTCTCGCGCCTGCTGCTGGGGGGCTCGCTGCCGGGCGGCACCAAGCTCGGCGAGCATCGTCTCGCCGAACTCTTCGGGGTCAGCCGCGAGCGCGTCCGCAAGGTGCTGCACCGGCTCGGCCATGAGCGGCTGCTGGAGATCGTCAAGAACCGCGGCGCCTTCACCATCGAGCCGGATTTGCGAGAGGGCAGGGTCGTCTACGAGGCCCGCCGCATCCTCGAGAGCGGCATGGTCGCCCATCTCGCCGACCATCTGACCGAGGCCCAGATCGCGCGGCTGCGCGAGCATGTCGACGCGGAGGCGGATGCCCTGCGCCGCGGCGATCAGGCGACATGGCAAAAACTCTCGGCCGAGTTCCATTTCCTGCTGGCGGAGATGATCGGCAACCCGATCGTCCAGCGTCAGGCTCATGAGCTGATCGGCCGGACGATCATGCTGGTGAAACGCTACGAGACGACGCTGGGCTCGGCCTGCGGCTGCGAGGAGCACCGGCTGATCTTCAAGGCGCTGGCGGGCCGCGAGCGCGGCAGGGCGGTCAAGGCGATGAGCAGCCATCTCTCGCTGGTCGAGACGCGGCTGCGGCCGATCATCTGCGACGATGCCGGCCCCTCGCTGGAGGCGCTTCTGGAAGAGGCCATCGCCACCTTCCGCTCCGAGCAGGGGACGGCCGCAAGCCCGCGCCATGAGGCGCTTGCGGCGCCTGCCCCGCGCTGAGCGCGCGGTCACGATGCGCTCCGTGCGGCGCGGGCGCGATTGCGCGGCTGGGCGGCGCGACTATCTCCCAGTCGATCCGGCGCCCATCAGCGCTGCCGTCCCCCTCCCGGAGCCCGCCATGGCAGACCTCTCCGCCTTCAAGATCACGCAGCGCTGGCCCGCCCGGCACCCCGACCGCATCCAGCTCTATTCGCTGCCGACCCCCAATGGCGTGAAGGTCTCGATCGCGCTGGAGGAACTTGGCCTTCCCTACGAGCCGCACACCATCAACATCGGCCAGAACGAGACCTGGGGGCCGGAGTTCCTGTCGCTGAACCCCAACGGCAAGATCCCGGCGATCATCGACCCCGACGGTCCGGGCGGAAAGCCCTTCGCCCTGTGGGAATCGGGCGCGATCCTGATCTATCTGGCCGAGAAGACCGGCAAGCTGCTCCCCACCGATCCCGCCGCCCGCTATGAGACGATCCAGTGGGTGATGTTCCAGATGGCGGCCGTCGGCCCGATGTTCGGCCAGCTCGGCTTCTTCCACAAATTCGCCGGCAAGGACTACGAGGACAAGCGCCCGCGCGACCGCTACGCCAATGAGAGCAAGCGGCTGCTCGGCGTGCTTGAGGACCGGCTGACGGGCCGCGACTGGATCATGGGCTCCGACTATACGATTGCCGACATCGCTTTGCTCGGCTGGGTGCGCAACCTCGTCGGCTTCTATGGCGCGGGCGAGCTGGTGGACTATGCCAGCCTGAAGGCCGTGCCGGCGTGGCTCGAGCGCGGCCTGGCGCGGCCGGCCGTCCAGCGCGGGCTGGAAATCCCCAAGCGGCCGGCGTGAGGGCAAGCGACATGGCGATCACCATCTACGGCATCAAGAACTGCGACACGATGAAGAAGGCGCGCGCCTGGCTCGACGGGCAGGGCGTCGCGCATGCCTTCCATGACTACAAGGCGAGCGGGATCGACCGTGCTGCGCTCGCGCGCTGGGTCGGCGAGCATGGCTGGGAGACGGTGCTGAACCGGGCCGGCACGACCTTCCGCGCCCTGCCGGAGGCCGACAGGCAGGGCCTCGACGCCGACAGGGCGATCGGGCTGATGCTGGCCCAGCCCTCGATGATCAAGCGCCCGGTGCTTGACCTCGGCGAACGGACGATCGTCGGCTTCAAGCCGGAGATCTATGCGGCGGCGCTGAAACCGGCGGCGTGAAGCCGTCGGATCGGCCTCAACGTTGGACATTTGAAGCGTTGGAGCAACGCGGGCTTGAGAATCCGCAGTTATGGTCCGACGCATGATCGCTCCGTCTGCCGCAACGCGCCCCGCCTTCCCGAACGTCTCCTTCGGCCCGTTTCGCCTGCTGGAGGCCGTGCCCTGGCTGCTGGTCGCGGCGACGATGCGGGTCATCGCCTTCGCCGGCGGGCTGATCGCGCTGCCCGCCATCATGCTGGCCAACATCGCGCTCCTGCTCGCCTTCGTGATCGTGACCTGGCGGATGGTGCTGGCCACCGACGGACGCAGCGGGCTCGGGCTGCTCGGCCTGAGCCAGCAGATCGGGATGGCACGCGCCGTGCTGCCGCCGATCTTCGGTTTGCTCGTGGCGGCGACGGCGGTGGCGGCTGTGACCGGGCTGACCGGCCGGCCGGGCGAGTTCATGCTCGGCTTCGATGGCATCGCCTTCGATCAGGCCAGCCATGCCGGCCGCCTCTGGAGCGCCCTCGTCGCCGCGCTCGTGCTGCTGATGGTGCTGCAGGTCGACGAGGCGTCGAAACCCAGCCTGCTCAGGGCGATCAGGCGGTTTGGGGACCATGCGCGCTGGCTCATCCTCGGCGTTCTGCTCGTCGCGGCGGTGGCGGTCCTGCTGCATCCCATTCAGGGCTATGTCCGCGGATGGGTGACCCAGATGTGGCAGGATTCCCCGCTGCCCGTGGCGCTCAAGAGCCTGCTGTCGATGATCTTCATCTTCTCCTTCGCGACGGTGCGTCTCTGGCTGACGGTCGGCATCCTCGTCTTCGCGTTGCGCCAGTCCTACCGCGCGCAGCCGGGGGCCTGACATTGCGGCGGCTGCAGCCTCTTCCCTAATCACGCCCGCTGCTCTACCTCGCGGGCCATGACCGCATTGCCCCCGTCCGTGCCGGCCGCCCCCGCTCCCGCGACCGACTTCAGCTTCCATCTCCATGCCCGCGACGGCGCCGCCCGGACGGGTGAGATCCGCATGCCGCGCGGCGTCATCCGCACGCCGGCCTTCATGCCGGTGGGCACGGCCGCGACGGTCAAGGGGATGTATCCCGACCAGGTGCGGGCGCTCGGCGCCGATGTCGTGCTCGGCAACACCTATCACCTGATGCTGCGGCCGGGCGCCGAGCGGGTCGCGGGGCTCGGCGGCCTGCACCGCTTCATGAACTGGCCGCACCCGATCCTGACCGATTCCGGCGGCTTCCAGGTGATGTCGCTGGCCAATCTGCGCAAGTTGACCGAGGAGGGCGTCGCCTTCCGCTCCCATATCGACGGCTCGAAGCACATGCTCTCGCCCGAGCGTTCGGTCGAGATCCAGAACCTGCTCGGCTCCGACATCGTCATGCAGCTCGACGAATGCGTCTCGCTGCCCTGCGAGGACAAGGTCGCCGAGAAGGCGATGCGCCTGTCGCTGCGCTGGGCGCAGCGCTGCAAGGACGCCTTCGGCCACCATCCCGGCCGGGCGCTCTTCGGCATCGTCCAGGGCGGGGCGGTGCCGCATCTGCGCGTCGAGAGCGCGCGCGAACTCGCGGCGATGGACCTCAAGGGCTATGCCGTCGGCGGACTGGCTGTCGGCGAGCCGCAGGAGATCATGCTGGCGATGATCGAGACGGTCGAGCCGCATCTGCCCGTCGAGAAGCCGCGCTATCTGATGGGTGTCGGCACGCCCGACGACATCGTCGAGGCGGTGCGCCGCGGCATCGACATGTTCGACTGCGTGATGCCGACGCGGGCCGGCCGCCACGGCCAGATCTTCACCCGCTTCGGCCGGATGAACCTGAAGAACGCCAGGCACGCCGACGATCCGCGCCCGGTCGACGAAGGCTCGTCCTGCCCCGCCGCGAACGGCTGGTCGCGCGCCTATCTCCACCACCTCGTCAAGGCCGAGGAGATGCTCGGCAAGATGCTGCTGACCTGGATCAACCTCGCCTATTACCAGGAGCTGATGGCCGGCCTGCGTGCCGCCATCGCCGAGGGGCGGCTGGAGGATTTCGTCGCGCAGACCAAGGAAGGCTGGGCGAGGGGCGACATCCCCGGCACGCCGTGATCGACCCCTGGTTCCTGATGCTGGCGGCGAAGATGGCGACCGCGGCTGCCATCGTCGTCGGCTGCTCGCTTCTGGCCGAGCGCAGCGGGCCGCTGATCGCAGCCCTGATCGCCACCCTGCCGATTTCGGCCGGGCCGGTCCTGGTCTTCCTCGCGCTCGAACACGATGCGGCCTTCATCGCGGAGAGTGCGCTCGGGGCCATGACGTCCAACATCGCCAATGCCGGGCTGAGCTGCGCCTATGTGCTGCTGGCGCAGCGCTTCGGCACGGTGCTCTGCCTCGCCGCAGCGCTGGCGGCCTGGTGCGCGACGCTGCTGCTGATGCGCGGCCTCGATCTCTCTTTCCCGATGATGACCGTCGCCACCATCGCGATCTATGGCGGGCTTCACCGGCTGTTCCGGCCCTATCTCGCGGCGCGTCCCGACCGGCCGCCGGGGCGGCCATGGTATCTCATCCCGATGCGGGCTGGCTTCGTCGCGGTTCTCGCTGGCGCGGTGACGACGCTCAGCGCCCATGTCGGGCCGGGCTGGTCGGGCTCGCTCGCGGCCCTGCCGGTGGTTCTCAGCAGCATGATCGCGATGCTGCAGCCACGCATCGGCGGCCCCGCCACGGCCGCCGTTCTCGCCAATGGCGCGCTCCCGTTGATCGGCTTTGGCCTCGCGCTGGCGGCGCTGCATCTGACGGCCGTGCCGTTGGGCTCGGCCGCTGCGCTCAGCCTCGCGCTCGCCATTGCCGTCGGCTGGAATCTCGGCGTGATGCGGCTAAGCCGCCGGGCGGGCTGAACGCCGCCAGGAGGCCACGAACAGGCCCGCGATGATCAGGCCGATGCCGGCGACCTGCAGCCCGCTCGGGATCTCGCCCAGCACGGGGATGGCGAGCAGCGTTCCGATGATCGGAATCGTCGGAGGAAAGCGCCCGGCCACCGCCGGCCCCATCCGCCGGGCCGCGACGCTCCACAGCCACAGTCCGAGGATGACGTTCAGCACGCCCTGGTTGATGCCGTGCAGCACGATGACCCACCAGGGCGCGACGTCGAAGCCGCGGAAGAAGAACAGCGCGTAGAACGGCAGATAGGCCATCGACAGCACCGCGACCACGCTGGTCGCCTTCAGCGGGTCGAGCCGCCAGAGCTGCACAAGCAGCGGATACATGCCCCAGATCAGCCCGACGCCGACGAAGCAGAGGTCGCCGAACAGGATCGAGGGGTTGGTGTGGGTCGTGCCGGCAATGCCGAGGCAGGCCAGGCCGAGCAGCACGGCGACGATGCCGACGACGAGCTGGCGCGTGATGATCGCGCCGAACAGCGCGACGCTGCCGATGATCGAGATCACCGTCACGAGACCGGGCCCGATCGTCGCGCCATGGGCGGCCGGCGCATAGGTCACGCCGGTCAGCAGCAGATAGCTCATCGGGAAGCCGCTCATTACGGCGAGCAGCACGCCGCGGCCCCAGCCGAGCCCGTTGCAGCCTTTCACCCCGCCCGCGATGAAACCTGGCAGCAGCAGCAGGCCGGCGATGCCGAAGCGCAAGGCGAGGAGGTCATGCGAGGTCAGGCCGTTCAGCACCGCGTGTCGGCTGACCACGAAATTCGAGCCGAAGATCAGCATCGCCAGCACCATGCCGGCAAAGGCCAGCCGCCACAGGCGCCGGTCTCGCAGGCGGGCGGCTTCCGACAGGGGCGCGGTCTGATGCATCAGCCGGTATCGCCCGTTTCGTCGGCCACGCGTTAGCGCCCGGGCTGCATGGCCCCCGCGCGAATTCCGCGCTGCCGCGCCCCCGGCGCATGGCGCCGGAAACAATCCGAGATGAAACGCCGCAATTGCTCCGCGCTTCGGCCCTCGCGGGGCCGAACGCGCCCGCTCTTGTGAGGCCGTTCACGGAGGGTAGTCGGACATGACGGATTCGGTCTTCACGGCCACGGCCAGGTTCCTGCGGGGCGTCGGCGCACAGGCGACCGTTTCGGTCGCGGCCTCCGCACTGGCGGCGGCCGTGCTCGCTTTGCCTGCGGGCATTCCGCTGCCGTTCTTCGGCGCATCCGCCCAGACCGAGGCGGCCGGCGCACGGCAGGAGCGCTGGGTCTCGCCCGTGGCCTCGGATGGCAAGATCCGCGAGCGGCATCAGGATGCCACGGCCAGCGAGCCGCCGCTGCGGGCCGCCCAGGGGCTGATCAGCCCGGCGGCGATCGTGATGCCGATGTCGCTCGACTGGAAGCTGCCTGCGACCGACATCGCCGCCCTGCGGCAGGAGCGGCCGGCTGCCGCCGAGCCGCGGCTCCATCTCGTGCAGGCGCAGGCCGCGGCGACGGTCCAGCCGTCTCCGCCGCGCCGCCCTGTCATCGAGCGGGCGGTGGTGACCGCGGACGCTGCGCCGCTCCAGATCGCTCCCGCCGTTCAGGCTGTGGCCGTGGAAGGCGGCGCGCCGTCCCAGCCGCAACTGAGGGTTCTGGGGGTGGCGATGCCCACCCCGGTCGCCCGCGTCGGCGACGCGATGTCCGGGGCGGTCGGTGTCGTCGGCGCGGCCGGCATCTGGACGCTGTCGCGCGCCTCCAGCCTGCTGCCGCGCCTGTGACGGCTCAGGCCAGGGCCTTCAGCGCGCTGCGGCCGGCATAGACCGCCTGGGCGCCGAGCTCCTCCTCGATCCGGAGCAGCTGGTTGTACTTGGCGGTCCGGTCCGAGCGGGCGAGCGAGCCGGTCTTGATCTGCCCGCAATTCGTCGCGACCGAGAGGTCGGCGATGGTCGAATCCTCGGTCTCGCCCGAGCGGTGGGACATCACGGCGGTGTAGCCGGCGCGCTGCGCCATCTCGACGGCCGCCAGCGTCTCGGTCAGCGAGCCGATCTGGTTGACCTTGACCAGGATCGAGTTGGCCGTCTTCTCCTTGATACCGCGCGACAGGCGCGTGACGTTGGTGACGAAGAGGTCGTCGCCGACGAGCTGGCACTTGGAGCCGACGAGGTCGGTCAGCGCCTTCCAGCCCTCCCAGTCGTCCTCGGACATGCCGTCCTCGATCGAGACGATCGGGTAGCTGCCGACGAGCTTGGCGAGGTACTTCGCCTGCGCCTTGGGATCGCGGCTCTTGCGCTCGCCCTCATAGACGTAAGAGCCGTCCTTGAAGAACTCGGTCGCGGCGCAGTCGAGCGCGAGCGCGATGTCCTCGCCCGGCTTGTAGCCGGCGGCCTCGATCGCCGACATGACGAAGTCGAGCGCCGCTTCCGCCGACTTGATGTTGGGGGCAAAGCCGCCCTCGTCGCCGACATTGGTGTTGTGGCCAGCGTCGTGCAGCTTCTTCTTCAGCGTGTGGAAGATCTCCGAGCCCATCCGCAGCCCCTCCGAGAAGGAGGGCGCGCCGATCGGCATGATCATGAATTCCTGGAAGTCGATCGGGTTGTCGGCATGGGCGCCGCCATTGACGATGTTCATCATCGGCACGGGCAGCACGCGCGCCGAGGTGCCGCCGACATAGCGGTAGAGCGGCAGGCCGGCCGCTTCGGCCGCGGCCTTGGCCACGGCGAGCGAGACGCCGAGGATGGCATTGGCGCCGAGCTTGCTCTTGTTGGGCGTGCCGTCGAGCGCGATCATCGCCTCGTCGATGGCGACCTGGTCCTCGGCGTCCATCGCCACGAGTTGCTCGGCGATCGCGACGTTGACGGCCTCGACCGCCTTGAGCACGCCCTTGCCGAGATAGCGGCTCTTGTCGCCGTCGCGCAGTTCGACCGCCTCGTGCTTGCCGGTCGAGGCACCTGACGGCACGGCGGCGCGGCCCATCGAGCCGTCCTCCAGCACCACATCGACCTCGACCGTCGGGTTGCCGCGGGAATCGAGGATCTGGCGGCCGATGATGTCGATGATCGCGGTCATGGAAGGGCTCCGTGGCGGGCACAGGGGAGGGCGTCGGCCGTGCTTCTAGCCAAGCGCCCGGCCCGCGGGAAGCCCCGATCGCCCGAGAGAGTCGTCCGGTTGCCTCCTGCGACCGTCGCCTGTGCCTCCCCGGAACGGCCTGCCGCTTGCGGACCTGCCGATGCCGACAGCGGCGCTGTTCCATCGGGAGACGACTATGTTCCAGATCTTGTCCAACAACCGCCGGCCCTCGCGGGGCATCGTGCTGGCCTGCGTCGCCGTGACGGTGCTGTACTGGGTCGGTCTCTGCCTGGTCGCCGGCCGCCCGATCTGGTTCTGGTGAGGGCTGCGGCACCGGCGCCCGCGAAAACCGGTTCCCACCCGGCATGACCTTGCTCTAGAAGGCGGCCAACCTCAGGAGCCTTCCATGTCCCTCGATGCCGCGACCCTGCAACTCGGGCAGCAGACCGGG
Organism: Bosea sp. RAC05; assembly: GCF_001713455.1. Classification (NCBI taxonomy): domain Bacteria; kingdom Pseudomonadati; phylum Pseudomonadota; class Alphaproteobacteria; order Hyphomicrobiales; family Alloboseaceae; genus Allobosea; species Allobosea sp. RAC05. The sequence continues at coordinate 2,473,294 of NZ_CP016464.1, forward strand.
CTGCCCGCCTCGCCGGAGGAGGCGCGCCTCGACCGCGTCCCCAATCCCCATGCCGGGACGCCCTATCTGGCGCGCTTCACCTGCCCGGAGTTCACCTCGATCTGCCCGGTCACCGGCCAGCCCGATTTCGGTATCCTCGTGATCGACTATCTGCCGGGGAAATGGCTGGTCGAGTCAAAGTCGCTGAAGCTCTATCTCGGCGCCTTCCGCAATCACGGCGCCTTCCATGAGGACTGCACCGTCGGCATCGGCAAGACGCTGGTCGAGTTACTCGAGCCGGAGTGGTTCCGCATCGGCGGCTACTGGTATCCGCGCGGCGGCATCCCGATCGACGTCTTCTGGCAGACGGGCGAGCCGCCCAAGGGCCTCTGGCTGCCCGACCAGGGCGTCGCACCCTATCGCGGGCGCTGACGGCCCGGCCGGGCGGCCGGGCCATCAGGTCTCACTGCGACAGGCGCAGGCTGGTCAGCGACTGGCCGATCGACTGGAAGGCGGCGGTCAGGGCAGCGGCGTCGGTCGCGTCGTAATAGTGACCGGCGCTGGTCGCGCAGCCCTGCAGCATGGTCTTCGCGGCCACGTCGGTGACGGCGAAGGCGACCGTGAAGACCTCGATCTTCTTCGACTTCGCGTAGTCGCAGATCTTTGTCGTGTCGACGTTTGTCGTCGTGACGTGCCCATTGTTAGTGGCGTTCTGGTGGGTGCCGTCCGAGGCGCGGAAATACATGGTGTTCGCGCCGTCCGTCATCAGCACCATCGCCTTGCGCGGCATCTTGTTGGCGGTGTCGTAGGCCTTGGCCTCCGCGAAGGGCGCGGTGGGGGACAGCACGTTGACGCCCCAGATCAGCCCGCCCGGAATATAGGTCGAGGGCTTGTAGCCGCCGATGTTGATGATCAGGTTGTCGATCGCGCTGGTTAGAACGGCCTTGTCGGAGGTCAGGGGCACGATCGGGTTGAGGCAGCGCTGGCTGGTGCCGAGGAAGCCCGTATAGGGCGAGGTCGGCTCGCTGTCGTTAAGGCGCAACTCGCCGGTCTTGCGCGACAGGACGCAGCCATACCACTTGTAGTTGGTCACGGTCGTCTTGGCGGGCGTGGGGCCGCTGCAGGACTGGTAGGGCGTGATCGGCTGCTGGACGCAGGTCTGCGGCGTGCAGTCATAGGTCGAGACGACGCCGTCGGTCGTCGAGGTGCAGGTCTTCGGCGCCCCCTTCGTGCAGACCTGCTTCGTCGAGATCGTCTTGCAGTTGTAGGGAACGGCGGGCGTGGTGGTCGTCGTCGAATAGTCTGCGGGGACGGACATCCAGGCCTGGTTGCGGTTGCCGACGCCGACATTGACGTAGTCGGCGAAGGGCACGATGCCGATCTTCACATTGGTGCCGCCCTGGGCGAGGATCGTGTTGATCAGGTTTTTCGCGGCCGATTTCAGCACGGTGATCTTGGAGCCGCCGCCGCCGGCGCTGTCCGACATCGACCAGGTGTTGTCGAGCACGAGCGCCATCTCGACGGTACCGGTGACCTCCTTCAGCGCGGCCGAGCGCGAGCTGAACCCCATCGTCGTGAAGCCGATGATCGACATCAGCGTGGTGTCGAGCACGCCGCTGCTCTCGATCGTCACGGTGCCCGACGATTCCTGAAAGTCGAACTTGGTGATCTGGATGTTCTGGCCAGCCATACCGCTCGTGTTGGCGATGAAGAACTTGTCGGCCGCCGCACGCATGGTGGCGGCATCCTTGCTCGGCAGCCTCGCTGCGGCGAGCGCGGCGGAATCGGTCGCCGCCTGCAGGCCGGAATGGGCCTTGCTGAGCCGCCCATAGTCGACGACCGCTCCGGCCATGCAGATCACTGCGACGCCCGCGAATGCGAACATCGTGACGGTTGCGCCGGATTCATCGCGGCGGAAACGGCGGGCAAACCCCAAGACAGCATCCCGATAGGACTGGCGCATCGCAGCCTCACAACTCTGGCGATGGCCCCATGACTATCCGAGCGAGCGCCGGAAGCCTGAAGCCGTTCACGATGCCGGATGTTATGCTGGCGAGAGGTTGCGATTCCGTTCCGTCAATCGATGAAACTCCGCGATGTTTCGCATTTTATCGGATGTCAGGTCCGGCTGCGCGGAACCGGCAGGATGCGCGGTGTGAGATAGCCGAACAGGGCGATCGCGATCGCGAAGGCGAGGATGGCGATCGGGGTTCCCAGGACGCTCATAGCCGCGCCCATCGCCAGCGGCCCGGTGGCCTGGCCGAGGAAGAAGCAGCAGGCGAACAAGGCCATGGCGGATCCGCGGGCGGCAGGGGCGAGCTCTGTCGCCTGTGCCTGGAACGTGCCGTGCAGCAGGAAGAAGCCGAAGCCCTGCAGTGCGAAGAGCGGGATCGCGCTCCACCAGACCCAGTCGAAGGCGAAGAGGGAGAGGCCGATCGCGCAGACCACCCCGCCCAGGCGAGTCATCAATGTCGGGCCCAGCCGCTCGACCAGGATGCGCGTCATCAGCCCGTAGACCAGGCAGCCGAAGCCCATCCCGGCGATGACGAGACCGGCCTCGGCCGGACCGACACCCGACCGCGCGAACAGGATCGCGGCGACATAGGCCGGGATGCCGAACAGCAGGAGACCCTCGATCACCACCAGCCCGTAGAGCAGCTTGGTCCGCGGGTTGGCGAACACGATGCGGTAGTTGGCGAGCGCGCCCGCGACGCTGAGCCCGGCGCGCGTCACGTTGCGTCGCGGCTTGAGGACCAGCGCGACCAGCACCGCCGCCAGCGCGGCGACGATGGCCGCCGAGAGGAAGGCGGCCCGCCAGCCGGCATGGGTGGCGATGAGCCCGGAACAGGCCGAGCCCGACATCTGCCCGATGATCATCAGGACGAGGAAGCGCCCGAGCGCGATCTGGCGTTCCTGCATCGGAGCGCGGTCGCCGATCGCGGCCATGGCGATGGGGATGATCCCGCCCGCGGCGATGCCGGTGACCGCGCGCACCGCCGTCATGATCTCGTAGGACTGCGAGAGCGCGGCCACCGTCGAGAACAGGGCCAGCGCAATGAGGCAGGTCAGGATCGTCCGGATCTTGCCGATGGCGTCCGCGACCGGCCCGAGGAAGGGCTGGCCGAGCGCATAGGCCAGCGAGAACCCCGTCACCATCATCACGATCTGCGGCACGCTGCGCGCGAACTCGCCGGCGAGCGTCGGAATCAGCGGATCGATGATCCGCATCGTGAAGGTTGAGGCGAAGCCGCAGGCGCCGAGGACGAGGATGAGGGCGGGCAGCGAGGTGGGGGCCGGCGCGTCGGCCGGTCCCGGAGGCGGTGTTTCAGACATAAGCCAGCGTAGGCTGGGCTCTCGCCTTGGCAAGTCGATCGAAGCCTTGCAGCTCTGCGATCAGCGCAGGGAAGGCCGAGAGCGGCACCATGTTGGGGCCGTCGCTGGGGGCGCTGTCGGGGTCCTCATGCGTCTCGATGAACACGCCGGCGACGCCGACGGCGACCGCAGCGCGTGCCAGCACGGGCACGAATTCGCGCTGCCCGCCCGAGGAAGATCCCTTGCCGCCGGGCTGCTGCACCGAATGGGTCGCGTCGAAGATCACCGGCGCGCCGATCGTCTGCGCCATGATCGGCAGGGCCCGCATGTCCGAGATCAGCGTGTTGTAGCCGAAGGAGGCGCCGCGCTCGGTCAGCATCACATTGGGGTTGCCGCTCTCGGTGATCTTGGCGGCGACGTTGACCATGTCCCAGGGGGCGAGGAACTGGCCCTTCTTCACGTTGACGACGCGGCCCGTGCGGGCGGCGGCGACCAGCAGGTCCGTCTGCCGGCACAGGAAGGCCGGGATCTGCAGCACATCGACGCATTCGGCGACCGCGGCGCACTGCTCGACCTCGTGCACGTCGGTCAGCACCGGCAGGCCCGTCTGCTCGCGGATCTCGGCGAAGACCGGCAGCGCCGCGGCGAGACCCATGCCGCGCGCCGCCTTGACGCTGGTGCGGTTGGCCTTGTCGAAGGAGGTCTTGAAGACGAGGCCGATGCCGAGTTCCTCGGCGATCTCCTTCAGCGCGAAGGCCATCTCCAGGGCGTGGTCGCGGCTTTCCATCTGGCAGGGCCCGGCGATGAGCGCCAGCGGCAACCGGTTGCCGAAGCGGACCGGGGCGGCGAGATCGGCACCGACGGTGACGATGGCATTGGCGGTCATGGGCGGCATCTCCCGTCTGCTGAGGCGCCGGGCTTATGGCCGGCGGGGGGCGCGGGTCAAGCCGCGGCCCTGCGACGCCGAAGTTATGCATCAGCCGCGCGATCGCACTGGCGAAGCAGCCGCGAGGTCTGTAAATTCATTCGCGAAGCATTATGTCGGGCGGGTCACGACAGGGATCGAACTTGAGAACGACGGTTGCGAGCACGAGGCGGGCGGAGGGCAGCAGCAGGGCGGCCAGCGCCGGCTCATGCGCCGCTTCCGTCGAGACCGGACCGTTCATGGCCGACCGGCCGCGCCGGGCGGGGCCGCCGGCCGATGGCGGACGCGAGGGCGCCGGCACGGCCGTCCTGACCCGGACGCGCACGCGCAAGCCCAATCTCTACCGTGTCCTGCTTCTGAACGACGACTACACCCCCATGGAGTTCGTCGTTCATGTGCTCGAGCGCTTTTTCCAGAAGGACCGCGCGGCGGCGACGCAGATCATGATGCATGTGCATCAGAACGGCGTCGGCGAATGCGGGGTCTTCACCTACGAGGTCGCCGAGACCAAGGTGACGCTGGTGATGGATCTGGCCCGCAAGCACATGCATCCGCTGCAATGCGTGATGGAGAAGAAGTAGCCTCTTGAGTTCGCTCATCCCCTCGAAATCGGAATAGGAGCGCAATCCGTGCCGAGTTTCTCGCGCAGTCTCGAACAGGCGCTTCACCGGGCTCTGGCGCTCGCCAACGAACGCCATCACGAATACGCCACCCTCGAACACCTGCTGCTCGCGCTGGTCGACGACCAGGACGCGGCTGCGGTGATGCGCGCCTGCAGCGTCGATCTCGACACGCTCAGGCGCAACCTCGTCGACTATATCGACGCCGAACTCGCCAATCTCGTCACCGACGGGCGCGATGATTCGAAGCCGACCGCCGGCTTCCAGCGCGTGATCCAGCGCGCGGTCATTCATGTCCAGTCGTCGGGCCGGGAAGAGGTGACGGGCGCCAATGTGCTGGTGGCGATGTTCGCCGAGCGCGAGAGCCACGCCGCCTATTTCCTGCAGGAGCAGGACATGACCCGTTACGACGCGGTCAACTACATCAGCCACGGCATCGCCAAGCGCCCGGGCGCGAGCGAGGCGCGGCCCGTCCGCGGCGTCGAGGAGGAGCCCGAGCAGCAGCGCGATTCGCGCGCCGCCGATCCGGTCAACGACGCCGACAAGGACAAAAAGAAGAAGGAAAGCGCGCTCGACGCCTATTGCGTCAACCTCAACCGCAAGGCGCGCGACGGGCGGATCGACCCGCTGATCGGCCGCGAGGCCGAGGTCCAGCGCACGATCCAGATCCTCTGCCGCAGGCAGAAGAACAATCCGCTGCTGGTCGGCGATCCCGGCGTCGGCAAGACCGCCATCGCCGAGGGGCTGGCGCTGAAGATCACCCGCGGCCAGGTGCCCGAGGTGCTGGAAGACGCCACCGTCTTCTCGCTCGACATGGGCACCCTGCTCGCCGGCACCCGCTACCGCGGCGATTTCGAGGAACGCCTCAAGCAGGTGATGAAGGAGATCGAGGCCCACCCCAAGGCGATCATGTTCATCGACGAGATCCACACGGTGATCGGCGCCGGTGCGACCTCGGGCGGCGCCATGGACGCCTCGAACCTGCTCAAGCCGGCGCTCGCCTCGGGCAGCCTGCGCTGCATCGGCTCGACCACCTACAAGGAGTACCGCCAGTACTTCGAGAAGGACCGGGCCCTGGTGCGCCGCTTCCAGAAGATCGACGTCAGCGAGCCCTCGATTCCGGACACGATCGAAATCCTCAAGGGGCTGAAGCCCTATTTCGAGGAGTTCCACAAGCTGCGCTACACCAACGACGCCATCAAGGCGGCGGTGGAACTCTCGGCGCGCTACATCCATGACCGCAAGCTGCCGGACAAGGCGATCGACGTGATCGACGAGACCGGCGCCTCGCAGATGCTGGTCGCCGAGAACAAGCGCAAGAAGACGATCGGCGTGAAGGAGATCGAGGCGGCGATCGCCACGATGGCCCGCATCCCCGCCAAGACCGTCTCGAAGAACGATGCCGAGGTGCTGCGCAACCTCGAGACCACGCTTAAGCGCACCGTCTACGGGCAGGAAAAGGCGATCGAGGCGCTGTCCTCCTCGATCAAGCTCGCCCGCGCCGGCCTGCGCGACGGCGAGAAGCCGATCGGCTGCTATCTCTTCGCGGGACCCACCGGCGTCGGCAAGACCGAGGTCGCCCGCCAGCTCGCCACCTCGCTCGGCGTCGAGCTGATCCGCTTCGACATGTCGGAATACATGGAGCGCCACACCGTCTCGCGGCTGATCGGCGCCCCTCCGGGCTATGTCGGCTTCGACCAGGGCGGGCTCCTGACCGACCAGATCGACCAGCATCCGCACAGCGTGCTGCTGCTCGACGAGATCGAGAAGGCCCATCCCGACCTGTTCAACATCCTTCTGCAGGTCATGGACCACGGCAAGCTGACCGATAACAACGGCAAGCAGGTCGACTTCCGAAACGTCATCCTGATCATGACCACCAATGCCGGCGCCGCCGACATGGCCCGCAACGCCTATGGCTTCACCCGCCAGAAGCGCGAGGGCGACGATACGGAGGCGATCAACAAGCTGTTCGCGCCGGAATTCCGCAACCGCCTCGATTCGGTGATCTCCTTCGGCCATCTGCCGAAGACGGTCGTCGCCCGCGTCGTCGACAAGTTCGTGCTGCAGCTCGAGGCGCAGCTCGCCGATCGCAACGTCACCATCGAGCTCTCGGACGAGGCGCGCGAATGGCTGGTCGAGAACGGCTATGACGAGGCGATGGGCGCCCGCCCGATGGCGCGGCTGATCCAGTCGACGATCAAGACGCCGCTCGCCGACGAGGTGCTGTTCGGGCGCCTCAAGAACGGCGGCGCGGTCAAGGTCGTGGTCGTGCAGTCGGAGACGGGCATCAAGGTGCTCGGCCTCGAATTCCCCGACGGCCCGGTCAAGCCCAAGCCGGAGAAGGATGTGGCCGCCGCAGCCGAGAAGCGCGAGCGCAAGCCGCGCGCGAAGGCGGCCGTCGCCAAGCCCGCTGCGGCCGCGCCGCGCCGCAGTGGTCCGGCCGGCAAGGCGGGCAAGGGCGATGGCGGCAAGGGGGACGGCGGCAAAGGGCCCGAGGCACCCAAGGGCCCGCGCTCGGTCCGCACCGTCCCCAAGGTCCCGCTGACGAAGGCTTGAGACCGTGTTCTTCAGGCGAAAGACCGATACGCTGCTCGCCCATGTGGCCGAGCCCGCGCCGGAACAGGCTGTTCCGGCGCGCAAGGAAAAGCTGAGCTGGTTCGAGAAGCGCGACCGGCGCCGGCGTCGGCGCAAGCTGTTCGAGGAAATCCTCGGCTGGATCCTCGTTCCCGCCTTTGTCTACCTGATCTATCTCGGCGTGAAGGCGGTCGGCGGCATCCCCAAGGAAATCGTCGATTTCGGCAACGAACTGCTGGGAATCCTCATGAAGGGCGGGCGCTGAGACCGCCGCCGCGGCCGGACGCCCCTGCAGCCGGCGCAATGCCCGATGCATATCGCGACGGCTCGGCGCGCTCCTCCGGGCGGGCTAGAAGGATTGGCCGGACCCGCCTTGCGGGGCCGGGTTGGTTTTTCGCCCTCCGAACTGGCCGCGTGCTGATCCCCCGATGACCGTATCCGCAGACTGGAGCTGGTGGCGCGTCGCGCTGGCCGGCATGCGCGACGCGCTGTCGCTGCCGGCCTGGGTCGTCGGCTTCGGGCTGATCGGCGTCGGCTCGCTGGCGCGCGATGTCGGCTATCCTGTCGAGGTCGCGGTGCTCTCGACCATGCTGGTCTGGGCCGGCCCCTCGCAGGTCATCTTCTTCGCCTCGATCGCGGCCGGCGCCGCGTGGAGCGCGATCGCGATCGCGGTCGGCTTCGCCTCGCTGCGCTTCCTGCCGATGACGGTGGCGATCCTGCCCTTGCTGCGCCGCCCGGGGCAGGGCGTCGGCATGCAACTCCTGCTCGCGCATTACGTGGCGGTGACGGCCTGGACGGAAGGGCTGCGCCGATTGCCGCACGTCCCGCCGCCCCAGCGCGTCGCCTATTTCCTCGGCTTCGCCAACACCTGCATGGCGACGAGTTCGGTCGGCACCTTCCTCGGCTATTATCTGATCGGGGCCCTGCCGATCCCCTTCGCCGCCGGGCTGCTCTGCCTGACGCCGATCTTCTTCCTCGCCTCGCTCACGGCGGGCCTGCGCCATCGCGGCGATGTGGCGGCGATCGTGCTGGGTCTCGCGCTGGCGCCGATCTGCGACCGGTTCATCGGTGGCGGCTTCGACCTGATCGTCGCCGGGCTGATCGCAGGCTCGATCGCCTTCGCGCTGCGGCCGAAGAAGGCCGCGCCATGACGGCGACCGCGATCACGCCGCCGATCGCCTGGCTCGACGGCCCGCTCTGGCCCTATCTCGCGCTGGTGTTGTTTGCGGTGCTGCCGACCGAGATCTGGCGCTGGCTCGCGGTCGCCTTCTCGCGGCGCATCGACGCCGACTCGCCGGCGCTCGAATGGGTGAGGGCGGTGGCGACGGCGCTTCTCGCCGGCATCGTCGCCAAGCTGATCGTCGCGCCGCCCGGCGCGCTCGCCGCCGTGCCGCTCGCCCTGCGGGTCGGGGCGCTCTCGGTCACGCTCGCGATCATGCTGCTGGACCGAAGGCGGGTGCTGCTTGCGGTGCTGGCGGGGGAGGCGACGCTGATCGGCGGTGCCTACTGGCTGCTGGCGCCATGAGCGTCCCGCTCAGAGCGCCGTCAGCGCGCTCCTGATCTTGTCGGCGTTCGCGGCCAGGACCTCGGGCTTCTCCATCGCGCCGGTGTGGGGCTTCATGGACATCCCGTCATGGCGCGGAATGACATGGACATGCAGGTGGAACACCACCTGGCCGCCGGCCGACTCATTGAACTGCTGGATGGTGACGCCATCGCCGTCGAAGGCCGCCTTCACGGCCCGCGCCAGCCGCTGCGTCGTCAGCGCGACGGCCTGGAGCGCCTCGGCCGGCGCGTCCAGCACATTCCGGCAGGCCACCTTGGGGATCACCAGCACATGCCCGTCAGCCCGGGGCATGATGTCCATGATCGCGACCGTCGCCTCGTCCTCGTAAACCGTGTGGGAAGGCAGCTCGCCCCGCAGGATGCGGGCGAAGACATTGCTGGGATCGTAGGCGGTCATGCGACATCCGGGGCAGGCGGGACGAACGGAGCGCCAGCCTGTCGCGCCCGGGCGGTCGCCGTCAAGGCCGTGGCGGCTTCGCAGGGATCGGCGCGTCGGCCTGCAGGGCCAGCCTGTCGGCAATCTGCGAATCCAGCACGAGGTCGTCGCTGGCGCCGAGCACCCAGAGATCGCTCACCGTAAAGCGCAGCAGCGACACATCCCACCAGCGCGCGATGATCTCCGCCAGCGCGGCGGTCTCGCCGGCATCGAGATCGTCGGTCAGGTTGTAGAGCCCGACGAGGTAGAGATCGCCGGGCGGACGCCCGAAGGCGGCCTGGACCGCATGGATGGGGTTCAGCCCGTCCCGCTTCTCCGGATAGACCCGCAGATAGATCCGCCCGCGATTGACGTTGCCCGAAAAGGGCCCGCGCAGATCGACCGCGAAGGGCGCGATCCGGGCGAGGGCCTGCCAGGTGCCGTCGTCGATCGAGGGAGCCTCGCCGGTCGAGAGCGTGCCGCACAGCGTCGCATGCAGCCGCTCGGACCGTCGCGGCAGGATGTCCCAGGCGATCTTCGCTGCGAACGGGGCGGCGCGCATCTCGGCGTCGAGCCGCTGGAAGGGTTCGGAATCCGCCAGCAAAGCTCCGTCGACGGGCAATACCAGCGAGTAGACGCACGGATGGACGCCCATCTCGTAGGATCGCCCCTCCTGCCGCGCGATCACGCGGGGGTGGTTCGGCGCCACCAGTGGCAGATGCGCCAGCCGATAGGGCTCGTCCAGCGTCAGCGGCCCGTCCGCGAAGGCGGTCAGGCTGCGCCGGTAGCCCAGTTCGCCGTCCGCGCAGAAGGCCGGCCCGTCGGATGCTGCGGAAGCCTGCCGATCAGCCATCGGGATCGCCGGATTTGCGGAACGGGCTTTCGGCCGCCAGCGCCGCCTGCGCTTCGGCGATCTGGGCCCGCTCACGCGTCAGGAAATGCGCCACGGCCCGTTGCAGCCCGGGCTCGGCGAGATGGTGCAGCGAGCGCGTCACCACCGGGCGGTAGCCGCGCGCCAGCTTGTGCTCACCCTGGGCGCCGGCCTCGACGCGGGCGAGCCCCTGCGCGATCGCGTAGTCGATGGCCTGGTGGTAGCAGACCTCGAAATGCAGGAAGGGGTGATCCTCGATGCAGCCCCAGTTGCGGCCGTAAAGCGTGTTGGCGCCGCGGAAATTGATCGCGCCGGCGATGTAGCGCCCTGCGCGTCGTGCCATCACCAGCACGATGCGCTCGCCCATCGCCGCACCGACGCAGGAGAAGAAGGCCCGGTTGAGATAGGGCCGCCCCCATTTGCGCGAGCCGGTGTCCTCGTAAAAGGCGTGGAAATCATCCCAGACCGCCTCGGTCAGGTCGCTGCCGCTGAGCACCTCGATGCTGATCCCGGCGGCCAGTGCCTCGCGACGCTCCCGCTTCAGCGCCTTGCGCTTGCGCGAGGCCAGCGTCGCCAGGAAATCATCGTAACGCCCGAAGCCCTCGTTGAACCAGTGGAACTGCAGGTCGTGCCGCTCGAGATAGCCGGCCTCCCGCAGCGCCGCGACGTCGGGCTCCCCTGCGAAGGTGACATGGACGGAGGAGGCCTCGGTCTGGTCGCGCAGCGCCTCCAGCCCGGCGATCAGCCCCGCGCGGGCCTCCTCCGCCCGCGGCCCGGGCGCCACCAGCAGACGCGGCCCCGTCGCGGGGGTGAAGGGCGCCGCGACATGGATCTTCGGGTAATAGCGCCCGCCGGCCCGCTGATAGGCCTCGGCCCAGCTATGGTCGAAGACATATTCGCCCTGGCTGTGGCTCTTCAGGAAGCTCGGCGCGGCGGCGAGCAGCCTGTCCTCGCCATCCTCGACCAGCAGATAGGCCGGCGACCAGCCCGAGCGGCCGCCGACGCAGCCGCTCTCTTCGAGCGCGCGCAGGAATTCATGGCAGACGAAGGGGTTCTCGCGATCGAACCCGGCCGCCATCGCGTCCTGCATCTGCGGGTGGGCGCAGGCGTTCCAGGCCGCGGCCGGAACCGCCTTCAGCGAGGTCGCGACGCGCACCCGGAGGTCGCCGGCCCCGCCCTCGCTCAAGGCGTGAAGCCCTCGAAGACCATCTGGTCGGCAAGGCGCCCGGCCTTCTCCCGGTCCTCCGGGGTCCGCACCGTCCAGCTCATCAGCGGCATGCCCAGGACGTTGTGGCAGAGATAAGGGGCCGCGCTGTCGAGATCCGCCACCTTCCAGGACAGGAAATCCGGCCGGCTCCGCTCGAAATGCAGCAGATTGGCCATGGCGCGGCGCTGGCCCCCATCGAGATGGGCGTAATCCGGGTAGGAATAGTCGTTCATCGCGACGATTCCGCGCGGCACAGTGGGCGCGATTTCGTGCAGCGCCGCGACGATCTCGGGATCGAAGGACTTGAACACGATCGGCTGGCCGGCGCGGCCGGCGACGATCTCGGCGGCGCGCCGCGTCAGCCGGAGATCGCCGTCGAAGCGGCTCTTGATCTCGATCACCAACGGCACGCGCCCGCCGATCAGGTCGAGAAAACCCGAAAGCGTCGGGATCAGCGCCTGGCTGCCGCGCAGCGGAATCGCGGCGAGCGCGTCCGCCGTCTGCGCCGAGACGGCGCCCTGGCGCTCGGTCAGCCGGTCCAGCACGAAGTCATGGAACACCATCGCCTCGCCATCGGCGCTGAGCTGGACGTCGCATTCGATGCCGAACCCGCCGGCGATGGCGGCTTCCGCCGCCGGGCCGCTGTTCTCGATCACACCGGCGGCAGCGTCATGGAGCCCGCGATGGGCGATCGGGCGGGCGATCAGCCAGCCGAGATCGGGGCGGGCGCCATCGTTCAGGAGAGGGCCGCGCATCAGGCGATCTCGAACATCGCCTCGACCTCGACCGCCGCATCGGCGGGCAGTTCCGCCACGCCGATCGTCGAGCGGGCATGGCGCCCCTTGTCGCCGAGGACCTCGACCATCAGGTCCGAGGCGCCGTTCATGATCGCGGGCAGGGCGGCGAAATGCGGCGCGACATTGATGAAGCCGCCAAGCCGCACGCAGCGCGTGATTCGGCTGAGATCGCCGTTCAGCGCCGCCTTGGCCTGGGCGAGCACGTTGATGGCGCACAGCCGCGCGGCCTCGAGACCGGCCTCGTTGAAGATCTCGACCCCGAGCTTGCCCTTGTGGGCGTCGGAGAGCTTGCCGTCGAGCCCGAAGCAGAGCTGCCCCGAGATCACCAGGAGATTGCCGGTGATGACGTAGGGCACATAGTTCGCGATCGGTGCAGCCGGGGTCGGCAGGGTGATGCCGAGTTCGGCGAGACGGGTATCGACGGCGTTCATCGGGACAGCTCCACAGGGTGCGGTCGGCGGGGAAACGGTCCCGCACGCAGGCGTCTTTCATGGCCGATGCCCGGGCCGCCCGCAAGCTGGCGGCCATGCGCCGCGCTGCCGCGTCGCCCGCGCGGCGCAAAAGGCGACAGGGCCTGAAGGCTGCGCCGTCGCCTTGTTTGCGCCATCGCCGCAATGCACCTAGATTCCCGCAGCAGGAACAAGGAAGGCGGCGGGCCCGATGACGACGAACGCAACCGGTCTGGCGGGATGTCTGGCGCTCCTGGCGCTCTGGAGCGGGCCGTCCGGCGCCCAGGCGCAACCGGCCGATCGCGTCGTCCTCGCCCCGCACCGGGCGGTCTACGATCTGGTGCTCGATGCCGGCAAGGCAGCCAAGAACGTCGACTCGGCCCGCGGCCGCATCGCCTTCGATTTCACCGGCGACGCCTGCGACGGCTATGCGCTCTCCTTCCGGCAGGTCACGCAGCTCCAGAGCGGCGAGGGTGGCCCGCGGCTGATCGATGCGCGGACGACGAGCTTCGAGGCCGGCGACGGCGCCAGCTACCGCTTCAAGACCGAGAGTTCGGCCAGCGGCACGCCGAAGGAGACCGTCGATGGCACGGCGACCCGCACGGGGCAGGGCTATGAGGTCAAGCTCACCGCGCCCAAGCCCGAGACCCATCGCGAGCCGGTCGCGGCCCTGTTCCCCAACGCCCAGATGAAGGCGGTCATCAAGGCGGCGCGCGAGGGGCGCAACACGCTGAGCGTGCGGCTCTATGACGGCGCCAATGGCGGCAAGGACGTCTATGAGACGCTTTCGGTCATCGGCCGCAAGCTCGACAGCAAGCCCGGCGAGGAGCCGCTGCAGCGCCCCGAATTCGAGAAGCTGGCGCGCTGGCCGGTGACGATGTCCTATTTCAAGGTCGGCTCCGGCGAGACCACGCCGACCTATACGATCTCGTTCGAGCTCTACGAGAACGGCATCACCGGCGCCGTCAGGCTCGACTATGGCAGCTTCGCGCTGCGCGGCACGCTCACGCGTCTGGATCTTCTGCCTCAGGCGGATTGCGCGAAATAACCGTGCCGGAGCCGGCCCGCTGCGGCAGCCGCAGGCTCAGGCCCTTGCCGATGGCGGCGTCGCCGAAGCGCGCGCGCAGGCTGTCGAGCGCGCCCTCCATCGCCTTCAGCCGCGGTGTCGCGACATCCGCGAGGTCGCCATGGTCGGCCTCCTCCGGGCCGGTCAGGTCGCTCGCGCCGATGCCGATCAGCCGGTAGCGCGGTCCGGTGCATTCGCGCCGCAGCAGCTCGCGCCCCGCCGTGAACAGCCGCGCGGCGAGCTGGGTCGGCTCGGGCAGCCGCGTCGCCCGCGTGATCGAATGGAAATCCGCCGTCTTGAGCTTCAGCGTGATCGTGCGTCCCGCCAGTTCCTGATGCTTCAGGCGCTTCGAGGTCTTCTCGCAGAGCCGCCAGAGCACCGGCTCCAGCTCGTCGAAGCGTGACAGGTCGACATCCAGCGTCGTCTCGCTGGACACGCTCTTGGTGTCCCGGTCGGGCGTGACGCGGCGGGGGTCGATGCCGTTGGCGAGGTTCTTCAGCCGCGGGCCGTCCTTGCCGGCCAGCCGGAAGAGTGTCTCGACCGGCGCCTCGCGCAGATCCCCGATCACACGGAAGCCCGCCTCCGCCAGCTTAGCCGCGCTGGCCTGGCCGATGCCGGGAATGAGACCGACCGGCTTGGCGGAGAGGAAGGCCACGGCTTCCGCCCGCCCGATCACCGAGAAGCCGCGGGGCTTGTCCATGTCGGAGGCGACCTTGGCCAGGAACTTGGCATAGGACAGCCCGACCGAGACGGTGATGCCGATCTCGGCCTCGATGCGCCGGGCAAACCGCGCCAGCGTCACGGCGGGGCTGGCATGGTGCAGCAACTCGGTGCCGGCCAGGTCGAGGAACGCCTCGTCGATCGAGATCGGCTCGACCAGCGGCGTGAGCTCCTGCATCAGCCGGCGCACCTGCCGCCCGACCGCGACATACTTCGCCATGTCGGGCTTGACGACCACAGCCTGGGGGCAGGCCTTCAGCGCCTTGAACATCGGCATGGCCGAGCGCACGCCATAGGTCCGGGCGATGTAGCAGGCGGTCGAGACCACGCCGCGCTTGCCGCCGCCGATGATCACCGGCTTGTCGAGCAGGCTGGGGTCGTCGCGCTTCTCGATGGCGGCGTAGAAGGCGTCGCAGTCGATATGCGCGAGGCTCAGGGCATCCCGCTCGGGGTGCCGCAGCAGCCGTGGCGAACCGCAGGCGGGGCAGCGGCGGGGCGAATCCCCCTCCGCCTCGTGGTCGGTCAGGCAGTCACGGCAGAGGACGCGCCGCGCCGCCAGGGGCCGCGCGGGGCTCAATCCGCCACGCCGCCGGGCGGGCCGC
Organism: Bosea sp. RAC05; assembly: GCF_001713455.1. NCBI lineage: Bacteria > Pseudomonadati > Pseudomonadota > Alphaproteobacteria > Hyphomicrobiales > Alloboseaceae > Allobosea > Allobosea sp. RAC05. The sequence continues at coordinate 2,488,400 of NZ_CP016464.1, forward strand.
TCAGCCGCTCCCGCGCCAGGGCGACCGTCTCGGGCGCCACGCCGAGATTGGCGGCGAATTCGAGCAGCAGCGAATCGCTGCCGCCGACATGCTCGAGAACGGCGGCGAGAAAGGCCGGCTCCCCCGCCGCCGCCCGCAAGGTCGCCGGTCCGAGGCCGGTGACGGCGAGAAAGGGCTCGAGCCGCTCGGGCTCGGCGGCGAGAAAGCCCAGGGCGCGCAGGGCCAGCGTCTCCGCTTCGTCGAGGCTCGGTGATCTGGCCATGGCTTTCGAAAGGCTCCTGTCGGAATTGGTCATCGGGTTTGCGTTTCGTCAACGGCTTACGTGGTAGGCATCATTGAACGAGGCTGCCAGCTTGGACAATCTGGATCAGTCCCCGATGTCCGTGGCGCAAATGAAGGGCGGCATCATGAAGACGGTTCTGATCGTCGAGGACAACGAGCTCAACATGAAGCTCTTCAACGACCTCCTCGAGGCGCATGGCTACGCCACGCTGAAGACGGCCGACGGCATCGAGGCGATCGAGCTGGCCCGCGCGCATCATCCCGACCTGATCCTCATGGACATCCAGCTGCCCGAGGTCTCGGGGCTGGAGGTCACGAAATGGCTGAAGGAGGATGACGACCTGAAGGCGATTCCGGTCGTCGCGGTCACCGCCTTCGCGATGAAGGGCGACGAGGAACGCATCCGGGAGGGCGGCTGCGAGGCCTATCTCTCGAAGCCGATCTCGGTTGCGAAGTTCCTGGAGACCGTCCGCGCCTATGCCGGCGCGGCCTGAGCGTTCGAAAGCGAACCCATGTCAGCGCGCGTCCTCGTCGTCGACGACATCATCACCAACGTGAAGCTGCTGGAGGCGAAGCTTTCGGCGGAGTATTTCGACGTCGTCACGGCGCTGAACGGCCCCGACGCGATCGCCATCTGCGAACGCGGCGAGGCCGACATCGTCCTGCTCGACGTGATGATGCCCGGCATGAACGGCTTCGACGTCTGCCGCCGCCTCAAGAGCGAGGCGACGACGGCGCATATCCCGGTCGTGATGGTGACCGCGCTCGACCAGCCGGGCGACCGCCTCAAGGGCCTCGATGCCGGCGCCGACGATTTCCTGACCAAGCCGCTCGACGACACCGCGCTGTTCGCGCGGGTCCGCAGCCTCGTGCGGCTGAAGTCGATGACCGACGAACTGCGCAATCGTGCGCTCGCCTCGCGCCGCCTCGGCATCGCCGATCCGCTGGCGGCGGCGGCCTCGGAGACGGGGCTGAACGGCCGCATCCTCGTGGTCGAGGACCGGCCGCGCGTGATCGAGCGGCTGGAGAGCGCCCTGTCGGCCTTCCATGTCGTCGAGACCGAGCCGGACCCGCAGCAGGCGCTGCTGCGCGCCGTCGAGGGCGATTTCGACAGTGTCCTCGTCAGCCTCGATTTGCAGGGCTATGACGGGTTGCGCCTGTGCAGCCAGCTGCGGTCGCTCGAGCGGACCCGCAACGTCTCCGTGCTGATGATGGGGGAGGCGGAGGACCGCACCCGCATCCTGCGCGGCCTCGAGATCGGCGCGCATGACTTTCTGATCCGGCCGATCGATCGCAACGAGCTGCTCGCCCGCGTCCGCACCCAGGTGCGCCGCAAGCGCTTCACCGAGAAGCTGCGCGACAGCGTGCAGTCCTCGATGGAGATGGCGGTGATGGACCAGCTCACCGGGCTGCACAACCGCCGCTACATGGACTCCCGCATGGCGGTGCTGTTCGACGAGTCTGCCCTGCGCGCCCGCTCGCTGGCCCTGCTCGTGCTCGACATCGACCACTTCAAGCGGGTCAACGACAACTACGGCCACGATGTCGGCGACGAGGTCCTGCGCGAATTTGCCGACCGCGTCCGCTCCTGCACCCGCGGCATCGATCTCGTCGCCCGCATGGGCGGCGAGGAGATCGTCGTGGTGCTGCCGGATACCGCGCTCGACGCCGCCTATGCCGTCGCTGAACGCATCCGCGAGCGGGTCGTCTCCGAACCCTTCGGCATCCAGGGCGCGACGAACAGCATTCCCGTCACCGTCTCGATCGGCGTGTCGAGCCGGCGCGCCGGCGACGCCTCGCCCGCCGAGATCATGAAGCGCGCGGACGACGCGCTCTATCTGGCCAAGGCCAATGGCCGCAATCGCGTGATCGCCGCCAACGCCGCCTGATCGGACGCTCCGCCCGGCCGCGACTGGTTACGCGGTAAGGTTAAGCTTTGAAGAACATTGGTGAATCGCGCTCCGGCGATTGATTCGAGGTCTGCAGGCCTGCAATGGTCCGGTCGACGCAGCGTCATCCGCTGCCTCGCGACGCCCCTCGGCTCTCAGGTCCGCCGCATCTCCTGGGAACCCGGAGGGCTCGGCCGGTCGGTTGCGGACATTCTGGCCTCCTCAGAACCGCCGCCGGCCGGCCACCTCTCCCCCGCTTCAGAAATACTGCGAGAGCACGGCCGGCACGAGATAGCCGAGGCCGGCGAAGATCGCGAGGATCGCGATGAGCGCGATGGCCGCGACGACGCGGTTGCCGAGGAAGCGCGAGGAATCGATTTCGACGAGGAGCTTCAGCAGCCGGCGGCCGGCCCCGTGAGGCGTGCTGCGAGCGTCGGGATCGGGGTCTGCGGCGTTCACGGGTCGATCTTCCGGTCACAGGGAACGAACGCCTGCGAAGCGCTTGCCGCTGCCGCAGGTGGTCGTCGCCCCCGACCGATCCTCAGCGTGACACCATTCTGCTTGCCGCGGCGTGACAATTGCGCCGCAGCCACGCTAAAACCGCGCTCAGGTCCCTCGCTGGCGCCATCATGGCCGCGCCGATGCGCCCGCCGCCTGCCGGCGAGAGGATCTAGAGCCCGGTGGCGCGCCGCAGCGCCGCGTTGATGCGATCCTGCCAGCCGGGGCCCTCGTCCTGGAAATGCGCCAGCACGTCGCTGTCGATCCGCAGCGAGACGAGTTCGCGCGCGCCGGGGACGGTCGTGCGCTTCTCGGCGGGCGGGGCCACCCTCGGCACGGCCACGGTGAACAGCGCCTCGGCCTTGTCGCGTGCGCTCATCGGCCGGCGGGGCCTGTCGGTGCTCATGGCGTCATGACCTTCCTGAAATAGGTCTGCGGAGGCGGCCGCAGCAGCGACGCCGGCAACAAAAAACCGCCCCGGAAAGGGCGGTTTCGATGGCGACCGGGATCGGCAGGCGCAAGCGCCTCACTTGATCTTGGTTTCCTTGAACTCGACGTGCTTGCGCGCGACCGGGTCGTACTTCTTCATCGACATCTTCTCGGTCATCGTACGCGAGTTCTTCTTCGTCACGTAGAAGTAACCGGTGTCGGCGGTCGAAAGCAGCTTGATCTTGATGGTCACGGCCTTGGCCATGGGGATATCCTCGAACCATGTGGGGCTGGTGAGGCCCACGGAAAATGAGAAAGGCCGGGCGAGCCCGGCAAACCGTCGGGCGTGGGAATGCCGGAAAGGGCCGGCGAAGTCAAGGCGGATCGCTGCGTCACGCCGGCCCGCGACGCAAATCGTGCCTCAGAGCTCCTCGCGCACGAAGCGGCCATTCTTCTCCCAGTAGAAGGGCACCGGCAGCCAGGGCGCGAAACCCCCGGCAATCCGGGCTTCGACCTCCTGGATGATCACCTTGGTGATGGTGGGCAGGTCGAGTTCCTTTGCCTCGTCGAAATCGACCCAGACCAGGTCGACCAGTTCCGAATCGGGCCCGACCACGTTCTCGATGCGCTTGCCGACGGCCGCGGCGTCGACGGTGAAGAATCGGGTGTCGAAGCGCTTGGGTCGCCGCGGCGGCGTGATCGCCCGCGCCACATAGGAGACGGCGGAGAGGTCGGGATAGATGCCGTGGCCGGCGAAGTCGGCCCAGCTTCCGGCCGGCGGCGTCTCGGGCGCACCATAGTCGGCGGAGCCGAAGAGCAGCCCGGTCTCCTCGAAGGTCTCGCGGATCGCGGCCAGCGCCAGCGCGCGCGCCTTGCCGATGCTGGGACGCACGGTGCGCTTCAGCAGCCGGTCCTCGCAAATCTGGGCCAGCGCCCCGGTGGCGGCCATGCGACGGTCGCCGGGATCGAGGCGTCCGCCCGGGAAGACGTATTTGCCGGGCATGAACTTGTGGCCGGGATGGCGCTTGCCCATCAGGATCCGCGGCTTGGCGGCCCTGCGGTCGAGGATCATCATCGTCGCCGCGTCGCGGGGGCGCTGATTGGCGGCGACCCGAACCCGCTCGGCATTCGTCAGCGTGACGGCGTGGTCGTTCATGGCTGCTGGACCGCAGGGGGAAGGGGCTGGCGCTCGGGGGTGTCCGGTCGGCCGCCGAAGCCGTGCATGCGCAGCGCCCATTGCAGCCCGATGACGCCGCCCTTCACCGGCTGCATCAGCAGCAGCGAGAGGAGGACGGTCAGCGCCGGCCAGATGGCCATGTGAAGGCCCATCGACCAGTCGGCGTATTTCTCGGCCAGCAGCAGGCCGCCGACCACGACATGGCCGACGATGGTGATGACGACATAGGGCGGCAAATCGTCGGCGCGCTGGTGGTGCAGCGCCTCGCCACAGGCCTCGCAGACATCGACCGGCTTCAGGAAGCCCTTGAACAGGCGCCCCTGGCCGCAATGCGGGCAGCGCCCGCGCAGGCCGTTGCCGATCGCCCGGCGCCAGTCCCGCGCCTGAGGTTGTAGGCTCGCCGTATGGATCTGGACTGCCATCACCGTCTCTTTCCGGATTTGGGTTTGCCCGCCTTGCCCTTGGCGAAGCGCCCCGGGCCGCTGCGGCCGCCGGGCGGACCGCCGAAGGCGCCGCCCTTGCCGCGGCGCGGCGCGGGACCGCGTCCGCCCAGGCCGCCCGCCGTTGCCGCCCGGCCGGCCGAAAGCAGCTCGAAGCGCAGCGCACCCGCGACGGGTGCCGCCTCGACCAGCTTCACATGGACGCGGTCGCCGAGACGGAAGCTTTCGCCCGTGCGCTCGCCGATCAGCGCATGCGCCGCCTCGTCATAGCGGTAGTAGTCGGCGCCGAGCGTCGAGGCGGGAATGAAGCCGTCGGCGCCGGTGCCGTCGAGCTTGACGAAGAGCCCCGCCTTGTTGACGCCGCCGATGCGCCCGTCGAAGGAGGCGCCGATCTGGTCGGCCAGGAAATGTGCGATCAGCCGGTCGACCGTCTCGCGCTCGGCCGCCATGGCGCGCCGCTCGGCGGCCGAGATCCGCGTCGAGACCTCGCGCAGCGTCTCCAGCGTCGTGCCCTTCGGCAGGCCGTCCTCGCCGAAGCGCTGGGCCGCGATCAGGGCGCGGTGGACGACGAGGTCGGCATAGCGCCGGATCGGCGAGGTGAAATGGGCGTAGCGGCGCAGGTTGAGGCCGAAATGCCCGTAATTCTCGGCGACATACTCCGCCTGGGCCTGGCTGCGCAGCACGACCTCGTTGATGAAGATCTCGTTCTCCGAGCCCTTGATCATGCCGAGGATGCGGTTGAACAGCGCCGGGCGCAGCACGCCCTCCTTCGGCAGCTTGATGCCGATCGAGGCCAGGACTTCGCCGAGCGCCCGGATCTTCTCGAGCGAGGGCTCGTCATGGCAGCGATAGACCAGCAGGCTCCCGGCCTTCTCCAGCGTCTCCGCCGCCGCGACATTGGCGAGGATCATGAACTCCTCGATCAGCTTGTGCGCCGCCAGCCGCTCCGGCACGACGACGCGGTCAACCGAGCCGTCGGGTTTCAGGATCAGCTTGCGCTCGGGCAGATCGAGATCCAGCGGCTGGCGCGCGTCCCGGGCGCGGGCCGCCAAGCCGTAGGCCGCCCAGAGCGGCATCAGGATCGTGTCGCGGACGGCCGAGCCCTTCTCGTCGCCCTGTCCGTCGATGGCGGCCTGGGCCTGCTGGTAGGAGAGCTTGGCCGCCGAGCGCATCAGGATGCGGTGGAAGGAATGGCTCTTCTTCGAGCCGTCGGCCTTGAGCACGAGCCGCACGGCCAGCGCCGGCCGGTCCTCGCCCTCGCGCAGCGAGCAGAGGTCGTTCGAGATCCGCTCGGGCAGCATCGGCACGACGCGGTCGGGGAAATAGACCGAGTTGCCGCGCTCCAGCGCCTCGCGGTCGAGCGCCGAGCCCGGCCGCACATAGGCCGCGACATCGGCGATGGCGACGGTGACGACATGGCCGCCGGGATTGTCGGGATCGGCGTCGGGCGCGGCATGGACGGCGTCGTCATGGTCCTTGGCGTCGGCGGGGTCGATCGTGATCAGGGCCAGGTCGCGCCAGTCCTCGCGCCCCGCCGTCCCGGCCGGCCGCACGGCCTCCGATTCCGCGATCGTGGCGGGCTGGAAGACGTTGGGAATGCCATGGGCGTGAATCGCGATCAGGCTCACCGCGCGCTCGGATTTCAGCGAACCGAGCCGCTCTTTGACCTGTGCCTCCGGCGGACCGAAGCGGCTCTCGCTGCGCAGCGCCACGGAAACGAGGTCGCCATCCTCGGCGTCGCCGGTCTGGCCCTTCGGGATCAGCGCCTCGCGGCCCTGCGCCTTCTTGTCGATCGGGATCAGGCGGCCCGAACCGTCCGGCATGGCGCGGAAGATGCCGAGCACCTGCGCCTTGCCCTTGCCCATCACCTTCAGCACGCGGCCGGAATAGGCATAGCCCTCGACGCCCTTCAGCCGCGTGAGCTTCAGCAGCACCTGGTCGCCGAAGGCCGGCGCCGGCGCGGCATGGCGCTTGGCCCGGAACTCACGCGGCCGCTCGATCAGGATGCGCGGCGCGACACCCTGCTCGGCCTCGTTCCATTCCAAAGGCACGCCATAGGCGTCGCCGTCGCGATCCTTGCCCTTGATCTCGCAGAGCAGCACCGGGGGCAGGGCGCCACGCGGATGCACCGGCCGGTCGACGCCGTCGCCGCCGGTCTCGCCCTCTTCCTCGAGCTCCTTGAGCAGGCGCTTCAGCCAGATCTTGCCGCCGCCCGAGAGCCCGAAGGCCTTGGCGATCTCGCGGCGGCCGACCTCGCGCCCGGCTTCGCGCTCTGCGTCGATGAAGTCGAGGATCGCCTCGCGGCTGGGTTCAGGCGCGGACAAGGCCGGGGCTTTCCGGATGGGGCAGGGGCTGCGTCATCCGCCTGATGTGGCATGCGCGGGCACGCGACACCAGAACCCGCAGCGGATTTCGTCCCTGCAACGGAAGAAGGGCCGCCCTTTCGGGCAGCCCTTCCATTGCCGAACCGCAGCCCCGGTAACCGGGCCTGAAGGTCCAAAACTCAGGCGGAACACGACCCCCACGGAGAAAGAGACCCTGTCTGCCCGCTTTGAACCAGCGGTTGATGACAATGAGACACTGGATCACCTCCTTTCAGTTGTTACCGACGCAAAGAGGCTAGGGCGATTCCCGCGGCGGCGTAAATGTCAAAAAACGCGCTGCATGTTGCGGCCGCGAACCCGGGTTTTGCGGCGATATCGTCACTGTTGCGGCCCGCTGCCTGTTCGATGGGCGGTCTGTTTGCTCACGAAATGAGCAAATCGTCCGGTGGCGCACGATCCTTGCGTGGCGGCGTGGCTGCATCGCAGGAAATGGCGCCCGGGACGCGTGAATGGCAGAGACTTGCGGGGTTGTAACGTCCGGTTGTGCCGTTGGCACGCCGCTTGCCAGTTCAGCCTTCGGGCCGGGGAGGCCCGCCGACGCCTCACTCCGACGGCGCGGCCAACCAGGGTTGGTTCGGGGGATCATCCGTGAACACCACACGTCGCGTTATTCTGGGCGCCGCTCTCGCGGGCGCCACCATGTTTGCATCCCATCTGCCGGCGGCGGCGCAGGAGACCATCAAGGTCGGCATCCTCCACTCGCTCTCGGGCACGATGGCGATCTCCGAGACGACGTTGAAGGACGTCATGCTCATGCTCATCGAGGAGCAGAACAAGAAGGGCGGCGTGCTCGGCAAGAAGCTCGAGCCGGTCGTGGTCGACCCCGCCTCCAACTGGCCGCTCTTCGCCGAGAAGGCGCGCGAGCTGATCACCAAGGACAAGGTCTCGGCCGTGTTCGGCTGCTGGACCTCGGTGTCCCGCAAATCCGTGCTGCCGGTCTTCAAGGAGCTGAACTCGATCCTGTTCTACCCCGTCCAGTACGAGGGTGAGGAGAGCGAGCGCAACGTCTTCTACACCGGCGCGGCGCCGAACCAGCAGGCGATCCCCGCGGTCGACTATCTCGCCAAGGAGGAGAAGGTCCAGCGCTGGGTGCTGGCCGGCACCGACTACGTCTACCCGCGCACGACCAACAAGATCCTTGAGGCCTATCTGCTCGCCAAGGGCGTGGCCAAGGAGGATATCATGATCAACTACACGCCGTTCGGTCATTCTGACTGGCAGACGATCGTCTCCGACATCAAGAAGTTCGGAACCGCCGGCAAGAAGACCGCCGTGGTCTCGACGATCAACGGCGACGCCAACGTGCCGTTCTACAAGGAACTCGGCAACCAGGGCGTCAAGGCCACCGACATCCCCGTCGTCGCCTTCTCGGTCGGCGAGGAAGAGTTGGCCGGCATCGACACCAAGCCGCTGGTCGGCCATCTCGCCGCCTGGAACTACTTCCAGTCGGTCAAGACGCCGGAGAACGAGGCCTTCATCAAGCAGTGGAAGGCCTTCAAGAAAAACGACAAGGCCGTCACCAACGACCCCATGGAGGCCCATGTCATCGGCTTCGCCATGTGGGTGAAGGCGGTCGAGAAGGCCAAGAGCTTCGATCCCGACAAGGTGATCGACGCGCTGCCGGGCATCACCGCGCCGAACCTGACCGGCGGCATCTCGACGATGCTCCCCAACCACCACATCACCAAGCCCGTCCTGATCGGCGAGATCAAGGCCGACGGCCAGTTCGACGTGGTCTCGAAGACCGATCTCGTTCCCGGCGACGCCTGGTCCAAGCACCTCGACGGCTCCAAGGACTTGATCGGCGACTGGGTCGACAAGAAGTGCGGCAACTTCAACACCAAGACCGGCAAGTGCGGCGGCGCCTGACGACTTGAGAGGGGGAGGGCCGGCACGGGCGCCATAAGGTCCGGCCGGCCCTCGCAATCAGCGGCACCCCCGGCTCGGGCCGGGGGTGTTCGCCACACAAGAGCCGGCGCTGCGCCCCGCCCGCCGACCGACCATGCGAAGCGAGCCCATGCGGATCCTGTCCTGCCTTCTGCGCACCCTGGCGCTGGCGATGCTGCTCGCGCTCCATCCGGGTGCGGCCGCCGCCCAGAACGCCGACGACCCCTTCGTCCGGCTCGCTGCCGACAGTTTTTCCGAAACCAACCGCGCCATCGAAGGGCTGATCGCCCAGGCGCATCCGCAGGCGGCCGTGATCATCGAGGCGCTGGCCGAGGGCCGGCTGCTGGCGGGCGGCGGCGCCGTCGTCGTCCGGATGCCGGACGGCCGCATCCTCGACGCCCGCACCGGCGCGACCCTGCCCGCGGCGCCTGCGGGTCTTGCGGCCGTGCGGCTCAACAACAGCGTCCGCCGCACCATCCAGGGCGCGCTCGGCGGGCTCGGCCTGCTCAATCCCGACGCCGGCAAGCGCATCGCCGCGGCCGAGGCCGTGTTCAAGTCACGCGACGCCTCGCTGCTGCCCGTGCTCGAAGGCGCCATCGCCAAGGAGACGAATGCCCGCGTCAAGGCCGCGCTGCGGCAGGCCCAGGCCGCCATCCTCGTCGCCAAGGCCGACGCGCCGCCCTTCGACCGGATCGCCGCCATCGACGTGCTGCGCGAGCGCGGCGACCAGGATGCGCTGGCGACGTTGCGCTCCCTGCCGGCCGATGCCTCCGCCTCGCTCAAGGAAGCGCAGGCCCGCGCCATCTCCGACATCGAGGGCCGGCTGGCGCTGTGGCGGGCCGGACAGAACCTCTGGTACGGGCTCTCGCTCGGCTCGGTGCTACTGCTCGCCGCGATCGGGCTGGCCATCACCTTCGGCGTGATGGGCGTGATCAACATGGCCCATGGCGAGATGGTCATGATCGGCGCCTACACGACCTTCATCGTCCAGGAGGTCATCCGCACCAGTGCGCCGGGCCTGTTCGACTATTCGCTGCTGATCGCCGTGCCGCTCGCCTTCCTGGTGGCGGGGCTGGTGGGAATCGCCATCGAGCGCGGCGTCATCCGCTTCCTCTATGGCCGGCCGCTGGAGACGCTGCTGGCGACCTGGGGCATCAGCCTGATCCTGCAGCAGGCGGTCCGCACCGCCTTCGGGCCGACCAACCGCGAGGTCGGCGCGCCCGCCTTCATGTCGGGCGCCTTCGAGATCGGCGAGATGGCGATCACCTGGAACCGGCTCTGGATCATCGTCTTCGCGATCCTCGTCTTCGCGGCCCTGCTGGCGATCCTGAAGCTGACGCCGGTCGGCCTGCAGATGCGCGCCGTCACCCAGAACCGGCGCATGGCCTCGGCCATGGGCATCCGGACCGGCCGCGTCGATGCGCTCACCTTCGGGCTGGGCTCCGGCGTGGCGGGGCTGGCGGGCGTCGCGCTCTCGCAGATCGACAATGTCAGCCCCAATCTCGGCCAGAGCTACATCATCGACAGCTTCATGGTCGTGGTCTTCGGCGGCGTCGGCAATCTCTGGGGCACGCTGGTCGCCGCGATGACGCTGGGCGTCGCCAACAAGCTGCTCGAACCCTATGCGGGGGCGGTGCTCGGCAAGATCGCGCTGCTCGTCTTCATCATCCTCTTCATCCAGAAGCGCCCGCGCGGCCTGTTCGCGCTCAAGGGCCGGGCGGTGGAAGCATGATCGCGCGCTTCCTCCTGCAGGACATGGACCGGCGCGGTACGGTCTTCCTCGCCATCATCGCCGGGCTTGCCATCCTGATCCCGGCTTTGAACCTGCTCGTGCCGGCCGGCTCGCCCTTCCACGTGCCGACCTCGACCATGTCGCTCTGGGGCAAATATCTCTGCTACGCGCTGCTGGCGATCTCGCTCGACCTCGTCTGGGGCTATTGCGGCATCCTCTCGCTCGGCCATGGCGCCTTCTTCGCGCTCGGCGGCTACGCGATGGGCATGTACCTGATGCGCCAGATCGGCTCGCGCGGCACCTATGGCAACCCGATCCTGCCGGACTTCATGGTCTTCCTGAACTGGAAGGAGCTGCCCTGGTACTGGTACGGCTTCGACTCCTTCCCCTTCGCGATGCTGATGGTGCTGCTCGCGCCGGGGCTGCTCGCCTTCGTCTTCGGCTGGTTTGCCTTCCGCTCGCGCGTTACCGGCGTCTATCTCTCGATCATCACCCAGGCGCTGACCTACGCTCTGCTGCTCGCCTTTTTCCGCAACGACATGGGCTTCGGCGGCAACAACGGCCTGACCGATTTCAAGGACATCCTTGGTTTCAACGTCCAGGCGCAAGCGACTCGTGCGGCTCTGTTTTCCATGACCTGCGTCATGCTGATCGCGGGCTTCCTGATCGCGCGCGGCATCGTCGTCTCGAAGCTCGGCAAGGTCGTCATCGCGATCCGCGACGCGGAATCGCGCACGCGCTTCCTCGGCTACCGGGTCGACCGCTTCAAGCTCTTCGTCTTCACCGTCTCGGCCTGCATGGCGGGTGTCGCGGGGGCGCTCTACGTGCCCCAGGTCGGCATCATCAACCCCAGCGAGTTCGCCCCCGCCAACTCGATCGAGACCGTGATCTGGGTTGCGGTCGGCGGGCGCGGCACGCTGGTCGGCGCTGCGCTCGGCGGCGTCGTCGTCAACTACGCCAAGACGATCTTCACCTCGGGCTTCATGGCGCCCTACTGGCTGTTTGCGCTCGGCGCGCTCTTCGTCTTCGTCACCATCTTCATGCCCAAGGGCATCCTCGGCACGGCGCAGGACTGGTGGGAGAAGCGGCGCAGGCCCGCTCCCGCGAAGACGCCCGAACCGGCCCCGGCGGAGTGACGCGCATGAACGCTCCCACCCCCGGCCAGCTCACCTCGTCACTGCTCTATCTCGACGGCGTCAGCGTCTCCTTCGACGGCTTCAAGGCGATCCGCGGCCTGTCGCTGACGATCGAGCCCGGCGAAATGCGCGCCATCATCGGCCCCAACGGCGCCGGCAAGACGACGATGATGGACATCATCACCGGCAAGACCAAGCCCGATGTCGGCACGGTGATGTTCGGCGGGTCGATCGACCTGACGCGGCTGGACGAGGCGGCAATCGCCAATCTCGGCATCGGCCGCAAGTTCCAGAAGCCCACGGTCTTCGACTTCCACACCATCGAGGACAACATCCTGCTGGCCCTGAAGGCGCCACGCACGGTGGCGCGGACCCTGTTCTGGAAGACGGCGGCCGCGCAGCAGAAGCGCATCGACGACATCCTCGGCATCATCAAGCTGGGCGATGCGCGCGAGCGGCTCGCCGGCTCGCTCTCGCACGGCCAGAAGCAGTGGCTCGAGATCGGCATGCTGCTGGCGCAGGACCCCAAGCTCCTGCTCGTGGACGAGCCCGCCGCCGGCATGACCGACGGCGAGACCGCCGAGACGGCCGTGCTCCTCAAGGAGATCGCGAGGGACCATTCGGTCATCGTGGTCGAGCACGACATGGGCTTCATCCGCGAACTCGGCGTGAAGGTCACGGTGCTGCATGAGGGCTCGGTCCTCGCCGAAGGCCCGCTCGACCAGGTCAGCGCCAACGAGCGCGTCGTCGAAGTCTATCTGGGACGATGAGCATGCTGACCGTCGACGCCATCGACCTGCATTACGGCGCCGCCCAGGCGCTGCGGCGCGTCTCGATCACCGCGCAGGCTGGCAAGGTCACCTGCGTGATGGGCCGCAACGGCGTCGGCAAGACCACGCTGATGCGCGCCATCGTCGGGCAGCAGGCGATCAGCGCCGGCAAGATCTCCTTCGGCGGCGAGGATATCTCGACCTTGCGCACCGAGGACCGCGCCCGTGCCGGCATCGGTTTCGTGCCGCAGGGCCGCGAGGTCTTCCCGCTGCTCAGCGTGAAGGAAAATCTCGAGACCGGCTTCGCGCCGCTGCCGCGCCGGGAGCGCTATGTCCCGGACGAGCTCTTCGACCTGTTCCCCGTGCTCAAGTCCATGCTGGGCCGACGCGGCGGAGACCTCTCGGGAGGCCAGCAGCAGCAACTCGCGATCGCGCGGGCGCTGGTGACCCGACCCAAACTGCTGGTGCTGGACGAGCCGACGGAGGGCATCCAGCCCTCGATCATCAAGGATATCGGCCGCGCGATCGACTATCTGCGCTCCAAGGGCGACATGGCGATCGTGCTGGTCGAGCAGTATTTCGACTTCGCCCGCGACCTCGCCGACACGATGTTCGTGATGGACCGCGGCGAGGTCGTGCTGTCCGGCGCGATGAAGGACCTCGACGCCAACCAGGTCCAGCGACTGATCCAGGTCTGAGGGCCAGCACGCCGGCCTCGGTTGACCGCCCGGCCGGCAGCGGCGGCTTGATCCAGATCATGGCGACGCAGCGTCAATTGCACGGACACTCCTCGGATCGGGCCAGCCGGCCCCTCCGAGGGAGAGTGATCGTGGCGACCCGTCGACAGCCCTCAGCCGGTGCCGCGCGTCGGCAGCCCCGCCCGGCGCCGAAATCCGGCGAGTCCGCCATGACCGCCGAGGGCATTGAGGCCGGTCTGGCCGCGGAACGGACGGAAGCCGTTCAGGAAGCGCAGATCGCCGCCATTGCTTCGGTATCCGGCGAGGCCGACGCGGCAGAGGGGATCGATGCGATCCTCGCGGGCGCTGCACCCGATGACGCCCGCCGGATGCGCAGCGCGCTCGGCCTGCCGAAGGCGCCGGGGAAGCCGCGCGAAACCAGCGACGAATTGTCGGGCGACTGGCGCCAGGGCGCCTATCCCTATCGCTACAAGATGCTGCGCAAGGACTATGAGCGCGACAAGTTCAGGCTGCAGTCCGAACTTCTCAAGCTGCAGACCTGGGTGAAGGAGTCGCGCCAGCGCGTCGTCATCCTGTTCGAGGGCCGCGACGCGGCCGGCAAGGGCGGCGCCATCAAGCGCTTCATGGAGCATCTCAATCCGCGCGGCGCCCGGGTGGTCGCGCTGGAGAAGCCCAGCGAGGTCGAGCGCGGCCAGTGGTATTTCCAGCGCTATGTCCAGCATCTGCCGACGACCGGCGAAATCGTCCTGTTCGACCGCAGCTGGTACAACCGCGCCGGCGTCGAGCGCGTCATGGGCTTCTGCTCCGATTCCGAATACCGCGAGTTCCTGCGCCAGGCGCCGGAATTCGAGCGCAACCTCGTGCGCAGCGGCATCCACCTGATCAAGTTCTGGTTCTCGGTCAGCCGTGACGAGCAGCATCGGCGTTTCAAGGAGCGCGAGGCGCATCCGCTGAAGCAGTGGAAGCTCTCGCCCGTCGATCTCGCCAGCCTCGATAAATGGGACGACTACACGGCGGCCAAGGAGGCGATGTTCTTCGCCACCGACACGGCCGATTCGCCCTGGACGGTGGTGAAGTCCGACGACAAGAAGCGGGCGCGGCTCAACGCGTTTCGCTATGTGCTGCGTTCGCTGCCCTATGCCGGCAAGGACGTCGACCGCATCGGCGCGGTCGACACGCTGCTCGTCGGCCGCGCCAATTTCGTCTACGAGCGCGACGAGCAGGTGCCCGGCCAGTCGGCCTGACGACACCGCTCGCCCCGCCGCCTCGGGCGGCGGCGGATGCGGCGATCAGAACGCCAGCGGCGCGTTGTCGACGACCTCCTTCATCACGAAGAAGGTGCGCGTCTGCCGCACACCCGGAAGCGCGATCAGCTTGTCCCCGTGGAGCTTGTTGAAATCCGCCATGTCGCGCACGCGGATCTTCAGGATGTAGTCGAAATCACCCGCGACGATGTGGCAGTCGAGCACGACCGGCATGGCCCGGATCGCCGCTTCGAAATCGCCGAAGCTTTCTGGCGTCGAGCGGTCCAGCACCACGCCGACGAAGGCGAGCGTGCCCATCTCGACCTTTTGCGGCGAGACCTGTGCCCGCACGCCCGTGACATAGCCCTCCGTGAAGAGGCGCTGGATGCGCCTGTGGCAGGTGGCGGCGCTGGTGTTCACGCGCTTGGCGATCTCGGCATTGCCCATCCGCCCGTCGCTCTGCAGCAGCCGCAGAATCTTGAGGTCGGTCCGGTCGAGTTTGGGCTCCATGAAAGGATCTTCCGAAATAGAGGATCAATCTGAGAGCAAGGACAGGAGGTGGGATCGAATACGACGTCAAGCCGTCGTTTCGTGATCGAACATCGGAAGCACCTTTCAGTTGATTTTGGCTAGTTTTTCCGGAGTTCAATCCGGAGCAAGCAAGAACCATGCTGTCGAAATTCGAGCGTTATCCGCTGACCTTCGGCCCGACGCCGATCGAGCCGCTGCCGCGTCTGTCCGCCCATCTTGGCGGTCAGGTCGAGCTCTTCGCCAAGCGCGAGGACTGCAACTCCGGCCTCGCCTTCGGCGGCAACAAGCTGCGCAAGCTCGAATACATCGTGCCGGATGCGATCGCGTCGGGCGCCGACACGCTGGTCTCGATCGGCGGCGTCCAGTCGAACCACACCCGCATGGTCGCCGCGACCGCCGCCAAGATCGGCATGAAGTGCCGTCTCGTGCAGGAGAGCTGGGTGCCGCACGAGGATGCCGTCTATGACCGCGTCGGCAACATCCTGATGTCGCGGGTGATGGGCGCCGACGTCCAGCTCGTCGACGAGGGCTTCGACATCGGCATCCGCCAGAGCTGGGAGAATGCGCTGGCGGATGTGAAGGCCAAGGGCGGCAAGCCCTATCCGATCCCCGCCGGCGCCTCCGTCCACAAGTTCGGCGGCCTCGGCTATGTCGGCTTCGCCGAGGAGGTGAGGGCGCAGGAGGCCCAGCTCGGCTTCCAGTTCGACTACATCGTCGTCTGCACCGTGACGGGCTCGACCCATGCCGGCATGGTCGTCGGCTTCGCCAAGGACGGCCGCCAGCGCAACGTCATCGGCATCGACGCCTCCTTCACCCCGGCCCAGACCAGGGCGCAGGTGCTCGACATCGCGCAGAAGACCTCGGCCCTGGTCGGCAGCAGGGACATCGTCGCAGACGACATCGTCCTGAACGAGGACTATGCCTACCCCGTCTATGGCGTGCCCTCGCAGGAGACCATCGAGGCGATCCGACTCTCGGCCCGGCTCGAGGGCATGATGACCGACCCCGTCTATGAGGGGAAATCGATGCAGGGCATGATCGACCTGGTGAAGAAGGGCTTCTTCCCCGCCGGCTCGAAGGTGCTCTACGCCCATCTCGGCGGCGTGCCGGCGATCAACGGCTACAGCTACACCTTCCGAAACGGCTGACGGCGATGGAGGTCGTCCTCCTCATCGAGTTCGAGGCTGCCGCGCCCGGGCGCGCGGCCCTGCTGGAGCGGGTCGGGGCGCTCGCCCTCTCCGGGCGGGGCCGGCTCAGCTTCCTCGGCACCGCCCCGGGCGAGGCCGACGGGCCGGGCCGCGAGGTGCTGGCGGTCGGGCTGGCGCGGGCGGCCGAGGCCACGGCGCTCGTCGCGCGCTGGCGCGAGGACGGGGCGCTGCCGACCGGTGCCTCGGTACGCTATCTCGCCGTCCAGCCGCTCTGGTCGATGGAGCCGCTGGCGCTGATGTTCCCCTGACGCCACCGACCCTCCCCGGTACAGCAAAGCTTGTGGACGCTCAGCGGCCGCGGTTTATTAGCACTCCGGTGACGAGGAGCGCGTGCGTGGCGATTGTCAGGAAGGGCGACATCACGACGATCTCGCGAACCTTTCCGGACCTGCTGGGAGGCTACCGTGACAAGGCGAAGAAGGCCCTCGACAGCGTCCTGACCTTCGGGATTGGCCAGGCACTCAAGCGCATGGGTGAGATGGACCCGCTGCGCCGACGCGAAAACAGCGCCTATCTCGCCTTTGCCATCAAACATCAGTTCCAGCAATGGGCCCCCGAACTCCATGAGGCCGGCGAAGACCTGATTGAACGCGCGGCGGATCGCTTCGCCGAGTCGACCGCGGAGGCGCGCGACCTGTTCGCCTTCTGCCACGCCTTCGGTCTCCACCCGGTAGGCTCGGGCGCTCGGCTGATTGATCCCAAGATCACCTATGCGCATGCTGCGCTGTATTACACCTTCAGGGGTGGGCTCTATGAGTGCTATCAGGGCAACCTGTTCACTGAGTTGAACAAACGACGCGAATTCGTCGTCTACCTTCCTCATCCGCCTACGAAGAATCCGCATTCGGGTTTCTCCTTCACCATCCGCCAGCACGAGCGCCGCGGCTGACGGTTCCCGCATCGGGGAACGGCTTGTCGCGGCGGCGGCCCGGTGCCAGAAGCTCCCTGGCGGGACGATGCCCGCTGCCGAGGAGGGACTCTCATGCAGCTTGGAATGGTCGGCCTCGGCCGGATGGGTGGCAACATCGTGCGCCGGCTGATGCGCGCCGGTCATGATTGCGTCGTCTACGACCGCGATCCCAAGCCCGGCGCCGCTTTGGCGGCCGATGGCGCGCTCGTCGCGGCCGATCTCGCCGACATGGTCGCCAAGCTCCAGGCGCCGCGCGCCATCTGGGTGATGCTGCCGGCCGGCAAGATCACCGAGGCGACGCTGGCCGAGCTCGCAGGCCTGCTCTCGCCGGGCGACACGCTGATCGACGGCGGCAACGCCTTCTGGAAGGACGACGTCCGCCGCGGGCGCGAGCTGGCGGCCAAGGGCCTGCACTACATGGATGTCGGCACGTCGGGCGGCGTGCACGGCCTTGACCGCGGCTATTGCCTGATGATCGGCGGCGACAAGGAAGCCTTCGACCGGCTCGAGCCGATCTTCGCGACGCTCGCGCCCGGCAAGGGCGAGATCGAGCCGACCAAGCATCGCGAGGGCCGCAATCCGACGAGCGAGGAGGGCTATCTCCATTGCGGCCCGGTCGGCGCCGGCCATTTCGTCAAGATGGTCCATAACGGCATCGAATACGGCATGATGCAGGCCTTCGCCGAGGGATTCGACCTGCTGCGCAATGCGTCGGCCAAGGAAGGCCTGCCGCCTGAATACGGCTTTGCCTTCGACACCGCCGAGATCGCCGAGGTCTGGCGCCGCGGCTCGGTCGTGACCTCCTGGCTGCTCGACCTGACGGCCGAGGCGCTGGCCGCCGACGAGGACCTCTCCGCCTATTCCGGCAATGTCTCCGATTCGGGCGAGGGGCGCTGGACCGTCGATGCCGCGGTCGAGACCGCGACGCCGGCGGAGGTGCTGACCTCGGCGCTGTTCGCGCGCTTCCGCTCGCGCGTCGACCACACCTTCGGCGAGAAGGTGCTCTCGGCGATGCGGGCCGGCTTCGGCGGCCATGTCGAACCCAAAAAGCAGGGCTGACTCCGGATGGTTGCCTCCAACGCGGCCGTCAAGCCGGCCGTCATCGTCGTCATGGGCGTCGCCAGCTCGGGCAAGACCTCGCTGGGCGAGCGCCTCGCCGGCCAGCTCGGCTGGCCGTTCCGCGACGCCGACTCGTTCCACCCGCCGGAGAACGTCGCCAAGATGGCCGGCGGGACGCCGCTGAACGACGAGGACCGCAAGCCCTGGCTCGCCGCCATCGCCGCCTGGATCGACGATCTGCGCGCATCGGGCGGCCACGGCATCGTCACCTGCTCGGCGCTGAAGCGGGCCTATCGCCGCGTCATCGTCGGCGACCGGGCGGATGTCGCGCTGGTCTATCTCAGGGGCTCGCGCGCGCTGATCGGCGAGCGCATGGCGCAGAGGCAGCATCACTTCATGCCGACGGCGCTGCTCGACAGCCAGTTCGCCACGCTCGAGGAGCCGGGCGAGGACGAGCGACCGCTCGTCGTTTCGGTCGAATCGTCGAAGGACGCGATCGTCGCGGATGTGCTGACGCGGCTCGGACTGGCGTGAAGGGCTGACGTCGTTGCGAGCGTAGCGAAGCAATCCAAACTCGTAGAGCGCGCGGCCCTGGATTGCTTCGCTACGCTCGCAATGACGTTAAACAGTCATCGGCGGCGCCATGGCCAGCGGATCACGCCGCCGGCCTGCAGCGCCCACCACACCAGCACGGGCTGCAGCGCCAGCCGCGGCGCGTGATACCACCAGCTGGAGGGAAGGCCTGCCACTGCAATGCCTTCCAGCGCATGCTTGATGTTGGCCGGGAACACGCAGGCCGCATAGAGCGCGAGCCCGATTCCCGCGGCCGGGCGCAGGCGCGGGATCATCAGGCCAATGGCACCGGCGATCTCCGCAAGGCCCGTGGCGATCACCACCGCCAGGGGCGCCGGCACCCAGTCCGGCACGATCGGCAGGAAACCCTCCGGACGGGCGAGATGCATCAGGCCGGCCGCGAGATAGAACGCCGCCAGCAGCCACCGCATCCCCCGGCGCCAGCGGCTCTCGGCCATCAGGTCACCTCGAACCAGGTCCACAGGCCGCGGTCGAAGCGTTCCAGCACCGTCGAGGAGATCAGCCAGCGTCCCGGATTCTCGGCGATGAAGGCGATGTGCAGGCGCTTGCCGTCGGGGATCTGCACCGTGTCGAGGAAATAGGGCTCCCAGCCATCGTCGAGCGGGTGGAGCAGGCGGAAGCAATGGCCGTGGACGTGCAGCGGCTGCAGGAAGGCGGTCCGGTTGTCGATCGCGAGCACGATTGGCGTGCCGCGCTTGACGCTGAAGAGCGGCTTGCCCGAAGCGTCGCCCACCCCGCCATTCAGGCGCCAGGGGCGGGACGGATCGAGCCCCGCCATGTCGAGCTTCAGGTCGGCGCCGAGCTTCGCGCCGCCCTCGATCACGATCTGCGGCCGCACCGCATCCTGCAGGCGCACCGCCGCCGGCAGCGTCGGGTTGGCCTTGAGCGCCATCGGCGCGGTCGAGGCCGGCCGGGCGGCGCCCTCGGTGACGAGCCGGACCAGCGGCACCCCCGAGCCGACCAGCGCCGTCACGATCGCGGTCGCCCCGGCCTCTGTGGGCATGTCGACCAGGAGGTCGTAGCGGGTCCCCGGTGCGAAGGGCAGTTGCGAGCGCACCGGCTCGAAGGATTCGGTCGGTTGCCCATCGACCGCGATGACCACGGCCTTGATGCCGTCGAAGCGCAACCGCATGATCCGGGCATTGCAGGCATTGGCGAGCCGCAGGCGCACCCGCGCGCCTGGCGCGACCGGCACGCGCTGTGGGGGCGCAGCACCATTGACGGTGATCCAGCTGCCCAGCCGGCCCGCGGCGGCGGCCGCGGGGCTTTCGACCGGGAAGGGCTGGAGCGCGTTGTCGTTGCCCAGCAGCCAGTCGGTGACCAGGACCGGCAGGTCGAGATCGACCGGCGGTGGGTCCTTCTCCTCGACCACCAGAAGCCCGCTCAGGCCACGGCCGGCGGGTTCTGCCGCGCCACCCAGGACCAGCGGCCGATACAGGATCGTTCCGGAATCAGGCGGCGTCAGCCGGTACTCGAAGCTCTCGCCCGGCGCGATCGGCGCCTGGCTGAACCCGCCGACGCCATCCATCGCCGCCTCGCCGCGCAGGCCGTGCCAATGCAGCGCCAGCGGCGCGGTGGTCTTGTTGGCGAGGCGAAGATGCAGCGTGCGGCCCTGCTGGAGCCGCAGGGCCGGCCCCGGTGTCGCGCCGTCGAAGGCCCAGAGTTCGGTATCGACGGCCGGCGCCGGGCGCAGCCTCTGCCGCGCCGGCCCGGCCGACAGGCTCCGGGCAACGGGGGCAGGGGTGGTGGCGGCGTGGGGAGGCGTTGTCTGCGCCCCGGCCCGCGAGGAAAGGCCGGGCAGGGCGGCGAGGGCTCCCAGCGCCGCGAGCGCGGTGCGGCGGGTCGGCGGGGCGGGGCGGTCTGTCGCGTCGGTCATGATCACCGGCATAATCGGCGGCGGGACCGAAGGCGAGAGGCCGCATCCTTGCGATCGCGTGAGGACGGCCGCCCGGCGTCTTTTGCAGAACCGTCATTTTTTTGCTGCATGGGCCGCCTGAAATGCGTATAGCACCGGCGCCCAATGATGGCCGCGCTGCGCTTTCCCGCGTGCTGGCGCCATCGGGCCGGCGGGCGTGGCGGAACTGGTAGACGCACTGGTTTTAGGTACCAGCGGCGAAAGTCGTGGGGGTTCGAGTCCCTCCGCCCGCACCATCGGCCTCGATCACCGCGCGCCCTTTTGGGCGCGAAAGACGGTGATCGATGTATTTGATGCTGCATCGGATTTTCCGAAAAGTGCATTCCACTTTTCGGTCCGATGCGAGTTTCGTGAGCGCGGCGGCGGTCTCCCGGCGTCGCGCTTTGGACATTGAAGTAACGAGCTGTTGGCGGATCGAAAACGATGAACGTGACCGAAACCCTCTCGCAGGGCCTCAAGCGCGAATTTCAGGTGGTGCTGAACGCCGCCGACCTCAAGACGCGGCTCGATGACGGCCTGCAGGGTCTTCAGGGCAAGGCCAAGATCAATGGCTTCCGTCCCGGCAAGGTGCCGGTCGGCCATCTGCGCCGGCTCTATGGCCGCTCGGTCATGGCCGATGTCGTGCAGAACGCGGTCAACGAGGCCAACCAGAAGATCGTCGCCGACCACGGCCTGAAGCTCGCCTTCGAGCCGCAGATCAAGTTCCCCGAGAACAAGGACGAGATCGAGGCCGCGATGGAGGCCAAGGGCGATCTCGCCTTCACCGTCGCCCTCGAGGTCCTGCCCAAGATCGAGCTCGCCGACCTGTCGGACGTGGCGCTCACCAAGCCGGTCGCCGAGGTTCCCGACGCCGATGTCGACGCCGCCCTGGAGCGGATGGCCGGCTCGAACCGCAGCTTCTCCAACAAGGGCGAGAAGGCCAAGGCCGAGAAGGGCGACCGCCTGATGATCTCCTTCGTCGGCACGCTCGAGGGCAAGCCCTTCGACGGCGGCACGGGCGAGGGCATCGCGCTGGACGTCGGCGCCGGCCAGTTCATCCCCGGCTTCGAGGAGCAGCTCGAGGGCGCGGCCGCCGGCGAGACCCGCACCGTCAAGGTCACCTTCCCCGAGAACTACACCGCCGAGCACCTTGCCGGTAAGCCGGCCGAGTTCGAGGTCACCGTGACCGAGGTCCAGGCCCCCGAGCCCGTCACGATCGACGACGAGCTGGCCAAGGCCTTCGGGCTGGAGTCGCTCGATGCGCTCAAGAAGGCGATCCGCGAGCAGATCGGCCGCGATTTCGCCACCCAGTCGCGCCGCAAGCTCAAGAAGAGCCTGCTCGACGCGCTCGATACGAAATACACCTTCGAGCTGCCGCCGACCCTGGTCGAGCAGGAGTTCGCGAGCGTCTGGAGCCAGGTCGAGGCCGACATGAAGGACGCCAAGAAGTCCTTCGAGGACGAGGGCACGACCGAGGACGCCGCTCGGGGCGACTACCGCAAGATCGCCGAGCGCCGCGTGCGCCTCGGCCTCGTGCTGGCCGAGATCGGCGAGCAGGCCAAGGTCCAGATCTCCGATGACGAGGTCACCCAGGCGCTGGTCGAGCGCGCCCGTCAGTTCCCCGGCCAGGAGAAGCAGGTCTGGGAGTTCTATCGCAAGAACCCGCAGGCGCTTGCCGAGATCCGCGCCCCGATCTTCGAGGAGAAGGTCGTCGACCACCTGCTCGGCCAGATCAAGGTCGAGGATCAGACCGTGTCCCGCGAGGCGCTCTACGCCGACGAGGACGCCGAGGGATCGGCGGAGGCCAAGCCCAAGAAGGCCGCAGCCAAGAAGGCGAAGAAGGCCGACAAGGCTGAGGGCGACGACGCGTCCGCCTGAACACGCCGGAAACCTTAACCAGAGACAGTGGCGCCGCTCGGCTCATGCCGGGCGGCGCTTCTCTTTTCAGCCGCGTTTGCCGTGCTTATGTGGGTAGCCTCTCAGGACATCCGATTCGAACGACCGCCGGTTTCCGGCTCCCGCCCCCGGCTCTGCACCCAAGGACAGTTTCATGCTGCGCGATCCGATCGAGACCTACAACAATCTCGTCCCGATGGTGGTCGAGCAATCGAGCCGCGGCGAGCGCGCCTTCGACATCTATTCGCGCCTGCTGCGTGAACGCATCATCTTCCTGACCGGTCCGGTCGAGGATTACTCGGCGTCGCTGATCGTGGCGCAGCTGCTGTTCCTCGAGGCCGAGAACCCCAAGAAGGAGATCTCCTTCTACATCAACTCGCCCGGTGGCGTGGTCACCTCGGGCCTGTCGATCTACGACACCATGCAGTTCATCCGCTGCCCGGTGACGACGCTCTGCGTCGGCCAGGCCGCCTCGATGGGCTCGCTGCTGCTGACCGCCGGCGCCAAGGACATGCGCTTCGCGCTGCCCAACGCCCGCATCATGGTTCACCAGCCCTCGGGCGGCTATCAGGGCCAGGTCACCGACATCCTGATCCACGCCCGCGAGGTCGAGAGCCTGAAGCGCCGGCTGAACGAGATCTACGTCACCCACACCGGCCGCAGCTATGCCGAGATCGAGGCGGCGCTGGAGCGCGACAACTTCATGACCGCCGAGGCCGCCCGCGAGTTCGGTCTGATCGACAAGGTCATCGACAAGCGCCCGGAGGACGCGGCCTGAGGCGGCTGCGACGAGCGGGCGCGCCGCCTGTGGGTTGGCTCGCCCGCCATCCGGCCCCATATTGCAAGGTGGTCGGCCCCGTGTTTGCATGGGGAATCGAATGGACGCGGGATGATCCCGCAGGTGTTTCAGCCTGATCCGATTGTGGATCGGCCGCGAATTCAGGCGTTTCGGAACGAGCCGTTAACCTGATGATCGTGAACTGAACGCCTATGATGACGAAGAGACGACGGTTGCATCCGCTTTGGGCTGATGTGGTCTCCGGCTCCGAGAATGGAGATGGACGATGAGTAAGGTCAGCGGCGGCGATTCCAAGAGCACGCTCTACTGCTCCTTCTGCGGCAAGAGCCAGCACGAGGTTCGCAAGCTCATTGCAGGACCGACCGTGTTCATCTGCGACGAATGCGTCGAGCTGTGCATGGACATCATCCGCGAGGAATCGAAATCCGCGCTGGTCAAGTCCAAGGACGGGGTGCCGACGCCCAAGGAGATCCGCAAGGTCCTGGACGACTACGTCATCGGCCAGGAGCACGCCAAGAAGGTGCTCTCGGTCGCCGTCCACAACCATTACAAGCGGCTTTCGCACGCGACCAAGCACAACGACGTCGAGCTCGCGAAGTCCAACATCCTTCTGATCGGACCGACGGGCTCGGGCAAGACGCTGCTGGCGCAGACGCTGGCGCGCATCCTCGACGTGCCCTTCACCATGGCCGACGCGACGACGCTGACCGAAGCCGGCTATGTCGGCGAGGATGTCGAGAACATCATCCTCAAGCTGCTCCAGGCCTCCGACTACAATGTCGAGCGGGCGCAGCGCGGCATCGTCTACATCGACGAGATCGACAAGATCAGCCGCAAGTCCGACAACCCGTCGATCACCCGCGACGTCTCGGGCGAGGGCGTGCAGCAGGCCCTGCTCAAGATCATGGAGGGCACCGTTGCCTCCGTGCCGCCGCAGGGCGGGCGCAAGCATCCGCAGCAGGAGTTCCTGCAGGTCGACACCACCAACATCCTCTTCATCTGCGGTGGCGCCTTCGCGGGCCTCGACAAGATCATCGCCGGGCGCGGCAAGGGCACCTCGATCGGCTTCGGCGCGACCGTGAAGGGCCCCGACGAGCGCCGCACCGGCGCGATCTTCCGCGAGGTCGAGCCGGAGGATCTGCTGAAGTTCGGCCTCATCCCGGAATTCGTCGGCCGTCTGCCGGTCCTGGCGACGCTGGAGGATCTCGACGAGGCGGCGCTGAAGACCATCCTGACCGAGCCGAAGAACGCGCTGGTCAAGCAGTATCAGCGTCTCTTCGAGATGGAGGACACCGAGCTGACCTTCACCGACGAGGCAGTCAGCCTGATCGCCCGCAAGGCGATCGAGCGCAAGACCGGCGCGCGCGGCCTGCGCTCGATCATGGAGGGCATCCTGCTCGAGACGATGTACGAACTGCCGGGCCTCGAAGGCGTCGAGCAGGTCGTGATCGGCCCGGAGGCGGTGGAATCCAAGTCCCGGCCGCTGTTCATCTACTCGGAGCGCGAGGAAGAGGCGAAGTCCGCCTCGGCCTGATGTCGCGGTCGATGGCCCGGGGCAGGTATTGCCCCCGCGGCGAACGAAGCTACGAACCTGCTTCGCTAGCTCTGCTGACGTCGAACGCGCGCTGTCTGGCGCGCGTTTTGCGTATCGGACCAGAGATCTGCTTCGGTCACTCGGGCGTATGCTTGGGGCTGCTCCGACGGGGCCTTGCCTCAGGCCTGCGAAAACAGGTCTGCGTCTGGCCGCGAGCCGATTGACGCAGTGCAAACTTCTGGGGCCAACTGTTGCCGGATCGCTTGAAAGCCGGCGCGGAAGTCTCCACTTTAATTCCACTCGCGAGAGTCGCATGCCTGTCGAGGGTGCGATGCGCGGGGGCGGACGCGGTGAATGGTCGCCACGCCCGCTTACGTCCGGCGCCTACGCCCATTGCGGGGGGACGTCGGGCGCAACCACAAAGGAAAAGTCATGACTGGCTCGGCGCCCCGCGCTCCTTTCGTGCCCGGCGAGACCGGCACTTATCCGGTTCTTCCCCTGCGCGACATCGTCGTGTTCCCCCATATGATCGTGCCGCTCTTCGTCGGCCGCGAGAAGTCGATCCGTGCGCTCGAAGAGGTCGTCAAGACCGACGGGCTGATCCTGCTCGCCACCCAGAAGAACGCCGGCGACGATGATCCGGAGACCAAGGACATCTACGAGATCGGCACGCTCGCCCGTGTGCTGCAGCTGCTCAAGCTGCCCGACTCCACCGTCAAGGTGCTGGTCGAGGGCGTCGGCCGCGCGAAGGCAACGGCTTATGTCGCCGACGAGGCCTTCTACCAGGCCGAGGCCGTGAGCCTCGCCGAGGAGGAGGGCAAGAAGGTCGAGGTCGAGGCGCTCGGCCGTTCGGTCATCAGCGAGTTCGAGAGCTATGTGAAGCTCAACAAGAAGATCTCGCCCGAGATCGTGGCGGCCGTGTCGCAGATCGACGAGCCCTCCAAGCTCGCCGATACCGTGGCCTCGCATCTGGCGGTGAAGATCGCCGACCGTCAGGCCGTGCTGGAAATCACCCAGGTCGCGCATCGTCTGGAGAAGGTGCTCTCGCTGATGGAGAGCGAGATGTCCGTGCTCCAGGTCGAGAAGCGCATCCGCTCGCGCGTCAAGCGCCAGATGGAGAAGACCCAGCGCGAGTACTACCTCAACGAGCAGATGAAGGCGATCCAGAAGGAGCTCGGCGACGGCGAGGAAGGCCGCGACGAACTGGCCGAGCTGGAGGAGCGGATCGCGCGCACGAAGCTCTCCAAGGAGGCCCGCGACAAGGCCATCGCGGAGATGAAGAAGCTGCGCCAGATGTCGCCGATGTCGGCCGAGGCGACGGTCGTGCGCAACTATCTCGACTGGATGCTCGGCATCCCGTGGGGCAAGAAGTCGAAGATCAAGAAGGATCTCCCGGCTGCCCAGGCGGTGCTGGACGACGATCACTTCGGGCTCGACAAGGTGAAGGACCGCATCGTCGAGTACCTCGCGGTGCAGCAGCGCGCCAACCGGCTCGCCGGCCCGATCCTGTGCCTCGTCGGCCCTCCGGGCGTCGGCAAGACCTCGCTCGGCAAGTCGATCGCCAAGGCGACGGGGCGCGAATTCGTGCGCATGTCGCTCGGCGGCGTGCGTGACGAGGCCGAGATCCGTGGTCACCGGCGCACCTATATCGGCTCGATGCCCGGCAAGATCATCCAGTCGATGAAGAAGGCCAAGACCGCCAACCCGCTGATCCTGCTCGACGAGATCGACAAGATGGGCCAGGACTTTCGCGGCGACCCGTCGGCGGCCCTGCTCGAGGTGCTCGATCCCGAGCAGAACGGCACCTTCAACGACCACTATCTCGAGGTCGACTACGACCTCTCGAACGTCATGTTCGTGACGACGGCGAACACGCTGAACATCCCGCCGGCCCTGCTGGATCGGATGGAGGTGATCCGCATCGCCGGCTACACCGAGGACGAGAAGACCGAGATCGCCCGCCGCCACCTGATCCCCAACGCGATCAAGAAGCACGGGCTGGAATCGAAGGAGTGGTCGATCGAGGACGACGCGCTGCAGACCCTGGTGCGCCGCTATACGAGGGAAGCCGGCGTCCGCAACCTCGAGCGCGAGCTCTCCAACACCGTCCGCAAGGCGGTGAAGGACATCGTGCTGACCAAGAAGAAGAAGGTCACCGTCACCGGCGAGTTGCTGGAGGAGTATCTCGGCCCGCCGCGCTACCGCTACGGCATGGCCGAGACGGAGGATCAGGTCGGTGTCGTCACAGGTCTGGCCTGGACCGAGGTCGGCGGCGAGCTGCTGACGATCGAAGGCGTCATGATGCCCGGCAAGGGCAAGATGACGGTCACCGGCAACCTCAAGGAGGTGATGAAGGAATCGATCTCCGCGGCGGCGTCCTATGTCCGCTCGCGCGCCGTCGATTTCGGCATCGAGCCGCCACTCTTCGATCGTCGGGACATCCACGTCCACGTTCCCGAGGGCGCGACCCCGAAGGACGGTCCCTCGGCCGGTATCGCGATGGCGACCTCGATCGTCTCGATCCTGACCGGCATCCCGACCAATCGCGACGTCGCCATGACCGGCGAGGTCACGCTGCGGGGCAGGGTGCTGCCGATCGGCGGTCTGAAGGAGAAGCTCCTGGCGGCGCTGCGGGGCGGCATCAAGAAGGTGCTGATCCCCGAGGACAACGCCAAGGATCTGGTCGATCTGCCCAAGTCCGTGAAGGAGGGCATGGAGATCGTTCCGGTCTCGCGGATGGAGCAGGTTCTCCAGCACGCCCTGACGCGGCAGCCCGTGCCGATCGTCTGGGAGGAGGACCTCAAGGCGCTTCCCAAGGTCTCGGACGACGACGCCGCGGGCGTGGTCGCTCACTGAAGCATCTGAACGGAACAACCGAGGCCGCCGGGCAACCGGCGGCCTTTCCTATGGTAATGTGTTAACCACGCCTGCGCATGATCGCCCCGATCCAGGGTGACTCATGACGGACGATGGTTGATTCGGCGAAGGTGCAAGGCGAGGCCGCGGGCCGTGGCGATGCCCTCTCGGGTTTCTTCGCGCCGCGATCCCTGATCTGGTCGATCGTTCTGCCGGGGGTCGCCACCATCGCCCTGCTGATGGTGGCGCTTGCCGCTTATCTGCCCGATTCGATCGTCGCGATCGAGGTTCGCGCGGCGCGCGAACGCGCGGTCGCCGCGGCGACACGGCTGGTGTCGCTCAGGGCCTTCTACTCGGAAACCGTGGTCTCGCGCCTGACGCCCGGGGGGGATGTCGTCGCCACCGCCAACTACGGCTCAAATCCGCACGCCATTCCTGTCCCCACGACCTTTCTCCTCGATTATACGGCGCGGCTCAACGCCGGCGGCGACCACATCAGGCTGGTCAGCCCTTTCCCCTGGCCGCAGCGGCAGCGGCGCGAGGACCTCGACGCTTTCCAGACGGCAGCCTGGAAAGCGTTGACCGAGGACCGGACGCCCTCGTTCAGCACCATCGAGGGCAGCGGGCCCGGCGCCGTGCTGCGCGTCGCAATCGCCGACCGCATGACGCAGAGCTGTGTCGAATGTCACAACAGCCATCCCGATTCGCCGATCCGCATCTGGAAGGTCGGCGATGTGCGGGGGCTCATCGAGATCCGGCAGTCGCTCGCGACCGTCACCAAGGAGGCCCGCGAGATCGGCTGGCGGCTGACCCAGGGCGGGCTGCTGGCGGCCGCGATCCTGCTGCTGACCTTCATCCTCGTGGCGCTGCGCGTGGTCCGTCCCCTGCGCGACCTGACCGCGACGATCGGGCAACTCGCCCATGACCGTGGCGATGTCACGATTCCCTATGTCGCCCGGCGCGACGAACTCGGCGTCGTCGCCCGCGCGCTGCAGATGCTGAAGCTGGAACGGCGCGCCGCGCTCGCCGCGCAGCAGGTGGCCGATGAGGAGGCCCGCCAGCGGCTCGAGCGGGCCGGCCGGCTGCATCGCTTCAGTGCCGGGCTGGGCGAGGACCTGCACCGCCTGCGGGCCGAAGCCGCCTCGTCCTCGGAAGCGATCCGGGGCGCGGTGAGCGAGGTCGCGGCCCTGTCCTCCGTGAGCTCCGACTTGGTACACCAGGCACAGACCCATGCCACCCGTCTCGATGAGGCGGGGCGGGCCGTGATCGCGCTGAGCGAGGCCATCGGGACCGCCGTCCACGCCGTGGAGGCGCATCTCGACCTCGTCGGACACCATGCCGAGCAGACCGTCAGACGCTCGCGCGACGCCGAGGACAGGACACGCCGCCTCGCCACGGAGGCGACCCGCGTGGGTGATGTCGTCGGCGTCATCCGCGACATCGCCGAACAGGTCAATCTGCTGGCCCTCAACGCGACGATCGAGGCCGCTCGCGCCGGGCCGGCCGGGCGCGGCTTCGCCGTCGTCGCCGGCGAGGTGAAGGCGCTGGCCGAGCGCACGGCTGCGGCGACCGAGGACATCTCAGACCGCATCTGCAAGATTCAGCAGGCTTCTGGCGAGGTCGCGGCGCAGATCACCGACATGACCGGCGGACTCGTGGCCGATGGGGCGACCGCGCGCGATCTCGCCCAGCGGCTGCGCGACGACGTGGCCGTCTCCAACGACATCGAGCGCCACATGCGCACCGTGTTCGAGGAAGCCCGCGCCATGGTCGCGGCACTGGACCGGGTTCGCAGCGAGACGGCCGAGGCAGGGGGCAGCGTGCGGGCGCTGGACGAGGCCACGTCGCGGGTGGCGGCAGCGGTCCGGCAGCTCGACCACCACGCCGATTCGCTCTCGCGCGAGATTGCCGCGGCCTGAGGGCGAAACCTGGTGGGCGGTGACGGGCTCGAACCGCCGACCCTCTCGGTGTAAACGAGATGCTCTACCGACTGAGCTAACCGCCCGCGTCGCCGGATGTAAGCCCTGCCGCCCTCGCCATCAAGCGTTCAGTGCCCGTGTCATGCGGCTCGGGAGCGGGCCATTCCGCCATGCGTCCGGGACATCTTCATTTTGCCGGGCACCCGCGCTTGACACTTCGGGCCCGTCGCCATAATCCACACCTCGCCGACGGCCACAGCGCTTCGGCAGCCCTGCGCGGGCGTAGCTCAGTTGGTTAGAGTGCCGGCCTGTCACGCCGGAGGTCGCGGGTTCGAGCCCCGTCGCCCGCGCCATTTATTTTCGATGCTGAGATGGCATCGCCCTTGAGCCGTCACACTGTCCTGAGTGGGCTCACGACGCTTTCGCTCCCGGATCGTTCTTTCAAAGCGTTGCGCGGCCTTCACGGCGCAGCATGTCGGCGGCGCCAACGACTCGCCAGTCGAGACCGGGCTTGCTCTTCGAGACAGGGGCAGCCGCCGGTGGCCCCTCAGGGCTCCCTGACGTCAGATTGCGCGGTGATGCCAGGTCGAGCCCGCTGGCTCGCAGACCATGGCGGTCAGACCCGCGTCCCGCCGTCGGCCATGATGACGGAGGCCGTCATGAACGAGGCCTCGTCCGACGCCAGCCACAGGATTGGCCACGCGACCTCGCGCGGATCGGCCCAGCGGCGCTGGATATTGTGGTCGGTTCTTTCGGTTCGGAGGTCCTGCTCGGTTTTCCCCTCCGGCGCGAAGCGGCGGACATGGAACGGCGTCAGCGTCAGGCCGGGACAGACGGCGTTGACGCGCACGCCGCGATCGGCCTCCTCGAAGGCGAGCGTCTTCGTCATCGAGATGATGCCGGCTTTGGCAACGTCATACTGTCCCATGCCCCCGCGGGGGTTGAACGCATGCGTCGACGAAACATTGACGATAGCGCCCTTCTGGGACGACCGCAGTGACGGCAGCGCCTCGCGGGCGAGGTAGGCATAGCTCAGCAGGTTGACCGACAGGATTTTCGACCACGTCTCGGCCTTGGCCGCGTCGAGCGGCTCATAGGCGCGGATGCCTGCGTTGTTGACGAGAATGTCGATCTTGCCGAACGCCGCCAGTGTTCTCTCGACGATCGCGGCGGCCGAGGCCTCCTGTCCGACATCGATCTCCAGGTCCAGCACGCGGGCGGCAGGGACCCTCGTGCGGATCGCCTCTGACACGTCCTTCAGGGCGGAGGCGTCGATGTCGACCAGCACGACGGCCGCTCCCTCGGCGACGAAGAGTTCGGCCGTGGCCGCCCCGATGCCGCCCGCGCCGCCGGTGATGATCGCGACCTTGCCGTCCAAGCGTGCCATGTCGTCGTCCTGTCAGAGTATGCGTCGTCAGCCGATCAAGGTACCGGCCGGTTCGAGAGCGGCCTCGCCGCGGATTACGCGCCAGAGCCAGACCAGACTGTAGAGCGCCATCAATCCCGCACAGAGTGGGATCGCGGCGTACCACCATGCCTTGTCGAGGCGCAGGAAGGGCGTCGTCTCACCCGACATCTGCATGAAGGCGAAGCCGTAGATCGCGAGCGTCGATGCAAAGGCGAGCATGGCGAGGTTGATGACGATCTCGAGGACTTTGCGCCCAGCCGCCGGCAGCAGATCCTCGAAGATGACGACGCGGTAAAGCGAACCTTCGCGCCAGAGGGCAAGCGAGGTGAGCATGACCAGCCAGATGAAGAGAAATTCGACGATCTCGTCGTAGCCGGGAATCGTGAAGAGCGGCACGAGCCTGAGAATGATGGCGAGGCCGAGCAGGGCGAACAGACCGATGAAGCAGGCCAGCGCGCCGTATTTGCAGCTGAGGAAGATGATCCGGTCGATGCCCCTCAGCACAGCCATCATCGCGTCACTCCGTAGCCGAGCAGGTTCGGCAGCCACAGCGAGATCGCAGGCACGAAGGTGATCAGCATCAGCACGCCGATCAGGGCCAGCACATAGGGCCAAATCTCGCGTGTGATCTCGGCGATCGAGATCTTGGCGATGCCGGCAACCACGTAGAGGCAAAGGCCGACGGGGGGCGTCACCAAGCCGATCATGATGTTCAGCACCAGGATCACGCCGAAATGCACCGGGTCGACCCCGATTTTCAGGATGATCGGAAGCAGGACCGGATAGGCGATGATCATGATGGCGATGCCCTCGATGAACATGCCCAGCAGGAGCAGCACGGCGTTGATGATCAGGAGGATCGCCCAAGGCTCAGACGACATCCCCAGGAGGGCATTGAGGATCGCGTTGGGGATCTGCTGCTGGATCAGAACCCAGCCGAAGGGGGCCGCCAGCGCGATGATGAACATGACCTGTGCGGTCTGACGGGCGGTGTCCCAGAGCACGTCCACCGTCGCCGCCCAGCCGAGCTCGCGATAGACGAAGCGGCCCAGCACGAAGGCATAGGCCGCCGCCACCACCGCCGCCTCCGTCGGCGTGGCGATGCCGGTGAGGATCACCAGGAGGATCGTCGGGGGCAGCAGGAGGGCAGGCCCTGCCTTGG
Organism: Bosea sp. RAC05; assembly: GCF_001713455.1. Lineage (NCBI taxonomy): Bacteria > Pseudomonadati > Pseudomonadota > Alphaproteobacteria > Hyphomicrobiales > Alloboseaceae > Allobosea > Allobosea sp. RAC05. The sequence continues at coordinate 2,520,736 of NZ_CP016464.1, forward strand.
AGACAATCGCGGCGGCTTCGCGCAGCGGCGGCAGCGCATCGCCGCGAGGCAGGTTCATGCGTTTGGCGACCAGCATGATCACGGCCATCAGGGCCGCAGCCATCAGCAGGCCGGGGATGATGCCAGCCAGGAACAGCGCCCCCACGGAGACATTGGCCAGGCTGCCATAGATGACGAAGGGAATGCTCGGCGGAATGATGGGCCCGATCGTCGAGGAAACGGCCGTGATCGTCGCAGCGAAGCGTCCGGTGTATCCGGCCTTGGTCATGGCACGGTGCTCGATCACGCCCATTCCGGCGGCATCGGCAACGGCCGAGCCCGACATGCCGGCGAAGATGACCGAGCCGATGACGTTGACATGCGCGAGCCCGCCGCGAATCCGGCCGACGCAGAGCTGTGCCACCTGGAAGATGCGCTCGGTCGTGCCGCCGACATTCATCAGGTTGCCGGCGAGCACGAAGAACGGGATCGCCAGCAGGGGAAACGAAGTCGTGCCGGCATAGGTGCGCTGGATGAAGACGACCAGCAGGTCCGGGCCGACGCTCACAACCATCAGCACGATCGCGACCAGCCCGAGCGCGACCGCGATCGGGATGCCGATCAGGATGACGAAGCAGACCGAGACGAGGACAGCCGTGATGAGCATGCGGGTCTCTGCGCGCGTCAGGCGCGCGCAGAGGCGACCAGCTTGGCCCAGGCAGCCCAGGTCTCTTCGCCCAGGGCCTTGCGCAACTGGTCGTAGGCCGGTCCCATCTTGTCGCGGAAGGGGCCAACGTCAGGTCGCGTGATCTCGACGCCGGCCTTCTGCATCGCTGCGAGGTTGGCTTCCTCGTTGTCGCGAACGCCCTTGCGCGCCGCCATGCCGGCCGTCGTGCCTTCCTCTTGGACGATCTTGCGCTGGGCCTCGTTGAGCTTCGTCGTCCAGGTCCGCGGGTTGGCGCAGAACATGATCGAGGCGTAGATGTGCCGGGTCAGCGCCAGATGCTTCTGCGCCTCGAAGAATTTCGCGGCGAAGGTCGTGCCCACCGGGTTGTCCTGGCCATCGACGACCTTGTTGGCGAGGGCGAGATAGACCTCTTGGAAAGCGATGGTCTGGGTCGAAGCCCCGAGAGCTTCGAACGCCGCCTTGATCGCGAGCTCGGGAGGCACCCGGATCTTCAGGCCCTGGACGTCGGCAGGCTGATTGATGGGCCGGCGACTGTTGGTCAATGCCCGGAACCCCCACTCGAAATTGGCGATCCAGGCGAATCCGGCGGCTTTGAGCTGGTCAGAAATCCAGTCACGGGCGGTCACATCGAGCGTCTTGTGGGCATGCTCGTAGCTGTCGAACTGGTAGGGGATGTTGATCACCCCGATCGTCTTCGACAGCGCCTCGATGTTCGCCGGGTTGAGCAGCATCATGTCGATGGCGCCGAGCCTCGTTTGCTGTGCCGCCTCGACCGGTGATCCGAGCGCGTTGTTGGGGAAGATCGTGATCTTCACCTCGCCATTGGTCCGTTCGCTGATCCGCTTCACCATCGCCTCGGCCTCGAGATGGACCGGATGGCTGAGATCCGCGGGGTGCGTGAGCCGCAGCTCGACGGCGGCGCGGGCCGGGCGGATGGCTGGCAGTGTGACGGCGAAGGCTGCGGTCGCGCCCAGCGCGCTCCGGCGTGTCAGACCGCGCGAGGCGGTTTCCTGGCGTGAAGTCATGACGTCCTCCCTGTCCCTTCGCTGCACGAATGCGGCGCCTTGTGTGACGGTCAGGTGCGTGGTGAGCGCGCGTGCCGCCGATCCTCTGCGGGATCGCAGGAAATCTTGCATGCAAGATTTGAGGCGTCAATCGCTTCGAGGCGCGGACCGCGCAACCCCGTCGCGCCGGGAGTGTCGGTCCTGCAGCGCGGCCACAAGCCCCGACAGCCCGTTGCGGACATGATCCTTCAGGGCTTGGCCCGTCCGGGCTGGGTCGCGCGCCGACAGCGCATCGAGGATCTGCTGATGCTCTTGGATCGCCGTCTTCCAGCGCGTCGGCCAGAGATTGGAGGAGTAGCGTGCGCGATCGACGCGCAGCGCCAGGAGCTCCCACACCCAGATCAGGATCGGGTTGCGCGAAAGCTCGACGATCTTGCGATGGAAAGCCTTGTTGGCCTCGAAATAGCCTGGGAGCTCGTCGCGCGTGTGATGCAGCATCATCCGGTAATGGAGCAGGCCTATCTCGGCGACGGCCTCTTCGGTCGCGTGAGCCGCGGCGAGTTCGCCCGCCAACCCCTCGATGGCGGTGACGACGTCGATCAAGGCCGCGATCTCGACGAGATCGAGCTCGGTCACGACGGGTGACTGGTTCGGCAGGGCGCGCAGCAATCCGTCCTGGATCAGCGTCTTGATGGCCTCGCGGACGGGCGTGCGCGAGACGTTGAGCTGCTCGCAGAGCTCACGTTCGTTGAGGCGCGTCCCTGGGGCGAGGACGCCCGTCACGATGAGGCTGCGCAGCTGCTTAACGGTGCTTCCGTGCAGACGCCCCTTGCGTCGGTCCGTGTCCGTCAACGGCATCTGGGCGAGCAGCGCCGCCAGCGGTGTCGTCTCGTTCGGGTTGACCATCGTCCGTTCCTGCTAGTCCAGCGCTACTTGACGGCTAAAAATTCTTGCATGCAAGATTGTGCTTCGCTGACGTCGTGGCCGCTGGGCACGCGACAGCTCACACTCCGCGACCCTTGCCCGTCGCGTCAGCAGGGTGCGCCATGCAGATCATCGACCTGTCCATGCCGATCGAGCCTCATTTCCGTTGGCCAGCAGAGCTCACCGTCAAAGGAGATATCGCGGCGGGCGATCAGTTCCGAGTGTCACGGCTGAATACGCCGTGCCACGGCTTCTCGCATGTGGATGCCGCCGCGCACTTCGTTGCCGGGGCGCCGACGATCGAGGCGACGACGTTGTCGAACGTGGTCGGGCCGTGCCGCGTGCTCGACCTCAGCGGACGGCCTGACAACGCCCCGATCGAGGCCGAACATCTCGCGGCCGCCGATCCCGGTGGCCCCGATGGCGAGATCCTGCTTCTGGCGGCGCATTGGGCCGACCGGCGCGACTACCGCGACAGGACCTTCTGGACGCAGGCTCCCTGGCTGACGCGCGAGGCGGCGCAGTGGCTGGCCGCGCGAAGGCCAACCGCCGTCGCCTTCGATTTTCCGCAGGATTTTCCCATCCGGCTGCTGCTCGACGGCAAGCAGGTCCCCAAGCCCGAGCACGTCACCCACGACGTGCTGCTCAGTCACGGCGTCACGCTGATCGAGTATGTCGTCAACACGAGCCGGCTCAGCGCGCCGCGCAATCTGTTCTCGGCCGCCCCGCTGCTGATTCCGGATGCCGACGGTGCGCCCGCCCGCATCTACGCCATCGAGGGCCTCGGCGTCTGAGCCGGCCCACCCACGACCACCCCCAGCGCAAGATCCCGCCATGAACCTCGAAGAAATCCTGCGGCTCAGGCGCCAGAACACGGTGATGACCGTGTCGGCGGGTCTGGTCGGTGCCGGCGAGTTCGGCGCCTGCTTCATCGCGCAGGCCCGCCGTACCCCGCATTTCGCGACACGGGCCATCTGCGACCGCGATCTCGGCCGTGCCAGGACGGCGGCCCTGACCGGCGGTTTCTGCGATGGTGATCTGGCGCGGTGCGACAGCGAGGGCGAGGCGCTTGCAGCCATCGAGCGCGGGCAGGTGGCGCTCGTCGCCGATGCCGAGATGATGGCGCGGTTGCCGATCGACGTCGTCGTCGAGGCAACCGGCGACCCCGAGGGCGCGGCCCGGACGGCGCTGGCGGCGATCCGAAATCGGCGTCACGTCGTGATGGTCACCAAGGAGACCGAGGTCGTCATCGGCCCGATCCTGGCCGAATTGGCGCGGCGCCAGGGCGTCGTTCACACGCCGGTCGACGGCGATCAGCCCAGCCTCCTGATCGGGCTGATCGGATGGGCGCGGACACTGGGGCTTCCCGTGGTGGCCGCTGGCAAGTCGAGCGAGTCGGATTTCGTCTGGGATGACGAGGCCGGAACCGTCACGGCCTGGGAGCGCGCGGTCGACGCTCCGGATTTCAGGACTGCCTTCGGCGACCGGCACAGCCAAGCGCAGGCGCTGCTGGCGGCGCGCGCCAGCCTCCCATTTCCCCGGACGACCGTGCCGGATCTCTGTGAGATGGGCATCGTCGCGAACCACACCGGCTTCATGCCGGACCGTCCCGAACTTCACGCCCCGATCGCCCGCACGATCGAACTCCCGAGTCTGTTCAGGCCGGCCTCCGAGGGGGGGCTATTGTCGGGGGCAGGGCGCATCGACATGTTCAACTGCCTGCGCCGTCCCGATGAACTGAGTTTCGCCGGTGGCGTCTTCGTCATCGTCGAGGCGCCCGACCTGCAGAGCGGCCGGCTCTTCGCTGCCAAAGGGATGCCCGCCTCGTCCGACGGCCGCTATGTCCTGCTGCACAACCCGGTGCACCTGCTCGGCGCAGAGGCGCCGATGTCGGCGTTGTCGGCGGCGCTTCTGGGCGCCTCGACCGGCGGTGGGGACGTCCGGCCGCGCGTCGATCTGGTCGCCCGCACCAATCGCGACATGGCCGTCGGCGAGACGCTGGCGATGGGCGCGCGTCACGTCATCGACGGCCTCGATCCGCTGCTCGTCCCCGCGCGGCCGCTGGGGCCGCATCAGGCGGTTCCATACTATCTCGCCACGAACGCCAGGATCGTGCGGCCGGTCGCACGCGGCGCGATCCTCACCGGCGCCGACGTTGAGCTTCCGCCAGACGGTGTCCTGCTCGCGCTGCGCCGCGAGCAGGACGCGCATTTCGCCTCGGACATGGTGGACGTCTAGGCCATGCAGGCTGCACGCTCGGGGGCGCAGCCGCTGCCAAGGGGACCTGATGCGCGCTGCGAGAGGTGCTGACCAGGTCACCTCTGCCGCGCGCGGAGGGCGCCAACTCCCGTTATCGCGCCATGCCCCTGGGCCTGCGATCCTCGGCCGGCTTGGGCTGATAGCCGGCGAGTTCCTCCCGGACCACCGACAGGAAGCCCGCGACGAGCGGATCCTCGCGATTGCGGCTGGGGAACATCGCATGGCCGTGGAACATCACCTGCGGGCGGAAGGGCCTGAAGACGATCTCGGTATGCCGGTAGTCGTCCGCCGCGATCGGGTTGACGAGTCCCAGGCCGAGGCCCTGCTCGACCAGGGCGCAGATCGCGGCGCTGAAGGGCGTCTCCAACGTCATCTGGCGGCGGATGCCGGCATCCTCGAAGACCCGGTCGACACGGGCCCGCGCGCCGTCCTCCAGCGAGAGCGAGATGAACGCCTCGCCGTCGAGATCCCTCGCATGGACGGCCTCGCGCGAGGCCAGTCGATGCGACGGTGGCAGCGCGCAGACACCGGGCACGACGTAGAGCGGCTGATGCTCGACCTGCGGAATGTCGATGACGTTGGCGACGAAGCCGATGTCGCAATAGGACGAGGACATCCAGCGTGTCACTGTGCCGTCATTGCCCATCTGAAGCGAGATGATGGCGCGCGGAAAGCGCTCCTTGAAACGGCGGATGCAGCGCGGGATGAAACCCAGCGCCATCACCGGCATGGCGGCGATGCGCAGCCGGCCCGTGCCGAAGGCGCGGATGTCACGCGCGGCCGAGGCCAGGTTCTCGAGGCCGGTGAAGCTGCGCTCGACCTCCCGGTAGAAGGCGAGTCCATCCGGCGTTGGGCGCAACCGGCCCGCCTTGCGCTCGAACAGCCTCAGGTCGATCTCGGTTTCCAGTTCCGCGATGAGCCGGCTGATGCTGGGCTGGGAGGTGCGCAACTCCTGCGCCGCAGCCGTCATCGAACCCCGCAGCATGATGGTCCGGAAGGCGTCGACATGGCGGAGATTCATCGGGGAGCTCATATCACCAGTGAATAGCAGGCTCAAAAACTGAGATTTGACCAGATGGCGGGTGGTCGCAATACTTTTGTCCATGTCCAGCGCGCCCCCCACCGCAGCGACGACTGTCCCCAGCGGGATGATCTGTCTGCGCTGTGACGCCGCCTGGCCTGTGGAGACGTATGCCGCCGGGTGCCCGCGCTGTGCCAGCGAGGGCCACGCGTCCAACCTGAAGCTGACCTATGTCAGCGAGGGCAGGTGTATCCGCCTGCCGGCGGCGCTGGCACTCGAGGAGGGCGCGACACCCAGCGTCGAGCTGCCGGCCCTGGCGCAGATGATGCAGCTCGGCCGGCTGACGGCCAAGCTCGAATGGTGCAATCCGACCGGCTCGCACAAGGACCGGATGAGCGCCCGGCTCATCGCCCGCGCCATGTCTTGCGATGCTCCGCTGGTCGTGGCCGCGTCGAGCGGCAATGGTGGCCTGTCGATCGCGGCTTATGCGGCCCGGGCCGGGCTCCCCGCCGAGATCGCCGTCACGGCTTCCCTCGTCCCATCCTATCGCCGCGCCATGGCGGCCCATGGCGCGCGACTGGTCGAGGCGCCTGACAGCCTGGCGCGCTGGGAGCATCTGGCGCGCCGCGTCACCGAAGGCGCCTTCGCCGCCAGCAATTACCGTCTGCCCGCGATCGGCACGGATCCGTTCGGGATCGACGGCTACAAGACGCTCGCGGCCGAACTCGCCGGTCCCGCGCAGCCGGACCTCATCATGGTCCCGAGTTCGCGCGGCGACCTTCTCTCCGGCCTCCGTCTGGGTTTCGAGGAGATCGGCGGTGTCATGCCCCGGTTGATCGCCGTCGAGCCCTTTCCCAGGCTCGCCCGCGTGATGGCTGGTGAGGATTATCGCTCGCGTTTCGACGGGCGCACCGCTCAGGTTTCGATCGCGGGCGAGACCGTGACCTTCCAGGCGCTCGCCGCCCTGCGTGCGACCGGCGGGCTCGCGGTTCCCGTCGACGACAAGGCCGCACGCCGGGCGCAGGCGGCGCTGGCAGCCTGCGGTCTTCACGCCGAGCTTTCCGCCGCCGCGGCACTGGCCGCCGTGGAGGAGATGGCCCGCGATGGATGTCTCGCCGGTCGACACGTCACCCTGGTGCTGACCGGGTCCGGTCTCCGCGATCCTGGCGCCCACGATCCGGCCACATGGCCCCACACCAACGAGCGGCCTCACGCCGCCGCGCCGCCGGCAATGTCCGGCTTTCTGCCACCGAGAACCGAAACATCGGTCCAACAGAGGGACAACGGATGACCAAGACCATCTCAGCGGGCCGCATCGCCCTGTCGGCGCTCGCCGGCCTCGGCTTTGCCTTTCATGCCGAGGCCCAGAGCCTGCCTCCGCTCCCCGAAGCGATCAAGTCCGCCGGCCTTCTCAAGGCCGGCGTGCGCTGCGACCAGCCGCCCTATGGCTACAAGGACGAGACCGGCAAGTTCGCCGGGGTCGAGACCGACATGGCGATCCAGATCGCGACCTGGGCGTTCGGCTCGGCTGACAAGATCGAGCTCACCTGCGTCACCGCCGAGAACCGCATCCCGCAGCTCAACGGCAAGAAGGTCGATCTGCTGATCGCAACGCTCGGTGTGACCCCCGAGCGTGCCCGCGTCGTGGATTTCTCCAAGCCCTATCGCTGGGGTGGCTCCGACATCCTCGTGGCCAAGGACAGCCCGATCAAGAAGCTGGACGACGTCGCCGGCAAGATCGTCATCATGCTGAAGGGGTCGACCCAGGCGAAATGGTTCGAGGACACCATGCCGAAGGTCGACAATCTCAGGCTCAACACGGCCTCGGACGCCCTTCAGTCGCTCAAGCAGGGCCGCGGCGACGCCTATACCCATGATGCCGCGACGCTGATCGTGATCGCGTCGAAGGATCCGTCGCTGCGCCTCGTCGGCGAGCCCTTCGCGGTGTCGGATGCAGCCGTCGGCGTGCGCAAGAACGAGGCGGCCTGGCTCGCCTATGTCGATGCCGCGCTCGACCGGATGAAGGCCGAAGGCCTCTACGCGAAATGGGTCGAGAAGTGGATTCCGGCTGACATCCGCCCCTTCTACACCGACGCCTTCACCAAGCCGAAGCCAACCGCGCGCTGATCCGCGTCCTTCGTCGGCCGGAGGCGGAAGACCGCCTCCGGCTCCTCCCTCGGGCCAGGGGCCGGCGCGACCATGGAATTCGACCTCGCTTACCTGGCGGCCCAGCGGCCGGCGCTGATGCGCGGCCTGTGGCTGACCATTCAGGTCAGTGCCCTGTCCATCGGGCTGTCCATCGCGGTGGGGCTCTGCGGCGCGGCCATTCGCGTCCTGCAGGTGCCGGTGCTCGACAAGATCGTCGTGGCCTATGTGGAATTCATCCGCAACACGCCGCTGCTCGCCCAGCTCTTCTTCATCTTCTACGGCTTGCCGGGGCTCGGCCTGAAGCTGTCCCTGTTCTGGTCGGGGGTCCTGAGCCTGACGCTCTGGGCCGGTGCCTACCAGATCGAGAACATTCGCGGCGGGCTCGAGACGGTCGGCAAGGGGTTGCGCGAGGCGGCCTTTTCGCTCGGTCTCTCGCCCTGGCGCTTCTTCCGGCTGATCGCCGCGCCGATGGCGGTCCGCGTCGGGCTGCCGTCGATGCTCAACACATCGATCTCGCTTCTCAAGAACTCCTCCTATCTCCAGGCGATCGGGCTCGCCGAGCTGACCTTCGTCGCGATCGACCGGATCTCGATGGACTTCCGCACGGTCGAGATGTTCGCGGCGATCTGCGTGATCTATCTCGCGCTCGTCCTCACGCTGTCCTTCTTCGCCAGCCGGCTCGAATACCGGCTGAACACCCCGTTCCGGACCTGAGGGCGGGGCGATGGACCTCCTGATCAAGAACCTGCCCTTCATCCTCCAGGGCATCGCCATGACGCTGTCGCTGGCGCTGGCGACGCTGTTCTTCTCGACCCTCATCGCCTTCGTGCTGGGCACGCTGGCGACCTTGCGCTTCGCCTGGCTTCGGATCGCGGTGAAGGTCTATGTCGAGCTGTTCCGCGACATCCCCCTGATCGTGAACATCTTCTTCGTGTTCTTCGTCGCGCCGCTCTTCGGCCTCGAGCTGTCGCCCTTCGCCGCGGTCACGGTCGGTCTTTCGCTCTGGGGCAGCGCCAACGGCACCGAGATCGTCCGGGCCGGATTCAACGCCGTGCCCCGGCACCAGTGGCAGAGCGCGGCCGCGCTCGGCCTGAAAGGCTGGGAGGTCTACCTCTTCATCGCCGGCCCGCAGGCGCTGCGCTCGATCCTGCCGCCCTTCGTCGGCCTGCTGACACTGCTCGTGCAGGCGACGTCGCTGGGCGCGCTCGTGGGGGTGACCGAGTTCTTCAAGGTCGGCCAGATCATCGTCGAGCGCACCACGATGATGGAGGGCTGGAATCCCGCCTTCACCGTCTATGGCGCGGTGCTGCTGATCTACTTCGTCATCTGCTCGACGCTGAGCTGGTTCGGCCGCTGGCTCGAACGACGCCTGAAGGCCGACCGGAGCCGCGTGGCGCCGGGCACGCCGGTCGTCGAGCAGCCCGTCACCCAGCTTCCCTGACCCCCGACTGCATTCCTCGCCTCCCGAAGGACCTCGCCATGGAATCCAAAGTCAGCCGTCGCCTGACCGAAAAGGTCGCCGAGGAGGTCTGCGATCACATCTATGCGCCGCGCCTCGCCCGCGATTTCAAGAGCGTCTTCGGGCATATGAGCGACCTCAACCAGGCCCATGTGCTCATGCTCGCGCGCTGCGGGCTGATCTCGCCGCAGGCGGCCAAGGCGCTGGCAGGAGGCCTGCTGCGGATGGAGGCGGAGGGCCCCGACGTCGTCGAACTCGACCCGCAGCGGGAGGATTCCTACTTCAACTACGAGGCCCATCTCATCAAGCTGATCGGCACCGATGCCGGCGGCCGCATGCACATCGCCCGCAGCCGCAACGATCTCAGCGCCGGGCTCGACCGCATGCGGGCACGCGACCTGCTGCTCGATGCCAGCCAGGCGCTGCTCTCCGTCGAGGAGCACGCGCTCGACGGCGCCTTCCGCTTCCGCGAGGCGGTGATGCCGGGTTACACCCATCTCCAGCCGGCGCAGCCGGTGACCTATGGCTTCTTCCTGGCGGGCGTCGCGCAATCGCTGGAGCGCGATTTCGGCCGCCTCTCCGATGCCTGGGCTCGCACGAATATCAGCCCGCTCGGCGCCGGCGCGCTGGCCGGCACGACCTTCGCCATCGACCGCCACGCGATCGCGACCTCGCTCGGCTTCGATGGCCTCGTCGAGAACACGCTCGATGCGGTGGCGACGCGCGATTTCGGCCTGGAGATCCTGAACGGTCTCTCGCAGATCGCGATCGGCTGGAGCCGCGTCGCGCAGGACTATCATGTGCTGGTCTCACACGAGTTCCAGACGGTCGAGTTCCCCGACCGCGTCACCGGCACCTCCAGCATCATGCCTCAGAAGAAGAACCCCGTCGTTCTCGAACATCTCAAGGGCAAGGCGGGGCATCTGCTGGGCCTCTACGTCGCCTCGGCGACGGCGGTGAAGGGCACGCATTTCACCAACACGATCGACGCCAACCGCGAGGGCATGCGCGGCGTCTGGGAGGCGGGCGAGGAGGTGCTGCGCTGCCTCTCGCTGTTCGATCTGATCATTGCGACGGGGCGGCCCAACGCCGCCCTGATGAAGCGCCGTGTGACGGAGGATTTCGCCTCGGCCACCGATCTCGCCGACGTCCTGGTCCGGGACGCCGATCTCTCCTTCCGCGAGGCCCATCACATCGTCGGCGCCGTTGTGCGCGCGGCGATGGATGCCGGGCTCGCCGCCGACGGCATCACCACGCAGATGGTCGATGATGCCGCCCGCGACCAGCTCGGCCGGGCGATCGGGCTCGATGCCGATCTCGTCCGGCGCAGCCTCGATCCCACGGCCAGTGTCGCCAGCCGCACCCTGCCGGGCGGACCGGCTCCCGAGGCCGTGGCCCGCTCGGTCGAAGCCGCGCAGGCCCGGCTGGAAGCGCGGCACGCCGCGCTGGCCGACAAGCGCGGCCGCCTCCAGAAGGCGCGCGAGACGCTGAAGCGCGATCTGGCCGAGCTCGCCGCATGAGCGCAGAGCCCCTGATCAGCCTGCGCGGGATCGGCAAGCGCTTCGGCAGCCACCAGGCGCTGCGCGGCATCGATCTCGACGTCGCGCCCGGCAGCGTGCTCGTGCTGATCGGCCCCAGCGGTTCGGGCAAGAGCACGCTGATCCGCTGCATCAACGGGCTCGTCCGGCCCGACGAGGGCAGCCTGACGGTGGCCGGCAAGGCGGTCGACATCCACAAGGAGAGCGCCTGGCAGGTGCTTCGGACCGAGATCGGCATGGTCTTCCAGGATTATGCGCTGTTTCCGCATCTCACGGTCCTGCGCAACATGACCCTGACGCCGCAGCGCCGGCACAAGCTCCCGCGGGCCGAGGCCGAAGCGCAGGCGCGGGCGCTGCTGGCCAAGGTCGGCCTCGCCCACAAGGCGGACGATTACCCCTCCGCGCTGTCGGGCGGGCAGCAGCAGCGTGTCGCCATCGTGCGCGCCCTGGCCATGCAGCCCAAAGCCATCCTGTTCGACGAGCCGACCTCGGCGCTCGACCCGGAGACGATCACCGGCGTCCTCGACGTCATGCGCGCTCTCGCCCGGGAGGGCACGACCATGGTGGTCGTCACGCATGAGATGGGCTTCGCGCGCGAGGTCGCCGACCGCGTCGTCTTCATGGCCGACGGACAGATCGTCGAGCAGGGCCCGCCGGGGCCCTTCTTCGCGGCCCCCCGGCACGAGCGCACGCGCGCCTTCCTGTCCAATATCAGATCCTTCGGAGCGGCCGATCATGCCTGACGAAACCGCCGTTCTGGCGCCGAATTTCACCACCGATCCCTATTGGTGGGATGCCGCGCCCCCGGCGACGGCCCGCGAGGCGCTGCCGGAGACAACCGACGTTCTGGTGGTGGGCTCGGGCTATTGCGGGCTGTCGGCGGCGGCGGAACTGGCGCGCAACGGCGTCGACGTCACCGTCGTCGATGCCGAGGAACTCGGCGCCGGCGCCTCGACGCGCTCGGGCGGCATGGTCTCCAGCGGCCAGAAGCTCGTCATCGGCGGCGCGGTCAAGGGCGTCGATGCGGCGCGGATGGAGCGGCTGCTGGCGGATTCGATCTCGTCCTATGAGCATCTGAGGACGCTGATCGCCGAGAAGCAGCTCGATGCCGATCTCGGCGTCTTCGGGCGCTACTTCGGGGCGCATGTCCCGCGCCATTACGACCGCCTGCGGCGGCATGGCGAACTCCTCGCCAGGCACACGGGCGTGACGGTTCACGAGATCCCGAAATCGCGCCAGCACGAGGTCACCCAGACGGATTTCTACCATGGCGGCATCGTCATCGACGAGTATGGCGGCCTGCATCCGGGCAAGTATCACCGCGCGCTGCGGCGCCTCGCCACCGAGAGCGGGGCGAGGTTGCGCTCGCATGCGCCGGTGCTGAAAGTCGGGCCGCTCACGAACGGTTTCCACAGCGTCGAGACCGGCCGTGGTACGATCCGGGCGCGAAACGTCTTCTTCGGCACCAATGGCTACACCGGCCAGGGCAATCCCGATCTGCGCAAGCGCATCGTCGGCGTGCGCAGCTACCAGATCGCGACCGAGCCGCTGCCGCCGGAGCTGATGGCGCAGATCAACCCCGGCCGCCGCATGATCACCGACTCCAAGCGCGAGCTGGTCTATTCGCGCCCCTCGCCGGACGGGACGCGCGTGCTGTTCGGCTGCCGGCCGGGCCTGTTCGATCTGCCGGAGCGGGAGGCTGCGCCGCGCCTTCACGCGATGATGCTGAAGGTCTGGCCGCAACTCGCCGGCTACCGGGTGACCCATTGCTGGAGCGGCAAGGTCGGCATGACCGCCGACAAGATCGCCCATATGGGCCGCCGCGACGGCATCGACTTCGCTCTAGGCTGCAATGGCAACGGCGTCGCGCTGATGACCTATCTCGGGCACCAGTCGGCCCTGAAGCTGCTCGGGCACCAGAACCAGCCGAGCGCCTTCGACAGCCCGGCCTTTCCCGAGATTCCCGTGCCCTTCTATGACGGGCGGCCCTGGTTCCTGCCGATCGTCAGCGGCTGGTATCACCTCCAGGACGCGATCGATCGCCGCATGGCCCGGCTGTGAGGGGCGGGATGATGACGAAAGTCGCGATGATCTCCGGAGCCAGCCGCGGGATCGGGCGGGCGATCGCGGAGGAGCTGGGGCGTCAGGGCATCGCGCTCAGCCTCGCCATCCGCGATTCCGCCTTGGCGCCCGGAGAGGGGTTCGCACCGGCCGGGATGATGAGCTTCGCCTACCAGGCGACCGATCCCGGCTCCGAACGAGCCTGGGTCGAGGCGACGATGGCGCACTTCGGCCGCATCGACATCCTCGTCAACGCGGCCGGCATCCTGCGCAACGTCTCGCTGGCGGACGGTACCGAGGAGGACCTCGACGCGATGCTCGCGGTCAATCTCAAGGCGCCGTTCCGGTTGATCCAGGCCGCGTTGCCGCTTCTGCGGGCGAGCGGGCAGGGCCGGGTGGTCAATGTCGCCTCCCTCTCCGGCAAGCGCGTGCGCAACGGCAATGCCGGCTACCAGATGAGCAAGTTCGCGATGGTGGCGCTGTCGCATGCGGTGCGGCAGGCGGCCTTCGCCGATGGCGTGCGCTCGCTCGCGCTCTGTCCGGGCTATGTCGCGACCGACATGACGGCGCAGGCGCCGGTGCCGCAGGAGGAGATGACGCGCCCCGAGGATCTGGCAAGGCTCGTCGCCCTGATCGTCCAACTGCCGAACACGGCCTCGATCTCCGAACTGGCCGTCAACTGCGCCTATGAGGCGATGTTCTAGCCCGCGCCGAATTCGCTTCGTCCGTGACCCCGCGTCGGCGCGGCGCGCAACCAGCAGCACCGCGCCGGCACCTCCGGCCGAGCCGGCCCGGACGGGATCTCCCGTCCGACGCTCGATCGGCCCTCGCCCAGGCGGCCGCCGCCGCGGTTTCGGCACGCCTCGCGATCATCGCCAGGCACGGTCACGCCATCGCGGCAACGACGGCATCGACATCCGTGACCACGCAGACATTCTGCAGCGCGTAATTGACCGAGGCCGCGTGCCATTCGGCGTTCATGGTCGAGCAGGCATCCTCCGGCACCAGCATGAAATAGCCCTTGTCGGCGCCGCTGCGCGCCGTGTGCTCGATCGACATGTTGGTCCAGGCGCCGGTGACGATGACGACGTCGCGGCCCAGCGCCTTGAGCACGGTCTCCAGCCTCGTCCCCTCCCAGGCGCTCATGCGGCACTTCTCGACGACATGGTCGCCGGCCTGCGCCTCGAGCCCCGGCACGGGCGCGCAGCCCCAGGTCCCGCGCACCAGCGCCTTGGCGTCCGCCAGCCCCTCGAACAGTGGTGCGTTCATGGTGACGCCCGGCGCGCCGGGCTCGACCACGAACCAGACATGGATCACCGGGATGCCGCGGGCACGCGCCGCCTGCGCCAGACGGGCCGCATTGCCGATCGCGTTCTGCTGCCGGCAATGCTCCGGCGAACCGGACGACGCGAAGGCGCCGCCCTCCATCACGACGTCGTTCTGCATGTCCTGGATGATCAGTGCGCAACGCGCCGGGTCGAGCCGGTAGCCGGCCGCGGCCTTCTTCGCGCCGCTGGCGGCGACGGTCGCGGCGGGCTTGACGCCCGAGACCGGCTCGGCCTGGGAACTGCGGCCGCTCGGCCCGCCACCGGCCTTCATATAGGGCTCCATCCGCGGGCCGACCTTCGTCTCGACGGCATAGAGCGAATGCGTCGCGGTCAGGAACAGCGTGCGCCAGTCCGGCCCGCCCCAGCTCAGGTTGCCGACCAGTTCCGGCACGCGCAGCGTGCCGATCAGCTCGCCCTTGATGGTGTAGACCCAGACGCCGCCGGGTCCGCAGACCCAGAGGTTGCCCTGCGCGTCGCACTTCATGCCGTCGGGCACGCCTGGCTCGCTGGCCGAGACGATGCCGGAGGCGAAGATGCGCCCCGGTCCGAGCCGCCCGTCGGGCAGGATCGGGAAGACGCGGATGTTGTGCTGGACAGTGTCGTTGACGAAGAGCCGGTCTTCCGTCGGGCAGAAGCACAGGCCGTTGGGCTGGTCGAAGAGATAGCGGTCGACCAGGAGCTGCGGCTCGCCGCCGCCGGGCGGAATCCGATACACCCCCTGAAAGCCGAGCTGCCGGGGCCGCTCGACGCCGAAGACGGGCATGCGGCCATACCAGGGATCGGAGAAGTAGATCGACCCGTCGGACTTCACCACGACGTCGTTGGGGCTGTTGAGTTCCTGCCCCTCGAAATGCGAGGCCAGCACCTCGCGCCGGCCGTCCGGCCGCTCGCGGATCAGCGACGAGGTCGCGTGCTCGCAGACGATCAGGTTGAGGTCGGCATCATAGGTCATGCCGTTGCATTTGTTCGCCGGCCGCCTGACCTCGCGCACGCCAGCCTTGTCCCAGCGACGGCGGACGTCGCCAGGCATGTCGGAGAACAGCAGATGCTGATCGCGCGGATGCCAGACCGGCCCTTCGCAGAATTCGAAGCCGGTGCCGAGCTGGCGCACCGGCGCCCAGAGATCGACGAGGTCGGCGAAGGCCGGGCGGACGGCGACGTGCGTGGTCATGGCGGCAGGCCTTACGCCGCAAACCAGTGGCGCGGCGGCAGCGACTGCACGACCGGGCCGGGAACCGCCATGTCCATCCGGCCGACGACCTGACCGTGTGCGATCTTGGCCGGCTTGTCGTGGACCGGCAGCAGGAATTTGCCCGTCGAGAGCAGCTTCTTGATGGCCGCCTTTTCCTCGCGCTTGGAGACGCCGTGATTGCCGGTGGTGCGCGGCTCGTTGGCGCTGATCTCGTGGAAGGGCGTGACGATCTGGTCGTTGAAATCGTAGATCACGTCGCCGCAGATGATGGCGCGCCCCTCGATCGTGTCGACATGGACATTCATCGAGCCCTCGGTATGGGCGCCGGCGGCCTCGAGATAGCAGCCGGGGAAGAGCTCGATCATTCCCGACAGCTCCAGATCCTCGAAGCGCAGCGCATCGCGCGTGTGCAGCCGGTCGATCAGGTGCTTGATGTCGGGCGCCGGATATTGCGGATGCATCAGGCCCGAGACCGAGTATTCCAGTTCGCGCCGGTTGACGATCACCGTCGTGTTCATCGGGAAGAGCTCGTCCTTCCCGGCATGATCGATATGGAGATGGGTGTGCATCACGTAGCGCACATCGCCCATCCGCACGCCGTATTTGGCGAGCTGGTTCTCGATCATGTTCTCGTGGAACTGGAGCCCGCGCATGCCGAGCGTCTCCATGATCTGGTTGTGGCGGTAGCCCGTGTCGACCACCACCGGCCAGGGGCCGCCGAGGATCAGGAAGCCATAGGTCGGCACGCGCCGCGTGCGGCCGCAGTCGCGGCCGAGCACCAGGAAGCTCGATTCCAGCTCGATGTCGCCATAGTCGAGGATCTTGATTTCGAGCGCCATGGAGGTTCTCCGTCAGGGCTGGGCGAGGCGGTAGACCCGCCGCGCGGTGTGGCTGAAGACAGCGTCCGCCGCGCCTTCAGGCACGGCGGCGCGATGGGCGCCGATCAGCTCGGGATAGCTCGTCCAGAGCTTCTCGATCGGGAAGTTGGAGCCGAACAGGCAGCGCTCCGCGCCGAACAGCGCAAGCGTGTCCGCGACGACGAAGGCGATCTGCGCGGGATCGTTGCGGCGCTGGAATGTGCCGAGTCCCGAGAGCTTGCTGACGATGTTCGGCCGGGCGGCGAGGGCAGCCATGCCGTCGCGCCACTGCGCCACGCCGTCTGGCGAGACATCCTCGAGCATGCCGGCATGCTGGAGCACGAAGGTCACCTGCGGGCAGGCGGCGGCGAGTTCGGCCGCGCCTTCCATCTGCGGGGCGAAGACCTGCAGGTCGAAGCTGAAGCCGTAATCCGCCAGCCGGCCGACACTCGCCTGCAAGCGCGGGTCGCGGCAGAGATCGGCGCCGCTGGCGAAGCGATAGAGCGGGTTGTCATGCCAGTGCAGCTGCATCCGCACGCCGCGCACCCGCGGGTTCCGCGCCAGCGCATCGAGTTGCGGCCGGACGTCGTCTGCGAGCATGTCGGCATAGGCGACGATGGCGATCGGGAAGCCGGCGTCGTCGGAGGCCTGCGACACGAAGGCGACCTCGTCGAGATGACGCGCCGGCGCCCAGTTCGCCTGGACATAGACGGCTTGCGTCACCCCGCGGGGGCGACAATCCGCGAGGTACTCCGCAACCGGATAGTCACGCCGGATCGGCTCATAGGGGCCGAAGATGCGCGGCTGCATCGGGCCCAGCAGCCAGGGCAGATCGGCCTGGCGCCAGATATGGAAATGCGAGTCGACGATACCGGTCATGCTGCGGCCGAGCCTCCGAGCGAGAGGATGTGCCGGCAGATCCGCGCCGTGCTGCCGCCATGGCCGAGGCTGGCGAGCGCAGGCGCGATCAGGCGCAGCGCCTCGGTCTCGGGCCGGTAGCCGGGATCGGCGGCGAGCGGCGTCAGCCAGTCGATGCGATGGGCGCGGGCCGCCAGCCGCGCCACCGCCAACACGAGCGCGGCCGGGTCGCCGCGCTCCAGCCCGTCCGACAGCACGACGACGACAGCCCCGCGCGCATAGGACGCGAAGCGCGGCACGGCGAGGAAGGCCTGCAGCGCATCGCCGATGCGGGTGCCACCATCCCAGTCGGCGACGAGGCCCGCCGCCTCGGCAAGCGCCTGCTCGCGGCGCCGGCGGCGCAGCGCCCGCGTCACCCGCGTCAGCCGCGTGCCGAAGGTGAAGACCTCGACGCGCGGTGTCGCCTGCACGATCGCATGCGCCAAAGCGAGATTGGCGTCACTGCGCTGCTTCATCGAGCCGGAGACGTCGATCAGCAGCAGGATCGGCCGGGGGCGCGTGACGCGCCTGAGCTTCTTCAGGCTCATCACCTCGCCGTCATGCCGGATCGCGGCGCGCAGGCTTCGGGCGAGATCGACGCTTCCGCCCCGCCGGGCACCGCGATGGCGGTAGCCGCGGCGGCGGGGCAGGGCGGTCGGCAGCGCCCGGGCGAAGCGCCGCAGGGTCTCGCTCTCATCGAGCGGCTTGAGCGCCCGGACCGACAAGGCCTCCGCCCCCGTTGCGGCCTGACCGGTCTCGTTGACCTCCTCGCCGATCAGGATTTCGCGCGAGCCGGAATCCTCCTGCACCGCCATCTCCTCGTCGGGCGCGAAATCCTCGTCGCCGGGTTCCGCGATGGCGCCGAGGAAATGCAGGTCGAACAGCGCGTCGAACAGCGCGCGTTGCTCGGGATGGGGCGCGAGCGTCGCGACCGCCGCCTTGCGGATGTGCTCGATGCTGCGGGGCCCGAGCAGCTCGACCGCCATCAGGAAGCTCGTCGTCTGCTCGGGCGCGACCGAGAAGCCATGGCCGCGCAGGAGCGTCGGGAAGGCGACGAAGAGGCGTGCGGCGGCGGGGAGGGGGGCGATCATGAGGCGCCCCAGCCGTCATTGCGAGGAGCGCCAGCGACGAAGCAATCCAGGGGGGCGTCGAGCGCGGCCGCTTCTGGATTGCTTCGCTGCGCTCGCAATGACGATTGGATGCTCATGCCGCCAGCCCCGGAATGATCAGTGGCAGGCGGGGGCGCAGATGGACGAAATCCTCCTCGTCCTTGATCGCGGCGCCCAGCGACCGGCGGAAGGCCTCCGGCCAGGGCGCGCCGGCCCGGGCGAGCGCGGTGGCGGCCTCGGCCCAGTCGACGGCCTCGGCCACGCCCGGTGGCTTGGCCAGCGGCTCCTGGCGCAAAAGCCCGATGGCATGGACGACGGCACGTGCTGTGCCCTCGGCGACGGCCGAGGAGCGCATCATGATGATCTGCGCCTCCCGCTCGGGCTCGGGATAGGCGATGTAGTGGTAGACGCAGCGGCGCCGCAGCGCCTCGTGCAGCTCCCGCGTCCGGTTCGAGGTCAGCACCACGACCGGCCGCTCGGCGGCGCGCAAGGTGCCGCGCTCGGGGATCGAGATCGAGAAATCGGAGAGGAATTCGAGCAGGAAGGCCTCGAATTCATGGTCCGACCGATCGATTTCGTCGATCAACAGCACGGTCGACTCCGGCCGCCGCAGCGCCGTCAGCATCGGCCGCTCGATCAGGAAATCGTCGCGGTAGATGTCGAGCGTTTCCCCTTCGCGGGCTTGCCTGATGGCCAGCATCTGGCGCGGATAGTTCCACTCGTAGAGCGCAGCCGACGCGTCGATGCCCTCGAAGCATTGCAGCCGGATCAACTGGCGCCCCAGGATGCCGGCGATCGCCTTGGCGGCTTCGGTCTTGCCGACGCCGGGCGCGCCCTCGAGCAGCAGCGGCTTGCCGAGCGCCAGCGCGAGATAGCCGGCGGTGGCGATGCCGTCATCGGCGAGATACATCGCGCCCGTCAGGGCCCGGGCGAGGTCCTCGGGGCTCGAGATGCCGGCGACGGTTGTCCTCAGCGCCATGCAATCACCGCCAGTTCACGGGGCCGCCGCGGCGCGGGCCGGGCTTGACCCCGCCATTGGCCTTCAAGCCGCGCAGGATCTTCTCGGGCGTGATCGGTAGCTCGTCGACGCGCACGCCGACGGCATTGTAGACGGCGTTGGCAATCGCCGGCAGGACCGGATTGGCGCACATCTCGCCGGGCCCCTTGCCGCCATAGGGCCCGTCCGGCGCCGGGCGCTCCAGCACCGTGACATGGTAGGGCGCGATCTCGCCCGGCCCCGGCATCAGGTATTCGTTGAAGTCGCGCGGGCCATGGGCGGTGTCGGGATAATAGGGCTCGGGCGTCTCGTAGAGCGCATGGCTCATGCCCATCCAGGCGCCGCCGACCAGCTGCTGCTCGACCATGCGCGGATTGATCACCCGGCCGAGCTCATAGGCGCTGGTCATCCTGAGCACCTCGACCTCGCCGGTCTCGTCGTCGACAGTGACGTCCGCCACCAGGCAGGCATGGGCGAAAGCGGTGTTGGGGTTCATCTCGCCGGTTTCGGCATCGACGGCCGAGAGCGGGATCAGAAAGATGCCGCGCCCGGCGATGGTCTTGCCCTGCTTGAACTGCGCCGCCTGGGCGGTCGCCTTGACCGTGATCGAGCGCGAGGGCGCGCCCCGGACATGGATGTTGCCGCGCCCGTCGGTGACGAGGTCGCCGGCATCGACCTCGAGCTCCTCGGCCGCAGCCTCCAGCAGAACGCCGCGCGCCTCGCGCGCCGCGACGATGATGGCGTTGCCCATGCGGTGCGTGCCGCGCGAGGCAAACGAGCCCATGTCATGGGGACCGGTGTCGCTATCGGCGGTGTCGACATAGACGTCCTCGACGGGCACGCCGAGCGTTTCCGCCGCGATCTGCCGCGAGACCTGCTTCATGCCCTGGCCGAGATCGATCGCCGAGAGCGCGACGGTGAACTTGCCGTCCGGATTCGAGTGGATCAGCGCCTGGCTCGGATCCCCGCCGAGATTCATCCCGATCGGGTAGTTCACCGACGCCATGCCGCGACCTTCGTGACGGGCCATCTCAGCGCCTCCTGCCGAAGACGGATGAGAAGCGCACCGCGCCATGCTGGGTCTGGGCCGGCGCGGCCGGAGCGGGCGCAGGCGAAGGCGGCGTCGGGGGCGGCTGATAGGGTGGCGGCTGCTGGCCAGATACCGGCTGGTAGGGAGAGGGGGCCTGCGGCGGCGGATAGGCCGGCTGCGCTGCGTAGGACGGTGGCACGGCCGTCGCCGGACGCGCCGGCTCGTAGCGCGGCACCTGCGTCGGCGCGGCGCGACCGTCGCGCGCGCCCTCCATCACCGGCTGCTTGCTCAAGGCGATGCGGGAGGTGCCTGCCGGCAGGGTTTGCGTCGGGCCTGAGGTGCGGCTGTCGGGCCGGCCGATCTGGCCGCGTGCATCGAGCACGGTGGCGGGGATCTGGGCGCGCTCGCCGGCGCCGCCGCCGGTCAGGGACGACTGGCGCTGCGCCTGCTCGGAGATGGGCCAGTTCGCCTTCCCGGCCGCGACCTGGACACATTCGATCAGCGCCGTGTTCGAGGCCTTGCGCCGATGCGGCTTCATGTCCCCGTCGCGATAGGCGTTGAGGATCCGGAACTCCATCGGGTCCATGCCGGCGGCTTCGGCGAGCCGGTCCATCTGGACCTCCAGCGCGAAATCGACCGCCGTGATGCCGAAGCCGCGCATGGCGGTGGACGGGCAGCGGTTGGTGTAGGCGACATGGACGTCGGAGGCGACGTTGGGAATCCAGTACGGTCCCGGCAGATGCGCGGTGCATTTGATCGCGGCATAGCTGGAGAGCCGCGTATAGGCGCCTGCATCGAAATAGCTGCGGATGGAGCGGGCCACGATGCGCCCGTCGCGCATCAGCCCGTCCTTGATGTAGATGCGCTCGGCCCCGCGCGGCGAGCCGTAGAGCATCTCCTCCTCGCGATCGAGCACGAAGCGGACCGGGCGCCCCGTCACCATCGCGCCCAGCACGGCCAGAGGTTCGGTCAGCGAGTCGACCTTGCCGCCGAAGCCACCGCCGACCGTGCCGCCGATGAAATGCAGGCGGTTCGACTCGACCGCGACGATCTTCGCGGTGGTGCCGAGCGCGAAGAACAGACCCTGCGCGCAGGAGTGCACCACGAAGCGGCCGTTCTGCTCGGGCGCCGCGATCGAGCCGTTGGTCTCCGTCGGCGCATGCTCGATCGGCGACATCTGGTAGCGATGCTCCAGCACCATGTCGGCACCGGCAAAGGCGCGTTCGACATCGCCGAAGCGCAGCTTCTGGTGGTCGAAGCGCTCGTGATATTCGAAGTAATTGGCGGGATAGGTCTCGTTGACGACGGGCGCGCCGGGCTTCAGTGCCTCCTCGACATCGAAAACGGCGGGCATCGGCTCATAGTCGATGCGGACGAGTTTCTTCGCGGCCAGCGCCTGCGCCTCGCTCTCGGCGATGATCGCGACGACCGGCTCGCCGACATAGTGCACCTTGTCGACCGCCAGCGAAGGCTCGTCGTCCTTGCCGAAGCCGATCAGGCTCAGCAGCGTGTTCTTGTTCACCGGCACGTCGGCGGCGCGCAGCACGCGCTTGACGCCCGGCGCGCGCGCCGCGGCCGAGACGTCGATCGAGCGGATGCGGGCGCTGGCGTGGGGGCTGCGCACCACCTTGAGATGCAGCAGGCCGTCGAAGCCATGATCGTCGAAATAGCGCGTCAGCCCGGTGACATGGCCGGGCATGTCCTGACGCTGGATGCCCTTGCCGACGACGTTGAGATTGTCGTCGCGCTCATCGGCAAAGAGGTCCTTGCGCATTTCCAGCATGTCGGACTCCCTCAGGCGCGGCGAAGGCCGGGCGAACCGGCTGCGGCGAGGATGGCGGCGACGATCGGTTCATAGCCGGTGCAGCGGCAGATGTTGCCGCTGATGGCTTCGATGACCTCGTCGCGGGTGGGGGTGGGGTTCCGGTCGAGCAGGGCTCGCGCCGCCGTCAGCATGCCCGGCGTGCAGAACCCGCATTGCGCGGCGAAATGCTCCATGAACTGCACCTGCAGCGGGTGCAGATCGGGGCCATCAGCCATCCCCGACGCCGTCTCGACCTGCCGGCCCTCGCAGGCGACGGACAGCGTCAGGCAGGAGAGATGCGGCTCGCCGTCGATCAGCACAGTGCAGACGCCGCAGGCTCCCTGGCCGCAGCCATATTTCGGGGCGAAATCGCCCAGGCTCCGGCGCAGCGTGTTGAGCAGCGTCTCGGGCGCATCGACGAAGGCGGCGCGGTCGGTGCCGTTGAGGCGGAACTGGACGGGGATCTTGGCCATCG
This sequence comes from Bosea sp. RAC05, assembly GCF_001713455.1. Classification (NCBI taxonomy): domain Bacteria; kingdom Pseudomonadati; phylum Pseudomonadota; class Alphaproteobacteria; order Hyphomicrobiales; family Alloboseaceae; genus Allobosea; species Allobosea sp. RAC05. Next base: position 2,543,506 of record NZ_CP016464.1, read on the forward strand.
CGCGCTCCTCAGCGGGGCTCGCCGGCGAGCAGCCGGCCGAGATGGACGGGCAGCACCTCGCGGCGATACCACTCGCTGGCGATGGCGTCGGTCGCGGGACGGCAGCCTTCGAGCGCGGCCTGTTTGGCGGCGGCGATGGCCGCGGCATCGAGTGCCTTGCCCTCCAGCGCCCGCTCGACGCCTCGCGCGCGGATCGGTGTCGGCGCCATCGCGCCATAGGCCACCCGCGTCTGGCTCACCCGCCCGCCCGCCAGTGGCAGATGCGCGGCGATCGAGAGCACCGAAATCCCCTTGGGCTTCACCCGGCTGATCTTGCGGAAGTGGAAGTCGCCGGGGCTGGCCGGACGCGGGATCTGGATCGTGGCCACCAACGCCGTTCCCATCCTCTCCCGGGCGGACAGGAATTCCTCCAGCGGCGTCGCGCGCCCGCTGCCGAAACCCGACTGCACCACGACCTGGGCGTCGAGGGCGAGCAGTGCGACGGCGAAGTCGCCATAGGGGGCGCTCGCGAAGAGGTTTCCGCCAACGCTGGCCATATTGCGCACGGCCGGGCCGCCGATGGCGCGGGCCGGCGCGTGGAGGAAGGCGAGTTCACGCGTCGCCAAGATCTGCCCCATCGTGACACCCCCGCCCAGTTCGATCCGGCCGCCGCCAGCATCGATCCGCCGGAAGGCCGGGTCGGTGACGCGCAGCAGCGTGCCTTCCGTCAGCTTTCCCTCGTTGACATCGCGCATCACCAGCGTGCCGCCGCCGATCAGCACCGCCTGCCGGTCTCCGGACAGGATGCCGGCGGCCTCAGACAGGGTTGCGCAGCTTCTCACAGCGAGCATGTCAGACCGCCTCCCGTGCGAGTTCGGGCAGGCGGCGCACCGCCTCGATGCCGTTGGTGTAGACCTCGTCGCCGACGATGCGGGCGAGTTCGGCCTCGCGGCCGCGCGGCGTGGTGAACCGGCTCTCCCAGTGCCAGAAGGCGCGGTTGCCATCGGTCACCGGCAGCAGCCGGACATGGGCGACGTAGTTGAAGAGCGGGATCGGCGTGTCGAGCAGGCAGTAGCTGAAGGTCATTTCGAGGTCCGAGAGCGTGAGGAGCTGCTCGCGCAATTCGCTGCCGTCCTGCAGCCAGAACCGGCGCACGCAGCCGATCCTGTCGGACGGGTGGCCGCGCTCGATTTCGCTACGGGCGACGATCGGGTGCCAGCGGTCATGGCCGTTGAAGTCGCGCAGCACCGACCAGAGCAGGTCGACCGGCGCGTCGATGATCGTGCTGCGGACGACGTGAGGCATGCCTCATCCCCCGAATGCGCGCTTGAGGGCGTCGAAACCGCCCTGGAAGACGTTGGTGCCGATGCCCTCGATCAACTCCGCCTCGCGCTCCGGCGCGCAGTCGAAATCGGCCGACCATTCGATGAAGGTGCGCTCCTGGTCGGTGATCGGCGTCAGCCGCAGCGTCGCGACGTAGTTCGTCAGCGGCATCGGCGAATCCAGGATCGAGTAGGTGCAGAACATGTCGTAGTCGGAGAGCCCGAGCAGCTGCTCGCGCAGCCGGTCGCCGCTGCGCAGCGAGAAGGCGCGGATGCAGCCGACCTTGTCGGCGGGCTCGCCATTCTCGATCCGGCTTTCGGCGATGCGCGGATGCCAGTTCGGCAGGCCGTTAAAATCGCGCACGCGGGCCCAGACCTTGGCGGCGGGGGCGGAGATGACGCTGGAGACGTAGACGCGGGCCATGATGCTGCAGCCTCAGGAGGTCTTGCCGGGGCCGGCTTCGGGGGCAGGGCCCTCGCCGCCGGTCGTAGGCTCGCTCTTGGCATCGCCGCCGCCCTTCGGCCTGGCCGGCTGCGCATCCTTGGCGACGCGCTGCATGTCGGACGCTTCGCGCATCAGACCGCCCATCTTGGCGAGGTTGCCGCCCTCGATGCCGATCTCCTTCAGCACCTGGTCGATCATGGGCGCCTGGACGCGGTAGCGCAGTGCCGACTCGATGACCTCGTCGGTGGGCGAGCGCGCCGCACCGCCGGCCCCGCCCGAGCCGCCGCCACCGGCGAGTCCGTCGACATGGAGGATGCGGATGCCCTCGATCTTCTCCATCGGCTTGACGCTCTCGCGCACGATGCCCTCGATCTTGTCGAGCAGGCGGCGCCGGAACAGCCCGTAGCGGGCGCCGTCGCTGAGCACGTTTTCGGCCTCGTAGAGCAGCTTCTGGGCCTCGGCCTCGACGGCGCGGCGGACCTTGTCGGCGGCGGCGGCGATGTTGGATTCCTCCGCCGCCTTCTCGGCGAGCAGGACCTCGACGGTCTTGCGCCGTTTCGCACCTTCGCTCTCGCGGATCGTCTTGACCTGTTCCTCGGCCTCGACCGCCTTGGCGCGGGCGCTCTCGGCATTGGCCTGGGCGGCGGATTCCTCAAGCGACTTGGTGTAGAGCGCGATCGCCTTGTCCATGGCGGCCGCCTCGACGTCGCGCTCCCTCGCGATCTCCAGCTTGCGCAGCTCGCGCTGGCGCCCGACCCGGGCCTCGTCGAGCCCGCGATCCGACGAGATGCGGGCGCGCTCGACCTCCTCGTTCGAGGCGATCTGCGCCTCCTGCAGCGCCTGAGTCCGGGCGATCTCGAGCTGCTCCAGCGCGCGCCGGCGCTCGATCCGGGCGGCCTCCAGCGCCTGTTCGCGGACGATGTCGACGGATTCGACCTGCTGCTTGGCGGCGATCTCGGCCTGGCGCAGCGCGCTGTCGGCGTCGGTGCGCTCGACCCTCTTGGCGGCGAGCACGATGGCGCGGTCTTCCTCCGCCACCTCGACCGCCTTCTTCTGGGCGATCTGCAGCATCTCGCGGGACTTCGCCGCGTCGATGCGCTCTTCGTCCAGACCGAGTTCCGTGGCGATGCGCCGGCGCTCGACGGTGTCGCGGCGCTTCAGCTCGGCGGTGTCGAGATCGGCGTTGCGGCGGATCTCCAGCTCCTTCGTGGCGAGTTCCGCCGCGATCCGTTCGGCAGCGACGACCTTCTCCTGGGCGATGCGCGCGGCTTCCGTCGCCTCGCGCGCGGCGATCTCGGCGGTGTCGATCGCCTGGTTGCGGGCGATCTCGAGATTGCGGACCTCCTCGTCGCGGCGGATGCGCTCGCTGGCGACGGTCCGCTCCTGGCTGATGCGCGCCTTCTCGACGCTCTCGCGCGCCGCGATCTCGGCCGCCTCGATCGTCTCGGTCTGCTCGATCTCGAGCAGGCGCTTGCGCTGCTCCAGCGCGATGCGCTCGGCCGTCAGCACGTTTTCCTGGGCGATGCGGGCCTTCTCGACCGCCTCGCGGGCTGCGATCTCGGCCTCGTCGAGGGCGCGGTTGCGCGCGATGCCGAGTGCGCGGACGCGCTCCTCCTGGCCGATGCGGGCGGTGTCGACCGCTTCGCGCGCGGCGATGTCCTCCTGGTCGAGCACGCGGGTGCGCTCGATCTCGCGGTTGCGGATCTCCTGCTCGCGGATGATGCGCTCGGCACTGATCGCGGTTTCCTGCAGGATGCGCGCCTTCTCGGTCGCCTCCCGTGCCGCGATCTCGGCGGCTTCAAGCGTCTGTGCGCGCTCGATTTCCTTCTGGCGGATGTCGCGCTCGGAGGCGATGCGGGCCGCGCTGATCGCCTGCTCATTGGCGATGCGGGCCTTCTCGATCAGCTCGCGCGAGCTGATCTCGGCCTCCTCGACGGCCTGCGTGCGCGCGATCTCCTGCTGGCGGATATCGCGCTCGGAGGCGATGCGCGCCTCGCTGATCGCGCGCTCGTTGGAGATGCGCGACTTCTCGATCTCCTCGCGGGAGAGGATCTGCGCCTGCTCGGCTTCCGTATCGCGGGCCGCGCGCTCGCGGGCGATTTCGGCCCGCTGCACGGCGCGCTTGATCTCGATCTCGCGCTGCTGCTCGAGCCGCGCTGCCTCGCTGTCGCGCTCGATGTCGAGCGCCTGGCGCTCCGCTTCGAGGTTGCGGGTGCGGATGCGGATCATCGAATCCTGCTCGATGTCGTTGCGCAGCTTCCGCTTGTCCTCGATCTCCTCGATGATCCGCGTCAGGCCGGCGGCGTCGAAGCGGTTGGAAGGGTTGAAATACTGCAGGTCGGTCTGGTCGAGGTCGGTGAGCGCCACCGATTCCAGCAGCAGGCCGTTCTGGTCGAGCGCCTCGGCCGCGGCCTCCTTGACGCGCTGGACATACATCCCGCGCTGCTCGTGCATCTCCTCCATCGTCATCTCGGAGGCGACGGTGCGCAGCGCCGAGATGAACTTGCCCGACAGCAGGGCGTGGAGCTGGTCGGGCTGGAGCGTGCGGCGGCCCAGCGTTGCGGCGGCAATCGAGACCGAATCCCGCTCCGGCTTCACCCGGACATAGAACTCTGCGTCGATGTCGACGCGCATCCGGTCGCGGGTGATCAGCGCGTCGTTGCTGGCGCGCGTCACGGCGAGCTGCAGCACGTTCATGTTGACGGGCGTGACGTCGTGGATGATCGGCAGCACGAAGGCGCCGCCATTGATTACCACCCGTTCGCCGAACAGGCCGGTGCGGACGAAGGACACCTCCTTCGACGAGCGCCGATACAGCCAGTTCACCAGATAGACGACAATGGCGATGATGATCACCGCCACGATCAGCCAGAGGATCAGCGATCCGATCAGCTGTCCCGTCATGTCCTCATCCTCCCACCCGTGGCCCGGGTCATTTCGCCTTGCCCGCCTTGCCGGCGGGCTTTTTGTTCGTGAGATCGCGCCCGATGCGCTTGAAGGCGCGCGTCTGGTCGCGGATCGCGACCTCGACCGGCAGCCGCTCCATCGAGGAGGCGCCGTAGAAGCCGTGGCAGTGCTTGGTGTGCTTCATGATGAAGTCGGCATCCGCCGGCTCGGCGACCGGGCCGCCATGCACGAGGATGAGCGCGTCCTTCTTCACCGCGAGGGCAGCGGCAGCCCAGGCGTCGACCAGCGCCGGGCAGTCTGCGAGCTTGAGCGCCGTCTCGGCGCCGATCGCCCCGCCGGTCGTCAGCCCGAGATGGCAGACGATGATGTCGGCGCCCGCTGTCGCCATGGCGCGCGCATCGGCCTCGCAGAAGACGTAAGGCGTCGTCAGCAGGCCCTTGGCGTTGGCGAGACGGATCATCTCGACCTCGAGACCGTAGCCCATGCCGGTCTCTTCGAGGTTCTTGCGGAAGACGCCGTCGATCAGCCCGACGGTCGGGAAGTTCTGCACCCCGGCGAAGCCGATCCGCGCGACCTCGTCGAGGAAGACGTCCATCCGCCGGAACGGGTCGGTGCCGCAGACGCCGGCGATCACGGGGGTGGTCTTCACCACGGGCAGCACCTCGGCCGCCATCTCCATGACGATGGCATTGGCGTCGCCATAGGGCATCATGCCTGACAGCGAGCCGCGGCCGGCCATGCGGTACCGGCCGGAATTGTAGATGACGATGAGGTCGATCCCGCCGGCCTCTTCGCATTTGGCCGATAGCCCGGTGCCGGCGCCGCCGCCGACGATCGGCTCGCCGGCCTTCACCATCGCCCGGAAGCGCTTCAGCAGGGCCGTCTTGTCGAGGGCGGTCATGGGCGGTCCTCGAAGTCGAAGCCGCCGCCGAACGCCGTCATTGCGAGCGCAGCGAAGCAATCCAGGAGGAGGTAGGGCGCTGCCGCCCCTGGATTGCTTCGTCGCTGCGCTCCTCGCAATGACGGTGAGGCGATCATCGTCGAGTTCATGCCCTGCCTCCACTTGCCCGCTCGCGCCGGCGCCCGGCGTGCAGGGCCCTGAACTCCCGCACCAAAGCGGCGGCGAAGGCCGGGTCGTTGATGTGATGCGGGCAGCGGATCAGCTGCCGCGTCGGCGTCTGCCGCACGGTCTGCTCCAGCGCCTGGAACAGGGCGGCGTCGGCGGCGGGATCGTGGAAAGGCTGGCCGGGCGCATCGAGCGCCGACACGCCGCGCTCGGGCAGGAGGAAGCGCACCGGCCCCTCCATCAGGTTCAGCCGCTCGCCGATCCAGCGCCCCATCCGGGCGTTCTCCTCGGCGGTCGTGCGCATCAGCGTGATCTGCGGATTGTGCGGATAGAGATTGCGACCCCGGTACCGCTCCGGAACCGTCTCGGGGGCGAAGAAATTGACCATGTCGAGCGCGCCGACCGAGCCGACATAGGGAATGCGCGTGCGGATGATCGCCCCGAAGCGGTCTTCCGTCGCCGGCAGGAAGCCGCCCATCATCATGTCGCAGATTTCGGTGGTGGAGACGTCGATGACGGCCCCGACCAGCCCGGACTCGACCAGCTTCTCCAGCGCCCGCCCGCCCGTGCCGGTGGCGTGGAAGACGAGCGGCTCCCAGTCGGCCTCCAGCAGCCGCGAGACCTGCTGCACGCAGGGCGTGGTGACACCAAACATGGTGAGGCCGACGAGCGGCTTCTCGGGCTCGGCGCGCCGCGTCGTCGCCGGTCTGGTCAATTCGGCCAGCCGCGCCTTGGCCATGGCGGCCATCGCCCGCGCCCCGTTTCCGAGCACGAGC